>JAAVFK010000001.1 GCA_014800785.1 Bacteroidales bacterium
AGAGAGTGTTTGAATTTAAATGATTTTAGCACAAAGAGAGATTTTGGGATGATTTTTCAAAGTTGAAGAGGGAGCGATGCGGGCATCGCGACCGATGAAATCTTTAGAAAAGCGCACAAAAGATCCTTTGTGATGAAATCAAAAATTTCTAAACCTCTCTAAACATTAAATTTGATTTAAATTCAAACACTCTCTCATACATTCAACAAAATAAATCTAAATATGACATACGACTGGAAAACCATAAAGGAATATGAGGATATTCTCTTCGAACAGTTCGAGGGTATCGCAAAGATAACAATCAACCGTCCCAGGGTTTACAATGCATTCCGCCCCAAGACAAACCAGGAGATGCTCGACGCCATGGCTATCTGCCGCGAACGTCAGGATATCGGCGTGGTCGTGCTGACCGGTGCCGGTGACAAGGCGTTCTGCTCCGGAGGCGACCAGAACGTGAAGGGTGTCGGAGGCTACATTGACTCGGACGGCGTTCCGCGTTTGAACGTGCTTGAGCTTCACCACGCCATCCGTTCGATTCCGAAACCTGTGATCGCAATGGTCAACGGATATGCAATCGGTGGTGGTAACGTACTCAATGTGGTCTGCGACCTTTCGATCGCTTCCGACAATGCCCGCTTCGGCCAGACCGGCCCCAAGGTCGGTAGTTTCGACGCCGGTTTCGGCTCGTCATACCTCGCCCGTTGTGTCGGTCAGAAGAAGGCACGCGAGATCTGGTTCCTCTGTCGCCAGTATACCGCCGAGGAGGCGCTTGAAATGGGTATGGTCAATACAGTCGTTCCCTTCGACAAACTGGAGGAGACTACGGTTGAATGGTGCCGCACGATCCTCAAACGCTCACCTTTCGCCATCCGCATGATCAAGCGCGCGCTCAACGCCGAACTTGACGGCCAGCATGGCCTGATGGAGTTCGCCGGAGACACTACCCTCATGTACTATCTGATGGAGGAGGCTCAGGAAGGCAAGAACGCGTTCCTCGAAAAGCGTGAGCCCGATTTCGACCAGTTCCCCAAATTCCCCTGATCACATGCGTCTCGCCTATTGTCCGTACATGCTTCACTTCAAGCAACCCGCCGGCACCTCGCGCGGGGTGCTTACTGAGAAGCCGACATATATCATCAAGATCTACGACGAGAACGATCCCGAACATTTCGGACTCGGAGAATGTGCCGTTTTCCCGGGCCTCTCTCCTGAGGCCGACGGTCGGTATGAGTACAAGCTCGTGGAGATGCTTGCCAATATCGCTCTTGGCCGGGGAACGGATCTCAGCCGCTACTCGTCTCTGAACTACGGTCTCGAAATGGCCATACGAGATTATGCCGGCGGTTGCCGCCACATATATTGGCCGACGGAGTTCACCGAGGGAAAGTCCGAAATGACGATCAACGGTCTGATATGGATGGGCTCGGAAGAGGAAATGCTGGCGCGTCTCGACGAAAAGATCAAAGCCGGATTCAAGTGCGTCAAAATGAAGATCGGGTCGCTCGACTGGAAGAAGGAGCTGGACATCATCCGCTCTATCCGCAGCCATTTCCCGGCCGATCAATTGACCATAAGGGTCGACGCCAACGGTGGCTTCGTGATGGACAACGTCATGCCGAGACTTGCCCAGCTCGCCGACCTTGAGGTCCATTCAATAGAACAGCCGATTCCGGCCCGCAACATAGATCTGATGAAGTTCATCTGCGATGTGTCGCCTGTGCCGGTCGCTCTCGACGAGGAATTGATCGGGGTCTATGACGACGAGATGAAACGTCATCTGCTCGAATATGTACGACCGGCCTTTATTGTCTGTAAGCCGGCGCTCTGCGGAGGATTCTCCGGAGCCGAGACCTGGATAGGCATCGCCAAGGAATTGGGAATCGGTTGGTGGATAACCTCTGCGCTCGAATCGAATGTGGGTCTGAACGCTCTCGCTCAGTTCACGGCTATGATGACGCAAGGCACTGAATGGGCAGATTTCGCCCAGGGTCTCGGCACGGGTGCACTGTATACCAATAACTTCGTCACTCCTATCCGACTGACAGGCGAACACATGACCTACGACCCGACCGCCCCTCTCGATAACGCCCAGTTCGCCGATCTCGACTGGCGCTGTTAGCCCCATTTTTTGTGGGATGGGGTCTTAGTTCTTCTTCAGCGCCCTGCGGTCTATCTTGCCGTTGGCTGTTCGGGGAATATTGTCAGTGAAGCGGATCTCCTTGGGTACCATATGAGATGGCAGAATCGATTTGGCCTCAGAAATCAATGACCGAGCGAGGTCTTCAATAGAGGGCTTCACTGATTCACCATCCGTAAAGTATTTTCCGGAGTATCCGTTCGCTTCTACTGAAGCCGAGGTTGGTGTCGGCGCTACCACAGCGACGATCCGCTCGCCCCACTTATCGTCAGGAGCCGAGGTTATCGCGAAATCAAAGTCATTCCATATAGTTGAAAGTTTGCGCTCAACCTCTTCGGGCGCAACTTTTTTACCTCCCGTGTTGATTACGTTGTCAGCACGGCCGATAATTCTGAAATGTCGGGAGTCCTTGAGTTCGGCAAGATCGTTGGTCTCCAGATCCTGAATATTTTCGACCCTGATTCTAAGACAACCCTCCGGAGTTAAGGAAATCTCGATGCCGTCGAGAGTTTCGAACCACTCCCCTCCCACTCTTCTGAGTGCGATATGTGAGGCCGTTTCGGTCATCCCGTAAGTTTCCCATGCGTTTAGACCGGATCTTATGATCTTCTCTTTTAGATGATCTGAGATTATGCCACCCCCGATGATCACAGCTTTTATATCCGGCAGACTTTCAATGTTATCAATAATATACTCCATTTGAGAGGGGACGACTGCCAGAAGATCAATCACCGAACGATCTGTTTCCGGATTTGACATGGGTCGGTTAGACGGAGTTTCGGAAGTCAGCGTCGCTCCCGAAATTGCTGCCCGGACCCCCATCATCTTTGCCGCGATATAATCGAAATCAAGTGGGACATGAAGTCGTGAACCGGTGGTAATTCCGAAAAACGCATTGGTTCGCCGCGCGCTCGCAAGCACGACCGATTCGGGAAGAACGATACGCTTCGGTGTTCCCGTAGACCCCGATGTGTGGGCCGTCAACGATCCGTTTCCTTCATTCCATTCTTTCAAAAACTCCTCTTGTGTCATGGTTTCGTTTTGTGTTTGAGGCTTGGGCTCCGCTGCGTTGAAGCTGGAGAACCCGATAAACACCACCCCGGCTTCATATTCTTTGTGGAATGGGGCCTTTACTACAAATATAGATATTTATCATGATTTTGCCAAATTTTTAGCAATAAATGGGGCTCAGTTTGGGAAGTATGAAAAAGTTTGTTAACTTTACCGCAAATTTCAATTTTCAAACTAACCTTAAAACTAAACCTTATGATTGATTCAGTTTTCTGGATAGTGCCTGCGGCGGCCATCATCGCTCTGTGCCTCGCCGGTTACTTCTACTCCAGGATGATGAAAGAGAGCGAAGGCACCGAGACGATGCGTAAAATCGCTTCTCACGTCCGCAAGGGCGCAATGTCCTATCTCAAACAGCAGTACAAGATCGTGGGAATCGTCTTCCTCTGTCTTGTTATCCTCTTCTCTATAATGGCTTATGGATTCCAGCTTCAGAATCCCTGGGTTCCCGTAGCGTTCCTCACCGGCGGTTTCTTCTCAGCCCTCTCGGGCTTCCTCGGAATGAAGACCGCAACCTATGCTTCCGCTCGTACCGCCAACGCNGCGAGCAACTCTCTCAANGCAGGTCTCCGCGTAGCGTTCCGTTCGGGTGCCGTCATGGGTCTCGTAGTTGTNGGTCTCGGCCTCATCGACATTTCTTTCTGGTTCCTCCTTCTCGATTATTGCGTAGACACGACCGGAACCGCAAAATTGGCTATGATCACCACCACCATGCTGACCTTNGGCATGGGTGCTTCGACTCAGGCTCTCTTCGCNCGTGTNGGCGGNGGTATCTATACCAAAGCTGCCGACGTCGGCGCTGACCTCGTGGGTAAGNTTGAAGCCGGTATTCCCGAAGACGACCCCCGCAACCCCGCCACTATCGCCGACAATGTGGGTGACAACGTAGGTGACGTCGCCGGTATGGGCGCCGACCTCTACGAGTCCTATTGCGGATCAATCCTCGCCACCTCGGCTCTCGGCGCAGCTGCATATCTGATGACCGGCGACGAAGTGATGCAGTACAAGGCTGTGATCGCACCCATGTTGATCGCCGCAGTCGGCATNATCCTTTCGATCATCGGNATCTTCTGCGTGCGCACAAAGGAGAACGCNTCGATGAAGAATCTTCTCGGATCGCTTGCTCTCGGAACAAATCTGAGCTCCATTCTGATCGCACTCGCCACTTTCGGTATCCTCTANCTGCTCGGCCTCCAGAACTGGGCTATGATNTCCTGCTCCGTGATCACCGGNCTTATCGTCGGTATCATTATCGGTCAGTCTACTGAATACTACACNTCCCAGTCCTACAAACCGACGAAACGTCTGGCTGAAAGCGGAAAGACCGGTCCCGCGACCGTAATCATCTCCGGTGTGGGTCTCGGCATGGTTTCTACNGCTATCCCNGTGATCGCAGTTGTGATCGGNATNATTCTCAGCTACTGGTTCGCATCCGGNTTTGACTTCNGCAACGTTGCCATGGGTCTCTATGGTATCGGTATCGCCGCTGTCGGCATGCTTTCGACTCTCGGTATCACCCTNGCNACCGATGCNTACGGTCCNATNGCNGACAACGCCGGNGGTAANGCCGAAATGTCGGGCCTCGGTCCTGAAGTNCGCAAGCGCACTGANGCNCTCGACTCACTCGGCAACACCACCGCCGCTACCGGTAAGGGCTTNGCNATCGGCTCCGCCGCTCTGACCGGTCTCGCNCTNCTCGCCTCCTANATCGAGGAAATCCGTATCGGTCTCGAACGTCTCGGCACCACCTTTATCCAGATCGGTGACCGCGTAGTCGATATTCATCAGGCCTCTTTCACNGACTTCATGGCNTTCTATGANGTGAANCTNATGAGNCCGAAAGTNCTCTCNGGNCTCTTCATCGGCGCNATGATGGCTTTCCTTTTCTGCGGTCTNACAATGAACGCAGTCGGTCGTGCCGCTTCTTCGATGGTCGACGAGGTNCGTCGCCAGTTCCGCGAGATCAANGGTATTCTCGAAGGCAAGGCNGAACCNGACTACGCTCGCTGCGTNCAGATCTCGACCAAGGGCGCACAGCGNGAGATGATCTTCCCCTCATGCCTCGCCATCGCNGTTCCNATCATCACCGGTCTNATCCTCGGCGTACCGGGCGTGATCGGNCTTCTCGTAGGCGGTCTCTCNGCCGGCTTCGTGCTNGCCATCTTCATGGCCAACGCNGGCGGCGCNTGGGATAACGCAAAGAAATATATCGANGAAGGCAACTTCGGNGGCAAGGGNAGCGATGTCCACAAAGCGACCGTAGTNGGNGACACCGTAGGCGACCCCTTCAAAGACACCTCCGGCCCCTCGCTCAACATCCTCATCAAACTGATGTCGATGGTATCCATCGTAATGGCCGGCCTGACCGTCGCCTGGTCCCTCTTCTAATCTCCACGACGATCTTTCGACCGAATAATCTGAATAGTCGCTTAAAATGTGAGAGATGTCACTTCCATGTGGCATCTCTCTTCTTTTGAAACTATAATTAATTTATTTAGATTTTTTAACTAAAAATATTTGGCTGTAAAAACTTTCCCATTTACATTTGCGCCCAAATTATAAAAGCTTAATTTTCAATTCAAAGCAGAAGACTATCTATAGATTATATTAATTCCACCTACTCCAACGGCCGGCATTAATACATCAAACCGATTCAGTCCATATACTAAAACTAAGCTTTAAACTAAATTGACAACCATAAAAATTCCATATTATGGCTACCACATCCCCTAACCACAAGCTATTTGGTGATAACATCACCATCATAAATCCGGAACCCTCTCCTGTAAACTTAACAGAAGAAACTATTTCGGCACTTGCTCCTTATGCCACCCCAACCCCCGGTTTATTTCCTATAATAGCATTGGGAAACCCTCAAAACCACCCCGATACCATTGTAGAAACGACTATAACGCAACTTAAAAATTGCGGCATAACGTGCAGTGCCTCCAAGATCTTTTCTAAGAATATCTCCGATACAAACAAAGCCATGGATTCGGCATTGAAAAGATCCACCTCTTTAGGTCTTAGACAAATGTTACGCTGGGATGATTATTCAGGCTCATTCAACTCCTTAGATCAAATGAGATTCGGGTGGAGTGGCATCTCTCATGAATTTTCTCCGAACGCAACGGTGGGAGCATGGATGATCGAATGGAATGTAAGCGCAGACCTTGTTTCTTCTGTTTCAAGCATCCTTCCCTTCATAGTTAACACCTGGAGAAAAATACCTTATGTGGCTATGGGCACATCAAAGGGTTTTGCCGGTTCAACATCCTCATCCAAGCCGTTTGAATGGTTCGGTGAATATGCTGATTATGTAACTCGGTATGCTACTACGATCCATACGCCGGTATGGACCAACAGATTCTACGCTTTTCATGACTCACTGCTTGATACACCCATACGTTCGGGATACTTTCAAAATCTTGAGATGTTCCGCAGACTTTCCTATTCCACCCATCGCCCTTGGTGGGGAATAGCTAAAGCCGGATATGCAAATCCGAACTCTGCAAAGTCGGAATCGTTGGCAACCGATGAAGAAATACTCTCGACGATCAAAACCCGATGTTTGTATGAAACTCACACAATGCTTGCCTTCGGAGCACAGGCTATTGGGTGGACTGAGTTTTTCAACACCTCTAAAGGTCAGGAAAATGCTTTCTTATCTCCTATTGGACAAAATGGAGATGTGATTCAAGAGATCTTTCAAATCATAGAGAATATAGATATAGAAATCCAGANTCTGTCATATATATTTCTTGGTAGTTCNGTNAGAGAAATAAGATTCTCTGATTCGAACTCCGTCACTTCAGGATTTTCGACCGGCCTTTCGACACGAATGGGGGCTTTANATACCATCTCTCTCGATCCTCTTCAGGGAACACGAGGAGTATTGATGTCGAGAATTCAAAATATGGGCAATGAGTACACAGTCATAGTGAATATTGACCCGACCAAGAGCCAAACGATCAGAGTAGGGTTCACCGAGATGGTTAGCCAAGTCCGACCATACAGGCTGACTTTGCCAGGTCAAAGTAATCTCCTTTCGACATCTACTTTCACATTAAAACCTGGAGAATGGGCAATCTTTTCTCTGCAACTCTTTGAAAATGTCAATTTAGACTGAGAACTNGTCAATTTCAAAAAGAGATACATTAATACTTCAAAAAGTATCAGATATGAGCACTGAAGAAAATAAAATAAGGAAGTACCAGCCCTTACAGCGGTACACACCACCATGCCCCGGTGAATTCCCGATTTTGGCGATTACGGCCTCCAATGAACGGGATATGGGNCGCACGTCATTAGAGACNCTTCAATTACTTAAGAAGGCTGATTTTTCAATCGTCAAGGTTTCATTCATAAAGAATGAGTATCCCGAGAAAGACAAAAGTGAAGAAGAACTTATTGAGGATACTCTTAATGATGCTCAGAAAGTAGGCATACGTATTCTTGTGAAGCCCGGGGGGAGTTCCTATTTTTTGAATAAGAACGAGAATCTTTTTCTGGAATATATTCCAAGATGGGCTTCAATAATAAAGCGTTTCTATAATTACTCATCTCTTGCGGGTTGGTTCTTTGCTGACGAACCGAATGAAGTGTGGGAAAAAATAAAAGATAGCAATGGTAATATTATAGGCGAGGAACGAACCAGCACAACTCTTGATGTAATCATGAATCGTCTTGGAGAAGCTAAGGAGCAATTGTTGGCGTTTGATCCATGGCAACACGTTTTCTGCGTAAATCTGCCCACTTACAGGAGCTTTTTAGATCCGGAAAATGGGGAGACGGAAAACAATGCTTTTGCAAACGGATTAAAGTGGTTCAAAGGTTATCGGAAATACCTTAGTCTGTTCATTAACGATTTCGGACCTGCTATGCTCAGTTTCAGCTCATACGGATTTAAATCCAGCTTGTCCGAAAAACAACATCGTATCGGCTATTTCGAGGATCTTGAACTTTTCAGACGTTTGAGCTATCAGCTCCATAGACCTCTATGGGCCTATCTGCAGTGTGTCTATCGGTGGAAGGTTGGTGGATTCATTCAGACGCCAAGCAATGGTAAATCTAAAAATTACGGAAAGACTGTTCTACACAGATACCGTAGTGATGCTTTCTGCGCTTTAGCTTTCGGTGCTCAGGCAATATGTTGCTGGGAAATTACTCATCATGCGGATGAGTTCTATGACAATCCTTACACACACGAAAAACAAAAATTCTACAGTCCCATTGAAAAGAACGGAGAAAGCTCTATTCTTCTTGGTTACCTGCAGGAGGTCATCGAACAAATTAGAAGAGTAGAATACGTTTTTCAAAACTCAACGGTTCGGGAATGTAGATTCACCGTTTCATCAAACGCGTCGCGCAATTTCGTTAGCGGGAAAGCGGTCTGCCCTTTCGGTCCCCTTAAATCATTCACTCATATTAGCGGTCAACAAGGGTATCTTATCTCACTAATTGAGAATGAGAATCGCACATATATGGTATTCGTGAACTTAAATATGACTGACGAAGAAACAAATCCCCCTACCTCTTCTGACGATACACCCGAACATGAAACCATCCGGCTAACCTTTTCTCATAACATGAAAAGGTTGGCAGTAAAAAATGGAGAAGCGGTTATCTCCGTAAAAAAAGATACTAACTATACCATGACTTTGGAATGTGCCGAAATGGCAATATTCGAAGTTAGTTAATGGATAATAAAAGCAATAAACATATTAATATGAAGAATCCGTTTTCAATATACAAACTCTTCGTGACAATAGCACTGATAACGATTGGTCACAATGTATATGGCGTGGAATACCCTGACTATGTCACGAAGGCATATCCCGGCATCATGCCTCCTGAATGGGTAGGAATCAATCCGGAAGGTTGCACAGAAAGAGGAGTCATATATGATAGAGGCTACTGGGATGATAATGATAACGAGTACTCCTTTGTCTGGGCGGTCAATCAGGATGCCGGGGAGCGCCTGATATTTGCGGATTATACTGACATGGGTTGTAAGTTTGAACGACTTCCTGCCGATGGTCTTGAAGCTGTTGACCAATGGGGCTTTCCTGAATTCCGCAAAGTTGCGGGTTGGGAAAGAACGTATGATGAAGGAGACATCCGAAACTGGATCTATGATAATATAGACGACATGTATGAAGCCGAGGACGGATTCAGTGAGCCTGAAAATACCTGGGGGGAGGGTTGCAACGTTGTCAAATACATGCGTCTCGGAAAATTTTTCGACTTCCCGACAGATTACTCCGTAATTTGTCAATTCCACCATCTTGAAGAGTATGACGTGGATCCCGAAAGTGAAATATACAGTTCCGTTGACGGGGCACTATTCTCGAAGAATCCCACAATGCTCTGTTCGTTCCCTATGAAAAAAAATCTGCCTAATGACTATAAATGGCCCGAGAACCTCGCTAGGTTACTAGGATATAGCTTGTATAATATCAATAGTTTGGAAGAGCTGTATTTTGGTCCCCGGGTTACCGATATTCATGGCAGAGCCATAATAGGGAACAAAAATCTCAAAAAAGTCACCTTTGAGGGTGACCTCAGGTTCCATCGTATACTTTACTACAGTCGTGCTCCATTTAAAAAGAATCCGGTGTTTCGCACCATCGTATTACCCGGTTGCGATTCAATCGGAATTGCACTTTTTAACACCAATCCGCTTTTAACTGATGTTCAGCTATCGGACAAAATAAGGGTTCTGAAGGGAGAGGCCCTTAAATCTTCTCGTCCGATGATTCTCAGATTACCTGAGATTGAGACTATCGGGGCAAATGCCTTGGGATCTCCCCAGATAGTTGAACTCGGAACAGAAGCGCCGAAATCAATTGACCACAGATGGCTGGATCTTACTCTCTCCGAATGTGATCTTCCGGTTAACCCGCGTATAAAGCGGTCTGTAATTCTCGTTTCTCACAGTGACATACCACCATATATCAATGCTGATGAACGTCAAACGGATCCTTCAGGAACCTGGACAGTGTACGTCCCGGAGAAAGCAATTGCTGCATACAGCAATGACAGATACTGGGGGAAGTACTGGCACGTAGAAGCTATATCTGATCAGATAATACCCGTCATCAGTGAACCCTCTCTTGCAATAGAAGAAGGAGAAAGTCATGAGTTCATTTATGACGTTTTCAAAATGGGAGATACGATGAACCGAGAGATTACAAATGTGGAATGGGAAAGTGACAATATATCTTCTGTTACTATAGACCAAAACGGCACTATGACCGCGGAGGCTCCCGGAACAGCAAATGTTATACTCACTCTTACAGATAACCTTGGTTACTCCCATACTAAAAAAGCAGAAGTTACTGTTGTGCCGAAGGGAACGCTTGAAGAATGGGTAGGAGTTAAAGATATTAAAGACGACTCCCATCTCTCACGTGCCAGTGGAGTATATAATATCAACGGACAGAGGATAAGCGATTCGATCGGTGCGCTGTCCCCCGGACTATATATAATCCACGATAAGGGAGTCGCCAGAAAAATTATCGTGAAGTAAAGCTGATGTCTTAAGGATTGGCCCGACCTTTTCAGCTTATCGGGAAGACTGACGATTACTGCAAATTCTCAATCGGAGCCTACCAATCCTTTTCATGATCAATCTTCATTAACTTTGAGACTGCCCGGGCTTTGAGACCGCCCGGGCATTTCTTATAATAAAGGGGACAGGTCTGTTTGCGGATGTCGCGGATTTTTGTTAATTTTGCGATAAGCGAACAGACCTGTCATTTATGGCCAAGATTAACCTTGAAGGGCTCGGCGTGGCGCTCGTCACCCCCTTCAGAAAAGANAAAGAGATAGATTATGATGCCCTCGGGCATCTGGTTGACCATTGTATCGAAGGCGGTGCGAATTATCTTGTCGTACTGGGTACCACNGGNGAGACCCCGACNCTNATGGAAGATGAGAAGCGGGTGGTCCGGGAGTTTATCCGTACCCATGTNGACGGNCGCGTTCCGCTCGTTCTTGGCCATGGCGGCAACAATACCCGCGCTCTCGTCAAGGCTCTCGAAGANGAGTCTTTNGAGGGTTTCGATGCGATCCTCTCTGTCGTTCCATACTATAACAAGCCCTCTCAGGAAGGNATTGTANCANCACTANAGGACAATNGCCGANGCCTCTCCCCTNCCGGTNATTCTNTATAATGTCCCNGGACGCACCGGNGTNAANATGNCNGCCGAGACAACTCTCCGTCTCGCAAACGACTGTCCGAANATCATCGGNATCAAGGAGGCGAGCGGCAATTTCTCTCAGATTGACTCNATAATCAAAAATAAACCGAAGGATTTTCAGGTGATCAGNGGTGACGACGGNATNACNTACCCCCTGATGACNCTCGGTGCCGTCGGAGTAATNTCGGTTATCGGCAATGCCTATCCCAAGGAATTCGGCCGTATGGTCCGCCTCTGCCTAAAAGGTAAATTCAAGGAAGCGCTTCCTATCCACCATCGCTTCACGGAACTCTTCGGGCTTCTATTCGTTGACGGAAANCCGGCCGGAGTAAAGTGTGCGCTCAACGCACGCGGTCTNTGCGAGAACGAACTCAGGCTCCCTCTCGTCCCGACCCGTGTATCTACCAACGAAAAGATCCATAAGATTATGTCGTCGCTGGCCGACATCAATGAGTGAGCCGGCGCATAAATGATTGACAGAGCCACCGTAGGCAAAATAATGGATGCGGCCAACATCGTGGAGGTCGTAAGCGANTATGTTCACCTCACCAAACGCGGGGCGAACTATGTCGGTTTATGCCCTTTCCANAACGAACGNACTCCGTCATTCTCNGTCTCTCCCAAAAGAAATTTCTGTTACTGCTTCTCGTGCAAGAAAGGGGGCTCACCTGTCAATTTCATCATGGAGAAGGAAGGTCTGTCATATCGTGACGCTCTTCTTCAGCTTGCAAAGAAATACGGCATCAAGGTCGAGGAACGAGAGCTGACCGATGAAGAGCGCGTACGNCAGAACCAACGNGAGGCCATGATGGTCGCCAATGAATGGGCGATGATCGAGATGTCCAAAAATCTCGTCTCNACAGAAGAGGGGCGCAATGTCGGACTCTCATATCTCTATGGTCGCGGAGTGACCGACGAGGCTATCAAACGCTTCCGGCTCGGCTATGCACTCGACAACGCCACCGCGTTGCTGGANGCCGCAAAAAAGAAGGGTATCGCCGAGGAAACCCTCCGCGAACTGGGACTCGTCGGAGTCTCCCAACAGGGTCGTCCTTATGACCGATTCCGAGGCCGCGTAATCTTTCCTATCTTCAACCCTTCGGGAAAGGTCATCGCATTCGGTGGCCGTGATCTCAAAGGGGGCCCGGCCAAATATGTAAACTCACCCGAGTCAGACCTATATAAAAAAAGCAACGAACTCTACGGCATATATCAGGCCAAGAGTGAGATCGTCAAACAGGACCGCTGTTATCTCGTNGAGGGNTATCTGGATGTCATCGGCATGTCGATGGCCGGAGTGGAGAACGTCGTGGCCAGTTCCGGCACAGCTCTCACGGATGGNCAGATAGCGATGATNCATCGCTTCACCANCAAGATCACCCTCATCTATGACGGAGACAAGGCCGGCATCAAGGCTGCCCTTCGAGGTATGGATATGCTCCTTTCTCANAAGATGGAGGTCTCNCTCGTTCTGCTCCCCGANGGCCACGACCCCGATTCATTCGCTAAGTCNCGTTCGCCGGAGGNGTTCAGACAATTCCTCTCAGAGAATGAAGTCGATGTACTCCGCTTCAAAGCCCAGGTACTTCTCGACGAAGCAAAAGCGAACCCGCAGAGCCGTATCGCGGCCATCACGAGTATGGTGACCTCTCTCGCCCACATTCAGGACGAGACCGCCAGACGTGTCTATATTCAGGAGTGCTCGAATCTCCTGCATGAAGATCAGAGCTTCATAGCATCCCAGACGGCAGCTGTCCGCGCACGTCTGGTCGAGACCTGGCACCAGGAACGCCTTCGCCGGAAAAGCCTTGAGTCCATCGAAGGTGGGCAGCCTCAACCGTCCGGCGGCGCCCCGGGCCCGGCNNATACNTCACCTGCTCCCGNNACNNCNGACNTGGAAAGGGAGGCAAGCGCTGAAACGGGNCGGATGGTGGCCCGGGCCCTTGAGCGCTCATCGGCTTCAGATGACGATAAGCATATCCGCAACGTCGAGTACGAGATGCTGCTCGAACTGCTNCGCTACGGAATGTTCACCTTTGAGGAGCACAATCCGGAGGGAACCGAGATGAACGCTGTCGAGTATATAGCGAATGAACTTGTGGCTGACGAAATGGANTTCATTTTCGACGACCACCGCAAAATGTTCAACGCACTCCTCGAACTAAGACAGATTTATGAACAGGATCTGGCGTCCTTCACCGCAGAACTCGAACAGCGGCTGAAGACCGAGAGCGTCGAGGAATATGACCGGATNGCGCGGGAAAGCAATGGNGTCAACGAGATNCGCCAGGCTGAGAAACGCTTCTCACAACAACTCGAACAGCAGAAACGCGANGAGATCGAGGATTTCATGACCGATTATCCGGTGAAGCATCTCGCTTCGGATCCCGANNATGGAATCCGACAACTCGTCTCGTCNATGGTTGCTGACCGTACGCGCCTGAAAAATTCGCCCGATGCCTCTCGTCCTTCAAACGACGGACTGGAACCTCATGTACTCGTGACTAANGCTCTNCTGACCTGGAAAGACGCTAAGGTAACGAGTATGATCAACGACACAACGCGAAAAATGCAGGAGGCNGCANAGAACGGAGACATGGAAACGATGATGAAACTCCAGCNGAAAATGAGTCGCGTTGTCCAGATGAGACGCAAACTCGCGTTGCATATCGGTGACCGGGTGATNGACCCTCGTNTCAAGCGCTGCGGNCCCAAATGGTNACCCCCGGTTATATCTTTTCTTCATNCTAAAACTGATTATTATTGTGAATGTACTTGAAATAAANCATCTTACAAAGCATTTCGCCAACACGAAGGCTCTCGATGANGTTTCGCTCTCTGTCAGCGAAGGTTCTATATGCGGTCTGCTCGGTCCCAACGGCGCCGGCAAGACCACTCTACTTAGAATCATCAATGGGATTCTGGCGTTCGACACCGGAGACGTGACGGTTCTCGGTCAGCCCGTGTCGCTCCGCGTCGCTTCGGAAATTGGATATATGCCTGAGGAACGTGGCCTTTACGACAAGATGCGCGTGGAGGACCAGATCCTTTATTTCGGCCAGCTACACGGGGGAAAACCTGCTGAACTCCGACCTGTGATGAACGAGTATCTGACCCTCTTTAATCTTGACGGTCAGCAAAAACGCCGTGTCAAGGAGCTCTCCAAAGGCAACCAGCAGAAAGTCCAGATTATTTCTACACTGGTCCACAATCCAAAGCTCGTGATTCTCGACGAACCGTTTTCCGGTTTCGACCCGATCAACGGACAGATTCTGACGGAGCTTATCTCGCGACTTCATGACCGGGGAACGACNATCATCCTCTCGAGCCACAATATGCCCGCCATTGAGGAGATGTGTAGCGATATAGCCTTGATCAACCACGGNCATCTACTCGTTTCCGACACGATCTCAAATCTCAANGAATCGAACAAAGACGGCTCNATACTTCTGACAACGCGCAGACCTATGAACGAGGCGATGCTTCTGGATTCCAATCTCGTCGAAACGGTTGAGTCTACGACTCCTCACGAATGGCGAAAAGGAAACGCCTACCGCATAATGAAGAAAGAGGGCATTTCAAATTCCGCCCTTATTTCCGAAATCGCGATGCAGAGCGAAATACTCCATTTCGAGGAAGCTCTCCCCTCTCTCAATGACATTTTCCTCAAATACACCAAAGGGTAATTAACCGNNANCAANTNNTACACTTANCNNNNTAAACGACAGNCNTCANNCTCCTNTCTCCAACNNATTCNAANNNTTCNAATATGTCTCAACTTAANCTCATTATAAAAACGGAATATCTGACCGATGTTCGTGCCAAGTCTTTCTGGATNTCTACTTTCATCGTACCGGTTCTNATGGTNGTCTTCGGCATCTTTGTCGGCTTCATGATGAAAGATTCGGAATCCCTTACAAAATTCGGAGAACTCGCCAGTATGCAGGATTCGTCCGAAGAGATGTCCGGACGTCAGGTTCTCGGCATGATGGTCGGCCTGGGACTGACAATGTTCCTGATGATGTATGGCGCTCAGATATTCAACAAGGTGAAGGTTGAAAAGACCAACCGCATAGTAGAAGTGCTTGCTACCTGCGTCACCGGACGCACAATGATGCTGGCAAAAATCATAAGTGTCGGCCTNGTCGGACTGACACAGATGATTCTGTGGGGTCTGCTNATCTTTGCCATGATAGCGGTTGTGATGATTTTTGCCCCCTTCTCAATTCCTTGGGGTGAGTTGTTCACNTGGAGCANNCTTCTNGATTTATTNTGGATCGTCGCTTTCTTTCTCGGAGGTTANATATTCTACGGCTCCCTATTTGCAGCCGTCGGCGCNATGACTGATAAGAATAACGAGAATCAGGAGTATGTATCGATCATCACATTCGTTTTNCTCGGAAGTTTTTATATCGGAATGTATGCCGTAGACAACGGAGCTGCATTCTTCACCTCGTTCTGTTCCTATCTTCCCTTCACTTCGGCCACCGTAGCGACCGTGAACGCTATCACCCGCGCCGTCCCCGTCTGGCAATCGCTTCTACAGCTNATTGTCCTCTGGNTCTTCGCCCTCGNCTCAATGAGATTCGCCGGCAAAATNTACACCTCCTCCCTCCTACTCAAAGGCAAGCGCTTCTCCCCCCGCGACATCGTCACNTTNCTCAAATCGAAGTAACACGCTACTAACATTNTTATTCTCCNAAGCAAGATGAAAGAATTAGTAAAAGAGATACGCAACATCATTGATTCCTCAAGATTAAATGCGATTCGCTCTGTCGATTTCTGCCGTGTACAGATGTATTGGCAGATTGGCAGACGCATTGTTGANGAAGAACAGGGTGGAAAAGCCCGAGCGGCGTATGGCAAGGGACTGATTAAGAACCTTGCTAAAGAGATTGAGCCCGTATACGGATCCGGATTCGGACATCGCCAGTTAGAGCGAGCAAGACAGTTTTTTATTGAATTTCCAAATGCGTCCACGCTGCGGACGCAATTCAACTGGAGTCAATATAAATTGCTTATCGGAATAGCTGATAAAGACAAACGTGAATATTACGAACTGGAAGCGGCCAATAATTGTTGGACAGCCCGTCAGATGCAACGTCAGATAAATTCGATGCTTTACGAGCGTCTACTTCTGAGCAACGATAAGGAGGCTGTCTTAGCTATGGCTCGAAAAGAGAAGTTACCTGAAACACCTCAGGAGATTGTCAAGGATCCAATGGTGCTTGAGTTTCTCGGTCTGGAAAAGAAAGCCCACTATTATGAGAGCGATCTTGAAACAGAACTCATCAATCATCTTCAGGAATTTATTCTTGAACTTGGAAACGGATTCACTTTTGTTGCCCGTCAGAAGCGCATTCAGATAGAAGACGATGAGTTCTTTATTGACCTGGTGTTTTATAATCGTATAGCTCGTAGATTTGTCATCTTCGAGTTNAAAACNGGAGAGGTAACACACCAGGATTTGGGACAATTGCAAATGTACGTCAATTATTATGATCGCGTGGAAAAATTGCCAGATGAAAATCCGACGATCGGTATACTGCTGTGTACCGCAAAGAACGATACTCTCGTAAAGATGACTCTTCCGGCCGACAACAACACCATTGTAGCCTCAAAATATCAACTCTTCCTTCCCACTGAACAACAACTTATAGCCGAAGTTGAAAAAGTCAAAAAAGAATGGGAGAAGGCTCAATGAGACCTCGCTACGCTTCATATAGAATAGAAGAGGCCCAGAAAATATATTCTTAGGTCTGTGAGACTCTGAAGCGGATTATCCTATACAACGAAAGCCCAACTTCTGTTTTTCAAGAAGTTGGGCTTTATATTTGGTGTTTAGGGAACAGTAAATGTGTACTCTACTTAAGAGAGAGTCGGGTTATTTGCGGATAAGGCGGAGAGTGGCGTTGCCTCGAGGGGTCAGCAGGCGGAGCAGGTACTGGCCTTTGGAACGACCTGAAGCGTCGATTTCGACCTTTCCGTTTTCGAGTTCGCGGCGGTCAAGGAGGATGCCGTCGAGAGTCCAGAGTGTGGCCTCACCGATTTCGTCGTCACAGGTGACAGTCCATGAGCTCTCCGCAGGGTTGGGAGTAACTGTCGCTCCGACAACAGGTATTTCCGCAACGGAATCAGGCTCCGGTTCCGGTTCATCGCACCATGAACCGACCTCGTAGCTGATCTGCTCAGTCACGCCGAGACTTCCGGCGTAGGCGATCTTGATTCGGAAACGGATCTCATCACCCTCCTTTAGACCTTTGAGCGTCGTGGCGTAAAGACCGCCTCCCTGATCGTTCATAACGATCTCCTTGAAGCCTGAGGTCTCGTCAAAGAGCCAGGGACCGACAAGGCCGACATAGCTTCCAATGAAGCTCACGGTGATTTCAACGGAATTTCCGCCCTTGGTTTCACAACGCACAGTGTAAGGAGCCATGAACGATCCTTCGCTTGCCGCAGTACTTACAGTCGTACATGAAAGTACATCCGGTTCGCCGACTTCCTTGATCTTGATGCTCTGAGACTTTGATTCATAAGATGAACCGTCCGAGACATAGAGACGAGCTGAAAGCGAGTGCGTACCTGTTTCGGTAGGAGTCCATTCGACGGTATAGGGAGCTGTTTCGGCCGTTGCGATAACGTCACCGTCAAAAAGATACTCAACTTTCGTTGCAGTCACTCCTGCTTCTTCCGGAATGCTGACTTTGGATTCAAGAACCACTTTCGTGCCTACCTCAACCGACGTAGTGGCTACGTCAAGCGAGATTCTGGGATTGAGCGCACCGGCCGTTTCATAGGCAGTGCTACGGGCAGGGACAGTCAACTTGAAACCATCGGTGAAGGTGACTTCGAGAGGTTTGCTGTCATTGTTACGGGCAACGTAAGTAGTCAGACCGTCATTCTCGAAAGCCATTGCGAGGGGATGACTCGCGGAGAGATCCATACGCGGGGCGCCGAGAGCCGACATGGAATGGAGCCACTGGTAGGTATGAGCCTGCGACTCACCGAACTTTTCGCCGAGGTGTGTGCAGGTGCTGTAGAGCTCAAGCGCTTTCCGGGGATCCTGCATAGCGAGGAATCTCAGCCAGGTGTCGTACCAGATATTGGGGTCGGAATCATTCTGAAGAATCTTGGTCTCCTCCGACATGGCGCTCCAGAGTTTTTCGCCATACTCAGCGTTCTCCACAAGATAGAAAGAACCGGCGTGGACAGGATAGATCTGGATACCGTATGAACCGGCGATACCGCCTCCCCAGAAGTTCTCGTCGTCATAGGCATTGCCGAAGACACGCGACGCAAGCGCCGAGGTAAACGAAGGGTCGAGGTTGCGGTCGTGAACGTCAAACCAGTATTCCTGAATCGCCGAAAGCTCGGTCGTATAGAGATATACGCCCAGATCGCGCATTTCCTTGTTGCCGATCGCGTCACCCCAGAGAATGAGGGCCGTGTTGAACTGCATGGCCTCCGAGGTCGACTCCTGGTCATTGCCGAGACTGAGCGACGCCATTCCATTTGCCCAGCAGTGGCCGGCATACGGGCTGTACGAACGCAAATAGGGGAACATCTTGTCCTCACGGTCTGCTGAAGCGACGTCTCTTACGAGAAGGTTGATCATATCTCCCCAGTTCTTTACCCATTCGGGCTCATACTGGGCGATCATAGCGGCCGCACGGATGAAATAACCCCAGTGGAAGTTATGGTCGTTGATATTGTTGTCCTGGCCGTGGCCTGCAGGATAACCGAGCATTGTGTTCCAGGGCTCGTGATAATAGAAAAGGAAGGCGATGTCACCCTCGGTATAGGTCATCCATCTTTCGATCTGCTTCTTGACAAGATCGAAGGCCGTTTTGAAACCCTCCTCGTCGCCGGCGGCTTTCGCTGCTTCGGCAGTCTGCACGAGACGGTTGATGAGCTGACCGTCGTTATATGAATCGGTCCAGTCGGCGAAACCGTTGTCGTCACATACTGCCTTGACAAGCTTCTTGAGCTCGTCTGCTGAGAAACCCTCGACTCCGTCAGTCAACGGGAGCGCAGGAAGAATGCCATGGAAACGAAGCGTGGTCTCGAAACTGTTGCCGCGTACCATACGCAGTTCGCCTCGCGCGGTGCTGTATTTGAGGGATTCGAATTCGGGAGTTTCACCCGTGAGGTTTCCCCACTGATGAGGAAGGATACCCATGAGGACTTCAGTGGCCGAGCCCTCTTTCACATCGGGAGTGACAACATAGCGCGTCTTCACCTCTCCGGAAGCATGGTCATAAGACCATTCCGCACGGGTATCTCCGGGGAAAACGAAAGCATACTTCTCAAGTTTCTTTGCTTCTTCAGCTGCATTTGAACCTCCGGGGAGCATAATCACGCTCCAGTAGTTCTTGCCGTTGAGATCCGAGGACAGACGGGTGCCGTTTTTGGTCCATGTGCTTCCTTCCGGAGCGAAGAGTATATAGGAACCGCCGTTATAGCTGCCCGCTACATAAACTTTGTTACCGTCGATGGTGGCATTACCCATCGTCACGTCCACACTGACCGGAGAGGATGAATCCTTGGTGAAATATACCATAGGCATACCGAGCCCGACAATCGCGCTCATCTCTCCTTTGCTGTCTTTCCAGTTGAGAGTGACGGTCCAGTCCGTATAATCGCTTACAGTGGTTTCTGAAGCTGAAAGTCCCTCCAGACCGACGGTCAGAGGTTTGTCTGCGGTGATGGCCTGTCCGAGAAGATTATTGATGATGGTCAGGCCGCTCCCGCTCGATCTGAGAGCGAGAGGATAGTTGAAGATAGACTGTGCGAACGGATTGGCAACTTCGTTGCTCCACCAGTCATTGGTAGGAACAGGACGACCGAGCGCTTTCCCGCTGAGATACGGAGTTCCGTTTGGAGTCGCGTTGCGTCCGGCTTCATCTTTTCCGGGGAAGGAGTCTGAATAGGTAGCCGAGCCAACCTTAACAACTCCGCCCGAAGCTGCAAGTGCCAGAGAAAGGCCCAGCGCACCGAGAGAAATTTTTCGGATCATAGAAATTAGGTTTTGATGTTTGTAGTCTTAGGGATGCCAATAAGAAAAATAAATCGGCTCAAATTAGAGAGTGTTTGAATTTAAATGATTTTAGCACAAAGAGAGATTTTGGGATGATTTTTCAAAGTTGAAGAGGGAGCGATGCGGGCATCGCGACCGATGAAATCTTTAGAAAAGCGCACAA
>JAAVFK010000002.1 GCA_014800785.1 Bacteroidales bacterium
GCTCCACATTGGCTCAACTGCAACAACATCGTCCTCTCACACTCACAATCCCTAACCAATAAACTGAAAGAGAAATGAAAACAATCGAACAAAAAGCCAAAGACTTCGTAAACCAATGGTACTCCAACGGAGTGCCCGCCGCGGCCAAGACCATGGCCGAAGAAGCCTACATCGCAGGAGCCCGCGAAGCCGCCCTGAAATGGATCCGGACAGCCGACCGCTATCCCGAACCCAAAACAGTCTGTCTTTGCCGCGCCTACGGCGAAGGCTGGGACGTTGAAACGAACCCCTACTACTTCACCGCCATCTTTAACGGCATCGCAGAATGGGGAAACTCTCAAACCGGCGAACACTGGACAGAACCAATCTGGATCCAGAACTGGGACACCTCGATACCGATCCGATTCGGAGACGAAATCACCTCCTGGATCCCTCTCTCTGATTTAATTCCCATCCCCGACAAATGACCCCGACCGAAATGAGAGAAATCAAATTCAGAGCCAAAACCTTCGACAATCCCGAAACACTAACCAATAAAATCAATGAGAAATGACAATACGACTGACATCAGTGGAAACCTTTGACAAGGTGCTGGCGAAACTGAAACATAGGCCTGAATATCACGAGTGTGTGAACGAGCCATTCATCAAATACTGCGTTCCAACAATCAGAGAGGGCTTGCAGTACGACAACGATGAGTGGTATCTTGATGTTGACTGGCTTTCAGATAGAGATTCATACAAAATAGTTATGGTATTACGCTATCACAAGCGCTCTGATATGCTGACCGATATAGAGTATTTAGCCGAAGAGGAATTAGAGAAATAAAACTACCCACTTATGAAGAAATGGAAAATGCGATTTCAGAATGGAATCCCTTGCGAATGGGAGGGGCAACCTTTTGACGAGGAGCGCGAAGTAGAACCATTTGAAGCGGACCTCTATATTTGCGATACTGACACTATTGGATCGGATGCTGTAATATGTCTACGTCCTTACGCAGACCGTGAAAAACCGTGGTGGCTGTATGGTCCCAATATTTCTTTCCATTACAAAGTTCTTGTCGAGGATATGGTAGACATCATCGCCAATATGGACAAAGGAAGAGTCAAGGGAAAGTTTATTTTTACAAAGAGACGCTTTAATTATGGTATAAAGCTATACAAAGAATAAATAATCCGCAAAAGTCCACTACAATGAATAAGGGAGATAAAGTCAGAAATCCTCAAACGAAAACCGAGGGGATTCTTGAAGGAGTCAAGGACGGCAAAATGGCTGTCCGCGTCGGCAACAAACTCCGCTATTGGACAAAAGCCGAAATAGTCTACAAAGAGCAGGAAACACCTACAATCATGCCGAGTATCACACTACCGGCAATTCTGCAACAGCAGACACCTGAGGTTGAAAAAGAGGAGATGTCAGATGATACATATTTCCGATATGTGTTTCTGCCGTTCCTCACATTCGAGGTAGCCATAGAATACATTCAGACTGTACTCAATCAAGCGAGCCAGCTGCGCCTGTCCGACACCAAGAAAGCGGCGCGGACGATACGTGAGGCCATCTCGGAGTATCATTCGATTCAGAAGAAGTGCCTCGGCATGAGGCAAGTCGCACGGAACGAAGAACGTATGGAAACATTCCACGACACGTTCGAGGAAGAACTCAACATTATCTACAAAAGTGTCTACCGCAGGGTCTTGAATAAGTTTTTCAGTCAGTCCGTAGACATGAAGATGTTTTATGCGTCAGTGTATATGGCAATGATAGTACTGCAAGGATGCAAGAAATACAGCGTTATAGCCTATGAGCACACAAAACGATACTACGATCAGTCATCGTTTATTTGGCCGAGACAATTTCGCGAGATGGAGAAAGCCTTACCCGAGTTCCTTATGGGGAAGAAGCTCGCCGTCAAGATGGAGGAAGCTAAGACATACGCCGACCTATTCGTAGAGATGTGCAAGATGATTCGCTTCGCCGTCAAAGATCCAAAGGAAATAGAGAAACAAAAACAAGAGTTCTTGTCAGTATGAACTGAAAGCTAAAATATATCACAATACCCACGGCCTTGTGGATGCACCCAGATTTGACCGTTACCGAAAAGTTCGTGTTGATAAACATAGACTCTTGCTTCGACGGCCAAAGGGTGTATCCGCAAGCATAACAACCTTATCGAGTATGAAGAAGTACGAGGTTAAACCGATATTCAAACGCTATACAAAAAGCGTGAATTACATCGGAGAACTAATATATTATTGACTTTCATAGGGATTCAATATAATCAAAATCTCAATGCCTTGGGCGGCTTAATAGAACCCAAAAAACAATATGGAGATAATCAAAATCGAAAAATTCTCATCAATCGAAGGCGTGGCTAAAGACTTCGCCAAAAGAGCAGTTGAAGGCTGTGAAGGCAGTCTTGATTTAGAAAAGTGCGAAAAGCAGATCGCATTTGCTGTTGACTATGGTCACGAAAATGCCTGGCAGCTGCTTGACACTACGGACTTCGGAGATGCAATTAGGGCACTCAAAGCCGGCGCTAAAGTGGCTCGTAAGGGCTGGAACGGTAAGGGGATGTTCCTCTGGCTCAAACCAGCTACTACTGTCAAATCCGAATGGTGTAAGGATCCTATGCTGAAGAAGCTGGCCGATGACAATGGCGGCACTATCGAGGCTACCGGCACCATCTGCATGTTCACTGCCCAGCACCAGATTCTCAGCGGCTGGCTGGCCTCCCAGACCGATGTGCTTGCTGAGGATTGGGTAATCCTTACAGAAGCCGAATGAAAATCCATCTGACAGGTTCTTCACAATGATGACCAGTAAAAAGATGTATTTGCGCAATATGGAAACTGGAGAGGAAACCGAGATTATCAATAGCTCTGTTAAAATGGAGTGTTGTGATAACGAGACTTCTCCAGTCAATATTTGCAATTCATATTACTTTGAATGTGAAGTCAAATTGCCTTTGATGAATCAGGCAGCAAATGATTTATTCTTTGGCAGTCCAGCGTGGAAAACCGCCAACAGACTTGCCGATGAACTAAATAGTCTTATCGAAGAGTATCACGCTCCCGGCAATACAAGAAAGGTGCGTAGGGCCGTTCAACGACAATTCGACAAGACATTCAAAATCTTCCAAAATCACTGTCAGGAGTGCCGAATTGACTTTAAGTTTGTTCAATCATAACTATATTCATTATGCCGGAGTTTCCAAAATATGTTGGCATATTTAATTCCAACACTCAAAATTGGAGCAGTGCATTATCTTTGAATAATGTCAAAGATGGTGTTGCCCAATATGACAGACCTGCAAATACAGGTGGCTGGTGCTTGAATGCTACTTGGATCAATGGTGAGTTGATTGTAGCAGACTGTTTAGGTGGCCATTTGATAGGCCGTACTCTTATTTCAATTACGGAACAGGAATTTCGTAACGATAATAGACGATAAGTAATAAAATGGGGGTAGTCATTTATTGACCGCCCCCATTTTTTAGAACTTCATTGCTGCCAGTACCTTATTACGACTATCTACGTCACCTTGATTGTTGTAGTATATCTTCTCACAGTTATCTACACTCGTGCCCATCATATTGGCGACATATATTACAGGCACGCCCTTACTGAGATAACGAGTTATTGCTGTATGCCTAAAAGTATAGGTATGCAAGGAGAAGGGGCACTCAATTGCTTTGCCCACTTTCTTCAACCAGTGATTTAATTTCCCTATAAAGTGTTTAATATCACCGTTGTTGGTGATCTGATTATTTAACTTTTCCTTGTTGCGTACAGGGAAAACATATCCATCTTTTGATAGATATTTCCATCTGTTCATTATTCGATGAAGTTCTGAATTAATGGGAACCGCGCATGGCACCGATTGTTTCTCCGCGATCTTTCTGCGTTTAAAAACAAAGTGGCTAACCCCATTAATAACTTGAATATCTGAATATTTTAAAGAGACAGCATCACACACAGACTGCCCTGTATATAAGATAAACAAGCAAAAATCCCTATATAATTCATTCAGTGGGGACTCAGAAACCTCATCAAGATTGAGGTTGACAAATAATTGACATTGCTCTTCCGTGAGAGTATGAGTCTTTTGTGAGCTGCAACGAGGCCTCTTGTACCAGTTACAATTTTTGAACTCATCAAACTTTAACAACCCCTGCTTCTCAGCTCTCATCAGAACTGAATGAAGCATTTTAGAAACATAGCAGATACCTTTGTTCTGTTTAGTTCGACCAATCCAATCAAAAAGATTGTCAACAAAGGATGGGGTGAGTTCTGTCAAAAGTAACTTCTCATACTTGATCTTTTTTGCCTTACAGTATTCGGCAATACGGCGATCGAGTTTCTCATAAACTTCAAACGTTCCTTTGATAGTACCATCCGAATGAGTACGTTTTTTTAAATCTTCTATGACTTTCTTAATGAAACCTGAGAGAGTCAGCTCTTTCTTCGTCTCTAAAGCAACCTCATTCATTGCGGCAAGCATGCCGGACAGACTGCCAGTCCATTTAATTGCCATTTCATCATATTTCTGACGGAACTGAACGAGAATAGAATTATTCTCTTCGCTGAAAGGGCAACTGGGAATGAAGAGTTGCTTTTTCTGATTCCAGTGACGTTTCTGAATTGAACCTTTCAGAAACTTTGTCACGTTTATAAACTTCGTCTCTCCGTCTTGATAGAGCCTTAATCTGAGTTGGAAGCCAGTGTTTCCAAACGTCTGATAGTTGATTGTAATCATAACGCTGCGGTTTATCAATTAACAAAGTGCGGAAACTTGCATTACAAATCATGCACATCGTTAACTGACCATAGCCTTGACACTGCTTAACCGTCACAAACTATACAGGGTAATGTGCGGACTTTGAGTAGCCTAACTCAATGTTTTTCAATTTATTAAAATAAAACCAGCTTACACCGGGTATACAGGGTAAACTGGTTTTCATCAATTAGCGGAAAGACAGGGATTCGAACCCTGGGTACCCGTAAGGGTACAACGGTTTTCGAGACCGTCCCGATCGACCACTCCGGCATCTTTCCTTGTGTTTCGGGCTACGCTTTTCGCGTTTGCGAGTGCAAAGTTACAAAATTCTGTTTATATGGCGAAATTTTTTTGATGATTTTTGCCGTCTTTTTTTATATACTCGTTTAAGCTTCTATGTAGTAGTGCTTAATGATCTAATGGATATATGGGATAAGAGGGACCCATCCATATATCAAGAGGAAGTGTCTTGTGTGTAGTGATGTGGGACGTCATATAGGCCGTGGCATATATTTTGGCGCAGACGGGGGACGTCTCATATACCGTGGACGGGCTTTGGTGCGCAGGCGGGGACGCCTGTGGTACGAGCAATCCGGGGGCTCGTGGTTAGTTTGTCGGGATTGAATGAACGGCATATCATGATTATTTGTTACTTTTGCAGTGTCGTCGATTTATACGGCGCTCTTCTGATGATGATAGATACTATAGAGAAATATTTTCCCAACCTCAGCGATAAGCAGCGGGAGCAGTTCGAGATGATGATGAAACTCTATCCGGAGTGGAACGAGAAGATCAACGTCATCTCGCGTAAAGATATAGACAATCTGGAGATCAATCACCTCCTTCATTCGCTCGCCATCGCACGATTTATCCGGTTCTCTCCGGGTAGTCGCGTACTCGATTTCGGTTCGGGCGGTGGGCTTCCGGGTCTTCCTCTCGCGGTGTTGTTTCCCGACGTTCATTTCCATCTGATAGACCGCATCGGCAAGAAGATGAAAGTCGCTTCGGAGATCGCGAATGCCATCGGTCTCGAAAACGTCACATTCCAACACGGAGACATCGGCGAGTGTCACGAGAAATTTGATTTCATTGTGTCGCGTGCTGTGATGCCTCAGGGAGATTTGATCAAGCTGTCGAAAAAGAACGTCTCCCCTACCCAGCGCAATTCACTTCCTAACGGCGTCATCGCTCTGAAAGGTGGCGACCTTCACGCCGAGATGAGAGGACTTGAGAATCGCTCGGAAATCGTTCCTATTAACAATTATTTCTCGGAGCCGTTCTTCGCCACCAAAGAGATTGTCTATACCCTCGTCCGCTGATATTCAACAAAGAAACAGAATACTGAAAATATTCAACAAAGAAACTGAATTATGAAAGTAGCTAAATTCGGACTGTCGCTGTTCGGGATCAACACATACGTAGTTGTTGATCCCGAGACACGCGATTGCGCGATCATAGATCCGGGGATGATCAATGAGGAGGAGCGGAACGCTGTGGTCCGCTTTGTAGAAAAGAATAATCTTAAGGTCACTCATCTGATCAACACTCACCTCCATATTGACCACGCTATAGGAAATGCTTTTGTAAAGAAGCAATTCGGTGTGGAGACAGAGGCGCATCCCGATGATGCGTTCCTCGGCAACAGAATTTCCGAGCAGGCCCGTGAGTTCGGACTTCCCGAAGCAGTGGAGCCGGTCGGCATAGACAAGCCCCTCAAAGACGGAGAGATAATCCATATCGGAGACGGCGAACTGGAAGTCATTCACGTACCGGGACATTCTCCCGGCGGAATTGCGCTCTATGACCGCAAGGATGGTTTTCTGATTGCCGGCGACATCCTGTTTCAGGGAAGTGTCGGCCGAGCCGATCTTCCGGGCGGCGATATGAATGCTCTGGTTTCCGGTATCAAGTCAAAACTGCTGACCCTTCCTGAGAATACGACAGTTTTTCCCGGCCATGGCCCGGCGACAACAATCGGAGACGAGAAGGCATATAATCCGTACCTAAGAGAGTGTTTGAATTTAAATCAAATTTAATGTTTAGAGACGTTTAGAAATTTTTGATTTCATCACAAAGGATCTTTTGGGCGCTTTTCCAAAGATTTCATCGGTCGCGATGCCCGCATCGCTCCCTCTTCAACTTTGAAAATTCATCCCAAAATCTCTCTTTGTGCTAAAATCATTTAAATTCAAACACTCTCTAAGATAGAGCACCGTGAACGGGCGCCACGAAATCAGGATTGGATTCCGAGACGACGGTTAATCCAGTCTACAAATAACTGGCGGTCATCGTCAGATCCTTTGTCGAGCGAGTTGACACATCCGTACATGAGTTGCGGATTTGAGTCGGCTCGCTTCAATCTTTCAGCCATATACTCCGGACGGTTTGCGTCCGGTTTGAGAAACAACTGATGATATTTAGGAGAGGTGACCTTAAGGAGATCCATATCCTCAGCCAGAAGACAGAAAAGTTCCTGAGGATTGTACTGAAGGGGGTTTCTAAAGCGGTATGAGATATTTTCTTCGAGTGCAGCAGGGTTGTTCTCGAACCAATTGCGCAACACCGATCTGAGCAATGGTGATGGCGTATGGCCAAAATACCAGAAATGGTTCTTCCCCAAAAGATCGGCTGCGTTGAGCAGAGAATCTTTATAGCCGAAAGGCTTGTGGCCGTTCTTCGTCGGCTTGATAACACGCAGGAACGCCGCTACCCATGCGCTCCACCGGGTAGCCTGTATCACGGCCCTTCCCTCTTTGTCGAACCAATCTTCGGGCTTGATTTCCGAGAGAAGCATGAAGTCATCGTTGAAGTAGACGAACTCCTCATCGAGACCTTCGATATTCCACAGCATGGTCTCAATCGAGAGACTGTTGAAGGTGGGCAGAGCAGCTTCATACCCTTTGAATAGATCTTTGTGGTCAACGATCTCCACCGGTATCGGATTCTCGAAATTCTTCGCGAGGAACTCGCCGAGATGAGGATCCTGGGCATCAGTGATAATAAAGATCTTAGAAATAAACGGGGCGAAGCGGTTTATGGAGGCCACGCACCAATGTATTTCTCCGAGAGACCTGAAACGCGTGTCGCCTCCGATATCGTCGGAGGCGGAGTCGGGGGTCAGCCCCATATATTTCATTCGTTTCGCACGGTGAGCGGGATCGTCACCGTTTACCCAGGAGATTACGGCGTGCATAGATTAATGATAACTCTGATAGGTCAGAGAAGATTTCTGAAACGGGCGGGTAGTTCCACGACCTGCCTCCACCCGTATGTGGCGGGCTTATTCGGTGAAAAAAGCTGACGGCAGAACGTCTGTACGGTTCTCGACAGATTCTTTACCGAATCGAGCGGTTTAGGTGTGCCTGCGGTCACTATACTGATCGTTCTAGCGCGTTTCTTAAGATGACGGCTCCATCCGTTTGCGAGTCGGTCGGTATCGTCACAACGCTCGCGGATCCGCTCGAGATCCACACACCCGAAATGAAGCAGGTACAGGTCGCTGGCTATCTTGAAATCGCGGTTCTTGACCCTATGAAACCCCGAGCCCCAGCGGACAGGTGTTGTGATGACGGACGCTTTGGTATAGCGTGAAGAGAGCCATCCGAATCGCCGCTGTTCAAGAAAGAGGCGCGACGGATCGATCACACCCTCGAATTCGAGATTCTGTCCGATATCGATTCCGAGGCCGGACCATGTATCACGTTCCGGCAGGTCGGAAAGAAACTGCGCGAGGTCTTTCCCTACGGCAGGATCGACCACGAGAAATTCATCGACATCGGTGCCGATCACCATTTCGTAGCCTTTGCGGGTCAACAGCTCGCCCGCACGGTCTGAAATCAGGTTTATCCGACCCTTGTCCGCACGCGCGACATCCCCTTCCACCCTATCGTGGATCTCTACGTTCACACCTTCGCAGAAAGAGGGCACCGTCTGATCCTTTCCGTCGAATATGACAAAAAGGTTCTCCCTCCCCAAACGGGCCGAGTAATAATCGACCCATTTGCGGAGGAAGAATTCGTCATCTCGGACCATGGTTATGGCACCGATTTTTTTCATATCTTTCGGAGACTTGCTGAAATAATTAAATTATGAAGTCATCTATGGGACAAGGAAAACCTACTCTTTGAAATATTGCAAAGCGAGGTTCCTACATTGTCGGTTACTTTACCGCGTGGAGAGCCGAGAGGATCACCTCGCTCACTGTAGGATGGCCGAAGATCACCGATTTCATCGACTCGGAGGTCGCACCGGCATTCATCAGATCAACACCCTGCTGGGCAAGATCGGCTGCTTGGGCACCCATTATATGGACACCGACAAGACGATCGTTCTCTTTATTGAAGATGAGCTTGCAGAGTCCGTCGGGTTCCGCCATAGCGAGGGCTTTGCCATTGGCTCGATAGAAACCCTGGCCAATCTTGATCTCCATTCCCTGTGCCTTGCACTGTTCTTCGGTCAGACCGGCCATTCCACATTCGGGAACGGTGAATACGGCCGAAGGAACGAGCGAGAAGTCGATATTGTCTGTCTTGGTCTGGATCGTGTTCAGAGCACGTATGCCCTGAAAAGAGGCTACATGGGCGAGCATCATGCGGGCGTTGACATCACCGATCGCATAAATTCCGGGGACATTCGTGCGCATGAAATCGTCTACAGGAATTCCACGGTTAGAGTATTCTACCCCTGCCGCTTCAAGATTGAGACCATCAACACGCGGCGCACGACCGACAGCCATCAGCAGATCGCTCGACACAACCTGTTCTTCCTTGCCTTTCGATTCGTAGGTAACCACGATCTCATAGTCCTCATTCTGCTCGATTTTCTTGGCAGCAGCCGAGGTGATGATCTTGATTCCCTTCTTCGTAAGAGTTTGTTTCAGGCGCTTGGCGATATCTGAATCAAACGGAGGGAGGATCTGCTTCATGAACTCGATCACGGTCACCTTCGAGCCCAGCGAGCTGAAGATGGAGGCGAATTCCATACCGATCACACCGCCCCCGATGATCGTGAGCGATTCCGGAACATAGTCAATCGAAAGCATATCGGTGGAATCCTTCACGCAATCAAGATCGTGACCCTCGATCGGGAGAGAACGGGAGGTCGAACCGGTGGCTATGATGATGTTGTCGGCTGTGTATTCGTTACCCTCCTTGTCTACAACAGTCTTGGAGTCCTTGAACGATCCTTTGCTCTCGACAACATTAACCTTTGCCTTAGAAAGCATAGAGGCGATGCCTTCGCGAAGCTGCGAGACAACGGCGTCCTTTCGCTCAACAACCTTGTTGTAGTCGAGCGTGAACGTGAAGTCGTCAATTCCGAAAGTCTCCCCTTCCTTGAAGAGAGAGACAACTTCGGCGTTACGGCAGAGACACTTGGTCGGGATACAACCCTCGTTCAGGCATGTACCGCCGAGACGGTCGCCATTGAAAAGGGTGACCGTCATTCCGCGCCCGGCGGCAGCCAGGGCGGTTTCGTAACCGCCCGGGCCGGCACCTATGATTATCAGATCACTGTGCATTTTTCAGTTGCTTGTAGTTCAGAATCGGATTCTTGGCAGCGCCTGTCTCGTCAAGTTTGCGGACGGGAGTCGTCAGAGGAGCGTTCTTCACGTCCTCCGGAGTCTCGCGTGCCTCCTTAGCCACCTTGTGAAGAACCTCGATGAACTCGTCGAGAGTCTCGCGGCTTTCGGTTTCGGTGGGCTCGATCATCATCGACTCGTGGAAAAGGAGCGGGAAGTAGATGGTCGGTGCATGGAAACCGTAGTCGAGTAGTCGCTTGGCCACGTTGAGAGTTGTCACGCCTGTCGACTTATCCTTGAGACCGTCAAAGACGAACTCATGCTTGCAGACACCTTCGATCGGAAGCAGGTAGTCATCCTTAAGCGACTCCTTGATATAGTTCGCGTTCAGAGTCGCCAGAGGGCCGACGTTGCGGATACCCTCCTTGCCGAGAGTGAGGATATAAGCATATGCTTTCATCATCACGCCGAAGTTGCCGAGGAACGACGATACGGAGCCGAGGCTCTTGTCGCCGGTGGTGATGTGGAACTTGCCGTCCTCACCCTTGACAACTCTCGGATTGGGGAGATATTCCGTCAGATGTTCAGCTACACCGACCGGACCGGAACCGGGACCGCCGCCACCGTGAGGCGTCGAGAAGGTCTTGTGGAGGTTGATGTGCATGATATCAAAGCCCATGTCACCGGGACGTACCTTGCCGAGAAGCGGGTTGAGGTTCGCTCCGTCATAGTAGAGCAGACCGCCGGCTTCGTGAACGAGCTTCGCGATCTCCATGATCTCGGTCTCGAACATTCCGAGAGTGTTCGGGTTGGTCATCATGATACCGGCAACGGTATCGTCGAGAAGAGGTTTCAGATCCTCGACATCGATGCTACCGTTGGGTTTCGACTTAACTTCAACTACCTCGAAGCCGGCGACCATAGCCGACGCAGGATTAGTACCGTGGGCCGAGTCAGGAACAATCACCTTGGTGCGCTTCATGTCACCGCGGCTCTGGTGATAGTGTTTCATCACCATGAGACCGGTGAGCTCGCCGTGTGCGCCGGCGTAAGGATTGAGTGTGAACTCTTTCAGACCTGCGAGGCTCGAGAGAGCACGCTGAAGATTATAGTAGAGTTCGAGGGCACCCTGAACTGACTCTTCGCTCTGCGAGGGATGAAGCGCAGTGAAAGCCGGATGTGCGGCGATCTCCTCGTTGATCTTCGGATTGTACTTCATCGTGCACGATCCGAGAGGATAGAAGCCGGTGTCCACACCGAAGTTCTTCTGGCTGAGATTCGTATAGTGACGAACGACATCGGCCTCGCTGACCTCGGGGAGGTCGAGCGGTTCCTGACGGAGAAGATCCGAAGGGATCTCATTAATTCCGTCAACGCCGAAATTATCTGCCGGGAGGCTGTAACCCTTGCGGCCCGGACGTGAAAGTTCGAAAATTACTTTATCGTAGTATTTCATTGTGTGCTTGCAATTTTCAGATGGATGCGATCACTTCTACAAAACGATCAATTTCTTCACGGGTACGCTGTTCGGTCACGGCGAACTCGACCTTGCCGCCGCCGAGATCGACGGGACCTGCGAATCCGGCTTCCGCCAGCGCTTTGTTCATCTTCTCGACATCGAGAGAGGTCTCAAGCACAAACTCCTTGAGGAACGGACGGTCGAACACTTTGGTGAACTTGCCGGTTTCGAGAAGTTTACCGCAGAGATAGTGTGCGCCGTCACAGCTCAGTCTGTTGACTTCTTTCAGACCCTCCTTGCCCATCAGAGCGACATAGATGGTGGCATAGAGTGCCATCAGGCTTTGGTTGGAACAGATGTTGGACGTTGCTTTCTCACGACGGATATGCTGCTCGCGAGCCTGGAGGGTAAGAACGAACGCACGCTTGCCGTCTGCGTCGGTGGTTGCACCTACAACACGGCCCGGCATCTTGCGGAGCATACCCTTGGAGCAGGCGAGGAATCCGAGATAGGGACCACCGAACTGCATCGGCATACCGAGCGACTGGCCGTCGCCGCAGGCAACATCTGCACCCCAGCCGGCCGGAGTGCGGAGCACTGCCAGCGCCGAAGGATCAGCATAAATAGCGAGATAACCCTTCGCAGCGTGGATCTCATCGGCCACACCGGTGAAGTCCTCGACGATGCCATATTTGTTCGGGGTGGGGAGAAGAGCACCGGCAACATCGCCCTTCGCGATCTCTTCACGCATAGCGTCAAGATCGGTCACGCCATCCTTCTCGGGGATGACGGTCAGATCGACACCGTGGAAGTGGGCATAGGTCTTCATGACCTCCACAACCTGCGGGAGAACGGTCGACGAAACGAGCACACGGTTCTTCTTTTTGGCCGAAGCAACCATCATGAACATAGCTTCGGCGGCGGCTGTGGAGCCGTCGTACATAGAAGCATTGGATGCCTCCATGCCGGTCAGTTCGCAGATGATGCTCTGGTATTCGAATATGTAAGTGAGGGTGCCCTGAGAGATCTCGGGCTGGTAGGGAGTGTAGGCAGTATAGAACTCGCTGCGGGCGAGAAGGTGGGGAATCACCGAAGGACTGTAGTGGTCATACACGCCGCGACCTGCGAAAGAAACCAGGCGGCTGTTTTTGCGGCCGAGTTCCTCGAAATGCTTGCGGAGTTCAACCTCGGACATCGCCTCGGGAATATCATATTCCTCCTTGAAGATGACCTCCGAAGGAACGTCGGAATAGAGGTCATCAATAGACTCCACGCCGATGCGGTCAAGCATCTCGCGGATATCCGCCTCGGTATGAGGCATGAATTTATTGCTCATGTAAAAGTTGTGTTTGATAAACAGCGTTCGGCCAACAGCATCAAGCGCCATCCCCGGACACGCCTCGGCGGCACGGGGACAGCGCTCGGTCTGTTTTGCCTTGGATTTTCATCAACTGAACCCTGGCTTTACGGGGTCTTACTCTTCGCAAAGTTTTGCGTAGGCAGCTGCGTCAAGAAGCGCATCGACCTCACCGGGATCAGAGAGGCGAACCTTGATGATCCAGTTCTCGAAAGCGTCCTTGTTCACGAGTTCGGGCTCGTCTTCGAGAGCTTCGTTGATTTCGACAACCTCACCGCTGACGGGAGAGATCAGGTCAGAAGCGGCCTTGACGCTCTCTACGGCGCCGAAGTCCTCACCTGCGGTCACCTCGTCGCCTACCTCGGGCATATCGACGTAAACGATGTCACCGAGAGCGTGCTGTGCGTAGTCGGAAATACCGATGGTAGCGATGTCGCCGTCTACCTTTACCCACTCGTGAGAGTCTGAATAACGAAGATTTTCTTTTACTGTGCTCATTTTATATGGATTTTATATGATTTCTGATTTGGAGATTACAGGTAAACCCGGGTAGGTCGCGCATTGCCGGCGGAGTAGCCCGGGATATCGGGATGTTTTTACTTCTTGTAGTTCTTGTCGTAGAAACGTTTCTTGACAACTTTTCCGGGGAAGGTCTTCTTGCGGATACGGATCTCAACCTCGGTTCCGAGTTTGTCGTAGGGCTTGTTGACCATGGCCATAGCTACCGATTTTCCGGTTGAGATTGATTTGTAGCCGGTCGTAACTTCGCCGATTACTTCACCGTTGACCTCAACGGGATAACCGTGGCGGGGAACGGCGGTACCTTCGAGCTCGATACCGATGATACGACGTTTCACGCCCTCGGCCTTCTGCTTGGCGAGCGCTTCCTTACCGATGAATTCGGGTTTGTCAAGCTTGACGAACATTGAGAGCGACGCCTCGATCGGAGTGATGTCAGCGCTGAGTTCGTCTCCATAGAGGGGAAGACCAACCTCGAAGCGCAGAGTGTCGCGACAGCCGAGACCGCAGGGCTGTACGCCGGCTTCCATCAGCTTGTCCCACACCTTACGGATATATTCGTGGCTGCCATAGATCTCGAAGCCGTCCTCACCCGTGTAGCCGGTACGGCTGACGATCACGTCCTCGCCGTCGATGTGGAACACCTTGAAGTTGTAGAAAGGAATCTCGCGAACCTCAAGACCGAGAACGTTCACGAGTGTATCCTCGGCTTTGGGACCCTGAACAGCGACCTCACCATAATAGTCACTCTCATTCTTGATCTCCACGTCGAAGCCTTCGGCGTTCTTCATGATCCAGTCTACATCTTTCTCGATGTTGGATGCATTGATCACGAGGAAATATTCCTCGTCGTTTACTTTATAGACGAGCAGATCGTCAACGGTGCCACCATTCTCGTAGCACATCATGCCGTAGAAAATCTGACCGTCGGGAGCTCCGGTCACGTCATTCACGAAGATGTGGCTGACATATTTGTATGCGTCGGGACCTTTCACGCGCACTTCACCCATGTGGCTGACGTCGAAAACGCCCACTTCGTGGCGCACGGCGTTATGCTCCTCGGTGATACCCTTGTACTGGATGGGCATATCGAAGCCTCCGAAAGGAGACATCAGGGCACCCAGAGCCACATGTTTGTCATGAAGACAGGTTTTGATGAGTTTTTCTTCCATTATGGTAGGTTAGTTAAGGATTTTTGGTATATGTGGCATAGATGAAGCGATTTGAATGTCAATATACATGACAATACGCCAACCTTTGCACTTCAAAATTAAGAAAAGGGAATACAATCACCAAATTTTTAGCAAAAAAATTCCATTAATTTGATTAATTTTGTTCCGCATAAGGTTTCCACCATGAGTTATCCCCTATATCTGGCACGAAAAATATCGTTCGGAGCGGACGGCAGGAAGTCAACTCCGGCTGTGCGCGTAGCGACGGCCGCGGTCTCTCTGTCGGTCATAATTATGATTGTTTCCGTCTCGATCGTTCTCGGTTTCAAACGTGAGATTCGCGAAAAGGTGCGCGGATTCAACTCGGACATCACCGTTTATGCCCAACCGCGCCAGACTTCCGAAACGAACCTGATAGAGCTGACACCGGAGCTGAAAAATGCCATTCTCTCAACACCGGGGGTCGTTTCGGCCGAACTTTCGATCTCGACACCGGTCATCTTCAAGACGACTGACGATTTCAAAGGGGTCTACATGAAGAACGCGACCTCTCCGCAGACCCTGAATTTTCTCGCAAAGAATCTCGAACGAGGCTATGTTCCCGATTTCAACGAGAACGGGAATCTGGAGAAGATTCTGATCTCGCGTAAGACCGCAGACCAGCTCGGGCTCGACACAGCTTCGCACATAGACACCTATTTCATTTCGGACAATGTCAGAATCCGCCGTCTCGAAGTGGCAGGAATATACGATTCACACTTTGACGCATATGACGACCTGATGGTCTACGGTTCAAAGGACTTTCTGCAGGAAATAAACGGATTGCCGGCTGAAAGCGGTACCTCCGTTCTCGTTTCGACCGATGATTTCCAACGGCTTCCCGAAACAGCCGCTGAGGTGAACCGCTCCCTGATGAAGGAACTGACCGAAGGAAGAAGTAACCAACTATATAAAATCCAGACAGCGCTCGAAGCGGGCGCCGGTTACTTCAACTGGCTGTCAATGCTTGACGTCAACGTTATCGTCATCCTCAGCCTCATGATGGCGGTCGGATGTGTGACATTGGTCAGCGGAATGCTCATCATCATTCTCGACAAGCGCCGCTTCATCGGCACACTCAAGGCTCTCGGGGCGACGACGTCAAAGTTGCGGAGGGTATTCGTCTACCTTGCAATCAGAATCGCTATCTTGGGGCTTCTTATCGGGGACATATTGGCGGCTCTCTTTCTGTGGGCACAGGACAAATATCACCTTATCCCCCTGGACCCCGACTCCTATTATATGGATTTCGTCCCCGTTCAGATTTCTTGGGGCACTTTCCTGACCGTAAATCTCGGAGTGCTTCTCGTCAGCTATCTCGTCCTTATCCTCCCCTCCCGGTTCGTTGCCCGAATTTCTCCCGCAGAGACAATGAGAGACGAAAAGTAAAAACAATTAACCTTTTTCCAATGTAATATTATAAGTAAGTGTTCATTTGCTATCAGTTAAATCTGTACACTTGTTTATACGACTGGTCCATAACATTCCCCTGCAAGACCACTTATGGCCCGTCATCACACAATAAAAACGAAGTCTCACTATAATCAAATACCCCCCATGGAATACTATCTCTATATCAACGGCCAGGTCGTTGGTCCCATGACGGCTCATCAGCTCGGAGCCTACAGCGTAAACCCCGACACTCAGATCAGTACTGACGGCGGTCAGAGCTGGAAACCGCTCTATTCGTTCCCTGAGCTTATGTCGATCTATGGAGCTCGCGCGAATGAACAGGTATCGAACAAACGAATTCTGTGCGGAATACTCGCTATCGTTTTAGGAACTCTCGGTGTTCAATATTTCGTAGTAGGTAAGATCGGCGCAGGACTTCTGACGATTCTCCTAAGCCTGATTACTTGCGGAGCGTGGGAAATCATAACCCTCATTCAGGGCATTCTCATGCTCACTATGTCGGACGAAACGTTCGAACAGAAATATCTGAACCCTGACAAATGGTTCCCCCTCTTCTGAAGTGCATCGACGAACAGATACGACAAGCCATTTGGCAGACTGACCGTATTAGGTAAACCTCCAGATTAGGTAAACCTCCAGCCCTCAAACCGGTGTCAGGACGGCACTTCATTTGTGTCAGGACATGTCAGTAAACGATCTGAGAGCTGACTGCCGATTTATCTGCGCAACATCAAATCATAACAAATTTAAACGTGCGAACCCATTCGTGGGCTCGTGCGTTTTTCTTTTGAAGTCAGCAGAAGAGTGTCTGTTGGCACGCTTTTTGCTTCACCTTAGTTTGAAAATAATACGAAAAAACACAAATAATCATGGCAACAGGTAAAATCGGGGTAACAACCGAAAACATTTTCCCCGTTATCAAAAAATTCCTATACAGCGATCATGAAATCTTTCTGCGCGAGCTCGTCTCGAATGCGGTCGACGCCACCCAGAAACTGAAGACTCTCGCAGCCTTCGGTGACTTCAAAGGTACGCTCGGCGATATGGACGTGCGCGTGAAGATCGATAAGGAAGCCGGCACTCTGACGATATCCGACCACGGAATCGGTATGGATGCTGCCGACATCGACAAATACATCAACCAGATCGCATTTTCCGGTGCTGAGGAGTTCCTTCAGAAATACAAAGACACCGCCAACTCGATTATCGGCCATTTCGGTCTTGGCTTCTACAGCGCTTTCATGGTGTCCAAGAAAGTGGAGATCCGCTCTTTGTCATATAAAGAAGGAGCCAAGGGAGTTCTCTGGACCTGCGACGGTTCGCCGGAATACACCATGGAAGAGATCGACCGCACCGAGCGCGGTACGGATATCATCCTCTTCATCGACGACGACAACAAGGAGTTCCTCGAGCAGGCACGCATAGACACCCTGCTGAAGAAATACTGCCGTTTCCTTCCCGTCCCTGTGATCAGCGGATTCAAGCAGGAATGGAAAGACGGAAAAATGGAGGACACTGAGACTCCCAACGTGATCAACGCTACCGAGCCTCTCTGGACCAAGAAACCGAGTGAGCTGACAGACAAGGATTATCTCGAGTTCTATCATGAACTGATGCCGGGTCAGGAAGATCCGATGTTCTGGATCCACCTCAATGTTGACTACCCCTTCACCCTCACCGGTATTCTATATTTCCCAAAGATCAAGTCCAACATTGACATCCAGCGCAACAGAATCCAGCTGTACTGCAATCAGGTATATGTGACGGATCAGGTCGAGGGAGTTGTTCCCGAGTTCATGACTCTTATGCAGGGTGTGATCGATTCGCCTGACATCCCTCTGAACGTATCGCGTTCTTACCTTCAGGCTGACCAGCAGGTCAAGAAGATCTCAAGCTACATCTCGAAGAAGGTTGCAGAGAAGCTCAACTCAATGTTCAAGGCTGACCGCGCCGAGTTCGAGAAGAAATGGGACGACATCAAGATCTTCATCGAGTACGGTATGCTGACCGACGAGAAGTTCTATGACGCCGCCAAGAAATTCTTCCTCCTGAAGGATGTAAACGACAAATATTATACACTCGAAGAGTACCGCACTCTTGTCGAGGCTGAGCAGACCGACAAGTCCGGCACTGTCATCTATCTCTACACCACCGACCGCGAAGCCCAGTTCTCATATATCAAGGCTGCTGAAGATAAAGGATACAATGTTCTTCTCATGGATGGTCAGCTCGACGGACATATCGTCTCTCTGCTTGAAAGCAAACTTGAGAACACACGCTTCGTACGTGTCGATGCTGACATTCCGGAAAAGCTGATCCAGAAAGAGGACACCTCCAAGACAGACCTCTCCCCTCTCCAGACCGAGATTCTTACGGGTCTTTTCTCCAGCCAGATTCCGGAGGTAGAGAAGGCACAATTCACCGTAGGTCTTGAAAAGCTCTCCGCGACCTCGGCTCCCGCCACCATCACGCAGAACGAATTCATGCGCCGAATGAAAGATATGGCCGCCATGCAGCCGGGCGCCGGATTCTATGGTGAGTTACCCGACAGCTATGTACTCGTGGTAAACACCGAAGAACCCGCTGTCAGGAAAGTAACTGCCGACGCTACCTCAGCCCTCGAAAGCGAACTCACCCCTCTCCGTTCCGAGATCGAATCGCTGAACGCAGAGATCGCAGAGGCTCAGAAAGCCAAGGAAGAAAAGAAAGAAGACGCGAAAGACACAACCGAACAGCAGAAGAAGGTTGCCGAGCTCAGAGAAAAGGTAGAGACAGCCATCAGGAACTACGCCGCGACACAACCCGAGATCAAGCAGATCATCGACCTCGCCCTTCTCCAGTCCAACCTTCTGAAAGGGGAATCCCTGAGCGAGTTCATCCGTCGTTCCGTCTCGATGCTCCCGAAATAAACCGGCCGGATCTCAAGTTTTACAGCCTTACACGAGATTCACTTTATTAATCCGGTAAAAACATAAAATACCCGCCCTCAAAACGAGAGCGGGTATTTTATGTTTTGATGATGAACTGCTATTAATATTCACCATATCTCTAAATGTAGTTTCAGAACATAAGTTTCTTTGACACTCCTTCGAAAGTCAAGATATACATTCCATTTTGCGGAATCGTGATATCAAGTGAGCTGATTCCGGACGCGACAAGGGTTCCGTCAAGACGATAGAGATGAACCTCTCCCGAAACGCCACTTACTTCCAGATGCATACCTTCGACATTGACAATTGCTTCTGAATCCTCAATTTCCACAATGGCAGAAATATCTTTTCTCAAATTACTAACCGCTTCCTTCATGTGCTTTCTGCGATTACTGTAATAGTTCTTCTGCCTTTCCGCCGTGAATTTGTAGTCGGTCTGGACGTCCCAGCCCCAACGACTATGATCAAGCGCGGCATTTTCATCATACAGTTCATCCCCTTCCGAAATTTGTTTTGCGAAGAGCTTATCGAGCGAGTCGAAGATCCGTTCGCCATAATAATCCCACATCTCAACATAAGCTCTCAGCAACGCCTGATTCTTCTTGTTGTTGAACATCTCCTTGAAGAAATAGGTATGAAAGATCGTAAGTTGATCGGTCAGGTTCTCACTTGTATCAAAGTCCCACATATTTCCCATAAAGAGCTTGGAACCGGCAGTGTCGTCATATTTACAGATGTATCGGTTTGCGCCACCGGTGTCAAGGGTGCCAAGTATGTCATGTCCCAGAACCCAGCGAGCGAGGGAGTTTACATCTATAAGGTCCGAGTAGTTGTCTTGAGTCGTAGCCTCTTCATACGCCCTTATCGTGTCCTCTATATAGTTGATACGATAGTTCTCCAACTCGTCATAGTCCGGCCACTTGAACGTATAGGCATATCTGGGACCTGTCAGTGATGACGGGAAGGATTCCTCGGGTGCTTTCCACCAGTATGCATCATGTTCGACAATAAAGCCGGTCGGAGATACATCCAGGCGACATTTGGGATTGCGCTCTGTTGACTCGACAAGAAGATACAACCCGTGATATTTTCCATTATATACGAGATTCACGAACTCCCATGAAGGAGTCCACACCATATCTAACCATTGATTGACCGTATGACCGGTGATGTTCTTTCTATCACGGTCCATCATAAGAATCCAGTTCTTATCTTCCTTGTCAGGATCTTTCCGGTTCAACAGATCGGCCTTCTTCTGAAGTTTAACCTTGAATGGTTTTTTAGGACGCAAAGCGGAGCCATTACCCCTGACACGAATTGTCATGCCCGAATTCGAATCCACATATGGTCCGGAATCATATGACACAGTGCCGTCCGGTTCGATTCTTTGTATTCTTCCGGGAAGCTTTTCCTTGTTAGCGATTGTCGTTCCTATGCACCCCTCGGGAGGATAAATCTGGTCATAAGTGGGGAAGCGATCTTCAATCGTCATGACGTTAATGACAGGCATACCCATATTAACAACCTCCTCAAGCGTCATACTCCAAGGGTTCTGCCCCAGTATGTTGCCGACTGGTGAGAGGGCCAAAATCGACAACACACAAAATAGTGATTTAAAGATTCTCATAACTTAGATTAGTTTATATTCATAACGTAATGCATTGAATTATATTGCTGATATCAGTCGCTCTCTTAAATCCTTAGCTTATTGCTACACCAAAGTCTAACGAGATCAAAGCAACAAGGGATTAAGATTACAAATGATTCTTATCGTCACTTTAACAGTAAATATAGAGAATATTTGACTTTCCGATCAAATTTATTACCTGCAAATACAGATGTCTTCCGTCAAAATAGCTATTTGCTCATTGTTCAGAAGATGCCCGATATTTTATTAGCCCGCAATAACAATAATATCAGAATCTTAACGTTTAATATTTAATCAAATCATTAACTTTATGCATGCACGACTTTTCCTTCTACTCGGTCTCATAGTTATCGGTTGCATTACAGCCTCGGCAGAAAAGCTGGGCTGGAATACCCTCATAATGGAGGTGGCCGGAGAAAAGACGACTATTGATATAGACCCCTCCCTCAAAATAAGGTTTTCTCCGGGAGAAATCCTCCTGAGTAGTTCAACCAATCAGATTTCCATTTCCTTACCCGAAATATTCTCTATAACCAAAGGAAGCGGCTATATTGCGTCTCCAGAGTCTTCGGTAAGCGATGTCAATATATGCTCCGATTTCCGGATAATCGGCAATACAATCCATGCTCATTCGTATCACCAGACAGAGATGATCATAATATCAATGGACGGAACAATAGTCGCGCGCCGATCATTCCAGGGGGAGATTGAATTTGACCTCGGTATCTTAGCCTCCGATTCGAAAGTTTACATTATAAAAGTCGGACACAAGTCATTGAAGGTCAACTTAACGTCTACTAACTGATCCATTCACTTAAGAGTAGCTTTTGGCCTTCCTCTCGCCACGACACCGCTAAATCCCCGACCTGTCAGCGACTACGATATATATTGTGGAATGGGATCCCGATCCTAACTTATAACGCAAATTAAAAAGAATATGAAATCAAATTCCTTAAGCAGCATCTTTATTGCCGGACCACTTTTGCTTAGCGGAATAAGCATTTCAGCAATTGAGGTACGATCCAATTCAGATTCAAGATGGTTAGACATATATTTCAATAACGATTCCATTCAATGGGTTCGCTCCTATATGCTCAACGACTACCCTACGCTTGAATTCGAGACATCGAATCTAACGGGTGAAGATGGCTCAATACTCTATGACCATTTTAAAATTTCGTCTTCTACCTCCGAGCCTTCTGATGTTGACATCGATGACCTCGAGAATATAGGGGTCGGCCATCACGTTCTTCGTCTTCATATCGATACCGATAAGGCGATGAATGATATCACGAGCAAATCGAAATATGAACACGGACGCCTATCTGTAGAATCAGATTTCGGTTCGGAGAATATCGTCAATATTCCGATGAATATTCGTGGGCGCGGAAATACTTCGTGGCGTTGGCCTAAAAAACCCTACAGACTGAAATTTGATTATAAAGTATCCTTGCCGGGATTACGGCCTGCAAAGAATTTCGTTCTTCTGGCCAATTATATTGACGATACCCTCTTAAGAAACAGTGTGGCTTTTGAAGCCGGGCGCCTGCTTGGAATGCCCTTTAACTTCAGCTCTATCCCCGTTGATGTATATTTCAATGGTATCTACAAGGGGGCCTATCAACTGACAGAAAAGATTGCAATCGGGAATCAATTAGTCGACATAGATAAATACAAAGGTATACTTTGGGAACTGGCAGCCAGGCCTCAAGGTGAAGAGGGATATATCTACACCACTCCGGGCTATCAGATGTACTTATCGGTCAAGGATCCTGACTTTGCTGAAGTTGCTTATGCAAACAAAATGACTCCGGAAGAACTGTTTTTGATATGGCAGGAAGATTATAATGAGATCGAAAACCACGTTATTAATGGCATTCCCTGGGAAGTCATCGACCTTGACGATTTCGTAAATTATATTATCGTGCAAAATCTAAGCTGCAATTATGACTTTTCGTTTCCTTTCAGCGTGTTCGCCTATAAAAACGATATTACCGACAAACTTCATTTCGGACCACTGTGGGATTTTGACAAGGGCTTCAATTACTCTCAATTCAACACCCCACATCGTCATCTTATCTATATGACCACTCCGGGAGCGCTGATGTTCACCGATATGATCAGGCATCCTGATTTTGTGAAGGCATATGATAAAAAATGGCGAGAATTCACCGAGATGCATCTTCCGAAACTACTCGAATATATAGACAGCCAGGCTCAGATAATAAAAGCATCAGCACTGGCGGACGGTCAAACCTATCCGAATTCTACAAATTATGACAATATGGAGCGCCTTAGTTGCGAGACATTCGACAAAAGTGTGGAGATGCTTAAAGAATGGATAATAGAACAGGCTGAGCTGATCAGCAACGACCCGTCATTCCTGCTTCTAAAGAATGAGGATCTACGATCAGAAATTGAACTCATTGAGGAATAGGTTCAGACAGCAAGATATTGCGTAAAAAATAACCGGATTCGACGAGGAGTCGGATCCGGTTTTATAATGAGCAGTATATTTCACGAGTTGATCTCCCGCTACTTTTCAAGAGGTGATTTGAATTACTCCTCGGTTTTGGGCTCCTCGGCGGCAGCCTTGGGTTCGGTGAAAGTGGTGAAGCCGGCTTCTACGAGTGCGTTGTACCAGGTGAACATCTTGCGGATGTCGCTGGGATATACGCGATCGCGGTCATAGTCGGGAACTACGGCTGCAAAGGCTTCTGCCAGACCGCCGTCAGCCTGCAGGGCTTTCACGTCTACGGTCTTGCCCTCATTAACCTTGTAGCAGTTCTCGAAGATCTCGGGAAGGGGAAGATCCTCTCCGGTGGTGTACATAGCCACGTCTCCGAGCGAAACGACTTTATCGCGAGGTGATACGGCAAAACGTTTGCCGTTCTTGATGTCCTCAACGATCAGCACGCGACCATTGTGGGTCACGATCTTGAAAAGACCCGGCTTACCGGTGATTGACAGTATTTCTCTAAGCATTATTATATCTTTATTTTTGAAATGATTTCAATTAAATTCCTTAATAGGAAACCGGACTATTGCATAGTTGATCAACCTGAACGCACCCTACTTATTAGGGATGAGTTGTCTTTCTATGAGTAGCTTTTGGTTACCTATCTATAAGTTCATCTATTCGTTCGCATAACCTTGAGGTGGAGCTGTTGTCTATCAAACAAGTCGGCACCCCTGTTTGCTTGAGAATTTCAAGCTCGTTGCTTTGCGACTCAAAACGCTTGCGCAGATCTTCGGGAGAGATGCTACCTCTTTCAAGTGCACGTTTGAAGCGCAGCCCGTCCGGAGCATCGACAACCCACACACCATCGCATAAAGCCGCGAGTCCCGAGGAGGCCATGATGGCAGCTTCTACGAAGAACAATCCGGACGTATCCTGCGCGCGACGTATGAACTCCTGTCTGACCGCAGTGTGGACAAGCTTGTTGACCGCTGCCCGTTTTTCCGCATCAGTAAAAATCACCGAGGCAAGGTATGCGCGATCGAGTTCACCATTGATGTATGTTGCCTCGCCGACGAGCTCTATAAGAGACCTTATCAAATCCTTGTTGCAACTCATCAGAACCTTGGCTTCATAATCGCAATCAAAAACCGGATAGCCGCGTCCCCGCAGAATGCGTGAGACCACGCTCTTGCCGGCTCCGATGCCTCCGGTTATTCCGATTATCTTCCGTGCCATGACAGGTAATTGAATACGCTCTTGGTAAAGTTCAGCGGGCTGAAAAGATTAACGAACTTGAAACTGCAGCGAACTATGACGTTCAGCGGACTGAAAAAGTTTAACGAACTGGAAACTGCATCGGACTATGAAGTTCAGCGGACTATTGTGTACTCGACGCTGTCGGTGGTCAGATGGGCGTTAATGACGTGTCGGTTAGCAACTACGAGACGCACATTGACTTTGCCGGTTTTCGACTCCACCGCATCCTTATAGGATACCTCCGCTTTCATTCCCGAACCTTTTTCGGCGCTGAAGCGGCTCATGGGCACAAAGTAATCGACCGTCACCTGAGCCGGGAAAAGCAAAAGGCTCTCACCCTCCGGAACGCCGATAACTTTTATCGGAAGAACCTCAGTCTTGTTGACAAGCGGTTCGACATCCACGTTGATCTTTACCTTGGCAGGTTCGATGCGAACTCCCTTAATCTTTGTGACCGAAACGTCATAGCTCTTATTTTCCGAAAGATCTCGTTTCACGATCCGCTCGGTGAACACCCTGTTGAGGGTGTCGAGAACTGATCTCGAGCCATACACCACAACATAGTTCGGGACGGCGACAGGTTTACCCTTGAGCACCATACCGGCCGCAGCCGTACAATCGGCCACAGGGACAACCGGGACTCTGCGTCCCTTATTGGTGGTGTAGACGAGATTGATCGAATCGAGCGAGGCGGACAGAATAGTCGCCGACGCTCCGAAGGCACCTTTCAGTTGCGCCTGCAGATCAGTCTTCTTGATCTTGAAATGACCGTCAGAGGCGTAGTCACGGAAATTGAAAGAGACCGTCGGGTGTTTCATGACCGCCGAGCGGAGAAGTGCCGAACCACGGTCGCGGACCGAGACATGCATTTCTTCCGGCATATCGGTGATGAAAGTGACCGAATCGGGAGCATTGACGATCTGAAGCTTGACGATATAGCTGCTTTGGAGAGAGTCGTTGAGTGCGAGCACAAGCCAGAAAACAGCCGCGATAACCACAAAACCGAGAAAAACGAGTAAACTGTGAAAGCGCGATGATCTTCTCATCACGCTCCACATTTTCGATAACTCTCGTTTTATGCTTTCAGACCAGCTCACTGTATTCTGATTATCCTTCAGTCGTCACAACTATTGAACCGGCCTACGGAGCAATATGGATGACATCGGCAGTTGAACGACAGAATTTCTTACTGGACGTCTTTCGCCGGAGCCTGACCGACGGGATATACAGAACCCTTGTCGACTTTCAGGACAGTTCCGGGAGCCACCTCGATCATTACGACGTGCTCATCGATCTCCTTGATGCGACCGTGGATACCGCCGGCGGTGACAACCTTATCATTTTTCTGCATCGCGTCGCGCTGCTTCTTGATCTCTTTCTGCTTCTTCTGCTGAGGGCGGATCATGAAGAAGTAGAAGACTACGATCATCGCTACGATCATCAGCATACCGCTCCATCCGCTGCCACCGGACTGGCTCTGGACTAAAATTGCGTTTAAGATATTCATCGTTTTAAATTAATAATTTCAGTATTTGTATATGTCACTGTTTACTTCAGTAACTGCTTTTCCTCGCGAAGTCGATTGATGAGGGTGCCGAGCACTCCATGAACGAACTGCGGACTTCCGTTGGTGCTGTAGTAGCGGGCAATATCCACAAACTCGTTGACGGTAGCGGAAACGGGGATCTGCGGATAGTTGAGAAGTTCGGCAAGCGCAGTCATGATGATCACGACATCCATATACGCGATTCGGTCACAATCCCACTTGCGGGTGTCCACGCTTTCGTTGATCAGATCGCGATAATAGTCACGGTTTCTGACAACGTAACCGAAGAGTTCGGCACCGAAGCGGGCATCCTCCTCATCTTTGTACATATCGTAGATGGGTTCCTCAGCCTTAGAGGGATCGTCGGTCTTGGACGCCTCCCAGAAGCGACGGATGGTCTTGAGAACGAAGTCACCGATAACGAACACATCGTCGTTCCAGAATACGGATTTCGATTCGAGTTCCTCGAGAAGATCATCGTTGGTCAGCACGATCTCACGCATCGCGTCACGCCAGAATTCAGAGTCTGTCTGAAAATCAGTGACGGGTTTCTCGATATAGTTCCGGTAGAGTTCCGAAGCCATAATGGCCTTCAGAAGCTGACGGATAACACCGGGATTGTTACCGAGCCAGTCGATCTTGCGGTTCTCGACTCCGTTCTTGAAAGCCTCGTCATTTCTGAGAGCCTTGACAAACTCATTGTCCACAAGACGCATATTCGGATTGATATCCTCCTCGGTCTTGATGTATTTGTTGCGACCGTTCTCGATGTCGAGCTCACGCTGGTCTGTGATAGCCACCGGGAGCTGGAGCAGATAGAAATATAGAGCCCGTGTGCTCGCAAGCGAACGTTCAAGCTCTTTCAGAGCCTCGTTCAGATTTGAGGATGAAGCGTAGAGATTGGCGAATGTGGCGTAAATCATCTCCTCCATGCGCTCATAAGCGCGATGGGTATAGAGAGGCATTCTTCTCGCCTCATTGAGGACTCTGGGATCAACCGAGATAATATGTTTGAAGAGTTCCTGCCAGACCTGCTCGTCACGGATTCCGTCGTCTTCCTTCATATTCTTGAGGAAGAGCTTATAGATACCGGATTCCTTGATAATACCCGCAAGAGAAGCTACAGAGCCCTCAAACGGGAAATGCTCACGGCTATATTTTTCAAGGAGTGCCTTAACTTCGTTGTTGTCACGCAGTCGTTTGATGAACCTCGTCTCAGCCAGAGGCTTTCCCTGACCATATTTGGTGATTGAATCAGACAGCTTCACCATCAAGACAAGCATCTGAAGGTATAGATCATGAGCATAACGCTCCTCCTGCTGAGGACTGTCCGATAGAGGGTAGAGAGAGAATCTGTTGTTGATCATCAGGTAAGAATACAGGAGCTGGACCACCTTAATTCTTATCAACTCGCGGTTTATCATAACTCTTTATGAATTTTCTTTTCTTCGTTTCACATAGCGACACAATGCCTCCACGTGAATTATTTGCAAATTTAACCCTTTCTCCCCTATTTGACAAATTTTTCGCGCCCCTTTTCCCCTATATTTCCTTATATTTTCGATGGCGTTATCAGAGACCTCTCTGACGCACCGTCTCGTACATCATTACGCCTGCGGCGACAGATACGTTCAGCGATCCGATCTTTCCAAGAATGGGAATCGCCGCCAGATCGTCACATTGTCTGAGGACGGCATCCGATATTCCGGTCTCCTCACATCCCATTACGATCGCTACCGGAACGGTGTAGTCAACCTCCGTGTAGTTTCGCGCCCCCTTTTCAGTAGCGCCTACAATCTTGTAGCCGTTATCTTTGAGGAAGCGGACCGCACTCAAAGTGTCGCGTTCTCTGCAAACGGGCACGTAGAGCAAACCTCCCGCTGAAGTTTTCATTGCGTCCGGAGTCACGGAAACAGAGCCGTTACGCGGAATAACGATGGCGTCCACACCGGCACAATCGGCGGTACGTCCGATGGCTCCGAAATTACGCGTATCGGTCAGGCCGTCGAGCACGATGATTACCGGTGATTTTCCTTCCTCATAAAGCTGGGGAACGAGATTCTCAAGTGAATGATATGTCACCGGAGTCAGGAACGCTATCGCACCCTGATGGTTCTTCATCGTTATGCGGTTCAGCTTTTCGACAGGCACCTTCTTGCTGACGACGCCGTATTCCTTGATTTTAGCAAAAAGTTCCTTGGCGAGTTCGCCGGAAAGATCTTTGCTGACAAGGATCTTGTCAATATTTTTATCGCTCTCTATAGCTTCGATCACGGCTCTCAGACCGTAGATATAATCTGTCTTTTCCATAGTATCGTTTTCAATTGTTGGGCGTAAGCAAAGTCAGTGCGTTTGCCATAGCCTCAGGATTAATCTGCTTACCCGACAGCATACGGGCAAGCTCGCGGACCCGGTCCTCGAACGACAGCTGACGCACATTCGAGACCGTCCGGTCTTTGAGGTCTGTTTTGAAGACAAGATAATGGTTGCGCCCCTTTGCGGCAACCTGCGGGAGGTGTGTGATGGCTATAACCTGCATATCACCTGCAATTCGGGCCATCATCGAACCCATCTTGTCGGCAATCTCGCCCGACACACCGGTGTCGATCTCGTCGAAAATGACGGTCGGCAATTTCATACGTCCGGCGACCATAGCCTTGATGCACAGAGTCAGTCGCGACATCTCGCCACCGGAAGCCACCTTATTGAGCGGTTGCGGATTCTGGTTCTTGTTGAACGCACAGTAGAACTCAATGTTATCCTGGCCGTCAATTCCCATTTTTCCGCGAGTGTTGCGCACCTCAAAATTCAGATTCTTCAAACCGAGCGGCCTGGCCTCCCGGGCAAGTTCCTCCGAGAATCTGGCAGCCGCCTTTTCTCTCAGAGCTGAAATTTCATCAGCCTGTTTTCTCAGAATCGAGGCAAGTTCCTTCCCCTCCTTTTCAAGCTCGGCGACATCGGTGTCGCCCTCGACGATACTCTTCAGCTGGTATCTCAACTCCTCTCTCAGGTTAACCAGACCGTCGTCTTCCGCTACCCGGAATCTCTTTCGGGCCTCGTAGAGTTCCTGCATACGGTTGGAGACCTTCGCAAGCTTCGACGGATCGGACTCCACTCCTGAGGCATATCCTTCGATAGTTTCAGCAATATCCTTTAGTTCGACATAGGTCGCATGGAGTCGGTTTATGATGGAATCGTCCTCAATCTCAACCGGGCCTTCGATCAACTGCATATTGATGCTCTGCAGACGTTCGCCCGCTTCGGCAATAAGGGTGAGCGCAGAGCGCTCAAGGCCCTGAATAAGCCCGTAAGCCTCCGAGAGATTGCTTCTCATCTCGTCCGCCTCGCTCAGAAGATCAAACGAACGCTCGATCTCGGCAAGCTCTCCCCTCTTCGGGTTAAGTTTATCCAGCTGTTCAAGCTGAAAGGCGATGAACTCGCGATTCTCACGGTTCTTGGCCGCGGTTTCCTTGATCCGTTTGATTTTCGTCCGGAGTTCGGCGAAACGTCTGAAATTCTTGCGATAAGCCGAGAGCAACTTACCCGAATCAGCCATCGAGTCGATAATCCACAACTGATGGGCAGGCATCGAGAGAAGACGGTTGGAGTGCTGGGAATGCACATCGACCAACTGACCAGCTATCTCATCAAGGACAGGTAACGTGACCGGTGTATCATTTACAAACGCACGAGAACGACCATTAGCTGAAATCTCACGTCGGACGATGACGTTCCCATCGTTCCAGTCAAGGTCGTGACGGTCAAATACATGCTCAAGTTCCGGCGAGACATTGCTGAACGACGCTTCGACGACGGCCTTTCCGGTTCTTCCTTCAAGCACCTTCGAATCCGTGCGTCCGCCGAGCACGAGACCGATCGCGCCAAGCATCACCGATTTGCCGGCNCCTGTTTCTCCAGTNACGATTGAAAGNCCCTCTTCGAAATTTATTTCAAGAGAGTCTATAAGCGCATAGTTGATGATACTTAGTCGTTCGATCATTTGCTGTCNGGCTGTTTTATTTTTTCAATTCGATCTCTGTCGGCGGGATAGATCGGAATGAGCAGGTCGTAAACCTGATCCCTCTCCGTCTGAGTACCCTTAGAGTAAATATTCACGAGCTCATCGAGCTTCGCATCGCGGAACATCGACAACGCCACCGACATCGGTGCNACGTCGTAGACCGTACCGATCGCATTGATGGCTTCCGTGATTACCGCCCTTCCTTTGTCGGGACTGGTCACCATTTCATCAAGACCGCGACGGTGATAGTCATAATTCATCTTTCTCAACGGAGCTGTNTTGGCGTCTGTGTAGACACTCAGTACNGCGCTGCGGTTCTTNGTGTCCTCGAACGCTTTCCAACCTACCTCACCGCTTGACTGGGCGCGTTGAACCACCTGGGACGCGCGGTCGAAGAAAGGCTGGCCGCCATTAGGCGAGAACGAGTCGAAATCAACGCCCAAAAACAGGTAGGCATAGAAATCGAGAATCGCTCCGAGATTAGTGTCAGCGCCGTTCTCGTTGAATATCAAAGGATCTCCCTGATGATACTCGAAATCGATCTTGGAGTCTTTGAAGTTAATGAGGGTCGTCGTGTATGTCGAGTTGTAGACCGGACGTGTAAGCTGAACCTGAAGNTCGCCTTTTACGCGATCGCCNTCATAGGAAGAGACGGTCAGAAACAGACGACACTCCAATTTCTCGACCGGCGAGAAAGTGGCGTTCGAGAACTTGGTCTCGTTCATATATTCCGAGATCGACTGCTTAAGTCCCTCGAAAAGTGCCTGGTCGGGGCTCTCCACCTTCTGNTAGTTGACATCTACGTCACACTTCAGTTCCTGCGCGNAGGCAACTCCCCAGGTCACACCGAGAGCCAGCCCGGCGAGAAAAAGACGCGGATTCACACCGAAATATTTTCTGNTTCTGTTCNCCATANCTATATAACGGAANAGNCACCCATAAACGGATAAGGCCAAGNAAAATTTTGGATAANGCCCCGTTAAATTTTGCGAAAGGANCCGTTAGATTTCGACCGGGATGTTTGANAGNATGTCNAAAGCNACNTCNTTNTTGGACTTGGCNTCNAACGGNTTCTTTGAACCGTCNCGNCNGAGCAGNGTCACCTTNTTCGTNTCTTTATTGAAACCNGCCTCCGGATCGTTGAGCGAATTGAGAACTATCATATCGAGATTCTTGCGCTCCATTTTTGAAATGGCGTTTTCCANTTCGTGATCCGTCTCAAGCGCGAANCCTACGAGTNTCTTGCTCCCNTTCTTTCGGCCGAGGGTCGCGGCGATATCGGGATTCGGNACCAATCTGAGGGTNAACTCACCGGTCTTCTCGCGCTTCAGNTTGGTCTCNCTCGGNTCNGCGGGAGCGTAGTCGGCCACAGCCGCAGCNAGAATCACAATATCGGCCTCTTCGAAATGAGCTTCAGCAGCTTCAAGCATCTCTCTTGCNCTTGTTACTTTCACNACCTCCACCTCGCCTCGTTCGGGAGCGCAGCTGACCGGACCGCTGACNACGGTCACNGAGCNACCGAGAGCGACAGCGGCGTCAGCAAGGGCAAATCCCATCTTCCCNCTTGACCAGTTACCGATAAAGCGCACGGGATCAACCTTTTCATAGGTCGGNCCGGCAGTGATCAGCACCTTCTTGCCGGCGAGNGGTTTCGGACCCTCNACTGTCTGAAAGTATTCTTCGACAGCCTTGACGATATTNTCCGGTTCTTCCATTCTNCCCTTNCCNGTNAGATGACTTGCAAGCTCACCGGAACCCGGCTCGATGATACCGACACCATCCTTGCGCANCGTTTCGATATTGCGCTGAGTCGANGGNTGTGCCCACATATCNAGGTCCATAGCCGGAGCGACCATAACCTTTTCCTTGGCTGAGAGATAGGTGGTCACAAGCATATTGTCGGCTATTCCGTTTGCCATTTTTCCGATCGTGGAGGCAGTNGCAGGCGCGATAACCATAAGGTCGGCCCACAATCCGAGATCNACATGACTGTGCCACTCTCCGGTGTTNGCGGTGAAAAATTCACTGACCACCGGTTTGCCGCTTAGAGAAGAAAGCGTCACGGGAGTGATNAACTCCTTGGCATTCGGAGTCATCACAACCTGAACCTCTGCCCCTTTCTTTATAAAGAGTCGCAGGAGCATCGCGGATTTATAGGCCGCGATGCCCCCGGAGATTCCTAAAACTATATGTTTACCTTTGAGGATACTCATTGTTNATGTTTGTTGCCCGAAGAGGGGGGATCACTTCTTCATCCGGTACTTGGCNTCAAGCCCCATNAGTACGTCGATCGTATTTTTCGGNAAATCGCCGTGTTTCATCCAACTGAAGAAACCNGGCTCCCTTTCGAAAATCTCACGACACTTGCGGCCTTTGAACTTGCCGAAATTGAAATATTCCTCNCCGTCATCCTGTCTGATTATTCGTCCGGCAAGATCCANATTGCGTCTGTCGGTGCTGAATTCCGAAAGATATTCGATGTCATTCTTCAGGTCATCGTATCTTTCGAGCTGACCGAGAAGNACCTCATATGTAGCCTCGGCATCCGCAGCGGCAGAGTGTGCGTTTTCCAGATCCTTTCCACAATAGAACTTATACGCGGCCACGAGAGTGCGCTGTTCCATTTTGTGGAAGATATTCTGGACATCTATCAGGCGNCGATCANGCAGATCGAAGCGAATNCCNGCGCGTCCGAACTCCTCNATNAGCATNGGGACATCGAACTTGTTGCTGTTGTANCCGGCGATATCGCATCCGCTGAAAAAATCATAGAGCGAACGGGCNATCTGACGGAATGTCGGNTCGTTGGCCACATCCTCATCCGTGATATGATGAATCGCNGTGCTCTCGGCCGGNATCGGCATCTCCGGATTAATTCTTCTGCATTTTCGGATCGGCTCACCCTNCGGGAGAACCTTTATAAGAGAAATCTCGACGATACGGTCACGCGTNACGTTGGTACCCGTAGTCTCAAGATCGAAAAATATGATCGGGCGATCAAGATTTAGCTTCGTCATGTCTGGTTTGTNTTTTCNCTTTTCTGAGAGTGTGTTTAATTTTAAACCAAATTAAACACACTCTGAAGGAACAATTAGGCCNGGACCGATCACTCGATCACCTGCATNGGCATCTGAAGCATTACGAGCGATTCGCCCTGACCGATCTCCTCAGGAACGAACAGACCNGGACGCGAGGGAAGTGAGAACTCCATACGCACGCCGTCACCGGGAATGTTGTTGAGCACCTCNATCATATACTGCGCATTGAAGCCTATGGTCATCGGCTGGTCATTGTAATCGCAGGTNACCTCTTCCTTAGCCTGGATGGAAAGATCAAGGTCCTGAGATTCNAGACGCAGTTTGCCCGGCTCGATTCCGACGCTCACGAGGCTGGAAGCCTTGCTNGCGAAAATCGAGACACGACGCATAGCCGCCAGCAGAGTCTGACGATCGACTGAAAGAGCGTAGGGATTATCCTGCGGGATAACGCGGTTATAGTTGGGATANGTACCCTTGATNAAACGGGTAGCCAGCGAGAAGCGCTCGAAGCTGAANGTTGCGCTGACATCATCCATCGTCACATTNATCAGACCGGANTCCTCCTTGGCGAGCAGGCCGCGAAGGATATTGGCGGACTTGGCGGGCAGAATGAAACGTGCCTCGATTCCGGGTGCGAAAGTNGAGTTGATATAGCGCACGAGCTTATGNGTNTCCGAGCTGACGAAAGTGAACGAATCTTGAGCGACGTCGATACAGATACCCATCATAATCGGACGGATGGTGTCGGTNCTGACAGCAAAAAGCGTGTAGTCAAGACCGGAACGGACCACNTCTACCGGAATCTGCAGATGAACCTGTTCACCCTCGTTCTTGATCGGGTTCACGGGATANTCGTCTCCATCGTTACCCATGAATTCGAAATAACCGTTGAGATAGGAAACTTCGATATGATGGGTTACAGGATCTATATTGAAGGTAAGGGGCTGAGACGAAACCTCCTTTACCATTTCTNTAAGACGCTTGGCGTTTACGCGGAACTTGCCCTCACCCTCGACATCCATNATCTCGAGTGAGGAAACAAGAACAGTCTCCTGATCCGAGCCGGTTATCGTCAAACGATCACCTTCTACGACCAGAAGAAAATCATCAAAAATACTGAGAGCGTTTTTGGAGCCGAGGACCTTGCTTACCGCTGTGAGCTGATTTAGCAGTTCTCTGCCTTGAACGTTAAATTTCATATTGGTGTTGTTTTGTTATCTTGTTCGGCCCCTCGGCGTCGGACAGCGCTTAGATATTAACCACAACACCGCCCCCACCGGGGCAAATGAGACAGAGGATATGGTTTTGGAGCCAATGGCGGGATTTGAACCCGCGACCTCTTCCTTACCAAGGAAGTGCTCTACCCCTGAGCTACATGGGCGTGTCATTTTGACACTGCAAAATTACAAAAAACTTTTGACCTGACCAACAAATCGCACGAAAAAATATCCGGAAANAATACGATTCCNGCCAACTTTCAGTGAATCAGGTTACCGCTAANATTACTACAACTCGTCTCTAACTGACNCGNAAATGCGCGGTATGNNNGCAGCTCCGCAGCAGACNTTCGANAACAAAAAAGTCCCGCAGAAATTGCGGGACTTTTGTATNGAGNCTGGTCNGGNCGNCTGATTACTCAGCGTCTTCAGCCACAACGTCGAAAGCGAGCTCTACAGCCACTTCCTTGTGGAAGCGAACGACTGCAACATAAGAGCCGACAACCTTNACGGGATCTTTTACAGAGATGATCTTGCGGTCGATCTCGTGACCGAGCTTTGCAAGAGCCTCNGCGATCTGAGCGGGNCCTACAGAACCGAACACNGTGCCGGTTGCGCTGGTCTTCGCGGGGATCACGAGTTTTACACCTTCGATCTTAGCAGCCTCTTCCTGAGCGTCAGCAAGAATCTTNGCNATCTTGTGAGCNCGCTGTTTGAGGTCTTCCTCGAGCTGCTTGAGCGATGATTTGGTAGCGATGATCGCCATTCCNTGCGGAATGAGGTAATTGCGGCCGTAACCGTCTTTTACTTCTACGACATCGTCCTTGTAGCCCAGNTTGGGCACGTTTTGCTTAAGGATGAGTTTCATTTCTTCTTCGTTTTAGTACTTTTGGGTTAGACAACCTACGATTACTTCATCAGGTCGGTTACGTAGGGAAGCAGAGCGAGGTGGCGCGCACGCTTTACAGCCTGAGCCACACGACGCTGGAACTTCAGAGAAGTGCCGGTGATACGACGGGGAAGAATCTTACCCTGCTCGTTGAGGAACTTCTTCAGAAACTCGGGATCCTTATAGTCGATGTACTTGATACCGCTNCGTTTGAAGCGGCAATATTTTTTCTTCTTCGTGTCGACTGTCAACGGAGTGAGATAACGGATTTCGCTGTTTGCTGCCATGATTTAGTTCTCCTTTACTTCTACTTCGGCGGCCACCTCGGTAGCCTGATTTGCTTTGTTTGCTCTCAGATTGCGACGCTTCTCGGCATATTCAGCCGCATACTTNTCCAGACGGAAAGTAAGGAAGCGGATCACACGCTCGTCGCGACGGAAGGCCACGTCAAGCTTCTTGACGATAGTCGGTTCAGCCTCGAACTCGAGCAGACAGTAGAAGCCTGTCGACTTTTTCTGAATGGGATAAGCGAGCTTGCGCAGGCCCCACTCCTCTTCATTGACGATAGTGGCACCNTTCTGCACCAGCACGTCTTTGAATTTCTCTACCGCTTCCTTCATCTGTTCATCAGACAAAACGGGAGTCAAAATGAAAACGGTTTCGTAACGATTCATACGTTTGGGAATACTGTTGTTATTTGTTTGATTTTCAGCTTTCGGACCGCAAGCGGCCCAAAAACGACGCAAAATTACAAAAAAAATTCGGAATTACCAAATTAACGGAATNGCAANTTATTGCGGATTCACTTCGGNGAGTTCCACGAGGTGATTGATCAGGGCGTAGATCACGAGGCCGGCCGGNGAGTGGATTCCNAGTTTGGCGGAGATNTTGCGTCGGTGNGTGGCTACGGTGTGTACCGAGATACATAGTTCATCGGCCATCTCCTTATTCGTGCGTCCTTTCGCCACGGCCCGTATTATATCCTTCTCTCTTTCGCTGAGAACGGATTCGGCCTTCTCTTTTTCCGATTCCTCCTCTACCCTTTCGGTCGGCTCCTTCACCTTCTTCTCAAGTTTTTCGACAGCCGGAATGAAGAGGTTGTTCTCCACCTCAAAGTGGGAAATGAGATCCTTCTCACAGGTGATGATGTCAAAAAGGACCGCGCTCAATCTGGCGTTCTCTTTCTGGTTGTAGTGATAGATGAATATATCCTTGAGCTCATTGAGGCGCGCGGCCATAGGCTCATGATTTCCGGAAAACCTTTCAATCGTAAACTCCGGGTCACTCTCCCCTTTTATCAGACGGTCGACATATCGAAAAATGACGTCGTTCTCGTGCTCCATATGGCGCTTCACCTCGACCACATAATCATCAAAAAATTTGATCAGGAGCAACGACACCTCGTCGGTCGAAGTGTAATTTATCGCTTCGATAAGATTGTGGCGTATCTTCGGGAGAGTAATATCGAGGAACGAGGTATGTGCCCGCTTGAGATAACCCATCAGCGAGTCGAGCGACAGATCGACAGGATCATAGCGGTAGCCGCTCAGGAGATTGCATACGCACAGGAATGTATTCACGTCAACCCCGTTGCGTCTGCAAACCTCGCCGACCGGAGAATCTCCGAAGCCGAACGGGATACCAAACCGGCTGATAGCCGGAAGCAACTGGGCGTTGTCGCGAATAAGAGCCCTCATCGTGTGCGAAGGGCGGTAACCTGTCTTAGTGTCAATCATGGTGAAAATTTTGGAACGCAAAATTAAGCATTAATCGTCCTCGGTGCAATACCTAAAAGTAGTGATTTTTCAGAACTCAACTAAATTTTTGTTCTCGTAAAAAGTTTAAATGAGTTCTTAATAAAAATTGTTATCTTTGCGTCATGGCAGACAATTATCTTGAAAAGCGGATGGAGGATCTCCGCTCCGGCCGTTTATCCGCTTCTTCGCATAGCGGTACCTCCCGCTCCACCAAAGGATGGCTTCGAGTACGCTTTCCTGAAAGGCGTGTCCTGATCATAGATTTCGGGAATAGAGCGACGGCTCTCTCTGCGGCCCGATCCTTTATCGACGCATCGTGTCGGGTTTCAGTATCCGATTGCTCGGCGGAGACAGACTTTCCGTCGCTTGACGGCGGAATCAGACTCTATGATCATCCGGCAGATATCCGCACGGTCGTTTCCGAGCTTACCTCGGCTTGGAGAGACATCGACATAGTGGTCATCTCCGGCAAGCCGGACAAACGTCTTCACGATCTACTCGACGAATGGATTGAGTTCAAGAGCACCCATCCCTCAACGGGAGATTATGGTGGCCGGCTTATAGTCACGGGGGTATCTGACACCGAAGAGACAGCCATTGAAATCAAATCCGAGTTCAGAGACTCACTTTCCGATCACCGGATCAGGGTCTACGCCGTTCAAGGCGCTCCCGATAAGACAGCACGAGCTGCGCTTCTGCTATGCGCTCCGGCTTTCAGCGACGTGATCACCAGCTGCTGAAAAACCAGCGACCAATATATAGACCAATTTTAGACCAATATATAGACGTATATAATAGACGAAGGCCGGCTCGCGGAAAGCGAAGCCGGCCTTCAGTATTTATAAGGCGATCGGATTAGCCCTTATAGAGGTAATCGCCCATCTGGTCGGGACGGAAGTTGTCGATGAAATCGGCGTGCTTGGCCACTTCAGCCTGTCCGTACTTCACATAAACGTGGAGCGACTTGCGGAACGATTCGTCACGCTGGGTGTCGCCGAGAAGGAGATAGCCCATAACGATGTGTCCAGCCATCTCAACCATGCGGCGAGCCATGAAGTCGGTGAACTCGGAGTTCTTCACACCGAGAACAGCCTGAACGGCGTTCTCATACTGCTGTGTCATGAAGACGAGAGTGTTCTTGATATCCTCATCTTCGGGAAGGACGCTCTTGGCCTCCTCTTCCTTGATCCAGTTCAGGTATGTGCCGGTGGTGACGTGGCGGATTGCTGCAACGACCTGCAGCTGGGTGGTACCCTCGTAGATGCTGGTGATGCGTGCGTCGCGATAGAGACGTTCGCAACGGTAGTCCTTCATGAAGCCCGAGCCACCGTGGATCTGAATACAATCGTAGGTGTTCTGGTTACAGAATTCGGAGGTCATACCCTTTGCGAGCGGAGTGAACGCATCAGCAAGCTTGCTGTAAGCCTTCTGCTCCTTCTTCTCCTCGAGAGTGAGGGGACGCTCTTTTGCGATGTCATCATATACCTTGTAGATGTCGACATAGCGCGAGCAAGCATAGAGAAGCGCACGCGAAGCGTCGAGCTTGGCTTTCATCACAGAAAGGATTTCAGCCACGGCGGGGAACTCGATGATAGGCTTGCCGAACTGCTGACGCTCCTCGGCATAAACCAGAGCCTCGCGGTATGCAGCCTCGCTGAGACCAACCGACTGGGCGGCGATTCCGAGACGGGCGCCGTTCATGAGGGCCATCACATACTTGATCAGACCGAGACGGCGGGAGCCTACGAGTTCAGCGGGAGCATCCTTGTAGACGAGCTCACATGTCGGCGAACCCTTGATACCCATCTTGTTCTCGATACGACGTACGTTCACGCCACCGTTACGNTTGTCNTAGATGAACATNGANAGNCCNCGNCCATCTTTNGNNCCCTCTTCCGANCGNGCNAGNACGAGGTGAATATCNGCGTCACCGTTGGTGATNAAACGCTTCACGCCGTTGAGCACCCACGAGCCATCTTCCTTCTGAGTGGCCTTGAGCATTACGGACTGGAGGTCAGAACCGGCGTCGGGCTCGGTGAGGTCCATCGACATGGTCTCACCCTCACACACGCGGGGAATATATTTCTGCTTCTGCTCTTCGTCTGCAAATTCGTAGATGGTCTCGGCGCAGTCCTGNAGACCCCAGAGGTTCTCGAAACCTGCGTCGGCACGGCTCACGATGTCGGCAGCCATGATATAGGGAGTGATGGGGAAGTTGAGACCACCGAGACGNCGGGGCATCGACATACCCATCAGCCCGGCCTTGCGGCAGGCGTCGAGATTCTTCTTGGTACCGTCGGCATAGATCACGCGGTTGTTCTCCACGCGGGGNCCCTGATGATCTACATCTTCGGCGTTCTCGGCGATGATGTCGCCACAGATTTCGCCGACAACCTCGAGAACCTTGTCGTAGCTGTCCATAGCGTCGTCAAAGTTCTGGGGAGCGTAGTCATATTTTTCGGCGTCTGCGAAATTTCTTTCCTTGAGCTCGACGATCTTCTCCATCAGGGGATGGGTCAGATGAGCCTTGAGCGACGGATTGTCTGTATAGAAGTTAGCCATGATGCTTAGCTTATTTCGAGTTCTTTTTGTAGTACTTAATGAGTTTGGGGAGGACGTCCTCGATCTTGCCGGTGATCACGATGTCGGCGATGTTGTTGATCGGAGCGTTGGGATCGGTGTTGATCGAGATGATCATAGACGAATCCTGCATACCGGCGATGTGCTGGATCTGGCCCGACACGCCACAGGCGATGTAGAGCTTCGGACGNACGGTCACACCGGTCTGGCCGATCTGACGGTCGTGNTCAGCCCATCCGGCGTCAACGGCCGCACGGGTAGCGCCCACTTCAGCNCCGAGAGTGTCGGCGAGCTGCTGGAGAAGGTCGAAGTTCTCCTTGCCTCCGACGCCATAGCCGCCGCAGACGATGATCGGAGAACCCTTGAGGTTCACTTTCGACTTCTCNACGTGGCGGTCGATGATNTCGATCACGAAATCTTCGGGCTTGGTGTACTTCTCGACGTCNAGGTCGATCACCTCGCCGTGATAGTTAGAGTCGCGCATCTCTTTTTTCATCACACCCTCGCGCACGGTCGCCATCTGGGGACGACACTCGGGGTTTACGATGGTTGCGACGATGTTGCCGCCNAACGCGGGACGGATCTGATAGAGAAGATCCTTATATTCCTTGCCGGTGCGNGCGTCGGTGTAGTCACCGATCTCGAGCGAGGTGCAGTCTGCGGTCAGACCGCTGTGGAGAGCNGACGACACGCGGGGACCGAGNTCGCGACCGATAGAGGTAGCACCCATGAATGCGATTCTGGGCTCGATCTCCTTGAAGAGATTNATGAGGATTGAAGAGTGGGGAAGCGAGGTATAGGGATAGAGACGCTTTCCTTCGACTTTATAGAGACGGTCTACGCCATAGGGCATCACCTGCTTCTCGATATCCTTCAGATTGTCTCCGGCTACGACNGCTTCGAGCTTGATTCCGAGCTCGTCGGCGAGCTGACGGCCCTTGGTGAGGAGCTCAAGGCTGACGTCGGCCACTTTGCCGTCTTCGTATTCGCAATATACGATAAGGTTATTCTTGTCTGACATTATGCGTAAAATTTAGAAAACGGCTTTAGCCGATCGTATGGTTGGCGATAAGTTCTTTGATCAGATCCTCGAGGGCTTCATCGGTGTTCTCGATGGTGCGCGCCTCTTTGGCGGTGAACACTACGTTCACGATACCCTTCACCTTTGTCGGCGAACCGGCGAGACCGCACTGGTTGAGGTCTGCATCCACNGTCTGGGTGTTCCACTCTCCGATCTCGAGATAGGGNCGCTTTTCGATGAAGGCCTTCTTGGCCTCGTCAGCGGCAACCTCAGAGGGCACAGCGGCATATTTGTACTTCTGGAGAGCTTTGGCATTGCGGGGACGACAAGCGTCGGCCGAACCGTTGACNGTCACAACCATGGGGAGCGGACCTTCTACTGTCTCGACACCGTTTTCAATTCTGCGTTTGACACGGACCTTGCCATTCTCGGCGCTGATGATCTCCTCAGCATAGGTGATCTGGGGAAGACCGAGCTTCTCGGCCACCTGGGGACCTACCTGGGCAGTGTCACCGTCGATTGCCTGACGGCCGCCAAGNATCAGATCGTAGTTGCCGATCTTGCGGATAGCGGCAGAGATTGCATATGAAGTCGCGAGCGTGTCCGCACCGGCGAATGCACGGTCNGAGAGAACGATACCCTTGTCNGCACCGCGATAGAGNGCTTCGCGGATCACTTCGGCCGCACGTGCCGGACCCATAGTGAGCACGGTCACGGTGGTGCCCGGATACTGCTCCTTAAGCTTCAGAGCCTGNTCGAGAGCGTTGAGGTCTTCAGGGTTGAAGATCGCGGGAAGAGCGGCACGGTTTACGGTACCGTCNGCCTTCATGGCGTCTTTTCCGACGTTTCGTGTATCAGGCACCTGCTTTGCAAGCACTATGATATTCAAACTCATGTTGTCGTATTTATTTGGTTTCTAATTGCAATTTATTCGAGAGGAGAGAAACACCGGCCAATTAATTGANAAACAATAAATTGACNCACTCAAACCGACACTTTTCCGTCTCGATTTGGGCACTATCAGCGAGCAAAGATAGTAAAAATATTTGTAATAGTGGGAATTATCGTTAATTTTGTTGAGCGGTTCCGCAAAAAATTCCTCTGCCGAGGGCCCGGAACCGACGCCTAAATTCATCTAATATTGCAATTTGCACCTTGTGTCATATATGAAACTACTTTTTTCAGGCATCGCAGTCGCCGCGATCGCGACGGGCGTCTCCGCTTCGGCTTCGGTCGAAGAGGCGGCCGCACTCGTCGAGTCGGGACGACTGGANGAGGCCTCCGCAATACTGAATGACTCGAAAGACCCGGCCAGATATCTTTGGCAGGGNCGTATNGCTTTCCTGANATACGATTTCGACAAGGCCGGAAGTCTCTACGGACAGTACCGCAAGGCGATGGGGAAAGGGTCACCGGCTCCTGAGGCATCGGTGTTCTCCCGCCAGCTGAATCTGGCGGACCAGGCTCTCGAGAGNGTCGCCGAGATCGAGGTGATCGATTCGGTGACGGTTCCTACGGCGTCGTTCCTCAATGCCTTCAGACTCCCGGCCAGNGCCGGACNGCTTGCCGAAGCAGACGAGGTCCCNGTTGACGGACGCTCCNAGNTAGCNTCATCCGTATTCTTCAACGAGCGGGGAGATTTCGCCATGTGGGCCGAGCCTGACACAACGGGAGTCTACCGCATAGCTGANTCCACGCGACTGACAGACGGATCCTGGTCNGAACCGCGTCTGGCCGACGAGATTCTGAACGGNGGNGGTGACNCNGACTACCCCTTCATGTGTGCCGACGGAACGACTCTCTATTTCGCCTCNGACGGAGAGGACTCNATGGGCGGTTTCGATATATTCATGGCCACNCGCGACGCCTCAGACGGCGAGTATCTGAAACCGCGGAACATCGGTATGCCATTCAATTCTCCCTATGACGACTTCATGATGGTTGTCGANGANGAGAACGGCGTAGGATGGTGGGCAACAGACCGNAACCGTCTCGGCGACAGACTNACCATCTATATCTATAAGCTGACCGACTCGCGTACAAACATNGANCCNGACGACGNNNATCTTCTTGATCTNGCCCGNCTCTCCGACATATCCATGACNCAGGATCCCGAGACAGATTACNCACCGCTTCGCCGTTCGCTGATGAACGTTTCTCAGGGACGTCCNCGCAAACCGGTCGATTTCCACTTCTATATGCCGGGNCGAGGTATGCTGACCAGTTTCGGTGATCTGCGCTCCGCTGAGGGCCGACGNCTGATGAAGGAATATATGGCAGCAGAAAAGGAATTGTCNGAAAATTCCGCAGAGTTGCNTGATCTCCGTCGCCGATACCGCGAAGCAGTGGGAGCCGGAGGCCGGCAGGCACTCTCTTCCGANATCCGNCGACTCGAAAACAGTCGTACAGAACTGCGCAACGCTGTCAAGTCGCTGCGTAACCGCGTGATCGAAGCTGAGCGGCGCTGACCGCTCAGCCGGATTCTTTTGCAGTTCAATAATATCGGGATGACATGTTTTAGACGTCCCACATAGTTTTGAAGTTGTCCTGACTTCAACCATAAGACTACCACCAACCTGAAAAACTCATGATTTCTTTTATTATTTCCCTGACGCTGCTGGTGTTGGGCTATTTCACTTACGGACGCTTCGTCGCCGGAGTCTTCGGGGTCGACCCTTCGAGGCCTACTCCGGTCAAGACAATGGCCGACGGTGTCGATTACGTTGAGCTTCCATCATGGAAGGTCTTTCTCATACAATTTCTCAATATAGCGGGTCTGGGACCGATTTTCGGTGCCATCATGGGTATCATGTACGGTCCCGCAGCATTCCTGTGGATTGTTTTCGGAACCATCTTCGGAGGTGCTGTCCACGATTATCTCTCCGGGATGCTGTCTCTGCGTCGCTCCGGGGCGTCGCTCCCGGAACTGGTCGGCGAGGAACTCGGATCGAAAATAAAGATAGTGATGCGCGTCTTCGCGCTCGTCCTGATGGTTCTCGTCGGAGCAGTGTTTGTCTACAACCCTGCCGATCTTCTCGCCATGCTGACTCCGGACAGCCTTGACCGCATGTTCTGGATTGTGGTCATCTTCGCCTATTATATGCTGGCGACACTTCTTCCGATCGACAAGCTCATCGGCAAGCTCTACCCTCTTTTCGGCATCGCGCTTCTCTTCATGGCTGTCGGCATAATGGTCATGTTATTCGTTCACCACAACGCCATACCCGAAATGTGGGAAGGTTTCTACAATCACAAGGCTGACCCCGAGGCGAACCCGATATTCCCGATGATGTTCGTTTCGATAGCCTGCGGCGCCATCTCCGGATTCCATGCGACACAGTCGCCGATGATGGCCCGCTGTCTCAAGAACGAGAAACACGCCCGTCCAATCTTCTACGGCGCTATGGTCACCGAAGGTATCGTGGCTCTGATATGGGCTGCGGCAGCCGTGGCCTTCACCGGAGGCTACGATGGTCTTCAGGAATATCTCGGAGGCAATTCACCGGCCATCTTGGTCAATGAGGTATCCAAATCCTGGCTCGGCACCTTCGGAGGTATCCTCGCCGTCCTCGGAGTCATCGCCGCCCCGATCACTTCGGGCGACACCGCCCTCAGATCCGCTCGTCTTATCGCAGCTGACTTCATGGATATCGAACAGCGCAAGCTCGCAAAGAGACTCGCGGTCTCAGTCCCGTTATTCGTCTGCTGTTTCGTCATCATGCTTCTCCCCTATGACTCACTCTGGCGCTACTTCGCATGGTGTAATCAGGTGCTAAGCGTCTTCACGCTCTGGACGCTCAGTGTCTATCTCGCCCGACACAACCGTCCGATGTGGATCACGGTGCTCCCGGCGATGTTCATGACCGCCGTCACAGTCACCTACATTTTCTTCGCCCCCGAAGGTTTCGGCAGCCTCCTCATTGACCTTCTGGGCCTCCGGACCGCCTACACTCTCTCGATCACCATAGGCCTCCTCACCGCCTTCGGCCTCGGCACCCTCTTTCTCCGCCAACGACGCAACCTCTCCCCCACGCCCACTCTTTCAGAATAAAATTAGATATCAAATTTTTATATTGAACTCATTTAACCTTGAAGAAAACCATTTTAAATAAAATTTCTATTTTCGTAAAAAGTTTAAATGAGTTCATTATCTTTGCAAATGCAAAACATAAGATTAAGAAGAGGTGTTTTCTCTAAAAATTGCTTATGAAAGACAACGATATATACCGTCGCATTCATTTCGCCGTAATGGCGATTGAAAGCGGCGCACGTAAACTTGGAATATCAGGAAAAGAAATGCATGATCGTCTCAGCAAACAAGGATTGATTCACAATCGTCTCTTCAAGAGATATGAGGAACTTCATACCCAAAGTCTTGACTGGGTTGCTGATGACATCTGCGAAACACTGCTTAATTGGGAGGCCGAAGCATGATTACACTCTATCATGGCTCTCACCAGGCAGTGGACTCACCATACGTCGGAGCCGGTCGGAAAAAAGTTGACTTCGGCCAAGGATTCTATCTGACACGTCTTCCTGAGCAGGCTAAGGCATGGGCATCTACAATTGCTGAAAGAAAAGGTAGAAATGCTCAGGCCATAATCTCTGTGTATTCACTCGACTATGACTCTGTTCTGGCTGATGAATATCGGGTGAAGGTATTTGAGACCTACACTATAGAATGGTTGGACTATGTTGTCGATTGCAGGAATGGTGGAGAGATGCAGAAACAATACGATATAGTTGAAGGAGGCGTGGCAAACGATAATGTAATCGACACGGTTGAAGACTATGAAAACGGAGTCATTACAGCCGAACAAGCACTGGGTCAACTGATTTACAAGAAAGTAAATCATCAAATTTGCATTCTTAATCAGGAAATAATAGATAAATATCTCACATTTTTATCTTCTGAAGTATATGAGGAATAACGTTCTTTGGCGGAAACACGGCCGTATCATCATGCTTTTGGCCGAGGAGCTAAAAATATCTCCGGAGCGAGCCCTGGACCTTTACTACTCGACCAAAGTCTATCAACAGATGGAGGATCCCAAATATGGACTTCAATTGAGGAGCGACGGCTATATCTTGGAAGAATTGATTAATGAAATAAGAGATCCCCGATAGGGATTATTTTAGCTTCGCCCTATAGGGGTAGCCTCCAACAAATAAACAAGTCGCCGCAGGGATTGGTCTGCGGCGACTTGTTTATTTTGGGGAGATTGGGTGTGGAGGGGGCTATTTTGGTTGGAGGGTAATGGCCGGGGTCGGGGATGGTTCGGGGGTTGGGTTGGCGGTGGGGAGGGTGATGGAGGTGATGCGGTAGGGATGGATGACCGCGGCCGTTGCGGCCTCGCGTGCCAGCACACCTTGATCGTAGGTCATTCCTTGGGGGAGGAAAGAGGAAAGGGTGAATGGTTGTGAGAAGAGGACGGCATACCAGGTGCACGACGCGATGTAACGGCCCACTCCTTTATCAAGATGATAACCGTCGCGGGTCAGATCCGGACCCAGTTCCGAGGTCCGTGCATCCTGGATTGCAGTTCCGCACGGAATCAACCCTTTGAGTTCCGGATTGGAGGCGAGTACTTTCTTTGTACACTCAACGATCGCATCAAACATTTTGATTTGATCGTGCTTATAGGTCTTAAACGCTTCATGTGTTGAATTTGGCGCGTAGGCCCAGGTCTGATGCCAATAGAACACGGGGTGAGGTCCTACGATTCCTCGAACCATCTTGATGAGACCGGGGAGTTTGCGGTAGGCACTCCATACTCCCGAGTAGGCACTCCCCTGCTGAAAGGTTATTATATCCCAGTCCTCGTCTCTCAATGCGGCATCGAGAGTGTGGCGTTCATGGCGCTCCACGTGACCGTCAATTGTGATTTTGCGATAGCTGTAGACCGGTTTCTTCTTACTAAGATGCTCCCAATGCTGGTCTATTGAACAGCCGGGATAGTAGAGGTTGCAGATCAGCAGATCGTGACCTCCCATGAGAGCCAGGGTACTGAGATATTGTTCTGTCGCATCTTCCGAGAAGCTGTTGCCGATAGCCAGAACCTTGAGAGGCTTCGCGGCGAATGAGCAAAGCGCGAAGACCAGAAACATCAACAGAAGATTTAGTCTTTTCATATCTTAGAGAGTATACTTAGAGAGTGAATGGTAAATATTTATCTGCGTAGGCCGACAGACATTCCCGGAGGGTCAGAGGCGCTGCCGTCGGGCGCAGACCGGCGAGATGGGCCACGCGACCGATAAGGGATTCGGGATTGTGGTTGCGCCTGAGTTCGGCCATACTTTCCGACTGATCGCGTTTGGAGAGACGCTGACCGGCCTCATTGGTGATCAGAGGCAGATGTGCGAATTCCGGGATGTCGAAACCGAGCAGCCTGTAGAGATATATCTGCTGGGCGGTCGAGAGGAGAAGATCGTCGCCGCGAACGACTTCGGTCACACCCATCAAAGCATCGTCGACGACCACCGCGAGTTGATATGCCCAGGCGCCGTCTGCCCTGCGCACAACGAAGTCTCCGCAGTCCCTCGCGAGATTGAAGCTCTGTTCGCCGGCAATACGATCCGTAAACCTGATCTCTTCATCAGGAACCGACAGGCGCGTCGAACGTATCCGCGCACCCTCCGGCAGTTGGCCGGCGTCAAAGGTTCCACCGAGAGACACCGGTCGGCAAGCCCCGCTGTAGACCACACGGCCGTCACTCTGATGNGGAGCCTGNGTNGCCATAATTTCCGAGCGCGTGCAATAGCAGGGATAGANCAGCCCCNNTTCCTTCAGCCTGTCAAGATAACGGGTATAGATCTCCCCTCTCTCGCTCTGCACATACGGGCCTGCCNGTCCGAGATTGTCAAGNCCACCTTCGTCCCATTCGAGNCCGAGCCAAAGGAGATCCTCCTCAAGCTGNCGGGCATATTCNNGACGGGAGCGCTGAGGGTCGAGATCCTCGATCCTCAACAGCCAGCTGCCGCCCCGGGCCTTGGCAGAAAGCCAGGACATCAGGGCGGCATAAATGTTTCCGGTGTGCATCCTCCCCGTCGGGGAGGGAGCGAAGCGACCTTTTACAGAAGTCATATTCGAGCGGAGTCAGATATTGAACTCATTAAGTAAGGGATCAGTCCTCACCCTGATCGGCCGGCTCTTTCGGAAGAGTCGCATGGAGGCAGAGCCATCCGAGAACTCCCGCAAGCAACGACCCGACGAGGATACCGAGTTTCGAGTCATTGAGAAGCTCCGACATATAGGGNTCTCCNGTACCGAACGACAGGTTTGCGATAAAGAGCGAGACGGTGAAGCCGATGCCACCGAGGACAGCGACCGACGCCATCTGTTTCCAATTGCATCCCTCCGGGATCGGTGCCCATCCGAGCTTGACACAAAGCCAGCTGAATGAGAAGATACCGATAAATTTTCCGAGNACGAGACCGAGAATGATGGCGAGACTCACTCCGCTGACAATAGCCGAGGGTTGCATATCTCCGAAATAAATTCCGGCGTTGGCGAAAGCGAAGAGCGGAACGATAAAGTAGTTCACAACCGGATGGAGCGTATCCTCAAGATCCTGAAGAGGAGAAATAACTTTGTCCGAAGCGGACTCGATTTCCTTGAGCCAGTTCATNTGGTCATGACTGAGGATAGTCCGCGTGTTCAACGTTTCATCATCCTCGCTGGCGAAATGCGCGATATTGGTTCGGATGGTCTGAATGAAACGTTTCGGAGCGNTGACGGGCNTGGCNGGAACGCAGAACGCTACAAGCACGCCGGCGATAGTCGGATGAATACCGGCGTTGAGGAAAAGGAACCAGACCACAGTNCCGAGACCGAGATAGAAAATCTTGGTCTTGATTCCGAGACGATCACCGAGCAGAAGAATCAGGAGAATCGCCGCCGCGGCNATGAGCATCCAGTAGTTGATATGGCTCGAATAGAAAATGGCAATCACCAGGATNCCGCCTATATCGTCGACAACAGCAAGTGTGGTCAGGAAAATCTTGAGNGAGATNGGCACACGGTTGCCGAGCATCGCGAGAACGCCGAGCGAGAAGGCGATATCGGTCGCCATAGGGATCGCGGCGCCACCGATGAAGTCCTTGCCGTGTCCGATNATAAAGAAGATCACTACGGGGATCAGCATACCGCCTACAGCGGCTATGATCGGGAGTAGAGCCTGACGGAANGAGGAGAGATGACCGACAAGCACCTCTCGCTTGATCTCAAGACCGATNGAGAAGAAGAAGATCGCCATCAACGCGTCGTTGATGAAATCCATGACCGACATGGCGTGACCACTATGGCTGAACAGATTGAACGAGCCGATCTGGAGAGCCATCGGATGNGTCCACANACCGTTATAGAAGTCATGNGTGAAAGGGAGGTTGACCACGAGGAGCGCGAGCACCGTGGCCAGAATCAAGACATTGCCGCCGTTGGCGTAGTTCTTGAGTGTCTTTCTCAGTGTAAAAAATACTTTTGACATCGTGAAGATTGTTTATAGGCGCGTGTTCACCACGCACAATTACACAGGTTTAACAAAAAAATCTAAGCCTGAGAAGAGGAATCGGNAGTCGGAGAAGAGGCTGCGGAATCACTTGACCGGTCTGCCGCGGAGGTATCTCCTGAGGGCGCGTTGCTCTTGGACTTGTGCAATAAACTCGGATCAACCGGCTTCAGGAGTTGTGAAAGGCCCTCCTCGTTATGCTTCTGNATAATGTTCGTGACGTAGACGGTAAAGATCGGGAACATCATCATGCCCAGAGCGGCNAGAAGCACCGAGAGTATTCTNCCTATCAGAGTGACGGCCACGATATTGGAACCGACGGTTGTCGCGTCCATAAAGGCCCACCACAATGCGTCGGAATAGGTCACNACAAGAGGATTGACGTTCTGCTCGCAGACATAGAANACGAGTGAGCCGAAATAAATCGTCGCAACGAGAGTCACCACATANGTCAGGAACAGACTCGTNGCACGATTNTAGGTAAACCAACCCATCACTATCGCCAGCGCGTAACCACCGCGGACCAACGGAATGAACCGGATCCAATACTCAGTCTCGGCAGCAAAGTGGATATCGAAATAATGGAAGATATTCAGATAGGGTATNGAGACCAGAAAGAACAGAAAGTGGGACCACAGATATTGCCACTTTTTGTCGGCCATAATCCACTCGATGAAGAAATCGGCAAGAAAGGCTATGCANATCCAGAACTGCCACCGCAAGAACTGGGGCTGGAGCGANAAATTGATATCCCTGTAAGTGTCGATCGAGATACTGATCAGAAGCCACAGGGAGAGGAGGAGCACCATGATGTGCAACGCGTCGTAGATCCAGGGTTCNCCTTTGCGGAAAGGATAATGGGGATCTTTCTTTTCAAATATCTTTTTTAGACTCATAGGTGTTGGTATTTATTCTGTCATTGAAGGATCAAGATTAATTGGGAGAGATCCCGAGCCGCAGACATAAGGCGGGATCGGCGAAAATCCGCTCGGTCAACGTGTCGGCCGTCACCCTTCCCTCCTCTATCACGATTGAGCGCGGACATAGTTCCTCGACGAGCGCAAGATCGTGGGTGGCGAGAAGTATCGTGTGGCGGAACTTCTTCAGGATCTCGATCAGCTCACGTCTCGCCTTCATATCAAGATTTGACGTNGGNTCATCAAGAACGAGAATATCGGGAGTCATCGCCAGAACGGTCGCCATCGCCACCATTCGCTTCTGACCTCCCGATAGCTGGAACGGGGCNCGGTCTCGGAGATGGGCGCAACCTACTTCATTCAACGCACGCTCAACTCGGGATCTGACCTCCTCTTCGGGAAGCCCCATATTCATCGGTCCGAAAGCGACGTCTTCCGCAACGGTCGGCATAAAAAGCATATCGTCCGGATTCTGAAACACCATTCCGACACTGCGTCTGACCAGTTTCAGAGTCTTGCGGCTCACCGGCACACCCCCGACATTCACTTCTCCCGAAGTCGGAAGAAGAAGTCCGTTGGTGTGGAGAAGCAGTGTNGATTTTCCGGCTCCATTCAGTCCGAGCAACGCGACGTGCTCCCCGTGGGTTATCGTGAAATCGACTCCCCGGAGTGCTTCAAATCCGTTGGGATAGGTGTAACGGACATCCTGAAACCTTATGAAATGATGACTCATAATTGAAAACTGACTGCTGAAAAGGACGCCAAAATTACAAAAATATTTTGGCATTATCTACTTATTTTAACATTTCGGAGAGTGAAAGTGTTTATAGCTACATCAATTTTAAAGTGTAAGTCGGCGATCGTTCGGAAATCTGCGAAGTTGATCCGGGATATTCGGGAACCGGGAACAAAAGCGGATTCGGAGGCGTTAAGGTTTTATAACTTAAAACGACATTCGCTATGCATATGGCCGACGCACTGGTTTCGACACCGGTAGCACTAACCGCCGCCGGAGCGGCCGCCGTTCTTCTCGGNATTTCCGGAAACAAAATCAAGCAAAACACNCGTCNNGACATCGTGCCCCTGATGGGTGTTGTCGGTGCGTTTATCTTCGCTGCCCAGATGATCAACTTCTCCATTCCGGGAACCGGATCGTCGGGCCATATCGTNGGAGGCGTATTGCTCGCCGCTTTGNTGGGCCCGTGGGCTGCGTTCCTGACCCTCGCGTCGGTGATCATTATCCAGTGTCTCGTCTTCGCNGANGGNGGTCTGCTCGCACTNGGATGCAACATAGTGAATATGGGAGCNATGACCGCGCTTGTGGCCTATCCGCTCGTTTACAAGCCGCTTGTNCACTATCCGTCGAGTGCCTGGAAGATAATGACCGCTTCGGTCCTNGCCTGTGTTCTGGGTCTTGAGCTGGGGGCATGTCTGGTGACAGTCGAAACCGAACTCTCCGGTGTCACGGCTCTTCCGACCGGTGCTTTCCTCGGATTCATGACAGGGATACATCTGGCCATCGGTATCTGCGAAGGCATNGCTACAGGCCTCGTCATCCTCTATGTCCGCAAAGTGCGACCCNCCCTCCTTATGTCCGGCTCACCTTATGAAATCTCAACCGGCCGCAGCGACCGCGGCAAGTCCTCCCATGTGCTTCTCTGGAGTTTCGGAATCGCAGCTGTCGTTCTCGGNGGTGTACTCGCCATCTTCGCCTCCACCGATCCCGACGGACTCGAATGGTCAATCAGCAAACTGACCGGTTCGCCCGAGCTCTCCACCCTTCCTGCAGGTCACGTAGCCCAAACCGCCGAGTCTATCCANGCCACGACCGCCTTGATGCCGGACTACAGCCACGTCCTCTCCGGAGTCATCGGNGCGGCGATGGTTCTCATCGTCGTCTGGGCNGTCTCNTCATTGATNGTAANGCNTCGCGTCCGCGCATAATATAAGANNGNNTCACGCANANAAGCNNNTGCATCACACGCATAAAGGGNCNGAGCATAAGAAACACGCANAAGGAAAATATGAGCAAACTTGAGAAAGCGATCATAAGTCTGAACGCCTCGCGNAGCGACNCGAATCTCTGCACGACGCGCGATCCGCGTGCNGTCACTCTCGTTACGCTCCTCTATCTTGTCGCGCTGCTTTCGGTGCCGATGACTTCGGTCGCGACCCTCCTGTGGTTCGGCGTCTACCCTATCGTGGCCTCGCAGATTCTTCCGGGAGGATACACCGGGATACTGCGCCGCTCCTTGTTNATTCTTCCGCTCATANTCCTTGTCGGGATCTTCAACCCCTTTTTCGACCGGACCCCGGCTTTCAGTGTCGACGGNATCATCGTCACCCGCGGCTGGCTGATGTTCTTCTCGATTCTGCTCCGCGGGCTATGGGCTGTTCAGGCTGTCTTCGTGATGACTGTCGCGATCGGCTTCACAGGTTTCTGCCGCGGTCTTCAGAAACTCGGCGTACCGAAATTTCTGACCACCCAGCTGATGATGGTCTATCGTTATCTGATGGTGCTCCTTGAAGAGGCGNTNCGCATGAGACGTGCGCGCGAAAGCCGCGGATTCGGACGCAANTCGATGCCCCTGAAGATGTGGGGTATAATGATCGGAGAACTCTTCGTGCGNTCCATAGACCGCGCGCGCAACGTTCATTCCGCGATGCTCTCGCGCGGTTTCGANGGAGAGATACCCTATCTCGGTGTCCCGCGTCGATGGACAGGCGGCGACACCCTCTACCTNATCCTCTGGAGCGCCGTCTTCGNNCTCCTCCGTTTTCTCTCACCNGAGATTCTTTTCGGGCGGTTCTTCTGAGAAAGGACGCGCCGTTTGCCGGGTGAAAGAGTCCAATAAGTAAAGAATCGGCCGGGAAATCGAACACTATCGGCGGNGGCAACGTTAAAACTATTGAAAAACTATGAAATAACACTATGGCTACAACCAACTATTCTTGCCCGCAGGTGCTCAAGGAGCTGCCTCGGACTACACTCCGCGGAATCGGTCAGGTCATGTTTCAGGACAATGCCTGGACCGGTCTTCTATTTCTTGCCGGAATCTTCTGGGGNGCTTACGCCGAAGGCATGCCTGCCGTCGCGTGGGGTGCTGTGGTCGGTGTCGTTGTCTCTACGATTGCCGGATATCTGCTCAATCTCTCAGACGAGAACGGCGCCCAGGGTCTCTGGGGCTTCAACGGCGTTCTGGTCGGATGTGCCTTCCCCACGTTCATGGGCAACACCATCTGGATGTGGCTCGCACTGATATTGGCCGCCGCAATGACCACATGGGTACGCACGGGTCTTAATAATATAATGGGTAAATGGGGAGTCAGCTCGTTCACCTTCCCCTTCGTTATGACGACCTGGTTCTTCCTGCTCGCCGCCAGACAGATGAACGGTATGCCTCCAACATTCGAAGACAAACCCGAAATAGCTTATTCGGTTGCTTCGTCAATCAATATGGGATTCGGAGATCTCGTGGTCTATTGGCTTAAGGGCATTGCCCAGGTATTCCTTATCAACAATTGGGTGACCGGTATCTTCTTCCTCGCCGCCCTCGCCGTCAGTTCGTGGCGCGCGGCACTTTGGGCCGCTATCGCATCAGCCGTAGCCCTCTTCACGGCGATTGTCTATCAGGCTCCCGGAGCGTCCATCGCCAACGGCCTTTACGGTTTTTCAGCTGTCCTTACCGGTATCGCACTCGGCGCTACTTTCTGTAATTTCAGTTGGAAGTCTGCCATCTGGTCACTTCTCGGAATCATCGCAACCGTCTTTATCCAGGCCGGAATGAATTCGTTCATGGCCCCCTTCGGAATCGCGACCTTGACCGGTCCCTTCTGTATCGGGACATGGCTCTTCCTGATTCCAGCCTACAAGATGTTCGCTCCCAAATCTCAAAATTAAACGACTGAAAAGATTAACGACTGAAAAGATTATGGAGACACAGCCAAGATATACCGTTGCGGATATGCCTTTCGGATGGCGGCATGTCTGGATCGTTTCTGTCGCCTCGCTGGGACAGCTGATCGGTACGGCTCTCGCAACGGTCGTCGGCATCATCATCCCGATGTTGGAGATTCTCAGCCATCCGGAACTTCCGTCATGGCTACAAGGACTTCTCGGAGCGGCCGATCTTATCGGAATCGCTGTCGGAGCTGTCATTCTCGGAAAGTTGTCCGACCGCTGGGGCTACCTTCTCTTCTTCCGAATCTGCCCCGTGATAATGCTCGTTTTCTCACTTGTGGCGATATTTGTTCCCAACGTCACCGTACTGCTGATCTGTCTCTTCATGATAGGCTTCGCTATCGGGGGCGAATACAGCCTCGATTCGGATTATATCTCGGAACTGATGCCCGACAAATGGGCTTCAACAATGGTCGGTGTTGCAAAAGCATCGAGCGCTTTCGGTAATATCATTGTCGCCGGCGTCTGCTATCTCCTTATAGTACATTGGCAGAGAGCCGACACATGGCCCCGACTGATGTGGCTTATCGCTATCTGCGCCGCCGTTATGTTCCTCTCGCGAATCTACTTTGCGGGTAGCCCGAAATGGCTGCTCGAAAAGGGACGCGTGGATGAGGCTCAAAAAGCTGTCAAATTCTTCCTCGGCGACAACGTGGATATCAGTCCGGAGAATATAGCCAAGGCCGAGGCTGCCGAAGCCGAGCGGAAAAAACTTGCCTCGGAGAAGATAGGTACTACGGTACCGAAGCAGTCATTGTGGTCATTCATACGTCAGAATCCTCTTCAGGTTATACTCAGTGGAATTCCATGGGCCTGCGAAGGACTCGGAGTCTATGGAATCGGTATCTTCCTCCCGATTCTCGTTATGGCTCTCGGTCTGGAACACTTCACACCCGGTGAGGCAGAGATTCTGCATGTCGCTTCTTCAGTTGAGGTGACGTTCTGGATTTCATGTCTGATTCTCCCCGGCTTCATCATCGGTCTGCTGCTGCTCCGAAAAGTATACGACATCAAACTGCTTTATGTAGGATTCTTCGTCTGCGCGGCCTCCCTGCTCATACTGATGTTCGGCTACCAATACAAATGGGCCGCATGGGTTTCGATAGTCGCATTCATGGCTTTTGAACTGTTCCTTAATATTGGTCCGCACCTTGTGACCTATGTACTTCCGCCACAGATTTATCCTGTCGCTACCCGCAGTTTGGGTTCCGGTATCGCTGCTTGTCTCGGCAAGGTGGGTGCCGTTCTGGCCGTGTTCTTTATCCCGGTCCTGCTGGATGCCGGAGGCGTTTCACTCGTGTTGATAGTCTCGACTGCAGTAATGCTGATAGGCGGTATCGTCACTCTTTGGGCAGGACCGAAAGTGCTTCCTAAAAAGAAAGAATTAAACTGATATACTATGAAAAAGATTATGATTGCGGCGGTGACCGCGTTGATGATCGGCGGGGTGACCGCTTGTGGAGGTGGCGACACAACTGTCAAAGGAGCCGCCGCCCCCGAAAACAAATCGGGTCAGGTGAAAAAGACCCGATTCACCGATGAGCTGGAGAAAGAGATCGAGACGATGCGAAAAAATCTTCCGCAGGATCTCGGCGACGGACTCACATTCGAAAATGTCTATCTGCGTAACGACTGTTTTACCATGGTGATCAGTTATCCCGATTCGGAACAGTTCAAGCTCGAAGATACTCCGGAGCTCCGCGCCACAATCCTGACTGAAGTAGGATCACCCACTCTTTCACGTCTGAAAGAGGCCGGTATCGGACTCCAGTACATCTACCGCGACCGCAAGTCCGGGAAACAGACCGCTATCGCGTTCTCACCCGATGAACTCTGACACGAGAGATTCGACCCCATACCGAAAAGCGCCTCGACCGATTGGTCGAAGCGCTTTTTGTTATGGGTTAGAATTTCGAGGCTCGGCGGTAGAGGTAGATGCCGATCAGGAGATATACCACATTGGGGACCTCCATCGCTATGCGTGGCGACGTCATCCCGGAGATGGCCAGAGAGCTGGTCACCGAACTGAAGAGTATATAGCTGAAGCTGAGACCGAGGCCGATTCCGATATTGAGGCCCATACCACCTTTGACCTTCTTTGCCGAGAGGGACATGCCGATCAGAGTCAGAATAAACGCGGCCGCCGTCGAAGCGTAGCGTTTCTCTTTGGCGATTTCGAACTTCTGGATGTTCGCCACACCCCTCATCTTCTGCCGGTCAATATAGGCCGAGAGCTGTGGAGTGGTCATCTTCTCCGCGTCAGCATCGGCGATCAGGAAGTCTCGCGGTTCGATCGGGATGATCGTGTCGAGGCTGTGGCCGCGAGTGATCTTCTCATTCATACCGTTGAAGTCTCGGATCATATAGTCATTCAGACGCCAATGATAGAGACGCGTCGAGTCGTAGGTCACAGTTGTGGCCGTCATTCGCGAGACGAGCTCCTTGTTCTTGAATTTATCCATTGAGAAGCGACGCCCCATCTTCGTGTCGTTATCAAACGATCCGATATACACCACCTCGCCGGGCCGCGCCTGCAACATGATGTTGGTTCCGGAGTTGACGGCCTGGTTCTTCACATACTTGTTGTAGTAGTTGATTCGGTTGATGTTTGTCGGCGGGATGATATAGTTACTGAGCGCGAACGTCATCGCCGCGATCACGGCCGCTCCCACCATATAGGGTCGGAGAAGACGCGAGAAGCTGACGCCGCTGGCCATGATCGCGATGATCTCCGAATTGCCGGCCATCTTCGTTGTGAAGAAGATAACTGTGATGAAGACGAAGAGCGGCGACAGTTGGTTGGCCATGTCCGGAAGGAAAGAGCAGAAGTAATCGAAAATCGTCTCTTTCAGCGGAGCGGTCAGGAAGGCATCGAGTTTCTCGGTGATCGCGAACATGGCGATCACGGCCAGAAAGAGAGCCGTGGCCATGATATACGTTCCGAGGAACTTCTTGAGGATATATCGGTCAAGAATAGTCAGGAAATGCCATTCCCTCTCCCCCTTCTCCTTCCTGAACGGAGAAATCAGTTTAGGAGGGATGGCGAATATCTTCTTGAACCTTGTCTTGTCGACTTTCATAGGTTTGGTTGCTTGCAGAAGATCCGGGATCAGAGGCGCGACGTCACGCGCTCGACCATCTCCGTCTTCCACGATTTGAAGTCGCCGGCAATGATGTGCTTGCGGGCCTCGCCGACCAGCCAGAGGTAGAAGGCGAGATTATGGATCGAGGCGATCTGCATAGCGAGAAGCTCATTGCTGACGAAGAGATGACGGACGTAGGCCTTCGTGTAGACCTCGTCTACAATCGAAGCTCCTCCCTCTTCGAGCGGTGAGAAATCGTCGGCCCATTTTTTGTTGCGCATGTTCATGATGCCGTTGCGGGTGAAGAGCATTCCGTTTCGGCCGTTGCGTGTCGGCATGACGCAGTCCATCATGTCCACTCCCCTGTCAATGGCCTCCAGAATGTTGGCCGGTGTGCCGACACCCATCAGATAGCGGGGCTTGTCGGCTGGGAGTATGTCGTTGACGACCTCTATCATCTCATACATCTTTTCGGTCGGCTCGCCCACCGCGAGTCCGCCGATGGCGTTGCCGTCCGCACCGAGAGAGGCTACATGGCGCGCCGCTTCACGTCTGAGTTCGGGATAGACGCAACCCTGGACAATCGGAAAATAGGCCTGGCGATAACCATAGAGGCCCTCGGTTTCCTGATAGCGCTTCCAGCCGCGGTCGAGCCAACGCTGTGTCAGTCCGAGCGACTTCTTGGCATAATCATAGTCGGCATCGCCGGGACAGCATTCGTCGAGCGCCATCATGATGTCGGCGCCGATTATACGTTCGATGTCCACGACCCCTTCGGGTGTGAAGAGATGTTTCGAGCCGTCGATATGGCTGCGGAAGGTCACTCCCTCCTCCTTGAGTTTGCGGATCGAGGAGAGGCTGAAGACCTGGAAACCTCCCGAATCGGTCAGGATCGGCTTCTCCCATCCGATGAATTTGTGAAGTCCGCCGGCGCGGTTGAGGATGTCGAGACCGGGACGCAGATAAAGATGATAGGTGTTTCCGAGAATGATCTGCGCCTTGATATTGTCACGCAGTTCGGCGAAGTGCACACCCTTCACGCTGCCGACCGTTCCGACCGGCATGAAGATCGGGGTTTCGATCTGTCCGTGATCTGTTGTTATCAGACCGGCGCGGGCGTCGGTGCCCGGCGCGGTCGCCTGAAGCTGGAAATCCAATGCTGACTTTGTTCTAAGTTTTTTTGAAAAATCACGGGCTCCGCCCCTTTGATCGAGAGCGGAGCCCGGTTGTATCTGGTAACCTGAAGACGTTACTTGATCAGACCATGTTTGCGGAACACCTTTTCGATCGCTTCGAGCGAGCGGGTGACCTGCTCCTTGGTGTGGGTAGCCATCAGCGAGTAGCGGATCAGCGTGTCTTCGGGAGCCACGGCGGGGGTGACCACCGGGTTTACGAACACGCCCTCTTCGAGAAGGTCGTGGGTGATCGCAAAGGTCTTGTAGTCGTCGCGGATGAAGAGCGGGATGATCGGAGTCGAGGTGTGGCCGATTTCCAGACCCATGTTGCGGAACGAGTCAAGGGCATAGTGGGTGATGTTCCACAGGTGCTCCTGACGCTCGGGCTCGTTGATCATGATGTCGAGAGCCGCATTGGCCGCCGCTGTCGCCGCAGGGGTGATGGAGGCGGTGAAGATATAGGAGCGGGAATGGTGACGCAGGAAGTTGGTCGTCTCCTTGTCGGTGGCGATGAAACCGCCGAGAGACGCGAACGACTTCGAGAACGTGCCCATGATCAGGTCAACATCGTCCGTCACACCGAGATGGTGACAGACTCCGCGGCCGCCTTCGCCGAAGACGCCGATACCGTGGGCCTCGTCGGCCATCACCGAAGCGTTATATTTGTTTGCCAGACGTGTGATCTCCTTCATGTTGGCCACGTCGCCCTCCATCGAGAAGACCGTGTCGGTAACGATGAGTTTCACGCCTTTGTCGCCGCAACGCTCAAGGACCTCTTCGAGGCTCGCCATGTCGTTGTGACGGTATTTCATCGGTCTGGAGAACGAGAGACGACGGCCCTCGATGATCGAGGCATGGTCCTGCTCGTCACAAATGATGAAGTCCTCGCGGCCGGTAAGAGTCGACACGACACCGAGATTCGTTCCGAAGCCGGTGCTGTAGATGATGGCGTCCTCTTTGCCGATATAGTCCGCGATTTTCGCTTCAAGCTCTTTATGGATATCGAGAGTGCCATTGAGGAACGGAGAACCGGCCATGCCTGTACCGTATTTTCGTGTTGCCTCAACCGCAGCCTCGATGACTTTCGGATGATTGGTCAGACCCATATAGCTGTTTGAGCCGAACATCAGCACCTTCTTGCCATTCATCATGACCTCGGTGTTCTGCTCGCTCGATATGGGACGGAAATAGGGATAAACCCCGGCAGCCTTAGCCTTCTGAGGGGCATCATAGGCGGCTAATTTCGCTCTTAATGGTTTCATAGAGTTACGTAAAACCTTTTTGCCGGGAGCGGTGTTTCAAAACATAGAGTCCGCATTCTTTTACTAAAGAGGCGGTCTTCTGATTCTTGCGCCCGGAATAAATTGAGTGCAAATTTACGAAAAAATCTCAAAATAAATACTAACCTTACCCCGAAAAAATGCTAACAGAACTCTCAAAGGGTATTTTTGTCGATAAATTCGAGATTGTACGTTCGCTTCTGATGGACGATCGGTCGGTGCGCCGTTTCAACGGACGTGCCGAAGTCGGCTACACCATAGCAGCCAATCTCGTCGGCCTCGTGAGATGGTGTGCGTCGGGTCGCAACGCCCAACCCCTTAAATATGCCGTGATCACCGCTCCCGAGGAGCGGGCCCTCCTGTTCCCTGCTCTTAAATGGGCCGGCTACTACACCGACTGGGATGGTCCCGAACCCGACGAACGACCCACGGCTTATCTCGTGCAGTATCTCGACACGGAGATCGCCGCCAATTGCCTCTGTGACGACGGTCTCCAGCTCCAGGCCATCACTTTGGGCGCCACGGCTCTCGGTCTGGGCTGCTGCATAATCAAGAGCTTCAACGCCGAGACGGTCAAGGAGGTCTGCGGACTGGCCGGCAACGAGCGTTTCAAACCGCTCTACGTCGTCGCACTCGGTTATCCGAAAGAGAAAGTACGTGTCGTAGATATGCCCTCCGGAACAGACACCGACTTCAAATACTACCGCGACGCCGACGACACCCAGGTCGTTCCCAAACGCCCCGTCTACGACCTCCTCATCCACCGCGGCTTCAAGGGCTAACCGTTACCCTCAATCCCTACAAAGCGTTCAGATCGGTTGAATCTGAACGTTTTTTCTATCTGAATTGATAAAAATCGCCCGACCCAATCAACGTCAGCGCTTAAGATGGTTCAGACGCCGGGCTACCCCCGTAATTGACATCATATATAACGCAAAATCCATGGTTTTTTTGCTGTTTCAGAATAAATCATTAAATTTGCGTAATCTGAAAATTGTAAGCTGTGGCAAATTTCTGCATTTCATCATGTTATCGATGATGTGCGATTTTTTTTAGGTTACAACTTCCGATAATCTTATATTAGAGGAATATGACTCCTGAAGAGAAGGCAAGGGTAAAAATAGATGAATGGTTTGAGGAAGCCGGATGGGAGGTTACGGATCGTGACCACTACTCTCCGACTTCTACTGCTGTTGCTATTAGGGAGGGCTTACTCCAGAATAATCTTGAAGCCGATTACTTTCTGTTTATTAACGGAAAGGCGGTTGGTGTGCTTGAGGCAAAACGAAAGGAAGTTGACATTTCTTCAGGGCATGTGGCTGAACAGGCCGAACATTATACCCGATCGGTTCCCAATTGCTATCAGGTGCACTCCAACCCATTACCTTTAGTATATCTTTCCAATGGAGAGTCTATTCTTTTCAAGAATCAGAATGAGGTTGATGCGGAGTATGAGGAAATTAAACGGATCCACCGACCCAAGGAAATCGTAAAACTTCTTGGCATTGAGGATCAGTTCGCCGGATTACCTACCTTACGGAAAAGAGGACTCCGTAATTGCCAGTTTGAGGCCATTACTGAGCTTGAAAAATCTTTTCGTACCGGTCAGAATAGAGCATTGATGGTTTTAGCCACCGGTGCCGGTAAAACATATACAGCCGTTACAGCTGCCTACCGCTTCCTGAATTATGCAAAAATGAAGCGAATACTGTTTCTTGTTGACCGTAACAATCTTGGTAAACAGGCGGATGGCGCATTCGGGAAATATAAGTTGACTGAAACCGGAGACCCGTTCAACACTATCTTTGGAGTTGAGCGACTCACTTCGGCCTCCATTCCAAAGGACGCAAATGTCGTGATATCTACCATTCAACGTCTGTTTGCTTTTCTTAAAGGAGATCCTATTATCGGAGATGGAGATGATGAAGAAGCAGAAATGGCAAATGAGGAAATAGTTCTTCCTCCCAATCCGACTCTTCCGCAGGATTATTTTGACCTCATCATTGTTGACGAGTGCCACAGATCGATCTATGGTAACTGGAAAAAAGTGCTTGAATATTTCAACACTGCGCGTATAATCGGCCTGACAGCCACCCCGGTTCCTGCAACCAAAGCGTTCTTCAACAGTAATATTGTCATCAACTATGATTTAGAAAAATCGATTGTTGATGGGGTGAATGTCGGGTGTAGGGTGTATCGTATCAAAACAAAGGAAACCGAAGAGGGGGGTGCAATTCGCGTTGGTGATAAACTGCAACAGGTTACCCGTTATACCGGAAAGGTTGAGACTTTCAACAGCCGGGAGACTCAGAATTATACAAAGGAGGAACTCAATCGTTCCATCATTAACCCGGCTCAAATAAAACTGATTCTCCAGACCTACAAGGATGTGGTTTATGAGGAGATGTTTACCGAGCCTCAGCGAGAAAAGAACTTCGACTATCTGCCCAAGACCCTTATCTTCGCTTTGAATGAGGCTCATGCAAACAATATCGTAAAAATAGCAAAAGAAGTCTTCGACAAAGAAGATGATGACAGGTTCGTCCAGAAAATCACCTACTCCTCGGGTGACAGCAATGCTCTTATCAAATCATTCAGAAATGACAAGGAGTTTCGTATTGCCGTTACCTGCACACTCGTCGCCACCGGAACGGATGTAAAACCTCTCGAGGTATTGATATTCATGCGCGATGTGCGTTCCGAACCTTTATACACTCAGATGAAGGGCCGAGGCACAAGAACTATCTCCGATGATATTCTTCGGGATGTCACACCGAATGCTTACAGTAAGGACTGCTTCTATCTCGTGGATGCAGTTGGTGTGACCGAGTCTGAAAAAATTGTTCCGGCTCCCGGAGAAGATGACTGTCCTCATGAGACTATGACCCTGAAGCAACTTCTTGAACGAATGACACACGGTCAGTTGCCCGATGGGTATTTCAAACTATTGGCCTCCCGCCTTGCACGCATATCTTCCAAATGTACGGAAGCACAAAGAACAGAGTTCACTGAGAAAACACATGGCATTTCCATGCAGGCCCTCTCAGAGAACTTCTTCAATGCTCTTGATCCTGAGAAATTGCCGATCCTACCGCAATACAATGACATTAGTGAGCAAAATCTTGAACGTAAGGGATTATTCGCCCCATTGGCAAATAACCCTGAGGCACGTCAGTACCTCCTCATTCTTAATGCCGGATTCATAAAAACAATCCTTCCGGGTGAAGACACTCTCATTTCAAAAGGCTTCACTGTCGAGGAAGCGAAGGACACGGTATCAGCATTTGAGAATTACTGTCGTGCACATGCCGATGAGATTGAGGCACTGCGTATACTCTACAATAACACCGGAGAACCCCTTACATATCCGATGTTGAGAAATCTGGCAGACCGGTTAAGAGTGGCGAATGCCAAATTCAATGTCTCGCAGCTTTGGAATTGCTATTCATTGCTTGACCGTTCGAAAGTCAAACCTCGCTCGACGGTTGAGGAGAAAGAAGCTCTTACTAATATCATTCAGCTTGTGCGCTATGCGCTCGGACAAATAGACCGTTTGGATTCACTTTGTGCGACAGCTAATCAGTACTTCAATTTGTGGTATGGGCAGGTTCAGCGAAATATCACAGAGAAGCAGTTGGACATAATCAAACAGGTCGTCAGGTATATCGCCTCCAATGGTGCTGTAACCATCCGAGATATCCGCGAGGAAGACAAATCGCAAGCTGCTCAGCTAATCCGTGCATTCGGCAACATGAAAGAAGCTGATGAGGCACTGCTCTCTCTTGCCGGATTCATAATTTATCATAGAAACGTAGCATAAATGGCATCGAAGAATACGGAAACATCCATCATAAAGAAAGTTTGGACCTTAGCCACGACCCTTTCCGGTCAAGGTGTGGGTTTTTCTGATTATATAACCCAACTCACTTATCTCCTGTTCCTGAAGATGGATATGGAAAATCGGGAGCTTGGGGAAGAGTCCGCTATCCCTGAAGGCTATCGATGGGAAGATCTTACGGAACTCGATGGCACCGACTTGCTTGAGCAGTATGAGTCAACTCTTTCCAAACTAAGCCAGCAAGAAAATCTTATCGGAACGATTTTCACAAAAGCTCAGAATAAGATTGACAAACCGGTCTATCTGAAGAAAGTTATTTCAATGATCGACGGTGAAGACTGGTTGCTCGAGGGAGATGTCAAGGGAGCTATCTATGAAAGCATTCTGGAGCGGAATGGACAGGATAAGAAAAGTGGAGCCGGTCAGTATTTCACGCCGCGTCCTCTGATTAAGGCGATGGTAGATTGCGTCCGACCTCGGATTACAGAGACTGTCTGCGATCCTGCCTGCGGAACCGGGGGATTCCTTTTGGCCGCTTTTGACTATATGAAATCTCAAAGTCAGGACAAGGGGAAACGCAGTTTTCTGCGCAACGAGGCCTTGTGTGGAGCAGACATCACTGCTGAAGTAGTCACACTTGCTTCCATGAACCTCTATCTTCATGGTGTCGGACAGAATCGTAGCCCAATCCAGTGTGCTGACTCATTGGAGAAGCAGCCGGAAAAGCTTGTTGATGTGATCCTCGCCAATCCCCCGTTTGGCACCCGGTCATCTGCTTCTGTTGAGATTCAACGTGACGATTTCATTACTGAGACCAAGAACAATCAGCTCAACTTCCTGCAGCATATAATGGTTAGTCTCCGAAGTGGTGGGCGAGCCGCTGTTGTCCTACCCGACAATGTGCTTTTTGAAGCCTCCGGTGAGACTATCCGGCGCAAGCTCCTGACCGACTTCAACCTTCACACAATCCTGCGCCTGCCTACCGGTATCTTCTATGCTCAGGGCGTCAAGGCCAATGTACTCTTCTTCACTAAAGGAGAACCGACAAAAGAGGTGTGGTTTTATGATTATCGCACCGGAGTAAAACACACTCTTGCCAATAATAAGTTGGAACGTCATCACCTCGATGATTTTGTATCATGTTATAATCCTGACAATATCAGTCAGCGCAAGGAAACTTACGACGAAGAATCTGAACCGAATGGACGTTGGCGGAAATATTCCGCTGATGACCTGCTAAAGCGCGACAAGACAAGCCTCGATATAACATGGATTCGTCAAGGCGATGACCTTGAAGACGTTTCGCTTGCCGACCTGATGGCCTCAATCAAAGAAAAGAGTGAAAAAATCTCGTCGGCAGTAGCGCAACTCGAAGAACTTTTTGCACAACTCAATTTGAAGGAGGACTAATCTATGGGGAAGACAGTAACCACCTATCTCGTTAATGGTGATCCTAAAGGAACACGCTATGCTTTTATTAGCAATAAGATATGCCAAATGTTTGTTGTACCTCGCTCAAATCTTGAGTATCTGGACAAACAGAAAAAGCTACAGAAGCCGGCGTTCTATATCCTTATTGGAGAAGATGAATCGGCAAAGCCGCAAGCTTACATAGGTGAAACCGAAAACTTCAAAGAACGTGTTAAGGATCATGACCAAAAGAAAACTTTTTGGCAAAAGGCACTTATATTCGTCTCGAAAGATGCGGATATGACCAAAGCAGACGTGCAATATCTTGAGTATATTGCAGTTCAATTAGCCAAAGAGCTGAACCGCTATAATCTACAAGAAAATAAGCAGACACCTAAAGAGCCGAATCTTCCGGAATATCAAAAAGACGCTATGGATGAGTTTTTTGAAGATATCAAATTCTTAACCTCATTTATAGGTATTACCATCTTTGAGAGCGCACCGGTTAACCGGCTCCCGATTTTCTTCTTTAAGCGCCGGGGTGCGGAAGCAAGAGGAATCTATGATGGAAACGGCTTTACCGTTTTGAACGGAAGTAAGCTATCAAAAGATATCGTTAGCTCATGCCACGCTATCGAAAGGCGCGAGATGATTGTCAAAAATTATTCTCAGATTGATAAAAATGGTCATCCGATTCTGACATCAGACGTTTCTTTTTCGAGTCCAAGCACCGCCTCAGGCATTTGCGGGGGATGCAGTTCAAATGGATGGTTTGATTGGAAAAACGCCGAGGGACAAACTCTTGACGAAATTTATCGTAATAAGTAACTGTAAATGGATACAAAAAAACTGCGCCAAAAAATATTAGATCTTGCCATAAGGGGAAAACTTGTCCCTCAGGATCCCAACGATGAACCCGCATCCGTACTTCTTGAACGCATCCGCGCCGAGAAGGAACGCCTCATAGCTGATGGTAAAATCAAGCGCCCAAGAAAGTCCAAAACATCTGCGTCTCCGTCCCATTATGAGAAGTTACCCTCCGGTTGGGAAAAAACGACACTCAAAGACATTGCATGGTTTGGGGGAGGTAAGACACCCTCAACTGAAAACAAACAGTTTTGGAAAGATGGAACCGTTAACTGGGTTACTTCTAAAGATATGAAGGAGCCCATTATTTACCACTCTCAAATCAAATTATCCGAAATTGGAGCAACTCAAAATATACTTTATCCTATGGGATCTTTATTGATGGTAACGAGAAGTGGTATTTTGAGAAGGACTCTTCCATTAGCAAGATTAGGAGAAGCTGCAACTGTAAATCAAGACATAAAAGCAATATGTACTCCATATTCTGAACTTAATGAGTATCTTTATTACTATTTCTCTGGAAGAGAAAAGGAGATTCTTGAAAAATTCCAAAAGAGTGGTACAACCGTAGAGAGTATTGACTTTGAAAAATTTCAAGAGATAGAAATTCTGCTTCCTCCTCTTCAAGAACAAATAAGAATTATCCACCAACTAAAATTTTTATTTAAAGTCCAAGAAAAGATAGATTCAGAGACTTCGGAGCTTAATCGCCTGATTACTGATACTCGATCTAAGGTTCTAGAACTTGCGATGCAGGGCAAGCTTGTGCCACAAGATCCGACGGATGAACCAGCCGCCGATATGCTCCGCCGTGTCAATCCGAAGGCGAAAATAATAACGGATATCCCACATTCACGGAATATTCCTTCAAACTGGGTGTTATGTCGATTTGGCGATATTGCATCCATAAGTAGAGGCGCCTCACCACGTCCAATTAAATCGTATATTACAAATGATCCTAATGGAGTTAATTGGATAAAAATAGGAGATACTGACGGGAAATATATTAATTCGACGAAGGAAAAAATAATCCGAGAAGGGGTAAACCTGAGTCGTGAAGTAAAGAAAGGAGATTTTTTGCTAACTAACTCAATGAGTTTCGGCAAACCTTATATCTTAAATATTGATGGCTGTATTCATGATGGTTGGCTTGTAATTTCTCCAAAAGAAGAGAGTTATGACAAGGAGTTCTTGTATTATCTCCTTTCATCACAATATGCCTATTCGCAATTTTCGGATAAGGCTGGTGGTGCTGTTGTTAGTAATCTAAATTCTGCCAAGGTCGCTAATACATCATTTCCTTTATTATCAATTTTAGAGCAAAAGCGGATTGTAGCTAAAATTGAAGAACTATACGCTTGTTTGGACAAGATAGAAACATCTTTGCAATCTTGATTTTCAGGATTGCAAAGATGTGTATTGAGGCCTGATTACCAGTTGACAATTTTGTCAACTATGGCTTGCTGTTCTGTTGCAGTACGGCGGAGGTAGATACGTGTTGTTTCGATGCTTTCGTGTCCCATCAGGTCGGCAAGAAGTGCGAGATCGTTGAAGCGGTCAAGGAAGTTCTTGGCAAAACGATGTCTGAATGAGTGAGGATAGACTACGGCTTCATTGATACCATATTTCCGTGCGAATAGTTTGAGCTGCTGCGCAATGCCCCGTGCCGTGATTCTTTCGCCGAAGCGGTTAAGGAAAAGATAACCTGATTGGAGATTACGCTCTTTCAGCCATTGATTGGCCTCCGAACGTAATTTCTTAGGGATATAAAGTCTCCTTAACTTCCCTCCTTTAGAGTAGATGTCGAGGTAACCTTGTTGGACGTGTTCCGCTTTGATTTGGAGAAGTTCACTAATGCGAGCTCCCGTGGCGGTCAGAAACCATACTACGAAATACCAGGAGGTGTGCCCCTCCTTCTTGAGCTTCGTCTTGAGAAACCTATAATCGGCATCGCTGATCACGTTTTCGAGGAAGTTCTTTTGCTGTACTTTAACGAAACGCATTTTGAGTTTCTCCTTCTTGATCAACTCCAGATACTTATTGATAGCTTGGAGTCGGAGATTGACAGTCTGTGGCTTGTGGTGCTCCACAAGATAGCCTTTGTAAGCGAGTAGATTTTCTCGCGTAACCTCCTTGTATTTTTCAAGGAAATGATTTACCGTCCACACATACGAGCGGACAGTATTCGCAGCCAAATCTTGGCGCGAAAGAAAGGATTTGTACTTTGTTATCATATCACATTCAATTCTTAGTTGAACATGATTATAAGATAACACACCCCACATTATCCGAAATTGCCGGATAATTGGGTCTTAGCC
>JAAVFK010000003.1 GCA_014800785.1 Bacteroidales bacterium
ATTTTGGCATCTTCCAATCCTTTCATCGGTCACGATGCCCGCATCGTTCCCTCTTCAAGGATTGAAACCTGCTCAAAATCTTAATGAACCTTAACCTTGAAAAAAGTCAAGATGACTTCCTAATCTCCCAATGAATATTGAGGTTCTCGTGTGAGATGTAAGAAAAAATTGCGTCTCAAAGTCAAACGTTTGACTTTGAGACGCAAATTAAACTAAAATAATTTTATATTACAAATATTTTTTTATGTTTTACAATAATCGTTAACGATTAAAGTAAATTGGCTCTTAAAACTGCAGGAGGATGACAGTTTACTGCATGTCGCCGCCGTCATAGCCGCCACCTTCCATAGGCTCGCCGTTCTGGCGTTTGTTGGGTTTGGCGCGCATGTTGCCGAACGAGTATTTGACGGTCAGACTGAGGGTGCGGCCTCCGCGCCATCTCTCGCTTTCCTGAGTATATCCGGGGCCGTTGGTGGTGCTCTTGAAATGGCGCGAGTCGAAGATGTCACGACAGTTGAGGCTGAAGCTCCAGTTCCCAAGGATCTTGCGCAGTCCTGCATCTACGGACCATCCTCCCTGTCTCGAACCCTGCGCGGTCAACACTCTCGACGAATAGCGTCCCGTGGCCTGAAAGCTGAGGCTCCAGGGGAGGCGCACGCTCGCGTTCATACGGATATCCCAGGCAAACGAGTGGTTGCCTTTTCCGCTGAGAGGATATTCCTTGCCGTCGGAAACGAACGTATAGTTCCAGTCGGAGATATGGTTATCATAAAGGTTCAGGGTCGTCGTCAGTTCGAGACGCTGGCGGAAGAACTGGTTCTTCGCTACGATTTCCGCACCCATATTGCGCTCGTCTGTCACGTTAGCCCAGGTTGTGTACAGGATATCGTTGTCCATATACGAGATGCGGTTCGCGCAGTTATCCGATGTCCTGAGATATGCCGAGACGCTCAGCATGTGGCTTGTCCAGGTCTTGATATAGTTCAGTTCGAACGAATTGGTGTAGGTGGGCTCAAGCTCGGGATTACCATAGGAGATCGAGGTCGGATCCGAGATATCGCGGAATGAGTTCAGCTGACCACCCCAGGGGCGACGGAGTCGGCGCGTATAGTTGATCTGCACCTCATTGTCGTGGGGAAGTGAATAGCTGAGGAACACCGACGGGAAGAGAGCGAAGAAATTTTTCTTGTAGGCCGGCGTCTCATCTTTGAGTTCCGGGTACCAGATTCCATCGGTCTCGAACCATCCGAGCGACCGGGTCTTCACCTGCCAGGCCTCACCGCGAACTCCGGCCGAGAAGCTGAAATTCTTCACGCGGCCTCCGAGGGTGGCATAGAGGGCGGTCACATCATTGTTGTATATGAAACGGTTGTAGAGATAGGGCGCGAAAGCCATATCAGCCTGAGTGGTTCCGAGATCGGTCGAGTTGGGAGTATTTTCGTGAGAGTAGTTACCCTGATAGCCCGCCTCGACTTTCAGCCAGGGGAGAACCTGATTGGTGTAGTCAAGCTTCGCCTCGACCGAGTTGGTGTTCAGATGCATCGACTGCTCGCGGTAGATATCATCCTGAGTAGTCGAGGCGCCACCGTCGGCCCATTCCTGTTCCTGAAGATAGGTGTTCAGGCTCGGACCGCCCCAATGGTTGTATCCGACCATCATGTCGATCGAGTGGGACTGACTCCACTTGTGGGTGTATCCGATTTCGGCATGGCTGCCACGGGTATCCCCCCTGTTGCTCGATTTGTTGAGGTTGGAGATCCACTGACCCGGAAGGTTGGACGTATAAAGTGTGTTGGACCATCCCCATCTGTGGCCTAACATGCCGAAGGCGTTGAAGTAGAACTCGTTCTTGGTGTCGAGGTGGTATGTTGCGCCAAGGCGGAGGAAGAGGTTGTTGCCATGGCTCGGGCTCGAACCGTCGGCGTTGAGGAAATATTCCTCGCCGTCGGCCATTTCATAGATTCGTCTTGATTTCGACCCACCCTTGTTGTGACGCATACGGAATCCGAGGCTCGCATACGCATCCCATTTTGAATCTGAGTAGTTGAAGCTGAAGCTTGCGTTACCACCGCCGCGGGAATTGGCTCCGATCTCGGCGCTTCCGAAATATCCACCCTTACGGTCCTGCTTGAGAACGATGTTGATAATGCCAGAGGAGCCTTCAGGGCTAAACTTGGCCGAGGGGTTGGTGATCACTTCGATCCGTTCGATTGTCTCGGCGGGAATTTGTTCAAGGATCTGGGCGCGGTTGTCGGCGGTGAGGCCGGATTCCTTGCCGTTGATCCAGACAGTCACAGATGAGTCTCCGCGAAGGGAGACTTCGCCATCCTGGTCGACCTCGACCGAGGGAATGGATTCGAGCAACTCGCTCGCCGAGGCTCCGGCTGCTGCTACGTTGGCATCGACCTGGAAAACCTTGCGGTCAAGTTCAAAACGCATCTGCGAACGCACACCTTCGACCACGACTTCGTCGAGCATCTTGGTGTCGTCGGCCAGCTTGACGGTGCCGATGTTCACGTTCGCCCCGGCTATGTCGGCGGGACGCTCCTGGTCTATGGATCCGATGTTGGTGATACGTACGAGATAGCGTCCGTCTTTCACATCCTTGATTGTGAAAGCTCCGTTCTCGTCAGTATTGGTTCCGATAGGAAGCGGTTTCTTGGTCTTGGCGTCTATGAGCTGAACGTTTGCGTAGTCGACCGGTTCGCCTGTCTGTTTGTTCACGACGCGGCCGGTGATCGTGCCGTTGGCGAACATCAACAGCGGTGTCACCGCGATCAACGATATGATAGCTTTTCTTTTGTTCATCAGAGATGAGAGATATGAATTTCGAATAACGGTTATGTTAGGTTAGAAACTGTTTAAATTTATGTCGAAATTTTTATTATCAGACTTAAACAGTTTCTTAGAAACCTTGTGGAATTTGCACCTAAATAAGGACACTCCGATTGAGGAAACGTTTAATCGAATCTGGAAGACGTGCGTTCGTTAAGGAATACGGATTCGTCTATGTCGTCAGGAATAGGGAATGGTTTCTCACCTTCGGCATAGTGGCGATAAAGCCGCATGGTGAAATCGAGGTCCTCGACTTTACGCAGCCCGGTAATTATGGGTTTCGCAGGGACTCCGGCTATCAGGGTGTACGGTTTGATAGCGGACATATCTCTGCTCACGAGACTGTTGCTTCCCACAATAGTAAAGTCCGGAATAACGGCACCTCCCATAATCGAAGATGAATTGCAGATCCAGCAATTGCGTCCTATTCGGACAGGTTTCTTGACTGAGGGTATCACCCCCTTGTTGAAATCTGCAACGAAATGGTAATTTGTGTCCATCACCTGACAGCGGTGGACAATCCAGCTCATTTCTCCGACCTCGATCAGCTTATGGCATCCGATATTGACCATATCGCAGATTTTGAACCCGCGCCCGAGATCAAGTCTTGCGCCACGGCCCACAAACAGCTTCACGCCGGTGTCGATCTGTCCGTAGCCGTGGAAAACTATCTCGCCCAGAATCGCGAACTCAGACTGCAGGCCTTGAAACGAGGGGGCTGCGGGATGGGAACTGTTGAAGCGCACAAGTCCGGGTCTGACCGGACGCTCGAATCTGATCGAGCCGCTCAAATTAATGAATGTTGGACGGCCGTAGACCCACACCGGTAGTTTGATAGCCCTGGATGCGGGCATACATCTGAAATTCAGCCATAAGGTGGCAAACGGATTGAACCATCTTCGGGAAAGGAATTCCTCGAGTCTTGCAATTACTTTGTTGACTATACCCATGACTGTATTATTCTGCAGGTTTATTTTTTGACACTTTTCCCGACAGCTTTGAGACAAGCTTTGAGACCGTCCGCTTTTCTTCGCCGGTGAATCCGATCGTGTAGCAGAGGAGAGTGAAGACAACGATGTCCGCAACTCCGAGCGTCACGAGCGACAGCAATGAAGGAGATAGGTAGTTCCAGATGAAGAAGTCAGCTATTGTGAGCAGAACTGCAACTACTGCGGATCTGCCGACCACATTGAGAGAGAATCTTTTCTTGTCAAGGTTCAGCTGCCGGCCGGCGAGGTGTATAAGATAGGCAAGTATAACGATCTGAAAGATAACTACACACCAATAGACACACTGCGGGTCAAACCCTTGGCGGGCGAGAATATATCCTGTTGGAAGAACCGCAAGATAAGCACTCCCGCAGAAGATATGCATCAGTTTGACTTTCCCCATGGCTTCCATACCGTTTACAATACCCATATAAGCCTGCCCGACTATGGTGCTGAGAAGCATTATGCGGCAGAATGTGACCGTATGGTCAGGAACTGTCTTGAGCCATAAGGAAAGGATGTAAGGCATCGCAACGATTATTGGAGAGGCGGCGAGTATAATCAGCAGAAGTGGATATTTGCTGGCCGCAGTCATCAGGGTCATCATTCGCTGATAGTCACCTTCTCCGGCACTGCGGACCAACTGCGGTCGCAAAGAGGTGGTTACCGATGTCGAGAAGAATTGAAGGGTAGAGTTGACCTGATTTGCGACAGCATTGGCCGCATTGACCGCCACTCCCCAGAAAATGTTGAGAATAATTGCGACACCCTGATTGCGGAGTGTCATGCAGGTTGTGCCGATCATCACCCAACCTGCGAATTTGCTCAGTTCTTTCATTACTGTCCCCGGTCTGAAGTCAGTCCGGGACACTCTTGTCTCTGAGTATTTGGCGAGGCAATAGGCTGCTTCGAGAATCAGAATGATAAAAGGGAGAACGGCCATCAAGACCGCGTATAGGCGCAGTCTGTCAGTGGGAACTCCGAGCAAGACTACGGCAGCCCCAAATTTAAAAAGAGCGTTGACAGTCTGGCATATCGAGACATAGAGAATATTCTCGTGGGCCATCAGAAGTGCTTCAAAAGGCACCGAATTTATCGTGCCCACAAGGCCGACGACAACGCAGACCAAAACGAAAAGCGCGTCCGGAGTCTTTCCGTACGGAATATCAAGTATATGATTGATGGCCCACCAGCCTCCGAGAAGCACGATGGCCGAGACTAAAACAGCCATGAGCAAATGTATGTAGATGGCACTGCCAACGACTTTCTTCATCTCCGCCGTGCCATTGCCGAGACCCATGGAAAAAGAAATGAATCGCTGAGTGGAAGTCGCCATGGTAGCCGATATGAAGGCGAACATGGCAACGACGCCGGCTACGACATTATATAAGCCATAGTCGTCCGCCCCGAGAGCTTCGAGAACGAAGCGCGTCGAGTAAAGAGAGATTCCGAGCGTCAGGATAAGCCTGAAATATATCACGCCCGTGTTTATGGCTATACGTTTGTTCGAATGGGCCGGTGATGTCATGAGTCGGAACGGACTTGTTTCTTTGTTTCTGTTTCCAAGAGAGAATTTCGGATAAGGGCTTTTAATCTATCATATGATCTTTCCCAGCTGAACTCGCGTATCCTGAGGTTCCCTTCTCGGGCAATCGCAATGCGCAGTTCGGGATCTTCTATGAGACGACAGACATTGGCCGTCAGCATTTCGGCCTCACCGCAGGGGGAGATCAGGCCGTTCTTCCCGTCAGTGACCATTTCAAGAAAGCCGAGAGTGTCGGTACATACGACCGCCGCGCCACAAATCATCGATTCGCCGACGGTCAGCCCCCATCCCTCCTGATAACTCGGGGCAAGATAGATGGCACTCCGGTTGTAGATCATATTGTGGGTCTCGCGGTCGGGCCGACAGTGATATTCGACCCACTCCGGCATGCATGCCGGTCGTTCTGGAACGCCGAACATTATGACTTTCAGATCCGGATGTCTTTCTTTGACCGCCTGAAGAACTTTCAGTCCGAGGGGGCCACCTTTCCTTTCTTCGGAATGCCACATCATGGATACACACTTAGGATCGCGTTCCTCTATCGGAACCGAAAGCTTGAAATAGTTGAAATCAAAACCGTTCTTGATAATCTCTGCTTCCGCGCCGGCCGCCGTCACATGGCGGTGAAGCCAGTCGGAGATCACTATGTTGTGCAGTCCGGCCTTATAAGAATCATAGACTGTGGTGTCCGAGTCGCGCCAGTTCTCGAATCCCTGAATCAGATAGAACTTTCTTCGGGACGGAATCTTATATTGCGCGAGGTAGAAAGCTGTGTGAAGGGCTGTGGCCACATATACGTCTCCTTCCGGAACATCTCTTTCGTTGAGGGAAAGGACCGCCTTCTCGCACACTCGGGGATCGAGAGCAAACCATTTTTTGCAACTTATTCCCTTGACAATCCATTTCAATGCGCGGGGAATGGTCTTCAGCCGGTCTGCGGGAGACTGTTCGGAAAACCGATAGGTAAGGGGATAAACAATCGTAACCTGAAAACCGTCGGCTGCGAGTCTGTTGGCATATTCGTAGACAACTTTATACCCTCCGACAGGTCCATCGGGGGCTTTGGAAGGCATCAGGAAAACAATTCGTTCGTTAATATGTCCGGAGGTATTCATGACATTCTATAAAACGCCGGACCGAACCTGAAAATTATATGGATTTCCGGCTTATGAGAAGATAGGAGAGAATTATGAGGTAGTGAGTATGAAAAAATGGTCCCCTGTGTGGGGGACCATTTTGTGTATGGGGGGTGGGGCTGGGTCAGCGGATGACGGTCTTGCGGCCGTTGACGATGTAGATGCCGGCGGGGAGATTGTTAGCGTTTACACGGCTGCCGGTGAGGTTATAGATCACTGTTTCGTAGTCATCGATTACGATCTCGTTGACAGCATCGTCTTTCGGTACAAACTCCCATGCCTTACCGACACTTGCCGAAGCGAGGCCGTAGGCGTTGTCTGCCATGTAGATTTCGTCGCCGAAGGCTCCGCGTTCGATAATCAGAGTGTAGGTCTGAGCCTCGGTCGGAGCGGGGTCAAAAGTGCATCGGAATTCACCGTCACCGATCTCTTCGACATCGACGGTCACTTCATAGCGAACCACAGTCGAAGAGAGGGTAGCTTTCGTGCCTTCTTTCATCTTTGTGCCCTCGGGGAACTTGACGGTCACTACGCTGAGGTCATTGACCTCGTTGCCGGTCGGAGTGATTTCGAGAGGCTCGAGGGTGTATTCTACACCACCTTCGATTCCGAGACCGGTGAGGGTGAATTTGCAGGAGAATTCCTTGTTGGCGTGGCCGAGCGCGGCATCTTTCTGCCAGGCGGAATCACCGAAAGAACCCTGCGGTATGATCATAGTGTATTCTCCGTCATACATGGGGTCGGAGAACTTTACCCACATCTGGTAGGAGTGGCTGTATTTGAGTTCAACTTCCTCTTCCCATTTGCCGTCGGCAGAAACGAGTTTAACTTTAGCGTCATGAGCCGGTTTTGCCCAATCCGTATTGGGATCGGGAGTGAATGTGGGCTCGGCTGAGTATATGAAGATTTCAAGATCGCTCATCGAGAGATCAATTTCCGCGCCGGCAACAGGTTTGGTGCCGTAAACCTCAAGATCGTAAACCACCGGTTTGGCAGCGGGGACGAACTTGAACTTCACCGAATATGAATCGGTCACGTTGTATGAGGATGATTCTCCGATCTTGGTTGCCGAGAAGCTTCCGCCGGGGATTTCGAGGGTGTACTCGCCGGCTTCCTCGGGAGCTTGGTCAAGAGTGAATACCCATGAGAGTCCGGAGCCGGCGCATGTCGCGGTGGTGAAGATCTCGCCATCCTTGAGGACGTTGAATAATACATCCGTGGTGGTACGGGCAATTGCCGAGTAAACTTCCGGGTTGGCGTTGAGAGTGATGGTCGAGAGATCTTCTACCTGTGAACCCTCAGCGGGAACTGTGGTGAAGTCGAGGCCGGTGTCGGTCACGACTTTTTTGATCACATATGTGAGGACGATTTCTTTCTCGTTTTCACCGTATCCTGAATAATCGTTATAGTAGTATGCGAGACCGCTTTCGGGGATAGTCACGACATAGGTGCCCGGTTCGGTCGCTTCTTTTTTGAGTGTGAGAGTCGCATTGGGTGCTGTAGTTGAACATTTACAGTTGAGGCCGCAGAAGAAAACGCCGTCTTTGGTTACGCTCGCGTCGCTCATGCTCACACCTTCGAGCTCGTCATAGCTCGGGTCTCCTTTGAGGAGGATGGAGGTCAGTTCCGTTACTTCTCCCGGTGCGGGATCAACCGTGTAGGTAAACTCCGCTTTCGCGAAAGCGGCTGTCGAGAGGGCCAGGACAGCAAAACAAAATTTTTTCATGGATGATAAGTGGAAAAAAGAGTGTATAGGCAATGAAAAAGGAGTTATCCGGATCCGAATCTTTCGAAAGTCGGATTAGATAACTCCTTCTAAATTCATAAAATCACTTTTGTAGCCTTGGAACCCTGGCGTTTGATGTAGAGTTGGCCATTGACAGGTTCAAGAACGCGGAGACCGTCGATTGTGAAGTACTGAGCTTCTGTTGTCGCTTCGTCAGTACCTTCGATTTCATCAACGCCTGATATAGAAGCGAGGAGATCGGCTGTTGTGAAGCGCTTCTCGGTCAGCTCGGTCATCGGGTAGAAAGCAGAATTGACAACGGTGTTTGTCGCGCGGTCAATAATGAAGGCAACCACTCCGCAATTTCCGGCTACGATCGCCGGCGCTGTCACCGTTCCGTTACTTTCCTTGTATGTATCCGGAATTGAGAGATCGCGGGTGAAGGTATATTCCTCCGACATTTTCATTTCGGAAGGAAGAGACTTGTCGATGCCTGTGTATCCGTAGATAGCGCGTGCTACGTCCTGAAGTCTCACATTGGTTACGATTTTGGGGAGCTTCACCCAACCGCCGACCTCAGAGGGAAGCGAGGTCACGCCGGAAAGATAATTCTCCTGGGCCCACGCCCCGTTGTTAGCGAGCCAAACGTTGTTCTCGGTCAGGATGAATCCGACTGTGAATTCCTTCTCCTTATCCTGAGTGTAAGCCGGAATAACCTTTGCGGTCGCGCGGATACCGGTCGTGTCGTTGCCGTTCACGATGAACTCACCGGAAACTTCGATATCCATGATCGTCAGTTCGGAGGCACGCTTACGGATCGTGCCGGCTACAGATTCCTCGTCGTTCGGATCATACTTCGTGTCGAGAACGTTCGAGAACGTCATAGCCGTGAACTCGCGATCAAGACGGAAAGCCGGGGCAATGTTCATACCGAGTTGTGTCGCGTAATCATTGACAACGAGATGGTTTGCGTGGGCTGAAGAAGAAATGTGGACCGAGACGGGGATCACCTTGTCGTTCATTTCGGGGTCGAGCATCATCGACTCGATTGTGAACTGGCCCATCGGGCAGTTTCCGCACCAGAGTCCGGTGGCCTCTTCCATCAGCACGCGGTGGGTCGGCATGAAAGCAAGACCGCGAATCTCACCTTCCGCTTCGATCGGCGCGGCATTGTCGGAAGTCACCGTCACGGTATATCCGAGAAGCTCGCCGGCAGACACAGTGAAGGGGATCTGAAACTCCTTGTTCTCGCCCACAGCGAGAGTTGCGCCTTCGGCCTTGAATGACTCACCGTTAGAGAACTTGGCTTCAAGCTTCCAGTTCTTGAGACCTTCGCCCATTGTGCCTGCGATAATCGCGCTGAGGGTGTGTTCGCCCTTGAGCAGGAGCGGTTCTGATTTGACTGAAAGTTCTGCCGGGTCGAGACGCTGGATCAGGATATTGTCAATCGCAAGCAGGTCTCGGTTCTCGTTGAGGTTGGCGAAATTGAGATAGATTGTCTTTCCGGCCCACTCTGCAAGCGAATACTCATAGTGAGTAAAATATCCGATTGAGTTATATGGGTCATCTCCGAGAGGCATATCCTCGATCACCCATGTAGGTTCGGTCGGAAGATCATCTTCCGAAACGACAGGTTTCTCCGTGATGAAAACCCAGAGTGTGCTCTTCTGGGGCTGAGCGCGGAATCCGAGAGACTTGGCATCGAAAGAGAGCTCGAAGTGTTCGTCTGAGACATTCAGCGCACGCGAGCAGAGCCAGTCATTGCTCTTGCCGGCGGGGTTATAGAGTGAGTGGGAGACGATGTAGCCATCTGATGATGTGGCGACATCCTTGGCCATACGCCAAGGGCGCATGACACCGTTTCCATCCATAAAGATACTCTGGACATTATTGGCCGGCTGAAGATGGTCACCTTCGATCATTACCGGGAAGTTCTCGGTATAATCACCATTAAAGTTCTCGTTAAGCAGCACGGTGTGTGCTCCGGCAGTCATGAAAGTGGCCGACGCTGCGAGAAGGGTAAGATATTTTAATTTCATTGATGTATGTCAGATTATTACGTTGATTTCGGAAATGGATATGGATGTTTTCGCGATCAGAACGCGGCCTTGATTACGGACGTAGCGTTTCGTGACGTAGCGCGGATGATAACCGGCCCGGAAACACTTTCCGGAACGACCGTGCGCTCGTGGAAGTTCCCGGCGGCGACACGCTGTCCGTCTGCGTAGAAGATCTCGACAAACGTCTCTTCAGATCCCGAGAGGAGAAGATCGCGGCCGGATATACGAAGAAGCGGGGTTGAAGAGGCTGATACTTCATTCACCGAGTCGGGGCCATCGGGGCCATCGGGGCCGTCAGGACCATCAGGACCATCAGGAAGATCAGGTATTTCCGGTTCCGGAGCGGGTTCGTCAAGACGGATGGAGGCCGAGTTGAGGATCTCTCCGTTGGTTGTGTCGAGAACATAGGCGTTTATACGCAGGTTGCTCCAAACTTCGTTAGCCTCCAGACCATCGCAGGGGATGACGAAACTTTCCGTTGCCTCTCCCGGGGCAATATCGGCCGGAATGGAATTGGGGATACCGTCGAAATAGCCCTCTCCGTCAAGATTCACATTGTGATATTTCGAGAGGTGGGCGGGGAGGATGTTGGGGAGGAAGTAATAAGCTTCGTGGCGCGGCATATTGCAGGAGTTCTTCTGCATATAGGCGGCGTCATCTTCCGTCTGATAGAAATCACCGGTGATCACGTATCCGATTCTGTAGCGGTCGTTGCTGTTGTCGATATCTTCGGAGGTGGTGACGGTCACATTAACGTTCTCTTCATCTTTCGCGAGATCGATCTTGACGGGAGTGGGTCGCCAGAGTCCGTTTTCAAAATTGGTGGTCTGCGAATATTTCGTGTCATCGCGACGGTTCAGCATGAAATATGGAACTGCGAAGAATTTCAGGCCGGACCAGTAGTCCGAATTCGTAAGATCATCATTGGCATGGTCTGTAGCGATGACGATCTGATCCGGATAGTCACGTTTGAGCTGTTGGAGAGCCAGCATACCTTCCGGGCAATTGTTGCACCAGACGCCTGTCCCTTCGTCAACGAAGTGGTTGCGTTCGAAGTGAGACGCAATGGCGGCGCTGCTTGCGGATGCGAGTACCGAACCGTCCGATCCGATGATTTCGACAGTATATTTGGTCTTCTTATTCAACTCGACCGGAAGATCAATGGCGAAATCGAAAGACTCAGCGCTCTTGACTGTTTCGTTTATCGTTTTTGAGGCTACCTCTTTTGAGCTGACCTTGAGAACGACTTTTTCTACAGTCGTTTCGAGACCGCTGTTGAATACTGTTCCTGTGACTTCAACGTTTTCTCCGTTCCCGGAGAAACGTCTGGTTTTGTCAACAAGAGAAAGGACCGGTTTTTCGGGAACCCCGATAAAGATATCTTTGATTGCGAGCAGATAACCATTCTCAGAAGTGCAGACAAAAGAGAAGCGGACTTTCTTGCCGGCATATTTTTCAAGAGTCACCGCATGGGGCGTAAACACTTCTTCAGCTCTTCCCTTGAAAACCGTGACCGGTTTTTCCGATCCTTCAACCAGAGCCTCGATCCGATATGTGTCCGGAAAATCGCTGAAGACCGAGCGGGCAGTCCAGCTGATCACGGCGCCCTCCTCGACAGTCACTTCCTCGATATTCATGCGGTTATTCTGTCCTCCCTCGTCGTGGGAATGGGAGGGGGAAACGGCGGCATAAGTGCCTGTCCCTACCGTAGCGACGGTCCAGCCGTCGGAAGTCCGTCCGTTCTTGTAGCAGAGAGAGGGTACCTCGAATCCGTCGCAATCTTCTACAGTTATACCCGCCGGAAATTTGCCATTGGCAAAATCGGCCTTGAAGCCCTGTGCGGAGGCGGTAGCTGCGCCCAAAAGCGAAAATATGATTAATGCATTAGTCTTCATGATGTAATATCTTTTCCCTGTTTCCGATAGTTTGGTGTCCTCGATAGTTTGGTGTCCTGAGAATCTTGTCGGCTTGGGTAGAAGTGAATAATAGCAGGTGATGGTCGGCTGTGAAGCGGACGTTATGACAACACCCGGGGGCATTTATTATTTTCGGGCTCCCATTTGAGGGTGGGAGCCCGAAAATAATAACGTATTTTGCGTGCTGATTATTTTACGATTACAGTGCGGCTTTCGTTGCCAACCTTGGCGACATAAGTGCCGGGTGCTACGTTTACGTTTGCACCCTGACCGACGAGGCGGCCGTTGAGGTCGTAGACTACACCTTCTGCGCCGACGAACTCGATGTTGCCGTTGGAAACGACGATAGCAACGGGTGCGTTTCCGTCATTGACGATTTCAACCGAATTGAAGTCACCGTCGACTACGAGCATGAAGGGGAAGTACTGATACTCACCGCTCGCGGGGTTGAGGACCTGGTAGCATCCGCCGAGGGTCTTGTTGTCTTCTGAGATGCTGAGGATACCGGTGAGCTGCTGAGAGAAATCCTGACCGAAGTCAAGCGTTTCCTTGATCGAAGAGATTTCACCATCTATACCGCCGGTGATCATTCTCGCGTTGTTGCAGTAGATTACATCCGCCTTATGGCCGATCGAGAATGCTCTCACCTTGTCGGTGTACTGCCATTCATCCTTCTCGTAGTTGTAGATGCAGGCGTAATTTTCGAGAGTCCCGTTGCCTTCCTCGTCTACATCTTTCGCGATTGTGCGACATCCGTAGAGGTTGCCGTCATAGTCGACACCCTGGAACATACCAACGAAGGTGTTGTTCGATTGGTCATCTTTGAAGCCGTTGATATATGACACGTCGTCATATCCCATGATCTGGTCCTTGTAGTACCAAGGCTCATTTTTATAGACAACCTCGTCGAACATCTTGAACTTGCCGTCGATGATGATAGCGGGGAGGAAAGCGTCGGAGCATCCGGCGTGGATCATACCGCCGATCACGCGGCCGTCGTTAGACTGACAGTAGGTGATGAAACCCTGCTGGCCGAGAGTGTCGAAGTCATAGAATGCTTTGTAGTCGTATCCGCCCTTGTCGTTGAGGGTCCACTGAGCAGGATAGTATGCACCTTTGAGGGGACCGTCGGCCTCTTCGTCGCCCTTGATCATCAGCCAGCCGGCGATATATTTGCCGTCGCTCGAGACGCAGGTGGCTTCAGCCGAGTTGAGAGTGTAGGGATCGACGTCGAGGAGCTCCCAATCACCTACGATACCCTTGCGGATGGCGGGGCGCCATTTTCCATCGCCAAGATAAACCTGACCGACCATCAGACAGTCGTCAGACACCCCATAGATGTTCACTTTATCATAGAGACCCGATACAACGCGGGTGTATTCCGTGGGGTTTTCGGCGTCCCAAAGATAACCATAACTCATTTCTGTGTCCGAAACGACAGCCCAGCGACCGTTTGAGGATACGGAAATTGCGTCACCCATAATTTCGGGCACGGGAGGATAGAAGGCTGTCGCCGCCGAAGCGGAGCCGGCTGCAAGAAGACAGGCTCCGGCAAGTAGTAAAGCTTTTTTCATATCAGGGCATTTTTTGAAGTTTGATAATGAGAAATTGAAGTGAAATAACTTCGCGTGTCTCTGTCCTGAAAAAGAGTCACGCCACAAATTTAGGAATTAATTTCTAACTAACAAAAAAATTTTACTGAAAAACGTTAAATTTTTTTGCTGTTTTGGAACATATATTTATTAATGCTTTGGTTTTTAGTGGGATATGGTCTGATGTCCGGGGCAAAAATAATTAATTTGTGGTGTGTCAGCAAGTTTTTTTGAATCTTTTGACATTTTTTTGTAAATTCGCTGATAATTCGGAGCGATAGTATATTGTTTGCCGAAAATTTTGGGGGTTATCGGGGGGATCGGTTCTTTGCTAACAAACTAAACCTATATATTAATGAAAGAACAAGACGAAAACCTCACGACGGGAACCGGGCTGCCGGAGAATGCCTTTCGTGAGTTGGGTGCGGACGAGGAGTATGTCCCTGTCCTTGACCCGGCGCATGACCAAAAGGAAGTGACGCCTTATTCGGTCATCACCGGTCTGGTCATGGCCATAGTGTTCTCGGCTGCAGCTGCTTATCTCGGCCTCAAGGTCGGACAGGTATTTGAGGCCGCGATTCCGATCGCCATTATCGCGGTCGGTCTCTCGAATGCGTTGAAGAAGAAAAACGCGCTGGGTCAGAATGTCATCATCCAGTCTATCGGCGCCTGCTCGGGCGTGATAGTGGCCGGTGCGATCTTCACCCTCCCCGCTCTTTTCATTCTTCAGGCATCTTATCCTGACATCACTGTCCAGTTTTACCAGATCTTCCTGAGCTCGCTGCTCGGTGGTATTCTCGGCATTCTTTTCTTCATTCCCTTCAGAAAATATTTCGTGAAGGATATGCACGGAAAATACCCCTTCCCCGAGGCAACGGCTACCACCCAGGTTCTGATCTCTTCCCAGGCCAAACCTGTCGAGGGTGAGGAGAGCCAGGCCAAAACCCTGATCCTCGCGTCGCTCATCGGCGGTATCTACGACTACATCGTCGCTACCTTCGGATGGTGGGCCGAGACTGTCACCTCCACCGCATCTTCGTGGGGTACGGCCGTAGCTGAGAAGACGAAGCTCGTGCTTTCGTGCAACACCGGTGCCGCTCTTCTCGGTCTCGGTTATATCGTCGGTTTGAAATATGCGTTCGTGATATTCGCCGGTTCTATTTTCGTATGGTGGATTGTCATTCCCCTTCTCGGAACCTACGGCTCGCCCGAGTTCCAGGCGATGGCTCCCGACGCTATCTTCTCGAACTATGCCCGAATGATCGGTATCGGCGGTATCGCCATGGCCGGTGTGATCGGTATCGTGAAGTCGTGGGGTATCATCCAGCAGGCCGTTGGTCTCGCAGGCCGTGAACTCCGCGGAAAGGCGGACGCTGTCAAGCCCGTACGCTGGCAGGAAGATATCTCGATGAAACATATCGTTTTCTTCGTGGCTCTCGCGCTCGTCGCTGTCTTCCTTTTCTTCTGGTTCGGTGTGATCCATACGCTCTGGCAGGCCGCTATCGCCTTCCTCGTGGTTGTCGTGATCGCGTTCCTCTTTACGACTGTGGCCGCTAACGCCATCGCTATCGTAGGCTCCAACCCTGTTTCGGGTATGACCCTTATGACGCTGATTATCGCTTCGGCTATCTTCGTAGGCATCGGCCTTAAAGGAACGAGCGGCATCGTGGCCTCCATGGTTATCGGCGGCGTTGTCTGCACCGCGCTCTCAATGGCCGGTGGCTTTGTGACTGACCTGAAGATCGGCTACTGGCTCGGCTCGACTCCCAAAAAGCAGGAGAGCTGGAAATTCCTCGGTACTCTCGTTTCAGCAGCGACTGTCGGTGGTGTGATCATGGTTCTCAACCAGGTTTATGGCTTCACCGGCGAGAATGCTCTCGTAGCGCCCCAGGCCAACGCGATGGCCAAGGTGATCGAGCCTCTTATGATGGGTGGCGACACTCCCTGGATCCTTTATATGGTCGGTGCTATTCTTGCGCTGATCCTGAACTGGCTCGGTGTTCCCGCGCTCGCGTTCTGCCTCGGTATGTTCATTCCCCTCTCGCTCAACACTCCGATGCTTGTCGGCGGTGCGGTGGCATATTTCGTGCAGAACTCAACTAAAGATAAGAAGCTCGCCTCGGCACGTTTCGATCGTGGCACCCTTATCTCCTCCGGTCTGATTGCAGGAGGTGCCCTCTTCGGCGTTTTCGCGGCTGTCACCCGATTCTGCGGATTCGAATATGTAAATCCCCTCTCGATGGAGACAAGCCAGATTCTCGGCTGTGTAGCCTATGCTCTTATCATCTGGTATGTGATGTGGGATGCACGTCGCGCCAAGATCAACTCTTGATCCCATTCCGGATTAATACGATACTGAAAGCCCCGAGCCGACTGCGGTTCGGGGCTTTCTGTGTCTCCACTCGCTACCGATCAATATCGTCAGACGGATCGTCAGACTGCTCTTGTCCCTACAGAATCTTGACCCAGGGGTCCGTGGGGGTGACGACTATCATCCGGTAATCACCCGGGCCGCGGAGCGACTTATGGAAGTCATACGGGCGTTCGAATTTCCGCCCGAAGCGTTTGACGCGAAGCTTGATCGTATCACCCTGATGACCGACAATCACATAGTGGCCCGGTGCATAACTCCATACCGAATCTCTCCATACCATCCCCTTCACGCCGTAGGGAATTATGGTCATCGGGCGTTGTTTCGGATAGCGGTGACGCAGATATTTCATCATCGAGTGATGCGGATCGTTGTCATAGAGCCCGACGACTTCTTCATATATTTTTGCCTCGCGGGTGAAGCCCTCGTCGGTTGCTCGGCGACGGTCGAAATATACACGCCCATCGGGTGTCTCGGAATACAGCCGTTCGATCTCTTCAAATTGGCGCCGGGCATCAAGCGCGAGAGTGTATTGCCATGCGTAGAGTCCGATAACCGTGGCTGTACAGATGACTGACATTGTCCTCCCGAACGAGTGATCGGGGAGAAGACGGAGAGTCAGGACAGCGGCACACATCTCGACACCGAACAGCTGCCGGTTGCCGAAGACTCCGAGTGTGAGGTTGAACACGAGAAGAAGTCCCATCGCAGTGGCCCAAAGAGACTGAGAGAAGAGGAACGAGCGGAGATTCAACCTGCGCTTGATTACCTTCCAGGCGGTCACTCCGATGAAGATGTATAAAAGGCGGAATGAGAGAAGTGCATACAACCATCCCGGAGGAGAAATCATCGCCAATGAAGGGGCGGATGCGCCTACGGCGCCGGCGCGGCTGAGAGTCGAAGGTGCCAGACAGACGCTTGCGGTGCCTATGATATAAGCCATGGCCATGACTTGCTGTCTTGAGTCAAGGCGTTTCACCGGGTGATGCAGCCACAGACTAAACAGCATAACCCCGAGTGCCCCTCCGATCCCGACAGAGTACGCTTCCTGCCAGTTGCCGGCTATCAGTCCGAGAAGGCACATACCGATGACAGCAATTGCGCTGCGTGAACGCCCCGAGAGGAAAAGACCGACCCAAAGGAGATTGATCCCGAGTCCCCATATATATCCTATCTGGCAGGTCGGCATCATCTTTGTCAGAAAACCGAAGAGGAGCATGAAGGTGGCGGTCAGGACACGATTGATCCCGGGCTTGCGTGCGCCCCCGACACGGAGGATCAGGAGAACCACGCCGGGATAGACCAGAGAGTTGGCTATGGCGAAAGCTTTCTGTCCCAACACCCCGTTGAAAAGCTGAACGAGGGCGTGGGCAACGAACCGGCCGTTCACATGAAGATAGTGGGTCCATTGGGAATCAAAGAACTCCTTCGGAGAACGGATCCAACCCCAAGACTGCCAGATGGCACCTTGCATTCTGAACATATAATCCAGATCGTCACCGAGCCAGCACACCCTATCGCTCAGCCACCAGATTGCGACGGCGAGCAACATCAATATCAGTGCAACGGGAGCATATCGTTTCATTTGAAACGTAAAGTTACTTAAAAAGCCCGAACCTGCAAAAGGTTCGGGCTTTTCAGTCTACATATAATGCGGCTTCTTAATAGCCGTAGTTGAGTCGTGTCGAATCTGTTATTTGCGGATGACAACCTTGCGGCCGTTGATGACATAGATTCCTGCTTCGAGGGTCTTGAGGTCATCTGCGGTGCCGTCCGATACGAGCTGACGTCCGTCAAGTGAGAAGACATTCACGCTTTCAGCGTCTCCGAAAAGTGCGTCAATGCCAACCTGGCCGATAGCATAGGTCAGAGTGATCTGAGGATAAGCGTCGCCTTCGGCCGACTGGAAGTAACCCTCCGGATATACAATCTCGTAAGTTGCGATTTCGGTGTACTTCTGAGGAAGTGTCTGGATGTATTCCACGATAGGATCGAAGAAATCATCGGGCCAGACAGCTTCGGCATCATTCAGTCTGATGGGTGCTTCGCCGTTGATGATAAGGCTCGGAGCACCGTTTCCGAGAGCTGTGTCTTCCGTAAACGTGATGGTGATTGTCTCGAGTTCTTCAACTTTGCCTTCTGCGGGAACAACAGTATACTCAACAGGAGCGGCTTCGCCCTTGATTCCGTAGGTCATCACGCGAACCGCATTGACAGATGTATCGAACTGGCTGCCGAACGTGAAGAAACCTTGGGGGATATTGAGCGAATAAGAACCGGGGTCGGTGATGGGCGAGGGGAGAGAGAAGGTGTAGTATGAACGATAGTAGCGGTCATCACCCTCCTCGACACCTGCGGGAATATTGTCGGTCATCTGGGCATAATGAACCTCCATGTCGTTGTTAGAGAAGGTATAGATCTCTCTCATGTTGGTGCGGTCATAGAGGACGATGAAGGCATCATCGATATAGGTCAGACCGGTCTGCTTACCTTCCATTCCGATGGTGAATGTCTCAAGGCTTGATACATATTCATCAGAGGGGAGAACATAGAAATCATCGGTCGTGCCTGCGCCGGCAACCGGGAAGTGGAGTGAAAGGTAGTTGTTTTCCTCTTCTCCCGTGTTTCCTTCAACGAGTTTTCCATCTTCGTCGACAGCAACGATCGCGAGATCGACAGCATCCGCGCCGTAGCTTGCGATGTAACTGTCGGGGATGGTCACGATCCAGGTATTGGAGTATCCGGAGTTTTCATCACCCTCCTCAATCACAGGCTTGATGCTTGAGAAGGGAACGGTCATACCCTGACCATAGACGATGTGGGACGTTTCGTCAGAGATCTGTACGAGACCGCTATATGTGAGAGTGAACTCGGTCTGAGTAGGTTCGATTTCGGTTCCGTCGGCTGGTGTCGAACCCTCGAATGTAATGTTGCTGAAGGTGAATGCGGGTGTAGATCCCTTGAAGACATAATATTCGACTCCGAGGGGAGCTGCGCCATAGTTGGCATCCATCTCGGAAGCCCAGGCAGTGAACACGAAACGGTATTCATGGCCGAGGACCATCTTGATGGGCATCGTCAGGGTCTGGGTATAGACGATGTCGAAGCCGTCATCTTCCTTATTGAGCCATACCGGAGATTTGATAGTGCTGATATTATCTCCGTCAACCTCTTGGATGGCATATTCCATATAGAGATTGGGATACTCCGAAGATACGTTAGGAATTACGAGTATTTCAGTTCCCTCCTGAAGTTCAGAGAGTACGCGGTCGGTGATCAGCTGATGGTTCGGATCATAGAATTCGAAGACAGTAATGGTGAAACCGTCATATACGGCGCGTACGTCGAGGGTATGGTCCTCGCCGTCGGTCGAAGTCAGGTTGTCGAGAGTTACGATGACCTTGCCGGAGCCTTTCTGAGCCTCGGCCGGAACGGGAATCTTGAGATCCCAGTTGTTGTTGTTCTTCGAGGTCACGGTAACATCCGATTTCGGAACGATCACGGTCTGGTACACACCGCTTCCGGGCTGACCGGTCTCGATTTCGAACTTGACGCCTGAGAAATCGATCTTGTCGTAGTCATAGAGATTGATGGTGATATCAGACTGACCTTTAAGCGTTGTGCCTGCTTCGGGTGTGAAAACCGCGTTGAGCTGGGCGGGATCGAGATAGATGTATGTCGGAACTATTTCAAATGAACCTACGGTGCCCTGGCCGACGCTTGCGATGGGATTGCCGTCTGCATCCCATGCTGTGATCTTGATCACGAGGTTATTATAGTTTGTGCCCGAAGAAACCATATCGGTCGGGCGACGCTGTTTGCCCGCGAAGTCAACCTTAACGACGTTTCCGTCGATTGTCACTTTCGCAGGGCTTGAGGGATTCTGAGAAGATCCTTCTTCTACATAGCCATTGCCATCGGAGTTTTCAAAATCTCCGAACGTGATCATATAATCTGCGCGGGAGATATTGCCCGAGTAGTTCGCAGTCAGAACTGCCGAAGGATCACCAGGTGTCCAGTAGGAGTAGAAAGGATTGGCGCCCGAGTAGTTGCGCAACGAGACGGTCTTTTGGGGAGCCTTGAATTTGAGGACGAGATCTTCTCCGCCGTTATAGTAGACGCCTGAAGCATTCTGAATACCGCTGATAGTCATGGTCAGACCTTCGCCACCCTGAAGCGCGCCGGTATTGAACCAGTTCTGGAGCTGCGTGAGGTAGGGAACAGCAAGAGTTGTCGAGTTGATCGCGCCGGTATTGATAACGGTCGTATTGGAAGTTCCGTCGATTGAGAGAGTGACCGTCCCGGCGTGAACAGGCTGGTTGAAGTAGATATCAACTTCGCCCAGACCGTCGGTCATACTCAGCGTTGAACCCGGTTGTACGGTATATCCGGTGACTGCGATAGGCTGATTTTCACTGACGGTGAAGGTCAGTCCGGCAATCTGGAATCTTGCGTTGAAATCTGAACAATAGAAGTAGACCGGTACGTCTTTGGTTACGTCAAGACTGTAGGTACCCCCTTCGGTAAAGTTCAGCCACTCGCCCGTGATCATATTTGAGTGGGAGGCGTCCGAATAGGCATGGAACCCGTTTCCGCAGTTATAAATGATCTGGCCGGTCGTGCTCGGATAGAAGACGCCGGACATCTCCTGGCTGAGCAGGGAGTACTCGGTGTTGGCCAAAATGGTTCCTCCATTGGGGAACGCTTCAGCGGCCGATGCGATGGAGGCTGACACACAGACAGCCGCGGCTGTAAGCGCGGTCTTGTGCCAGAATCCGGAAATGTAGTTTTCTTGCATCATAATGTAATGTTTGAAAATGACGTTCAGGACGTACCGATGGCGGCACGCCCTGAACTTATATGAAATTTATCGCATGATGAATTTACGTACCTGGGTGCCCTCGGCGCTTGTCACGCGGACAATCACCATTCCTGCGGGAACCTCGAGTACGGCGGAACCGTTGGACTCTGCGCGCGCTGTGAGGGTGCCGTCGAGGGTATAGGCTTCGGCAGTGAAGTCGCCATTCACGCCTGAGATAACGATCGAACCGTTCTCAGCCTTAATTGTGGCGATGTCGCCGTCCACGGTGTTCACACCGAGATTGGTGTGGACCATCGGGGAAACGGTGGCGTTGATCACCTTACCGGTAGCAGTGTTGATGGCCATAAGCACCATCTTGCAGTTCTCGATCTTCATGTCGCTGACATCGGGGAGCTTGCCGAAGACGCGGGCCGTGTAGGTCTCGTCGGCTTTGAGTTCGCCGGGGATGAGGCCGAGCGAGCCGTAGTAGGTCTCGCCATAGGCAGCACGGGCGATGTCGTTGAACTCGGCGATCACGAGGTTCTTCGCATAAGAGCCTCCTGCGCTCCAGGGGAGCAGGTCGTCGTCATTGACATTATAGAGGTTATTCTCCTGGGGGAGAGTCACGTTGTCTTCGAGAAGAACCGAGAAGACACCGATAGACTGACCCTTGAGGTCGATGGCCGAACGGATCTGGAAGTCGGAGATAGTCTCGTTCTCGTCATTGTACATACCCGCACCGGAAACCTCGAGAAGGGGAGTGATCTGCATTTCGTCGCCGGCGACGTCGAACCATACATCGCTGTCCTCGACACCTGCGCCGAGATTGCGTCCGGAGAAGCGGTAGTCACCGTCGACGCTGATCATCGGCATCGAGATGGGACCGCGGTTGAGACGGCCCGAAGGAGCGGCGTTCATGCCGAGGAAGCTACCGTAGCCCTCAACGGTGGAACCTGTCGGGTCACCGCTGTAGGTGCGGACAACAACCGGGATGATGGCCTCGCCGAAGGTCTTTTCAAGATTGTTCATCGCGGCGAAGCCGAGAGGACAGTTAGCGCAGTTGCGTCCGGAATACTCCTCGACAACGATGTGTTTCTTCGGAGTGAAGGTCAGATTGTATACGGCTCCGAGGACGTTGCCGGTCTCGACTGTTCCGTTCTTGGCGTTGAGGCTGACCTGTAGAGTGTAGTCGTTGACCTGACCCTTCTTGAGGGGGAGCGGTTTGGTGAACTTCACGCGGACGACGTCGTTTTCGACGAGGTTCTGGTCTTTGAGGTTGAACGAGTCGATCTGCTTATTGTCCGAGTCGAGAAGGATTGCATCGAGGGCGACGAACTCTGTCAGAGCAGAACCGATGGTGACCACGGGTTCGATGATGATCGACTCCTTGTTCTCGACATAGGTATCGTGGGTGAAGGAGGTGAAGAAGGAGAGGTCATGTTCGACGCAGACATTGTCTACGAATATGGCGCTCTGGTTCTCGTTGTCGTTACAGAATGCGATGTAGATGTTCTTCTGCGCATATTTCTCGAGATCATAGGTATATTCGGTCCATTCGCCCGCGAGCCCTTCCTGGGTCGCACCCGGATCGAGAGTGATGTCGGCGATGAGGTCTCCCTCTTTTTTGAAGCGCTCGATATACTCCTTGTCGGCATACTGATAGATATCGTCGGTCACGAGGATATAGATCTTCAGATGATCCTCTTTGGACTTCAGATATGACTGGGCCTCCAAGCGGAGGAAACAGTTTGCGTCGGGGATGTAGAGCTGGGTCGAGGTGAACCAGTCGTCGGACTTGCCGGGACGCTCATACATTGAATGTGAGCCGATACACCAGTCGCTTGAGTTCTCGTCACCACGGAGGAAGAGCCAGGGAGTAGTGTCTGCGGTGAAGCCCCAGTTGAAGGGGACGTCGCCCGGTTCGTTGTGGTCGCCTTCGTAGAAGAGCATACCGTCATAGCCGCCGTCGCCGAAAGTCTCGCGCCAGATATAGCGGTCGTCGGGATTCTGCTCGGGGGTATAAGAACCGGTGTAGTGGAGAGTGATAGCCTCGTTGCCACCCTGACCGGAAAGGTCGGTGATCGAGTTCTCAGGGATCTCGATGGTATAGTCATAGCCCTCGAAGAAGTGCTGTGCTACGGAGGGATAGACAATCACGTTATTGCCGGTTGCCTGAAGAAGTACACTCGAGACGGGAACATCCGAGCCTGAGCGGTAGAGCTGTGCGAGAACGGACTCGTTGATGGCGACGTCGGCGTCAAACGAAAGGGTCACGGGAGAGGTTGAGAGCGAGAACTCAGCCATAACGGTGTTGTCCGGAGGGGTGACGTTGGTCAGAGCTATGCGTCCTTCGCGACGTCCGTTATAAGTGATCTTGATCTCGGGTGCCTTCATATTGGAGTCTCCGTTCATGATGACGAAACCTTCCGGAAGAGTGATGGTGTATGTCTTTCCACTTTCGAGCATAGTCGGACGGAAGTTGAACGAGAGACGGGTGTCTTCAGCCACGCTTACGTTCTGGGCCTGAGCGACAGCCGTTCCGTCTTCGTCAAGGAGACGGATCTGGCGAGCTGAGCCTGTGATACCGATCGGGCGGTCAAATGCGACGGTCACGAGCGAGAGTTCGGAGAAAGTCGAACCGGAGGCCGGTGTCACACGATAGTCTCTGAGAAGGTTGACACGGTCGCATGCTTCTGAAATGGACTCGGGGAAGGTCACGAGATAGCAGTCGTGTTTGTTGGCGGTTGCCATCACGAGCCATGTGCGGCCGTCGTTCGAAGCGAAGAAGGGTGTGCCGGTGACGATACCAACGCCGTCGGTCTCCTGCTCGAGATTGACATCATATGCCTGACGATAGACATCGCTCATGGGATAGAAGTAGTTTCCGTGACGCACGATCATCTCTCGCGCAGGATTTAAAGCAGGCTGGCAGGCGAGCACGACTCCGTCGTTGAGAACTACGGTTGAAAGGACATCTGAGTCCGCCTCTCCGCCATAGACGGTCATTTTATGAGAGTCGATGTCATAGAGGAAACTGTAGTCGGCAGTGTTGTCGTAATCACCCATATCCTGGATAGTATGGGTGGTGCCGGTTATATACTTGCCGTTGTTGCTCATGACAGGCTCCGATGCTCCTACAAAACCGGAGGAATCGGCTCCGAGCGAACCGTTTGACTTGTACTCAAGACCGAGAGGATAGACCTTGTCTTCCGTGCGGTCATAGAGAGCGGACCAGCCTCCTGCCTGATACCATGAAATTTCAAAGATGAGCCAGCGCCCGTCAGGTGAAACGGAGCTGATTCTTGATGCGTGGGAGTCGTCACCGTTAGTGTCGAGATAGGGGGCGTTTGAGCCGAGAGTTACGGTCTCACCCTTTTCAAGGTCCCACATCGTTCCATAAAAGTTACCCCACTCGTCGTTAGTCGGTTGGGAGATGCCGACGGCATATTTTCCGTCGGGAGTCACTTTTAGCACCTGTCCAACGGTCCATCCTTTTCCAAGGCCGGGCAGAGTGGTCCAGGTTCTGGTCTGTGTGTTGTAGTAGGCCGGAGAGCCTTCGGAACTTCCTACGACGATCTTGCCGTCATCAGTCACGTCGTTAAACCTGCAGGTGTAGGTTTTGGGCTCAACTCTGACCTGAGTCCTTTTGTCGATGTCGTAAATGACGGCAGCCACAGGATCGGTAGATCCGTCCGTGCTTGGAGCGACGTTTGCTACGCCCCACTTGCCGTTATCAGACATGCCGGTCCACATCGGCGTTCCCTCGTCGCCCGGAACCCAGAAAGTGGGTTTGTCCGCAGCAGACATGGTGAACACAGCGCAGGCCATAGCTCCCGAGAGGAGCACAGTCTTGAAGAAGCTTTGGTTCATCGATTTGAAATTTATGTTATGATTTATTTGTGTCTTTGAAATTTGAGTCTAAGGTCTCGGGCGGCTTCTGTATCCAATGTGTGTCGGGCGTCCTTTGTCCTTGAATCTGAAATTAGAGGCTAATTTGCGGGTTTTACCCAATTAATCAACGTGCGAAATTAGTGATAACTTGTATGAATTGCAATATTTTAAGTTTTTTTTTGAACATACGGAAACGGGCGGGGGACGGAAATTGGGCTTTCGCGGGACGTTTTATGTTATAAAACATCTGTCCCCGGTTTGGTGGATGACCAACAAACCGGGGACAGATAGTATAAGATAGATGGTATAAGTATGTATGGACGGGCTTATTTTGCGAAGCGAGGATCGTGCTTGAGGAGCCAAAGGGCTATCTGCACTGCGTTAAGGGCCGCTCCTTTTTTTATCTGGTCGGCTACGATCCAGAACGAGAGACCGCGGTCGTCGGCGATGTCGCGGCGGAGACGGCCTACATATACAGGATCTTTTCCGGCGATCGGAAGAGGCATGGGATATTCCTTTTCCGCAGGGTTATCCAACACAACGACACCTTTGGCCTCTTCGAGAGCTTTACGGACCTCCTTGAGGTCAAGCGGAGATTCGGTCTCGACCCAGATTGCCTCACTGTGGGCGCGGAGAACCGGCACGCGGACGCAGGTCGCCGAAACGGAGATCTTGTCTGAGTGCATGATCTTGCGGGTTTCGTTGAACATCTTCATCTCCTCTTTGGTATAGTCGTTGTCCATGAAGACATCGACGTGAGGGATGACATTGAACGCGAGCTGGTGGGCAAATTTCTCAACCTTGGGTTCTTCGCCCGCGGCGATAGCTTTATGCTGGGCCTCGAGTTCGGCCATGCCGCTTGCGCCGGCGCCGGAGGCAGACTGATATGTGGCCACGCGGACCCGGGTGATGGGCGACAGACGGTTGATGGGCGCGAGGGCCACGACCATTTGGATCGTCGTGCAGTTGGGGTTGCCGATGATGTTGCGCGGACGGTCGAGAGCATCGGCTCCGTTGACCTCCGGAACGACGAGAGGCACGTCGCTGTCCATACGGAAAGCCGAGCTGTTGTCGATCATCACGGCGCCGTGGCGCGTGATGACCTCTGCGAACTCCTTGGAAGTTCCGGCTCCGGCTGAAGTCAGGGCGATATCCACCCCCGAGAAGTCGGAGTCATGGGTGAGTTCCTCGATCACGATCTCCTTACCGCGGAAAGTCAGCTTCGAACCGGCCGAGCGCTTGGATCCGAAAAGACGGAGCGAGGTAACGGGAAAATTCTGTTCCTCGAGCACGCGTATAAGCTCGTGTCCCACAGCACCCGATGCGCCTACGATTGCGATATTCATCTTTTCTGTCGGAAAAATTACTGCTTGCCGGAGGTGGCTACGGTGCGGTTGATCTTCTTGACCAGACCCTGAAGCACATTGCCGGGTCCGAGCTCGATGAACTCGTCAGCGCCGTCGGCGATCATGGCCTCTACGTCCTGGGTCCAGCGTACGGGTGCGGTCAGCTGTTTGAGGAGGTTTGCCTTGATTTCTTCGGGATCGGTGTGGGGCTTGCCGTCAACGTTCTGATAAACCGGTGCGATCGGAGTCTTGAATTCGGCTGCCTCTATAGCTTCGGCGAGTTCCTCGGCTGCGGGCTGCATGAGGGGCGAGTGGAACGCGCCTCCCACCTTGAGCTTCATCGCGCGCTTCGCGCCGTTGGCGAGCATCTTTTCGCAGGCTTTATCGATACCTTCGTTGGTTCCGGAAATCACGATCTGGCCCGGGCAGTTGTAGTTTGCGGGAGCGACGATCTCGTCTGTCACTTCTGCGCAGAGAGCCTCTACCTTTTCGTCGGGGAGGGCAAGCACGGCCGCCATGGTCGAGGGGTGTGCCTCACAGGCTTTCTGCATCGCGTGGGCGCGGTGTGAAACGAGTTTCAGACCCTCTTCGAACGAAAGAGCGCCGGCTGCAACGAGTGCCGAGAACTCACCGAGGCTGTGACCGGCCACCATGTCGGGCTTGAATTCGTCGCCGAGAGACTTGGCGAGAATCACGCTGTGGAGGAAGATGGCGGGCTGAGTGACTTTGGTCTGCTTCAGGTCCTCTTCGGTTCCGTTGAACATCAGGTCGGTGATGCGGAAACCGAGAATCTCATTGGCTTTCTCGAAAAGTTCGCGTGCCTCCGCGTTGTTGTCATAGAGGTCTTTGCCCATTCCTACGAACTGGGCGCCCTGACCGGGGAAAACGTATGCTTTCATATTCGAAAGTTCTTTGATTATGTTTTTTTCGGTATTTAGTCCTGAACGAAATCCCGCTGAAAACTGACATAGAACGGAACTCGCTCTGTTCAGGGATGCAAAGATACGAAAAATATCGCGTATCCGCAACCCTGCGGTCAGAGCTGGTAGTCAATCCAGAGATCGGGGAGATTTTCAGGGGGGACATCAAGGGTTTGCGGATGGATGTTGGTGTCGTCCGTGTCGCGGAGTCCTACGGTTTTCCAGCCGAGTCGTCGAGGCCATGTGAAATCCTTGGAGGTGTTGTCACCGACGTATACAAACAGGTTTTCCTCGGGGTGAAGATCCATAAGCCGGCGGAACATAAGCGCCTCGCGTTTGTCGGCACCTTGTTCGGTCGAGATTAGGATGTCGGAGGGCAAAAACATATCGATTATTCCGAGCCCCTTGAGTTTGTTGCGCTGGGTGACGGTTCGGCCGTCGCTTATGATGGCCGGGATGAAACCGCGCGAGATAACTTCGCTGACCATTGATTGAGCTCGTCTGACTGTCGCTTCGGTGAATGTCGGAGGGTGGTTGCGGCAAGTCCCGACCACTGCGGCCATATCGATGCTGTCGGTGAGACATCTGAGTCGGAGAAGTTCTTCGAGCGCCTGATAATGATTTTCCCGACCGGACAGGGCTCCGGTCATCACGGAGACGATTTCTTCCGGTGTGATTACATCGGAGCCGACGATCCGGCAGACCATCGCGGCTACGGCACGAAAGCCGGAGAGACAGAACTCGCGCTCCTTCACCAGCGTGTCGTCGATATCGAAAGCTACAATCATAGAGAAGATGATTTTGAGGCTATCCAAATCTCGGTGTAACCGTCTGGCTTACATTTATGGTTATTGTCTCGTTTTTTCGGTTGCACGCCATTTCGCACGCATCCGAAATTTCTGTGCGGTTACATTCCTATTGCAAAGTTAATCAATCCAGACCGTTATATCAATAGTTTTAACGATTTAGGCCCCATTTTTTGTGAGATGGGCGCCTAAATTTCTATGCAATAACGACAGGGGTAAAATCGAACAATGATGATGTTAAAAAATTTGATGATTGAGTTCGATGAGGGGGTAAGATGATTGGTTGACGACTACGACTTACCTGAGCGATGTTTGAAATTTTTAATGATTGAAATCGCGTAGGCTATTGATACTCTGATGATTTTTTATTAACTTTGCAATTTAAAACAAAATTACCATGGCATTACCGATAGCATCTATTCCGATCCTAACTGGGGAAGTGGCTCACAAATTCGAGGCCGAGGCGCAGGCAAACTATCAGCGCAGCCTCAATCGTACAGAGCAAGAGAAGAAGGCAGAAGCGGAGGCTCTTGAAAGAGGCTTCGCCAAACTTCGCCGTATGTTGAACAAAGCACATCTCGGCGATAAATGAGCTTTTTAGAAGACAAGTGCAGCCTGTTTCCACTGGTAAAGCCGGAGGAGATAGTAGGCTTCTCATGTGGAGATTCAGATTTGGATGAGTTCTTCACAAGGGATTGCTTTGCTTACGCCAATGAACTGTTGGGAAAGACATACTGCTATAAACTTGATGAGGATTCGCAAAAAGTAGTTTGTGCGTTTACGTTAGCGAATGCCGGAGTTCGTGTAAGTGATCTTCCCAATGCGAGGAAGAAAAAGGTTGAATCCAAGATTCCCCATATAAAGGCTCTGAAAGACTATCCGGCGGTGTTGTTGGCACGTTTAGGTGTTTCTAAAGATTTTCGATCGCGCAGTATCGGAAGTGATGTTATAGAATTTGTAAAGCTATGGTTCTTGGATCCGTACAATAAGACCGGGTGTCGTTTCTTGATTGTAGATGCGTATAATACTCCGAAAACCATTGCATTTTATGAGCGAAATGACTTCAAGATGGTATTCAGTTCAGAGCAACAGGAAAAGGATTACCGCCATTTAAATTCGGATACGGCTTTAAGCACACGTCTGATGTTCTATGACTTGATGAGAACTGCCGAGGATTTTATGTAACGCAATCATGATTATAATGATTGAAGAGGAATATTGGATTTAGAGCGAGATTCATACCACACGTTGCAATGAAAGCAGCTATCACTAACTACCGAATCAATGCTCTGCAAAACTAATGATCATATTTTATTGGTGATAATATAGATATAAAGTCCGATCATTTTGCTGACTCCGGCAAAATGATCGGACTGCTATTAGGCTGGCAGTTTTAAATCTTTTAAGAATAATTGAAATTTCGATCACCAAGAAAATAAAGGCGGCGCGTCACCGGAGATTCCGGAACACGCCGCCTTATTTATATATTGAGTGACCTTAAGGTCAGTCAATTAGCCCTGACGGTGGAGGAGGGGATAACCGTAAGCGGCGCGATCACCGAGCTCTTCCTGGATGCGGAGAAGCTGGTTGTACTTGGCCATACGGTCAGAACGCGATGCAGAACCGGTCTTGATCTGGCCTGCGTTGGTTGCAACTGCGATGTCGGCGATGGTAGCGTCCTCGGTTTCGCCCGAACGGTGAGAGATCACTGCGGTGTAGCCGTTGCGCTGTGCCATTTCAACTGCGCGGAGGGTCTCGGTCAGCGAACCGATCTGGTTAACCTTAACGAGGATCGAGTTGGCGCAACCGTTCTTGATACCCTTTTCGAGATACTTGACGTTAGTAACGAAGAGGTCGTCACCAACGAGCTGGCAACGCTTGCCGATCAGGTCGGTCAGGATCTTCCAGCCTTCCCAGTCGTTCTCGGCCATGCCGTCCTCGATCGAGTCGATGGGGTATTTGTTGATGAGCTCTTCGAGGAACTTGGCCTGCTCCTCGCTGGTGCGCTTGGGTGCGTCTGCGCCCTGCTTCCAGGTGTAGTCGTAAACGCCGTCCTTATAGAACTCTGAAGAAGCGCAGTCGAGACCGATGGTCACGTCCTTGCCCGGTTCGTAGCCGGCGAGTTTGATAGCCTCCATGATGACGTTGAGAGCGTCTTCGGTGCCGTCGAGGTTGGGTGCGAAGCCACCCTCGTCACCTACTGCGGTCGAGAGGCCGCGAGCCTTGAGGACCTTCTTGAGGTTGTGGAATACCTCGGTGCCCATGCGGATACCCTCTTTGAAGCAGCATGCGCCAACGGGACGGATCATGAACTCCTGGAAGCAGATAGGTGCGTCCGAGTGAGCGCCGCCGTTGATGATGTTCATCATCGGAACGGGGAGAACGTAGGTGTTGGTGCCGCCGATATATTTGTAAAGGGGTAGGTCGAGGTAGTTAGCGGCTGCCTTTGCGCAGGCGAGAGATACGCCGAGGATAGCGTTGGCGCCGAGGTTCGATTTGGTTTCGGTTCCGTCGAGAGCGAGCATGCACTCGTCGATGCCGATCTGATCGAGAACGCTGTGACCCTTGAGGGCGGGAGCGATCACGTCGTTGACGTTGGCTACTGCTTTGAGGACGCCTTTACCCATGTAGCGGTTCTTGTCGCCGTCGCGGAGCTCAAGAGCTTCGTTTACGCCGGTAGAAGCGCCGGAGGGAACAGATGCACGGCCCATGATGCCGCTTTCGAGGATAACGTCTACTTCAACAGTGGGATTGCCGCGAGAGTCGAGAATTTCGCGACCAACGATTTTTTCGATTTTCATTTTTGTGTACTATTTTTATATAGTGTTTTTGGTGTTCCTGAGATTTAGGGTTCACGTTCCCCGGTGACTGACATCGAGTAGGGGAGACGTTCCTGTGTCTTTCAACTGCAAAGTTAACAATTTTCCGTCACATAAAGAGGAGGTACCACTCGTTTTTTAAGTTTTTTTGTCTCTCTGCACGATTTTTTTGTCATTGAGACCGATTTTTGTTATTTTCGCACCATGCTCGCCGACGAATTACACAAAGAAATACTTGCCCAACTCCCTTTCGCGCCCAATGCGCTTCAGGCGGATCTGGTCGGGCGTCTGGCATTGTTCGCTTCCGGAGCGAGCGATACGAACACGTTTGTCCTCAACGGATATGCAGGAACGGGCAAGACCTCGGTCGGCGGCGCCCTTATCCGTGCCCTCGCGCGTTTCCGCCACAAGACTGTTCTTCTCGCTCCGACAGGGCGCGCAGCCAAGGTGGCGGCTGTCATGGGGGGTGGATCGGCCTCGACCATTCATCGCCGGATATATCATCAGGATCCTTCCAACGGTGGCGCGGTTACGATAAGTCCTAATCGCGACAGCAACACCCTCTTCATCGTAGACGAAGCGTCGCTGATTCCCGACAGCGCCTCGGTTTCCAACTCATTGTTGCTCCACCTCGTCAGACATATCCTCTCCAAACCGGGCAACCGTATCCTCTTCATGGGTGATCTCGCGCAGCTTCCCCCGGTGGGCCAGTCGGAGTCGAAAGCGATGAATCCTCAGCGCCTTGCGGAGCTCGGTCTGCGCCCCGAAACCTTTACGCTCGATCTTCCGGAACGTCAGCAGGTCGGCAGCGGCATACTTGCGAACGCGACCAATTTCCGATACAAGCTCTTTCATCCCGAAGCCAACCACGGTGAGCCTATTCCGATCAAGGCGACAGATTATCCGGATGTCGAGATTGTCTCCACAGCCGATCTGGCCGATGTGCTGACAGATTCCTGGTCTGCCGTCGGGACGGAAGAGACGATTATCGTCACGCGCTCAAACAAGAGAGCCAACAATTTCAATACAGCCATACGCAACATGGTGATGATGGCCGAGGAACCGCTCGAAAGGGGAGACCGGCTCGTGATCTCGAAGAACGACTACTACTGGAGCCGGCGCAATCACATGAAGAACCTGCTCGCCAACGGAGAGACGGCCGTGGTCACCCATGTTGGTCGCGCCGAAAAAATGTATGGCCGATATTTTTCGGAGGTAGATCTATACATACCTTCCGAAGACACGGAGATATCAGCGAAACTCATGCTCCGCAGCCTGATATCGGACGGACCGTCGGTTCCTCAGGAAGAACTCAACCGAATGTATGACGCGGCTATGCGGCAGATGGCAGCCGATGCCGCTTCCGGATCTGCCGATGAACCGTCGGGGCTGATGAGACTTGCCGACGACGATCCCTATCTGAACGCTCTGCAGGCGAAATATGCGTACTGCGTGACGTGTCATAAGGCTCAGGGCGGACAATGGCGTCATGTTTATATCGATATGGGGGCCATCCCTCCCGACGCGATGACCGGTGACTTCTGGCGTTGGCTCTATACCGCGGTCACTCGCGCCACAGAAAAAGTTTTCTTCATCAATCCGACTCTCCCGATTAATTAAGTCATTTTTCGACTTTCTGAATCTGTGTGCTACTTTCTGAATCTGTGTGCTATTAGTGTGTTTCGGATTTGGAAATGTCGCGGCCGAGTATTAATTTTGCAGGACTAACCGACATCACGCCGCTCCGGAGTGTATTTTTCCGTGGGCCGTAAAGCTATACTCTATGAATAACTCGATGCGTCCGCGCATTCTGATGATATACACCGGAGGAACGATCGGAATGATCGAGAATCCGGACACAAGAGCCCTCGAACCTTTCGATTTCGATCATCTGTTGGACAATGTCCCCAAACTCAAGATGCTTGATTTCGATATCGACAGCTATCAGTTCGAGAAACCGATAGACTCTTCGGCTATGAACCCGGAACATTGGGGGGCGATCTCCAAAGTGATCGGTGACAATTATGACCGTTATGACGGTTTCGTGGTTCTTCACGGAACCGATACCATGGCTTATACCGCCTCGGCTCTGAGCTTCATGCTCGAAGGTCTTGACAAACCGGTGATCATCACCGGCAGTCAGCTCCCGATAGGGGAGGTGCGTACAGACGGCGAGGAGAATCTTATAGCCGCTATTCAGGTAGCGGCCGCACGTAATCGTGACGGATCGCCGAAAGTGCGCGAGGTGGCTATTCTTTTCCAGAACTACCTTCTCCGCGGAAACCGCAGCACGAAGCACTCGGCCGACGATTTCGATGCCTTCAAGTCGAACAACTATCCGCCCCTGGCCAATATCGGCCTCGACATCACATATAATCGCGACGCCCTGCGCAAGGATTACTCTGAGAAGCCTCTGACGCTCCATTATGATATGGATACCTCGGTGGTTTATCTTGAACTCTTCCCGGGAATGACGAAGGAAACGGTTTCACATATCCTCAACGCTCCGGGTTTGAAAGGTGTCGTGTTGAAAACATTCGGTGCAGGTAACGGTCCGAATGTCGATTGGTTTCTCGATGCTCTCAAAGAGGCGATCTCGCGTGGAATCGTGATCGTCAACGTAACCCAGTGTCCGAACGGCAAGGTTATGCCCGAGCGCTATCAGACCGGTCTGGAAATGACGCGCGCCGGCGTAGTCTCCGGCCATGACCTGACCTCCGAAGCGGCCATAACCAAACTCATGTATCTCTTCGGTCTCGGAATGTCCCGCGACCAGGTTCGCAGAGGAATGCAGGTCTCCCTCCGCGGCGAACTGACCTCCGACTGATGGCTATTAGGGGATTTACACATAAAAAAATAGCTTCTTCCTCGTCTCTTTCCTATTTGAATAGGAGAGCGGTATTGTTGTGTATAATCCTTATGTCTCTTGCAATTTCGGCAATCGCCGGCAATGAGCGAGAATTTGAGACTCCTGTTTTAGATAATGTAAATATACATAATAGTGGATCTCAAAGTATAAAATTAAAATCCCCCCCCCGAATCCGGAATATTGTAACATTCTAAATGATACGGTACCCCATCGTCATCCTTTCTCAGTTGGGCTGAAAACAAATTTGCTCTATGATGCGATGGCGATCCCGAATATCGGGGCTGAGTTTTATTTGGGTACCGGATGGTCAGTCGGTGCTTCATGGATGTATGCTTGGTGGAGCGCCGGGAAGCGCAACCGCTATTGGCGTGTTTACGGAGGAGAGATCTATGGCCGTTATTATTTCGGGAATCATACGAATCGATTCAAAGGCCATCATGTCGGTATATATGCCGGATTGGTGACTTATGACTTTGAGTTTGGGGGTGTGGGATATATCGGTGGGAAACCGGGACATTCCCTGTGGGACAGGTGTATGCGTAATTTCGGCGCAGAATATGGATATTCTTTCGTAATAGCCCGTAATCTTTATATCGACCTGACTCTGGGAGTTGGATATTTTGGCGGAATCGAAGAGAAACTTCGGCCCATACAAGGTGAGTATTACTGGGAATCTACAAGCCGTAAGACCTGGCTCGGTCCGACTAAAGCGGAGGTATCTTTCGTATGGGTGATATTTGGCGGTAATTCCAAAGCCAAGAAAGGGGGTGACAAATGAAAAGGACTGTAAAACACATGTCTTTCGCTTTTCTGCTGAATGTAATCGTGTGGCTTCTTTTCTTGACAGGTTGCGATCATAGGGATATCCGCTACGATTCACCTGCAAGATTTGTCNCTGTAATGGTTGAATTCGATTGGGATAAATGTCCGTCTGCGTCACCTGCGGGAATGACAGTGTATTTCTNCAGAGTNGATAACGAAACTCGAAAAGGTTCGGGTTCTNCGTATGTCTTTGATATAAAAGGAAGTAATGGAGGTAAAATATCTCTGCCTCCCGGNCGATATGCCGCCTTGTGTCATAACAGCGATTCGGATACTCACNGCCTTATTGGCGAAGATGCTCACGANGCTTTCGGATTGCGCCTNAGCGATGTCCGGAGCGGTTNNCTAAGNTCGCGGTTGCTGAATATCGCGAAAAACTCTACGGATGAGCGANTAGCTTNCTCACCGGATGCCNTCTGGATTTCTTCGNTCCCAATGNTCGAAGTCATGAGAAATGATGATATATCAATAACTNAGGTGGATGAAAACGGTCGGCAGGNAATTCAAACCATCCGTTTCCCGATGGCGNAAGTTACCCATCATTACTATTTTATAGTTCATCACCCTATACATCTGACNGGCTCGATGTCTGTGACTGCCACTATCTCGGGAATGGCATCTACGGTNCATCCGGGGCTTTGGATGACAGGAACTGAGACTGTCACACATGCGTTCGATATGACTGCAAACGATTCGGGTAAACTGACAGGTCATATATTGACGTTCGGACATTGTGCTGAAAAGGAGATCGAAACACGTCAGCCGGACTCGGGAGACAAGATTCATTACTTCGTTTTGAGCGCCATGCATCCGAATGGAAAGATAACAACGTTCACAAAGGATGTCACAGATCAAATTCANACGAACGGGAATTCTGATTGTGTGGTAGAGGTNGACACAATCATATTTCCCGAAAATGTATCTTCGGGCGGGGGATTTAATCCCTCGGTCGGTGGATGGACCGGAAATCAGGAAACAATCGGTATGTAGTTTCCGAGATGACCGGACAATTATCTGAAAGGATTCAAAATCATGAGATACAAAATAACCATAATCTAACCTAAAAGTAAAGCATGATGAAAAAATCACTGTTTTTCTTGGGCCTGACAGCCCTGACGCTCGCCTCATGCTCACAAGAGGATGTTCTGAGCATCAACAACCGTCTGCAGGATAGGAATGCGATAGCATTCACTGCGCGTACTCCCAAAACAACCCGTGCAAACGACATGACAACAAATGGTCTGGAGTCGTTCATGGTCTACGGTATGAAAGGTGACATCAACGAAAGAGATGAAGATCCTTCATACAAGCTGACGGACTTTTTCGGAGGCGCTGTTGAGTTCAAGCGCGTATTCAATACCGATGATGAAGCATATCCCGAGACATACTTCATGTCGGATATGCCTTACTACTATCCGGGAGACGGCTCTCCGCTGACTTTCGTGGCTTACGCTCCGAGCGATCTCAAGAACGTAACGCTCGACGATCAGTGCAAACTCAGTTTTTCAGAATTTACGGTCAACGAAGACATCACCGAGCAGCTTGATCCTGTGTTCGACTGTACACCGAATGCTCTCTACTATGATGAGAGCGGGGAGCCNAACATCATNTACTTGACCTTCAAGCACGCCCTGACTAAAGTTTTCGTTTCGGCTGCGTGGAAAGGGTCAGACAATCCCTACAACTATGAGGTAGCAGGNGTCAAGTTCGGAAACATCGCCGTTTCAGGTAATTGTCAATATGACGATCGCAATTGTGATGAGGAAATCGGAGAAGAGTTGTGGTGGTTCGAATGGTCTCCCGGACAAAGCTCGAACGAGCTCGTTTATATTTTCGATGAACCGATAGAAATCGGGGAATCGAGCACCCCACTCATGAGCGGAGGTATGGATCAGGAACAGCCTGACCGCAAAGGAAGTTTCCTGATGATTCCCCAACAACTCAAGGCTGAACTCAGCAATACTTCGGAATCGGCCGAGTACAACAGTGTGAAGAGCTATGTGTTCAAAGAGGGNGTNTCTTATATCGCTCTTCTGTTGAGAATCACACGTCCGGCCGTTCAATCGGGAGAGGAAATCGTCGTATATCCTTTTGAACAGGGTGTAGCCAACATTTCGGAAGAGGTCGANGGCAAAACTTATGCATGGGCGGCATTCCCNGTGGGATCCAAATGGACTCCTAACTGCTATACGGATTATGTCGTGGACTTCTCCAAGGGTGCCGGCTTTGTCGCTCCCGGTGCTGAAGGTATCGATGAGGAAAACTCCNTTANTGGTNAACGTNTAGACCTCGAATATACCCCGATTCTTGGCCAGAGAATTATCATCACCGAGGAGATAGGAACGTGGGATAATGGAGATGCCGTTACGGTAGATCACCAATATGAGGCTACCCTGAACNAGGGAACCATAGAGGATCCGTTCCTTGATGACTAAAATAGTCTGAGAAGTCAAGACTACTTCAGGCTCTCTNAAATAGCAGGAGGGTGTACCAATGTGAAATTTTGGTACACCCTCCGTTTTTGTTGATTATTGGTGGAGATCAGAAGCCGAACTCCTGGCCTTTACGGGTCATTGGGATNCCGTTCTTCATCCATTCGGGCATCGGGTCGCCTTTCAGGTAGTGNTCAAAGAACTGCTGGAGGCGGCGCGTGATGTCCTTGCGGTTGCGGCGCTCCTTGAGGTTGTGGTCCTCGTTGTTGTACTGAAGCATCCAGACCGGTTTGCCGAGNCGGCGGAGGGCCATGAACATTTCGATTCCCTGATACCAGGGCACAGCGCCGTCCTGGTCGTTGTGCATGATAAGNAGGGGCGTGTTTACGCGGTCGGCATGGAATACGGGAGAGTTGGCGATATANAGCTCNGGNGCNTCCCANAGGTTGCGGCCGATTCGGCTCTGGCCCATCTCATACTGNGCCTGGCGNGACGANCCNGANCCCCAGCGGATTCCACCGAAGGCGGAGGTCATGTTGGCGACCGGTGCGCCNGAACCGGCGCAGGCNAACATATTGGTGCGGGTCACGAGATANGCNGTCTGGTAGCCACCCCAGCTCTGNCCGTCGATACCGATACGGTCCTTGTCGATCCAGTCNTAGCGCTTGCAGAGCTCCTCGGCACCGGAACATACATAGTTCCATGCACANTCNCCNGGAACGCCGGCGGTATAATGGATGTCCGGTACGAACACGATATAACCGCGGCTGACATAGAAGGGATAGTTGACCCAGCTCCACGACGGCTCCATAGTATAATGGCGATAAAGATCCTCGCTGCCGGTTTCGTAGAACACGCAGAGCATCGGATACTTCTTGTTCGGGTCGAAATCNTCNGGCTTGTAGAGNACGCCCTCNGACTGCTGACCNTTGTANGCATACCACTTCACAAGCTCGGCNGTGCCCCAGTTGTATTCAGCCATCTGNGGATTGGCCTCGGTCAGCTGACGGCGCTTCTTGAANTCGAGTGTCGAGGTGAAGATATNGGGCGAAGTCGAGAAGTTGCAGCAGTTGTAGGTGAACACCTCGGCGTTTTGGGCCTGGCGGAGCTGGCTGAACATATTGCCTTCGAGAGTGCGGATCACGGGCGCCTGAGCCTTGCCATATTTCATAGATGCGAAACCGTTCATCTTGGTGCCGTAGTCGAAAATAGACAGGAGCATCAGGTCCCCNTCCGACACGAAGCGNCGTTCGGGATCCGTATTCTGATAGCGCATTTTCAGATTGCGCTTCCGGCCCTCACCTTTGGTCAGGTTCTCGGGGGCTTTCTTACCGTCGGGGTCGAGGCGCCAGATGTCGTAGCGGTCNTANACNAGGATCGCGTCGTCACCCTTTGCCCATCCGGCCAGACCGTAGGGCTGCGGAACCATCGGGTGNTCATCGGTCTCATCCCAGAGGGGGAATTCNACACCCTCCGAAACCTTATGGGTCTCGCCGGTCGCGATGTTGTATGTATAGTAGTCGCGTTCGTTGAACCAGATGACGTAGCGTCCGTCAGGAGAGAGTTCGGCATCTTCAAAATAGGCTTCGCCNACGGGACGCTTCTCTCCGGTCGAGACGTTGATGATCTCGATTTTCTCGGGTGCNTAGTAGTCCCACTGATGAGAGAGTTTCGAATCGGTCGCGTCGCGGAGGAGTGCCCATTCGCCATCCCAACGGTCAGGTACGACCACCTGAACGAGGGGCTGATCGGTCAGAAGTTGCTGTGTTCCGGTTTCAAGGTCAATCACNACGGGGAAAGTCTGCGANCGCATCTTCTCTACGTTCTTCTTCTCCATCGGGGGAGTCATAGGCGCATCCCAGCGCCATATGTCGAGGTCCGAGCGTTCGAAGTCGACGATCGTCGTGTCGTCCGGGGCGATATATGGAGCAACGCCGGCTACCAGACGGCGTCCATTGTGTGAGAATACCGGTTTGGTGTATTGGTTGATGTGCAGACCTTTTTTCAGCATCCCCTCGCGTTTTTTCTTGTATTCCGCTATGAGTGAATCCTGAAGCGCCGGATCGTTGGCATGGGGAAGGGCGAGATTCATCTTCGGCGGATTGGCAGCCTTCACATCAACCTTCACGGGGTCATACGACCCGGATTTNAGATCTGAGAGGAAGAGNTCGCAGATTCGGGTTCCGGTCTCGTTCGAGTCGTTTGAGGCTACATAGGCGAGCATATCGCCGGCTTCGTTCCATACGGGGGTNCCGTAGAACTTGCGGTCGCGGTCGAGAAGATAGTAGGCCGTATCGGAGAGGGCGATAAAGCCTACGCCGTCGGTTGCCACAGAGTCTGACTCGTGTTTCTTCTGACGGACAGCTACACGGCGCCCATCTTTCGAGAAGACNTAGTCCTTCACCCAGTTGATCGTTTTCGAACGGGATCCGGAAGGNGTGCGAAGCACCAGCGGNCGTCCCGCTTTCTTATCCTTGAGTGCCTTGGGTTTGATCAGCGTCGTGTCNCAGCTTTGGTATGCGATCCACTCGCTCCCTTCNTTGGCTATNGTNTAGCCGGTCACGTTCGGGATNTTNTCNACAGCGAGAGTNGAGAGGTTGACGATCACGAGCGAATCTTTCGGCATCTCGTCATCCTTCTTCTTGTCTATCTTGGCCTTGCGTGTGACGGCATATTCGGGCTTGATCAGCGCCAGACCCCAGCGTCCGTCGGGNGTGATGGCGCCGCGATAACCNCGNGGGATGTCGACGCGCTTGTTGTTTTTCGTGTTGGCGAAGCTGAGGACNCCGTCACCCTCCTGCGGGTCGACGGAGAANACNGCCCAGTTGCCGTCTCGGCTGACGGCCTGGTTGCGCACCGACTGCCACGAATCGAAAGCGTCGTGGTCAAGCGGCTTTTTGGCCATGGTGGTCGTCCCCANAGCCAGAGNGGCNGCGAGGACGGTCAGAATCGGTCGGTTCATTTTNAGATATTANATTGGTCAGTCNACTCAGAGTNTTAAATNGGTCAGTCAACTCAGGTNTTAAATCAACTTAGGTATTANATCGGTCAGTCAACTTTATGNAGATCGTGGCCCATACGGGTCTTCTTGGTGTGCATATAGAAGCGGTTGTAGTCGTTGGGAGCGACTTCGAGCGGAATGTTCTCGACGATCTCCACACCATATCCTTCGAGCCCGATACGCTTCACGGGATTATTGGTCATCAGGCGCATCTTCTTGATGCCGAGTGCGTGGAGGATGCTCGCGCCGACTCCGTAGTCACGTTCGTCAGCCTTGTGGCCGAGGTGAAGATTGGCGTCGACTGTGTCGAGACCCTCTTCCTGGAGCTTATAAGCGCGGATCTTGTCCATCAGGCCGATTCCACGGCCTTCCTGGTTGAGATAGACGATCGCTCCGCGACCCTCCTTNTCNATGAGTTCCATAGCCTTGTGGAGCTGTTCGCCACACTCGCAGCGCATGGAGCCGAAGATGTCGCCGGTGGCACATGAGGAGTGGACGCGCACAAGAACAGGCTCATCAGANCGTACGTCGCCCTTGATCAGAGCGATATGTTCGAGGCCGTTGTCTTTCTGGCGGAAGGGGATGAGTCGGAAATTGCCGTAATGGGTAGGCATCTCCACCTCCTCGCCCATCTCTATGACTGAATCGTTCTTCAGACGATAAGCCACGAGATCGCGGATAGATACGAGCTTCAGTCCCCACTCGTCGGCGCGGCGGCGAAGCTCNGGNAGNCGGGCCATAGTTCCGTCGTCGCTCATGATCTCCATCAGCGCGGCTACGGGCTGGAGACCCGCGAGACGNGCGAAGTCAACGCCGGCNTCGGTGTGGCCGGTGCGCTGGAGAACGCCACGGTTCTGAGCATAGAGAGGATTGATGTGGCCNGGNCGTCCGAAAGTCTCNGGAGTAGAAGCCGGGTCGGCCAGCGCACGGATTGTCGCCGCGCGGTCTTCGATAGAGACGCCGGTCGAACAGCCCTCGAGCTTGTCTACGGTGACGGTGAANGGAGTTCCGAGAACCGACGTNTTGTCCTGNACCTGACGCTCAAGCCCCAGCTCCTCGCAGCGGGCAATGGGCATCGGCACACAAAGGACGCCACGNGCATTCTTCAGCATGAAGTTCACGTCCTCGGGGGTTATTTTCTCGGCTGCGATTATGAGGTCACCCTCATTCTCGCGATCCTCGTCGTCAACGACAATGATGAACTTGCCGTCGCGGAAATCCTTGATCGCATCTTCGATTGAATCGAGGCGGATNGCCTCGTCGTTNGTTTCGTTGGTGTTCACGATTAGGTGGGTATATTATATTTATTTTCTGAATATGCTGAAATTGACNGATCCGTAGACCCTCTGCTCCACAAATTCCGGAAGNATCGAGAAGTCATGGTTTTTNGAGTGCTCCACAATCACGAGCGAGCCCTCGCTGACCATCTTCGAGTTGAGGATCAGTTCCGGAATCTCGGCGAAACGCTTGTGGTCATACGGCGGGTCGGCGAAAACGATGTCAAAACTCCGATAACATCCGGTGATGAACTTGAAGACATCGCCGCGGATGATCTTGATATTCTCCTCGCCGAGCTTTTCCTTGACCGAATGAAGGAANCCGAGCTGGGTCTGGGCCATTTCGACCGCNACCACTTCGGAGGCTCCGCGCGAAAGAAACTCGAAGCTGATCGCGCCGGTCCCCGCGAAGAGATCNGCCACGCTCTTGCCTTCGATGTCTTCGATATTCTCGATCACATTGAAGAGATTCTCGCGCGCGAAATCGGTTGTCGGNCGCGCCGTGATATTTTTGGGAACATCGAAACGACGTTTCCCATATTTTCCTCTGATAATTCTCATCGTTCAAAANTTTGTTTTGCCACTGCAGCTGTAAGGANGCGTCGGGAGGATCACTCCTTTGTAGCTCCGGAGAGCATCAGCAANGCAGCGGTGGGCATCTGTCTCTCCTCCTCTACAAGTATCGAGGCGTCGAGGTTCAGACTGTCGAGTGCCTCGGAGAGGGCGGAGTCATCNCCGCTCTCGTCGCGAACGGCGATATGCGCGCTTCTCGGNGAAAATCCATAGACTTCCGACGCCCGGAGCAGACGGTAGATNCCCTCCTCCGGATTTCCGGCCCTCTGTGTCGAGGCTGTCTGCAGCTCTCCATCCTTAAGCAGGATGANGTCGCACGAACCGGGACGTGTGTTGAGGACCTCAACCTCACCTTCCGGAAGACGGAGTCGGTCGAGATAGGATACGATCACACCGAGGTGTGCGCTCACGCGGGCGCCGGGGAACGTNCGGCTCAGGAACGCCGGCAATCCGGGCGTCAGCCACCAGAGCAGNGTCTTGTCATCCACGCGATCGGCCATCATATCTTCCGGCTCGCAGCCATATACGGCGTTGAATACCTCCTCAGAACGCTCCTCGTCGGCGCCGACCTCCGAAGGCACCCACATAGCGCGGTCTGTCTCGATGATGATGTCGGCCGAATAGTCGTCGAGCAACTGCGGATGATCGTAGACCGTGTTCTCGATCCGGGCGAGAAGATCCGGGCCGTCGCCGACCGGTTCCCAGCTGTCGCGAACGATCCGGCGCGATGCCTGACGGTCCGCGAGAGGCTGGAGCCACGCTTCGAGCGANGTCCGCGTTATGTAGATGACCAGTCGCCACTGGCCGGTGTCGGCACGGTCCATGCCGCGCGATGTGTTGAGGTCGTTCATATATGGCTTTTCGGCGCTCCGGCNTGNNCCGTGCGCTATCATGCTACAAATTTAACACAAATTTTTCAGAATCGGTATTTTTCGCGACCTTTGCAGTCGTGAAAACACAAAACAAGGTGAAAAATACCCCCCGCGAGGGTGAAGTTCCGCGTACCGGACGCCGGATGAACCGAGAAATCATGCGTCTGGCGCTCCCGGCGGTCGTGAGCAACGTGACCGTGCCGCTTCTCGGTCTGACCGACACCGCCGTGTCGGGCCATCTCGGTTCGTCGACCTATATTGGAGCCATCGCCGTCGGCTCGCTCATGCTCAACGTGGCGTTCTGGCTCTTCGGTTTTCTCAGAATGGGAACAACCGGCCTCGTGGCCGAGGCCTTCGGCGCGCGCGACTGTCGGCGCATCCGTNGACTGCTGACCATGTCACTCTGCGTCGGCCTGCTGTTCGGTCTCCTCTTCATCCTGCTGCGCGCTNCTCTTTCAGACTTGCTGTTGAGCGTACTCGCCCCCGGATCAAACGTTGACGCGCTCGCGCGCTCATATTTCAACGTCTGCGTCTTCGGTGCTCCGGCTCTGCTCGGAACAATGTCGGTCAACGGGTGGTTCGTCGGGATGCAGTCAACGGTACGGGCTATGACGGTCTCCATCACCACCAATGTCATCAATATNCTGTTGAGCGTGTGGTTCGTGTTCGGAACCGGAATTGGATTCATCGGTGTCGCCTACGGGACGCTCTGTGCNCAGTGGTTCGGCCTGCTGTTCGCCCTGGNGATGGCGTGGCCACTCTTCAGACGCTATCGCCCGGCCCGNGANGCCGAGACGAAATCGACATACCCCCGTGGNCTTAAAGCTGACTTCAANCGCTTCTTCGGAGTCAACGTAAACCTGTTCTTCCGTTCGGCATGCGTGANGGCGGTTTCTATGACCATCACCTCCGTAGGCTCACGACTCGGCGATGTGACNCTCGCCGCNAACGCGGTGATGATGCAGTTCTTCATNTTCTTCTCCTACTTCATGGANGGCTTCGCATTCGCCGGCGAGGCACTCGTAGGCCGATCCAAAGGGAGTGGCGACAATGCACTCTACCGTCTGTCTGTCAAGTGGCTGTTGATATGGAGCGCCGTTATGGGGACGATATTCTTCACCGTCTATGCGATAGCGGCTACCGACATCGCCTCGCTGATTACTGACGATANGGCCGTTATAGCTCACGTCTCGCGCTATCGTCTGTGGCTGGTACTTATCCCGGTGCTGACCGTCATGGCCTTTATCTTCGACGGATTCTTTATCGGTCTNACGCGNACNGGCTCGATGCTTGCCGTCACACTCACGGCTACAGCCGTCTTCTTCGCCATCTGTTTCNTGCCCGTCGGNGGTAGCTATCTGCCNTCAAACGNTCGCCTGTGGAGCGCGTTCCTCACATACCTCTTTCTCCGNGGCCTTCTGCTCGCGATCAGATTGCCCCACAACCTCNCGGCCCGGTCTACGGACGNGTCCNCTAAATAACACGAANCCAAGCAACACCCCCTTCNATTTATACCGATTCTACCGAANAATTTCGTTCNANCCATGATATCATTCCCTAACGCCAAAATAAATATCGGNCTCCGGATAACGGAGCGCCGTCCCGANGGCTATCACAATCTCGAAACGGTCTTCCATCCCGTAGGTCTATACGCCGGAACACCTCTCAATCCCGTCTCATTTTGCGACACNCTTGAGGTNGTTCCCTCNGCCAATGATGAATTCCGTTTCANAGGNCGCCCGATAGACTGCCCCCTCGAGAAAAACCTCGTCTACAAGGCCGTTATGGTCTATAGAGAAGAGNTGAAAAAGCGTAANATTNATCCNATGNCGGTCAGCGTGACGCTCGAAAAAAATCTNCCGGATGGTGCCGGACTCGGTGGGGGAAGTGCGGACGCCTCCTTCACACTGAAATTGCTTGACANNCTNACATTTCCCGNTGACTCCGCNTCTTCTCCATTCACNGCTGACGACCTTGAGCGGATGGCGCTCCGGTTAGGTGCGGATTGCCCGGTCTTCATCCGCAACCAAAGCTGTTATGCCGANGGGGTAGGGGAGAAGATGACCCCTGTCTCGCTCGGTCTCGNAGGGATGTGGTGCGTGATAGTGAAGCCTGAAATTTATGTCTCGACACGTGAGGCTTTCGCCGGAGTCAGGCCGCATAAAGATAACGNNGCCTTCCCGCTGAGCCGTCTTGGCGAACTGCCGAAAACGGAATGGAAAGACGTAGCGGTCAACGACTTTGAANCCTCCCTCTTTCCGGCCTATCCCCGGCTTGGCGAGATCAAGCAGGGCCTGTATGACGCGGGAGCGTTCTACGCCTCCATGTCGGGAAGCGGTTCATCNCTGTTCGGCCTTTTCGAATCGCGNNAGACCGCAANCCGCGCAGCGTCCGGTTTTGCTTCCGACGAGAGCNTNTTCGTGCGATTGCTGATGCTCTGAACGCTCTGTCCNTAAGTCTGTCATGGTTTATCCGATAAAGCTGTATGCCGACGTCTAAACCGATAGAGGGGGTCGCGTGTTGTAATGGTAGTTGGCATAAACCGTGTCTTAAACTGTGTCTTAACAAATTTTGGCGCGATTTTTGCTTNATTTGATACCATAAAAGACGCAAATTACCATGAGCAAAAACAAAAATAGCCGCTTTTTCGGCGGTAATAAAAATAAATCCGATATGAACGACAACACCAAAAATGTCAATCCTGAGGATGTCAATGCCGAGACCTTCGCAGTCGAGGAGGGCGAACAGCTGACCGACGATGCACAGCCCGTGGAGGGCGACGTCCAGGCCGAGGCCGTAGCCGAAACGCTTGAAGACAAATTGTCCTCGCTCCAGGCNGATCTGGATAAGGAGAAGAAAGAATATATGTTCCTCATGGCGGAGTTCGACAACTTCCGCAAACGCACGCTCCGCGAGAAATCGGAGCTCATCAAGAATGCCGGCGAGCAGGTCCTCAAAGGGCTGCTTCCTATCGTCGATGACTTTGAACGCGGACTGAAAGCCTCGGAAGGTGCTGAAGATCCCGCCTCTATCCGCGAGGGTATGGAGCTNATCTACAATAAACTGGTCAAATATCTTGCCGCCAACGGCGTGAAGGCTATGGACACCTCCGACGGTGTTTTCGACGCCGANCGTCACGATGCGATNGCATCCGTTCCTGTCCCCGAAGAGGATAAGAAAGGCAAGATCATNGACACCGTCGAGAAAGGTTATACTCTCAATGACAAAGTGCTCCGTCACGCCAAGGTCGTTGTGGGCAAATGATGAAGTGAACNGATACGCTTCAAATTCAAACACCGTGAGGTAAGAAAAATTCCACAGACTATGGCAGCAAAAAGAGATTANTATGAGGTGCTCGGCGTTGCGAAGAACGCCACACCCGACGAAATAAAAAAGGCCTACAGAAAACTGGCCATCAAGTATCACCCTGACAAGAACCCGGGCGACAAGGAAGCCGAGGAGAAGTTCAAGGAGGCCGCGGAGGCATACGACGTATTGTCGGATGCCGACAAGCGTCAGAAATATGACCAGTTCGGCCACAATATGGGCCCGCAGGGCTTCGGTGGCGGCGGTGGCAATCCGTTNGGCGGCCATTCGTTCACNATGGAGGATATCTTCGAGCAGTTCGGCGATATCTTCGGTATGGGAGGTGGCGGCCGNAGCTACTCGCGTCAGCCGCGTCAGCATGTCAATAAAGGCACCGACCTGCGCATCACCGTGAAGGTCTCGCTCAAAGATATCATGAACGGTGTCGACAAGAAACTGAAGATTCCCCGCTTCGTGGCTTGCGAGCACTGCAACGGCACCGGCGCCAANGACGGCACAGCCTTCCGCGAGTGTCCTCAGTGTCACGGCACAGGCTATGTCACCAACGTCCGTCGTTCGATTTTCGGCGCCGAACAGTANGAGACCGTCTGNCCGCAGTGTAACGGCGCCGGCAAGATCATCACCGAGGAGTGTCAGTATTGCCACGGAACCGGTGTGGAGAAAAAAGAGGAGATCGTTTCGTTCCACATCCCTGCCGGTGTGGAAGATGNCCAGACTCTCCGCCTCAAAGGCCAGGGNAATGCTCCGCGTCATGGCGGCGTGAACGGTGACCTGCTGATTGTCATTCAGGAAGAGAAGAACTCCGAGCTGATCCGCGACGAGAACGATCTGATCTATAATCTGATGCTCGATTTCCCGACAGCCGCNCTCGGCGGTTCGGCAGAGATNCCTCTCGTCGAAGGNCGCGCGAAAGTCAAGGTCGCTCCCGGAACCCAGCCCGGCAAGGTCCTCAGACTCCGCGGCAAGGGTCTTCCCGAATTCAACAATCCCGCNATCAAGGGCGACCTGCTCGTCAATGTGATGGTCTACGTNCCCGAGAATCTGAGCGACGCNGAAAAGAGCGCGATCGAAAGTCTCAAGGACTCGTCCAACGTAGTNCCGACAGAAGCCACATCAAAACGTATCTTCTCGCGTCTGCGCCACATCTTCAACAAGGAGAACCGCGGCGAGTAAAGCTACGAAATTATAGAAAACTACCTGCGGGGGCAACCGGGCATCTACTCCGGTTGTCCCCGCATTCTTATCCCGTGGAGACAGGTGAGAGACCNGCGANCTCCGGGAACATGCGGAATTTATCGGCTTGAAGGTTCGGAGATTTGGATGGAAAAATATTTTGTTGTAATTTTACTAAACCAATCAAAGTNGCGTTATTTATTCAGAGAGNGTGTGCTTTTGATTGGGTTTAAAAGTTAACACGCTCCGAAAGACGTTTTCCATACTTTCAAAGAGCCAATTACCCGCAGATGAATTATCAGGCCCCCGTTGACGAAAGTCAGCTAATCGAAGACCTCCGGAACCCGCGCAAGGCGCGGGAGGCTTTTGACGTATTGATGAAAACGTATGGCGAGAGAATGTACTGGCAGATCCGTAAGCTCGTCACGGACCACGACGATGCAAACGANCTGTTGCAGAACGCATTCCTNAAGGCATGGTCCAACCTCCACAATTTCAGAGGGGAAGCCAAACTCTCGACATGGCTTTACAAGATAGCCGTNAACGAATCAATCAACTTCCTGAATCGGGAGAAGAACCGGCAGACCGTCTCCGACTCAAACGAAGAAACGTCGGCTCTCAACAATCTTGAGGCAGACGAATATTTCGACGGAANNGAATTGCAGGCCCGGCTTCAGCAAGCCATCGCCAAACTGCCGCAGAAGCAGCGGCTGGTCTTCAANATGAGATATTTCGATGAAATGAAATATGATGAAATATCTGAAGTCCTCGGAACAAGCGTCGGTGCGCTCAAAGCCTCGTATCACCACGCGGTCAAGAAAATNACCGAAATGCTCGATCTNTAGATTAATTTATCCNAACAAGATACTGCGTAGAAACAGCAGGACAAAATCAAACGATCTTCAAACCTGACACTATGATTAAAAAACTCNTTTACTCGATGACCTTGGCGCTTCTGCCNCTCGGCGCGGCTGCCATCGTCGCCTCGCCCGATCCGGTCGTGCTCACGCAGCCGGACGGCNCGACNGTCACGGCNCTGATAAGCGGTGACGAGCACCATCATATTATCNGCACGATTGACGGAGTGATGATTCTCCGCGGCGCCGACGGCTTCTACCGTTATGCCGGTCTTGACGCCGAAAACAATATCGCCGCGCTGGGAAGCGTTGCCCGTAACGCCGAACTCCGCTCGGCTGCAGAAGTGAAAGAGGTTGCCGCAATCGACCGCACCTCGCTTCTNGACCGTGCTCAGGCTGACCGTACCGGCAGACTCAAGGCCCGTCGCAACCGTGTGACGCCGCAGACGACGGCCGCTNCCCGTCGTGCAGACGACGGAATCACACGTCTCCCNGGNCTCTGCGACAAGGCTTTTCCCTCTTTCGGCGAACAGAAAGCGATCGTCGTTCTGGTCGAATATCAGGATGTTCGTTTCGAAGTCAATGACCCGAAAGACTACTTCACGCGCATGTTGAACGAGGAAGGCTTCAGTGACAACGGAGCTACCGGTTCGGCACGTGATTACTTCATCGCGAACTCCTACGGCCAGTTCAAACCCCAATTTGACGTCTATGGTCCCATTCTGCTTAAGAATGACCGTTCCTATTACGGCGGTAACGATCTCTGGGGAAGTGATGCCCACCCCGAGATGATGGGTGTCGAGGCCTGCGAACAACTCGACGCAACGGTTGACTTCACCGAATATGACCGTGACCATGACGGCTCGATCGACAATATATTCATCTTCTATGCCGGAGGNGGCGAGCATGACGGCGGAGGCGAAGATGCCATNTGGCCTCACGCAGCCCACCTTTCGAGCTGGATNGCGACCGAGTATGTCTATGACGGCGTGCGTTTCGACGGATATGGTTGTACCTGCGAGCGCCAGACCGGTTACACACGTCCGGCTGCGATCGGTACCTTCGTCCATGAGTTCAGCCATGTGATGGGTCTCCCGGATCTCTACACNACTGAATATAACGGAGCCTATACCCCCGCCAAGTANTCGGTAATGGACCAGGGNCCCTACAATCACGANGGNCACACNCCTCCCTACTACTCGTCGTTCGAGCGNACCGCCCTCGGGTGGATGCAGGCAACTGAGTTCGGCGCNGACGGATGGTACACGCTCGATCCGCTTCACGAATCGAACAAGTGCTACATCATCCCCTCTGACGATCCCAACGAGTACTTCCTTCTCGAGAACCGTCAGAACAATGGCAACGATTACTATATCCCGGGCCANGGTATGCTGGTCTGGAGAATAGATTANGATCACGACACCTGGGAAGCCAACGAGGTGAACAATAACACCAAACTTCAGCGTGTCGATCTGATCGAGGCTGACGGTACCAGCTATGCGAACTATCGTTCCGGTCATCCCTTCCCCGGAACCGGCAAGGTGACGTCNTTCGGTTATGACACAACTCCGGCACTCTCTTTCAGAAACGGAACCGAGACCAAGATTCAGCTCTCGTTCATCACCGAAGACGACTTCAATCAGCGCATAGGTTTNGCCTACACGACCGACGGAAGCGGTGGAGCNTCTGTTTCTGAGATCGGNCAGGGANCNGACGCCTTCACTGTCGAGGGCAGAAGCGTGATTGCTTCCGAGAACCTGTCGGTTTATACAGTCTCCGGTGCGGCTGTGGCGTCGCTCGNAAGTGGNCAGTCNGCNGTTCTCCCCGCCGAGGGCCTGTACATCGTGCGCACCGCCGGTTCGTCGACAAAAATCATGGTTAAGTAAGANNCCATCCCNCAAAGAATGTTAAAGTCGGGACGCCGTTTAAACCAACGGGAGTTTCCGGGGTCAAAACACAAAAACAAAAAAGGATGAAAGAAGAAAAGTTACTTGAAGAGAGAATCGGGCGCAATCCGGGGTTCAAAGTCCCGGAGGGCTACTTTGATGATCTGTATTCAAAAGTATCCGCTTCTCTTCCCGAATATCCCGAGGCTCCGCGCGCTCCCCGTCTGTCAACGTGGCAGAAACTGAAGCCATACGTATATATGGCGGCGATGTTCGCCGGCATATGGTGTATGATGAAGGTCTTCCACACGGCGGCGTCCGGCTCTACCAACCTCAGTCTCGACACTCCCCCCGAAGCGGTGGCCGTAGTTATGGCCGATCCNGAGGCGGCTGATGTCTATCTGCGTGAATCATACGAATCCGACTTTGAACTNGAGTCTGAGGTCTTGAGCCAGTATGATTCCATGTCCGATTTCGAGAAAGACTTTGGATATGATCTGAAGCCCGAGTATGCGAATATGCANATTCCGGCATAATAACCTCATTACCGAATTTTTTCAACGATGAAGAAGATACTCCTTATCATAGCTTTGTGCATCGCTTCTCTGTCGATGTTCGCACAGGGGCCCGGCAAACCGCCATCGCCCGAAAAGAGTCGTGAGTTTATGGAATTCAAGATCAAATATCTTGCTCAGGAAATGGAACTCAAGGCAGATCAGCGAGAGCGATTTACGGAGTTGTATGAGAAAATGTGGGGTGAAAAGCGTCAGTTGTTCTCAAAGGCACATCAGATGGAGAAGAAACTTCGTTCCGGCAAGGATGTGACCGACGAGGATTATGACCGNTATCAGGATCTTATAGACGAAACACGTGCGAAAGATCTTGAGATAGACAAACGTTATGATGCCGAGTTCCTCAAGTTCATCTCGAAGAAGCAGCTCTTCAAAATGAAAGACGCGGAACGCAAGTTTATGGACAGAATGCGCGAGATGAGAGTCCCNGGAAAAGGGAAGAAGCACAAAGTTCCGAAAAAATGATCGTGTCGACGACAAGAATATGACTTCGATACATTATTTTGAAATATTTTAATAAGATAACTGTGGATGTTGCCAAAATTTTGTTAATTTTGCAACATCCACAGTCTGTTTAGAAAAGTCTACAACGGATTCTCTGAAATGGATTCTACCCAGCACCGGTTTTTTCGCCGGTTGGGATAGATTTTCTGATTGAATTAACTCTTCAAACCTACATTATGAAAAAACTTTTCCTCTCAATNGTCGGAGGTTCGATGATGATGGCCGCCTATGCAGCCGACACCACACAGGTGTATTTCGCCGAGAACTTCGCCGACGTTGATGCCGTTCCTTCGGAATGGATTCAGTATGGTGTNGATGCCGTTCCCTCCGGCTCCTACTCCTCGTTTTTCGGTACCTATANCCCGGACAACGGATTTCGTGTGAACACCGTCTCGAACGGATATGCNGCTTTCTCTCCNGCGGAGTTCAAAGGTGGCGTNACTTCNGACCAGTGGCTGATTACTCCCGAGATCTCAATCGAAGAAGACGAGGCACTTGTAGTTTATACGGCCTACGTTCTCGGAACCACCAACAAAACCCGATACAAGGTACTTCTCTCCGATTCNGGAGCAGAAAAAGAGAACTTCACCGATCAGCTTATCAACACGACCATCACCGGCAAAGGTGGCGATGAGGCATCCGCTACACGTCGTCTGCCGATCGAAGGTTACAAAGGAAAGAAAGTGCGTCTTGCGTTCGTGAACACCGAGAACACCTCCGGTATGGTCGGTTTCGGCGACATAACCGTCGGACAGTACTATCTGCAGTGTGATCCCGGTCAGATCTCACACTATGTCGTGAAGGAAGAGAACCATGCACCCGCGTTTGACATCAAACTTTCAACACCTGTCTATGCAGAGGGTGTGACCGCTGTCCTGGAAATTGGTGGCGGTGATACTATGACCTACACTGACACAAACGCCTTCAGCTCAAGCGTTACAACTTCATACACCATCAAATTCCGTGATGCTCTTCAGCTGAAAAGCTCGGTGGTCGACTATATCCTGACCATTACCCCCAACTTCGAAGGTGCGCAGCCGACTGTTCTCGAAGGTCAGTTCATCAAGTCTCCCTATGAGGGCATCGTTCTGATGGAGGAATACACCGGCACCTGGTGTGCCAATTGCCCGCGCGGTATCGCTTACATGAACTGGTACAGCCATGACTTCGGACGCAAGGATGGTAAGGGNCANTTCATNGGAGTTGCGCTCCACCAGGGTGACCCGATGCAGCCTTCGTTCTTCTCTGCAATTCAGGCTATCTGTCCTTCAAACGAGTACCCCTCCGCATACATGAACCGTAACGGTGANAAAGGTNNTCCTACCNAGNTGCCCGTTATCGANACATTTGAGAAGCAGGCGCTCGGTGATGTTCGTATCTCNCGCGTAGACTATACCGGCAGCAGACTTAAGGTTAANTTCGCAACNACCCTCTGTTATGACGAGGANAATCCNNATCTCCGNGCNTTNGTNTATGTGACNGAGAATGATGTCACAGGTACTGGTGCAGACTATGCTCAGCATAACGGATACTGGTCANAGGACGAGGCGTATATCGCATTCAACTATTGTGAGGAGGTTGTGCCTTACTTCGCNCCCTTCATCAANCGGANTAACGGTCTCGTTCCTGCCAGTGAAATGAAATATCAGGAAGTGGGTCGCGGTGTATATCCCAGCGTGACNGGTACCGCTCTNTCGGGCTCGATCAAGCAGTGTGTCTATAATGTAGACTCGTTCGAGTTCTCGATGCCGTCGAGTGTTCTGAAGGATGAGAACGTNAATATCGCCGTGATCATNCTTGACAACAAGACCGGTGAAGTTCTCATGGGTGACGTTGTCGGCTATGAAAACTTCAACAAGGATATCTTCGTAGTNGGTAACGAGCCGATCTATCCCGAGGGCTTCGACCCGATCCCTGTTGCCGTGACCCCCGGCNACGACTCGGTNAATGAGATCTCAGCTGACGCATCGCTTGCTGTCNANGGNNACNNNNTNGTTGTNAANGCTCCCGAAGCCGGTCTTCTGACAGTCTATGGCGTAGANGGAACCNTNNTTGAGAANGTTGCNGTNGNAGCCGGAGTTTCGACTCTNCGTCTCGACGTCGAAGGCCTCGTNTTCGTTCGCCTCNCNGCAGGCAACACTGCCCGTTCACTCAAAGTGATCCTCTGATCCAAAGATTCCATAGATCCAAAGAGATCCTCNGATCCNATCGCGTTTCAGACGCGATNGTTACCGAAATAAAGTCTCCCGCATCCGGCCGGGCCGGATGCNGGAGACTTCTTTATTTACTGTTCTGAAACAATTCGACTGAAATAATTCAGCTTTTGTTCAGGCCCCAAGTTTCANCGCANGGGNCCCCCTCATTTATCCGTCTTCCACACGAAAGAGCGNCGCATCACCAACCCGATGATNAAGATNNCNACAAGAATTCCGGCGTTGAGGAAATAGGGGAAGTTGGGGGTGTGGTTGTCGAACAACCACTGGAAGAACTCAACAACAAAGGGAAGACAGGAGATTGCGATATAGTTGCCCGCAAGGGTATATGAGAAGAATTTGTTCGCATCCTTTTTGGTNGGAGCGATCTGTGTGGTCTTGTTGTAGATGATCGGCTGGAAGAAACCGTAGCCGAGACCTATAAGCANGACACCNATGATATAGCTGGCCATATTGTGGAAAAATCCGAGAACCAGAAGGCCCAGGGTCATGATGGCAATACAGACATAGAGAGCAGTGCGCTTTGTAATTTTGAGATATGGAGCCAATGAGAAGCCTCCCAACATCGCCGTCACGTAGAACATTGCCGTGGCCAANCCNACCTTAGAGGATGAGANGCCGTAGTGCTTCATCGTGAAGGGAAGATAATAGGTGAACACCATCGAGGTCGCCGTCAGACCGATATAGAGCAGGATCAGCCCTGTTAAGGTGAAAAGAGGGCGTTTGAACGTAAGGATAGGCTGCTTGGANGCGGTCGCTGCTGATGCCGCTTCTGCCTTGGCGTTTGCCTCTGCCTGTACTGCCGATTCGGGACGTATATGTTTAGTTATGTAAGAGTTGGTCATGAAGGGTATGAGCAACAACGGAANGATNGGAACGAGATANACCGAGAACGCAGCGTGCCAGCTGAAGTCAGCCGCCCACCCAACGAAGATAGTGGCCAGAATTACTATGCCGTTGGAGGTGCCCGACTTGTATCCGAGTACGCTGACTCTCTCCTTNCCGTAGAACCAGATAGAGAGGATTGAGGCCGCAATCGGAACGATCAATCCNCAGCCNATACCGAGCAGCGCACCGAGACCTATAAGCATAGGCATTGAATCTGCAAACAGGTAGAGAATACCCGAAAGCAGGAATATGCTTAATCCAATTCCAAGAATTGTAATCTGATTCTTAAGATTGGTGATCCTTCCGGAAAGAAGAATCATGGGGATGATGACCAGATTNGGAAGCAGAGTCAGCATCTGAATCTCAAGTTGCGTAGAACCCGGAAAAAGATCTTCAAGTTTGCCCATAAGCGGAGAGACGGCGAGACCGGGNAGGTTTACCGTCAAAGAGATGGACAGAAGCGCAATCATCGAAATTAATGGAATCGATCCGCGACCATTGGATATATATTTCATACTCGAAAGTGTTAAGTAAGTGTTCAAATTTAATTTATACAAGTATAAAAAATTTCTGNTCACTTACTATCGGTTAAATTTGACCACTTACTTAAAATGTAAATGATTGTTAACGGTGTGTAATTATACCAATATAACGAAATAGTGGCCTTATGGTTTGTTGTGTTCCGAAATTTTAATTGCTTAGAAGTCAAAGCGGTTTGGGTAGATACCGGATTAGTTAAATTCATATGCTGCCTATTTTTAACAGTTTATGTAAGTAATTGAAAAATAGAGATATAAGTTAGCGATTGATGTTAAAATGTTGAAATTCAATTATAAATCTNCAAATAATTGATATCAAGCGATAAACTTTTAAAAGCCGCTCGCGTTATATCGCTATACGAAATTTTATGTTAAACATTTCTTAACACTCAAAGTCTATGAAAAACATTTACCTTAGATCCTCGATTCTCCTCTCTTCGTCAGATTGGTTTAGATGAGGCATGGCTGGGTCAGCTTTTTCCGACGATCAGCAACACATTCACGATATGTGAGACAATCAGTACTNCCATATATGGAANTTGTTGNACTCACCGAAAAAAGACAGATACCTGACCGGCGNAATCGTATCCCTCTCAGAAGTTGTCTAAACTTTACAGTTTATAACTACTTCACAGTTTATAACTAAATGCTGTTTTTATGCTACAATAAGAGTCGTGATTATTCCGCCTTCCTATCTTTAAGCCTATCTTTAAGCAGCAACTAAACACTTAAAGCCATGTTACGCATCAAATCAGGTTACGGTGAAAACACATTGCCATTGTGGGCCGTATTCAATCTCTATGTGATCTTTATCTGTACGTCGATTCCGGGATTGGCCATTTCGCCGATCATGGGTGACCTCACTAAAATATTTCCGGGCACCTCGGCGCTGGAATCCCAGCTGCTTGAAGTGGGCCCGAACTTCGCCGCTATCCCCTTTGTCTTTCTCGGAGGTTGGATCGGCACGCGTTTCAACAACAACAAGCTNACCGCCTGGACGTGTCTCTTCTANGGNATATGCGGTGTTCTGTTCTTCTTTGTTCCGAACATGATCACCCTCATTATCCTGAGCTTCCTTATCGGTATCGCAGCCGGAATTCTCAGTCCGCTCTCAACGGCGTTCATCGCCGACCTGTTCAACGGAGAGAAGCGCACNGCTCAGTATGGTTATACCTCCGCAACGCTGAATCTCGTTCTCATGGGTTGTGTGATCGCGACAGGTTATCTGGCAAAGATCAGCTGGCGTCTCCCCTTCATGATCTATCTTCTTCCGTTCNTTCCCCTGTTTTTTGCCAAAGGTTTTGGTAAATTCATCAAAGAACCTGCCGAAATCAGAAAGGCCGCGAATCCNGATCAGAAGAAANTGCACTATAAATTCTCACAGCAGGTCAATATCGGCATGTTGGTAAGATACTGTGCGTTCTACTTCTTCATCACTCTTGTGATCGCAGCAATCAGNCTTTATATCCCGTTCCGTTACACCAANTCATCGACCGCGGGCGATCTGACCTCAGTTCTGTTCTTCGGCATTATGGCCTCGGGTTATACGCTCAACTGGTGTCTGCGTCTGCTCAAGAAAAAAGTGGCTATCGTGGTTATNCTCTGCATTGCTCTCGGCTTCGCACTGATGACTATCTGGAGCAACGTGATTGTCGTCGNTCTCGGCATTCTGATCGCNACCTATTTCTACGGTATCGCACAGCCTTACTACTACAACCGCCTTTCGGTTGCTTCGACCCGAATCGCACTGACTCTGACCTTGGCCTGGTTNGCCTCGATGGACTCGATCGGTAATGTCGTCGCTCCGTTCGTTATCGACGGTATCGCAAAGATCTTCCATCAGTCTACCCAGACTCACCCGATNGTTGCCTTCCGCATCTGNGTATGGCTTTGCGTAGCAGCCTCNATCGCTGTGATCCTGTANAAGATNTATGCCGATATCCGTGACCGTGANAAAAAGGATANGGTGACCGTGCAGACTTCCGCAGGTCCCGTGACCAAGAATGTCGCCGAGGCCGTGGCGGACACAGATCGCACTGAAGATTCAAAAGTATCCCCGGATGACAAAGCACCCTCGGATGACAAAGTATCCCCGGATGATAAAGCTCCCTCGGATCCTTCAAAATAAATCAGTATCACTTTAGAAAAACACAANTATGTACAAACCGAATTTTAAAAACACAGAACCGCAGGAGTATGTGCTCAACGANTACACCCGGGGGTTCGCACAGTGTATAGATAACAACTGGAACTTCGCAATTTATGCTCAGGATCCGGGGGTGAGCATCTATCAGAATGAATATAACGCCGGTTATGTCCAGGGAAAGGTTCAGACAAACCATCTGATCAAGGCGACACGAAACAACACCTGGCGATGGTATGTTCTTGACGAAGGNCCCGGAGCCGATTCGGTGACGCCTCCTGAGGGTGGNGTCNAGCTGGCAACAGACGCACTGGTAGANAATTACAACTATCTCTGCGACTGGGCCCGCAAGAANGAAGCCGACCACAAGACTCAGTCGATCATACGTCTGATGTTCCGTATGCTCGGAATCTATCACGGAGCGGCCGACAAGGAGCCGCTGAAAGANGTGAAATTCGACGATCTTCTTCTCGCCAATATGGATGAGGAAGATTCGAAAATGCACTCCGGCGACGAGCCNCTGACNTTCATAGACATTTATTTCATCAATGCCCAGATGGACCTTTGGGATGCTATCGCCAAGCCTCTCGGCGTTGCGTTCAACCGCGTGGCGAAAGACGACGAGGAGCATACGCTCAAAGACGGATGTCATGACCTCAAGCTGAAGCCCGGTCACTGCACAGGTTTCGTGAANAAGATGGANGACGGCGAGATCTTCTGGGTTCACACCTCATGGTGCTGTTTCTTCGCCCAGAGCTGTGCGATAACCTATGTGATCGGTGATGACTTCCTGACNCAGAATGCNTTNTGTCCCGGACANTTCGGATCGAACACAGACTTCGGATTCAACGGCCACGGAATCGGTTTCAACGAAACCACCGAGACCTATTTCTACAATGAATCGAAGACACTCGGAATCTGGCTCACCTGGCGTGCGGCGGCAGCAGAATGTTTCGCNAAGTCGATAGACGAGTTCTATGACTACGTGACCATCGACAACACCGGAACATATCTGAACGCCTATATGCTCGTGGATGCGTACAAAGGAGAGTTCGGAATGATNGANATGAGCTATGCCCGTTTCGCTCTGTTCAAGGCAAACGGAGAAACTCTGACNGTAACCGACTCCACCGGCTACGTCCCCAACTTCCTTGACTATGATCACCACATGATCAGCCCGACGCATGTTCTCGGATGCAACAACCCGACCTACAAGCGTATCTGGCGTGAACTGCAGACAATNGACGGCGCTCCGAAACGTCGTTACCAGCTCTATCGCAATCTTCCCAATGTTCATGACATGGAGAGCGCCAAGGCTNTGGTCACCTTTAACTCCAGCCTCGAGCCGATCTCNATCGCGGGCCGCTGGGACAAGAACTACGGTACCTCGGAATTCCTTCGTTATCAGCCTCACGGCTCGATCGACGCGAAAGCCTTCTCTGCGAGCGAGATCAGAAAAGTCCTTTCCTCGCTCAGCATGAAGCCGAGCAAGGATGGAAAGAAGACGAGCTTCTGGATGAAATTCGGTTCCGCCTATCTCGACGGCACCCCGTTCATCTGGTCTCAGTCAAAGTGGGCCAAGTTCAAACAGCCCGAAGAGGTAGACTGCATTCCGGACGCTATCGACGGCGACTGGAATCTCGTAAAAATGTTTATGGAGTGAACTTCTTTGAAGAGTTCAATTAAAACTTCTTTGAAGAGTTCAATTAAAAAAGATCAAAGTCATGGCTAAATACACCCCCAATTTCAAGAATACAGAGCCNACACAGTTCGTGCTCGACGAGTACTCATGCGGTTTCGCGCAGTGTGTGGACAACAACTGGAACTATGCCATCTANGCTCAGAACCCCAANGTGAGCATTTTCCAGAACGAATATAACGCCGGATACATNCAGGGCAAAGTCCAGACCGGCAAGACNATNCTCGCGACCAGAAACAACTCCTGGAAGAACTTTCTCATCGGTTCGACTCCCGAAGACTCGATNAATGTAGATGTGAAGCCGGAATATCTGACCGCCTGTGGTCAGGCAATTATCGAAAACTACAATTATCTGTGTGACTGGGCTNCGCAGCGCAAGGGCGATGTCAAGGCCGAGAAAATCGTTCGTCTGATGTTCCGTCAGCTCGGAATCTATGAAGGCGCCGTCGGAGCAGAGCCCCGAAAGGACGTGAAGTTCGACGATCTCCGTCTCAGTTCTTTNCCGGCCGAGCAGAGTGTCCTCGGATATGANGACACCCCGCTGACGTTTCTCGACGTTATNTTCATCAACTCGCAATATGACCTGTTCGANGCCGTNGGCGACAAGATCGGTCTCGTGATGGGCTATGGAAAGGCGAAGAAGATCTCTCCCGAGGAGAAACCGGACCATTGCACGGCGTTTACCAAGATGATGCCCGACGGAAACGTGTTCTGGACCCACAACTCGTGGTGCTGCTTCTGGGCTCAGTCCTGCGCCGTGACCTACTGNATNGGNGACGACTTCGTGACCCAGAATGCAAACTGTCCCGGTCAGTTCGGTTCAAACACCGACTTCGGNTTCAACGGCAACGGTATNGGTTTCAATGAGACAACTCATGTTGACCTATACAACGAGCCGAAAGTTCTCGGTGTCTGGCTGACATATCGGTCGGCCGCGGCGGAGCAGTTNTCGAAGACCATAGATGAGTTCTACGANTACTGTTCGCTCGACAACACCGGCACATACCTGAACGGCTACCATATCGTGGATGCCAACACAGGGGAGATAGGTCTGCTTGACATGAGCTACGCACGCTTCGTTCTGTTCAAATGTGACGGCAAGAAGATCGTCATCAAGGACTCGACCGGATACGTCTCNAATCATCTNGACTATGATCACCATCTGATCTCNCCGACCCATATCTTCGGTGTGAACCAGCCGGTAAGCTTCTGGGTAGGTTACGAGCTCGAGAGCATGAACCTGCGTCCCATGCGTCGAAACCAGCTTTGGGAACGTCTGGATACCGTGGTTGATATGGATACCACCAAGGCCCTGATCACCTATACCGAGGATCGTGAGCCGCTGTCTATCTACGGCCGCTGGGATCTCGGNTACGGTACCACCGAAATGCCTCGTACACGTCCTGACGGATCGGTTGATGCCAAGGCCTTCTCGAGAGAGTTGATTCTCGACACNCTGAAGAANCTCTCGAAANAGCCCGATATCAACGGTGAGAAGACCTCCTTCTGGATGAAGTTCGGAACTGCNCANATCCGCCAGTTNCCGTTCATCTGGAGCGANTCGAAGTTTGATGTCTTCAAACAGCCCGAAGATGTCGACTGCGTTCCCGATGCCCTCGACGGCAAATGGAACCGCGTCAAGATGTTCATGAAGTGAACNGTTTCANGANGTTCATGAANTGAACCGNGTCAGGAAGTAATTCGGTTCAAGAATTNAANTACNNAAAATNCGGGANNTCCTGCAATTNANTCCTGCNANTAAGNANGACNCCNNCTATGANAATANCGAAAGGCGACGTGATGGTAAAGTCAGCAATTGCTTTACCGTCATGTCGCCTTTTGCAGTTTTTCCTTTNGGGGAATTATCGGATCTTGACAGACAGTCCCTCTTTGTTGAGGNTGGTATTGGGGAAGATGGAGGCAGCCTCTTCGAGAAAGACGTTGTCGTTCTTNTAGCGTGAGGAGTAATGTCCGGTCAGAAGNTGGCCTGCCTGCGCGTCGCGGGCCACCGTGGCGGCTTCTTTGGCNGTCGAATGTCCGCGCTTGGCNGCGAGGTGCGCGTCACAGTCGCAATATGTCGTTTCGTGAAAGAGGAGATCGACACCCTTNATCTTCTCTGCCAGATCGGGCATATAGGCGGTNTCGGATATNTGCGCGTAGCTCCACGGCTTGGATGGGGGAGTGGTNAGAACTTCGTTCGGGATTACCGTTCCGTCGGGTTTGACGAAATCCTCCCCGGCTTTGATTCTGTTCATCTGCCAGACAGGCACTCCGTGAAAGTCACATTCCGGTCTGTTGATNTGGCGCAGACCCTCTTTTTCTTCAAATACATATCCGACACAGTCTATCCGGTGATTGAGCCTGACCGTGCGGACNGTCATTGTCTTGTTCTCGAAAATCACGGCATCTGTCGGCTCGATCACGTTGAAGTTGATCTCGAAGGGAGTCTCACGACTGAAAAAATCAAAAATNTCGGTCAGGATTTTTTTACCTTCGGCGAACGTGTGGATTGTCAGTTCACCACCCATCATGCCCAGACCCATCGATCCGACCAATCCCGGCAGACCGAAGACGTGGTCGCCGTGAAGATGNGTCAGGAAGATATGACTGAGGCGCGACATNCCGAGACGCTGTCTCTGCATTCCGAGCTGTGCCCCCTCGCCGCAGTCGACCATGAAAAGGTTTCCCCGCACATTGAGAACACTTGACGAGGGGCTGTGTCGGAGCGTCGGCTTCGCCGATCCGCAACCGAGTGTATGTAGGGATACCTGATCGCTCATATCTTACTTATCCTACTCTTGCTTATCTTACTCTTGCCTGTNTTACTTGCGCTCCATCTGGGCGTAATCCTTTGCCAGACCNCCGGTGCCGGTCTCTTTGTAGAGCGAGGGGAGNTCATGACCGGTTTCTTTCATNACGCGGACAAGCTTGTCAAACGATACACGGTGGTTACCATCCGTAAAGGATGCGTATATATTGGCGTCNAGGGCGCGTGCGGCGGCGTATGCGTTGCGTTCGATACANGGGATCTGTACCAGTCCGCANACGGGGTCGCAGGTCATTCCGAGGTGATGNTCGAGTCCCATTTCNGCCGCATATTCAATCTGNGCGGGACTGCCACCGAACAACTGTGAGGCNGCAGCNGCNGCCATGGCGCAGGCNACTCCGACTTCACCCTGACAACCTACATCGGCTCCGGAGATGGATGCGTTCTCCTTGACAATATTTCCGAACAGNCCGGCGGTGGCCAGCGCGTTCAGCATCTGACGTTCCGGAAAGTCGCGGCTTTTCCAGAGATGATACAGCACACCCGGAACTACACCTGAGGATCCGCAGGTCGGAGCTGTCACGATCTTGCCGCCCGAAGCATTCTCTTCGCTGACTGCAAGNGCATAAGCGAACACCTGTCCNCGGCTCCGGAGATTNTCACGGTAGCCACCGGCCTTTACATAATAAGCGTTGGCCTTTCTCTGGAGATTCAGTGGCCCGGGAAGACGTCCCTCATGNTTCAGGCCTCTTTCGACAGCCTCTTTCATCGTTTCCCAGACATCGTGGAGATGCTCATATAGCTCCTCTCCTTCGGTTTCAAGTACATATTCCCAATATGCACGCCCCGTCTTCTCACAGTAGTCCATGATGTCTTTNAGCTTTGTGTACTTATAGACATGGTTGGGAACTAATTTCTCCTTGCCCTCTTCTTCGATNGCACCACCACCGACAGAATAGAAGGTGGTTTCATCGATTTTTTCTCCATGCACGTCAAAGGCACGGAANGTCATTGCGTTCGGATGATAGGGAAGAAAAATATCGGGNTGCCAGTCGATTTCTACGGGATGTTCGGGTGTGCGGAGAACATCGATGATGGCCGCGTCCGTCATATGCCCTTTGCCGGTNGCGGCNAGGGAGCCGTAGAGTGTGACGACGAATTTTGTGGCCTCGGGATTACGTCCGAGGAATATCTCCGCCGCTTTTCGGGGACCCATAGTGTGGCTTGACGAGGGNCCGATGCCTATACGGAATATCTCTTTGATTGATTCCATGATTATACTGATCTAACTGACGATTATTCTGATCTNACTGACGGCTGCGCTCGAGTGGCGCTGATGCCGCTTTGCGTTTGCAAAGTTAGTGATAGTTTGCAAACATACCAAAGAACTCATCTAAACTTTTTCCGGACGGATACNATAAAACCGGCCCCGGACATCAGATGATGGCCGGGACCGGAAACTATGGAGTAGGGTAGGAATCAGACGAGAACCTCCATGATGGTCTCGACTACGACGACCGCTTCGCTGTAGCAGCTTGTAGCAGCGTCATAGAACCATGTGTAGATCGGGCTCACGAGACCGAAGAACACGATGCCGAGAGTGCAGAGGCCGAGACCCACTTTCTCGCAGAGAGGAGTCTTGAAACGCTCGATGACGGGCTCGTCGGGATTGATCCACATAGCCTTCACGACAAGCAGGTAGTAGTAGAGCGAAATGATCGTGTTGATCAGGGCGATGAGCACGAGCATGTAGAGAGCCCATGAGTTGGTGCTTGTAACCGANGTGAAGATAAGGATCTTCGAGAAGAAGCCTGCGAACGGAGGAATACCGGCAAGCGAGAACATCGCGAGGGTCATCACGAATGACAGTGCGGGGTTCGACTTGTGAAGACCGTTGTAGTCATCCATCGATACGCGGCCGGTTTTGTTTTCGATAGTCTGGATCACAGCGAAGGCGCCGAGGTTGGAGACAACATAGACGAAGATGTAGAACATCATCGACGCGAGGCCGATGGCTTCGCCCTGGATGGCTCCGAGCATGATGTAACCTGCCTGCGAAACCGACGAGAAGGCCATGAATCGCTTCATGTTCTTCTGACGCATTGCGAAGAGGTTGCCGACCGTGATGGTGGCGATGATCACTGCATAGAGCATCCATTCCCATGCGTCGCTATATACCTGGCCGAAACACTGGGTGAAGATGATGAAGAACGCGAACGCTGCCGCACCTTTGGAAACAACNGAAAGGTATGAGGTCACCGGAGTGGGGGCACCCTGGTAGACGTCGGCGGTCCAGAGNTGGAACGGAACGAGCGAAAGCTTGAATCCGAGACCGGCGAGTACAAAGGCAAGAGCCACGAGAAGAAGACCGCTGACTTCGCCCGAGACAATGTTGGCGGCGATNTCGCTGAAGTAGAGAGAACCGCCNGAGAAAGCNTAGACGAACGAGAGACCCATCAGCAGGATGGCCGACGAGAAGACTGCGGTCAGGATNTATTTGATCGAAGCTTCGACNCTTTCGTTTCTGCGCTTGTCGAATGCGACCATAGCGGCGATCGGCAGCGAGGCCGATTCGAGGCCGATGATGAAGAGCAGGAAGTGGCGGGCGGAAATCATCAGGTACATTCCGAAGAGGGTCACGAACAGAAGTTCGTAATATTCACCCTTGCGGGTCGAGATCTCTTCCGAAGAGGCCCACTTGGAACCCTGGAGAAGCACCAGGAAGGCACCGACGTTGAGAACGCACTTGATTGCCTTGCAGGTCTGGTCGTTTACATACATGCCGGCGAAGATGGGTTCGGGGCAGGAGGGGACGAGCCAGATAGCTACTGTCGCGAGAAGCATACCGACAGCGGCGATTTGGGTTATGACGTTGTTGCTTCCGGCGACGTTGTTGGTCTGGCGCGAGAAAGTATCCACAAGGAAAACGATCAGGAACAGACCGAGAACAATCAGCTCGGGGAGCATATGTCCGAATTGTGAGTAATCCATTGTTAGGTTATTTGTCGATTTTGCAATGGGGTTCTGGGTTAGACAGCTGCCTGGATTGCGGCTACAATCGGAGTGAAGCTGTGCTGGATTGTCTCATTGATCCAGTTGGGGAAGCAACCGATGCCGGCGATGCAGACGATCAGGGTCACTGTAGCCAGACGTTCGAACCACTGGGCGTCGGTCAGGCTCAGGTGGTGGTCGTCATAGACNGGACCGAGAAGAAGCTTGCCGACAACGCGGAGGATATAAACCGCGGTGATGACGATCGAGCAGGTGGCGGCGATGACGAAGATGCGGTGGAAGAGATCNGCATCCTGGAACGCACCGAAGAAGATGGTCATCTCAGCAACGAAGCCCGAGAGACCCGGAAGACCGAGAGATGCGAAACCGGCGATCATCCAGCAGACACCGAGATANGGCATGATTTTCATCAGACCGCCCATCTGNCGGATGTCACGGGTGTGGGTACGTCCGTAGATCATACCGATGAGGGCAAAGAAGAGTGCCGTCATCAGACCGTGTGAAAGCATCTGGAGGATAGCACCGGTCATGGCGGTGCAGTTGAGCATCAGGATTGCGAAGAGCACCATGCCGCAGTGAGACACCGAAGAATATGCGTTGATATACTTGAGGTCGGTCTGAACGCAGGCTGAGAACGCACCGTAGACAACCGAGATACCGGTCAGGATGATGAAGATCCATGCAAGCTCGTTTGCGGCCTGGGGGAGAAGATAGATGGCGATACGGAAGCAACCGTAGCCGCCGAGNTTCATCAGAACGCCGGCGTGGAGCATCGACACCGCGGTCGGCGCGCAGGCGTGACCGTCAGGGCTCCATGTGTGGAAGGGGAACATGGCGCCGAGAACGCCGAAACCTACGAAAGTGAAGCAGAAGAGCATTCCCTGCCATGAATGGTCGATCGGNTTGGTCTTCGAGTTCTGTGCGATCTCGAGGATATTCCATGTCAGCTGCTGGCCTTCGGGAGCGGAGTGCCAGTAGATTCCGAGAAGACCGAGCATCAGGAAGGCCGAGCCGCCCATCAGCATCAGGGTCAGCTTCATTGCCGAATATTCCTTGCGTCCGGTACCCCATACACCGATAAGAAGGTACATCGGGATCAGAGCCACCTCATAGAACATGAACATGGTGAACATGTCGATCGAGATGAAGAAACCGAATACACCGGTCGAGAGGAGGCAGTACCAGAGGAAGAAGTTCTTGGGAAGGGGGTTGATCTTCCAGGAAGCGAATGTACCTGCGAAGACGATGATTGCAGAAAGAAGAATCATGAGGACGGAGATTCCGTCGACACCTACGGCGAGATGTATGTTGAGCGGGGCATACCACATCCAGGAGCCCTGATAAAGCATCTCGGCGGTTTCACCGGCGGCACGGAGACCGAGGAAGTCAACGCACAACCAGATTGCGAAACCAAGAAGAACGGTCGAGCCAGTCACCATCACCGCGCGGATTGCGTTCATGCTGCTGTTGCGGCATATCCCTAATCCGGCCATCATCAAGATGGGAATTACTACAAACCAGATTAACAAATTTCCAAACATAATATTAAGTTTATCTGCGATGAGGGTGTTAGATTAGACAGATCCATGTGATGGCGGCCAGTGCGAGGGCGCCGAGAAGGTACCACACCACATAAACCTGGGCGTTGCCGCTCTGCATTCCGCGGATAGCGTAAGAAACCTTGCGGGTAACGGTCGCCATGCCGTCCATCGATGCGTCGATAACGTGGCGGTCGAACCATGCGATGCTCTTACAGATGATTCCGAAGATGATCTTATGGGTGATGAACTGATAGATCTCATCCCAGTAGAAGCGGCGGTGAGCAGCCTCCCAGAGGTTGGGNAGCGCCTCGCGCATCTTGCGCGGACGGTCGTTCTTCTTTGCGTAGAGCCATGTCGCGAGAAGAATCGAGAGAACGGCTACGGTCAGAGAAGTGGCGGCTACGGGAGCTTCGATGTGGATATGATAGGGCTCGCCGTTCCAGGTCACGAATTCACCGAAGGGAATGAAACCTGCGACACACGAAACTGCGGCCAGGATGATCAGCGGGAGTGACATCTGCCAGGGTGCGTCGTGCGGACGATGCTCTTTGTAGTGGGGGTTCTCCTCCCACCAGAAGATCATGTAGTAGAGACGGAACATGTAGAAGGCGGTCAGACCGGCTACCATAGTCATCCATGCACCCCAGAACCAGTGGTTGGCGAACATGGCGGCGAGCATTTCGTCTTTAGAGAAGAAGCCGGAGAAAGGCCAGATACCTGCGATCGCGAGACAGCCGATAAGGAATGTCCAGTGAGTGATCGGCATGTATTTGCGGAGACCGCCCATCGCGGTGTAGTTGTTCGAGTGNACAGCGTGGATAAGAGCGCCGGCTCCCAGGAAGAGGAGGGCCTTGAACATCGCGTGGGTGAAGAGGTGGAACATACCGGCCATGTAGCCCAGACCGCTGTAATGCACGCCGGGAANNGGCTGGTCATATGCGACACCGAGAGAAACCATCATGAACGCGATCTGCGAGATGGTCGAGAATGCAAGTACACGTTTGATGTCGATCTGTGTGCAGGCCACAACCGCNGCATAGAAAGCGGTACATGCGCCGACAACGCAGATGAACGTCATNGCNGCGTCAACAACACAGTANACGGGGAACATGCGGGCAACGAGGTAAACACCGGCCACGACCATTGTAGCAGCGTGGATGAGGGCCGAAACGGGGGTCGGACCTTCCATCGCATCGGGAAGCCAGATGTGGAGAGGCATCATTGCCGATTTACCCATACCGCCGACGAAGATGAGCACCATCGCCCAGGTGAGCACGGAAGCGCCCATGAAGGTAGCACCGCCGGTCGAGGCGAGAACTCCCATCGGGTTATGGGTCATATCGATGAAGTTGAACGTGTCGGTATAGAACGAAAGAAGCAGGATACCGATCAGGAAGCCGAGGTCGGCGAAACGGGTAACGATAAACGCTTTCTTCGAAGCCGAAACCGCAGAAGGCAGTTTGTAGAAGAAGCCGATCAGGAGGTAGGAGCTGACACCCACGAGCTCCCAGAAGATATACATCTGGAAGATGTTGGTCGCAACGACCAGACCGAGCATCGAGAAGCTGAAGAGCGAAAGGAATGCGTAGTAACGCTGGAAGCCCGGCTCATGCTCCATATAACCCCATGAATAGAGGTGGACCATGAACGAGATTGTGGTGATCACAACCAGCATCAGCGCTGAGATAGGATCGAGAAGGAAGCCGAGGTTGACAGCGAGCGTCGGAGTGAACTGGAGCCAGGTCACGTTGAAGATCTCAACCTGCTGGCGGACTCCGTCAATAAGGAACTCGCTTCCCTCGCCGGGGAAGAAGTAGCTGAAAGCCACGATATAGGCAAGGGTCATACAAGTACCCATGCCGAGGATACCGAGCACTCCGGCTACCTTACGGCTCATCTTCACACCTCCGAGTCCCAGAATGAGGAACATCGAGATGGGAAGGGCCAGAATCAGAATTGGAAGTGTAGTGCCCATATCTTAGTGTTTCATGTTTGTGATTTTACTGATGTCGGTGCCGTTGAAGTGACGGTAGACATTGATGATGATGGCGATGGCCAAAGCTGTCTCAGCCGCTGCGATGGCGACTGCGAACAGAGTGAAGACCATGCCCTCCATGCTGCCGGGGAACAGGTACCGGTTAAAGATCACGAAATTGAGATCGGCCGAGTTGAGCATCAGCTCGAGTGAGACGAGAATGGCGATGATGTTGCGACGGGTCACGAAGCCGTACACTCCGCAGCAGAACATCAGCACACTCGGCACGAGATACCATAACATGCTTAAATCCATGATGTTTTTCTTTTTCAGGTTTCAGGTTTGATACCTACATGTCGAATTAGTGTTTACGCGCGATCGTCACGCCTCCGATGATGCAGGCCAGAAGAAGAACCGACACAGCCTCGAAGGGGAGAAGATACTGGAACTTGCCCGAGCCGGTGAANGCTTCGCCGATCATCTGCATGGTGACCGGAGTTGAGCCTTCGATACACGTCACGAGNTTCGCGTCGTGGGGGAGGGGCATAAAGAAGAGGGCGAGAAGAAGGACTACGGCGCCTACGCATGCGGAGATGATTCCGACTGTCTTGCGGTGTGATTCAAGCTTCTTGCTCTTCTCATCCGGACGATGTGTCAGAAGGATGGCGAAGACGAAGAGAACCATGATACCGCCGGCGTAAACCGCGATCTGAACCGCGCCCAGGAACTGATAGCCGAGCTGGAAATAGAAGACGGCTGTCGAGAGAAGGGCGAACAGAAGATAAGTGGCGGCCCGTAGAATCTTTCGCGTCTTGATGGCGAGGAATGATGATACGATCATCACTATCGCCACTACGAAATACAGGATAATGTTACCTACAGAGTCCATTATGTTAGATTACTTGTTTGCTTGATGGTTCGTTACTCAGCCTTGGGNGCGTTGCCGGCTTCTGCGGCACGTTTTTCGGCGAGTTTCTTGAGTCCGGCCGCAACTTTTGCGAACATTTCCGGATTGTCTTTCACACGCTCAAGTGCCGCGCGACCCTTTTCGTCTACCTCAAAGCCGAGTTTGGCGATGGGATCGTCTGCCGANGGAGCGNCGCTCTGAGCGGGNGCGGGAGCNGCCGCAGGCTTGGGAGCCGGAACGGGATCGGGCACTTCGGGACGGTAATTGAGNTGCTTGACGAGTTTGTCACGAGTGAAGACNGCCTGCTCGAAGTCGTTNGAGAACGCGAGTGCGTCCTGGGGNCATGTCGTCACACAGAGCATACAGAATGTGCAGCTGCCGAGGTCGTACATGTACTTGTCGAGCTTGCGTTTCTTCTTGCCGTCCGGAAGTTCGACCATTTTTGTGGTCAGCTCGATCGTTCCGTTCGGACAGTTTGTCTGACAGATTCCGCAGGCGATACATTTGTGGCGGCCCTCGGCGTCATACTTGAGGGTCAGCTCGGCACGGAACCGATCTGAAATGTTGAGGTCGGCACGGTTTTCAGGATACTGCTCGGTGATCTTGGGAGTGACGAACTCCTTGCCGGTCACCTGCATGCCCTGGACCAATGATTTGAGTCCGTTGCCTACCGATGAAAAATATTCCTTGATACTACTCATAGTCGTATATCGTGTATTCTTGTTTTCTTGGTTAGTTGAATCACGCTCCGGTTTATCTTTCGACCTGGCCGCCGAGAATGTCAAGAAGCTCGGTGGTGATGTTTTCCTGACGGAGTTTGTTGTACTCCAGATTCAGNCTCTCCTGAAGTTTCTTGGCGTTGTCGTTGGCGCTCTGCATGGCCATCACGCGGGCCGCCTGTTCCGACGCACGGTTCTCGATCGTGATCTCCTGCATTGTGGAGAGCACGAACATCGGGAGCACCTCGTTGAAGATNCGGTTCGCGTNCGGTTCNAATATGTAGAGCTTGTTTGATTCAGAATTGTCGGCTTCATCCACGAGATTTTTCTCGCTTACGGGGAAGAGCACATCGTCGGTCAGTTTCTGGCGGCTGATCGAGTGGAACTGCATGTAGACCACTTCCACACGGTCATATTCCTTATCGGTGAATCCTTTCTGGAGCGAAAGGGTGAAATCGTTGACCGTCTGGCCTTCCATCTTGGAGTCAACTCCCGGAACCACGGTCACCCGGATAGCGGGACCGGCGATCTTCGAGACCGCCTTGAAGATTTTCTTGCCGACGGGGAAAATCTCGATCTTCAGATCCTTTCCGTACTCGTCGCGGAGGGCATTGATGCGGGCAAGGAGCGACTTGAAGATATTCATGTTGTAGGCTCCGCAGAGACCGTCATCACTGCCGAAGACCACAAGGGCGATGCTCGAAATGTGCTCGCGTTCTTCAATCAGCGGAGACGTGAACGTGCATCCGGCCTGAAGAATGTGGCCCATGATCGAGCGGATCTGGTTCTTGAAGGGGAGGAGCTGACGCAAGGCCTGCTCGTTCTTATGTACTTTGGCAGACGAGATCATCTTCATGGCGCCGGTGATCTTTTCACTTGACGCCACGGATCCGATACGCGTTTTCAGTTCCCTTAGTGTTGCCATTTCGTTGCTGTCGTTAGGCGGATTAGTATTATGGAGNTTAATCCCGAGAAGGGATTATGAGGATTNCTGAGGAGTGAGGAATANGTCAGGAGAGGGGAGGGGAAATCAATNAGATTTCAAGAGAAGCGACGGACGGTCCCTTTCCGTTGGCGGTCTGNAGGACCGTCCGTNATCTTATGGATTGCTATATCCGTTTTGGCGGATACTTATTTGGTTGCGAACTGGGCCGAAGCGAGTGCGGCACATTCCTTGATCTTGGCCTCGACGTCGGGAGTCAGCTGGCCGGCCTTGATCTGGCCGAGAACTTCATCCTTGTACTTGCTTTCGACGAGCTGGATGAAGGCTTTCTCGAAGTCATGAACCTTGTCTACCGGTACGTTCTCNAGCAGACCGTTCACACCGCAGTAGATGACAGCCACNTCGTTTTCCACGGGCCANGGCTGATACTGGGGCTGGATGAGAAGCTGCTGGTTCTTACGGCCGGTGTCGATGACTTTTGCAGTCACGGGGTCGATGTCGCCGCCGAACTTGGTGAACGATTCGAGCTCGCGATACTGTGCCTGNGCGATCTTCAGAGTACCTGCCACTTTCTTCATAGGCTTGATCTGGGCGTTACCACCTACACGCGACACGGAGATACCTACGTTCACCGCCGGGCGNATACCCTGGTTGAAGAGTGCGGTCTCAAGGAAGATCTGACCGTCGGTGATCGAAATCACNTTGGTCGGGATGTATGCGGAAACGTCNCCTGCCTGGGTTTCGATGATCGGAAGTGCTGTCAGCGAACCGCCACCTTTGACGATGGGCTTGAGCGCTTCGGGAAGGTCGTTCATCTTNGANGCCACTTCCTGGTTGTCGATNATCTTTGCGGCNCGTTCGAGAAGACGCGAGTGGAGATAGAAGATATCACCGGGATATGCCTCACGACCTGANGGACGTTTGAGGATAAGCGAGATCTCACGATAGGCGACAGCCTGTTTCGAGAGGTCATCATAGACGATCAGCGCGTCGCGGCCGGTGTCGCGGAAGTACTCGCCGATAGCGACACCNGCGAAGGGTGCGTAATAACGCATCGAAGCGGAGTCGGAGGCGGTTGCGGCGACAACTACGGTGTAGTCCATCGCGCCGTATTTCTTGAGAGTGGTGACGATCGAGGCGACGGTTGACGCCTTCTGACCGATAGCGACGTAGATACAGAANACAGGTTTGCCTGCTTCGTAATCCTTGCGCTGGTTGATGATGGTGTCGATTGCGATGGCGGTCTTACCGATCTGGCGGTCGCCGATGATGAGCTCGCGCTGTCCGCGGCCGATAGGAATCATGGCGTCGATTGCCTTGAGACCGGTCTGGAGCGGCTGNGTCACAGGCTGACGGAAGATAACGCCGGGAGCCTTGCGCTCGAGGGGGAGACGCATGAGGTCACCTTCGATCGGACCGTTGCCNTCGATAGGTTCGCCGAGAATGTTGATCACTCGACCGAGGAGACCCTCTCCTACGGGAATAGAAGCGATCTCACCCGTGCGACGCACCGACATGTTCTCAGTAACTTTATTCACATTGTTGAGGAGCACAACGCCGACGTTGCTTTCCTCGAGGTTGAGGGCGACGCCTTTCACGCCGTTCTCGAATTCCACCAGCTCGTTCGATTTCACGTTGTCGAGACCGTAAACGTGGGCCACGCCGTCACCGACAGAAAGCACCGTTCCGGTTTCCTCGAACTTCACCTTGGTGTTGATGTTGTCGAGCTGCTGTTTAAGGATATCAGATATTTCGCTTGGGTTAAGCATTTTGATTAGCTTCTTAGGAGATTAAGACGGAGTTGGTCAAGTTCGTTGCTCAGCGAAGCGTCGAGTCGGTTGTTGCCGGCGTCGATGACGAAGCCGCCGATCAGCGCGGGGTCAACGGCCGTTGAGAGCTCGACTGTCCAACCCTTATAGGCATTGTCGATGATCGTGCGGATTTTGTCGAGCTGTTCTCCGGTCAGAGGGGTCGCGGAGGTCACAGTCACACGCGCTATGTGATGNAGATTGCGGTAGAGGTCGCAGTATGCTATGGCGATCAGGTTTGTGAATTCCTCCCGCTTGTTCTCAAGCAGAAGCTTAACGAAATCGACATAGTCCGCGGGAGCGTCCGGCCCTACGGCCGAGACGAGGAGCTTTTCCTTGTCCTCTTTCTCGACAAACGGATTCGCGAGAACTTTCTGCAGGTCCGGGTTTGTCTTGAACGCATCGGCGAGGGCTTTCATGGTCGTGTACACGGTCTCGGTGTTACCCTTTTCTTCCGCATACTTGTAGAGTGCCTTCGCATATCGGCGTGGAATCAATCCGTTGCTCATGATTTGTTTCTTCAGGGTTAGTTTAGAGAGGGAGTTGGATGTTTCGGGGAGTGTCTGTCAGTTNCGAGGTTGGAAAGACCGGCCGTCTCAGGCGAGAGACTCTTTTATGGCGTCCTCCGTCGGGACGGCCGGTTGTTCCTGGACTTCGAGATTACCGATCGTTTGATCAGTTCTTCTCGATCTCGTCTAACATTTTGTCGACAAGCTGCTTCTGAGCATCGTCGCCGGCGAGCTGTTTGCGCACCATTTTCTCGGCGATGTCAAGCGAGAACTTGCTGACTTCATTTCTGAACTGCAACTCAGCTTCCTTGCGTGATTGCTCGATGGAGACTTTCGCGGCGTCCATTACTTTCTTCGCTTCGTCAGAGGCCTCTTTCTTGGCCTCTTCGATGATCTGCGATTTCATTTTGGCCGCATCACGCAACATTTCAGCTTGGGTTGCCTGCGCTTCCTCGACATACTTCTGAGCCTGCTCGCGTGCNTNGTCAAGCTGTTCTTTGGCCTGACGTGCATACTCGACTCCGTTGTCGATGGTGTTTGCGCGGCTTTCCATATTCTTGATGATCACCGGCCATCCCCACTTCGCAAGCACGAAGAAGAGAATGATGAACGCGAGGAACATCCAGAATACCAAACCAAAATCGGGCGTGAATAATTCCATTCTGAAAGAGAATTATTTGATGAACAGAGCGAGAGCCGAAACGATCACAGCGAAGAGTGCGACACCCTCGATGAGAGCGGCGATCACGATCATGTTCGAGCGGATGTCTCCAGCCGATTCGGGCTGACGGGCGATTGCCTCCATTGCGGAAGAACCGATGCGGCCGATACCGATGCCGGCACCAATGGCTGCGATTGCGGCGCCGAGAGCTGCGCCGAGCTGAGCGAGGCCGAAGCCATCTGCGAAAATCATAGATAACATAACGAGTGAAGTTAGAATTAGTATGTTTTGAAATTATTTTGTTTCGTTNATAAGGNTTGCAGAAGCAGTTTCTGCNGAACCGTTNGAATCGGCCTTAGCCGAGGCCTCTTCTTCCGCCTTGTGGGCCGCATGCTCGTGACGCTCCGTACTCATGGAGATGAATATGGTCGAGAGCATGGTGAACACATAAGCCTGGATGAAGCTGACAAGAACGTCAAGAAGAAGCATGAAGATAGAGAAGAGAACCGATACGACAACCGACGCGCCGAGAGCGGCAGCCCCGAANGCGGCGAAGATGAAGATCAGCAGCGTCAGGGTNATCACGATCATGTGACCGCCCATCATGTTCGCGAAAAGACGGACACAGAGCGCGGCCGGCTTGGTGAACATACCGAAGATCTCAATGAACTGCATGATCGGGAGCGGACACTTCAGGAACATCGGAACATCGGGCCAGAAAATTTCTTTCCAGTAGTGCTTGTTGCCGTTGATGTTGGTTACAATGAATGTCATCACGGCGAGCACCAGAGTGATCGCGATGTTGCCGGTCAGGTTCGCACCGCCGGGGAAGATCACNATCAGTCCGAGAAGGTTCATCACGAGGATGAAGAAGAAACAGGTCAGAAGATAGGGCGCATATTTCTGCGCGCGGTCTCCCAGCGTGTTCTTGATCACTCCNGTATAGATGAAATCAACGAGCAGTTCCATGAAGCCCATTCCCTTGCGGGGAGCCTTGAAGCCGTTTCGGTTGTAGTAGCGTACAAGACCCATCACCATCAGAGTGACGATGACCGCAGCTATCAGAAGAGCGAGAACGTTCTTGGTTATCGAAATGTCGAAAGTGCGGTATTCACGATACCACGTCTCGGTTCCGTCCTCATTGTGATAGGCTACATAACCCGGAACGATGATCTTGTTGGCCGGNGTGCCGGCGGCTCTCATCGAGTCAGCCTCGGCTTTCACCTTAGCTTCCTGAGNGGGATCGAGCGGGAAGATCTGAACGACCTTGTTGGCGTTCTCGCTCACATGGGGAAGAAGAAACTCATAGGTCTTTCCGTNTTTCTCCACTTTGTGGATAACGACCGAAAGCTCCTCGTGCTTCTTTCCTGTCTCCATATCTTCGGTCACAGTCACCTCCGTCAGCTTGGACGAAGAGAAACAGAACCATTTGCCGTCTTCGGCGCGGACGATAACCGGAAGGGGAATCCGGTAAACATGGCTGAAGGGAACTTCCCAGCCATATCCGTCACCGAGATGGTGGAAGATTATCTCCTGGACGTCTATATCCTTATTCTCCTCTTCGTGGTCTGTCGAGGCCACGGAGCGCAGCGGCGCGAANAGAATCGCGACGATGAGCATGAGCATGATTGAAAGTTTCTTGTTCATCTGGACGGAGATTAATAGATGCAGACTGAAATTACGTTGTTGTCGACGTCGGCGATTCCCCCTTTGACCTGGATGGTCTCCTCATGGCCGTCGGGCGAGCGATAGAGAATCTTGCCCGGGACCAGCACCGAGATTATCGACGCGTGGTTTTTCAGCACAGTGAAGGCCCCCATCTCACCGGGGAGGGTGACCAGAGTCGCTTCTCCCTTGAAGAGGATTTCACTGGCGGAGATTATTTCAAGTGTCATACGGGTGAATGTTACTATTATTTCACCTCGGCAAGCATCTTCTTGCCCTTGGCGATCGCTTCGTCAATTGTTCCGACATTGAGGAATGCCTGTTCGGGATACTCGTCCATCTCGCCGCTGAGGATCATCTTGAAGCCTCGGATGGTCTCGGCCAGAGGCACCATCACACCGGGAAGACCGGTGAACTGCTCGGCCACATGGAAAGGCTGCGAGAGGAAACGCTGTGCGCGACGTGCGCGAGCCACAACAAGCTTGTCTTCATCGGAGAGCTCGTCTACGCCGAGNATCGCGATGATATCCTGAAGGTCGTTGTACTTCTGAAGAAGCTGTTTGGTCTGCTGAGCGACGTTGTAGTGCTCCTCGCCGATGATGTTCGGGTCGAGGATACGCGAAGTGGAGTCGAGCGGGTCAACAGCAGGGTAGATGCCGAGCTCGGCGATCTTACGGTTAAGCACCGTGGTGGCGTCAAGGAACGAGAAGGTTGTTGCCGGAGCCGGGTCGGTAAGGTCATCGGCAGGCACATAGATAGCCTGTACTGATGTGATCGAACCCTGCTTGGTCGATGTGATACGCTCCTGGAGCGCACCCATCTCGGAAGCCAGTGTCGGCTGGTAACCTACGGCCGAAGGCATACGGCCGAGAAGTGCGGACACCTCGGAACCTGCCTGGGTGAAACGGAAGATGTTGTCGATGAAGAGAAGGATCTCCTTACCGCCGCCGTCGCTGTCGCGGAACTGTTCCGCAACGGTCAGACCCGAAAGAGCCACGCGAAGACGTGCGCCCGGGGGCTCGTTCATCTGTCCGAACACGAGGGTCGCCTGAGACTTGTTGACCTCGTCCATGTCGACATCCGCGAGATTCCATTCACCCTTCTCCATACCTTTCTCGAACTTCTCGCCATATTTCATGACGCCGCTCTCGATCATCTCGCGCAGAAGGTCGTTACCCTCACGGGTACGTTCTCCCACACCGGTGAACACCGAGAAACCGTTGTGTCCTTTGGCGATATTGTTGATGAGCTCCTGGATAAGCACGGTCTTACCTACACCGGCACCGCCGAAGAGGCCGATCTTACCACCCTTGGAATAGGGCTCCAGGAAGTCGATAACCTTGATNCCGGTATAAAGGATCTCGGTTGAGATTGCGAGATCGTCAAATGCCGGAGCAGGCTGATGAATTGAACGGAGGTTTTCACGATCGAGTTCGGGAAGGTGGTCGATTGCCTCGCCGACTACGTTGAGAAGACGGCCCTTGACCTGGTCTCCTGTGGGAACNGCGATCGGACGGCCGAGATACTCGACTTTCACACCGCGGCGGAGGCCGTCGGTAGATTCCATGGCCACACAGCGGACTGTGTCCTCTCCGATATGCTGTTCGACTTCAAGAATCAGTTCCTCGCCATTGTCGCGATCCACCTTAAGGGCGGCGTAGATGGGGGGAATGTTCTCCTTGCCGCCTTCGAAGGTCACGTCGATCACGGGGCCGATGACTTGAGTCACTGTTCCGAAATTAGCGCTCATAATGTTTGGTATGTTTGGGTTAGGAGGTTAGAGTGTTTTCATTTAGAAATGCCATCCGAAAGCGACGAAAACCGCCATCAGAATCAGGTTGGCAAGTGAGAGAGGCATCAGGTACTTCCATTCGAAAGCGAGCATCTGGTCGATGCGGACACGCGGGAAGGTCCATTTGAACCAGATGATGACGAANGACACGAAGAATGCCTTGAGGAGGAACCATACGATTCCGGGACACCAGTTCATCACAGCGTTGAAGCCATCCCATCCGGGAATGTGGAGAGGCATCCAGCCGCCGAGGAACATCAGAGAGGCGATACCCGAAACGATGAACAGGTTCAGATATTCGGCAAGGTAGAAGAAGCCGAAGTGGATACCCGAATACTCGGTGTGATAACCTGCGGTAAGCTCGTGCTCTGCCTCGGGAAGGTCGAAGGGACCACGGTTGGTCTCAGCCGTCGCTGCTACGATATAGATCAGNAACGCGATGATGGCCGGAATATGACCGCGGAAGAGGAACCAGGCGCTTTCCTGCTGAGCCACNAGCTCGGTGATGTCCATCGTGCCCGAGAAGACTACGATCGACATGAGGGCGAGACCGAGAGAAATCTCATAAGAGATCATCTGTGCGCCCGAACGCATCGCGCCGATGAGGGTGTACTTGTTGTTNGAAGCCCAGCCTGCGAGCANGATACCCAGTACGCCTACCGAAGAAACNGCCAGGATGAAGAAGATACCGATGTTGTAGTCGATGATCTGAAGACCGCGTCCCCAGGGGAGACAGGCGAACATCACTACAGACGAAGTGATCACCAGATAAGGCGCCAGCTTGAAGAGGAAGCGGTCGGTGCCTTTCAGAGAGATAAGCTCCTTGATGAGAATCTTGAACATGTCGGCGAACACCTGGAGAAGACCCCAGGGACCCACACGCATCGGGCCGAGACGGCACTGGAACCATGCGCAGAGCTTGCGCTCGTAGAGAATGTAGAAGAGGGCGAGCAGAGCATAGGCGACAAGAAGAATCACGCCTATAACCACACACTCGATCAGAATGGCCGCCCACTCGGGCATACATCCCAGAAGAAGCTGGTTGAACCAGTTCGTTATAATTCCAAAATCAAACATGATGTATTGGTCGATGTGTTTTTACGTCTGTATTAGCGGTCAATGTCGGGGATCACGAAGTCGAGAGCCGCACCGATGGTGATCAGGTCGGCGATCATGTTTCCGCGACAGCAGAGATCCATAACGCCTACGAGATTGAAGCAGGGGCTCTGGAAGTGCACGCGATAGGGATTCTTCGAACCGTCCGACTCGATGTAAACACCGAAGGTTCCGCGCGAAGCCTCGACCTGCTGGTACCAGCGGCCGACAGGNAGCTTGATGATTTTCGGAACCTGTGCGCGGATCTCACCCTCGGGAATGTTGTCGACAAGCTGCGCGAGAATCTTGCATGACTGCTCGATCTCCTTCATGCGCACCATGTATCGTGCGTAGGAGTCACAGCCGGTTTCGAGAACCTCCTCGAAGTCGAGCTCGGAGTAGATGCTGTACGGGTGCTTCTTGCGGCAGTCGCAGCTCCAGTTCGAGCCTCGGCCCGAAGGACCGGTGATGTCGTAGTTGATGGCATCCTCTTTGGAGAGATGNCCGACGTGGAGACGGTTGCGTGCGATGATGTTGCCGGAGAATACCTTGTGATACTCCTTGAGAGCACCGGGCATAACTTCGAGAAGCTTCTTGACGTCGCTNACGAAGTCGGGATCGAGGTCGGCGATCACACCGCCGATNACGTTATAGTTCATGGACATACGTGCGCCGCAGGTCTTCTCGAAGATGTTGAGCACCATCTCGCGCTCGCGGAATCCGTAGAAGAATGCGGTCGTAGCACCGAGGTCCATCGCCGTACAGCCGAACGAAAGCAGATGTGAAGAGATACGCATGAGCTCATCCATCATCACGCGGAGAACCTGTGCGCGNCGCGGAACCTCAATTCCGAGAGCCTTCTCGATACACATACAGAGACAGTGGCGGTTCTGCATCGCCGACATATAGTCCATACGGTCGGTGAAGTGGAGAGTCTGCGGGTAGGTGAGTCCTTCGCAAAGCTTCTCCATGCCACGATGGATATATCCCGAAACGATCTCAACCTTATTGACGGTCTCGCCGTCAACGGCTGCGCGGAAACGCATCACACCGTGGGTCGAGGGGTGCTGAGGACCGATGTTNACCACATANTCATCTTCGGTGAAGATCTTTCCGGGAACGGCCTTGATCTTGCCGTTCTCGTCTTCAACGTAGGAAACGGTGTCNTCCTCNTTCTTCTCGTCGTCGAGACGGATGGGGTTCAGTTTCGGGTCTGCGTCATAATCCTTGCGGAGGGGATANCCCACCCAGTCGTTGCGGAGGAAGAAACGACGCATGTCGGGGTGATTGATGAACTTGATTCCGAAGAAGTCATAGACCTCGCGCTCCTGGAAGAGAGCAACCTTCCAGAGATCGCTTACGGAATGAATCATCGGGTCCTTGCGGTCTTCGACTGCGACCTTGACTGCGATCACCTCCCAATCNTGGGGAGTGGAGGTGAGATAGTAGACAACACCGAGGCTTTCTTTCCAGTCCATGCCGACAACGGCGGTGAGGACGTCAAAGTTGAACTCGGGGTTCTCCTTCAGAGTCTTGGCCAGAGAATGCCAGTCCGCATCGGGAACGCAGATCGTCGGGCACTCGCCCTCTTCGAAGACAACAGAGGGACAGATGGCGCTGATTTTAGCTTGTAAATCGCGTATTTCGCTCATAGTGGGTTAGTTCGAAAGAAGTTTTTAATCGATCTGTCCTTTTTCTTCAGGATGCTGCTCGAAGAAGTCNNNGATNTTCTCCTGACGGTTCACTCCGCCGAAGAATTTCTGTACCTTGATCTTGCGCTGGAGCTGCATCAGTCCGTAGAACATTGCTTCCGGACGCGGAGGACAGCCGGGGATATANACGTCGACCGGAAGAATCTGGTCGACACCGGGAACGACGCAATAGCTGTTTTTGAAAGGACCGCCCGACACGGCACATCCGCCGCAGGCAATCACATATTTAGGTTCNGCAAGCTGTTCGTAAAGACGACGCATCGCGGGGGCCATGCGGTGAACGATAGTGCCCTGAACCATGATATAGTCGGCCTGACGCGGCGAGTTACGNGCCACCTCGAAGCCGAAGCGGGCCATGTCGTANCGTGCGGCGCCGAGACTCATGAATTCGATAGCGCAGCATGAAGTGCCGAAGCAGAGGGGCCACAGCGAGTTCGAGATACCCCAGTTGATCAGCTGGTCGAGTTTGCCGACAGCCACGTTGGCGCCGGTCGCGTTCAGTTCTTCGACAAGTTTATCGATATATTCGTTGTCTTTGAAGTCTTCACGCTTCATTGACTTGATTTTTACCTCCATTGCAGTGCTCCTTTCCGCCAGGCGTAAGCCAGACCCATAATAAGAATGAACATGAAGATGCCGATGCAGAGAAGACCCGAGGGGCCNAGAGTGCGCATNACAACCGCCCAAGGATAAAGGAAGACGGTCTCGACATCGAAGATGAGGAAGAGAATGGCAAAAATATAGTATCCCGCCTTGAATTGAATCATTGATTCACCTCGTGTCGGGATGCCACACTCATACGCCTCTGACTTCTTTACAGAATACGATTTAGGAGAAATCAGTTTGGCAATGAGCAACGCCGCAAACACCAGCCCAAGACCCGTCAGGGTGGCGGTGATTGCAAGATCTCCATTGCTTATTTGCAGCAGTAGATTCATATAATCGATTGTTGTTTAAATGTTTACAACGTATGAAGAGAGGCTTGCACCTGGGTGTGGCCTCCGAATTTTGCACAAAGGTATTTAAAATTTTTCACAATTACAAAAAAGTGTGCATGTTTTCCAACACCGGGATGGTGACGGGGCTTTTGACAAAATGAAAGGAAAGCCTCCGAATCAGATGGTTTATGTCTATTCGGAGGCTTTCATTATGTCAGCAAATTCGACCTTATGGTAGAAATGTGTAAAGGCCGCGTCAATATGCAGGAGATGTCAGAACAGGGTATAGGAGACGTCGGCGTTGATGGTCACTTCGGGATCATCAGCCAGGGTCATGGTCAGCTTGGCGGAGGTCATGTCGTCAGAGGTGGTTCGGAACGAAATGTTGCGGAAGACCCATGTGCGGTTACCCTCGTCCAGATTGAATATGGCCGTGGCCTCGGGCGACTCGATATAATAGCCGTCGCGGGTAACGGTCACCGGAAGACCGGTCAGGGTCAGAACATCGCTATCCTTCAGGTCGCGGATAGGAAGGAACGCCATTACTATCTGGGCTTTCATCGCCTGAGCGTTGATGATTACACGGAATACCGCCTGGTCAGCTTTAACAGGGTCCTCACCGGCTTTGGTCACTTCGGTCGTGCCGTCATAGTAGGCGTCCACACGTGTGGTGCGTACTTTCCAGTCGCTGCCGAAGTTGTAGGACATGACGGGAGTGGCCTGGGTGTAGCCGAGAGGATAGACGGTGCTGTTCAGCGTGCCCTTGAGATTTGTCACAGTCTGGTAGCTGTTGTCGCAGGCATTGTTCTCTCCCGCATCGAACGAGAAGATGTTGCCTACCAGATTGGGACGTGTCTGGGAGATGATCGTCTTCTGGCTGTATTTGATGTCGCGGGTCGTGAACGAATGGTTTGAGTTGTCGAACAGGAGGTCGTCCGTGTTGATGCGGAGCTCGCCGTTGTTACCATCGATGCGGAAGCTGTAGCTGCCCGGAGACATCATGACCTTGCCCTCAGGGTCAGTCGACGAGATATGGTTCAGCACCTGGAACGTGTACGTGTTGACATTCTTCGAGTCGTCGAGATCGCATGAGCTTACTCCGAAGCAGAGCGCCAGCAATCCGAAAAACGGAAATATTTTCTTCATCTTTTTACTTCTTGTCGGCAGTCTGAGCGTTTGTGCGGACAGACTTCAGCTCCTTGTTCAGCTGATTGATCTCTGCCGCCTGGTTACGGATCGTGAGCAGGAGCGAATTGAGCTCCTCATTGTCGATATCCTCGGGGAACTGTTCCTGAACGCGGACAAGGAAGTCCGAAAGAACGTTCATATAGTTCGTGAATGCTGCGAACGGCGAGTCATACGGGCTGAAAGCCGCGTGAGATGCGCCGTCGGCCAGATTCTTGGTCGACATATAATAGAAGTGGTCTGCGCTCTTCAGATATTCCCAGTCCTGTTTCAGTCGACGGTCCGAACAGAGGCTGACGCGCTCGGCTACGGAGAACAGCTTGTCGAGGGCTTCGCGCTGCAGGTCGTTACCCTTCCAGGCAGTGAGGTCGCGGGCCTCGTCGACACCCGAAATGGGATATGCCACCGCGAGTTCGCCGACCGGCTTGTACTTCCTGACCACTTCGGAAGGTGTGGAGAATGAGATCCCCTTATCGGCCGCAAAGCGGGGCAGAGCGCGCATGAAGTTGAAGATGCCTGTGTTCTCCGGGAGGAACTGACCGAATGTGTCCATGGTGAAGTAGAGGTTCACCACCTGTTCTTCCTCGGGAAGAGCATCGATCCAGTTGATGTATTTGTCTGCGGTCAGAGGATACTCGGGCCACTCGTGATTGTTGAAGTTGCGGGCGATGTCGTCGGCAAGCTTCGAGTTGGTCAGGAGCAGTTTGACCTTGGGAGCTGCGGCGGAGTCGTAGACATAGTTAGGCGACTTCCAGCCGAGAATCTGCTTGGCTCCTTCGGTCAGCACGGCGTGGAATCCCATAGAGTTCAGCAGAAGCGCGATGTCGTCGTCATAGATAAGCTCGGTGTTGGCGAATACCTTCGGCTTCACTCCGAGTGTGGAGTGGAGAAGATCGGAGTGTGCCTTGACCTCGCGGATGAATTCCTCGGGATCCTCTACCGACGAGAGCGAGTGTGAATAGGTTCCGGCGAGGAACTCCACACACTTGGTCGCCGCGAGTTTTTTCAGGATCTCTTCTGCTTCGGGGACGTATCTCTGAAGCTGTTCGAACGCGGTTCCCGAGATTGAGATGGCGCATTTGAACTTTCTGTCCGAGTTCTCGATCATCTCGAGAAGCGTGGAGAGCATCGGGATATAGCTCTGCTGGGCCACGCGGGTCACGATCTCGTCGTTTGCGAAATCGTCATAATAGTAATGGTCGTTGCCGATCTCGAAGAAGCGGTAACGTTTGAGTCTGAAAGGCTGATGTATTTTGAAGTAGAAACAGATGTTCTTCATTGCTTTGGATGTTTTTTGCCGTCTCTTTGCGAGGCGCCTCCCGAGGGGACGCCGTTGCGGAGTGGCGTGGGGTTATGTATGCAGTTATTGCTTTTTGCCGAGCACCTTCTCGTAGATGTCGATGACCTTTCGGCCGGCTTTCTCCCAGGTGATCTCGTGGATCTCCTCGATACCCTTCTGCTTGAGGGTCTCGAACATTGCGGGATATGAGATGATCGAATGCATGGCGTCGGCCATTGCGTCGATGTCCCAGTAGTCGACCTTGATCACATTGTTGAGGATTTCGGCACATCCGGACTGTTTCGAGATGATTGACGGCACACCCATCTCCATCGCCTCAAGAGGCGAGATTCCGAAGGGTTCCGAAACCGACGGCATCACGTAGACATCGCTGTCCCGAAGCATCTCGTACACCTCCTTGCCTTTGAGGAAGCCGGTGAAGTGGAACTTGTCGGCGATCCCGCGTTTTGCGGCGAGTTTGATCATATCGTCCATCATGTCTCCCGAGCCGGCCATCACGAAACGTACGTTCTTGTCTTTCTGAAGCACTTTCGCAGCGGCCTCGACGAAATACTCGGGTCCTTTCTGCATCGTGATTCGTCCGAGGAAGGTGATCACCTTCTCGCGTCCCGTGCGACGTGGAAGTTCGAGCAGTTCCTTATCAAGAGGGATGACGGCGTTGTGGACCGTCGTCACCTTGTCGGGGTTGATGCCATACTTCTCGATGACGGTCCGGCGTGTGAGGTCCGAAACGCAGATGATATGGTCCGCGTTCTCCATACCGTCTTTCTCGATGGCGAAGACGGTCGGGTTGACGTTTCCGCGTGACCGGTCGAAGTCGGTCGCGTGAACGTGTATCACGAGCGGTTTGCCGGTGATGTTCTTCGCGTGTATGCCGGCCGGATATGTCAGCCAGTCGTGGGAGTGTATGATGTCGCACTCTACCGTGCGGGCGATCACGCCCGCGACGATCGAGTAGTTGTTGATCTCTTCAAGCAGATTGTCGGGATAACGGCCCGAGAACTCGATACAGCCCAGGTCGTTCAGCCGGAGGTAATTGAAATCTGCATATATATGGTCGCGGAGCTTGAAATACATTTCAGGATCCATCACGTTGCCGATGCGGTTGCTGACATAATCCCAGCTGACATCACGCCACGCTACCGGAACGTCATTGGCTCCGAGGATGGTTGCGAAACCCTTCTCTTCGTCGCCCCAGGGTTTCGGAATCACGAACGTGATGTCCATGTCGCCATTGGCGTGCATGCCTTTGGTCAGACCGTAAGACGCAGTTCCGAGACCGCCGAGGATATGCGGAGGGAATTCCCAACCGAACATTAGTGCCTTCATGGTGGTATATAGGAGTTAAAATTCAGGACTGTATTTTGTATCTGATTTGGGAAGCCAATGAAGCTCTCTGCCGGGCTTCATTGTCCGGATGCGGTCCGTCGCACCCTGTCTTGCGTTAAGAAACTGTTTAAATTTATGTCGAAAATTTTATTATCAGACTAATATACCATGATTTCAAGAATCTTTTTGGCGCTTTTTGCCATGATTCATCAGTCGTGATGCCCGCATCACTCCTTCTTCATCACGCAAAAATCATCCAAAAATATTCTCAAAATCATTGGTACATAAATTTAAACAGTTTCTAAGCCAAATCATTCATTGGTTTGAAGTTTGGCGAGATCGCGGACAAGTCTGATTGTCCGGAGAATCTCACCGACGTTTTTCGCTGTCGAGACGGCGCCTCGGCCGGTATAGGGGGGATTGCCGTCATAAAGCTCAGACAAGGAGCCGACGCAACCTTCAACCATCTCTTCTTCATATCCGATCAGCATACGCTCGATAAAGGAGAGGCCGGAGAGTCCGAAGACCTTGAAATAAGCGTCGGCATAGAATCCGAACAGCCAGGGACGTGCCGGTCCCTGATGAACGATCTTCTCGCGTTCCTCGGGATTGCCGACATAGACCGGGCGATAGGCGAAGCTCTTCGGCGAAAGAGAACGGAGTCCCTTGGGGGTAAGTAGCTCGCGTGTCGCCATGTCGAGTACACGACGGCGTTCCCTGCGGTCGAGAGGGGAGTAGTCAAGGCCGGCGGCGATCACTATATTGGGTCGAACCTCGAGGTCGGCGTAGTTGCCGTCAACATAGTCGTAGAGATACCCCATATCGTTCATGAAGGTCTTTCTGAACGACTCGCCTGTCTTGGCTGCCAGGTCTCTGAGACCTGCGACATATTCGGCGTCCTGAGGATTGTTCTCAAGAAGCTCCGCACAGAAGTTGAGCGAGTTGAACCAGAGCGCGTTGAATTCGAGCAGATAGCCCGTTCTCGGAATAATGGGCTTGCCGTCGAGCGCCGCACAAAGCCAGCTGACCGGCGTCTCCTTGCCCGCAGTCGAGAGAAGTCCTTCATCGGTGAGAACGAGATTGGGTACGAGTCCGTCGCGGATAGCCTCGACGAGGCGTCTGACGAGTCCGGCATATTCGGATGCGCATTTTTCAACCCCGGCATAATGGCGATATTGCTGGATGGCCCAGATGGTCCAGAGCGGAAGATCGGGCAAGGAGATGTCGCGGATCATGTCGCTCTTCTCGCCTTCGGTGAGCCAGCGGAAAAGCGCGTCGGTGAATGTCTTTAAGATAAGGTGGAAGTCCTCCACGTGGTCAATGGCCAGTGTACATCCCGGAAGCGCGATCAGTTCGTCGCGGCTGCGGACATGATACCACGGATAACCGGCCATGATATACATTCCCTCCGGATTCTTGAGATAGAACTGCTTCGCCGAGTTCTTCAGACAGTTGAAGAACGAGGTGCGGCATGTGCGCGTCTCCAGTTCCTTTTCATATACGCGTTTGAACTCGCGAGGTTTCTCGGGTTTGGTCGAAGCCGAGAAGATGATTGATTCCCCTTTCTTGATCGGGAGTCTGAAATAGCCGGGCACCCAAAGATCCTCCTTATACGGAAGGCCGCGGTCGCGGTCCTTGACATATTCGATACCTTTGTACCAGTGGGGATCGCTGACCCATTCCACTTTCTTGTTGAACTGCATATACAGATCGGGATACCCGGGATACAGACAAGCTGAAACTCCGTGGTCGACCTCCTTGATCTCGTCGTTCAGCGCCGTGTTTTCCACACAAAGGTCATTTGCGTTTCTGAAGCTGAGGAACGGACGGAATTCGAGAGTCGTCGGCGAGTGTGCCTCAATGAGCGTGTATTTGATAAGAATTCTGTTCTCGTGGGAAATGAAAATCTTCTCTTTGTTGAGGATCACACCTCCGACGCGGAACGTCATCACCGGGATGGATTCACATTCAAACTGGCGGATATACTTGTGGCCGTTCGGTGAGAAGATATTGTCTCCATACTGGTGGAGCCCGAGGTTGAAGGGAGCGCCATGTTGAATCACCGTTTCGTCAAGCGACGAAAGCAGAACATGCGCCTTGTTGTCCATATCCGGAATCGGAATCACGAGCAGGCCATGTTGCTTGCGCGTGTTGCATCCCACTATCGTTGTGCAATGGTATGCACCCGACTTGTTTGTCCGGAGCATTTCCTTCTTAAGGCTCTGCTCCAGGTTCGTCAGGATGTTTTTATCAAACTTAAGATAACTCATAGGCTGGGGTCTCAGTAATATTGTATTCGGCAAAGATAGAAAATTGAAACAAACTTTGCAACTTTAAGGAAGTGTTAAATTTAATTTATACAATATGCGAGCTTATTTTTGAGGCGATTCCGGTGCGGAGCGAAGGAGAATATAAACATATTCGACTGAGCGACAAGTCGGAAGCGGCCAATTGAAAATCGACGAGTTCCCTTTAAAATATTAAAGGACGAGTCAAAAAGAAGCCGCAGATTGTATAAAAGATTTTTCTTCATTTACTATCGTTTAAATTTGAACACTTACTTATACTTACTTATTATCGCAACAACTGAACCAATAATCTTGTTTGCAGAAGATATCCTCGAATATACCTAAATGTAAGGTGAATTGTTGCCCGTTACGGCCGACTGGCGACTGCAGATGTAGGGACATCGCTTTGCGATGTTTCAAACGCCTGATGTCTACGGCGTAACCTCCTATACGCGTGAAATACATGCCAAAGGCCTCTGTTCCTACAAAAGCACATAATTTAATTATGGAACTAAAACCTTATTTATCAAGAAGTATTTTGAAAAGTATGAAAACAATTACAGAAATAATGAAGAGAACGGTGATACCCCACCTGACAATCCAATGGGGCTTCTCATTAAGTATTTCTCTTATCCGGTTACTTCTTAATTCAGACTTCGATTTCGTGTTGGTCTTCATATAATTTGTTCTTTCGTAAGTAAGTATCCAAATTTAATTTATTCAATATGCGAGCTTATATTTGAGGCGATTTATGTGTGGAGCGAGCGAGGATATAAGCCTATTCGACGGAACGGCAAGTCGGAAACGGCCAAAAATATTCGCAGGATGTATAAAAGATTTACAGTCACTTGCTATAGGTTAAGTTTAAAAATTTGCCTTTTAAGTTCTAATATGATAGATCAGTTGGCAATTTCCAATTGTTTGGAAACCAAACGTCGGTAATACCCATTTAGGGCAACAAGCTCTTCATGGGTTCCTTCCTCTACGATTTTTCCCTTTTCCATAACGATTATATGGTCTGCAGTTCTTACGGTGGACAACCTATGGGCAATTATCACCGCCGTACGTCCTTTCATGAATTGATTCAGATTGGATACGATGGTCGCTTCGTTTTTCGCATCTAGGGAATTGGTCGCTTCATCCAAAAAAAGATAGTCCGGATTTCGATACATCGCTCTGGCAATCAGGATACGTTGTCTCTGACCTAAACTTAATCCGTGACCGTCTGCTCCGATTTTAGTTTCATACTTCAAAGGAAGTTTTTGAACAAAGTCGTCAACACAAGCTAACTTGGCAGCATGTCTCATTCGGTCAAGATCAATCTCTCCATCAGTACATGCAATATTGCGTGTAATAGACTCTGAGAATATTACGCCCTCCTGCATAACCACTCCCGTTTTCTGTCGCCATTTGTCAATCGCGTATTCTTCGAGAGAGTGATTGCCTATGCTGATAGTGCCTTCTCCTATCTTGTAGTAGCCTAATAGAAGTTTGACAAGAGTGGTTTTGCCGCTTCCCGATTCTCCTACAATTGCGGTTATTTTACCACCTTTTATCTTCAAGTTTATGTCCGATAAAGTAGAATCGAGTGCGTGAGGATCGTATTTAAAACCTACTGAACTCAAAATTATATCTTCTCCACTGGGAATGTCATCTAATTCTCCCCACTCATCGCTTTCCTCCCTGCTTGCATGAATATTATTAATTCGGTCAAGCGATATCCGGACGTCCTGGAGTGCATATATGAAGCCAATGAATTGTTGTACCGGACCATTTAATTGTCCGACAATGTATTGAATAGCCATCATCGCACCTAGGGTGATATCGCCTTTAACGACGGCAGTCGCGGCGATAACTGTGATGAGAATATTTTTAATCTCATTAATTAAAATAACCCCTGCCTCTTGGTTCTGCTGAAGACGGGTACCTTTCATTTCAACTTCGAAAAGGTCGGCCTGTTTGTCTTCCCATTCCCATCTTCGTCTGTTTTCACAGGCTTGAAGTTTTATTTCGGGAATAGAGGTTAAGAGTTGATAGGTCAGATTACTGTTTAGTGACTGTTGCTCAAAAATTTCATAGTCAAGGATTTTCCGTTTCTTTAGAAATAGAGCGACCCAACCTGCGTATAGTAAAGCTCCGGCAATAAAAACGATGAATATGATGCGATTGTAAATCAAGAGTACGATGCTGAATACAATAAATGATATGCAAGCAAAGATAATCCCGATTAGTTGACCGGTGAGAAACGATTGGATTCGACCATGATCCCCCATACGTTGAAGCAGGTCTCCTGTCAGCTTTGTATCAAAAAACTTCATCGGCAGTCTGAGAAGCTTGATGAAGAAATCACTCAACATGGAAATGTTGATTCTCATTGATACATGAAGTATCACCCACCGTCTGATAAAGTCTATAGCGGCTTGACCGATCACGATCATCAGTTCTCCCAAGAGTATCAACCATATCAGACCGATGTTCGAGTCATGAATACCCTTGTCTACAATGTTTTGGGTTAGAAAGGGTATTACGAGTAAAAAGAGCATTCCGAGCAACATTCCAAGTAAAAGTTGTCCGAAATAATGTTTGTACTCCTTGACGTATCCTAAAATAAATCGGAAAGTTCTTTTTTCGCCCGAGATTTCTTTAACATTAGAGTTGAAAAAATCGTCGGTTGTTTCGAAGAACACCCCAAGACCTTTTTCGTTACCATCCGTTGTGATCGATACCCAATGCTTTAATAGGTCGTCGCGGTGGCATTTATAGAGGCCTTTGGCCGGATCTGCAATATAAAAAGTCTTACCATTCTTAGAAACTTTATATAATACCACATAGTGATTCTGATTCCAATGAATAATGGCGGGGAGTGGTGCGACCGTGAGACTGTCTAACGATACTTTTCCGGCCTTAGGAATCAGACCTAATGACTTTGAGGCATCTGTTAGACCTTTCATTGACACTCCCTCTTTCGTGGCATGACAGAATTGAGAAACCTCTGTCATAGAGGTTTCTCTTCCTAAAGCATTGCAGACCATGGTCAGCGCAGCAATGCCACACTCCATCGAGTCGTGTTGACGGTAAAATCGGAATCTTCCCATATGTACGGAAGGAATATTGAACTATATACTACTTCATTAATGATTGGTCTTTGGTTACGCTTTCGATTTTCTGATCTTGTTGTTTCCGTCCATAACGAATAGTATAGGTTACACTCAGATTTACATCGGTCGAGGAAAGATTAGAGTAAGACATTATATTATAGCTGTAGAGATTATTAGGAGTTCTACCCCAAGCGTCGTGATGTTTTCTCTTGTTGAAGGGATTGTTTACATTCATTTGGATAGCCCAATTACCATACACTGCCAAAGCGGCCACGCCATATTTTATTGTCTCTCTTCCGTAACCATCAAAGCTGTAATACGCCATGGGTGATTCAACGTATGCTAAAAGCATATAATGATTGTGACTCCATTGACCCCGGATATATCCATACGGTCTGAATTTGTTTTTATTTACGGGATACGTTTTTTTAATATTATAAATATATCCACTCCCGGTAACTCCAAACTCTTTGGAAATATTCCAAGTAACCGAAGCCCCTAACTTGTTTTCAAACCAATCGACTCCACCATTATATCCTAACGTAAGTCCGGAACCGTTCTCATTCAAAGAGGCTGTCTGATAGGGAAGATCGAACTGATAAAATGATTTTAAGTAAACGTTAAATGATATATTTTGATGCCACCAGCTGTAGCTTAGATTCCACAGTACTACTGGAGAAACCCCAAGATTAGGATTTCCCTCCTCCCAAAGAAGAAGATTTCGTTGAATTCTGGTAGGATTAACCTGGGCAAGATTGGGACGTCCCGAAGCATAATTTATGTCTGCTGAGAATTGTTGATTCCTGCCGGGATTCCATGTAAATATTATATATCCTGATGGAATAAATTTAGAAATGCCATATTGAGAGTGGCGAATATCAGATTTGTTATATATCATTCTTGAGGCCACGGATAGTCTGCCTGTGTTCCAAATATATGTATAACGGGCCTCCAGTTTTGAATAAATGTTTTCAATACGACTTCCTTCACCAACGGATCCTTCATAGCTTAGATTGTAAAGGTCATATTTTCCGTAGGCATTAATGCTTAATTGATGCTTTTGACTAAAATTCTTGGTGAACCAAATGTCAAGTGTGGAGTTGTTACCTGTCTCTTTTGTTTGATAGTCATTCTCAAAAATCAGATCATTATTTTGAAATTGTTTCTGTAATTGATGAGAGTTATTCAAACGAAAAAGGGTAGATGCCGTGACGTAGAGGGCTGTGTTATGAGGGAGACTGACATATAGGTTTCCATCCCATCCCGGGTTTAATGTCTTGCTGTGCGTTCCGTACTGAGAAAGAGCTTCAATTGTCTCAGTAGGGGTATCATAAATTGTGAGGCCTCTATTTGTTTCCCAAGGAGTAAGAGAGTGAGATAAGGACAACCTATTTTTGAATTGGACCTTCTCAGTCTGATACAACGCAGAGAAATAACCTGTTTCCGAAGTTGTTCTTCCTTTAGGACGGTTATTTATTGTAGTGACGCTACAGTCATTCCCATCTATGTTTAAATTTTGAATCGATTCCGAATTGGAAAAATCCTGGTCATAACGGGAATTGACATAAAGAGAGTAGGTCATGCGTTTATAAGTAAATCCGGAGTTGACAAATCCTCCACCTCTCCATGAGGGAGCGCTTCCGTCAACGCGAACTTTAGTATAACCACCCCAAAGATATTTTGTGACAACATAATTGATGACATTTTTCGCACCAAGGAATTTGGCATCAGAGGGCTTCTCAAGGACCTCAACTTTATCAACGTCTGTCGGAGCAATAACTGCAACATCTTCTGCCGTGGCAGGAAGTCCGTTAATAAAATATGAAACTTCCTCTCCGGAGGTAGTCTGGACGCTGTTGTTCATGAAATTTACATTTAAGCTCGGGATCATCATGCGAGCCAACAGGGAGACACCATCTGTCGCAAATTTCTTCTGATTTTTATCGGGAGTGTATGCTATGCCATCTTTAAGTCTTGTTTCACGTGAGGCTACAATTACGACTTCGTCGAGATTGTAAGTGGACAATGCCGTAGTGTCTGCTGTCTGATCATATTGCACATCCTGATTTTCCTGAACCTGACTCACAGAATCGCTTGGATTTATTGAAGGCACGTTTTCACTAATTTTATCCAAGCCGGAAGTCTCGGCAGATGCCGACTGCACGGAATCCGTTGACTGTTGTACGGCCACAACCAAATTATGTGAAGGAGAAGCTGAAGCATCTAAACCGATATAGCAGCAGACTCCAATAATTATCAAAGTGATGATAGTCTTGATGTGTTGCATAGTTTGAATTGTTTAGTGATAAGTCCTTAAATTTGAAATATCGCAGGGAGTTGAAGAATGATTCCCTGCGATTTATTCTTACGGTACGGATTATTTACTATAGAAGTTCTTTAGAGTTTTGTGTCTGACAGTATTCTCCATACTATTTGAAAATTTTATGGAGAATAATGATCAGGCTATAATTAATCTGTTTTTTAGGACTTCATTTTCGTGAATATATGCAAGTATTTCGTACTCGAAGCTCATGTCGGCTTTGTCTAATTTGCAATAAGAGAGTCTTTTGACATGATCGCGTGGACATATTCCCATACAGATGGGAAGATACTTGCAAGCTATACATTTCTCATTTTCAAATGTAGGCTTGTCATACTCCGTGCCTCGGGAATCATGCCAAGACACTGAACCCTCATTGTTAAGACTCCCTAAGCCGTTCGGAGTGTACATATCGTCACATGCAGTGCATTTTACAACAGTTCCATTATAATTGGCTGTTAGAAAGTTGGAATTGTTGGTATAGCATGGACGAAAATCGAGGACCAGGGCCTCCTTTTTTACAAAAAAGCCCTCTTTCTCAAACTTTCCCCAAATATCTTCATAGCCTATGCGTTTGGTTTTATCCGGTTCTTCCTGCCAAACCTTTCTTGGGAAAATTTGAATTCGATCTCTAAGATTCTGAGGCACTCTTTCGCAAACTTCCCCAACAATTCTTTCATCCATTGAATCATAGGTGTAGTTTATACGTAGAGTTACCTGCATATCAGGTATGTTGTTTAACATTTCCACAATATGCTTCAGTGCGCGGTCAAATGCGCTGTCGCACCCTTTTTGAAATTTTACCTTATCGTGATTTTCCCGATTACCGTCAAGTGTGATCTGGAAATGATTGAAGTTATACTTTCCTAATTCCTCACTGACTTTTGATGTAAGAAAGTATGCATTAGATGTGGCACCTTGAGAATAAGGCTTATTTACTTTTTCGCAAATATCCTTTATTCTTTTTGAGAGCGGAAGAACAATTTTAGAGAAGTACATCAATGGCTCTCCTCCAAACCATTCTATTCTTAGATCGGAGATCTCTTCACTACCCATCTTTATTTCAAGATGTTTGATGATATTGTCCATAACCTGTTCCGACATTAAAGATGTGATATGGTCTTGAATGCAATACCAACATTTATAATTGCAGTTCAGTGTAGGAAGAATCTGAAGTGTATAGGAGGATGTATTAGATGCTTTTTGATGGTAATCCCTGATAACGGTAAGCTCATCAAAATCATCATCTATAATCATCCCTGATGCTTTTAATTGGTCAAGAAAAGTATCGGGTAAAAGATTATAGTTGCCTGAATTAAGAGTCTGTTCTACCTTATCGCTTAATACTCTTGGGAGTTTAAAAAATGAACGAGTCAGAGCATTGAACCAATAGTTATGGCCTTGCGAATCCGGTATTATGTGTATATAGTTACTTGTTTTCATTCGTATAGAGCCAAAATTAGGGAATTATGTTAGGGGATTATCCCCTAACATAATTCTTCAGACATACTTAGGAGTTGCCACAAGAAGAGGTGGAGTGCGTAAAGCACGTTAATTGCTCACAGGATGCATGAGTCATATGGCATGTTGTCCCCTGAGTGATAATTGTGCATCCGCTGTTTGAACCACAATTTGCCGTGTGGGTGGGACAAGGGCACTGAGTATTGGATATGCAGGAATCTTGACACGACTCGTCTGTAACGCTACAACCATTGTTTGTTGCGTTCGGGCTTCCGAAGCCTGCAACAACTTCAAGCTGCTCCAACTCCTGCAACTCTTCGATTGAGAATTGGGCTGAATTCTTCATATTTTACATAATAGGAGTCCTTTGATTATATTCATGGCTCGGTGCTCCTATTAACGAGGTCCATGAAAAGTCTATAAGTCCGGTACTTTGAATTATTTAGCTAGCTAATTTTTATAGACGCTTCAAAGTTAAGATAATTTTAACAAACAAACAACTTTTTTTTGAAAAAAAATTTAAATATTTTACCGACTGCCAACAAAACCAACAAAATAGCCCATAAACGAACAGCGAATGCACTATCTTCCCTCCTCCCAACTCCCCGAAGATCGCGTATCAGAAAGTGAGGTTTAAATTTTTTTCGGTGAAATATTTTGTTGGTTGAGGATTTTAGAGTAATTTTGTAAATGTCATTCTGCTGAATGTTATATCGAAAATACAGGTTTAATTATCAATATAATGATATTATCAAATAAATCTTTGTCTACTCCGGACGTAGTGCGGAATCTTGGTTTGAGGTTCCGTGACTACAGGTTGCGGATGAGGATGACCCGAAAAGAGGTTTCAGTGGCTGCATCAATTGGTATGACCACACTCTACAAGTTTGAGACAGGCAACATGACCGATATCTCATTTAGTACACTGCTAAGATTATTGAGGGTCATAGGACTTGGTGAGAACTGGGAGTCATTGCTGCCGGAGTTGCCGGAATCGCCATATATGTATGACGACAATGATAAAAAAATTCAGCGGGTGAGACACTCTTCAAAAAAGTGATTGTTATGAAGCATCTGAAGGTAATATTGTGGGGTCAGGAAATCGGACGTCTCGTTTATGATTCTGCAACGAGACGTATATATTTCATGTATAATCCGAAGTTAGGCAATATCCCCGATATTGCACCTCTGTTGTCGTCACCGAAGAACCGCAACATTTTTTTGCCTGTATATGGGGATGAACGGCCACTATATCAGGGATTACCACCATTTATCGCAGACTCACTGCCTGATTCGTGGGGTAATACGCTTTTTGATAAATGGGTTAAGGATAATAGGATACCTCGCAACAAAGTCACTCCTCTTTATAAGCTGATGTTCATAGGCACACGAGGAATGGGTGCTTTAGAATATGAGCCATACGCAGAAGATCTCACACATAATCGTAAGATCGATATAAAATCGTTGTACGATATGTCTCTGAATATTCTTGAAGACAGGGACAAGACAGTTCTAAACAGTAATGAAGAACTGACATTACAGGCACTTCTCGCGGTTGGTACTTCAGCCGGAGGCAGGCAGATGAAAGCTATTGTCGCTATAAATGGGAAAACCGGAGAAATACGTTCCGGTCAGACCGACAACCTTGACGGTTTCGACTATTATATCCTGAAATTCGGTGATAAGTCTATGCCGATTGCTGAAATTGAGACCGCTTATTTCAATATGGCTGTCGCTGCCGGAATCACTATGGAAGAATGTCGCTTACTATCGGTTGATGGAATTAACCATTTCCTTACGAAACGATTTGATAGAGCCTCGGGAAAGAAGATTCATATGCAGACTTTGGCAGCGATAAATCCCGAAGCCCGCAGTTATGAAGACCTCGTGGCTATATGTCGGGAACTTTCAATTTCTGAGTCAGAGATTGAAGAGCTTTACCGCCGTATGGTTTTTAATGTTATGACCAACAACACTGACGATCATAATAAAAACTTCGCGTTCCTTCTTGAAGAAAATGGTAGGTGGCAACTGGCTCCGGCCTATGATATAACTTTCATTTTCAACATCAACGGAACCGGACCCAATATCGAACGAAGATTGAGCATATGTGGCAAAACAAGCGGTATCACAAAGGCAGACTTACTCGATTTCGCTAAACAAAACGGAATTAAGAATGCCAACTCAATGATAACCCGAATTGCGGAGGCTATCAAGGATTTCAATCGGTTGGCGACCGAATATGGTATCACCCAACCGTGGCGAAGCATCATTCAGAAAACTCTAACCGAAAACCTCATTGCATTCGGTTATCAAGAAAAAGAGGATGAGGTATATTCTTCGTTCAATGACTTATTTGGAAGAACCATTGATAATCTTTCCCTTGCTGTTAATTCCAAAGGTCATATTGAAGTCTCGGCGCTTATCAATGGAAAACGTCACCGAAGATTCATTCGTCCGAATATGCCAATCTATTCCGACCTGATGAAGCAAGACATTTTTAGCCTCCAAATCCAGGAGAAAATACGATTAGTAGAAAATCTCTTCCCTTTGGAATAAATCGGCGCTTTATATTGTCTTTCCGTCTCCGTTTCCGTTACTTCGAGGGGGATGGTTCCTGATCGGGGACATTGGGGGTGGGGAGGTCGGTCATCAGAACGTTGTTGTCCTCTGAATACATGTCGGTGATCAGATTGTCGATTTTTGCGAGGAGATCGGGATAATTCTTGTCCAGACCGGGGATGAAGTCTGAGGGGCCGACGCGGTCGAGTTTCTTGATGAATTCACCGGCAGTCAGTTCATTCAGTTCAAATGCGGGCGTGATGCCCACTTCATCTTTGGGTAGGACGACGTAATAGATGAGTTTCGCCTCGTGGAACGCATCAATAATCCGGGTGATAATTCGGATCGGCAGACCATAGTTTGTGGAGATATCGCTGGCCGTCGGAGGTTGCTCCCCGCGTTTGCGGTAGTCGATCAGTATGGTCATCAGAAGAATCGAGATCTTCCGTTTGTAGTTTTCGGAGACAGAGGAAATGTCTCCGAGAAAATCGAATGTGAAGACATTCTGGAGAGAATAGGTCAGCACACAACCCGAAAGCAGGATCAGCCATGACAGCTGAAGCCAGATGAGCATCAACGGCAGAAAAGAGAACGAACCGTAGATGGCGTTGTATTTCGAGACGTATATCTGTCCGTTCACAAACAGCATCTGGAGAATCTGGAAAGCGATAGCGCCGAACGCTCCGGCGATGGCGGCATATTTGAAGTTGACCTTGGTGTTGGGAATCAGTGCGTAGCAGAGTGTGAACCCACCCCAGGCGAAGATAACCGGCAGAGTCTCCAGGAGCGTGTTGAGCATAGGTGTCAGAAATTTCAGATCCAGCTTGTTCTGAAGCGTGGTCGCCATGAAAATGGAGACACCCGAAGAACAGACCATGAGGATCGGCACCAGCAGACAGATCGCTATGTAGGCAGTCACTTTCTGGTACAGATTACGGTCACGCTTGATGTTCCAGATGGAATTGAACGCCAGCTCGATACTTGACAGCAGAGAGATGACGGTCCATAAAAGCAGGATAGCTCCTGCACCTACAAACAGACCCTGGGAGGAATTGTTGAGGTAAGAATCCACGAACGAGAGAGCCGTGCCGACGGCCTTCGATTGGGAGGGGAAATATGAATAGAGCGCGGTCTCAAGGATCTTCTGATAACCGAAACCACGTCCGATGGCTATAAGCAGCGCAAAAGCCGGAACAATAGCGAGGACGGTCGAGTAGGTGAGCGACATTGACCTGATCTGCAACCCCCGGTCTGTAAAGGAGCGGACAGCGAGGTTCAGGGTCTTCATCAGGCGGACGCCTATGGTATTCCGGGTGTCTTCCCAGACTCCCGTCGTGGCATAGTTGTACCAGCCGAGAATTTTGCTGACGAGCTTCGATTGGGTTGGCTTTTTATTCATAATATTTGAGTCTGGAAAGAAATAGTATTGGAGCCCGGGAAGAAATAATTTTGAATCCGGGAGGGTAGTCTTTGAGTGGAGAAGAAATAAAAAACGCAGAGGGGCTGTAAGCCGGGTTATGTCACCGTCCGGAACCCGAAGGCTCCTCGCAGTGTCCTGTCATTTATCTTTGCCGCGATGTCTCCATGCGGCTCCGGAGCGGACGATGGGGCCCCCGCTCCGCGCAGCCTACCCCCCGGCAATGGACGAGCCATCCTTAACTGCCGGTATATTTGGCCTTGCAACACATAGGACGTGCGGCCTCCGACGTCACCGCCGGAGCCGGTGGGCTCTTACTCCACCTTTTCACCCTTACCTCCCGCGCCGGACTCGCCGACCGCGGAGGCGGTTGTTTTCTGTCACGTTGTCCCCGACGTCACCGCCGGCTGGCCGTTAGCCAGTATGCCGCTCTGAGTTGCCCGGACTTTCCTCCCCGCGCGCCCGGCGCGGGGCGACAGGACGCCCCTCTGCGATATGTTTATAAATGTCTATTCCGATTTTTCCGTGTCTGTGTCTGACGATGCTTCATCGCTCGCTTTGGCTTCGGCTTCCATCTCCGCGGCCGCTGTCGCTTCGGCCGAGATTTCGGCAGCCGCCTCCGCCTTCACGTTCTCGCGCACGATTCTCTTCTTTGCCCGATGATGGGAGAGGACACTGAAGAGTCCGTTTAGACCGTAGAGCACAAGTATCGCACCGGTCAAAATCGTTACAAAGTTAGCAATTTTTTCCGGACCGAGACAAACTATCAGGATTCCGACGCCGACGGTGATCCACGGCATTCCGTACCATCCTTTCTTAAGTCCTCCGACATCATGGCTTTCCGCAACCAGACACATGATCTGGACAATACCGGCTATGACGAGCAGAACGCCCAACGTATAGACGATATATCCGGCGAAGAAGCTGGCGAACGATATGAGCAGGATGCCCACCACGAGACCGATCACGCAGACGGCGGCTGTATACCAGGGGAGATTTTTGCGTGTTCCGTCGGCCTGTTTCTTGCCGGCGAACCCTTTGCTGATTCCGACGACTGAGGGGAGGATTATCAACGCACCGATGATGATCACCATCAGTGTGAATATATTGCTTCTGTCGTAAAACAGACATAACAGCACTCCGATCACCAGGCCGAGCGCGTAGGTAGTAATATAGGGTTTGTTTTTCATAGGACTGATATAGTTTGGGGAATCTGTCAGGACGACGTCGCCGGTATCAGCGTGAAATGCTCATGTCGTGACGCTTCGTCTATTGTTATAAAGTTCAAAGCCCCCGGAGTGTTCAGTCCCGGTCAATGTTTTTTTGTGAGGCGTAGCTCAATATCAGGTCGACGGCCTGTTCGGGATCGAGTTTCGAAGCGTCAATCGACAGATGATAGGTAGGTGCGTAACCCCACATGCCCGGCGTGAAATAATTGTAGAACGCCTCGCGCTGAGAGTCTATCTTGTGGGCGAGCAGCTCCGCATCATGCTCCGTTGCGGCGTCGCCGCGCTCCATTATCCTTGCGATTCTCCACGGGAGCGGGGCGTGAAGGAAAATCGAGACCAGTCCCGGATGGTCACGGAGAATATAATCGGCCGATCTACCTACAATCACGCAGCCACCGCGGTCAGCGATTTCTCGGATTACTTCTCCTTGCTGACGATAGATCTCGTCCCGGCTCATCGGCGTAGAGCCATAATTGTCCGCCACTCCGTAGAGGTGGGATGCAAGCGACCTGAAAAGCGATGGACGCTTTTCGTCGTTGGCGGCGAAGACTTCGGGCGAGAAGCCCATGTGAGAGGCGGTCTCGCGAAGCAGCTCGCGGTCATAATAGGGGAGATTGAGCCTCCGGGCCAGCAGGCGGGCAAGTTGGCGGCCGCCGCTTCCAAATTGGCGTCCGACGACTATCACTGGTGAATTGGTCATCGTTCAATAAATCGAAATTGATGGGTTTCCGACGTCCGCAAAATGTGCGACAGAGCCGGTTTATTGACTTTTTCGCCACAAATTTAGCAGAAAAGCGCTTAACTAAAAAATTTTTTTATACTTTTGCGCTGTTGAAACCACTTCGCGCGATGTCGCGTGTGGGTTCACACAGGTCGTTGGGATCTTTTCCGAGGTTGACAACGGCTTAAAAGCTAACCAGTCAAAGAAAAATGAGCGAATTGACCAAAATACTCGAAGGGGATACCGACGGAATGGCGACATACGAATATATCGTCAACAATATCGACACCTGTTCCGAAGATATGACGGCCATTGTCGACAATCTGAAGCGTGTGGATGTCTCGGGACAGTTTCTTGCCAGCACCGCCCGTTTCCTGATGGCTGTCGATCCGGAGCGTTTCTCCATATGGCTCACTCCGTTGGTAGACGCCGCGATTCAGAAAGACCGCGAACACAAGTATATCCTTTCTCTTCTCGAAGCCATCTGGGGAAAGGACTATGCGGACCGCGCCGATGAATTGCGTGAGAGCGATGACAACTTCCGTAGAATCTACAAACGGGTCTTCCCTCAGAGCCCCATCTGAAGCCGGCGTCTGGCCATACTTTCAAATGACAAATCCGATGAAGAGATATTTACGGACAGTCTGCATTTCGGGCGCCCTCATGGGAGTGTTCGGAGGCATGGCTGTCACCTTTGCGAATTCCCCGATAGAAAACACCATGTCAGACACACAACAGACTAAAAAACTCACGGCTCCGGTCGAGACCGGACGCATTGTCGATATAGAAACCACAGCCGGTCCCATCAAGGTCCTGCTGTATGACGCAACTCCGAAACATCAGGAAAATTTCCTGAAACTTGCCTCCGAAGGATATTATGACGGAGTGCTGTTTCATCGTGTGATCAAAGACTTTATGGTACAGACCGGTGATCCGGCCAGCAAGAACGCCGCTCCGGGTGCTATGCTCGGTTCGGGAGATCCCGGCTACACCATCGAGGCCGAGATTGACTATCCGCGTCTCTATCATAAGTATGGCGCTCTCGCGGCTGCACGTACCGGTGACAATGTCAACCCCGAGCGCCGCAGTTCCGGCTCCCAGTTCTATATCGTGACCGGCCAGACCTATTCTCCCCGTCAGATCGAGCAGATGGCCGCACGTCAGAACGACAGCCGCAAACAGGCCTACTTCCGCAATCTCCAGAAAGCCCACCACGATGAGATCAAGGCTCTCTATGCCGCTCACGATACGGTCGCTCTCGAGAATCTCCGTCAGCGTCTGATCGCCGAGACGGAGGCGAATGTGAAAGATGAGGCTATGCCGGCCGCGATCGTTGAATCGTATACCACCGTCGGCGGTACTCCCCATCTCGACGGCGAATATACCGTCTTCGGAGAGGTTCTCGAAGGCATGGAGACCGTCGAGAAGATTCAGAACGCCGAGACCTCAAGAGGTGACCGCCCGGTCGAGGACATAAAGATCATAAAGATGACCGTCGAGCCGGCCAAGAAGTGACCGGTTCCGGGCAATCGGCCTGATCCTCCGGATCATCGTCCCGGACGTTTTGTCCCGGCCGGCTGTGGCAGATGCGCTTTGCCCGGTCAGATCAGGTCTGATATACATGAGAAATATATATAGTCATTATAACTTCAAACAATGAACGAGAACGAAACGAAACTTCCCGAAGAGGAGGTTGTCGCTCCCGCTGAGGCAGTGGCCGTCGAGACGGAAACTGTCGTAGAGCCCGAAGCAAACGGTGAGATGCCCCGTATCCACGAAATGGACAAACAGCAGCTTGTCGACACACTCAAGGAAATTCTGGCCGAAGACCGCATGAACGCACACCGCGAGGTCACGGCGATCAAAACAGCATTCTATGCTCTCCGCAACCGCGAGACGACGGCCGAACTGATGGCCTTCATCGACGAGGGAGGCGCCCCGGAGGCTTTCGTAGCCACTCCCTGCGCTCTCGAAGAGGAAGCGAAGGTGTTGATCGCTCAGTTCAAGGAGCGTCGCAACGCATACCTTGAGGCTGAAGAGAAACTCCGTCGCGAAAATCTCGAAAAAAAGCAGGCCATCGTGGCTGAGCTCGAGCGTCTTGCAGGAGACATCGACAATATAAACAATCATTATCCGGCGTTCCGCAAACTTCAGGACGAATTCCGCGAGAAGGCGGAGCTCCCCCAGGGTGCGGATGCCGATGTCTGGAAATCATTCCAGAAAGCGGTCGAGACTTTCTACGACCAGCTGAAGATGCACAAGGAACTGCGCGACCTCGACTACAAGAAGAATCTTGAGGTCAAGAAGCAGCTGATCGAGGAGGCCAAGGCTCTCGAAACCGCTGAGGATCCCATCGAAGCGGTGGCGAAACTCCAGAACCTTCACATTCAGTGGCGCGAGACCGGTCCCGTTCCCAAAGAGGTGCGCGAGTCAGTCTGGGAGGAGTTCAAGACAAGCTCGTCCGTGATCAACAAGCGCCATCAGGAGGTCTTCGCGAAGCGCAAGGAAGCTGAGGAGGCTGCTCAGGCCGCGAAAGAGGCCATCATCGCCAAGCTTGAGGAGATCGTTTCGCGCGAGTTCAACTCGTTCGACTCTTTCGAGAGCGCAACGAAAGAGGTGCTGGGCCTCCAGGCTGAATGGAAGGAGACCGGCTACGCTCCCAAGAAGACAAGCGCTAAGCTGTTCTCGACCTATCGTGAACTCTGCGACCGTTTCTTCACCGGCAAGAACCAGTATTATAAGTCAGTCAAGGCTGAGAAAACTGAAAACTACGACAAGAAACTCCGTCTGTGTGAACGTGCTGAGGCACTCGTCGAACTCGAGGATACCGCCGAAGCGCTGAAGCAGGTGAAGATGCTTCAGGAGGAATGGAAGACTGTAGGCAGCGTGAACCGCAAGGTCAGCGAAGAGGTTTGGAAACGATTCAACACCGCCTGCACTGCCGTCTTTGAGCGCCGTCGCGCCGTGATGAGCGAAGTGCGCAAGGAAGAGAATGCCAACCTCGTTGCGAAGCGTGAGATCATTGAAAGTCTCAAGGCTCTCCCTGCCGACGTTGATCCGCGAGAGAACCTTCCCCTTGTGCGCGAGCTCCAGAACAAATGGAACTCCATCGGCTTCGTGCCCCGCAAGGTGATGGACGAGCTTCGCGCTGAGTATCGCACTCTCTGTGACAACTTCTACAACTCGCTCGGCGAACGCGGCTCACGTGTGCGTATGGAGAAATTCGAGCGCCAGGTCAGCAAGATCAAAGGTGACGAACGCCAGGTAGGCAGTGAACGCCAGCGTCTCGTGCGCCAGCTTGACCAGAAACGCAACGAGCTGAAGACAATGGAGAACAACCTCGGCTTCTTCAACTTCAAGACCTCAGGCTCCAACTCGATGCTCAAAGACATCGAGCGCCGTCAGCAGCGCGTCAAGGAAGAGATCGCCGAACTCGAAAAGAAAATCGCCCTCCTCGCCAAAGACTAACCCTCCAACTCCGTCAACCCACATCAAAGGCCGACCCGCTAATCCGGGCCGGCCTTTGTAATTTGAGCATAGTGGAACTGACTGAGAGGTGTCTTTAAGGAGGACGGCTATTTAGGGGCTGATTAGTGGAGGAGGCGGGGGGCTTTGAAGTAGAGGCCGAGGTTGATGCCGAAGCTCCAGTTGGCGTGGGGGTAGGAGAGGTAGTTGCCGTAGATGCCTATCGAGGCGAAGGGGAGAGAGTAGATCGCTGAAAGCTGGGCAATGTAGTTGGGCTTGTTAAGCCATCCGTCGTAGACGGCTTTGCCCGTGTCGGTATGGCCTATCTTTCGCGTCTTGCAGTATGCGTAGAAGTCACCACGGATCTGGAACCCTGTGACCGGGATCCATGCCGGGACGAGACCTACGGCAATGTAATTGTCGGATCTGAACGCCGGATTATATATGTTGGCGATCGACGGCATCGGGGTGAAGGCTGCTGCGTGAACCTCTTCCGCGACAAGATTCCCTTTTAACGGCGAGAGGGTGACAAGTCCTTCGGCTCTCGCTCCGAGCACGAAGTGCTTGTGTAGCTGGAAGAATTGCATCCATTCGGCCTTGACCGATGCGCGCCATCTTCCCCAACGGCTCGTGTGGTTGTAGATGAGATCTTCTTTGGACGTGTCAATATTTCCGGTCTCCTCATCTCCCGCATCCGGAGTCTGATTGCTCGATCGTCCGGGCGAGTACTTCGCGTCTTCGTGAACACCCTTCATATAAACCACGATCTTTTTGCCTGAGGTGGGATACTGCTGCCTGTTGAGGGTATTGACTTCATAATGAAGATCCAGAACCGCCATGTCATAGCGCGAACGGTCTCTTTTTGCAGTCGCGAAATCGACGTCATTGTCTGCGAAATATCGGTCGGCCGAACGTCCGTAGGACGCGCTGACTCCGAAAATCATATCGTTGCGCGGACCGAGATTGTAGGTTATACGGGCAAACGATTCCTGATTGGTGATGAACGAGGGATTCTTTGTCTCGTAGAAAAGAAGATCCGTGTCATAATTCTTCTCGCGAGAAATAACCCCCTCAAGTTTCATATATGAGGGCATGTGGGTGCGCAGAGCGAAAGTCGCCGCGGCGCGCGCGGCCATATATGACTGGCCGAGCCATGCTGAAATATCGACATCGAGTGAGTTGTAGCTCAGGGCGTGATAGCCGAAATCGGCATAAAGCATGGAATTGGTGGTCGATGTTATCCAACCTCCGATCCCTATGCTCCACGGGTTGTTCACCTTTGCTTTCAGATTCAAGGTAGCGCTCTTATAGTCAGGCGCAAACTTCGCTTCCGGGAGCAGATCAGAGATCTTTCCCTCGGCGATCGCGCGATAATAAGACTGCTGAACCTCGGGAAGAGAAATGGGGAAACGGTGGTCACCGAAAAGATATTCGAGATAATTGCGCTGGCTCTCGTTGGCTCCCGTGATATTGATCGAGTCAAATTCTACCTGAGGAGTGCAGGCGGCGAATGCTTCCCGGCGTCGTGCCACTTCTTCCGGAGAACGTCTCGCGGTGACGCGACTCTTGATCGAATCCACCATTTCCAGACCGGTCTTGTAGCCGATCTCGTAGATCGTCTTGGCTTGAGAGAAATCCAGAACGCCGAAATTCAACACCGGGACCTGTATCTTGATGCCGTTGCGCGACGGCACGCTGTAGTCATTGTTCTGGATGATCATATCTTCCAGCTCGCCGTAGACGTTATTGCTGCGAGGTTTCTTGTCGGCTCTGGCGACGCTGACGCCGATGATGAAGTCCGGATTGAAATCCTCCTGCATCACGTCGACCGGGAAGTTGTCATATATACCACCGTCGTATGCCAGAATTCCATCAACCTCGATCGGTTTGAAAACGAGCGGAAAACTCATCGAACCGCGAACCGATTCGCCGAGAGACCCTTTGGAACATACGACTTTGTGCTTACCATATATGTCCGAAAAAACGCATCTGAAGGGTACGAACAGGTTGTTGAAGTTTCCCTTGCACTGTTCGGTATAGGGTGTGTAGAGCTTAAGAAATTCAATGTTCATCGGCAGTGGCGAGACGAGGCTGTTCGGAATAACCTGATTCGCCAGATTTGACGTATTCTTAAGATTTATATTCACGTTGGCCCATGCCGGGGTGGGAGAGGGCTTGTAGAGCAGATACTGCCATTCCGGATTGATCTTGCCCGTAGCCCAATAGAGAAAGTCGGGGGCTGTGAAAAATTCATACATCTTTTCCGGACTCCATCCTATGGCATAAAGCGATCCCACGATCGATCCCATCGACGTGCCGGTTACATAGTCTATCGGGATATCGTTGTCTTCAAGGGCCTTGATGACCCCGACGTGGGCGATTCCCTTCGCGCCGCCGCCGCTTAGAACCAGACCTACCGTCTGCTTGGCATGAAGAGGAAGGATCGTCGCGATGAGTGCGAGAAGAAGTATGGTGTATTTTTTCATAAGAGACGTCTTTATCGGATCCAATGGATGGAATTTGCTTTTGAATGAGAGTTTGTGTGCGTGGAGTCGTGCCCGGCTATCAATTATCTTTTAGAGATTTGTCAGACTGCCGATGCGATGGATTCGTCCTTGAATCCGAGGAAATAGAGCACGCCGTCGATACCTATTGTCGAGATGGATTGCGATGCCTCCGCCTTGACTTTCGGTTTGGCGTGGAACGCAATTCCGAGACCCGCTTCCGAGAGCATCGGAAGGTCATTGGCTCCGTCACCGACGGCAATGGTCTGGCGGATGTCGATATTCTCCACCTGAGCGAGCAGGCGTAGCAACTCTTTCTTGCGGTTGCCGTCGACGATGTCTCCCTTCACCTTTCCGGTCAGCTTCCCCTCTTCGTCAATCTCCAGATCGTTGGCATAGACATAGTCGAACCCGAACCTGTTCTTCAGATCGTTGCCGAAGAACGTGAAACCGCCCGAAAGTATGGCTGTCTTGTAGCCGAAACGTTTGAGTACCTTCATCAAGCGCGGAAGACCCTCGGTTATCGGCAATGAGCGTGCGATATCTTCCATCACGCTCACATCGAGCCCTTTCAGTAACGCAACGCGACGCGTGAAGCTTTCGCGGAAATCAATCTCACCTCTCATGGCCGACTCGGTGATGGCGCGGACCTCTTCTCCGACTCCGGCGCGATCCGCGAGTTCGTCGATCACCTCGGTCCGTATAAGAGTCGAGTCCATATCGAAGCATATCAGACGGCGCGAACGGCGGAACATAGAATCCTCCTGAAGCGAAATGTCAAAATTGAGTTCGGACGCAAGACGCATGAATTCACTTTGCATCAATTCCTTGTCCTTCGGAGTGCCGCGCACGGAAAACTCGATGCAGGCCTTGGGTGTCTTGGCACCGACGTGGGTGAGTGTCTCCACTGATTCCTTGACCTCTTCAGAGACGGGGGGATCGAGGGGGATACGGCCGGTGAGGCGCTTTATGGCGTCAATATTGAGGTTCTGGGATGTTATTATGTCCGCGACGGCAGAGATCTGTCGTGCATTGATCACCCGGCCCACGAGGGTGATGATATATCGGTTCTTGCCCTGCAGATTGACCCATGCCTGATATTCCTTCTCGTCGATTACGGAGAACTGAACCTGCATGTGGAGCTCCGAGGTCTTGAGGAGGATCTCCTTGAGGATATCGCCGCTCAAGTCCGAACGGGTCAGGAAGAGAATGCCGAACGCAAGCGAATGGTGGACATCGGCCTGACCGATGTCGAGTATTGTAGCGTCATATTTGGCCAGGATGGATGTCAGTGCGGCGGTGATGCCGGCCTGATCCGGTCCTGACACATTGATCTGAATAAGCTCCCGGTGAGACGCCGGGAAACGATATGAAGATGCCATAATTCGGTAACGAAAGCAAAATTTAACGTCATAGCTTTAACGTCACCGGCAAATAAAAAGTTTAAAAAAGTTTAAATGAGTTAAGTGGGTTTAGTCGCGGCTGACGTCGGTGGGGAGGCGGCGGGACGTCTTTGCGCCGAGGTCGCGGAGGCGTTCGGCTGTGCGTGTCAGACTCTGGGTCGAGCCGGCGAACTGAGTGTAGGCGTCATCGAAGGCGCGGTTGGTTTCGTTTATGCGCGACTGAATTTTCATCATCGCCTCGTTGAAGCGCACAAACCGGTCATACAATTTGCCGCCGAGTTCGGCTATTGCCGCAGCGTTGCGGTTCTGGCTCTCCTGACGCCATAGTTGCGAGATAATCTGCATCACCGAAAACACATGGGTAGGGGAGACGATCACCACCTTGCGGTCGTACGCATATTTCCATAGCTCAGGGTCTTGGCGTATCGCCGCGAAATATGCACCCTCGTTGGGGATGAACATAAGTGTGTGGTCAGCCGCTCCCGACCAATGTTTCTGATATTGTTTTGATCCGAGTTCGTCAACATGTTTGCGTACAGAGCGCACATGATCGCGTGCCGCCAGCCGCTCTTCCTCAGGAGTCTTGGCTTCACAAAGGCGAACATAGGCCGTCAAAGATACCTTCGAGTCAATGATCATAGAATGTTCGTCCGGAAGCTTCACGAGAACATCCGGCCGTTGGCGGTTTCCTTCATCGTCCTTCAAGGTCACACCCGAGTCGTTCCGGGCCGGCTGGACAAAGAACGTCACATCCTTCTTCATGCCTGCACTCTCCAGCAGAGTCTCGAGAATCATCTCACCCCAGTCGCCTTGAACTTTTGAGTCTCCTTTCAGAGCTGACGTCAGAGAACGCGTCTCCTCGCCGATAGTGTTGTTCAGCCTTATCAGTCGGTCTATCTGTTCTGAAAGCGACCGGCGCGAAGCGTTGTCGGTCATGTGTGCGTCCGATACGGCCTTTGAAAACTCCGCGAGTTTCTCTCTCAGTGGCGACAGGAGTGAGTCAATCTCGCGTCTCGACTCCGCTCTCATACGTTCCTGCTGGGCCGACAGCGTAGCGTTAGAGATGTTTTCAAACTGAAGCCGGGTTGTCTCGGCCAGAATCCGGCTTTGCTCGTCCATACGTCGACGGAGCTCTTCGACCTGGCGGTCATATTGTTCGCGGATAGCGTTAATCTCCTCACGAGCCGACGCGTCCCGACGGTCACGCTCGGCATTTCCCCGTGCGTGCATACGGAGACCGACATACAACACGCACCCGATCAATAAAACAAGTAAAACGATTATGATTATTTCCATCTGTTCGAAATCTCTGTTATCAGTAACGGTCTTGCAATCTCGTGAAACCGGAATATGCATCAGTCATTAGCCCTCTTCAGCTCCCTGAACGTCTTGTTTGGAATAACCGAAAAGGAAGCAGAGTCCTGTCCGGCCATCACAAAGACAGCCGGAAGTTTCAGTGAGTCGAGAAGGACTGAAGCTTTGCGGAATCCCATCGCCATGGCGGCCGTAGCCAATGCGTCGGCCTCCGCACAGGTTGATGCCATGACCGTCACCGATAATATATCAGTGCGGACCGGCCGAAGTGACCGCGGAGAAATGGTGTGTCCGAAACGCGAACCATCCGTAGCGCTGTGGTAGTTTCGGTAATTGCCCGAAGTTGCGATTCCCATATCGGTAAACGAAACCGTTTCCACCGCCTCTTCTCCTGCGCGGGAGTCTTCACGCGGACAATCAATCGCGACGCGCCAGAGCCGACCGTTCTGATTTACACCCGAGGCACGGATCTCTCCTCCTACCTCTATAAGATAGTTGCCAACACCGTTACGCTCCATCATCGCTGCGATACGATCCACACCATAACCCTTGGCTACAGCCGAGAAATTGAACTCGACCCGGGGATCATCCTTGTGAATCACCGTTCCCGTCAGATTGGTTTTCTCCAGCCCGACAAAAGAACGCAGCGAATCGAGAGCGAGCGTATCTGGTGAAACCTTGTGACCTTTTCCGAACCCCCAGGCCGAAATGGCCGGTGCGACCGATGGGTCGAAAACCGAATCGGTCATCAGCCATACGCGCCTTGAAAGCGTGTACACATCGCGGATCGACTGGGAAACCTCGATGTCCCCGGTCGCGCTGTTTATGGCCGACAGCTCCGACTCCGGATTGAAAAAAGAGAGCGAGGAATCTATGGAATCTATCACGACGCGGATAGAATCGTCAAGTTCCCGGGGAGACTGATATGTTATATGGTATAGTGTATGCCACGCCGATCCCTCGGCTTGACGATATATGCCGTCGGAACTGCATCCCGCAAGCATGAACGTGGAAATTATTATGGATATGAATGGAATTTTCATGGGACAAACCAACTGATTTCGGTCACAAAGGTAAGAAAAACCAAGATTGTGGAGAAAAAATTATGTGGTTTCAGATATTTTTGTTAAGTTTGGGGTCGAGAAACGGCTACAGGCTTTGACCGGGAAGTCAAGATGACCTTCGGCTCCCTTCTCAACTGCAATTATACAATCTAATAGAGTTAAACTTATGAAAGAAAGCTACGTATTTCTTGCCGACGGCTTTGAAGAGATTGAAGCCCTCAGCGTTATTGATATCCTGCGGCGTGCCGGTATGCCGGTGAAGACCGTGTCTATCACGAGTGCTCTTCAGGTAAAGGGAGCGCACGGTGTGACTGTGACGGCAGATGTCCTCTATGACAACACCCTTTTTTCTGACCCCGCATGGCTTGTCTTGCCCGGAGGAATGCCCGGCGCCACCAATCTCTATGAATTCGCGCCCCTTCTGGGACTTCTCGAACAGCAGGCGAAATCTGCCGAGGGCCGCATCGCGGCTATCTGTGCCGCTCCGGCGGTTGTGCTTGGACAGGCAGGACTGCTCAAAGGAGAGAAAGCGACATGTTATCCCGGCTTCGAGAATCTTCTCGGATGTGAAGCTGTAGACGCGCCGGTGGTAGTCTCGGGCAAGTTCGTGACCGGAAACGGCCCCGGAAACGCCGCGATATGGAGCCTCAGGATTGTTGAGGAGGCTCTCGGCCACGAGGCGATGTTGAAAGTTGCCAACGGAATGTTGATATATCCCCGTTCGGAAGGTGACGTAGATTATTTCTTCGGCTGAACGCTCAGCGATTTATACACATCCGAAAACAGATACGCAGCCGAATACGTACATAATAGCAAATGTCCGACGATACATATTACGCATTAAAAGGAGAGGGCGAAGCGCAGATCCGGGAAAAGATGAGCCGGTTCATAGGCTTCGCCCTCCCGGTCGCTTCTGCCGACGAGGCACGCGCACGTATAAAGGAATATCAGAACCGGTATCATGACGCCCGCCATGTCTGCTGGGCTTACGTGATAGGACCCGACAGATCCGAATGGCAGCTCAATGACAACGGCGAGCCGAGTGGCACTGCGGGCAAGCCGATACTCGGTCAGCTCAACTCGACCGGAGTCACCGACGCGGTGGTGATCGTCGTCAGATATTTCGGCGGAATCAAACTCGGCACCCCCGGCCTTATCGCCGCATACCGGCAGACCGCGCGCGAGGCTATCGAAGCCGCAGGTATAAAAGAGATGCACGCCATGAAGGAATTCACGGTCGAATTTCCATACGTTTCGGCCGACAGAATCATGAAATTTGTCAAAGGTGACGACGATATCGAGGTGCGCTCTCAGGAATTTGATAATGTGTGTCGGCTTGCCCTGTCGGTGCGCCTTGACAGATGGGAAGAAGTGCGCGGACGCATCGGCTCGATAGAAGGGGCTCAGATAGCGGAAAATTGAGAAATTGCCCTCAAATCAGCCTCAAAATCGGCCAAAAATGGTCTAAATTACGGCTAAAACTAAAATATTGTGGCTTTTATAGCCGTCATATCAAAAAAAATTACGATATTTGCACGCTGAAAATCGCAAGCCTCTCAATTAAGATGTCATTCAGCAGTCCTTCGGGGCTGTAGAAATCGGAGACAGATTGAGAATCAGATCAGGGAAGCGAGGTCCCTTTCGGACCTTCGGTTCAGATTCAATCTCGATGTGTCACAAGATTTGGGGAGGGGGCTGCTGATTTTCCGAAATACCTAAAAAAACAGTAGTATTTTAATTAACCAACAGCAATGACAAAAGCAGATATTGTCAACGAGATTTCCCGCAGCACCGGTATCGAGAAAGCTACCGTGCTTCAGACCATTGAGAAGTTCATGGAAGTAATGAAGGATACGATGTCCGACGGCAATAACGTATACCTCCGTGGCTTCGGCAGCTTCATTATCAAGACCCGCAAGGCCAAGACAGCCCGCAACATCTCGAAGAACACCACCATTCTTATCCCCGAGCACAAGATCCCCGCTTTCAAGCCCTCGAAAGTTTTCCTTGAGCAGGTGAAAGAGAATGACGCTTGATATCAGCAAGAATATTATATAAAATAAAATCATCAAACAATAACCATTATGCCCAGCGGAAAGAAAAGAAAAGGCCACAAGATGGCTACGCACAAGCGTAAGAAAAGACTGAGAAAGAACCGTCATAAGAAGAAATAAGACGGTCCTCGATTGACCCGGTCTCCAAAGGACATGATCGGTGTTCCGAAGTCTGTGAAAATCCTTATACAGCTGTCAAAAACAAACCGGCCCCTTAACCGGGGTCACTATTCACAGCACGGACGCCGGACGGTCAATCTCCAGTCGAAGACAGAAACACGGGAGAACACTCTGAAACGCGCGGGCCGAGAGGATCCCTGAGTTCGGGGCTGTTCTCCCTTGGTGTTTCATCGTCCGCAGTATATCAGGACTGCGGATTTTGCAGGGACAGGAACCTGCAAAGCAGAAATGGGATAGGATAAGGAGCGATTTGGGAAACACCTCCAGATATCCCGATGAAAAGCGAATTAGTAGTAGACGTCCAGCAGAAAGAGATTTCGATCGCACTGCTTGAGGACTCGCGTCTGGTCTCATTGCAGAAAGAGAACAGAAACGAGGCCTATGCCGTCGGCGACCTCTATGTGGCAAAAGTCAGAAAACTGATGCCCGGACTCAACGCAGCCTTCGTCAACGTAGGCTATGAGAAAGACGCTTTTCTACATTATCTCGATTTAGGCCCACACTTCAATACATACAACAAGTTTCTTGAGGCGGCCTTCGCCGACACCAAGAAAGTGCCTAACATCGGAAAAATCCCCCGCCAGCCGGACATTCCGAAAAGCGGGTCGATCTCCGACCTCCTCGAACCAGGAAAAGAGTTGCTCGTCCAGATAGCCAAAGAGCCGATCTCATCCAAAGGTCCGCGATTGACCACTGAGATTTCGTTCACCGGTCGCTATATGGTCCTCATTCCCTTCGGAGACAAGATTTCGGTTTCACAGAAAATCAAGTCGGCGGAAGAGAAGATCCGTCTTCGCCAGCTGATCGGCAGCATCAAGCCCAAAGGCTTCGGAGTGATAATCAGAACTTCGGCCGAGAACAAAAGGGTAGCAGAGCTGAACAACGAGATGAGGATACTCGTCAAGCATTGGGAAGAAGCCGTCGCGAAAATGCAGCGGTCCATTCCCCCGGCGATGATTTATCAGGAAGAGAGCCGCGCCGTCGGTGTGATCCGCGACGTGTTCAACCCGGACTTCGAAAGCGTTCATGTGAACGAAGCCGAATCATTCGAGCAGATCCGCAACTACGTGGAAATGATCGCGCCTGACCGCAAGGATATAGTCAAGCTATACTCTAAAGACGTACCGATCTTCGATCATTTCAATATCACTCGTCAGATCAAGAGCTCTTTCGGCAAGACAGTATCGTTCAAGAGCGGAGCCTACATCATCATCGAGCACACAGAAGCGCTCCACGTCATCGACGTGAACTCAGGCAACCGATCGAAAGCCTCCTCAGACCAGGAAAGCAACGCGCTCGACGTCAATATGCGTGCGGCCGACGAGATCGCCCGCCAGCTGAGACTCCGCGATATGGGTGGCATCATCGTCATCGACTTCATCGACATGGCGAAACCGGAACACCGGCAGACGCTCGTAGAGCACATGCGTCAGGTGATGTCTACCGACCGTGCAAGACACAATATCCTGCCGTTGAGCAAATTCGGACTTATGCAGATCACGCGTCAGCGTGTGCGTCCGGCGCTTGACATCCCCACGACAGAAACTTGTCCGTCGTGCTTCGGAAAAGGTGAAATCCAGTCGTCGCTTTTGTTTACCGACAAGCTGAACGAGAAGATAGAATATCTCGTGAACCATCTTCAGATCAAGAAGTTCACTATGTATGTCCATCCCTTCGTAGAGGCATACATCAAGAAAGGTCTGTTTTCGCTCTACAGCAAATGGCGCCGTGTATATGGCCGTGGCTGTAAAGTTGTAGCCGACGAATCTCTCGCTTACTTGGAATACAAGGTGTTCGACGAGAACCGCCGTGAAATTGACCTGAAAGAGGAGAGCGACATGAACAGCTCGAGCTCGAAAACGAAGAACAAGCTCAAAAACCGAGATAATGAAGAAAGCGCCTCATGAAAGACGCGCAGGCGAGACCCGAACGCAGGTCTGCCACAATCAGCGGAGAGACTACTCCCGGTTACCCTAACTGTCAGAGACCGGTGAATGGCTCATCCTTCGAAAACCAAAGCCTAAAATTAACGGAGTTCGCTTATAAGCGAACTCCGTTAATTTTAATAAGAGATTTAAGACGCAACCTCTCGTTTATGAACTCTGAGGTTTTGATATTTTTTAAGCGGTAGATTTTTGAGGATTTTCAGAGAAGCTCAACCCTCAATTTGCTTCTGCTCCCGTCTCCGTCTTTATCAGCAGTAGCGGATAACCATACCCAACGGCACGCTCACTAAATCCTACCGTTGTTTGAGTTATTAACCCTGCTAAAATATTTGAGTTTTTATTGTTCTTTGAATTTGACACAACTACTCCGGTTGCCCACTGTAAATTTAGCTGTGTATTGTTAGTGGCATCAGTTCTAAAGATATATGGCATCTTATACTCTATATAACCGTCATTCCAATAACGGTCATTATTAGCGATCTCATAAACGGACACTTCCAGATCCTTCGGGATTGCTTTAATTTTAATAGATACATATATTCTATCAGTAGCCAGATCTTTTTTTGTCTCCCATTTATAGGCTGAGTATTGGTCTGTCCCTTTGAACCGTATAGCATAGGCGGGAAACAGACTTATCGGAGTGCCTTCAGTTTCAGAATATTGAAAATCATTAAAATAATATGCAAGTAATGAAGACTTTGTTCCTCTAACAGCCTCAATTTCGGTATACAGGTCAGCATCATCCTTGTCTGTCGGAGTATAAGGTGTACCAGTGGCATTATTCTTAAATGAGATTTTCTCGGTCCAATGTCTACGCATCGCGGGATTACCATTATCCACAGGGGTATGTGAATATATTCCCACAGTTATGCCTTGGCTAATTTTCTGCGGTACGCCGTTACTGTCTATATACTGTTCAGGTTGATGGTTAGGATCAAACCATGTACCAGAATACGGATACAACAGACAAACTTCGCCTGCAGTCGGTACCCTATACATATCGTTTGACGCCTTATCCTTAAGCTCTGCGGTAAGCAGCCCCGAGCTTTGCAGATAATTCCTTGAATAGTATACGCGATTCTGCTCAAGAGGATAGTCATTCAGGTCGTTTGTGAAATGGTCATAGAACTCAACCTCCTTGGCGCTGGGATCGATACTCTTCACATAGTAGTGCGCGAAGCGGTTTACCCAAAGCGCGTCGTTGAGGCGCTGCTGCTCCTCGGCTGAAATGCTGTACAGATCGTTGACCGAGAGGTCTGACGCATTAATCTCGTCACCCTCTTCCCAGTCCGATACGGAAACGTTGAATTCGAGTTTCTCCGCCTTTGTCAGGGTTATCGTGTAGAGGTTGTTTGCCTTGATCATAAGGGGAGTATTGGCCGGAGCCGCGGGATCGATGAACTGAACGTCATGGGTTCTCTTGACGCCGGTCTCATCTTCGGTGTACTCGATAGTCAGGGTCGGCAGCTTACCGTTTTCCGCTGTCGAATAGTTGCGGTATGAGTAGATCGAGTGGAGAAGCTTGTTGTCTGTCGCCTCTTCGTCCGAGCTACCCTTCAGGTTGAGATTCTCATACGGTTTGTTGTCGTACCATGAATCCTCGGCCGACCATGCGTTATTCAGTTCGGGGAACAGGGTTGTGTGAATAGTGCGGTTGTTATAAGTCACCTTATCGATCGTGATGCCGTCGGCCTTGTTTACGATGTCGAAGCGGGCCGAACGGCGCTCAAGATTGACCGTTCCCACATCGATCGTGCCGGTAGCAATGCTGACAGTGAAAAACACATATTTGCCCACCGGGGTCGACATGAGGAAGTATTCGCCATCGGGAGCCTGCTCTAATACCACTTCTCTGACGAGATTGACATAGTCTGTATATCCGTAAAATCCCGGTTCCAGGCGCTCAAGATTCTCCAGTTTCTCGCGGGTCTTGGCGTCCGCATTGGCTACGAAGATNGCGCAATAACGNGCGTCNCGTTCGATATTCACATCATATTCTCCGGGGACGCCGGTCGGTTTCGCCTCAAGAACGCTGTATTTCGAGGCGTCGTCAGTGTCCCAGAGAAGAACGAGGACATTGTCTATCGCTTTCTCGTTATTTTCGGCTGCCGTTCTGGTCAGTCCCGTCTGNGTGGCGGCTCCGCCAAGTTTGAAACGGACATTTCCGCGTCCCTCCTTNAGNGCGCCGGTCAGATCCTGTTCCGCCGTGCAGGCNCCCAGCACGAAGACCGAGAGCAGAAGGGCGGTNATAAGCTTCAATGTTTTCATATTGAGGTTCAGTTTGAATTTTGTTAATTGANANTTANTTTATNTCCGGNTCATCGGANGTGAGAACATCGTCGATGGCGACGTCGGNCCAATCCGCGACNACGAGGGTCGCCTTGAGNTCACCCGAGACGGGTTCCGTTCCGTTGCCGAGGATGATCCTGTAAAGATGATTGCGCCTGGTGTCGATATATCCTTTGGCTGTNGAGAAATCCACNTCTNCNGCGCCNTGATAGGTCTTGTCGTTCGCCTCGACCTCATACTCGATATGTACCGTCGCCGAGCCCTCATCCNCAGAATTCCGGCGCTCGTACAGATAGAAGGCTTTATTGAGGCTGACCTCCGTCTCCTCCATGTTTTTCAGATACTCTTCGGGAAGCNGGGTCGAAGTGTTCATGCCCAGGGTCAGGCAATCNGNAGAGGCATGGGCCGGNATCNCGNCCTGAGCGAAGAGGTAACCGTAAACGGGAGCGTTTCTGAGTTCGACCGAGGTCACCTTGAGGTTGGGAGTCTGATAGCTGATGTCTATACGCGACACGATACGTTCCATCCTGACCGAATATGACTCCTCCTCGCCGATCGTGATGATNTTGTCGGTTCCGTCGCTCGCGACGCCTGTCATGGCTATGCCNCCCGAGGCNAGAAGNTCGGCNGTNGCNCCCTCCTCGATCAGACGGGCCGCCTTCGTNCCGTAGAAACCGTCCTCCCCGTCGTTGAAGAGGGTGCCGATAGCCGGATCGGTTGTCCGGTCGTTGGCCACGAAGCGGTAAACGTAATCCTTGCCGATATTCTCGGAAGGAACCGTAATCGAGATGGTGTAGCTGTTGTCCGGNTTCACGTTGCTCAGGTCGAGCACGTTCTTGCCGAGACCGTCTGACTTTATCACACGGACGAGTTTCTCNGAATTGTCGCCCGCGACCTCATACTCGTAGAGGGCCAGAGTGTTGATCGTGTACTCCGAANCGTCGTGGATCTCTCCGTCCCTGGTGTAGGTCACCTTGCTTCCGCNCGGCATGCTGATCTTGAAAGTCAGCAGGTTTTCCGCCCCGGGGGTGATGTCGGGCATCGTGCCGTCGCTGCTGCATGAGCAGACGCTCAGCGCAGTAGCCAGAACCGTGGCCGGAAGAAATAACTGTTTCATTTTCATAGAAAACTTTTTTAGGTTAAAGAATANGGGTATTGTGTTCCTGATTGTTGTTTTCGTATCAGTGTTGCTGATTGTTGTTTTTAATGTTGTTCNCGAATGTCGGGGCGGTTAACCGAACGTNCCGCCGTCAATCCAGTCGCTGATCGTGGCGTCGAACATCGGCGAGACCTCCGCTTTNCCGTTGCGGTACATGCGTATCTCGATNCCGTATTCCTGGACATGGACCTCCGACGGCCGCCACTCCCATTCNCGGAATGCNCGCGCGAGATCGATGTCGGGGCCCACCTGCCGCCCGTCGAAGAAGATCCTGAGGACCGGAATGTCCGTGTCGGAATATCNNAGGGTCAGAAAGCTCGCGTTCAGCTCGTAACTTTCGAGGGGCACCGACAGACGATGCTCCCCTTTCCCCGANACGGAGGGCACCATNAATCCNCCGGCACGCCCGGCGCTGTCGGGATCGAGTGNATATGAGGTCGGGACACCGGAGAGNACCATCTCGTAGTCACCNAANAANTCGGGGATATTGGCCCAGACNACCCTCACGTCGAGGTGGCAGTGGATATTGTTCATCTCCGTCTCCGGCCGTGTATATCCGTCATGTTTNCGGTCCGGTCCGAAGTCGCGGATCTCTCCGTCCGCGGAGATGTCGAAATGACGGACACCCCAGAAGAGTTCGTCGGTGTTTCCGCGCGCAATCCCCGCTCCGGAGTCCCNGGCGGTGGCCTCGAGCATGAANTCCGANATGTGAGANCGGCTTCCGTGACTCTCCGCCGAGCNNCCCTGCATNTTGGCGAGTGTCACCATACTGTATCTTCCGGCGTCGAGCTCCAGGGTCTGTATCTGAGGATTNGGCCCGGAGGGCATCTCTTTGAGGAAGACTCCGTCTTCGGCGAANAGGAAGTGGCGCATGGAATGGATATGGTCGGTGAACTCGTCGCGTCCGAGAGGCCGGTANTTGTAGAACATTGTGTTTCGGGCAGTACAGCACAGGTCGCGGTCATCATCGAGCGAACAGCCCGNGAGAGTCGCGGTCAGAGCGGTTCCCGCANCNGATATNGCGAGAATCCTCCAAAAATCANATACTGTCTTACCCATCTCAGTTCAGCGATATATTATTGTCACTTCGGTTCGACGCAGANCCGGATACACTTCGGCCAGCAGACGGCGGTAGCCGNCNAGACGGCNNAGCGCNGCCTTGCGTTCGGCCGGATCGGCCGTGCGCGAGAGGATGGANCGGATCNCGGAACCGATTCCGGAACCGAAATCGGAACTATANTCTCNTTGANCCAAATCGNCCAGCCCCTCCCAGTCNTCACCATGAGCGGTCACGGTCACGAGAGAATCGGGAANANNGAGGGCACGGNCGACAAGCCCGGCCACACCGCGGGCACGCTTACCGGAGAGCGCGAGGTTGTGGAG
>JAAVFK010000004.1 GCA_014800785.1 Bacteroidales bacterium
CAAGCGCAATAACCTCTACCGCGTGGTGCTGACGAAGGCCGGCAAGCTCGATTTCGACCTGCAGGTGGCCGATTGGGATGCTCCCGAAGCTCTGGAGGCGACCGACCTCAGGCTCAATCTCCCCGCTGACGAACAGGAGGAGCTCAACAAGCGGCTCCTCGTCTACGATCTCTTCACCGAATACAACGTGAAGTCGATCGACAAAGAGAACAGGAAAGTTACTTTCTACGACGAGCTCGCGCCTGCACTTGAAGACTGCGATCCCTCTTCCTACTTCAATTATCAGGAACTCTGGGATGCCGGCATCTGCCAGAATGGTACTGTGCTTACCGACGAAGCAGGTAACGAATATCGTATACCGACAAATGGCGAATTCAGGCTTCTCATGCCCACATATTCATTATCCAACAACATATTGGGCCATCCAGCATTCACTATTAATCGAACCTTAAATAAAGAAATTAAAGAGAATATAAGTTTAAAAAACAACGATAATGGTTATGCTGCTACTCCAGTATACAGCAACGTGACTTCATATCTTGCTCTCAGTAAAAATGCCTATCCATTTTTTAATCCGAACTCAGGTCCTAATTATGTAAGGCCGTGCTACGGCATAAGATTCAAAGATACGAATCAATATTCAGCATACAGATGGGAAATATATAATTTAGATAACAATATGCTATGTGTATCTATAAGAATTAAAGCACTCCCGATTGATAGTGACATTACAATTGACGATATCATTGACAACGTGACGTTCTGGAAAGAAAATTATATTGAGATCAATATTCCATGCCTGGGTTATTTTGATAACCAAGCCCCAGAAATAACACAATTTGGTCTAATGACGATGTATGCTTCCTCGACTACACGTACTTTGAATAACAACGTTAGATTCTGTGATAGATTAAGAGTTAACACCACTGAGGGGTATGTTGGTATGCAAGTTAGTGATTATGGAATGACTTTGCGTCTCGTCAAAGTAAAGAAAGAGGCGCAGCCTGAGGGACAAGAGTAACAGTTTCTCGTAAGCAAGTTCAACAGTCAAGTGAACGGGTCGTGACATCTATCGCGACCCGTTTTTACGTCTACTGTTACCGCAGGCGTGATGTCTGCGATACCACAAACAACATCAGGCGTTTGAAACATCGCAAAGCGATGTCCGCCTGCGCACCAAAGATCCCTATTGCCTATGCATCGCGCCTCCAAAACCATTTTTGCCCCTACATCGTGTCTCAGAAACCACACTTTTGCCTATGCATCGTGTCTCCAACAAATGAAAGACCTTATATATACATCAAAGCCACAGCTTTAGCGATCTACGCCAAGCTGTGGCTGAGTTTATTGATAAGTCGGGCGTCAGCCGATCGTGATGCCGGAGAAGCCGAGGAAGGCCATGGCGAGGATGCCGGCGCTGATCAGGGCGAGGGGGACGCCACGCAGGCCACGGGGCGTCTCGGTGATTTCGAGCTGTTCGCGGATACCGGCGAAGATCCAGAGGGCGAGCGTGAAGCCGAGTGCCGTGGAGAATCCGTAGACAACGGCCTGAAGAATATTAAAGTCTTTCTGGATAACAAGGATCGCCACACCAAGCACGGCACAGTTGGTCGTGATCAGCGGGAGGAACACGCCGAGTGCCTGATAGAGCGCCGGCGTGATCTTCTTCAATACGATCTCAAGCAGCTGCACCAGAAACGCGATCACCAGGATGAAGACGATTGTCTGAAGGAACCCGAGTCCAAGAGGATTGAGGACATAGTGCTGGAGTACCCACGCGACAGCCGTGGCCAACGTGATCACAAATGTAACCGCCGCTCCCATTCCCAAAGCCGAGGAGGTCTTCTTCGACACTCCGAGGAAGGGACAGATACCCAGAAACTGGGCCAGCACGATATTGTTGATGAAAATCGCTGTTACGATAATCGAAATGTAGGCTAACATATGGAAGTGAGGTTTGATCAGGATTTCTTACGCGTGATCGCTGAAATGAGGGCGATCAGATAACCGAGAGCGATGAAGGCACCGGGAGCCAGGACGAAGAGCAGCATACCGTAATCTTCGGGATAAATCGCCAGACCAAAGAGGCGTCCGGTACCGAAGAACTCACGCACAGCACCCAAGAGAGTGAGCGCGAAGAGGAAGCCGAGGCCGCATCCGAGTCCGTCAAGGAAAGAGGCGAACACGCCGTTCTTGCCGGCGAAAGCCTCCGCGCGTCCGAGGATGATACAGTTGACCACGATCAGCGGGATGAAGATTCCGAGCGTAGCGTTCAGACCGGGCATCCACGCGCTGACAGCCAGCTGAAGGATGGTCACGAACGAGGCGATGATCACGATATAGGCCGGGATGCGCACCTTATCCGGGATCAGATTCTTCAAAAGCGAGATGGCCGGATTGGAACACATAAGCACCGCTGTCGTCGCGAGGCCCATCATTAGGCCGTTCATCGCCGACGAAGTTGTTCCGAGCGTCGCGCACATGCCCAACAGGAGCACAAACACGGGGTTGCTCGGCAGGATTCCGTTATAAAATATCTTCCAGTATTTCTTCATTGTTCAGCCCCCTTTCTTTCCTTGTGTAGTCCACGTTCCTGTCTGTTCTTGCGGCCTCGCTCATGACGGCCGTCGCCGGAACCCGATTTATCGGACGAACCGACCTGTTGCTTTGACGCACCGGAGGTGGCGTCGGATCCTGACGCTCCTGCCCCGGAGAGCTTAAGCCCGTTGGCCGAGGCTATCTCACGATAGGCCTCATATGCGTTACGCAGAGCTTCGAGGAAGGCACGCGAGGAGTAGGTCGCGGCCGTGATTCCGTCAATGTCTCCCCCATCCTTGCGGACAGTGAAATTGGTGACCGCAGGATTCTTTCCTATCACACTGCGCGCTCCGGCCGGATCGCGGAACCATTCTTCCATTTTGGAACCCAGACCCGGAGTCTCGGCATGGCGCAGGACACGATAGTCTACCACATCCCCCTCTGCGTCAAAGCCGCACATTACGACGATCTCACCCGAGAAACCGCTCATTGTCACACCCTCGACCGCGGCCCCATTGAAACGGCCGTTTTCGAACGCGGGATACACAACAAACGGAAGCCCACCGACCTCGACCTTTTCCGAGTCGGCCACGGGGTCATTGGTAAACGGAGGAGCAACCTGACGTATTGCCGTGAGGCGCTGTTCAGTCTCTTGAGCCGCGATCTTGTCTTTAGTCAGCATATACATTCCCCCGAGCGCCGCTCCGGCAGAGATGGTGATCAGTCCGAGCGAGAGGATCATGTTGGGAAGCGTTGATGCGAGTTTCTTCATCGCGCACCTCCTTTCGCGGCCCGAGCCGCCTCTCGTGCTCCGAAGATTTGCGGGCGAGTGTAGCGGTTGATCAGCGGCACAAAGCTGTTCATGAGCAATATAGCAAACGAGACACCCTCGGGATAGGCCCCGAAGCGTCTGATGATTATCGTTATGACTCCGATCATCACGCCGAATATGAGCTGTCCGGAGTGGGTCATTGGTGACGTGACATAGTCGGTAGCCATGAAGACGGCGCCGAGCATAAGACCTCCGGAAAGGAGATCGATCAGGGGACTGCCCCCGAGTGCCCAAGACATCAGCGCCGCACCACCGAGAACTGAAACCGGGATATGCCAGGTGATCGTGCGTGTCGCAAGCAGCCAGACGAGTCCGACGAGGATTGCGATTGATCCGACCTCACCGAGCGAGCCATTCATGTGGCCGACAGCCATACCGAGATAGTCCGTACCGCTCTGAAGAGCCGCCGCTCCCTCATGTTTGAGTTGGGATAGATAGGTTGCGCCTGTGACGGCATCCACTCCCGAAGGTACATCGACCGGCCAGGTGGTCATAGCCGCCGGAAAGGAGAGCAGCAGGAATACACGGCCCACAAGAGCCGGATTCCAGATGTTGCATCCCAGACCGCCGAACGACATTTTGCCGATTCCGATCGCCACGACCGCACCGATCACGACCATCCACCAGGGCAGGATACTCGGCAGGTTAAAGGCAAGCAAAAGACCGGTGATTACGGCCGAGCCGTTGAAAAGCGTGAATGGCTTGTGAAGCAGAAAACGCGCGATCAGCCACTCGGTCAGCAGACACGCCGCGAGCGAGATCCCTATGACCTTCAAGGCCGGCATTCCGAAAGTCCATAGCGCCACACCCAGGGCCGGCAACATCGCTATGACCACGTTCCACATCAGTTTCGAGACGTCCGACCGGCTGTGGATGTGGGGCGCGCCGGTGACGATGAGTTGCATGCTCATTTTGTTATTCTATCGTTTCAGCTCTTTGCGGATAAGTGTTTTTCCAATGCGTATATAGTCAACCAGATGTCGCCATGAGGGACAGACGTAGCTACAGCAGCCACATTCGAGACAGTTCATGATTCCCTCATCCTTAGCTTCGGGGGCGAGCCTGAGTTTGCCGAGAGTCGCTATCAGATGCGGCTGGAGACCCATCGGACATGCGTCCACACACCGCGCGCATCTGATACAATTCTTCTCGACACGACGGAGAATATCCATGCCCGCCAGGACGGTCACACCGCCGTTTGCCTTGACCGTAGGGGCCGAGAGCACCGCGACGGCCTGACCCATCATCGGACCACCGGCAAGGACCTTCACCGGACCCTCCTGCGGGAGTCCGCCACCCGCCTCGGCAAGCGACTCGATCGGAGTCCCGAGCGGAGCGAGGAAATTGCCGCGGTTTTTCATCTCCATTCCGGTGACAGTCACCACGCGTCGAGTCAGGGGCAATCCGAGACAGACCGCCTCGTAAGCGGCGAAGGCGGTCGCTACATTGTCGACAACCACATGCGCGTCGACCGGTAGCCCCCCGGCCGGAACAATGCGTCCGGTCATAGCCTCGATCAACTGCTTCTCGGATCCCTGGGGATATTTGGTCTTGAGTCTGACAACACCCACCGGCGAGGGCATTGTCCGCGCCGCCTTTTCCAGAGCGGCGATCGCCTCGGGCTTGTTGGCTTCGACTCCGACCAGAACTCGCGTCGCCCCGACGGCACGTGCCATCAGCAATGCGCCGGCCAGTATCTGTGGAGCCCAGCGTCTCATCAGGGCGTCGTCACATGTCAGATAGGGCTCGCATTCCGCTCCGTTGAGCAGGAACGTGTCGGCACTCTTCCCCTCGGGAATCGAAAGCTTGACCGAAGTCGGGAAAGCAGCTCCGCCGAGTCCGACGATGCCGGCTTCGCGCACACGCGCTGTGATCTCTTTGGGTTCGAGCTTCATCGCGTCGGCGAAGAGGGCGTTGTCAAGCGTCTTATCGGGAAGCGGAAGCGGCACACCGGGTTCCGAAGGTTCTATCGAAACAGCCTCGACCCAGAATCCGGCCGCATTGCGGATAGTCTCTACCTTGCGGACGGTGCCCGCTACGGGCGAGTGGACATTGGCCGACACGAAACCGCCGGCTTCGGCTATCTTCTGACCTGCCTCGACGACGTCGCCGGCCTTCACACATGGCTTGGCGGGCGCGCCGATAGACTGGTTCATCGACAGGTAAAGGACTCCGGCGACCGGAACAGATACGATCTCGGAATCACGGGTCAGTTTTTCAGGATTGGGATGAACTCCGCCGCGGCGGAAAGTCTTAAACATCGTTCAAGTATATTTTTTATGAATTGTAGCTCCCGGGGGCAGTTCCGGTTTCAGTTTCCGTTCCGAGGGTGGTGGCTTTCGGATCCCCGGCCATTTTGACGATCACGATCGACTTGCGCGGACAGGCTTCGACACATTCTCCGCAACCGACACACTTAGTAGAGTCGATGTGGGCGAGGAATGAATTGACCGTCACAGCCTCATGCTTGCAGGTGCGGACACATTTCGAACATCCGATACAAGCCACGGAACATTCCTTCATCGCCAGCGGGGCGCGGTCTTTGTTACCGCAGGCCACCCAGACCTGATTTTCATCGGGATGTATCTCGGCGATCTCAATCACGTTGCGCGGACACGCTCCGACACACCGGCCACAGGCCGTGCATCGGTCGGGATCAACCACCGGAAGCACATGTCCCTCGGGAATCGAGAGTGCGTCGAAAGGACAGACACGCACGCAGTCGCCACAGCCGAGACAGCCGTAGAGACAGTCGGTCTCACCCATATAGAGGTTGTTGGCCAGCAGACACGAGCGGGTGCCGGCATAATGATTGTGCACATCGCGGAGCGTGCAGTCGGCCTGACATTTCATGCGGGCCCGACGCTTGACCGACGGCGGAGGAACGGCCCCGATGATCGAACCGATCCGAACCATATCTTCGGAGGTCACGCCGACGCAGTTGAGGTTGTCGAGTGAACCCTCCTTCACGCAAGCGACCGCAAAGGCGTGGCAGCCGCTGAGGCCACATCCGCCGCAGTTCGCACCGGGGAGCATATCTTCTATTTCGAGAATACGCGGGTCTTCATCGACCCTGAACTTCTTAGCTGCCCAGAAGAGAAGGACAGCGGCGATGATTCCGATGACTCCGAGAACTATTATAGAGGAGCTTATCATTGTTGGTACTTAGATTTTTTCACTTGGTATTTTCTGTAATCACTGGTTCCGCTCTTCCGCCTTTCGGACCACTGAAAAACGGAACTCCCGCGCCAGTTTGTCGCGGAAGACGAACAGGAGCAGGAAAAAGAGGATCATGGCCCCGAATCCGGCCAGAGCAGCGAGTCCCGAGCTCAGAGTGAGAATGAATACGATCGCCATGACAGCGACCAGGCCAAGGCAAGGGATGACGGTCGCAAGCATGATGGCACGGCGATGGATCGCTTCTGTTCCGCGCACCACTACCTTGTCACCTACTTTCAGCTCAAGACCGGGAGCGACAGAGACAGAGAGTACGGTCTTTTCCGGTCCGACACCGTGATGACATAATTTGGCGGCGGCACAAGAATCGCACTGTCCGCTGTCGGACATGACGACATCGGCGATGCCCGGAGACGGGAACGCCTTGATTACAGCAATGTGGTCAATAGGCTCATTAGCCTCCACGGAATACAGATTTTATTGTTTAGAAGCAGGTTAGTTTATCCGAGACGGCACCTCGGCCGACTCCGTTCAGAACCGTTTCACGGAGCTCTTTCAAGGCGTGGAACAAAGGTGGCTGAATCTCTTCGCAAAATTACAAATAATTTCTCTGACAACAAAAGAATTTTTTCTCGTCACCGTTGTCGCACTTCGTCAGAAAGCATCGCGCCTGCTCGCCGAAAAATAAGGGAACCCGCAAGGACGACGGCTTTGAAGCCATCGCCTTGCGGGTTCCGGATATGCTATAATACGAATTTGAGTGTTACTTCAGATAGTCGGCGAGGATATCGAAGAACTTGGGGTCTTCGCCGGTCGTCACGTTGACGATCACTCCCTCGGGGTTGATGATGACCTTGGTCGGATAACCCTGAACGGCATATTTTTCGATCACCGCTCTGTCATCACCGTTAAAGACCTGAACCCAGGGGAGGTCATATTTGGCTACGGCCTCGCGCCAATCCGAGTCAGTATCGCCACAGTCCACACCGATTACTTCGAGGCCTTTGGAGTGGTATTTTGCATAGGCATCCTTAAGCGCGGGGAAACCCTTGATACACCACGGACACCATGATCCCCAGAAGTCGAGGATCACCCATTTGCCCTTGAAATCAGCCAGAGAAACCTGCTTGCCCTGAAGGTTAGGAAGTGTGAAGGCAGGTGCGGGCGTTTTGCCATCCTGAAGACCCTGCACTTTCTTCTGAGCCTCAAGCTGTTTCTGGAACTGCTCGAAATATTGCTGAGTCACCGGGAAGAGGATCGACTTCTTCGCTTCGGGGGTGAGCTCAGCGTAGAGGTCACCGAACGAATCGTCGTCGGCAATCTGGTTGAGCGCATAGACTGCGGCCGGAGAATTGGGATTCTCCTTGACGAAATTCTTGCAGACATCTACAAATTTAGCGGTGAGCGCCATGATCTTGTCCATGGTCACATCATCGGTCTGCATCAGCTTCCAGTACTCCTCGTTGACAGGATTGATCCGGTCAGTCAGTTTCGCGATACCCTCCATCAGTTCGGAACCGGTAGCGGTGAAAGCTGTGGGGTTCAACTGCTTGATGTTGATCGTGATGTTCTCGCCGGGTTTGGCATAGAAGTTGAAGATCGACGAGGCCTCGGCCTTGTTAGAGACTCTGGCCCAGTATGCGGAGGGACCTGCCTGATCAACCGGGAAAGTGTAGACACCATCCTTGGCGACGACTGTGTCGATGACAGTCTTGAGATCATCGGCCGACTTCGCATTAAGCTGGTTTTCGATCAGATTGTGTTCGATGTAGAGAGTGTCGGGATGATCCAGACCGGGAGCGAACGAAAGCTTGATCTCGTTTTTCGCGTTACATGAGCAGACGGCGAGCAACAGAGCTCCGGCTGCCAGGAATTGAAGTTTCATATATTTTAACGTTTTGAATAGACTTGTACATAGTATGCCTTGTATGTTAAACCCCGGAAGTTGGGTAATTGTTGACAATTTTTTGTAATTTCGCGTTATGTTTTCCGAAATAAAGAGTCTGCCGCGCCATTTAGCCCTTCTGCTGACGGCTATGGTCGCCCTTATCGCGTCGGCGCAGACGGAGCTCACCGCTCCCGAAAGCGCGTCGGCCGAGACGGAAGATCCGACTGCGGCGACAAAGAAATATATACCCTCGGCGTGGACTCTGGCCACTCCGCTGGGGCTTCACGAGCCGTCGACAATCGACACGCTGGCCTATAATTACCAGCGTCGTGCGATTCCGTCGATGGTCACTGACGCGTATGCCACCACCGGCAATATCGGGGGCGAGGGTCTCGACATGATCTGGTTCCGCCGACCCGATTCGACCCCATTTTTTTTCATCGACGCTCTGAGACCCTGGCTGCCGTGGGCCGACACCCAAAAGTTCTATAATGTCTACAAGCAGATGACGCTCGTGGGCTACGACTTCGCCGGCACCTCTGACAACCACCTCGACCGGCTTACCCTCGACTTCGCGGGCAACGTGAACCGCCGCATCGGAATCGGAGCCTCAGGTCAATACCTGATCTCGAAAGGATCATATTCGAATCAGGCGGCCAAGGACTTCAATTTCGGACTGTCGGGCTACTATATGGGTGACCGCTACGAGATGCAGGCCTTCTATAACCACTACGACATGAAGAACCAGGAGAACGGCGGCATCACCGACCCGCTCTATATCACCGATCCTGCCGAGCTCCAGGGCGGTGTCTCCTCGATTCAGCCCAAATCGATTCCGGTCAACCTCACTGCCGCACAAAACCATGTCAACGGCCAGCAGCTCTTCATGACTCATGCTTTCAAGCTCGGATACTGGAATGAGGAACAGGTGAACGACACCCTTACGCGCGACGTCTATGTTCCGGTGATGAAGTTCATCTACTCGCTCGATCTGCAGACCGCCAAACGTGAATTCGTGAACAACAATCGGGCGGAAGGCGCCAAGTTCTGGAACGACACGTTCTACCTCACTCCCGACAACACGCAAGACCTGTCATACTATACCTCTTTGACAAACACGCTCGGCCTCAATATGATCGAGGGCTTCCAGAAATGGGCGCAGTTCGGACTTTCAGCCTATGCGTCGTTTGAGTACAGGCGGTTCAAGCAGACCACCGGCTATGCTCTTCCGGAGCTAACGGAGGATCAGCTCTCCTCCCTGACTCCGCTTCCGGCGGGCGTAAGCGTCTCCCCCAAACATTCAGAAAATATACTCTGGGTCGGCGGACGTCTCGAACGCCAGCGTGGTCGGATCGTCAATTATATGGCCGATGTGCGTTTCGGTCTCTCAGACCGCCAGGCCGGCGACATAGATCTGAAGGGTCGGATCGATACCCACATTCCTCTCTTCGGTGACACCGTCAACATCTCGGCAACGGGACGCTTCCGAAACGAGACGCCGTCGTGGCTGCTCCAGGAATATATCTCGAACCATTTCGCTTGGAAGAATTCATTCGGCAAGATCCGCTCGGCGCGTGTCGGCGGACGTCTGGACATTCCCTGGACCCGCACTTCCGTGAGCGTAGATTTCGAGAACATCCAGAACCGAATCTATTTTACCCCCGAGTCCCTTCCGACACAGTACGCAGGAAGCGTGCAGGTCTTCTCGGCCGCCCTGCGTCAGAATTTCAAGGTCGGAATTCTCCGCTGGGACAACACGGTGACCTATCAGGCGACATCGAATGCTGACGTGCTTCCCCTCCCGGCCCTGGCCGTCTACAGCAACCTCTATCTGCAGTTCACCGCCTTCAAGGTACTCCACGTCCAGTTCGGAGTCGACTGCGACTACTACACGCGCTATCGCGGAATAGATTTCCAGCCCGCCACCATGAGCTTCCACAACGAGAGCGAGACTCCGGTCGGGAACTTCATGCTCTGCAACGCATACGTCAACTTCAAACTATACAAGACACGTTTCTACGTCCTCGTCAGCCATGTCAACCGTGGTTGGTTCTCGAAAGACTACTTCTCGATGCCCCTCTATCCGGTGAACCCCCTGCGTTTCCAGCTCGGTCTCGCGGTCGATTTCGCCAATTGACGGGATCACTCCCGGGCAGCCGGCTTTCCATTACACGCGCAGTCCTGATTTCCGTTAGGGACAATTTAGGAGGATCAATGTTGCCTGTCTGACGAACTTTTTGTAATTTTACACCCGAAGACGCCCGTCCCGGCGCCCGGCAAACGAATCTAACACTATGTATCAAAACTTTAAGAAGCACCTCGAATCCGAGCTGCAGGAGATCCGCAACGCAGGTCTCTACAAGAACGAACGTGTGATCACAACCCCTCAGAAAGCCGACATACACGTCGAGAACACCGAGGGCGAGGTTCTCAACTTCTGTGCTAACAACTATCTCGGTCTGGCTGACAACAGCCGTCTGATCGAAGCCGCAAAGCGCGCGATGGACAACCGCGGTTACGGCATGTCTTCGGTCCGCTTCATTTGCGGCACCCAGGACCTTCACAAAGAACTCGAACGTGCCATCTCGGACTACTTCAAGACCGAGGACACCATTCTCTACGCCGCCTGTTTCGACGCCAACGGCGGTCTCTTCGAACCCCTCTTCACCGAGCAGGATGCGATCATCTCCGACTCGCTCAACCACGCCTCGATCATCGACGGCGTCCGTCTCTGCAAGGCAAAACGTTTCCGCTACGCCAACGCCGACATGGAAGATCTCGAGCGTCAGCTCAAGGCTGCCGACGAAGCCGGCGCACGCTATAAGATTATCGCCACCGACGGCGTCTTCTCGATGGACGGCAACGTGGCTCCGATGGACAAGATCTGCGAGCTCGCCGAAAAATATGACGCACTCGTGATGGTCGACGAAAGCCACTCGGCCGGAGTCGTAGGCCCGACCGGCCACGGCGTTGCCGAACAGTTCGACTGCTACGGCAAGATCGACATCTTCACCGGTACTCTCGGCAAGGCCTTCGGCGGCGCAATGGGAGGCTTCACCACCGGTCCGAAAGAAATCATTGACATGCTCCGCCAGCGTTCACGCCCCTACCTCTTCTCTAACTCTGTGGCTCCCTCGATCGTAGGTGCCAGCCTCGAGATGTTCAAGATGCTCAAGGAGAACGACGACCTCCACACCAAACTGATGGACAACGTCGAATACTTCCGCACAAAGATGCTGGAAGCCGGCTTCGACATCAAGCCCACCCAGTCAGCCATCTGCGCCGTGATGCTCTATGACGCGAAGCTCTCTCAGGAATTCGCAGCCGAGATGCAGAAAGAGGGCATCTACGTAACCGGTTTCTACTATCCCGTCGTTCCGAAGGGTCAGGCCCGCATCCGTGTCCAGCTCTCAGCCGGCCACAACCGCGAGCAGCTCGACCGCGCCATCGCCGCCTTCATCAAAGTCGGCAAAAAACTCGGCGTGATCAAGTAACCCCTCCCCCACTCCGAAAAACCATCCCAACACCATAAGAAAGCGCGCCACTCCGGCGCGCTTTCTTCCGTTAATCACGTTCCCACATAAGCTTTATGAAGTACACCTTTTAGAGGTTGCTAAATGTGGATGACAGCATCTTCAAGCAGAACTTTCGGATTTTCAGGGTCAAGCGAGACGGGTATCAGCGCGTCGGCTATGTCGCCGGGTCGCAGGCATAAACCATTGGAATTGCTGAACAACATTCGGGGTGATATATGTTTCATGTCCATATTTGCCTCAATCCACACGATTACAGGCAACCCTGTACGATGCTTCGGCAGGTTTCCCAATCGAAATATGAAGTCGTCATCCTCCTGCTCTGTTTTCCATGCTTCCAATGTCATAATTCTTTGATGTCCATTAATAACCACTGGGGTATATCAACGATTCTTATACCTTCGTAGTCAGTTTCCTCGTTTCGGGTTCGTGCAAGCAACAGTTTGGGATAAGCATCTCGTATTTGCAACAATGGTTCCACCTCGCGTTTGAAGGTCGTTTCTGCTGAAATATCATCGCTGACTTGAATATAAATTTTCTCGCCACCTTTCATCGCAACAAAGTCTATCTCCTTTTGGTACAACTTACCTACATAGACCTCATAGCCACGTCGCAGCAATTCAATGAACACAATATTTTCAAGCATCCGACCCCAGTCCATGTTTCGCTTTCCAAGTTCTGCAAAGCGTATACCGGTGTCTGCCAGATAGTATTTGCTCAATGATTGCAAATATGTTTTCCCCTTTACGTCATAACGCTTAGCCTCATAAAATACAAAAGCGTTGCATAGATAATTGATATAATTACCTACTGTCATGTGGTTGGTCAATGTTCCATCATTAGAGAGCGCGGTGCTTATATTTCGTGATGAGGATATATTGCCGATATTGTCCATTAGATAGTGGCTCACACGCTTCATCATCGTTGGATTCCCAAGCTTGTATTTTTCTACGAGGTCACGGATAAGTATCGTTTCGTAAACATCACGTATGTATTTCTCCCTGTCGGCCATTCTTGAATAGGGATATGCACCTGACAGGCCACCTACCTGGATATAGTCAGTAAAGGCTTCCTGTATATTGTCATCAGCTATTTCAAAGTACGTGCAGTATTCCTTGAAGCTGAACGGGAAAACATGTATTTCGATATGGCGACCTGTAAACAGGGTTGCGAGATCGCTGCTCAAAAGAAAAGCATTGGATCCCGTCAGGTATATATCATACTTCTCTTCTGAATGAAGACTATTTATAGCAAGCTCAAAACCCTCACAAAGTTGCACTTCGTCAATCATCAGATAGTTATTCACACCATATATATATCGCTCCTCCACATATTCATTAAGGGCATGGTATTCTTTTAGATGCTCAAAACGAAGCTTTGTAAGGTCAATTTCAATGATATTTGCCGTCAAATCAATCTGACGGATATGGTTGGCAAAAGCACTCAGAAGCTTTGATTTTCCCGAGCGTCTGATACCGGTGACTATCTTTATATCGGGAGTATTAGTTACGCCCATTAATTGGCTGAGATAATGATATCTGCTGATTAGCTTCATGCATTCTCGTTTTACAAATTGAAAAATATTTTACTTTTGGAAAACGATGCAAAGTTACGAAAAGTTCTTGTATTTGAGAACTAAACAGAATCAATTATTTAAGCATTATTGCCGATTAGAGTATTGGGGGGATGGCGTGAAAGACGTTTCTGCTTCCGGGGTGACCTATTAAGCATGTAAAACTGCCACCGAATAGGATTATTTCCCATTCGGTGGCAGTTTACAAGGATGAGTATTTTATAGATTATACATCGTCATCTTCATCCCAGTCCTCATCCTCATCTTCGTTTTCAAACTCATCATCGTAGAGTATTCCACCGTCAGGATAGATTCGAACACTATCGCCACATTCGTTTCCTGCTTCTATGTATTCTGCATCAGCTGATGGTGTTTCAAGCCAATCATACCATCCGTAGTCTCCTCCCATTCCCGTGTCGTCGGTTCTCTTATTGTATTCTGCCGGGTCATTCAATTTGAATACAGTCCAACCATCATATGTCTGACCATCTTCATTCTTTTCTTCAAAATGAACTACACCAAGTTCATTCCAAACAAAAGCCTTGAGAAGTTTGGATTCGATGACCCAGTTGCCTGCGTCATCAACGAAACCGTACTTGCCGTTTTCGTCTTTCTTTACTGTCAGATTACTCATAACAATTTGATTTTGTTAATAATTAGATTATTTATCTCGGTTTATGTTTTGCACTTTTGGTTTCGCCAGCTTTGGCGGAAGAATTGGAGGAATTTGAATGGGAGGTTGATGTAGACGCCGATGATGCGAAGGGCTGAAATGAGGTCTATGACGGCGTGTCCGATGGCTTTCGCTAATTTATGCGGAAAGAGTGCGAAAAGCAACCGCACATACCAGGCGGGATGTTCCGCGGTTCGGAGCGAATCGATGTCGTGGGATTCGTAGGCCATATCAACCATTATTTTTTAGATAATTTACAAAATCGTCGATTACGTCGCTGGAGATGCAACTTTTAGATGCGTTCATTGCGGCCTGAAAGTCCGAGCGGATAAGATTCTCTTCCAAATCGCGGATACCGTAATTCTTGCGGTAATTTCTTGTGAGTTTTACACTCCCGTTCAAGAAATTGCCCACTGCAATCCATGCGGCAGGGGTGTCGCACCCTCCTCGGTCGGGGTCGTTGTAGCGGTTATACCATCGGTAGGTTATACCGGATTGGTCGCCGTCGCCGCGGATAAAGTCGGGGATGGTGGAATCCGCCCAATCCTTTGCCCAGAGTTCAAAGTCTGGATTGCAGACATATTGCTCACCCGGCAGGTCTACGGGTTGGTACCTGAACGGAAGATACACTATCATGGGGACGCGCGATTGGTTTTCTTCCAGCAGACGGCGGACAATATCGAGGTATTCTTCCAAGGGAAGTGTGCGCGTGGTGATAACGTAGCCCACTTGCTGACCTTGAGCGTGGGATTGTTTCAACTTAGCGTTTTCATCACGCACGGTGATGTTGCGAAAGTGCTTCTTCTCGTCGTCTGTTTTTCCTCTGTTGAGATCCCGGCATGCCTCCATGACCAACCCCAGCTGAATCCCGTCCAACACTTCAGCCTGCCAGATAAACAGCGGTTTATCAGCATACTGTTCGGGGCATTCTGCTCGCACCTTCAACAGTGCGAGCACTCCGATTTGATCCATGGATTTTATCTGAGCGGACATAGCAAAAAACTCATCCTATATTGACTTCGTAGATTTCTGCGAACTTTTCCACCTCTTCCTCTTCAAGTTCAATATTTAACTCTTCACAGCAAGCACACAACTGCTGAAAAGGAATGTCTCCTCCGCGATCGAAGCCCATGTCTTCAAGCGCATGCCATAGTTTGGAGAAGTCTTCACTCTGTCGGATTGCGCTTGTCCAAAGACCACCTCTCTTCTTTTTAGGTGAGACGGATTTATCTGCAGAATTCGCAGGAGACTCCACGGAAGCCTCTTGATTGTGTTGTTTCAACAACTCGACCATTTTATCTGCCTGTTTTATTATCACTTGCATTTTGGGATCATTGATTACACCTCTGACGCCGATGTCTGTTCTTGATAATAGTGCCAGACAAATTTGGAAGTGACGTTCTTCCCAATTAATTACGTTCATAATATTTCACGTTGTTAGGGTTTTAAGAATTATGCTGTACCGCAAATTTGCTTAAGGTTTAAACAGATATTGCTCGGCGTTGGGATATGCTTCAGGAGTTTCAAACCAAGGCTCAGCGACGCACATATATGCCACTAATGGAATGCATTTGGAAAGCTTAATGCCCTGCCACTCTCGATTGTTGAGAAGCGAATGATAGTTTATAAGTGTTTCGGGATTACGGCTATAATCCTGACTTGCGAATGCCGAATCGATAACAAACAGCCCATTATCATAGATAAGATCCGGTCCTACCGAACGACCATGAATAGTTTGGAATGGTTTATTGTCATTGAGATCGACATAGTCAGCATGGAGCATGCTCCAAATCTGGTCACGTTTCGTTGGAGACACTTGTCGCACAGAGGCAATTTTATACCATGAGCGATGTGCACCGATACTATTGTATTCTTTGAAGATTTCCTTTAATATCTGCTCATGGATGCCATCACGAATATCAGCCCGCCAAATAATCAGCGGAGTGTCGACATACTTCTCGGGATGTTCGATGCGCTCTTTTAGGAGCACCTTAATCCCACCTTGATCTATGGTTTTAAGATTATTTATCATAAGTATTATGATTGTATAGCATCGCAAATTTACTACAAATTCTGCGATCAACCAAATATGTTACATTATTTATACGCTGATTTTCAGCATTATTCATATAGTTTAAAGCAAGGATCTTTACCTTTACCTTTACAAAATTACGTGAAATTCCGCTAATAGTCTTCATCCATTTCATCCATTTGCAATTATGAGTAACCCGGAGTGCGTTTCAAGAAAAAACGCTAACTTTGCAGAAAATATAGTGCGGTATGTCACAATTCCTTAATCAAGAAAACGAATATTCAATCGAGCATTCTCAGGGGATAGACTTTGACGATGCAGTCAAACTTCCTGCCGGAGGCTCGACCTGTGACATATACAGGACCCGCTGGCAACGGCGCGATGTCTTTGTGAAGCGGCTGAAAGAGGAGTTTCGTGCGAAACCGCTGTATCTTGATGCACTTGACAAGGAGTTCGACGTTGGCGTGGGTCTGCGTCATCCCTCGCTGCCCGAATACCGTGAGTTCCACCGCGAATATATCATCATGGACTATATCGATGGGGAGACCCTCGCCTTGATGATAAAACGCAATGACCCGTGGCTGACCAAGGAGAAGAACATCGTAGCGATGTTGAGGGAATTGATTGATGTCGTTGACTACCTCCACCGCCACAATGTAGTGCACTGCGACATCAAGACTGATAACATAATGATACGGTCAAACACCAAACATCTGGTGTTGATTGATTTTGACAAATCATATACTGATGCTCTCAGGGATACGTCAGGTCACCCGAGCAAGTATGGTTTGGAGGTTGACGAACTGGGGAGGACTGCTATGGATTTTCGCGGCATAGGATTGGTAGTCGAACAGCTCAAGAGTGAACTCCCGGACTTCAATTTCTCCGTGTGTGAGCATTTTGTCAAGGCCTGTTATAAGCCTAATGCAAGCTGCGAGGAACTGACTGCCATATTAGATAATATTCGCTCCAATTTTGTAGACGAACATCGCCGGGTGTATCTGACAACTGTTGAAGAACGCCTGTACAAGGCTTTCAGGCGCAAGCAGGAGCCGAAGACAATGTATAAATGCGTGCCTCGCTATATATCGCCGGCCACAATTCAAGCCACACAAAACATAGCAAAGCAAGATGTTATAGACACTGTGACATACAGTCAGCGATTCCGTCTGCGTAATCTTGCCACTGCAGCATCACGAGGCTCTAATGCTCCCGACCAACTTGTAGTGGAGATGTTTCCACAGAATACTACATACGGCTGCTGCATAGACCGCGGTTCTGACATCACCATCGTGTGTCCCACTGCGTTGAGCGAAGCCGGCATTGGCAACTTTGCCTACTATCTCGCATTGATTGGAGGTTTCAACTATATAAGCAAGGAGGTTGAGGAAGATATTGACGAACCCACAAGTTTCTATATCATTCCGGATAAGCAGAAGAGCTTGTCATTTGAAAACTATCTCTCTGATTTGGAGCGACTATCCACAGGCAAGAACAAGTGGACTATATTCCTTATATCCAGTGAGACTAAAAAGGATGCTGAGATACATTTCCTTACCACGGCAAATATTCACACCAACCGCTCCACAACCATTTTAGACCAAGACGGTTTTGATCTTCTGTACAATATGGTGACCCGAGAAATGGAAGATACTTTGGGTATTAAAACAGACCTCAATCGATATCGTCCGGCAGGCCCAAAGAATGTATCGGTCATCATTGGTGGGGGCGTTGAAACAAACACCTTCACAATCCGTATCTTTTCTGAACTGATGGCTTGGGACACAAGATATATGGCAGTTGCAAAAACTCTTGCAGAAGCTATCGACCATACGCTCAGTACCTCTAATGGAAAGCAGATGCCCGATACTGCAACTCTAAAAGAATCAGGATTGGGCTATCAGCAATGACACATTCAGCTGTTATTAAGATATAATCTCTACTGACTTCAATCCCTTGAATTTCGCAGATTCGTAGGCTCCGAGGTCTTCACCGTCGCGGTTTACATGAGCAACGACAAATCTGTGGCCTACTGCAAGTTGAGTTATAGTAAGAATATCACCCTTGAGAATATTGCGGCTACCCTCCACCTCATTTACTATAAACTTGAAGTCGCCTATATAAGTAAGGAAGAATACTCTGTTGGGGTCGTATGCAACCCTAACCTGCGTACCTCGCTCCAGATCCTGAACCTCAATGCAGTCAATCGGAGTGAATATTGAAATGTCTGCATCCTCGCCGAGTTCCTTAATCAGTGTCTCATAATTCTCGCAGTCGAGAAACCTCGCAATAACATCCATTGTAGAATGACGAGGTACAACCTTATCGGTTTTGAAGCCGAAGAGTCTTTTGAGAGTGTTGACCCCCAAATTTTCCATCGTCTTATCTTTGATTGCCTGAGAAAGAACATCAAAGTCGGCACTGCGGGTCATATCCAGACCCACCGTCTCACGCACTCTTCTAAGTATCTCATTTTCATTAGCCATACTATAAAATATTAAATTATTGATGCAAAGATAACTGATTCTTCTCAATCATCGGCAATCTGACCTGCAAACGGATGAGATGGATGAGATAAATCTATCGTATTTCTACAAAAACCGTTACCTTTGCAATGCAAACTCACCTACTATGAATAGAAACGGACATCGACACGAGCCTCAGAACACTGATGCGGTAAACCCATATTACCATGGATCATCAGCACTATTCAACCGATTTGACTTGGCACACGTTTTAACCGGTGCTTCAAAAGTCAAATTTGGATATGGCGTATATCTCACCAGCAGTTTCAAGTCAGCGGCACATTATAGTGGAGCAAACAAGGAAGCGACCACTCACTATGTATATACCGTTGAAATACCTGAGATAAATGAGGACAATCATATAGCATTCAAACAACCTGTCAATCCTAAAATCGTCAGACGCGCAGAGAATAAACTCGGGGTTTCTATCCCTGAAAAGAAAACTTTTGACGGTAAGGATTTCCGCAAGTTCCTTGCTAAGCATTTTGAAGAACAGCTTTGTCTTGCTCCATTTGGGGAAAATGATAAAAGTACATACCAACTCCAAGGCGAAAAACTTGCATCGGAGTTCCTGATCTCTGTTGGAGTCGACTTCATCACCTGGCCATACAGTTGGAAGAATCCCGCATCGGGAACCAACGTATGTGTGCTGGATGAGAACAATATCAGGATAATCAAAGTGGAACAAGTTGATCTTGATGCCGAGCAACATTTTATTGCTGGTTCAGAAAAAGAGGTTCAGATATGAAGACGTATTGCATCATAGGCTCAGGTCAATACAATTGGGATATTATCAAACTGAGAGAATATCCTGAGGGGTTCTCTATTGGAAAAAGAAACAGATTCGTTGAAAATGTCCTGCTTGAAGAGGTTGGCGGTACATGTGGAAATGTGATGTGTTCTCTCGCTCATTTGGGATGGATTGCACAACCGCAAGTCAAACTTATTGATACAGAAGAAGGTCATAAACTTGCGGAAAACATTGCTTCATTTGGTTGCGATATAAGATATGTGTCCTATTCTGAAAAGGGTGGATTTAGTGGTATGATATGCACACACCGTAGATGCAATAAGACAGGTGAACATAAGTTAGGATTACGGTCATTCGGTCCCAATGGCTCTCAATTCCGCAAGATTACAGAATTAAGAGCACGAGATGAAGTCCCTGCGTTTCTTGAAACACTCGCTGAAGTTCCTGATGTCTATTTCTTCGATCACAACGAAGCGGGACCACGCAAGATAGCAGAAGAACTGCGCAAACGTGGTTCTCTTGTTTATTATGAGTGCGAGAACAGCAAGGACTGGAGGAAATTCATCAAGTCTGTTGATATAGCCGATATAGTGAAGTTTTCAGACGACAATGTTCAGGATATTTCCTTTGCTGATGAATACAAGGACAAACTCTTTATTCAGACCCAAGGTTCTAAAGGGTTGCAATTCAAACTTCGTAATGGTAATTGGATACATATCAACGCCATCCAAGTATATAATGTTGTGGATTGGGAAGGTTGCGGTGATACAATCACTGCCGTACTACTGTATGAACTCGGCAAGCTCGGATTACCCAAAGTATCAGCACTTACAGAAGACCAAGTTAAGACGGCTCTGACAGTAGCAGCAGAGAAAGCAGGACTCTGCACACAATATTATGGTTCAAAAAATTGGTTAAAAGCAATTTGACTAAATACCAGTATGAGTAAATTAAACATCGCGCAATTCATAGAGGAGTTTTATCCTCAATACTATCAGTGGCACGAATATCCTGCCGATGAATGTATCCCTTTCAGTAAAGTCAAAGAACAATGGGGAATATTTGGAAATTTTGCATCAACACCCCTTGTGGTTAATGGTGTAGGCTTTGTTAATAGCGAGCAACTGTTTCAGATGATGAAATTCACTGATGCAGAAACCCTCACGGCAATCCACAACAGCCGGGGAATGAAGATTAAGTATGCGGCAAAAGCAGCCGAGAAACTTGGACTTCGCCGACCTGACTGGGGGCAAATCATAATAGATGCAATGAAATTCTGCTTACATACCAAATATAATCAATCAGAACAATTCAGACAGGCCCTGAAAGAAACCGCAGGTAAAACCATTGTTGAAGATCAAACCCGTCTAAAGAAAAAGAAAGCTGACACCTGGGGAGCAAAACTCATAAATAGCAAATACGAAGGAAGCAACCTCCTGGGTCGCCTACTGATGGAACTTAGAGACAACGGCCATCTTGTCTACCAACTCCCGACCGACATTTTTGACTCCCTTCAATATACAGTCTAAAGTTTACTTATAACAGACCACCCTCCTCGACGATGCAGTCCTCGACAGTATGGGTAGACATGCTGAACGACAATCCGATCCTAATGGTCTTCCTACCGTCGGGTTCAAACGGCAACGCATAACCTCTCTCTTCGATCTGTCGGATCGCATCGCGGGCACTTCCTCGGAGCTTCAATTCTACTATATACACAAACTGATCGGTCTTGATCAAAATGTCGATACTTCCGGCCGAAGTGTGATACTCAGCTTCAACTTTGAAGCCAAGCATCTTTACGATGCTGTAGAATAAATTCTGATAGTAACTTTCGTAGCGTCCAATATCCCTTCGGAGGTCATAAGGAATATCGGCAAGATAACTCTTCAATTCCCCAACGAAGGATTCAGCGTCTCCCCTCTTCAAAGCGGAGCATACTTTATTGATGAAGGAATCGGCCGATTCATCCGAATGACCCGAAAGAGCGGGAAGAAGACACTCGAAGAATCCCTTCTTTACCTCTATGTTCGGAAAATCGAGCGTGAAACGATCGGACTGACTGTCATAGGAACGTATGGTCAGATACCCGGATTGATAAAGCAAGGGTATGATGGAGGTCCCGTCCATAGGGGATCCGGTCAATCGACCCGGAGCGACAGATGAACCCGGAATATCACTCAATACCGCCTGATGGCGCCGGATAGCTTGGAAGAGCAACGTTGGCGTTCCGCTCTCAAACCAAAAGTCTCCGAGCCTCTTCTCGGCCAATGCTGACATAAGACTATAGGGATTGTATATGTCTAACAGATTTTCCGAAAAGTGGTAACCGTCATAATACGCTTTCAACCGTCCGAAAGTTTCCCCAATGGTCAACGATCGCTTTTCAGCAAGTTCTTCGATCCCGGGAGTCAGATAACTATGGAGTTCCTCATCCGTGACACCACAGACACCGGCGAATGTCTCATTCAGCGATATGTCGTGAAGGTTGTTGAGACCGCTGAAAATAGATAACTTTCCGAATTTTGTCACGCCTGTGAGCATTCCCATGTGGATATACTCATCCATACCTTTGAATACGGAGTAGAAACCATAGAGCTGTTCTCGAATCTCCTCCATAATCTCGGGATGGTCATAATTTGAGGTCAACGGGCGATCGTATTCATCTACAAGAATCACCACTTTCTGACCGCTGGTCTCACTCGCCCTGCGAATCACAGTCTCCATCCTCCGGGCGAACGACCCCGAGGACTCAGTCACCCCATATTCCGTCTCCCAACGCGACAATGTTTTGTCGAGAACTTCGGCGACAGCCTCAGATGAATCGAAATCACCCGAGACGAAATCGAGATACAGCACCGGCCTGCGAGGCCAGTCTTCCGGCATCAGAGACTCGATCTCCAAACCGGAGAACAGATGTTTCTTTCCCTCGCAACACGCCTTTATGGTAGAGAGGAACAGACTTTTTCCGAAACGTCGGGGACGCGCAAGAAAATAGTAGCCCGGACGACGCACCAGCTCATAGACAAAGCGCGTCTTGTCTATATAGAGCAATCCGGCGTCGCGCAGTTTCTCAAAATTCTGTATTCCCAACGGGTAGTTCAAGTTCCACATAGGCGAATGAATGACTCCGACAGTGAAGTCCAATTGAGCTACAAATATAGACAAAATAAACGAATCCACCGCACCGAGAAGCAAAAACCGCACATAGATTTGTATTTGGTTGGGTTAGAGCGCAGGATATGAATATCGAGAACACGATTATCTGAAGGAAGCGTAAAATGTCCGGGGTGCGGAGTGGAGTGGGCGGTACGTATCTAAAGTTCAAAGGATATTAAAGAGGGTTAATGGGGTGAACTTGGGTGGGGGGCAGGCGTTCTACTTTCGAAGCAAGCGAGAATAGATCCCCCGGACGATGGAGCTAACCGCAGCGCACCCTGTTGTCCGGGGTGACTCTCGCCAAGTGGTTTCGGGATTCCCACTGAGGGTTTTGGGGTCTCGCCTGGGGGGTCGGATTCTCGTCAAGGGCTTCAGGTCGAATTAAAAAATTGTTATTATGGAAACACAAGTAGAGATAAAAACTCCTATTAATCTTGCATCACAGGTTCCTGTGAAAGCAGGTGATTTCGAAAGAACGTTGTTGGTAGCCAATGCTCACGGCCTTGTGCAGCTGCTCACTTTCGCAGCAGGTTCGGGGCTGACTCCCCATACGGCAAATGCCCCTGTGGTCGTGACCGTAGTCTCGGGTCGTGTCAATTTCGTTATCGACGGCAAGGAACATGAAATGAAAGCCGGCGACGCCATTGTGATTCCGGCAGACACGGAACATTCTGTCTCGGCTATAGAAGATACCAGAATCGTCCTGTCAAAACTCGGATTGTAATCAGTGGATACCATGAAAAGCGCAGGGTACCATGAAAGACAACGAAGTACTATGAGAAACATGTAATGGAGTCCGCCGGCAGGATCTCGCGTAGATTCAGTCAGATGCCGGACCCAAGATGCAACTGATATTAACGTCTGCCCAAAAGACAGATAAAACGCTAATTGATTCTTCCGGGTCACACTGAGAAATCGGTGTGGCTCGGAATTTTAAGTAAGTGTTCAAATTTACTTATACAAAAAAACGGACGCACCTACCAAGGTGCGTCCGTTTTGGTTTATGTCGGGGAGTGAGTGGTCCGAGACCTGCACACTCTGCCTTGCGATTCGGATTATACGAGAGCTGCTTCGGGCTTTTCGACACCGAGTTTGATACGGAGGTTGGTGATCATGTCGACGGTCATGGCGTCGAGATCGAACTCGGGCTTCCAGTCCCATTCTGCGCGAGCGCAGGAGTCGTCGAGGCTGTCGGGCCATGAGTCGGCGATGGCCTGGCGGAGAGGATCGAGATCATACTCCATCTCGAAGCCGGGGATGTATTCGCGGATCTTATTGTAGATCACTTCGGGATCGAAGCTCATCGAAGCGATGTTGAACGAGTTGCGGTGAACGAGACGTGTCGGATCAGCCTCCATGATCTCGATTGCAGCGCGGAGTGCGTCGGGCATATACATCATGTCCATGAGCGTTCCGGGCTTCAGGGGGCATTTGAACTTCTCACCCTTGACGGCCGAGTAGTAGATGTCTACTGCATAGTCGGTGGTGCCACCGCCCGGAGGTGCTACATAGGAGATGAGGCCGGGGAAGCGCACCGAACGGGTGTCGACACCGAAACGCTTTGCATAGTAGTCGGAGAGCATCTCGCCGGTGACTTTCGTCACGCCGTAGATGGTCTCGGGGCGCTGGATGGTGTCCTGGGGAGTCATCACGTGGGGAGTGTTCTTGCCGAACGATCCGATCGAACTGGGAGTAAACACAGCGCAGTTCTTTTCGCGGGCCACCTCGAGGGTGTTGTAGAGACCGCCCACACCGATTTTCCAGGCGAGCTGAGGTTTGGACTCTGCCACGGCGCTCAGAAGAGCGGCGAGGTTATAGATCGTGTCTACTTTATATTTGTCTACTGCTTCGGCGATCTGCAGGGGATTAGTGATGTCAACCTCGTGTGAGGGACCGCTTTCGAGGAGTTCGCCTTTAGGCTCGGCGCCGCGGATGTAACCGGCGACGATGTTGCCGTTGGGATATTCACGGCGCAGACGCATGGCCAGTTCCGAGCCGATCTGGCCGGTGGCGCCGATGATGAGGACATTTTTCATTATTAATCAGTAATGATGTTGAGGTCAGGTGTAGATAATGAAGGTTATCTCCGTCAGCCTCCGCCTCCTTCCGGAGCGCGATGCAAACGGACACTGCAAAATTAGAAAAAAAACACGCCACAACAAAATATTTTGCCTAAAAGCAACACTATTTAAGGGAGAGTACCACAAGACGTCGCATTTGCGGATCTTTGCATTGCGGACATTTCGGAAAAATAGAACAATATCTCCGAAATAAATACGCGAATCGACCAATCCGGTCTCAAATCTAATGAGTAACTTTGCAATTCGAATTGATTTTCCAAAACATGCAACTGACTAACCTAATCTATCCCCTCGTTTTGAGCGGCGCTTTCCTCCTCACAGGGACCTCCGCATGGGCTCAGACGACGGGACAGGATTCAATCCCGAATCCTGCACTACAAGAAATTCCCGCCACCCCGGACCTCTCGCAGGGACAGGTGCTCACACTTGAACAGTGTCTCGAAATCGCATTGGCCCAGAGTCAGACGGTCCGCGTCGCCGATCTTGAGGTCAAGAAGGTGGAATATGCCAAACGCGAGGCCCAGGGAGGTCTGTATCCGACGATCGACTTCCAGCTCGCCTATCAGCGCTCTATAGAACTCCAGACCATCCGCATGGATATGGGTGGCCAGAGCCAGAGTTTCAAGATGGGTTCCGACAACACCTGGAACATGGGCTTCAACGCCCAGATGCCGATCATCGCTCCAACTCTCTGGAAGGCCATCAGGATGAGCGACACCCAGATTCTCGCAAATCTTGAATCGGCGCGCTCGTCACGTCTGGAGCTGATCGATCAGGTGACCCGCGCCTATTATTCTCTTCTTCTCGCACAGTCAAGTCGCGAGGTGATCAAACAGAGCTATGACATCGCTCTCTTCAACGCCGACCTCTTCAGCAAGATGTTCTCGCAGGGAACAGCATCGGAGTATGACGTTCTCCGCTCTTCGGTCCAGGTGAAGAACATGGAGCCCCAGCTTCTGGAAGCCGACATCGCCGTCAAACAGTGTCTCCTTCAACTGAAGGTCCTGATGGGAATAGACCCCGAATTCGACTTCGCTCCTGCGATCACTCTCGAAAGCCTCGAACGCGATGTCTACGGAGTCCTCTCGGAGCTCCCCTCGATCAACAACAACTCGTCTCTCCGCTCTCTTGACATCGCCACCAAGCTCGCGCGACAGAACGTCGACCTCAAAAAATTCGCCTATATACCCACCATCGGTGTGAGCTACAACCTCAACTGGATGTCGCTCAGCAACGGTTCTCCGTTCAAGAACCAGGAGTTCAACCCCTACTCCAACGTGAGTCTGGCCGTCAACGTTCCCATCTTCTCCGGTCTCCAGCGTTGGAATCAGGTGAAGCAGGCCCAGGTTCAGGTCAAGGAGCTGGAGCTCCAACGCGAACAGCTCGTCAACTCACTCCGTATGCAGGTCGAGCTCGCAATAGACAACATGAATATGGAGGCACGCCAGATCTCTTCTTCTAAAGAGGGTGTCCATCAGGCCGACAAGGCCTACGAGATCGTCCAGAAGAGCTTCGAGATCGGAGCCGCGACATATCTCGAGCTGCGCGACGGCGAACTCGCCCGCACCAGCGCCCGTCTCTCCTATTTCCAATCGATCTACAATTTCCTCTGCTCGTCGTCACAGCTCAATCTCCTGATTGGAAAAGGAGTGGAGTGACCCGCGCGACAGAATCACATAACACGATAATAAAGACTAACAAGATATCATGAACTTCAAACGCTTCATACCCGCCGTGTGCCTTCTTCTTATCGCCGGCGGCGTGCTTTCATCCTGCTCGGATAAAAAAGAGAAATCCGATAAAGAGGAGAACACGAAACCCGTCGTGAGAATTGAAAAGGTCGGCGAGGAGGATGTCGACCAGACCGCGACCTACACCGCCACCGTGGAACCCGAGAAAGTCAACAACATCTCGGCCATGATGTCGAACCGCATCAAGTCGATCAACGTAGACGAGGGCATGCGCGTCTCGGCCGGTCAGGTACTGGCCACTCTCGACGACGTGAACACCACCAACTATGAGATCCAGCTTGACAATGCCCGCGCACAGCTCCGCAACGTCCAGATAAACTACAACCGTGCCGTCGAGCTCCTCAAGATAGGCGGTGGTACCCAGCAGAACGTCGATCAGATGGAGATCCAGCTGACCAACGCCAAGAACGCCGTGGCAAGCGCCGAGCGCACGCTCCGCAATGCCCGGGAGAACACCGTCCTCACCTCCCCGATCGCGGGCGTCGTTACCGCACGCAACTATGATCCGGGCGACATGACAGGTGCCCTCCCGATCCTGACCGTAGCTCAGGTGAATCCTCTTAAAATCGTGATCAATGTCTCGGAGTCCGAGTTCAGCCATGTGAAGAAAGGGATGCCCGCCAAGGTTACCATCGATACCTACGGCGACGAGGTCTTCCAGGGTCACGTCTCGCTCATCTCCCCGACTATCGACACCCAGAGCCGTACCTTCGGAGTCGAGATCTCGATCAACAACTCCGACAACCGCGTGCTTCCCGGCATGTTCGGCCGCGTGACTCTCAACTTCGGCAACGAACGCCATGTGGTCGTTCCGGACCGTGCAGTGGTTAAGCAGGCCGGTTCCGCAGACCAGTATGTCTACACCTACTCCAACGGCAAGGTGAAGTATAACAAGGTCGAGCTCGGCCAGCGTCTTGGCGACAAATATGAGATCATCTCAGGCGTGGCTCCCGGTTCGGATGTGGTAGTGACCGGCCAGAACAGGCTCTCGAACGGCGCCGAAGTGACACTCGCCAAATAAACAGGTCTCTGCCGGGAATCCGGACCTCACTTTTCGGACACACCCGGCGTTAACATTCTTTGAGGGACGGGGGACTAACACTAACCTAAGAAAATAACAATAATGAGTATATACGGCGCTGCGGTGAAACGCCCGATCATGACGACGCTCTGCTTCGTTACTGTCGTCATCCTGGGTCTTTTCTCGCTTGTCAAACTCCCGATCGACCTGTTTCCGGACATCGATACCAACACCATCATGGTCATCACGATGTATCCGGGCGCGTCGGCATCGGACATAGAACAGAACGTGACCAAACCGCTCGAGAACTCGCTGAACGCGGTCGAGCACCTGAAGCACATCTCGTCACAGTCTCGCGAGAACACTTCGGTCATCACCCTCGAATTCGAATACGGTTATGACATCGACGTCCTGACCAATGACGTCCGCGACAAGCTGGACATGGTCAAGTCGATGCTTCCCGATGACTGCGAGAACCCGATCATCTTCAAGTTCTCGACAGACATGATTCCCATCTGTCTCCTCTCGGTTGAAGCCAAGGAGAGTATGAAGGGACTCTATAAAATCCTCGACGACGGCCTGGCCAACCCTCTGGCGCGTGTCGACGGTGTGGGCTCGGTCTCCATCTCGGGCGCGCCCAAACGCGAGATCCATATCTATTGCGATCCGCAGAAACTCGAGGCTTACCACATGAGCATCGAGCAGATCTCGGCCGCTATCAAGGCTGAGAACATGAACATGCCCGGCGGCTCGTTCGACATCGGTTCGAACACCTACTCTCTGCGTGTGGAGGGTGAGTTCGACGATTCGTCTCAGATGCTCAACCTTCCCGTAGGCTCGTTCAACGGCAAAACCGTATACCTTAAAGACGTTGCCTCGCTCGACGACTCGCTCGAAGAGCGTACTCAGGAGACGTATATCGGCGGCAAGACCGGCGCGATGATCATCATCCAGAAACAGAGCGGTGCCAACTCCGTACAGATTTCGGAGAAGGTGATGGAGATGCTTCCCAAACTTGAGAAGAACCTCCCCTCGGACGTGAAGATCGGTGTGATCATCGACACGTCCGACAATATCCGCAACACCATCGCAGCCCTCGAAGAGACGGTCCTATACGCGCTTCTCTTCGTCGTGATCGTCGTCTTCGTCTTCCTCGGAAGATGGCGCGCGACCATGATCATCGTGATCACAATCCCCGTCTCGCTGATCGCGTCGTTCATCTACCTCTACGCGACCGGCAACACACTGAACATCGTCTCGCTCTCGGCGCTCTCCATATCTATCGGTATGGTGGTCGACGACGCGATCGTGGTTCTTGAGAATGTCACGACCCATATCGAACGAGGGTCCGATCCGAAACAGGCCGCCGTCCACGGCACAAACGAGGTCGCCATCTCAGTCGTAGCCTCCACGCTGACGCTTATCGCCGTGTTCTTCCCGCTGACTCTCGTGACCGGCATGACCGGCGTGCTTTTCCGCCAGCTCGGATGGATGGTGACCATCATGATGATCATCTCGACAACCTGCGCGCTATCGCTCACCCCGATGCTCTGCAGCCAGTGGCTCCGTCTGAACAACAAACATGGCAAACTCTACATCACTCTCTACACCCCGATCGAACGAGCGCTCGACCGCTTCGACAACGGCTATGCCAACCTTCTGCGTAAGGTTGTCGCGCACCGCACGGTGACCATCCTCGTATGTCTCGGAATCTTCGTCGCTTCAATCTTCCTCATGAAGTTCGTCGGAACCGAGTTCATGCCGACTCAGGACAACGGTCGTCTCGGCGTAGACCTTGAGCTCCCGATCGGCACACGCGTCGAGATCAGCCGCGAGACAACCGCACGCCTCGATTCGCTCTGGCGCGCGAAATATCCCGAAATCAAGGTCTCGACCTACACTGTCGGACCTGCAAGCTCGGACAACACATACGCCGCCATGCAGGACAACGGCTCGCATATCGTCTCGATGAACATAACGCTCTCCGATCCCGGAGACCGCGACCGCGGAATCAAGGAGATCGCCGATCTCATGCGTCAGGATATAGCCAAGGAATTCCCGGAATACAAGAAAGCGTCTGTAAACGTCGGCGGTGGCCGCGGTATGGGTATGGGCGGACAGTCAACGGTCGACTTCGAGGTCTATGGTTATGACTTCACCGCAACCGACTCAACCGCACGCGCTCTCCAGCAGATTCTCGAAGGTATCCACGGAACAGCCGACGTGACTGTCTCGCGTGGTGATTATCAGCCCGAATATCAGGTCGACTTCGACCGCGACAAGCTTTCGCTCTACGGTCTTAACCTCCAGACGGCCGCCATGTATCTCCGCAACCGCGTGAACGGCGCCGTTTCTTCCGAGTTCCGCGAGGACGGTGAGGAGTATGACATCAAGGTGATGTATGACAAGGAGCACCGCACCACGCTCGAGGATCTTGAGAACATCGTGATCTACACTCCCTCGGGAGCCGGCGTCCGCGTCAAGGATCTCGGCAAAGTCGTCGAGCGCTACACCCCCCCGACAATCGAGCGTAAAGACCGTGAGCGTCTCGTGACCGTCTCGGCCGTTGTCGACGGTGTCCCCATGAGCCAGGTTGTGACCGAAGCCGAAATCGAGATAGACAAGCTTCATCTCCCGCCGGGCATCACGATTCAGATCGCCGGCTCGTACGAAGACCAGCAGGACTCCTTCTCCGANCTCATGATGCTCGGAATCCTCATCATTCTTCTGGTCTATATCGTGATGGCCGCCCAGTTCGAGTCGTTCACCTACCCCGGCATTATCATGACGTCNCTCCTGTTCGCCTTCTCGGGTGTCTTCCTGATCCTTTGGCTGACCGGACACACTCTGAACGTGATGTCGATGATCGGTGCCATCATGCTGATCGGTATCGTGGTGAAGAACGGTATCGTGCTGATCGACTACATCTCACTTAACCGTGAACGAGGAATGTCNATCCGTCTGGCTGTGATCGATGCNGGTCGCTCGCGTCTGCGTCCGGTAGTCATGACTACCCTGACCACAATTCTCGGTATGGTGCCGATGGCCGTAGGTTCGGGACAGGGCTCAGAAATGTGGCGCCCGATGGGTACGGCCGTGATCGGCGGTCTGACTTTCTCGACCATCCTCACCCTCCTCTTCGTCCCGGTTCTNTACTGTGTATTCGCCGGACGCGGCGTCAAGAACGTCCGCAATAAACTCAAAAAACAGAAGTAATGAAAGCAATCTTCATATCATATGATCAGGCCCACCACGAGGCCATCGTNGACCTGCTCACAAAAAGCAACTGTCGNGGTTTCACCGCTTTCGGAACGGTCCAGGGACGCGGCTCCTCTACCGGTGAACCCCATTACGGTTCCCACGCATGGCCCTCGCTTGCCTCGGCGATGATGACGATGGTCGAAGACGACCGTGTCGATCCNCTCCTCGAACGTCTCCACGCTCTCGATGAGTCAAAGCCCCTCCTCGGCCTCCGCGCTTTCGTNTGGACNGTCGAAAAAACAATCTGATCATNATTCAAGTCTCCATAAGCGNCTCCGGCCTCCNGCCGGGGGCGCTTTTTTGGTCCTTAAATTTTGACTCTCCTCATTTTTTTTGTAATTTCGCATTTGGTATGAAACAGAAAATAGAAGCTATCAAGGAAGAGCTCGCAGGCCTCCAGGCCCAGTCGGCCGACGCTATCGAGCAAATCCGTATCAAATATCTCAGCAAGAAGGGTATCATCCCCTCGCTGATGAACGACTTCCGAAGCGTTCCGGCCGAACAGAAACGTGAGCTCGGCCAGATGCTCAACGAGCTCAAGAATCTCGCCACAGAGCGNATCGCAGCTCTCAAGGAGAGCNTTGCNGACAATGCCGAGGCCNAGCTTTCAGGCCTCGACCTCACGCGCACCGAAACCCCGATGGCTTTCGGAACGCGCCACCCCCTCTCGCTGGTCAAGAACGAGATCATCCGTATCTTCGGCTCAATGGGTTTCACCATCGCCGAAGGTCCGGAAATCGAAGACGACTGGCACGTTTTCGAAAGCCTCAACTTCCCTCCGGATCATCCCGCNCGCGACATGCAGGACACGTTCTTCATTTCGCGTGAAGGAGTGGACATACTTCTGCGTACACATACCTCATCGGTCCAGACCCGCACGATGGAGAAGGCCGAGCCCCCGATCCGTATCGTCTGCCCCGGCCGCGTCTACCGCAACGAGGCNATNTCNGCCCGNGCCCACTGCTTCTTCCATCAGGTCGAGGGCCTCTANATCGCCAAGAACGTATCNTTCGCNGACCTCAAGCAGGTTCTCCTTCAGTTCGCCAAAGANATGTTCGGACCCGAGACCAAGATCCGTCTGCGTCCGAGCTACTTCCCCTTCACCGAGCCTTCGGCCGAGATGGACATCTCGTGCAACATCTGCGGAGGTAAGGGTTGCGCGTTCTGCAAACATACCGGATGGGTCGAGATTCTCGGCTGCGGTATGGTCGACCCCAACGTTCTTCGTGCGTGCGGNATAGATCCTGAAGTTTACAGCGGTTATGCGTTCGGGATGGGTGTCGAACGTATCACCAACCTCAAATATCGNGTGAAGGACCTCCGTCTGTTCTCCGAGAANGACGTGCGTTTCCTTCATGAATTCGACGCTGCCCGATGACCCTGCGCGAGCGCTTTGACAATGTGCTGAGGCTTCTGGCCGAGGCCAACCCCGATCCGAAGACGGAACTGCAATACGACACGCCGTTCCACCTTCTGATCGCGGTCATTTTGTCGGCACAATGTACCGACAAGAGAGTCAACATGGTCACNCCNCCCCTTTTCGAGGCTTTCCCGGATGTGGAAAGCCTCGCCGCGTCTGATGAGGAGACGNTTTTCAGCTATATCCGATCCGTCTCCTATCCCAACAATAAGACCTCCCATCTACTGAAGGCAGCGCGCATGCTACGCGATGAGATGGGAGGCGAGGTCCCGCGTGATCTCGACCGGCTCATGTCGCTCCCCGGCGTTGGCCGCAAGACAGCCAACGTGATGCTCTCGGTGGTNTGGAACGAAGCGGCTATGGCCGTTGACACCCATGTCTTCCGTGTCAGTAACCGCATCGGTCTGACAACAAACTCCAAGACACCACTTGCTACCGAAAAAAGACTCGTTAAATATATACCTGAAGATCAGATTGCCAAGGCTCATCATTGGCTTATCCTTCACGGACGCTATATCTGCACCGCCCGTTCGCCGAAATGCGGTGTGTGCCCTGTAGCGGAATACTGCCGCGAATACTCGCGTACTCTAAAGGCAAAGACAAAAAAACCTTAATCTATAATACCAACTCTCACACACTATGCCTAAACCTTCACTGAGAGGTCTGGACGTTCCGGCGTCTCCGATCCGAAAACTCGCTCCCCTCGCCCTTGCCGCACGTCAACGCGGAACAAAGGTGATCGCCCTCAATATCGGCCAGCCGGACCTTCCGACTCCCGAAGAAGCGTTCGACGCTCTGCGCCACATCGACCGCAAGGTCCTCGAATACAGCCCGAGCGATGGTCTGCGTTCGTTGCGCGACAAGATGGTCCAGTATTACGACCGTTTCCACATGAATGTGGAGGCCGATGATATTATCGTGACCACCGGTGGTTCCGAGGCCGTCATGCTCGCCTTCATGGCCACTCTCAACCCGGGCGACGAGGTCATCATTCCGGAACCCGCCTATGCCAACTATATCACTTTCGCCAAGATGGCCGGTGCGGTGATCCGCCCTGTAGTGGCCCGCATCGAGAACGGCTTCGCACTCCCCCCGATCGAGGAATTCGAAAAGCTTATCACCCCGAAAACCCGCGCAATCCTCATCTGCAACCCCAACAATCCGACCGGATACGTCTACACGCGTGAGGAACTCGAAGCGCTCCGCGACATCGTGGTTCGTCATGACCTCTACCTCTTCTCGGACGAGGTTTACCGCGAATTCTGCTACACGGAGGAGCCCTACGTGTCGGCAATGCACCTCAAAGGAGCCGAGGAGAACGTTGTGGTCATCGACTCTGTCTCTAAACGCTATAACGAGTGTGGAATCCGCGTCGGTTCCATGGTGACGAAAAACAAAGAACTGAAGTCAATCGTGATGAAGTTCTGCCAGGCGCGACTCTCACCTCCGCTGTTGGGCCAGATCGTGGCCGAGGCGTCGATAGATGCCCCGAAGGAGTATCTCGAAGGGGTTTACGACGAGTATATCTCCCGACGTGACATTCTCGTCAATGGTCTCAGCTCGATTCCGGGCGTTGTCTGCCCGCTTCCGAAAGGCGCTTTCTATTGCGTAGTCGGTCTTCCGCTCGAAGACGCCGAGGACTTCTGCAAATGGTGTCTGACAGACTTCTCGCTTGACGGCCACACGGTCTTCATGGCTCCCGCCGCCGGATTCTACACCACTCCCGGTGCAGGCCGCAACGAGGTCCGCATAGCCTACGTACTCGAAAAAGAGGAACTCGAACGCGCCGTTGAAGTCCTGCGCGCCGCCCTCGAAGCATACAAGAACCGCAAATAATCCGCAATAATAATAGCCCGAGCCAGCCATTGGCCGGGCTATTTCATTTGCCAACCGGCAAAATCATTTCGAGGATTTACAGATCATCCCCCTGCCCATTCAACTCCCCGACACACCACTCCTTAAATACCTCAACACCCGGTATCAGATATGAAACGATATGATTATTTAATAGTAGGGGCAGGTCCATTCGGATCTACTTTCGCCCATCTGGCCACTAAAGCCGGGAAACGCTGTCTTGTGATTGACAAAAGACCACACATAGGCGGCAATCTGTACTGCGGGAAGAGGGCCGGGATAAATATACATTCCTACGGCGCCCATATCTTCTATACCTCAGACCGGAAAATATGGGATTTCGTCAACTCCCTTGTCCCGTTCAATCGTTTCACCAATTGTCCGCTCGCATATGCTCCCGACAGAAAGCTTTATCACCTACCCTTCAATATGAACACCTTTCATGAGGTTTGGGGAAGCACCACACCGGACATGGCGACCGAAAAACTCAAGGAACAACAGAAGGAGGCGAGGGAAAGGCTTAAGGCGAATGGATATGATAAGCCTCGAAACCTTGAGGAACATGCTCTTTGTCTTGTCGGGAAAGACTTATACGAGCTCCTCGTCAAGCACTATACCGAAAAACAATGGGGACGTCCCTGCACAGAATTGCCGGCGTCGATCATGCGTCGACTTCCTGTCCGGATGACATTTGACAATAATTATTATGACGTACTATATCAGGGAATTCCTGAAGGAGGATACAATCCTCTGATCGAAAGACTCCTTGAAGGATCAGACGTAAGGACTGATACCGATTTCAGAAGTCTGCGGGAAACATGGAGGGAGATTGCGGACAGACTTGTCTTCACCGGAGCGCTCGACGAATTTTTCGATTATTCGCTCGGGAAACTTGAATGGAGGTCGCTGCGTTTCGAGACCGAGATCCTCGATACCCCTAATTTTCAAGGCAACGCCGTCGTGAACTATACAGACGCAGCATCTCCGTGGACCCGAATCATAGAGCACAAGCACTTCGAAACGTTCGGAGACAGAGTTTTCGACAACCCTCAGACCGTTATTTCACGAGAATATCCAGTGGAATTTCACGACGGAATGGAGCCATACTATCCGATAAATGATCCGAAGAACGAAGCGTTGGCAGACGCCTACAAAAAAATGGGCCGCGAACTGAACGATGTGATTTTCGGAGGCCGTCTGGCCGAATACCGATACTACAACATGTCCGACGTGATCACCAGTGCTTTCCGTCTTGCAGAAACCGAAGGACTGGCTGTATACCGAGGTCTCTGACAGAACCTTCAGTAGGAGGAGGGCGTTGTATATTTGTATGGTTCACAGGCGTCGGACGTCTGCGGGCTGTCCACTATGAACAAACACAATTCTGTCTGACTTATGGCCAACAACAAGATTCAACATACTCCTTCGCTCAATGAAATTCTCGAGACCTCTATTCGCAAGAACTGGGACCGTCTGGCCCTTTCCGATCTCGGAGGCATCACATACCGCTATCGCGATCTTGCGGAGTGGGTCGAGAAACTGCATATTATGTTCGAGGCGGCCGGTATGCGCAAGGGCGACAAGATCGCCATCTGCGGCAAGAACTCGGCCAACTGGGCAACTATCTTCATAGCTTGTCTTTCGGCCGGTGTTGTAGCCGTCCCGATTCTTCACGAGTTCAAACCCGATACGATCCACCATCTCGTGAACCATTCCGACGCGAAGTTGCTCTTCGTGGACAAGGCTATCTGGGAAAATCTTGATGAGAAATTGCTCCCGGACCTTGTGGGTGCGCTCTATATCTCGGAACTCGGAATGCCCCTTTCCCGCTCGGAGAAACTCACCGATGCCCGAAACAATATCAATGAGCTCTTCGGCCGAAAATATCCGCGCGAATTTTCAAAAGAGGATATCAAGTGGTTCAAGGATTCTCCTGACGACCTCGCACTCATCAACTATACCTCCGGCTCGACAGGTATGTCCAAGGGCGTTATGCTCCCCTATCGTTCGATTTGGAGCAATATCCGCTACTGTATCGACAACCTCGATTTTCTGAAGCCGGGCGACGGTATCGTCAATATGCTTCCGCTGGCTCACCTCTACGGAATGGTCATAGAAATGCTCCATCCTCTGGCCAAGGGGTGCCACTGCAACTTCCTCACCCGCGTTCCCTCACCGCGAATCATTCTCGGAGCTTTCGAGGAGGTACGCCCGAAGCTCATCATCACCGTACCGCTGATTCTGGAGAAGATCATCAAGAACAATGTCTTCCCCGTCGTCAACAAACCGATGATGAAATTCGCCCTTATGGTTCCTTACCTGAAAGACTACCTTTATGGAAAGATTCGGTCGAAATTGATCGACACAATGGGCGGAGAGCTGCGCGAGATAATAATCGGAGGTGCTGCTCTGAATGCCGAAGTGGGAGCCTTTCTGGACAAGATTCATTTCCCCTATACCGTCGGCTACGGAATGACGGAGTGCGGACCGCTGATTTCATATTGCGCTCCCGAGAACCAGAAGCCGGGTAGCGTCGGCAAGGTTGTCGACCGAATGCAGGCGCGGGTAGACTCACGCGATCCGGAGAACATCGCCGGCAATCTTTGGGTGAAGGGTGACAACGTGATGAAAGGTTACTACAAGAATCCGGAAGCGACAGCTGAGGTTATGGACAAGGATGGCTGGATGAATACCGGGGATCTCTGCCGAATCGACAAAGACGGATACATCTTCGTCTCAGGACGCTCGAAGAATATGATCCTCGGGCCCTCGGGCCAAAACATATATCCGGAAGAGATCGAGCAGAAGCTCAACAATCTTCCCTACGTCAACGAAAGTCTCGTGATCGATGACGGCGGTCATCTCGTAGCCCTTATCCACCCCGACTATGAGAAGTTAGGCAACAAGACTCCTGAGGAAGTCGAGAAGCTGATGGACCAGAACGTCAAGGAGCTGAACTCCGACCTTCCCTCCTACAGCAAGATCGCCCGCTTCAAGATCATGCCCGAGGAGTTTGAAAAGACTCCCAAGCGCTCTATCAAGCGCTTCCTCTACCAACCCTGATTCCACCCTCTCTCATTTTCGAAATTTATGTACGCAGGACAGAGGGCTGCGGTACAAAACGCAAAGCTCCCCTGCCGTTTCCGGCAGGGGAGCTTCTATATTCAGTTGGAATGTGTTGCGGTTACTTTACGATCTCGATGGCCTCGACGTCCTCGATGGCATTCTCGGCGTCGGTCACCTGGAGCTGCTGGAGCTCTTCCTTGTTGGCGACAACGATCTTGTTGTACTCGCGCAGACCGGTACCGGCGGGGATGAGGTGACCGCAGATAACGTTCTCCTTCATGCCCTCGAGATAGTCGGTCTTGCCGTTGATGGCAGCCTCGTTGAGGACCTTGGTGGTCTCCTGGAACGATGCGGCCGACATGAAGCTCGAAGTCTGGAGAGCGGCGCGGGTGATACCCTGGAGGATCTGCTCCGAAGTAGCGGGACGCGCGTCGCGGACAGTCATTGTCTTGAGGTCACGGCGCTTCAGCGACGAGTTCTCATCACGGAGCTTGCGCTGGGTGATGATCTCACCGGCCTTGTAGTTGGTCGAGTCGCCGGCATCGGTGATGTACTTCTTGCCCCAGATGTTGTCGTTCTCCTCGAGGAATTCGCGTTTGTCGACAACCTGCTGCTCAAGGAAGCGGGTGTCACCCGGATCGAGGATGTTGACCTTGCGCATCATCTGACGTACGATAACCTCGAAGTGCTTGTCGTTGATCTTCACACCCTGCATACGGTACACGTCCTGCACCTCGTTCACGATGTACTCCTGAACGGCGGTGGGACCCATGATATTCAGGATATCGCTCGGAGTGATGGCACCGTCGGAGAGTGCTGTTCCGGCACGCACGTAGTCCTGTTCCTGAACGAGGAGCTGACGCGAGAGGGGAACGAGATACTTCTTCTGGTCGCCACCGATCTTGGCGGTCACGATTATCTCACGGTTACCACGCTTGATGTTGCCGTAGGTGACTGTACCGTCGATTTCGCTGACAACGGCGGGGTTCGACGGGTTACGAGCCTCGAAGAGCTCGGTCACACGGGGAAGACCGCCGGTAATGTCACCCGCGCTATTCGATGCGCGCGGAATCTTCACGAAGGTATCACCGGGCTGTACCTCGCGACCCTCCTCGACGAGAAGGTGTGCGCCCACAGGCAGCGAGTATGTGCGGATGATGTTGCCCGAGTTGTCGACCAGCTGGAGAGCCGGGATCTTCGTACGGTCTTTCGACTCGATGATGATCTTCTCGCGGAGATTTGAGTTCTCCTCACCTTCGGTGCGGAAGGTAACGCCCTCTTCGACATTCTCGAATTTGACCTTACCTGCCTCCTCGGCGATGATGACGTTGTTGAAGGGGTCCCATTCGCAAATGATCTCACCCTTCTTGACCTCGTCGCCATTCGCGAAGTAGAGTTTCGAACCATAGCGGATCGGAACGTTCATCATCACGATTCCGGACTTAGGCTCGGTCAGTCTCATCTCAGCCATACGGCCGACAACGATGTCGACACCATCCTTGTCCTTGATGGTTCTGAGCTCGGAGATCTCGAGAACACCATCGTGAGGTGCCTTGATATCCTTATCTGCAGCCTCGTTACCTGCGACACCACCGGCGTGGAACGTACGGAGGGTCAGCTGGGTACCGGGCTCACCGATAGACTGGGCAGCGATCACGCCGACAGCCTCGCCCTTCTGGACCATGCGGAGAGTAGCCAGGTTGCGGCCATAACATTTCGCGCAGACACCCTTCTTGGACTCACAGGTGAGCACCGAACGGATTTGAACGGTCTGAATGGGAGATGCCTCAATGCGGTCAGCGATATCGTCGGTGATTTCTTCACCGGCGTGGACGATGATTTCTCCGGGATGCTCGGGATCCTCAATATCGTGAACCGATACACGGCCGAGGATACGCTCCTTGAGGGTAGCTACAACCTCGTCCTTGTTCTTGATCTCGGTGCAGTCCAGACCGCGGAGTGTGCCGCAGTCCTCCTCGGTGATGATCACGTCGTGGGCCACGTCAACAAGACGACGGGTAAGATAACCTGCGTCGGCAGTCTTAAGCGCGGTATCCGCAAGACCCTTACGGGCACCGTGGGTCGAGATGAAGTACTCGAGCACTGACAGACCCTCCTTGAAGTTCGCAAGAATCGGGTTCTCGATGATCTGGCCACCTTCGGCACCGGCTTTCTGAGGCTTCGCCATCAGACCACGCATACCGGAGAGCTGACGGATCTGGTCCTTAGAACCACGGGCACCCGAGTCGAGCATCATGTAGACAGAGTTGAATCCATCCTGATCCTCCTTCATCTGCTTCATCAGCGTGCTGGCGAGCTTGTCGTTCACGTGTGTCCAGATATCGATCACCTGGTTGTAACGGTCGTTGTTGGTGATCATACCCATCGCGAAGTTCTGCATCACCTCTTCGACCTGTGCGTGGCCTTCGGCTACATATTCTTCCTTCTCGGCGGGGATGATGACGTCACCGAGGTTGAACGACAGACCGCCGCGGAACGCCATGCGGTAACCGAGGTTCTTGATGTCGTCGAGGAACTGGGCCGAGCGGGTTACACCGCAGGCCTTGATCACACGGCCGATAATCTTGCGGAGCGAAGATTTCGAGATGATCTCGTTTACATATCCGATCTCCTTCGGAACATACTGGTTGAAGAGTATGCGGCCTACAGAGGTTTCTACGATGTGGCGGACAGCATTGCCTTCTTCGTCGACGTCGTCAACCATCACCTTGACGGGAGCATGGATGTCGAGACGGCCTTCATTATATGCGATCTCGGCCTCTTCGGGACCGTAGAAGACGGTTCCCTCACCTTTGGTTCCGGGACGGAGCTTGGTGATGTAGTACAGACCGAGGACCATGTCCTGAGAGGGGACGGTGATCGGGGCGCCGTTCGCGGGGTTGAGGATATTGTGGGCACCAAGCATCAGCATCTGGGCTTCGAGGATTGCCTCGTTGCCGAGAGGAAGGTGCACTGCCATCTGGTCACCGTCGAAGTCGGCGTTGAATGCCGTACATGCGAGCGGGTGGAGCTGGATTGCCTTACCCTCGATCATCTTGGGCTGGAAGGCCTGGATACCGAGACGGTGAAGTGTCGGGGCACGGTTCAGCAGAACGGGGTGACCTTTCATCACGTGTTCGAGGATATCCCAAACAACGGGTTCCTTACGGTCAACGATCTTCTTCGCGCTCTTGACGGTCTTCACGATTCCGCGCTCGATGAGCTTGCGGATGATGAAGGGCTTGTAGAGCTCTGCAGCCATGAGTTTGGGAATACCGCACTCGTGCATCTTGAGCTCGGGACCTACGACGATAACCGAACGTGCGGAGTAGTCGACACGCTTACCGAGAAGGTTCTGACGGAAACGGCCCTGTTTACCCTTGAGGCTGTCGGAGAGTGATTTCAGCGGACGGTTGACGTCGCTCTTCACGGCCGAAGCCTTACGCGAGTTGTCGAGCAGCGAGTCTACTGCCTCCTGAAGGAGTCGCTTCTCGTTGCGGAGAATGACCTCGGGAGCCTGGATCTCCATAAGTCTTTTCAGACGGTTGTTACGGATGATCACACGACGATAGAGGTCGTTGAGGTCAGAGGTTGCGAAGCGGCCGCCGTCCAGAGGAACGAGCGGACGAAGCTCCGGCGGAATAACGGGAACAGCCTTCAGGATCATCCATTCGGGCTTGTTCTTATCGGCAGATGCGATGAACGAGTTCACAACCTGGAGGCGCTTGAGGGCCTCGGTCTTGCGCTGCTGAGAGCCGTCGGTGTTTGCGCGCTGACGGAGCTCGGCGGCAAGAGACTTAAGGTCGATCTGCTGGAGAAGCTCGTAGATAGCCTCAGCACCCATCTTGGCGACGAACTTGTTGGGATCGTCGTCAGGGAGGTCCTGGTTCTCGGGATATTCAGCCTCGAGACGGTCCATGAGCTCCATGTACTTCTCTTCGTCGAGAAGGTCGAGTCTTTCAACCTCGTTGGCAAAAACACCCGGATTGATCACTACGTAACGCTCGTAGTAGATCACGGTGTCAAGTTTCTTCGAGGGAAGTCCGAGAAGGTAACCAATCTTGTTGGGCAGAGAACGGAAATACCAGATGTGCGCAACCGGAACGACGAGCTCGATGTGGCCCATACGCTCACGGCGCACTTTCTTCTCGGTAACCTCCACGCCGCATCGGTCACAGACGATACCCTTGTAGCGGATACGCTTGTACTTACCGCAGTGGCACTCGTAATCCTTCACCGGACCGAAGATCTTCTCGCAGAAAAGACCGTCACGCTCCGGCTTGTAGGTACGGTAGTTGATGGTTTCGGGTTTGAGAACCTCTCCACTCGATTTCTCCTTGATTTCCTCGGGCGAGGCAAGGGAGATGGTGATCTTGGAGAAGTTGCTCTTTATGGTGTTTTCTCTTCTATACGCCATTTGGGGGTATATTTTATTTTGTTTCGGTTCTCCCTTCCCGCCCCGCCGCCGGAACGGGAAGGTGGAACCTTGAGAATTCTTTTATTAATCGAGGTTGATGCTCAGACCGAGACCGCGGAGCTCGTGCAGAAGCACGTTGAGCGATTCGGGGATACCGGGCGTAGGCATCGGATCGCCTTTGACGATGGCTTCGTAGGCCTTTGAGCGGCCTGTCACATCGTCAGACTTGATCGTCAGGATCTCCTGGAGGATGTGGGAGGCGCCGAATGCTTCAAGCGCCCAAACCTCCATCTCACCGAAACGCTGGCCACCGAACTGTGCTTTACCGCCGAGAGGCTGCTGGGTGATCAGAGAATAGGGACCGATCGAACGAGCGTGCATCTTGTCTTCGACCATGTGGCCCAGCTTCAGCATGTAGATCACACCTACGGTTGCGGGCTGGTCGAAACGGTCGCCGGTACCACCATCATAGAGATAGGTCTTACCGTAGCGGGGAATACCGGCCTTGTCGGTCCAGGCATTCAGGTCGTCGAGCGACGCACCGTCGAAAATCGGAGTGGCGAATTTCTCGCCGAGCTCGCGGCCGGCCCATCCGAGAACGGTCTCGAAGATCTGACCGATGTTCATTCGCGAAGGCACACCCAGCGGGTTCAGAACGATGTCGACGGGAGTACCGTCCTCAAGGAACGGCATGTCTTCCTGACGGACAACGCGCGACACGATACCCTTGTTACCGTGACGACCTGCCATCTTGTCACCCACACCGATCTTACGCTTCTTGGCGATATATACCTTGGCCATCTTCATGATGCCCGAGGGAAGTTCGTCACCGATGGTGAGGTCGAACTTCTTGCGACGGAGCTCGGAGTCGATCTCCTTAGACTTGCGCAGGTAGTTGGTCACGAGCTGGGTAACCATCTTGTTGATGCGGTCGTCGTCGGTCCAGTTGCTGAGGTTAACCGATTCGAGGTTCAGCTCGCCGAAGTTGACCTCGCTGAAGGGCATGCCCTTGGCGATCACTTCAGCACCGATGTAATCGGTCACGCCCTGCGACTTGTAACCCTTCAGAAGGGTTTCCATCTTGCCGATCATCTTCTCCTTCAGCTCGCTCTGAATCTCTTCATACTTGCTGTCGAGAAGCGGAAGCTGGGCGTTGGCGCTCTTGCGGTTGCCACCCTTCTTCTTGTCCGCGCGCGAGAAGAGGCTCGTTCCGATGACTACACCCTTAAGCGAGGGAGAAGCCTTCAGAGAGGCATCTTTCACGTCGCCGGCCTTGTCGCCGAAGATGGCGCGGAGAAGTTTCTCCTCAGGGGTCGGATCGCTCTCNCCCTTAGGCGTGATCTTACCGATCATGATGTCGCCGGGGACAACGTAAGCGCCGACACGGATGATACCGCGCTCGTCGAGATCCTTGGTAGCGTCTTCCGAAACGTTCGGGATATCGGAGGTGAGTTCCTCCATACCGCGCTTGGTNTCGCGAACCTCAAGGGTATATTCGTCGACGTGAACCGAAGTCAGGATATCCTCCTTGACCATGCGCTCGTTAAGNACGATCGCATCCTCATAGTTGTAACCCTTCCAGGGCATGAACGCTACCTTCAGGTTNCGGCCGAGGGCGAGCTCGCCGTTCTCGGTCGAATAACCTTCGGTGAGGATATCGCCTTTCTTCACTTTCTGGCCGACGCTGCAGATGGGACGCAGGTCGATTGTCGTTCCCTGGTTCGTACGGCGGAACTTCGGGAGCTTGTATTCNTTGACAGAGGGCTCGAACGATACGAATTCCTCGTCTTCGGTGCGGTCGTAGTTGATGCGGATGACGGTTGCGTCAACATACTCGATGGTTCCNTCGCCTTCGGCCATCACCTGGGTGCGGCTGTCTTTCACGAGGGGACCCTCGATGCCNGTGCCGACGATCGGCGCCTCGCTGCGGATCAGAGGAACCGCCTGGCGCATCATGTTCGATCCCATCAGCGCACGGTTAGCGTCATCGTGCTCAAGGAANGGNATGAGNGACGCNGCGATAGAAGCNATCTGGATCGGCGCTACGTCCATGAGCTCCACATCCTGGGGAGCCACGATCGGGAAGTCAGCGTCCTGACGAGCCTTTACTTTGTCGCGGATGAAGGAACCGTCATCGTTCAGNGGCGCGTTGCCCTGGGCGATCATCTTGTTCTCCTCCATTTCGGCGGTCAGATAGGTCACGTCGTCGTTGTTGAGATCAACGACACCGTTCTCNACCTTGCGATAGGGAGTCTCGATGAAACCGAGATTGTTGATCTTCGCATAAACGCAAAGAGAAGAGATCAGACCGATGTTCGGTCCTTCAGGGGTCTCGATAGGACAGAGACGGCCATAGTGAGTATAGTGTACGTCTCGAACCTCNAAGCCTGCNCGCTCACGAGACAGACCGCCGGGGCCGAGGGCCGAAAGACGNCGCTTGTGAGTGATCTCNGCCAGAGGGTTNGTCTGNTCCATGAACTGCGACAGAGCGTTCGTTCCGAAGAANGTATTGATCACGCTCGAAATGGTCTTCGCGTTGATNAGGTCAACGGGAGAGAACACCTCATTGTCGCGGACATTCATGCGCTCGCGGATAGTGCGTGACATTCTCGCGAGACCGACGCCGAACTGGTTGTAGAGCTGCTCGCCAACGGTNCGCACACGACGGTTCGAAAGGTGGTCGATATCGTCGACTTCGCTCTTGGCGTTGATGAGCTCGATGAGATACTTGATAATCTCGATGATGTCCTCACGGGTCAGCACCTTGACATCCATCGAAGTTGAAAGGCCGAGTTTCTTGTTGATTCTGTAGCGGCCTACTTCGCCGAGGTCATATCTCTTCTCTGAGAAGAAGAGGTTCGAGATCACCTCGCGTGCAGAAGCGTCATCCGGCGGCTCCGCGTTACGGAGCTGGCGATAGATGTGGTGGATAGCCTCGATCTCNGTCTTCGTNGGGTCTTTACCCANAGTCTGGGTGATGATNTTNAAGTCGGTGGCGTTTGCGTTGTCACGCTCCACGAGNATTGTCTTCTCACCCGAAGCAAGGATCTTTTCGATCACCTCATCAGTNATTTCCTCACCNCGGTCAACGATAAGTTCGCTGCGCTCGCTGGTAGTCACCTCACCGGTGTATTCATCAGACTGNTCCTCATACCANGTACGGGTAACCTGAGCGGCNATCTTGCGACCCTTGACCTCTTTCAGATTNGTCTTGGTCACCTTGATCTCGTCAGCCACGTCGAACACCTGAAGGATGTCCTTGTCCGANTCGAGACCGATCGCACGGAGAAGCGTGGTTACAGGCAGTTTCTTCTTACGGTCGATATACGCATACATCGTGTTGTTGATGTCGGTTGCAAACTCGATCCAGCTTCCGCGGAACGGAATGATTCGTGCCGAATAGAGTTTCGTACCGTTTGCGTGTGTGCTCTGACCGAAGAACACACCGGGTGAACGGTGAAGCTGCGAAACAACGACACGCTCTGCGCCGTTGATGATGAACGTACCCTGCTCCGTCATGTAGGGGATNGTACCGAGATAGACGTTGTTGATCTGGGTTGTGAAATCAACGTGATCGGGGTCGGTACAATAGAGCTTCAGCTTCGCCTTCAGAGGAACACTGTACGTCAGACCNCGGCTCAGACAGTCTTCGATGCTGTAACGNGGCGGGTCGATGTAATAGTCGAGAAACTCGAGAACGAAGTTGTTGCGAGTGTCCGCNATNGGGAAATTCTCGGCAAACACCTTATACAGGCCTTCATTCTGGCGATTCTCGGGGGGAGTGTCGAGCTGAAGGAAGTCGCGGAACGACTTGAGCTGTACCTCCAGAAAATCGGGATAGGGAAGCGGATTTTTGATCGTCGCAAAATTCACGCGCTTCTTTTCGGTTGCGTTTTCTGCCATTATTAGGTAATAAATAATATTTCTGGTTCATATCGCCCTCACACACCGNTCTGGANCGGCCGGAAGACGAGAAGAAAAGTAATCGTNATGANCATGACCATCACGATCTATGGGATGGAGAGAATATAACGAAGAGAGCAAGAGAGACGGAGAGACGGAGAGANTAGAGATAAAGCATTGAAAGANACTCAAACGGNAATCGTTAAAATACNTTAACAAAAGCTAAACTAAACTAAACTCACCAAGATAGNTCATGTACATAGACACAAAGAATTTTCAGAACANTTGCCACAAAATNNGGCAACGATCTGAAAACCTGCAATCTATCAATCCACCGCACCGACATGACAAGCCGGGGTTCGGACCTTCGAGAGCACTATTTGAGGAGAATACACTAAAACAACGTGCNAAATCTCCAATATATTGTGTGGGATTCAAGAACGCCCCGCATTCGCATATCGCGAAGCGGGACGTCTTGATTTATCACCCTAAGCGGGGATTTGATGCTTATTTGAGCTCAACCTCAGCACCAGCCTCTTCGAGCTGNTTCTTGAGGCCCTCGGCGTCAGCCTTGGGAAGACCCTCTTTGACTACGCTGGGAGCGCCGTCAACNAGTTCCTTAGCCTCTTTGAGGCCGAGACCGGTAAGCTCCTTAACGAGCTTAACGACTGCGAGCTTAGAAGCGCCGGGAGCTTTGAGGACTACGTCGAAGCTTGACTTCTCCTCCTCAGCGGGAGCGCCTGCGGCGGGACCGGCTGCTACNGCTACTGCNGCAGCNGCGGGCTCGATGCCGTATTCCTCTTTCAAAATCTGAGCGAGTTCGTTAACTTCCTTTACGGTGAGGTTAACAAGCTGTTCTGCAAATGCTTTCAAATCTGCCATTGTTGTATTGTTTTTTTGTTTTTTGACTGAATTGGGTTAGATTATTTGTTGGAGAGGGTTTCGAGGATGCCATGCAGTTTGCTGCCACCANTCGTAAGAGCGCTGATGACGTTCTTCGCGGGCGACTGAAGCAGTGCGACAACGTCTGCGATAAGTTCGTGCTTGCTCTTGATGTGAGCGAGGGTCTCCAACGATGCCTCGCCTTCGTATACAGTCTCTTCAACGAATGCACCCTTCAGCATAGGCAGAGTGTCATTCTTCTGACGGAACTCTTTCAGGAGCTTAGCCGGAGCGTTGCCGACGTTGCTCAGAAGAAGAGTGGTTTCTCCGTGGAGAAGACCATAGAGACCGGAATAATCAATCTCGCTTGACTCGAGCGCATGCTTNAGCAGGCTATTCTTGACGCAGAGCATCTTGATGTCCTTCTGGAAGCAGGCACGACGGAGAGCGCTGGTGCGCTCGGCGTCAAGACCGGCGGTCTGAGTCAGGTACACACAGCTGTAGTTTGCAAGTGCGTCCTCGATCGTCTTGATGATAATAGCTTTATCTTCCTTTTTCATTTTCGTCTTGTGTTAGAGATGATTATTCGACCACGCTCTTCGAGTCAACCTTGACTCCGGGGCTCATGGTGCTTGAAAGATAAATGCTCTTGATATAGGTACCCTTGGCNGTAGCGGGTTTCAGCTTGATGAGCGTGTTGATGAACTCNTTAGCGTTCTCCTTCATCTGCTCGGGGGTGAAGCTTACCTTACCGATCGATGCNTGAACGATACCGGTCTTGTCGACCTTGAAGTCAATCTTACCCTGCTTAACCTCACGAACAGCCTTAGCTACGTCCATAGTAACGGTGCCGCTCTTGGGGTTAGGCATCAGACCACGAGGACCGAGGATACGACCCAAGGGACCGAGTTTACCCATTACAGAAGGCTGAGTGATGATCACATCAACGTCAGTCCAACCGCCTTTGATTTTGTCGAGATATTCGTCGAGACCAACATAGTCGGCACCGGCTTCTTTAGCAGCAGCCTCAGCGTCGGGACCGCAAAGTACAAGAACACGTACCTGCTTGCCGGTTCCGTGAGGAAGTGACACCACGCCGCGAACCATCTGGTCAGCTTTACGGGGGTCAACGCCAAGACGGACATCGATATCGAAAGACGAATCGAATTTGGTGAAGGTGATCTCCTTTACCTTTTCGGCTGCCTCTGCCAAAGTGTATGCTTTCCCAGCTTCAATCTTGGACAAAGCCAACTTTTGATTTTTTGTCAGTTTTCCCATTTCTATTGAAGTATTTTAGTTCAGTTCCGGGAATTCTCCTTTGACGGTGATACCCATGCTTCTTGCTGTGCCGGCAACCATGCGCATTGCCGAATCTATGGTGAAACAGTTCAAATCGGGCATTTTGTCTTCTGCAATTGTCTTGACCTGATCCCAGGTGATTTCAGCGACCTTCTTACGGTTAGGCTGAGCCGAACCGCTCTTAAGCTTGGCCACCTCTTTGAGCTGAACAGCTACCGGAGGAGTTTTAACGATGAAATCGAAAGACTTGTCGGTGTAGTAGGTGATAACCACCGGAAGCACCTTACCAGCCTTATCCTGAGTACGGGCATTGAATTGCTTGCAAAATTCCATGATGTTGATGCCCTTCGAACCCAGAGCGGGTCCTACCGGGGGCGACGGGTTCGCCGCACCACCTTTAATCTGCAATTTGATCTGACCAGCAATTTCTTTTGCCATTGTTTCTGATTTTTATTTGATTGTTCTCTGTGGGTTGTCGTTATAACGAGGCTACGCGTAACACCGAAGCCACCGGCATTCAGACTTCCCTTTCCACTTGGGAAATTTCCAACTCGAGATCGGTCGGTTTGCCAAAAATCTTGACTTCGACCTTAACCTTGCTCTTATCGGCGTTCATCGATTTGACAACGCCGCTGAAGCCACTGAACGGACCNTCGTTAACTTTGACAGGTTCGCCGACGAGAAGTTCATTTTCTGCGTCAACGGTCGGTTCCTGAAGTTCATCGACTGCTCCGAGCATTCGCATAACCTCTGACTCACGAAGAGTTTCAGGNTCGGAAGTCTTTGCGCGACCGCGCAAAAAATCAATGACATTGGTAGTATTCTTGAGTTCGTANTGAACTTCGCCGGTAAGATGTGCNTTGATGAACACATATCCCGAATAGAGCGTGCGCTCCTTAACTACCTTCTTGCCATTGCGATTTCCGTAAACTTTCTCTGTCGGAATCAGTACCTGCTCNACATAATCNCCGAGAGGAGTATTCTTGATGGCGGCATCGAGNACCTCTTTTACCTTGGCCTCTTTACCGGAAATGGCACGCAGAACGTACCATTTAAATTTTTCATCAGACATTGGACCCCGATTTTGAAGTTAAAAGCTAATGCTGTANATGGTTTCCATGAGAAGATTAAACACCTTATCAACTGCCCAGATGAAGACTGCTATGATGATGGAAGCTATCAGCACCAACACCGAAGAGTTAATCAGCTGTTTTTGAGTTGGCCAAGAAACCTTATAGACGAGTTCGTCATAAGACTCCTTAATATCCTTGAAAAGTTTCATTTTTCTTCTTATTAGCACGGGAAGAGAGGCTCGAACTCCCGACACCTGGTTTTGGAGACCAGTGCTCTACCGACTGAGCTATTCCCGTATATTTGGGGACCTTCTGACAATTCTCGGAAGGCCCCCATGTTTTATCGAGTGTCTATCTTTTCAGAGTAGACGNTTCGGCTTGTATTAGTCCTCGATGATCTGAGTGATCTGACCAGAACCAACGGTGCGGCCACCTTCACGGATAGCGAAACGGAGACCCGGATCACATGCTACCGGAGTGATGAGCTTAACGTCGATCTCAACGTTNTCACCNGGCATCACCATCTCAACNCCTTCGGGGAGAGTGATCTCACCGGTTACGTCNAGAGTACGGATGTAGAACTGAGGACGNTATTTGTTGTGGAACGGAGTGTGACGGCCACCCTCTTCTTTCTTCAGGATATAAACCTGAGCCTTGAAGTGATCGTGGGGCTTAACCATTCCGGGGTGGCAGATAACCATACCACGCTTGATTTCGTTCTTGTCGATACCACGGAGAAGGAGACCTACGTTGTCACCAGCCTCACCCTGGTCAAGAAGCTTGCGGAACATCTCAACGCCGGTTACAACCGACTTCTTNTCTGCNCCGAGACCAAGGATCTGAACTTCGTCACCTACCTTGATCACACCAGCCTCGATACGGCCGGTTGCTACAGTACCACGACCAGTGATCGAGAATACGTCCTCGACAGGCATCAGGAAGGGTTTGTCGATAGCACGCGGAGGCAGCGGAATCCAAGTATCAACTGCGTCCATNAGCTCCATNACCTTCTCTACCCACTGGGGCTCACCGTTGAGTGCGCCGAGAGCAGAACCCTGNATGATAGGAGTATTNTCGCCNTCGTATTCNTACTGCGAGAGAAGCTCACGCATATCCATTTCAACGAGCTCGAGCATCTCGGCATCGTCTACCATGTCACATTTGTTCATGAAGACAACGAGAGCAGGTACGTTCACCTGACGAGCGAGAAGGATGTGCTCGCGNGTCTGGGGCATCGGGCCGTCAGTTGCAGCAACNACGATGATAGCACCGTCCATCTGAGCAGCACCGGTAACCATGTTCTTCACATAGTCAGCGTGTCCCGGNCAGTCAACGTGAGCATAGTGACGATTTGCAGTCTGATACTCTACGTGAGCGGTGTTAATTGTGATACCACGCTCTTTTTCCTCGGGAGCGTTGTCGATAGAATCGAATGAACGAGCCTCGGAGAGACCTTTCTCAGCGAGAACCTTAGTGATAGCGGCAGTAAGAGTAGTCTTACCGTGGTCGACGTGACCAATAGTACCGATGTTCACATGCGGTTTGGTTCTTTCGAACTTTTCTTTAGCCATAATTTTGCTATTGTTATTTTGTTTGTATTTTTTGCTATTCCGATTCGAGGAGTAGTGAGAAAGAAGAGTTTCTCGTGGAGCCAATGGCGGGATTTGAACCCGCGACCTCTTCCTTACCAAGGAAGTGCTCTACCCCTGAGCTACATGGGCAACAAAATTTGAGCGGAAGACGAGGTTCGAACTCGCGACCCTTAGCTTGGAAGGCTAATGCTCTACCAACTGAGCTACTTCCGCATAACATCTGAAATCAGATTCGTGGGCGAAGATGGATTCGAACCACCGAAGGNATAANCCAGCAGATTTACAGTCTGCCCCATTTGGCCACTCTGGTATTCGCCCNTATCGTTCACGTTTACGCCTCATTTGAGGCCGTGTCCGAAATTCGAGTGCAAAGTTAATCCAATTTTCTCAACCCTCCAAATAATTTGACAAAAAATTTGCAAAATATTTGTGATTTTTTGGACATATCTTTCGCACCTCTCCCCTATCTCCCCTAAAATCAAGAGATTTTACATTAATGGATCGATCGGCTGATCCGACCGATCCATTATTATTTCTATCTTTAGACTATTTTTGCCTGCTTTGGTCATCATCACTCCACAGTCACCGACTTGGCGAGATTTCGCGGCATATCCACGTTCTTGCCTTTATTGATGGCGATATAGTATGACAGAAGCTGAAGCGGAACACTGGTGATGATCGGAGTCAGACACTCCGGCACCTCGGGGATATCGAGTACATGATCCGCGATGTTGGCTATCTCGGTGTCTCCTCTGGTCACGATTGCGATTACTGAACCCTGACGCGCCTTCACCTGCTGCACGTTGTTCACGATCTTCTCATAGAGATGGTCGTTGGGGGCGATGATAACACTCGGCATCTCGGCATCTATAAGCGCGATCGGACCATGTTTCATCTCAGCTGCCGGATAACCCTCCGCGTGAATATAGGAGATCTCCTTTAGCTTGAGGGCTCCCTCAAGAGCAACGGGATAACTGTAGCCGCGTCCGAGATAAAGGAAGTTGCGCGCGTAGGTATAGATCAGGGAAAGATGTTTGATCTTATCGTTCAGCTTCAGCACATCCTCGACGAGTTCCGGGATACGGCTGATATAACCGCCAAGTCTCTCTTCCTCCTCTTCAGAGAGATTGCCACGCAGACGGCCTACCGCGATAGCGAGCAATGTGAGCACCATCACCTGACCGGTGAACGCTTTCGTGGAAGCCACGCCGATTTCAGGACCTACATGAATATAGGTGCCGCTATGGGTTTCACGAGGGATGGACGAACCAACGACGTTGCTGATACCATAGACAAACGCACCCATTTCTTTCGCGATCTGGATCGCGGCGAGCGTGTCGGCTGTTTCGCCGCTCTGCGAGATAGCGATCACGATGTCGCGGTCGTCAAGCACAGGATTCGAGTATCTGAACTCGCTGGCATACTCAACCTCGACGGGGATCCGGGCCATATCCTGAAGCAGATATTTGCCGAGCAGGGCAGCGTGCCACGAAGTACCGCATGCCACGATCACGATTCTTTTTGCGTTGAGGAATTTTTCCTTGTTGTCAAGAACACCGGTCAGACACACTCGCTTGCCACCGTCGATAACGCGGCCGCGGATGCAGTCACGCAGGGTGTCGGGCTGCTCGAAGATCTCCTTGAGCATGAAGTGAGGGAAGCCACCTTTCTCAAGCTGAGAGATACTCATCTGAAGTTCGGTGATATTGACGTCTGCTTCCTCGTTCTCGAGATTCAGAAGCTTCAGCGGTTCGCCTTTCTTGATGACGGCGATCTCTTCATCCTTCAGATAAACTACGTTCTGAGTGTACTCTACAAAAGGAGTTGCATCTGAAGCAAGGAAAAACTCATCCTTACCGATTCCGATCACGAGCGGCGAGCTTTTGCGGGCAGCGATTATCTGATCGGGATTACTCTTCTCGATCACCGCGATCGCATAGGCGCCGACAACCTCGTTGAGTGCCTGACGAACAGCATCCACCAGCGAGCAATTATTCTTCAGGCGTATATATTCTATAAGTTCTACGAGCACCTCGGTGTCAGTCTCGCTGTGAAAGGTACACCCATGTTCAATAAGAGCGTCCTTGAGCACCTTGTAGTTCTCGATAGTGCCGTTATGAACAAGGGCAATGTTTCCATCCTCGCTATAATGGGGATGAGCGTTATTGTCCGTAGGCTCGCCGTGGGTAGCCCAACGGGTGTGGGCGATGCCTACCTTTGCGTCAAGTTTCTTACCCTTACAATGCTGTTCGAGATTGGAAACTTTACCGCAGCTTTTATAGATATTGAGAGAGCCATCCGGCGCACAGAGTGCGATACCGGCGCTGTCATAACCACGGTATTCAAGTCGGTGAAGACCTTTGATGAGAATGTCGTAGACGTTTCCGTCACCGATATATCCTACGATTCCACACATAGTGATGTAAGTGTCAGTTTAGGTTTGAAAGTTGTTCCGAATCTGAAATAAAACTCAATAGCTTAAGAAATCTATCAAATATCCCCAAGGGGACACAGTTCATATCGGACGTTTTTAAATGAGTATGAGCCAACCGCGCCCATGCACCGAGTCGTTCGAAACAAACGACAAGCCGGCACAAAAGCGTGACAGGCGACTATCATTCTTAAATATTACGCGCAAATTTACGAAAAATTGTCCACATACGCAAATCCCGGCCTTCCCTCACCCGCAAACCGACACTTAACGAACTATCGACACGAACTATCGACGTCCGAAAATAAGCGACCCCGCGGTTCCTTCCGGAGCCGCGGGGCATTATATTGTTAGCGCAAGATTGTTGGTATATGATATATTAGATTTTTCATCTTCCGGAGCTCCGGAAGAATCTTGAGTTTTCACGTCAGTGACGCTGCGGAGAGAAGCCGGGCGTATAGGATCACGGTTTCCCGGTTCAAGTCTCGAGTTTCTCTCAGGTATCAGATTAAAAGATAGAGGTCAGTGCAATTCCCACTAAGGTTCTCATGGGTCCTCACCCTGAGCCTCTCTCCGCTGCGTCTGGCTACCCGCTTCACAGCGGGCGCTGTTCACGATGTCAGTGTCAGTTTTCAGTATTATGTATCTTTTCTCTTCCTCCCGTCCGAACCACATTTCTCAGAGAGAACATTTGGTTCGGTTGTCATTTCCGACACCGCAAAGTTAATACAATCCCCTCACCCCTCCAAATCTTTTTTCAAGCAAAATATTGAATTTACTTTCAATTGAGCATCATACTTGTGACACTTTGCTATTTTTACCCCTCTTTTAGCCCATTATTTTAAAAATTAATAGCAAAATGTCAATTTAGACTTTTCACCAACACCAACAACTATGTTTTATAACATCTAAAAACGAACGAAAATATTTTCATTTCAGTTTCATTTTCAATCCCTGCTCCGCTTATTTCCCGATATAATACAAGTACCACCATCAAACCCGACAGGGGCTGCATACGTTGAATTATATGTAACCAATCGCCGGTCACGGCAAACAAACTACGCTATGCAAGGATATATCTCTGTCGGAGTCTTCATCGACGGCGGCTACTACGCCAAGGTTAACCGCGCCCTGAAGGCGGCCGAAAGCTCCATCATAAGAGTCAAGTCTCTGTTCAACTTCATAACCACCCGCCTGGCTATGGATGACGGAATTGCCCCCGGGGACTGTCAGATCACCGAGGCCCACTATTTCCGCGGACGCTATCGCGTGAAGGAGGCATACGACAAGCACCTGCTCTATAATGAACGTAAATTCGAGGATTCCCTCATCGAGAACGATGTCATTTTTCACTACAAGCATCTGCGCGAGGTTGATCGCGACGGCGAGGTGCAGGTTATCGAGAAAGGCGTCGATGTATGGTTCGCGCTCGAAGCATACGAGCTTTCAGCCTTCCGCCATTTCGATTATGTGGTACTTATCACCGGAGACGCCGATCACGAAATGCTGGTACGCAAGCTCAAAGCCATAAAGGTCAAACCGGTCTTGCTGACCTGGAACCTGACCGACGTTGACGCCACCTCTCCCCTTCTCCGCGAGGAAGTCGGCCATCACTGGGAACTTTCCGAAATTCTCCAGCAGTATCCGCGCCTGAAGAAAGAGCTGCTCTACAAGCTCCGCGATCCGGCCGTCGCTCCGCTCGGTGACACATTTTAAGGCCAATTAATTCTTCGCACATAAATCCAAAGACATAAGATTATTTTGCGCACATAAACCAATATACGTACACATAGCTTTATATAGAAAGGAGAGCAGGCATTTCGATGCTTGCTCTCCCTCCTTATATTATATGGTGTATTTTATATGGTGTACTCTTTCCTGAAATCAGGCGAGACGGCGGAGGATGTCGCAGAGAAGTTTCCAATATTTCTCTACTGAGGGAATATTGGCTTTCTCGCTGGGGGAATGGATATCTTTAAGCGTGGGACCGAAGCTGATCATATCCAGTCCGGGCATCTTCTCAAGGAAGAGACCACACTCAAGACCGGCGTGGAGCGCTTCTACGCGCGGTTTTTCTCCAAAGAGATCCTCGAAGCTCTGCTCAGCCACCTTGAGGACTTTCGACTCCGGATTGGGAGCCCATCCCACATAGGTATCGTCAAACACAACTTCAAAGCCGATCATCGAGAACAGAGCCTTGACACGGTCGGCGATCTCGTCGCGACGGCTATCTACCGACGATCTCTGGTGAACCGTCACAGTCACCGTCTGCGCAGCCTTATCGCACTTAATGCTCGCAACGTTGCACGAAGTTTCTATCAGACCGGGGACTGCATTTGACATTCCCTGCACACCGTTGGGACAGCTGAAGACGGCCGCGATCAAGCGGTCTGATTCCCCTTTCTCCCATACCATGTCGCGAGCAGCGGTCTCTTTACATTCAACGACAAATGCGTCGCCCTCCGCAAGCTTGAATTCATCGCGCAGAACGGCCTCGAATTCCTTGGACATCTTGTCGAAGTCGGCCGCCTTATCAGCCGGGATGCCGACAACTGCATGAGCCTCGCGCGGAATGGCGTTCGCCAGACCTCCGCCGTCGATCTCAGCCACGTAGACCGGGAAACATTCATTAACCTCCCAAAGGAAACGGCAGAGCTGCTGGTTGGCGTTTGCACGTCCAAGACCGATTTCCATACCGGAGTGGCCACCTTTGAAGTGATCAAGACCACATACGCGCCATGCCAGACCCTCGGGAGCACCTTCAAGCACATAAGAGCGTTTGGCGAGCGTCACCTTGCCGCCGGCACAACCGATCACAAGCTGACCATGCTCCTCGCTGTCGAGATTGAGAAGGATATCACCCTCTACAAAGCCGGGTTCGAGGCCATTGGCTCCGATCAGGCCCTGCTCCTCGTCAACAGTGAAAAGAACCGAGAGCGGACCGTGAACGAGCGAGTCGTCCAGCAACACGGCCATACCGGAGGCACAGCCCATACCGTTGTCAGCACCGAGGGTAGTACCGTCCGCCTTCACCCAATCGCCGTCGACGATCGTTGTGATCGGATCGTTGAGGAAGTCATGTACCTTGTCGCCGCGCTTTTCGGCCACCATATCCTGGTGTCCCTGAAGAATGATACGCGGAGCGTTCTCGTGACCGGGAGTGGCAGGCTTCGTCATGACAACGTTGCCGACCTTGTCGGTACGCACGGGGATATTATGTTTTGTCGCCCAGTCGACCAGAAAGGCTTTCATCTTTTCGAGATGATGGGTCGGACGGGGAATTTTGGTTATTTCATCGAAGCATTCCCAGAGGAGCTTCGGCTGGAGATCTGTAATTTTCACAATAAAATATTAAGGTTAACTTAGAGAGCGTAGACTCTTAGAGCATGTAGACTCTTAGGGCGGGTTGCAATGCCTGTTTAGAGCTGCCGACAACGACCGGACTATTTATGCGGAACTGAGGAAGTACGCTTTATGGCTGAGCGGACATCTTCCGGATGCTTCTCAGACTCCTTGGGCGTTTTGGCCTCCTTCGCCTTTTCTGCGTCGCGTAATTTCTTGTAGGCGTTTGCCATCTTGGTATGGTAGCCACGCTTCGCGTATGAAGCACCGTTATATTTCCGCGCGAATCCGGCCCAGTTCTTGGCTTTCAAGTCGGCGAGCATTCCGGAATTCCGGATAAAGGCGGCGAATAGCTCCAGTTGTTCCAGCTCCGAATATGAGCAGAGCCTCACGAACTCGTCTATCGTCTTGCATCCGCACATCTTATAATTGAACCCACCGATCTGGAACATACCCCAGAAGGTGCCCATGTTGGCTCCCTGGGCGTTCTGCTTGCGGGCATTGATGAGCTGGGTCCATTCCTGGTGTGCATAACCGGTGAGACCTTTCGGAACACTCTCCCCTTTGGCGCCGGACTTGTCTGTCGCCTTAGCACGAAAGCGGTTGAACATCGCGCGATCGAAGTTGATCACCGGTACGCCCGGGGCCCAGAAGCCCTTCATCTGCGAACCGGCCTCAATCTGGACGACCGCCTTGATCGCGGCGATCTCCACACCTAATTCTTCGGCAACGATTCGGAAATCCTCGTCAGTCAACCCGGAGTAGCGGGTTTCGGCGTCGGCGGCCGGAACAGAGTCCACACGGACCTCGACCGGAGCACCGCTGGCGTCGCCGGCTGACTTTGATGAGGGGTTCGCGCAGGCGGCGGTCATTACGGCCGCCCCTGCGAGAACCGATATTAGTGTCGGCAGCAACCGACCAATCATGCGTTGGCCACTTTTTCAAGCGTACGGCAGAGATGACGCCAGAACTTCTCTACTGTCGGGATATTGAGCTGCTCGTCGGGCGAGTGTACTCCGGTCATGGTCGGACCAAAGCTGACCATATCGAGTTCGGGATATTTGTCAAGGAACAGACCGCACTCCAGACCGGCGTGGATAGCCTTGATGGCGGGCTTCACACCGAACAGCTCTTCGTATGCCTCGGCAGAGAGGTGCATGATGGGCGAATCCATATTGGGTGCCCAGCCGGGATAGCCGTCAGAATGGGAAACTTCGGCACCGGCGAGCTGGAAATGAGCCTCAACCTGGCCGGCGATATCGTTTTTGCGGCTTTCGACCGAAGAACGCTGTGACGTGGTGACCTTGATCTTGTCATCGTCAATCATCTTCACGGCGGCGAGGTTTGTAGAGGTCTCAACGAGGCCTTCGAGATCGCGGCTCATCGAGTACACTCCGTGGGGAGCGCTGTAGAGAGCACGCACGAGACGAAGCGAGGTCTCGGAGTCGATGCAGTATTCGGGACGGTCAACCGGTTCGATGACAAGTTTCATCGAGGGCTCGATACCCTTATATTCGTTGCGGATGTCTTCCGCATATTTCTTGAGCGCTTTCTTGACAGCCTCTTCATGCTCAACCTGAATTCCGAAAACAGCCTGAGCCTCGCGCGGAATCGCGTTGCGGAGATTGCCGCCGTCGAACGAGCTGACCTCGATGGGCCAACGCTGTGAACATTCCCACATGAAACGGGCGATGACCTTATTGGCATTGGCGCGGCCGAGATGGATATCACCGCCGGAGTGTCCGCCGAGAAGACCGCTGACGCTCACACGCAGATATGAGAAATTCTCAGGGGCGAAGCTGCGACGATAGGTGAAGATAGCGGTCGTGTCGATACCGCCGGCGCAACCTACGAAGATCTCGCCGTCATCCTCAGAGTCGAGGTTGATCAGAATCTTGGCGTTGAGCATATCCTTACCGAGGTTCTGCGCACCTTCGAGACCGATCTCCTCGTTGATGGTGAAAAGAGCCTCGACAGGGCCGTGTACGAGATCCTTGTCAACCATGACAGCGAGAGCCGCGGCCACACCGATACCATTGTCGGCGCCGAGAGTGGTGCCTTTGGCTTTCACCCATTCGCCGTCGATATAGGTCTTGATCGGATCTTTCATAAAGTCATGTTCCACATCCGAGTTCTTCTCGCAGACCATATCCATGTGGGCCTGGAGGCAAACCACGGGAGCCGATTCGTGGCCCGGAGTTGCGGGCTTCGACATGACTACGTTGCCGCACTTGTCTGTCTTTACGGCGATTCCGTGCTTTTCAGCGAAGTCGAGAAGGAATGCGCGGATCTGCTCCTCGTGGCATGAGGGACGGGGAACTTTGGTGATCTCATCGAAAATGTGCCAGATGAGTTCCGGCTTGAGGTCTTTTACTTCCATTTTATCTAAGGTAATTAAATGTTTTCAGTGTTTTCATGGAGGATTCCGGGCAACCATAGGTGGACATTGCTCTATGTCTGTATGACACCCGGAATAATCCCGAGCCAAAGGTAACGCTTTTTCCCGAATTGCCCAAGAAATATATATTTTTTCACATCTCAGAGCGCCGGAAAGCTGAAAACTCCGATTTTTAAACCACTTTTTTCTTAAAAAAAGTAAAATTAAATTCTTTATTTGGCTGAAAATATTGGCGGTTGCAAAAGAATCATTAATTTTGTCACGAATATGCGGATACGGATCAGTCGACAACGGCCCTCCCGATCCGGAATTTCCATAGAATATCAAACAAACCAACCATATCAATGAAAAAAACTCTCAAGGCAGTTCTGGCCCTCTTCGTCGTGCTGATGGCCGGAATGGTTTCCTGCTCATCTGAAAAAGCCGGAGACGACGCCACAAAGTCCGCCAAGCCCAAGGCAGCCGCCGTTTCGAAAGACGCGCTTCCCAACTATCGCTACGTAGACACCGATACGATCATGTCACAGTACAACCTCGCCAAGGACTATAACGAGGAAATCGTACGTCTTCAGAACAAGATGGAAAGCGAATACAAGCGCCACCAGACCTCTATCGGTCAGCTCGCCAACACGATGCAGACAAAAATGCAGAACAACACCTATCTGAGCCAGGAGTCCTATCAGGCTGACGAGCGCAAGCTCGCGTCTCTCCAGAAGACAGCCGAGTCACAGATGGGCGAGCTTCAGAAGCAGTTCGAGCAGGCAGCCATGAAGGCACAGACCGCAATTCAGGATTCGATCAATTCCTATATCGAAGACTATAACGCGAAACATGGCTACGACGCGATCTTCGTCAAGTCGGCCGCCCTCCACTTCAACCCCGCTCTCGACATCACCGACGAGATCGTAAAAGGTCTGAACGAACGCTACAATAAGGTGAAGAAATAAAACACTCTGCTTAAAGCCAACCCGAACGGACAATCGCTGCGACGAGAGGCTAAGCAAGACATCAAATGGCCGGAAGAATCACTCTCCCGGCCATTTTATTAAATTGGTGTGGACATCGCGTAAAATTTATCGCGACGCTCACGTGAAATTTATCGCGACGTTTACGTTATATAAATAGGTGTGGTCTGAAATTTAAGCGCCACACATCAATCGGGGACACGGAACGAATCGTCTGCCCCCCAATTTTCTTATGCCATGATTGAAGACAACATTATAAATAAGGAGGCCAACGAGAAAACCGTCCTCGTCGGACTCGTGACCAATAAACAGCCGCTCAACAAAGTCGAGGAATATCTCGACGAGCTCGACTTTCTGGCCCATACGGCCGGCGCCGAACCGGTGAAGCGGTTCATACAGAAACTCGAATACCCCAATCCGCGCACATACGTCGGCACCGGTAAGCTCGAGGAGATCCGCCAATATATCGAAGACAACGAGATCGGCCTCGTGATCTTCGATGACGATCTCTCGCCCAAACAGGTAGCCAATATCGAGAAAGAGCTTAAGGTCAAGATTCTTGACCGCACCAGCCTCATCCTCGACATCTTCGCCAACCGCGCCCAGACAGCCACGGCGCGCACCCAGGTCGAGCTCGCTCAGTATCAGTATCTGCTCCCCCGCCTGACCCGAATGTGGACCCACCTCGAACGTCAGCGAGGCGGTATCGGAATGCGTGGTCCCGGTGAGACCCAGATCGAGACCGACCGCCGAATAATCCTCGACAAGATCTCGCGCCTCAAGGAGGAATTGAAGAGTATCGACCGCCAGAAAAGCATCCAGCGCAAGAACCGCGGCAAACTGACGCGAGTCGCGCTTGTCGGATATACGAACGTCGGCAAATCGACCTTGATGAACCTACTCTCCAAGAGCGAGGTGTTCGCCGAGAACAAGCTTTTCGCGACTCTCGACACCACAGTCCGCAAGGTCATCATCGACAACCTCCCCTTCCTTCTGACCGACACCGTCGGATTCATCCGTAAGCTCCCGACCCATCTTGTCGATTCATTCAAATCAACCCTCGACGAGGTGCGTGACGCCGACCTTCTCGTACATGTCGTGGATGTCTCCCACCCCAACTTCGAAGAACAGATAGAGGTCGTAAACAAAACCCTTTCCGAGGTTTGCGGAGCTTCGACAAAACCGGTGATCATGGTCTTCAACAAGATCGATGCCTTCACCTACACTCCTAAGGATCCCGACGATCTCACACCGCGCACACGCGAGAATATCTCTCTCGACGAGTTCAAGGACACCTGGATGGCCCGCCTCGGTGAGAACTGCGTGTTTATCTCGGCCAAGGAGCGCACAAATATCGACGCACTGAAAGATATCCTCTATCAGAAAGCGAAAGAGATCCACTCCGAGAGATTCCCCTACAACGACTTCCTATTCCAGAAATATGATGAAGACATCGTTACCGAAGACTGACGACGCCCGAAGAAACGGACGGCGACCCGAGTGGTGGGAGGTGCAGAGACTTGAGTCTCAGGGATGCACCGCCGACGACTGGAGCCGCGTGACCATATCTTCGGACACTGATCTCTCGCGCATCCACCATATAGACTTCATGGGCGACGTGATCATCGGTCCTTTGGGCGGAGAATATGGCGGACGACTTAGCCATGCTATAATATCCGACTCAGTTCTCGAAGCCGGAGTGACGGTCATGAACGTGCCCGGCGGTCTGAAGAACGCTGTCGTCAGACAGGGGGCGGTGATCATGAACACAGACCGCATCGAGTATGAACCGGAAGCAGAGTGTGGCGTGGGCGTAGAAGTCGCCGTGCTTGACGAGTCCGGATCCCGACGAGTTCTGCTCTGGCCGGGACTATCGGCTCAACTCGCGGCGCTTATAGCCCGCACACCTCAGGGCGCGGACTCTCCGGCGTGGGAAACGCTCGTGGCCGACCACCTCGAACAGACATCCGTTCCGGCCGAGATCGGCGAGAGAGCAGAGATCCGCGACTGCGGAGTCCTGAAGAATGTCAGTGTCGGACCATTCTGTGCCGTCACCGGTGCGTCGCGGCTCGAAAACGGAGCTCTGATCAACAATGCCCCCTCTGAAAAGATATTACCGTTCATCGGCCACGGTGTCGACGCCGTCAACTTCATAGTCGAAGATGGTCGTATAGACTCCAACTCAATAATACGCAACTGCTATGTCGGCCAAGGCGTCGAGATCGAAAAGGGATTCACGGCCCATGACTCGCTCTTTTTCGCCAATTGTTCGATGGAGAACGGGGAGGCCTGCGCCGTGTTCGCCGGGCCGTATAGCGTATCCATGCACAAATCGACTCTTCTGATCGGATGTATGTTGTCGTTCATGAATGCCGGCTCGGCCACCAACCAGTCGAACCACATGTACAAACTCGGTCCCGTCCATTGGGGAATCCTTGAGCGCGGTGTCAAGACCTCGTCCAATTCCTACCTTATGCTCGGCGCCAAGATCGGTGCGTTTTCCCTGCTGATGGGTGACCACAAGACCCACCCCGACTCATCCGAGTTCCCTTTCTCCTACCTTTTCGGCGACGAAAAAGGGGCGACGGTTGTGGTTCCGGCTATGATGCTCCGCTCATGCGGACTGATGAGAGACGAAAAGAAATGGCCGACGCGCGATCGACGCGTGAAACGCCGTCTGCCGCTTCACGACCGAATCACGTTCGAGGTTCTCAACCCGCACACCGTGTCACACATTCTTCGCGCACTCGAAACGATCGGAGAACTGCTGACGCGACCGGCCGACGACGACCGGTTTGTGCGCTACAAGGGAATGAAACTCACCCGTGCGTCGCTTGAGCGTGCCCGTAAGATCTACTCTCTGGCCATCTATAAATATCTGCACACCAAACTTGGCGACCGCCCTTTCCCCGAGCCGGAACTGGACGAAAACGGAGAGCCGGTAAAACCGTGGAGATGGATTGACATCGCCGGCCAGGTAGTTCCGGCCCATGTGCTGAAAGATATCGAAAAAGGAAGCGTGACCGAAGCCGAAACGCTCCTTGACTCGATTCAGGAGAGATATGCCGATCTGGAATACCGCTGGATCGGTCAGGCCTTCGGCCCCTACTGGCGTGAGCGCCGCGACCGAGTCGCCCACGAAGCGGCCCGCTTCGACGAAATGGTCGACGAGGACCGCCAGAGCTACCGCGACCAGCTGAACGCCGAAAACGCCATGCTCCGCCTCCTCTGAAAGAGGGATTGACATAGCCAACAGAACAAAGCGAATTGAGATGACGAATTAGGTCATCTTAATTCGCTTTGTTTCAAATAATTTTAGCGTTGAAAATTTGGTGGGGTGCGGATTTTTTATTAATTTTGCGGTTGCTTTGGGAGCGGTGTGTGCCGACGCTTCGGCTGAAGCAGACGCAACTCTTTAGGTAACAGAGATTTATTAACTTTATCTATTAACCCTTTAACCGGAATCCGGATAATCCGCGCCGCCTACGGCGGTGGGCCTTCCGGAGACCAAAAGAAACTTAATGACTGAACAGAAAGTTCAAAGCCCGATCGCAGACTTCGATTGGGAAGCCTTCGAGAACGGCGAAACCGCAGGCGCCAAGAGCCGCGAAGAGGTGATGCGCACCTATGACGAGACTCTTAAAACTGCAAAAGACAACGAGGTTGTTACCGGCATCGTAAAGAACATCACCAAGCGCGAGGTTCGCGTTGACATCGGCCAGAAGTCCGACGCGATCATCCCCATCAGCGAGTTCCGCTACAACCCCGACCTCCAGGTAGGCGATGAAGTAGAAGTATTCATCGAGGCCCTCGAGGACAAGAACGGGCAGCTCCGTCTTTCTCACAAGAAAGCATGCCAGACCCGTTCTTGGGATCGCGTAAACCAGGCCCTCGAGAACAACGAGGTGATCAAGGGTTACGTGAAGAGCCGCACCAAAGGCGGCATGATCGTCGACGTATTCGGAATCGAGGCGTTCCTCCCCGGTTCGCAGATCGACGTTCGCCCCATCCGCGACTACGATATGTATGTTGACAAGACAATGGAATTCAAAGTTGTCAAGATCAACCAGGAATATAAGAACGTTGTCGTTTCGCACAAGGCACTCATCGAGGCTGAGCTCGAAGCTCAGAAGAAGGAGATCATCTCCAAGCTCGAGAAGGGTCAGGTACTCGAGGGCAAGGTGAAGAACATCACCAGCTACGGTGTGTTCGTTGACCTCGGCGGCGTTGACGGTCTGATCCACATCACCGACCTCTCCTGGGGCCGCGTATCGGATCCCCACGAGGTTGTTGAGCTCGACCAGGACATCAAGGTCGTTATCATCGACTTCGACAACGAGAAGAAGCGTATCGCCCTCGGTCTCAAGCAGCTCCAGCCCCATCCTTGGGATAACCTCGGTGACGACGTAAATGTCGGTGACCACGTTCACGGCAAGGTAGTCGTTATGACCGACTACGGTGCATTCGTTGAGGTTCAGCCCGGCGTTGAAGGCCTCATCCACGTTTCCGAGATGTCTTGGAGCCAGCACCTCCGTTCGGCTCAGGACTTCCTCAAGGTAGGCGACGAGGTTGAAGCAGTCATCCTCACCCTCGACCGCGACGAGCGCAAGATGTCTCTCGGCATCAAGCAGCTCAAGAACGATCCCTGGGAGAACATCGAGACTAAATACGCTATCGGTTCGAAGCACACCGCTAAGGTTCGCAACTTCACCAACTTCGGCGTATTCGTTGAGATCGAAGAGGGCGTAGACGGCCTCATCCACATCTCTGACCTCTCTTGGACCAAGAAGATCAAGCACCCCTCTGAGTTCACCTCAGTAGGCAGCGACATCGAGGTTCAGGTTCTTGAGATCGACAAGGAAAACCGTCGTCTCAGCCTCGGTCACAAGCAGCTCGAAGACAACCCCTGGGAAGCTTTCGAAGGCAAGTTCACCATCGGTTCGATCCACGAGGGCACCGTTGTCGAAGTTATGGACAAGGGCGCTGTGATCAAGCTCGAAGACGGTGTTGAAGGCTTCGCTACTCCCAAGCACCTCGTTAAGGAAGATGGCTCGCAGGCTAAGCTCGGCGACGTTCTCAACTTCAAGGTGATCGAGTTCAACAAAGACAGCCGCCGCATCATCCTTTCTCACAGCCGTATCGCTGAAGACGCTTCGAAGGCAGAGGCTCGCGCAGCTCGCAACGCAGCTCGCAACGCCAACCGTCCCCGCAAGCAGGCTGAGGAAGAAGTTGCAGCTCCCCAGATCGAGAAGACTACTCTCGGTGACCTCGGCGCTCTCCAGGCTCTCAAAGAGCAGATGCAGAAAGCTGAGAAGAACGGCTGATAAATCCGCCTGATTCACAAAATCAATATCGACCGCTCCGGAAAATTTCCGGAGCGGTCTTTTTTATATCAGATGATTGGGGTAGGTTTCAAAGTTTTTTTGTAATTTTACGGCGCGGAACGTATCTCACGTTCCATATCAGTCACCAAGGCCGAAAAATGATGAAACGCATTCTGTCTTTGGCGCTCGCCATGATAATGCTCGCCGCTGTCCCCGCCGGGATGTCGGCCGCACGCACATGGGAGCCCCTGAAGACCGAAATGCATGAACTCAAGAGTGTGGCCAAAGACCCTGAGATCGAGATCAAAGCCGGATCGGGCCATCTGGTTGTCTCAGCCAACCGACAGGTCCAGATAAAGATATTTTCGATTCTCGGACAACTCATTTCCTCGGACACACTTCCGGCCGGAACCCACCGTCTCTCCGGAACCCCACATGGTGTCTATATCATCAAGGCAGGCGATCTTACCTGCAAGGTGGTGATCTGAGCAGAACAATGAACGACTGATTGATCAAACCGACACCTTAAAAACTAATCCGATACATTCGTAACACAAAATGAAAGATCCGCAAATCGACTGGAGTTCACTGGGCTTCTCCTATACGCCCACTGACTATAACGTCCGTTGCACATTCAAAGATGGCAAATGGGGCGAAATCGAAGTTACCGACTCCGTATATATCCCCTTGCACATGGCGGCCGCATGTCTCCACTACGGCCAGGAATCATTCGAAGGCCTCAAGGCTTTCCGCGGCAAAGACGGTAAGATCCGCGTCTTCCGCATGGAAGAGAACGCGAAGCGTTTCATCCGTTCGGCCGAAGGCATCAAGATGGCTCCCATGCCCGTGGAACTTTTCTGTGAGATGGTCCGCAAGGTCGTGAAACTCAACGCACGCTTCATCCCCCCCTACGAGTCGGGCGCATCGCTCTACATCCGTCCCCTCGAGATCGGCATCAGCCCTCAGGTTGGTGTAGCTCCCGCCAAGGAGTATATGGTCGTGATGTTCGTAACCCCCGTAGGACCCTACTTCAAGGATGGCTTCAAACCCACCAAGGTTTGCCTCAGCCGCGAATATGACCGCGTTGCTCCGAAGGGCACCGGCTCGATCAAGATCGGCGGCAACTACGCTGCATCCCTGTACGCCGGCCAGAAAGCACATGATCTCGGCTACAGCGTGATGCTCTATCTTGATCCGAAAGACAAGACCTATATCGACGAGTGCGGTGCGGCGAACTTCTTCGCCATCAAGGACAACACCTACATCACTCCCTCGTCCGAGACCGTTCTTCCCTCCATCACCAATATGAGCCTCGAGACCCTTGCGAAAGATCTTGGCTTGAAGGTGGAGCGTCGTCCTATCCACTATGATGAGCTCGAGACCTTCGAAGAGGTTTCCGCATGCGGAACCGCAGCAGTTTGCTCGCCCATCGGCCTCATCGACGACCTCGACAACGGTCGTTCGTTCACCTATTCCGAAAACGGCGAAGCCGGTCCGAAGACCACCGAGCTCTATAATGCACTCCGTGGCGTTCAGTATGGCGACCGTCCCGACGAACACGGATGGATTGAGATCATCGAGATCGACGAATAAAAATCCGACCTCCGAAATCGGAAGAAGTTCCGACCAATAATCAACCCCGTCTGTCTGCTTGCGGACAGACGGGGTTCTCATTCCCGAAATGAATCCAATTGAAATAATCGACCGATACTATTCGCAGGGAGCGCTGCGCGACCTTCTGCTGGCCCATTCCGGAGCGGTGGCCGGCAAAGCGTTGTCGATCATTGACCGCAAAGGGTTGACCGGCATCGACCGCGACTTCGTTTATGAAGCGGCTATGCTCCACGATATCGGCATCTTCCATTGTGACGCACCCGATATCTACTGCGACGGCTCGCTTCCATATATATGCCACGGTGTCGAAGGACGCCTGATTCTCGAAAGCGAAGGACTGCCGCGCCACGCCCTCGTGTGTGAACACCACACGGGATCGGGCCTCACCACCGGGGAAATCATCTCTCAGAATCTGCCGCTTCCCCACCGCGATATGCTCCCCACGACACCCGAGGAACGACTGATATGCTACGCCGATAAGTTCTTCTCAAAGTCTGCGGACCATCCGACAGCCGAAAAATCACTCGATCGTGTCCGCTCATCTATGGCGCGCTTCAATCCCGAAGTACTCGAACGTTTCGAAGCCCTTCACGCAGAGTTCGAAGGCTGAGAATCTGAACGCCAGCCCGACGAGCCTCTCAAGTACAACAAATGTTAAAGTTCGAGGTATTTGCGGGCGGGCGCACACACCGTTCCGGTTCTCATTTTGCCGACTCATCAAGATTTTGTAACTTTGTCGCCAAATACACTTGTGGAAAGCTTCTGCTGTCAAACCGATTGCCGATCGCTGTTAAGCAGTGAACTCGTTTAAACGAGTTCAGTCAGCTTTTCACAACGGCGCGGCCCGTATCAACGAGATACGTTCCGAGCCATCCCACTATAAACCGACATCGAAGAAACGGAGATTCCCTTGAGGCGTATCTGTCTATATATACTCTTCTTTTCGCTGATAGCCCTCGCCCTGGCCCAGTCGCCCGGACTCAACACCGCGAAAACCCCTGCCGAAACCGGTGGGGAGAGCTCCGACACGCTCCTGACTTCCGTCTCCGATGCCGTACGGCCCGACACAATCCTCCTCGACTCACTCGGGAACATTCTTCCGGGCGATTCACTTATGTCAGCCCCGGCAGACTCTCTCGCCGACCTGCTCGACTCGATCAATGGCGGACGCACATCTCTCAGCCGCATCTCCCGTGAGAAGACAGACTTAGAAGACGCAGTCTCCTTCTCCGCCACCGACTCCCTCGTGCTCAAAGGTGAGAATATGGCGTGGCTCTACGGCAACAGCACAGTGGAGTATCAGACCTTCAAGCTCAATTCGGCGGAAATCCAGATGCAGCTTGACTCGGCCACCGTCTACGCCAACGGCCGACTCGACTCGACCGGCAATCTCACCGATACACCCGTCTTCGCCGAAGGTTCAGATGAGTACGAGTCGAAGACAATGAAGTATAACTTCAAGACCCAGCGCGGATATATCACCGAGATCATCACCCAGCAGGGCGAGGGATATATCACCGGCGGCAAGACCAAGCGCATGGACGACGGCACCTTCTATCTTGAGGACGGCAAGTACACTACCTGCAGTGACCACGAGCATCCCCACTTCTATTTCCAGCTGACCCGCGGACGTCTGCGACCCAACAAGGATGTCGTCTCCGGCCTCGTATATATGGTGCTTGCCGACGTTCCCCTGCCGCTCGCCCTTCCCTTCGGCTATTTCCCCTTCTCAAAAAAATATTCGTCGGGTATTATCTTCCCCTCGTTCGGCGAAGACTACAACAAGGGTTTCTATCTTCGCAACGGCGGCTACTACTTCGCCATCAACGACTATGTTGACCTCGCGCTCCGCGGCGAGATCTACACCAAGGGATCGTGGGGTCTTTCGGCCCGTTCTTCATACGCCAAGCGTTATAAGTTCCGCGGCAGTTTCGACATCTCGTACATCAACACAGTCCTCGGCGACAAAGGGGCTCCGGACTACTCGAAACAGAACAACTTCCAGGTGCTCTGGAGCCACTCGCAGGATGCCAAGGCCAACCCGAATATGTCATTCTCGGCATCGGTGAACTTCACGACCTCCGGCTACTCGCGAAACGACCTCAACTCATACTACAACTCCTCGTTTACCGAGAACACCAAGTCCTCGACCGTCAGCCTCTCCTACCGTTTCCCCGGATCGAAGTGGAGCATCGCCGGAACAGCCAATATCGCCCAGCGTACACAGGACTCGACCGTTTCAGTCTCCTTCCCGAACCTGACCGTCTCGATGTCACAGACCACACCGTTCAAACGCAAGAGGGTTGTGGGGGGCGAACGCTGGTATGAGAAGATCCGAATGTCCTATCAGGGTCAGTTCCAGAACTCGCTTACCTCCAAGCAGGACGTTTTCTTCCAGAAAAGCCTCGTACGCGACTGGCGCAACGGAATGAAGCACTACGTCCCCATCTCGGCGACCTTCTCTCTGTTCAAATATCTGAATCTATCGCCTCAGATCACGCTCAACGACCGAATGTACACCTCGAAGATCCGCCGCCAATGGGATCCCGATGCGTCGGCCGAACAGCTCGACACGGTCTACGGCTTCTACAACCTCTTTGACTTCAACGCCGGTGTCTCGCTCGACACCAAGATCTACGGATTCTGGAAACCGCTCCCCTTCCTGGGCGACAAGGTGCAGATGATCCGCCACGTCCTGACCCCGACCGTTTCATTCACCTATGCGCCCGACTTCTCCGATCCTTTCTGGGGAATCTACGGCAACTATGACTATGTTGACGCGCAAGGAATCCCCCAGACACGCAACTACTCATACTTCCAGAACACCCTCTTCGGTGCGCCGAGCCCGGGAATGCAGGGTGTGGTGAGCGTCAACCTCTCGAACAATGTCGAGATGAAGGTCAAGAGCGACGCCGACTCGACCGGTTTCAAGAAGATCTCGCTGATCGAGAACTTCTCTATCGGCCAGTCATACAACTTCGCGGCCGACTCGCTCAACTGGAGCAACCTCTCGACCTCGATAATGCTCCGCCTCGTCAAGAACTTCAATCTCAATCTCTCGGCGACGTGGGATCCCTATACCTACGCCCTCTCCCCCTCCGGGACACCGGTGCGCGTCAACAAGACCCGCTGGCAGGCCCACAAAGGATGGGTGAAACTCGTCTCGACCGGAACGTCATTCTCCTATACCTTCAACAATGACACCTTCAAACGCAAGAAGAAGGACAACGACAAGAACAACGACACAACCGACGGGGATGACGAGAACACAGACCAGTCGTTTGCCGAAGCCGCAGCCGCCAAGCGGCGAGGGAAGAACACCGACGACTCTGACGACACCTCGACCGACGCCGACGGATATGAGGAATGGGCCTTCCCCTGGAGCCTGACCCTCAACTATTCGATCAACTATGGCCGCGGCGAATTCGACTACAAGAAAATGGACTACCGCGGAAAGTTCTCACAGAACCTCTCCATCTCGGCCAATATCCGGCCGACGAAGAACTGGAACTTCTCGCTGTCGGCCTCGTATGACTTCGAGCGCAAGAAAATCGCTTATATGAACTGCTCGATCTCGCGCGACCTGCACTGCTTCACGATGTCCTGTTCGTTCATCCCGGTCGGCCCCTACAAGAGCTACAACTTCCACATAGCCGTCAAGTCGTCGCTGCTCAAGGACCTCAAGTACGACCAGAGATCGTCGACCAACAACGCCGTCAATTGGTATTGATTTGGAGAATTGGGGAAAAAATTATATCTTTGCACAGAATAAGAGCGCACCTCCGCGCACGGAAAGCGAAAGATGGCAGCATCTACCCTACCCGACGTTATCGACGGGCTCATCCGCAAGACGGATCTGCTTGCCCGGCATATCGACGTTCTCGAACAGACGAACGCCGAGCTCAAAGCCAAGATAGCTCTCCTCGAAGAGCAACTTGCCGAAGAACGTCAGAATGCGAACAGAGCCCGGCTCGACGCTGACTACCTCACGGTCTCGCACCGTCTGGCCGACTCGCCCGACACCATCATCGCCACCCGCCGGAGAATCAGCTCTCTCATTCGAACCATCGACCGTTGCATCTCCATGCTTAAGGACGACCCGGAAATATGACCGATGCGGAAAACGTAAATCTGGAACTCAATATAGGCGGCGTCAGAGTCCCTGTCGCTGTCCCGAGACAAAATCTTTCTGCCGTGAAAGATACGGAGCAGGAACTGCGCGAGCTCTACGACACGTGGAGAAGCCGCTTCCCCTCCAAGACCAACCAGGAACTCCTGGCCATGATCGCATACCAGTATGCGAGATACTACTACGAGCTGAAAGATCGATATCAGGCTGCCGTCAACGCGACAGCCTCGCTCGAATATGCGATCGACTCGCTTCTGAAGCGGACCGAAAGCACACCCGATACAGATCCGCCTGCCGGACCGACGGAACAGTGATGTCCGCCCTCTCCGACAGACCACGACATATTGATACAGACACGATCGCTCACTACGAGCGTGTGTCTGCAGACGACACCCTGACTCAAAGCGAGTGTCGACCGGACGTCCGGCTGCCCGATGCGGTCCATTGCCTTAAACGGCACACGACCATCACGGCGGCGCGGACGATTTTGATTTTGAATATTTTCGAACCTTAACATTAACACAATAAAAATCAAAGAATTATGAGTATAATAATAGGTATTGTGGGCGTTGTCTGCCTCGTGGCAGGCTATTTCGCTGCCCTCTTCGTGAGCCGCCGTTCGGCGTCCTCGCGTGCCAATACCATCCTTGAAGAGGCACGTCGCGAAGCCGAAGTGACCAAAGAGAAGAAGATTCTCGAAGCCAAAGAGGAGGAGATGCGCCTCATCGCCGACGCCGAACGCGCCTCCAACCAACGTATCCAGCGCGCACAGAGCGCCGAAGCCCGCGCGAAACAGCGCGAGATCCAGCTCAAGCAGCAGGAAGCTGACATCAACCGCGCTAAGAAGGATGTCGACAGCATGCGCCAATCGGTAGACGCCCGCTCGGCCAACCTCCAGAAACGTGAGGATGCCATCGAAGGCCGTCACGCCGAAGTGGAGAAAATGTACCGTCAGGCTCAGGAAGAGCTTGAGCACATCTCCGGCCTCTCTGCCGACGAAGCCAAGGCACATCTGATCGAGAGTCTCAAGGACGAGGCCAAGACAGCTGCCCAGGCTTATATCAACGACATAATGGATGATGCCCGTATGACCGCCAATAAGGAGGCCAAGAAGATCGTGGTCCAGTCTATCCAGCGTGTCGCCACCGAAGCCGCTGTCGAGAACTCGGTGACAGTATTCCATATCGACAATGACGAAATCAAGGGCCGAATCATCGGTCGCGAAGGCCGCAACATCCGCGCCCTCGAAGCCGCCACCGGCATCGAAATCATCGTCGACGACACCCCCGAGGCGATCGTCCTCTCCGGCTTCGACCCTGTCCGTCGCGAGATAGCCCGCCTCGCCCTCCATCAGCTCGTTGTCGATGGCCGTATCCATCCGGCCCGCATCGAGGAGGTTGTCGCCAAGGTCCGCAAACAGGTCGAGGAGGAAATCATCGAGACCGGCAAGCGCACCGCTATCGACCTCGGTATCCACGGTCTGCACCCCGAGCTCATCCGCATGGTGGGCAAGATGAAATACCGCAGCTCCTACGGTCAGAACCTTCTCCAGCATGCCCGCGAGACGGCCAACCTCTGTGCGGTCATGGCCTCCGAACTCGGTCTCAATCCGAAGAAGGCTCGCCGCGCCGGCCTTCTCCACGACATAGGCAAGGTGCCCGACGACGAGCCGGAACTTCCGCACGCTCTGTTCGGCATGAAGCTCGCCGAGAAGTTCAAGGAGAAACCCGAGATCTGCAACGCCATCGGTGCCCACCATGACGAGATAGAGCCCACTTCGCTGATCGCTCCTATCGTACAGGTGTGTGACGCCATTTCCGGCGCTCGTCCCGGTGCCCGCCGCGAAATCGTCGAGGCCTATATCAAGCGTCTCAACGACCTCGAACAGCTCGCCCTCTCCTATCCCGGAGTGGTCAAGACCTACGCCATCCAGGCCGGTCGCGAACTGCGCGTGATTGTCGGTGCCGACAAGATCACCGACGACGATACCGAAAAGCTCTCGGCCGAGATCGCAAAGAAGATCCAGGACGAACTGACCTATCCCGGTCAGGTGAAGATAACCGTGATCCGCGAGACCCGCGCCGTGGCATACGCCAAGTAAGAACCCTCCATCAAACTCTATCCCTCAATGGAAGAAGATAAAAGACCGCCGCTACCCGACTGCACAAACTGCGCGGGATGCGGCACCACGGGGGGTGCCTGCGGAGGATGCAGCCGTCGTGCCGGACTTGTCAGCGATGACGACGCGGAGACGCCCCTGCCTAAATGCGGCGCGTGTGGCGGATGCGGTTCAGTAGACGGATTCCGTGGCGAACCGCGGGGAAAACTCGCCGCTACGAACTGGCTCGATGACATCTCGACCTCGGCCGACTTCCCGGCTGTCCAGGTCCAGTTCAAGAATACCCGCAACGGCTTCTACTCGAACCCCCAGAAGCTGAACCTCGAAATCGGAGACATCGTCGCCGTCGAAGCCCAGCCCGGACATGACATAGGCCGCGTCGTGATGGTCGGACCTCTCGTGAGGAACCAGATGATCAAGGCCAAGGTCGACCCCGAAAAGCCCGAGGCACTGAAACGTATCTTCCGCAAGGCTCGCCAGTCGGATCTCGAACGTTTTGACCAGGCCCGCGCCCGCGAGCACGAGACGATGATCCGCTCGCGCAGAATCGCCGAAGAGCTCGGACTGAACATGAAGATCGGCGACGTGGAGTTTCAGGGCGATGGCGCCAAGGCGATCTTCTATTATATCGCCGACGAGCGCGTCGATTTCCGAAAACTCATACGTCTCCTTGCCGACGAGTTTAAGGTGCGCATTGAGATGAAACAGATCGGTGCGAGACAGGAGGCCGGCCGCATCGGTGGCATCGGTCCCTGCGGACGCCCTCTCTGCTGCTCGTCATGGATGAGCCACTTCGTTTCCGTCGGAACCGGAGCCGCACGAATGCAGGATCTCTCGATGAATCCCCAGAAGCTTGCCGGCCAGTGTGCGAAACTGAAATGCTGTCTCAATTTCGAGATCGACGCCTACGCCGAATCGTCGCGCAAGCTGCCCCCTAAAGATGTCCACCTCTACACTAAGGATCAGGAATACTATCACTTCAAGGTTGACATACTCAGCCGAATGGTGACCTATTCATCAGATCCGAAAATGGCCGTCAACCTCGTGACCATCCCCGCCTCCCGCGCGTTCGAGATAATCGCACTCAACAAGCAGGGCGTGAAGCCCGACGCACTCGACACCGCGAAGCCGTCCGAACCGGAGCGTCCCGAATTCATCGACCTCACCGACCAGGATGACCTTACCCGTTTCGACAAGTCCAAACGGAAGAAGAAAGCTAAGAAGCCTCAGGGTCAGAAGACCCGCGACAACAAGCCCCACGCGGAGAAACCGCGCGACAGCAAGCCGCGTCCCGAAAACGGCCAGCCGCGACCCAAAAACCGCGAGCGTGGCCCCGAACCTCGCAACATCAAGGATCGTCCGCAACCTCAGAACCGGCCACACGATCGCCGCAAGGTCAATCCCCAGCGCCATCCCCAACAGAACCGACCCAAGTCAGAAGGCAAAGGAAATGAATCATAATCCGGGTCCAAGATACCTCTTCAGTCATCCGGTTGTCGCCATCTTCATGGCGATAGCCGGATGCTGTATGCTCGCAGGGTGTGACTCGCGCGACCTCCCGGCCTATTCCCAATTTGTTGATATAGACCCGGAGGGCTGGGGGCCCGGTAACCCGGCGGAGCTGATGCCATGGCCGCGCGACTCGGTGAGAGGGTCCGAACCCTTCTCCATCACTATGGCTGTCCGGTATACCGCCTCCGCTCCCGACACAATTCCGCTCGAAGTGACAACCGAGGCGCTTGACCTCACCATGCGCAGCGATATTCTCCGTATTCCACTTCGCCACGCTCCAGGGCGCCCCTCGGGAACCGGAAGCTTCGGGGTCTACACAGTGAACGTCCCTCTGCAGGCCACTCCGGCCCGTCTGCCGGACGGGTTGCGGATCGCCATCTCCCCCACCGTTCCGGTCCGCGGACTCGTTTCGGTCGGAATCATTCTTTCGGAACCGATCCGTTGATCCATATATCCGGAGTCTATTCCGTGCAGACTCCGGGCTGTCTTACACCGACACACTTCGCTCTCTCCATACAATAAAAGAATCCTATCAAAGAATCCTTACGCTATGCTCTCCGAGATCACTCTCAGAATCGAAAAGATTCAGTCGCCGCTTCGCGAAGCGGGCGCCGACGCCCTCCTCGTCTCCTACAACGCCAACATATATTACACCGCCCTCCGATTTTTCCGCGGATACACCTATATTCCCGCCGAGGGTGAGCCTGTATTTTTCGTCATCAAGCCCCTCGGCCTCGCCGAGACACTTCCCAATGCGGTCCAGATCCGCAAGCCGGAAGAGATCCCGGCAAAGCTTGCCGAACGAGGAATCGCACTCCCCTCGCGTCTCGGTCTCGAACTCGACACGATGACCTGGTCCGACATCGAGCGTCTCCGCAAGGCAATGTCTCCCTCCGAGGTTCTCAACGGTTCGCCGTGGCTCCGCAAGGCGCGTATGGTGAAAACCGCAGCCGAGATCAAGATGATGGAGTTCGACGGCGTTCACCAGACCGAGGCATACCGTCATTTCACAAAAGCATATCGCGAGGACATGACCGACGTCGAGTTCCAGATCGAACTCGAGCGCATCCTGCGTCTTGAAGGGTGTCTCGGGTTCTCGCGTGTCTCCGGCGCACTGATGGAGATCAACATGGGATCCGTTATCAATGGCGATAATGCCGACGTACCGACTCCTTATGAGTTCGCAATGGGAGGCGAAGGTGTCGATCCGGCCCTTCCCGGCGGCGCGAACGGCAAGACAATGAAACCGGGAACGACCGTCATGGTCGATATGTGCGGCGCGTTCAACGGCTATCAGACCGATCTGACCCGCGTGTGGCGTATCGGTGAAGTACCAGAGCTCGCACAGAAAGCACACGACTGCTCCATCCGCATTCTCCGTGCCCTCGAAGAGGCCGGAGTTCCCGGTGTCCCCTGCGCGGACCTTTACAACCTCGCCACGGCTATTGTCGAAGAGGAGGGTCTAAGCGATTACTTCATGGGCCACCGCCAGAAAGCGGCTTTCATAGGACACGGCGTGGGCATAGAGCTCAACGAGATGCCTGTCCTGACCCCACGCAGCCGCGATGTCCTCGAAGAGAACATGACGATAGCCATCGAGCCGAAGTTCGTGATTCCCGGTGTCGGCGCTGTCGGTCCCGAGAACACATACCAGGTCACTCCGAAGGGCCTCAGAAATCTCACCCCGCTGAAGGAGGAGATGATTGAACTATAAGGGCCCCTACCCGATAAAAGACGGGGGTCTCCACTTCGTTTGAACAACATGAATCTATCTGACAAGTTAAAAAAGAAAGTTTTCAGACAAATAGGCGAGACAGCCGACCGCCTCGGGCGTCCGGTTTACGTCGTCGGCGGCTATGTCCGCGATATATTTCTTAACCGGACCTCGGCCGATATCGATTTCGTGACCGTGGGCTCGGGAATCGAGCTTGCACGCGAGGTCGCCAAGGATCTTCCCGGCAAGAACCGCCTCTCTGTCTTCGCCACATACGGCACCGCCCAGATCCGCCACCGCGATCTCGAACTCGAATTCGTCGGCGCCCGCAAAGAGTCATACCGCCGCGACTCGCGCAACCCCATTGTGGAGAACGGCACCCTCGACGACGACCAGCGCCGCCGTGATTTCACCATCAACGCGATGGCAATATCACTCAATGCCGACACATTCGGTGAGGTCGTCGATCCCTTCGGCGGTCTTGAGGACCTCGACCGCAAGATCATCCGCACACCGCTTGATCCCGACATCACCTTCTCTGACGACCCGCTCCGGATGATGCGCGCGATCCGATTCGCCACCCAGCTTGAATTCGACATTCTCCCCGAGACCTTCGAAGCCATCAGACGCAATGCTTCGCGAATCGAGATCATCACCAAGGAGCGCATAAACGACGAACTCGGAAAGATCATGCGTGCCCGGCGCCCTTCAATCGGTCTGGACCTTCTCGAAAAAGCCGGACTGATGGAACTGATCTTCCCCGAGATACACGCTCTGAAAGGGGTCGAGACGAAAGAGGGACGCGGACACAAGGACAACTTCTACCATACGCTCCAGGTTGTCGACAACGTTGCCGCACGCTCCGACAACGAGTGGTTACGTTGGGCCGCACTGCTCCACGATGTGGGCAAACCTGTGACCAAAGAGTGGGAACCCGGAACAGGGTGGACCTTCCGCAACCATAATTTCATCGGCGAGAAGATGATTCCGCCACTCTTCCGCAAGATGAAGCTCCCGATGAACGAGAAGATGAAATATGTCGCCAAGCTCGTAGGCCTCCACATGCGGCCTCAGCAGGTCGGCGAGGAGAAGGTCAGCGACAGCGGAGTGCGCCGTCTCCTGACCGACGCAGGCGAAGATATTGAGGATCTCATGATCCTCGCCGAAAGCGACCTCACCTCAAAGAACCCCGTGAAGGTGCGCACAGCACTTGAAGGATTCGCCCATCTGCGCGAGCGCATGGCTGACCTTAAGGACGCCGACGCCTACCGCAACTGGAAGAACCCTATCCGTGGCGATGAAGTTATGGAGCGCCTTGGAATTCCCCCCTGCCCTCGCCTCGGCCAGCTCCTACAGCAGGTCAAGGACGCAATCCTCGACGGCCACGTGGCCAACGACCACGATGCCGCCTGGGCATATCTCGAAACCCTCGTCACCCCAGAAGACCGCGGATCTGCAGGCGGCACATCCACCTCCAAAAGCTCGGCTCCCGATTCTGCTTGTTGAGCGACGCCGAGCGAATCTCATCTCCCGAACATTCCGAAACAAACAAAATGGCCCACGTTCACACGCAGGCCATTTTTTCGGAACATTTGTTTTCAATATAATAACCTAATAATCCTCATTTTTTGTGGGCTTTCTTAGTGATCCGGATGGCTGCGCCACCACCGGGAGCGAGACGCTGTTTCAGCTTCTGGCCCGGCTTCACGTCGACCGTGCGGATTCTGTAAGCCTGCGGATTCTCCTTCCAGTCAGCGTCGGGAGCATCCTCATAGATGGTTGCAACATACTTCTCTCCTTTCGGGAGGAAGCTGAGGTCGATCGTCGCCACGCGGGCCTTGTCGTCGGTGATCGCTCCGACATACCAGTCGTCGGAGTTCTTGTCGCGACGGGCCACGGTGATATAGCGGTTCGGCTCTGCTTCGAGATACTTCGAATCGGACCAGTCTACCGGTACATCCTTAATGAACTGGAACGCATCTGGGAAACGCTCGTAGTTCTCGGGCAGATCACATACCATCTGCATCGGCGAGGGCATCGTCAGATACAATGCCAGCTGGCGCGCGAGCGTCGTGCCGGCCTGAGAGTCCTTGCCCTCGTTATAATAGCTCATACGGGTCTCGAAGAGACCGGGAGTGTAGTCCATCGGACCACCCTTCAGACGGGTGAAGGGAAGGATCGTGGTGTGAGACGGGGGGTTGCCGCCCATTGACTCGAACTCGCCGCCGCGCGCCGATTCCTGGGCGAGCCAGTTCGGATATGTGCGGGCGAGGCCGGTCGGACGTGGAGCCTCGTGACTGTCGACCATGATCTGATATTCGGCCGCACGCTCGATCACATGTTTCGCGTGGTCCACCATCCACTGTGAGGTGTGGTGTTCCGAACGCGGAATGATCGCACCTACATAGCCGGTCTTCACTGCGTCATAGTTGTTGTCTTTCATAAACTGGAAAGCGCGGTCGAGCTGAAGCTCATAGTCGGCTGCGTTGGCCGCAGTCTCGTGATGCATGATCAGCTTGACGCCTTTCTCTTTCGCGTAATCGCGGAGCGCGGGGAGATCGAAATCGGGATAGGGTTTGTCAAAAAGGAACTGGCGGTTCTTGCGATAGCCGGCCCAGTCTTCCCAACCCTCGTTCCATCCTTCGACCAGCACACCGTCGATTCCGTGTTTGGCGGCGAAGTCGATATACTTCTTAACGTTCTCCGTGTTTGCCGGATGACGTCCGTTGGGGGTAAGTTTCGTGTAGTCGGTCACACCCGGCTTGGCCGAGTGGTCGTCCGAATATGCCCAGGTCTTCTCGTTGCCTGTGAACATCTCCCACCACACGCCGACGAACTTCATCGGTTTGATCCACGACGTGTCCTCGATCTTTGAGGGCTCGTTTAGATTGTAGATCAGCTGAGAGGCGAGGATGTCGCGCGCGTCGTCGCTGACGATCAGCGTGCGCCAGGGGGTGTTAAAGGGGAGCTGGAGATAGGCGCTGACACCGAGACGGTCCGGAACGAGATGGGATTTCATCGCGTAGTTGGCGGTGTCGACGTCAAGGAGCATGGCGGGATAGCCGTCGAGAGCAGCCTCGTGAGCATTCACATAAACGCCGTCGGTCGTCTTGATGAGCATCGGCGTCTGAATGGTCGTGCCGCCGGTGCGCTGTGCTTCGGTGTGGCGCGTGTAGTTATTCAGAGCCTCGGGAAGTTCGGTAAAGGTAGTCTCGGACCACAGATATTCGTCCGTGTCGTAATCACCGGGGATGGCGAACAGTGTGTGGTTGTCGGTATAGTTGAACTCGGTCAGCTCATCTTTGAGCGTGAGGTAGTTCGGGCCGTTCTGGAGCGGAAGCTCATAGCGGAAGCCGAGTCCATCATCGAAAACGCGAAAACGGAGCGTCATCTCGCGGTCCGGATTGTCGGCCTTGAGTTTGACGGCCAGCTCGCGGAAGTGGTCGCGGACATCGGAGTATTCACCCCATACGGGCTGCCACGTGCGGTCTACGGTCACCGTGTCGGTATCCACGATACGGAAACCGTCGGTGAACTTCGTCTCGTCCGACACGAGACCGAGACGACCGGGAGCGACGAGGGTCTTTCCCTTATAGTCGACCGAGTAAACGGGGACACCCTGAGCGTCCACATCGACCACGAGCTTCAGATCACCCGAAGGAGAAGTTATTTCGGCGGCGGCCATATTCATGGCCGCCGTCAAAATAAGCGTAGATATTACAAAAGTTTTCTTCATCTAACAAATGTCTTATTCCTTTGTAAGGAACGAGATTAGTTCATCAGAATTGTGTATTCGTAGGGTTCGAGCTCGATCACCACGCCAGCGTTCGTGTCCTCACCGGTCAGAAGATCGGTCATCGGAGCGCCGAGCAGAGAGATCGGGGTCTTGATGGTCTTCTCCTCGCCGGTGGTGTTCACGGCTACGAGGAGATAGTGGCCCGGAATCTCGCGGGTGAAGCAAACTACCTTGTCTTTCGAGTAGTCTTTGAGTTCGCCGCGACGAACCTCTGCAGACTGCTTGAACGCTCCGTTGATCGCCTTGTACTTGGCGGTCAGTACGCTTGAGAAGGTGAGCTTCTTGTAATCGAAGAACGAGAGTTTGCCTTTCAGTCCCTCGACATCCATCGAAGAATAGATCATCGGAGTGCCGTTGAGCATCGAAGCGAGAACATAGGCGGCGGGAGTACCCTCGGATGCGCCGAACATCTTGTCAACCTCATTTTCAGCAGCCACGTCGTGGTTGAACGCATAGCGGAGGATAGACTTGCCGTCGGGAACCTGTGCGAGAGCCTCGCGGGCCTCCTTGACTACATCTTCGGGTTTACCGCCATTGAACGCGGCCGAGATAGTCGGAGCGCTGTTCCAGTCATAGATCATGTCGAACCCATCTGCATAGAACGAAGTCTTTGAAGACTCGGCGAGCATGATGATGTTAGGATCCACCTCCTGAAGTTCGGCGATAAGATCTGTCCAGAAAGCATCGGGCACGCCGTCGGCATAGTCACAACGATAGCCGTCGATACCTGCTTCCTTCACCCAGTAGAGCATCGCGTCTTTCATCGCGGTGCAGAGATCAGGATTATTGAAATCAAGTTGAGCAACGTCAGACCAGCCGGAGGGTGCAACGATGTTGCCGTTCTCATCGTGAACATACCAGTCGGGGTGATCCTTGATCCAGGCGTGGTCCCAGGCGGTGTGGTTGGCGACGAAGTCGAGAAGGACTTTCATACCTTTGGACTGCGCGTCTTTCACGAGAGCCTGCAGATCGGCGAGGGTGCCATATTTGGGGTTCACCTTGGTGAAGTCCTTAACAGCATAGGGAGAGCCGAAGCCGTTCAGAACGCCGGGCTCGTAAACGGGCATGATCCAGAGGATATCGCACCCCATGTCAGAGATGCGGGGAAGCTCGGCCTGAAGAGCTTTCAGACAGTCGTCCTCTGCGAAGAAGCGGGGGTTGGCCTGATAAACGACGTTGGTCGAAACCTCATTGCCGATCACCGGCAGAGAGGGATTGTCAGGCATATCTATCTCGTACGATTTCTGGCAACCGCCGAGTGCGAGAGCTGCGATCGCAGCTATGATACTGAATTTTTTCATCTTCTGTTATTAGAGAAAGATTGGGTGGCAGGAGAGACACCGGAGTCTCTCTCCTGCTGCACTTATTTTACGAGTTCAGCCTTGTCAGGATAAGCGATGATATAATAATCCTTATCGGCTGTGATCGACAGGGCATCATACTGATTGGCGTCGGAACCGACGTTGAAGATCAGATTATAGCTTTCGCCTGCACCTTTGAAAGGGAAGACGAGATACTCGATACCATCAATTGTCTTAGTCTCGCTCGCGTGAGCGCCGGGCCATCCACCGAAAAGTTCCTTCGCACCGTAGGCATATACCGCGAAGTCAGCCCAACCGGTCTTGTTCTCGATATAGAGGGCATAGTCCTCACCTTCTTCAGGATCCGGACCCGGTGTCGGAGGCTCCACGGTTCCGGGATTATAGGTCGCGGGATCGATCTCGGTAGCGCCGGTTGCAGTCAGCTCCACATATACATCGCGGTCAAGGTTGAATACAACCACGTCATCGACCTGAACACCGTTGCCGTTGTTGAGGATGATATGCTGCTCGCCTACGTTGATATTGGCCTCACCGAGGTCAAAGTAGGTGTACTTCACTCCGTTAATGGTAGTCTGACCCGTAGGGCTCATACCGGGCCATGTGCCGAGAAGATCGTTGACAGCTCCCCACGTATAGAGATAGAGCGCATCCCAACCGGTCAGGTCAGCTACATAGATTGTATAGCCGTCATGTTCCACCGTTGAAGAGGGATCGAAAGGAACGACTCCGTCAGGAGTAAGCTCTACATAGTAGTCCTGATCAAGTGTTACATCAAAGTCAGCGAGCTGTTTGCCGCCGCCATTGTTGTTGAAGATAAGGTGCTCTGTAAGACCTTCGTTTGCAGCACCTGTATCGAAATACTTATAGGACACACCGTTCATCACGACAGTGCCGGTTGCCTTCACACCGGGCCATCCGCCAAAGATTTCGGCGTCACCCCAAGCGTAAAGTGTGAGTTCATCATAGCCGCTGTTGTCTACGACATAGATAACATAACCGTCGTGGTCGATATCGCCGGGATTGTTCGACAGGAAGCCGTCGGCCCACTGCTCGACAACCACATTCAGACGACCGCCGACTTTGGGCGCATCGCGGTGAACGACGGGCTGATTCTGTGCGGAACGCTCCTCGCCCTGCTCCATCGAAACGAAGGTGTAGCCGTCGGCGAGAGTCTTGCCGTCAACGAATGTTTTCGGATCGAGATAGATACCCCACTTGCCGTTGGTATCCCGGGCTTTCTCAAGCTCCCAGAGAGGGTTGCCGATAGCCTCCTCGCCGCCGTTGAACGGACCGGTGATATAGATCTTGTCGGTAGGCATTGTTGCCTGGGGAACGATCACCTCGAGAAGCTGGTAGCCCGGACGGGTTTCGAATCGAGGCATCTCGATGTCGAAGATGATGTCATCCTTCTGACATCCCACCATCATCGGCAGGAGCAGAAAGAGTGAAAGGAAACAGAATATATTGAATTTCTTCATTATGGTGTCAGATATTAATAGTTAGGATTCTGGACAAGGCCCGGGTTGACCATCAGAGCGGTCGCGGGGAGCGGGTACCACTCATACTTGCGGTCACGCTTGGCGGGGAGCTCACGGTCAGCCTCTGTCGCACGGCCGAAGAACCACCACTGGCCCTGGGTGAATTTGTCAAAGCGGCGGAGGTCAGTGCGGCGGCGACGACCCTCGTCAAGATATTCGAGACCCCATTCGCTGAGCATCCAGTCGAGGTCGAAGGCGGTGAAGCCGGGACCCGGCTTTTCGAGTTCTGCCATATCGGCCGCGTTGAAGTAACGCTGACGAACGTTGTTGACAAGTTCTTTCGCGCCGTTGACGTTCCCCTTTCTCAGGCGGCACTCAGCCAGGGTGTAGTAAACCTCGGCGAGACGGAACTGAACTTCATCAGCCTCACGATAATCCTTGCCGGCGGTCGAGGGATAGAAAGGATAGCGCATCAGACGGTAACCTGAGTTGGTCTCACCCCAACGCGGGCTCATTACAGTCTCGAGATCGCGGCCCAGGTTCTGGAAAGTACCAACCTGGTCTACGAAGATCAGAGGTTTGTCCTGAAGGTCCGCATCAGCGGCGATAGGATCTCCCGTCACATAGTCGACCTGATTACCCATAAGGAAAAGGCCGTGCCAGTTGCCGGCAGCGTCTACAGTATAGGGCTGGCGGCGGATATCCTTCTCGTTCATACGGTCGAAGGGGGCGCCGAGCTTGTCGCCGTAGTCAAAGATGAAGCTCTTCGCGCCGGTGCTGCCTGCATAGGGAACGAGCGTACCGCTGTTATCTTTCGACGGAACCACACAACAGCAGTTCCAGCCGGTCATATCACACTCGAAGTCGAAGATCGGGCCGTATGCGAGCGGGAGCATCGGAGTCACACGGTTGTTCGCAATCTGGTAGTTATAGTGGCCCGGATCCATCGCAAAGGCAAACACAACCTCGGGACACGTGTTGTTGTTGGCAGCGTAAATATCGCGGTAGTCAGTCACAAGGTTATACTGGCCATACTTGCCGTCTATGATTTCCTGAGCGAGAGTAGCACATTCGTCATAACGGTCTGTACCGGTCCAGAGCTCCGAGTTGAGGAGCAGACGCATCTTGAGGATACGGTTCATGCCCATATTGAGTTCGGTGCGGGTGAGGTTCGAACCATCTTCCATGCGGAGATCCTCATAACATGCATCGAGTTCGTCGGCAATGAACTGCCACATCTTCTGACAGCCTACGTTGAAGTCGGTGTCGATCGAACCGGGAACCGAACCGCCTGCGGCGGTATTCAAAGGTAGCGCTCCACCCCAAAGTTCGAAGTTATTGTAGTAACACCATGCGCGCATCGTACGCACCTGTGCGATATATACCTTGAGCTCCTCTTCCTTCATTCCGAGTTTGGAGGCATCGAGAGCTTCGAGGTCATGGATCACATTGTTGCAGAGACCGATGGTTTCCCAGGCGTGTTCCCAGGCATCCTTAACGATTTTTGACTCTGAATTCCAGGTCTGGCTCGAAAGCACGAATTTCTCGGCCTCGTCCCAACCCCACGCACCGCCGTTCCATGTACGCCACGCAACCTGATCGGCAGGAAGCTCGTTGAGGAAGTGGAAAAACTCAGCCATACCATCCATGGCGCTGGTGTAGATCCTCGCCACAGCACCCTGGACACTCTTCGCGTCCTGATAGTAAACCGAAGCGTCGATCCTGTCGAAGGTCTTTTCATCGAGGTCGGTACATGACGACGCACCGGCTACGATTGCGGCCGCACCGAGCAGGCCGTATATATGAAGCTTGATATTCATTTGGATCAGTTGTGAAAAGATTAACGGATTTTAAGCGTTACGCCGAGAGTAAGCTGAGTGGCGTTCGGATAAGCCGAAGTCACGTCGACACCCGGTGTGATTCCCGTCGAGGGAACTGCGGAGGGATCATTGCCGGTATACTTGGTCAGCGTGAAGAGATTCTTCGCTGCTATGTAAATTCGGAGCGAGTCCATCACCTTGCGGTTCTTCAGAGGAACCGTGTAACCGAGAGTCACATTGTCGAGTTTGAAATAATCACCGTGCTCAAGGAAGTAGTCACAGATAACACCTCCGCCCGACCATACGTCGCGGTCTTTCAGATAGGTGCTGCGCAGAACGTTGTCGCTGCCGCTGCCCTGGAGACCCATTCCGTAACGACGCATATTGAAGATGTCGAAACCGAACGCACCCGAGAAGAGGAGACTGAGATCGAAGTTGTTCCACTTGATGGTGTTTGACCACGTCAGGAAGTGCTTGGGAGCACCGTCACCGATGTGACGTTTATCAACAGGGTCTGCGGTCGAAGCAAGAACCTTCTCGCCTGCTTTGTTGTAGACGAGCATATTGTGGTTCTCGTCTACACCGGCATACTTATAGCCGTAGAACTGACCTACCTTGCCACCCTCCTCGACACGGAAGAAGTACTCGCTCGTACCTACGCCGGGTTTCTGATAGAGGTCAAGATATGATGCCTGATAAACATCGTTCGAGAGCTTGGTCAACTTGGTTGTGCCGTAAGAGTAGTTGATGCCGGTCGAATAGGTGACAGGCTTGTTGACAACGACATCTCCGTTAAGAGAGATCTCGACACCGGTGTTACGGATAGTACCGACGTTCACAAGGATGTTCGGATAAACATACGGGGGCTGGGGAGCGGTGTAGTTATAGAGAAGGTCCATCGAGCGACGGTCGAAGAAGTCGATAGAACCGCTCAGGCGGTTGAAGAACATGAAGTCAATACCGTAGTTCATGCTGGAAAGTTTTTCCCAGCCGAGTTTCGGGTTGGCATTGTTCGCAGGTCCGTAACCGGTAACCCACTGGCCACCCATGAGGTATTCGCCGGAAGTAGTATATGTGGCCAGAGACTGATATGAATCGAAGTCGCTACGACCTGTCATACCGTAAGAGACACGCGGCTTGAGGCTCTGGACTGTCTGTACATATTCCGAAAGGAAGGGTGCGCGGGCCATTTCCCATGCTACCGATACAGAGGGGAATGAACCCCATTTCTTGTTATCACCGAATTTAGTCGAGCCTTCGTGACGGATAGAAGCCGACGCAATGAGCATACCTTTCCAGGAGTAGTTTACGCGGCCGAAGAAACCGATGAGGGTCGATTGGCTGCGTCCGCCATACATCTGCACCTGGTTGTTACCTTCCTTGAGGCCGGTGCCGGCGCCGATACCCCACCAGAGGGGTTTGTCGAAGACGAAGCCTACATTCTGCATGGCCATTGTCTCCCAGTTGGAAACCTCGTAAGAGTAACCGCCGACGAAGCGGAGATCATGGTCATCGTTTTGGAAGCCGTAGTTCACGAGCCACTCGACGCGGCTTGTCCACCACTTGCTGTATTCGTCACGGGCACGACCTGCGTAACCGCCCCAGTATGACTCACCCGAAGTGGTCGGAGTGTAGTAGTCGCTCTTGAGGTCGTTATAGTTATATGAGTAAGAGAGAGTCGTGCTCACGTTGTGGTTCTCGTTGCTCCAGATGTTGTATTTGAGATCTGTTGTTCCGAGAAGGTAGGTACGCTTGCCCTTCGAGGTGTTCACCTTCAGCTGCTGAACCGGGTTCTTGATGTCGGTCGGCGAGTTAGGCTGATAGTAGGAACCGTCGGCGTTGAAGACCGGGATGGTCGGGTTCATGCCGAGTGCGGTGTCGAACATACCGTCGTCACCCCAGGTTTCATTCACACGGCGTGCGTTCAGGGTTGCGGTCACACGGAGGTGATTGTCGAGTACGTTGACAGAGACTGCCGAACGTCCACCGAATTCCTCGCGCTGGCTGGTGATGTCAAGACCGTTTGCCTTCTTCCAGTTGACCGACGCGGTGTAGTAGCCGCCGTTGCCGATCGTGCCGTCGATACCGAGATACTGGTTGGTATCGTATGCATAGTCGCGGGTGATGAGGTCATACCATTTGGTGCTTGCGCCGTAGTCATTGCCGCGGCGTGCGAGACGCCATTCGCTCGGCGAGAGGACCTGAGGTTTGTTGACAGCGAAGGAGAGGGCGCCGTATGAGTCGTAAGTAACGACCGGCTTGCCGGCATCGCCGGTACCTTTCTTAGTCGTAACCAGAATAACACCGTTCGCACCGCGCGTACCGTAGATAGCAGCCGAAGCGGCGTCCTTAAGCACGGACATCGATTCGATATCCTGAGGAGCGAGGGTGCGGATGTCGCCGCCGGGGACACCGTCGATGACGATCAGCGGGCCGTTACCGGCCGAGAGAGAAGTCGCGCCGCGGACCTGAAGGTCAGCGCCACCGTTCGGGTTTGCGGCAGCAGTGCTTGACACGTTGAGGCCGACAACCTTACCGGCTAGCATCTCCATGGCGTTGTTCATAGCGCCTTTCTGGAAGTCATCGGCATTCACCTGTACGATAGAGCTCGACACCTCGCGACGGCTGATCGAACCATAGCCGACAACCACGACTTCGTCGAGAAGCTCGGCATCTTCGTACATGATGACGTCGATTTTGGTACGGCCCTTGACGGGTTCTTCAACCGCGCCGTAGCCGACATAACTGAAAACGAGTGTTGCATCGGCCGGGACATTCTTCAGAGAATAGTCACCGTCGATGCCGGTCATTGTTCCGTGGGTCTGATTACCCTTGACCGAAACGCTGACGCCGATCAGGACGTCGCCCGTCGGGTCAGAAACGATACCTGAAATGTTCAGTGCCTGCGCCATCGCGGATGGTGCCAGCACCAGAGTCAGCACCCAGAGAAGGGACATGATGCCGACTCGCATTTTCCATGGTTTTCTGTTCATTGATGATATTATTAAGTTTGAGGTATTTTTCATGGCTCGTCCCTTTCTCTACCGGGAGACTTCCGGGACTTCCGAGATAGCGCAAAGTTCGTAATCTCACACGCGCGAATCAATACTATCAAAGAAAAATCTAAATCAATCAAAGAACTAAACCTCTATTTTTCAGAATTATATTTTATTAAATGCAGTTAAAAAATCTAAACGATATTGAAGTCTCACGACTCATTTTTAAGCCGATCTCAGGCTGTTTCATCGGGTGTGAATATTCTTCACCGAAGCCTCGAACGTCGCCGGATCCAACGCGCGCTTGCGCGTCTTGGAGCGATAGGTATAAACCGTCGAGAGCGAGCACCTGAGGAAGTTGGCGATCTTGGCGCTGTCGTCTATCCCGAGGCGGATGAGAGCGAAGAGTCGGAGTTCCGTGTTCAACAGTTCGCCCGCCTTGGGTTCCACCCTCTCTTCGGGTCTGAGCAGATCGTTGAAACGCTCGATAAAGTCAGGATAGATATTGAGGATCGCCTCATCGAAGCGGGCATAGAAATTTTTCAGCAGCTGGTCTGCGGCATCAGACGATTCAAGCTTATTGAGTAACGCTTTCTTATCTCCACCCTTGGTCGCGGCTACACGCAGGGACTGCTGGTAATGCTGGAGCGTCGAGATAGCGGAGGAGCAGAACTCCATGAAGAGGCCCGCATACTGTTCCTTGACCTTGTTATAGTCATGCAGCTCTACATTCTGTCTTGCCAGTTCCTCGTTTACATGACGAAGCTTTTCGGACAGCTCGCTCAACTCGTCGTTTTTTTCTTTCAGCTCGGAGTTGGCGTCTTTTAATTGACCGGACATATCGGTCAGCTCGGCGTTTGCCTTGCGTATCTTCTCGTTTGCCTTTCCGAGACTGCGGAATTGTTTGAGCATGATGAGCAGAGTCAATATTAGTCCGACCGAAAGTATGCCGCTGGTCAGCACCATGTTCTTGAGTCGACTGGTCATAGCGTTCTGTCGTGAGGTGTAGGCATCGTCTATGACCGGGAGCATCTTGCTCGACTGGGCATTGCGCATATAGGCCGAATAGAAGTTTGCGTCGGCGATACTCTTCTTCAGATAACGGTTGGCCCTCTCCACATCCCCTTCATAATACATGACCGTCGCCATGGCCCTGAAAGACATATTTTCCTTCACGGCCCCTTTGACGTCCGACACTGCGCTCAGGACGAGATACCGTTTATGTTCCTCCGTGTGGCCGGATATATTGTGCAGGTAAGCGAGTGTAGACGCGAGAATAGAGTATTCCCGCGTTCCGGATTCATACTTCTCAAGCTCGTTGGTCAGAATATCGATAGCCTCATTCTCATGACCTTCTCGACCCATCGCTGTCACCACATAGACATGACGGTTGAATGACTTGGGATCGGTCACCATATTCAATGAGTCGGTGTACAATGCCCGCAACTTTTCATATTGCCCGGCGATACTGTGTTCGTTGGTATATTCGCTCAGATACTGGTATGTCGCGCAGTAGGTTGAGTAATATTCTTCCGCCAACCCGTTGTCGAGTGAGTCTCTCGGGATACTTCTGAGAATTTCAAGCGCATCGGAAAACAGTCCGGCATGGGCAAAGACGTCAGCCTTACGTATCTGGAGCTTGAACGTCTCCATTCTGTCAGCCCTGACACTTTTCCGATCAAGATTCCGGTCAAGATAATAAAGGGTCGAATCCGCATTATAAGCTTCGAATTCCTCGGCAATTTTTTCGAGTAAAAGGGTCCTTCGCTGCTCGTCTTCAGCCACGACCAACTCGCGCTTCAGATCGACTATACGCTTCTCTTTCGCAAGGTCATAATCATGGCTGCGCTCGATTTCTTCGTCAAGCGCATCATACAGCTCCTCCAGCTCCGGAGAAGCGTCGGAATGATTATCGTGACAAGATACTAAGGTCATTCCGATCAATGTTACCAGCATAATCAATACGAAGCGCTTCATAGCTTAGTTTTAGATGGTAGAAGATAGTTTGGCTTTGGTTGTATAAAATGGTGCATTCTAAATAATGCAGGCACATTATTCAGTCATTTCGTACAACACCGAATCCAAACTGAAAAAGATAGATAGATATAGTAATCGCAAAATTAATAAAAAGCAGACAACCAACAAAAAAACTTCACCTATTTCACAAATCAAGGCCGCCGGATAAGAAAAGAGGGCACCCCGCGGAATTGCGGAGTGCCCTTATGGACATATTCGGCCATCTGCTCCCCGGAGGGAGTTTCACGACGCGAAACGGGATTAGTCCTGATTGAGGTTTACGCGCTTGAACGAAACCACTACGAGACCCTTAGTGGTCTTGTCGAGGAATTCGCCTACGCTGATCTTGGCGTCCTGAACGTAAGCCTGCTCGAGCAGACAGTTCTCCTTGAAGAACTTGTTCAGACGGCCATTGGCGATGTTCTGAATCATAGCCTCGGGGAGGTTTGCAGCCTTAGCCTCACCAGCCTCTTTCATGATCTGACGACCCTTCTCAGCTTCTTCTGCAGTGATCCAGCCCTTCGAGATGTTGCTCTCGATGTGATCCTCAGAGTCGAAGTGGTTGGGGTTCAGACCGGCCTTGCGGAGAGCAGCCTCCTGAGCCTTGACAACCTGCTCCTGCTTGGTCTTCTCGACAGCAACAGCGATTTCCTGGTCGATGGTCTCCTGAGCAACGTCGTTGCGCGAAACAGAAACCGGGTTCATCGATGCGATCTGCATGCAGACCTCGCGGCCGATGTGTGCGTCTACGCCCTCGAGGTTGAAACCTGCGATAGCGGCGAGCTTGTCGTTGAAGTGGTTGTATGAAGCGACGCTTGCAGCTTCGAGACATTCGAAGTCACCGAGCTCCATCTTCTCACCGGTCTTACCGATCTCGTCGGTGATCAGGTCGGCAACTGTACGGCCTTCGAGGGGAAGGGCCTTGAGCTCGTCGAGGCTCTTAACTTTCGCTTCGAGAGCAGCGTCAAGGATTTTCTTAGTCAGAGCGCGGAAAGACTCGTTCTTCGCAACGAAGTCGGTCTCGCACTTGAGGGTAACGATAGCGGCATACGCACCGTTGGTGCCGGCCATTACGCAACCTTCGGCAGCGTCACGATCCTCACGCTTGGCAGCCACAGCCTGGCCTTTCTTGCGGATGATCTCGATTGCAGCCTGGATATCGCCCTCGGTCTCGGCGAGAGCGTTTTTACAGTCCATCATACCTGCGCCGGTCATGTTGCGCAGCTTCTTGATGTCTTCGATAGATACAGCCATTGTCGGTGTAAATTTATTTTGGTTTGAAGATTGTTGTTGAAATATAAGTTGAATCAGCCGACATCAATGTCAGCCTCAAAAGAATGGAGGCCCCTATCGGGGTCTTTAACGCCGACGGGGCCTCCATGATTGGGTCATATTCTGCAGTTGTCAGTCGCCCTGATTACTCAGCCTTTGCTTCAGCGGTTGCCTCGGCAACCTTCTCTGCGGGAGCTTCGTTGCGGCGTACAACGCGACGGCGCTTGCCGGCAGCGGGTGCGTCGTTCTCGGCGTCCTTGTCTTCGGGAGCGTCAGCCTTCTCGACCTTGCGCTCTTCGAGACCTTCTGCCATAGCGGCGGTCACAGCGTCGAGGATAACCTCGATGCTCTTTGTTGCGTCGTCGTTTGCGGGGATTACGTAGTCAACGTTCTCGGGATCGGAGTTAGTGTCGACGATAGCGAACACGGGGATACCGAGACGGTTTGCCTCAGCTACGGCGATGTGCTCTTTCATCACGTCCACTACGAAGAGGGCGCTCGGGAGACGTCCGAGATCGGCGATAGAACCGAGGTTCTTCTCGAGTTTCGCACGCTGACGGGTGATCTGGAGCTTCTCGCGCTTCGACAGGTTGTCGAAAGTGCCGTCCTTGGTCATCTTGTCGATGGTGGTCATCTTCTTCACAGCCTTGCGGATAGTGGGGAAGTTGGTCAGCATGCCGCCGGGCCAGCGCTCGATAACGTAGGGCATGCCTACAGCAGCTGCCTTGTCGGCCACAACCTCTTTAGCCTGCTTTTTGGTAGCTACGAAGAGAACCTTGCGGCCGCTCTTAGCGATCTGCTTGAGAGCTTCAGCAGCTTCGTCGATCTTAGCTGCAGTCTTGTAGAGGTCGATGATGTGGATACCGTTGCGCTCCATGAAGATATAGGGAGCCATTGCGGGATTCCATTTGCGTTTGAGGTGACCGAAGTGACAGCCGGCCTCGAGAAGTTGGTCAAAAGTGGGATTTGCCATTTTTTATTCTGGTTGTTTACGTTCTGTGAAATCAATCTGCCGGTAAACGTACCGTCGCGAGACGCTGCGCGTCCGGCAGATTTAGATTCTAAACACGGTTTGACAAAAGTCGGATAACGGACAGTCGGCAGATTAACGCTTCGAGAACTGGAAACGCTTGCGAGCCTTGGGCTGACCGGGTTTCTTACGCTCTACGGTACGTGCGTCGCGGGTCATGAAGCCTTCGGCGCGGAGAGCGGGTTTGTCCTCGGGATTGATCTTCACCAGAGCGCGGGCGATAGCGAGGCGGAGAGCCTCGGCCTGGCCTTTATAGCCACCGCCGTCGAGGTGAACGAGGATGTCATATTTCTCTGCGCAGTCGAGAGTCTCGAGGGGCTGCTTAACGACGTAGCGGAGAATCGAAGAGGGGAAGTAAACATCCAGGGGACGTTTGTTGACTGTGATATTGCCGGTGCCTTCGGTGAGATAAACACGGGCTACAGCGGCTTTACGACGGCCGATTGCATTGATTTTTTCCATCTCTTCTTAGCTTATTTGATCTTGTTGATGTCGATTACGATAGGATTCTTGTCGCCGAAGGGGTGCTCTGCGCTGTTGTAAACATACATGTTGCGGAGCTGGGCTGCGCCGAGACGGGTCTTGGGGAGCATACCCTTAACCACCTTCACGTAGAGGGGGTGATAGCCGGCCTTGATGGTCTTCTTCTTTGACTTCTCCATCAGAGAGGCGGGGTTGAACGCGCGCTGGCCGCCGGGATAACCGGTGTAACGGAGATATTCGCGGGTGTTCATTTTGTCTGCGGTCATAACGACTTTGTCAGCATTGATGATGATCACGTTGTCGCCGCAGTCGAGGTTCGGGGTGAAGTCGGGTTTGTTCTTACCGCGAAGGATTTTCGCAACTTTCGAGCAAAGACGACCCAGAACCTGGTCGGTTGCATCAATTACCACCCACTTCTTCTCGATGGTAGCGGGGGTGGCGGAGAGAGTCTTATAGCTTAAAGTATCCACTTTATTGAATCAGTTGATAGTTGTTAATTCATTGATGCGCGCCCGTTTGGGCACACAAATTTGCCATACCCGCGACTTCCGCGCGATCGGCCAAAATCGCATTGCGGCGTCACGAAGTCTGACGTGTTGGATATAATCGGCTTGCAAAGATACAACAAATTTCTGATTCCCACAACTTTTTCTAATTTTTTAGGATATTATCGCGCAAACCTCGCCGATTACCTCTTTTGTTTGCAATGTCCGCACTTCGGTTGGCAATGTCCGCACTTCTGTTGGCAATGTCGCAGCCTCCTGTTTGCATTGACCACACACTCCTTTGCAATCCACATAACCTTGTAGGGACTCAATCGATTATGATCTCAATCGATCAGATTATAATACAACATTATATGACATGAGATGGTCTAAATGATGAAGGAGCCGGAGATGATTGATCATCTTCGGCTCCTTTATTTGTTGATCCGTCTATCGGATTCCGTATTATGGGAATCCTTTCGGTTGGATTTTAGTGGGTCGGATTATTTTACGATTACCTTAGAGGCTTTGCCGTTGAGCACGCGGATGTAGAGACCGTTTGCGAGCTGACCCTTAACCTGACGGCCGTTGAGGTCGTAGTAGGTAGCCACACCCTCGTTAGCTTCGATAGAAGCTACGCCGCTGGCAACGCTGATCTCGATGGGGAGGAACTGGAGAGTTCTGCCCTGTGCATTCTCATAAACTGAGAGCACACCCTTCACGTTATATTCCTTACCGGCTTCGGGGGTGAAGGCGGGAATACCAAAAGTATTACGGAAAGTCAGAGAAGCATCACCGTCAGTGATTACAGTATTAACGTTACTTTCAGCGGGGAGTGAGTTGTCGAATGTGAGATCCTTGATGTTGATAACCTTACAGATGTAATCATCGTTTACGTCGCCGAGAGAGAGCTCGGGGATATCGAAGGTTGCATTCTGTGCGGTGACAGTCGGGAGTGTACCTGCGGGCACATACTCGGGAAGACCGAAGTAAGGAGAGTAGGTTACGAACCATTCAGTTGAGAGTACATCACCTACAGTGTAGTTTGCAGCATCTTCAGCATTAGCCATGTAGATGAGTGTTGCGGCACCCTGTGCATCCACAACGTAAACATTGCGCTTATTTACATAGGTGACAGTGAGGGGACAGTCGATCTGGAATGTACCGGCAGCATCCAGAGCAGCGAGCTCAGAAAGGTCCTGGAGCGAAGAAGCGGCAGCGAAGACAGTCAGAGTGTACTTGGCAGAACCTGCGGCGTACTTGTCGTTAGCCTCACACTTAGCAGTGATTACGGTAGTACCGGGCTTAACGATAGTCACAGCACCTGTCTCAGCGTCAACAGTTGCTACGGCCTCGTTGCTCGAAGAGTAAGAAGCAACAGCATCGGTAACCTTGGAGAGTGTCGGAGCGGTGAAGGTGCCGTTGGGGAACTTGACGCTATACTCAGCCTCAGGGAACGAGAGTTCAGCAGCTTCGAGATCGGAAGAACCAAGTGTATACTCGATAGTGAGGAATCCCAAAGGCTTGTTACTAGAGTTAGCGGTATAAGAAATATTTACGCTCTCAGCAGAACCTGTCCAATCGTTTGTAACAGTAGTAGCATCATTGAAGACGATGTTTGAAATATTTGTCGTCTCTGTCTTACCTTTCATGGTAATTGCTGTGATAGTTCCACCAGGAACAGCTACTTTAATAGAGCCATTCTTATAGAAACGAAGTCCGTCAGACCAAAGACGAATGCCACTGGTAGGAGCAGACGACGAAGTGTTCGTAATCACAACGCCATCCTGATCCACAATAACAGCGTCAGCTTCAACGTATTTTGAGGAGTTGCCGGATTGACGCTCCATTTCATACGTATTATTAATGAAATCCAGCTTGAGTGTCTCAGCTGAAGCGAACGCAACACCGATAGAGGCAGCCGCGCAAGCAAGTAGAAGTTTTTTCATTAGTTAAAATTAAGATTTACTATTATTTAGACAACTATGAATCGGCATCTACCAATTCATTGTGCAAAAATAGCGCTTAATGCTGACAAATGCAAAGAAAAACAAAAAAAGTTTATCGTCGAATACACTTTTATGGAATGAATTATCTTGGATTCGACGACTGATACGCAGCATTCCATGAAACCGCAGACATTCTGCCCGCATATCGAAGAACAGGAATATCGTCAAACCGATGTAGGGATATCAATACAGACAAAAAAAGAGCGCCGGTTCGAATGAACCAGCGCTCTGATTAAGGTGGCGATTACCTACTCTCCCGCTTTCGCAGTACCATCGGCGTGATAAGGTTTAACTTCTCTGTTCGGAATGGGAAGAGGTGGAGCCCTTATGCTGTCATCACCTGAATATCGGTTGGAAACG
>JAAVFK010000005.1:0-33153 GCA_014800785.1 Bacteroidales bacterium
CTTTTGGCATCTTCCAATCCTTTCATCGGTCACGATGCCCGCATCGTTCCCTCCTCAAGTATTGAAATCTGCTCAAAATCTTAATGAACCTTAACCCTGAAAAAAGTTTAGATGACTTCTATAGAAACCACAGCCTCCGATTTTCCTAACCCCAGAATTAAATTTTTTCGCAGATCCAGTCTGCGAGTCCTCTCTCGGTTTCGCTGAAGTTTGCTCCGATCAGGTAAACTTTTTTGTCTGACATGGCTTTTCTACCTGCATAGTCTTTCGATTTTATCTGATCCAATGCTTTCCGGGCCGATCCTTCATATTTGAATTCGAAGATATAGAAATTGTCACCTACGCTTACCTCAAGATCCGAGCGACCTTTTGCTGAATGACGTTCCACAACGGCACCAAAACCCATCAGAGTAAAAAGCAGGTACACAAGATTGCGATAAAAGTGCTCCGACCTCCCTCCGTAGCTGACACCTTTGAGGAGAGTCTGCATACGCTCCATAAATTCATCGACATTACCTTCTTTTAGATCATTTCTGAACAAGCGGATGCTGAACTCGGGATTTTCAGAAGACAATTCCGGCATATAGAGCGCCATAAGCTGGCGGGCGAAGCCGCTTTCGACTTCAAAATTGGGGAAGTCGAGTTCGTAGTCGCTTCCGTCAATGCTCTTTATGGTCAGGTAGCCGGTCTGGAACATCAAGGGGATGGGGTCTTTGGATTTTATGCCAACCTCAATCAGTTTCGAGCGGTCGCACCATGAGCGATTGATGTTCTCGAATGATATTCCTGCCTCGATAACTCTTCGCGCAAGGAATGTCGGTGTTCCGGTCTGAAACCAATATTGATCGAGGGCTGAGTTATAAAGAGACAGCAGAACNCTGAACGGATTGTAGACCTTTAAATCGCGNGACGTGAAACGATAACCGTCATAATACTCTCTGAGTCGATCAACTGTTGAGTCGAATGATTCATCAAGTCTATCCGAGAGCTTTCTGATTCCGGGAGCGAAATAATCAGTCAGTTCCTTCTCTGTCAAGCCGCATACGGCAGCGAAATCCTCATTGAACGAAATGTCGTTCAGGTGGTTCAGGTCTGAGAAGATNCTGACTTTGTTGAATCTCGCAACTCCNGTCAGCATGGCGAAATGTATCTGACTGTCCATCGTCTTGAGTACCCCGAAAAAGCCCTTGAGGATGGCCTGGCTTTCATCAAAGAGGCGGTCGTCGTCTTCGACTGCAAGCAGAGGCTTGTCATACTCATCTACAAGAATCNCCGGCTTCATTCCGGTCTGCTCATAGGATGTCGAAATTATCTTTTCGAATCGCGCGGAAAAAGTCCGACCCTTTTCCACAATGCCGTANGCCTCTTCATATTGTGCGAGTCTGCGGTCAAGAATGTCTCCGAGACCTGTCTCGGACGAATAGTTCTCTGCATTGAAATCAAAATAGATAACCGGTCTGGGAGTCCAGTCTACTTCTGCGGAATCAATCGCCAGGCCCTTGAAGAGTTCCCTACGACCTTCGAAATAAGCCGCAAGAGTTGACAGGAACAGACTTTTACCGAACCGTCGGGGACGGCTCAGAAAGTAATATCCCGGAAGAGAGATCAGACGGGTAATATAGTCTGTCTTGTCGACATANACCATTCCATATTCCACAATCTTCCGGAATGACTGTATCCCGATCGGGTATCTTTGATTTTCCATAATTAATCGAGGGTGGGAGGAGGGGGTTAGGATTTTTTGGTGGTGGCGAGNAGNTGCATTTCGCAGCGGTCNCAGTCGAAGCGGAGACGGAAGCGGTTGGGGCCGCTTGAGATGGTTAGGGGTTCTTCGGGATGACGACCTTTCTTGCGTTTGCACATTCCGAGCTCGCGGAGAATGCAGTGGCGNGTGGTCATCAGAATGTCTCCTTCATCAACACGTCCGGTAACCTCCATNGCCTTCTCNATTGACTCGACTCCGTGACGGCGGTAGAACCNTTCGGCGAGAGAGTTGGCNACATTGTCGCGATAGTCGAGCGTCTTCGCCGGATAAAGGGCCGANTTATCTTCCGGTCTGCGAAGATCAAGCGGAAGCGTAGCCAGATTCGCCGCATCCATGCGCTCCAGAAGCTGACGGCGCAGAGAGGTCAGAACCGATGCCGGAATGAAAGCATCCTCAGGGAGGGTAGAGGTGAATTCACGCAGACGATAGATNGTGTTGCCGAGTTTCTCAAACGGNGCACGATGGTTCTGGGGTGTNCGGGCAACTCCTATCTCNGTGTCGAGAGGGAGCCGNACCATCACACCGCGTTCATCCGAAGCCGTCACTCCCTTCGGGTCGATGGAAATGTCGACAGCTATCGTTCTTTTGGCCGTGTCGCGGTTCATGGTCTGCTGCCANAGACGGTCGTAAGTGCGGAAAATCTTCGCCCCCTTGGGTATTGCGAGGGGTGTTCGNCTTTCGATCCGACCGTTGCGCACACCGTTGACCACACCNCCCTCAAGCTTCTTGTCGCGGTTNAGGAAAGATATGCCGTCACCGTTGTTCAGTTCGTTTATATCCTTTATCTCCTCACCCATAGANTTCGGGGTCAGCGGATTCGAGATATTCATCGGCCGACGGCCATTGAGGAAGTAGGTCGTGAAGCCNCGGTTGAAGCTTTTGTCNAGNTGAGGTTCGAACGCGAGTTCNGTGCTGCCGAACGAAGCCCGACGATACTTCTCGGGATTGGCCGCTATAATCTCATCCAGTCGGCGACGATAGGCACCCACGACATTCTTGACATAAGACACCTCTTTCAGACGTCCCTCGATCTTGAACGACGAGACACCGGCCTCAACCAATTTCTCGAGATCGGCGGAGGTATTGAAATCCTTAAGAGAGAGCAGATGGCGGTCTCGGGCAAGAACCTTTCCGCGAGCATCCGTAAGNGTGTAGGGGAGTCTGCACATCTGCGAACACTCCCCGCGATTGGCGCTTCGGCCCATACAGGCNTGNGAGGCATGACACCGTCCGGAATAGCTGACGCACAACGCACCGTGGACGAAACACTCAACCGGCACAGAGACCGACTCGCAGATTTTTGAAATCTCNGCNAGTGTCAGTTCGCGGGCGAGAACAATCTGAGAGAAGCCCACATCCTGAAGGAAACGGGCTTTCTCCTGAGTCCGCGTGTCGCACTGCGTGCTCGCGTGGAGCGCGATAGGGGGAAGGTCCATCTCAAGNAGGGCCATATCCTGGACGATCAGAGCATCGACACCGATGCGGTACAGGTCATTGACCAGACGCTCCGCAGCCTTCAGCTCATTCTCATAAACGAGGGTGTTCACAGTCGCATAGACGCGCGCCCGGTATTGACGTGCGAAATCGACCACACGCTTTATGTCATCAAGAGAATTGGCCGCACTCTTGCGGGCGCCGTGGCTCGGAGGACCNATATAAACGGCGTCGGCACCGTGACGGATAGCCTCGATAGCGATCTCGGCATTACCGGCCGGCGCAAGCAGTTCCAATGCTCGTCTCTTGTCTTTCATTCGNTGAANTATTTGGATNTAGACCAAATTACATATTCGTAAGTAGAAAAGCCGGACGTCTATCAATGACGCATCAGACGGTCAAGGTTGCGCTTTTCCTCACGCTCCTTGATCGAATTTCGCTTGTCATACTGCTTCTTGCCTCGTGCCACTCCGATCACCATCTTGGCATATCCGCGGTCCGAGATGAACACCCGAAGAGGAATAATGGTAAAGCCGGGATCCTCGGCTGCCTTGCGCAATTTGTTGATCTCCTTCTTGTTCAGAAGAAGTTTGCGGTCGCGACGCACGATATGGTTGTTATATGAGCCATAGAAATACTCTGCTATATGCATATTCTTAACCCACACCTCACCATTCTCTATGAGGCAATATGTATCGGCCAATGACGCCTTNCCGGCCCGGATCGACTTGATCTCCGTGCCGGTCAGCACTATTCCGGCCGTATATTTGTCGGTAATCTCATAATCGAAGGTTGCCCGACGATTCTTTATGTTTACTTGGCTTGCGTTCATTTATTTAAGGTTTTGGAAATGGAGTCGGCTCTCGCAACGGAATCTCTTTTTGCCAGAGAATCTCTTGANAGCGACGAGAGNCGCTTGTCGCGAAGCGCGATGATCTTGGAAGTCAGCTTATAAATCGTGTCGTTCTCATCTTCGGACAATTCCAGATCAGTGTTTGGAGGCAGTTCAAAGTTTAGACGGGTCAGCTTCACAAGCAGATTGTCCATCAACCGCAACACAGTGGCAGAGTCATTAGCCCTGCTCAAGGAGTCGTTATAGGAATGCAGGATCTTGATGGTACCGGAATATAGACCGGGCACCGCCTCCTNCTGAGGGGTCGGNGCCTTTTCGCTGCATCCTGAAANGACCGTGGCAAGAATAGCCACAAACAGAATCGGAGCTGATCTCATTTGACTCAAATTGTTTTTAAGCGCCATGTTTCCCTGACGAAATCTGTTCGATCAACTTCGGTTTGAGGAATTGACCGGTATAGGACTCAGGATTGGCGGCGATCTGTTCGGGGGTNCCTTCGGCAACAATCCGGCCACCCTCCTCGCCACCTTCGGGNCCGATGTCGATAACCCAGTCGGCGGACTTGATCACATCCATATTGTGCTCGATAATCAGTACGGTATGACCCTTGTCAATCAGACGGTTCAGCGAGTCCATCAGTGTCGAGATGTCATGGAAGTGAAGGCCTGTAGTCGGTTCGTCGAAGATAAACAATGTCTTCGGTGCATTCTCCTGAACAAGGAACGACGCGAGCTTCACACGCTGGCTCTCGCCACCCGAAAGGGTAGATGATGGCTGTCCGAGTTTNATATAACCCAAACCTACGTCATGGAGAGGTTTCAGACGGGAGATGATCTTCTTCTCCAGNGCTCCGGGAGTCTCNGAGAGGAACTCTATGGCCTGGTCGATTGTCATTTCGAGGAAGTCATANATGTTCTTCCCCCTATATTCGACGTCCAGAATCTCCTTCTTGAAACGTTTGCCTCCGCAGGCCTCGCAAGGCACCGTGATGTCAGCCATAAACTGCATAGGTATGGTGATCGTACCCTCACCCTTGCACTCCTCACAGCGGCCACCCTCGGAGTTGAACGAGAAATAGCCGGGAGTGTAGCCCATCTGNCTTGAGAGCTGNGCCTCGGAAAAGAGNTTGCGGATCTCATCGAAGGCTTTCAGATAGGTGGCCGGATTGGAACGCGACGAGGTGCCGATCGGATTCTGGTCCACGAACTCAACACCCGAGATGTCGCGGATATCACCNCGGATCTCCTTGTGGTCGCCGGGTGTGTCACCNGGNTCACCCATGGCCCGCACCAGAGCNCGATANAAGACATCGCGCACGAGCGTCGACTTACCCGAACCACTGACCCCGGTCACGACTGTCATNACTCCNAGCGGGAACTTCACGTCNATATTCTTCAGATTGTTGGCGCGCGCACCGACAACCTCGATATTCTTTCTCCAGGGANGTCTCAGANGCGGATACTCAATCTTNCGGTCNCCCCTCAGATAATCGACGGTATATGAATGCTCAACCTTTTCATCATCACCGAGAGACTTGATGTCACCGTGGTAGACTATCTCGCCACCCAAACGGCCCGCATCGGGACCGACATCGACAATCTCGTCTGCCGCTCTCATGATATCCTCATCGTGTTCNACGACNACGACAGTGTTGCCGATCTGCTGNAGGTTNCGCAAAACCGAGATCAGTTTTTGGGTGTCACGCGAGTGNAGACCGATAGAAGGCTCGTCAAGAATATATAATGATCCGACGAGTGAGGATCCGAGTGAAGTGGCGAGGTTGATACGCTGGCTCTCGCCACCCGAAAGAGTNGAGGANAGGCGATCGAGAGTNAGATAACCGAGGCCGACNCGGTCNAGGAAGCCGAGNCGGGAATTTATCTCCGTCAGGAGACGCGAGGCGATCTGCGTGTCGGTCTCCGACAATTCGAGTTCCCTGAAGAACTGTCTCAGTTTCGAAACCGGCATCTTCACGAGTTCGGTTATGCTCTTGCCGCCGACCTTTACATAAGACGCATCGGGACGCAGACGCGAACCGTGGCAGTCGGGACACTCCGTCTTGCCTCGATAACGCGCTTTGAGGACGCGGTACTGTATCTTATATTGATTGTCATCGACCCATTCGAAGAATCCGTCGATACCCTTCCATTTCGTGCCTCCGCCGTGCCAAAGAAAATCGAGTTGCGCAGGGGTCAGATCGGCATAAGGAGTGTGGATAGGAAAATCGTGGCGTGAGGCTACTCTCTCGAGTTCCTTCTTCCACTCGCTCATCTTCTCACCTTTCCAGCAAACGACAGCATCCTGATGGATCGAAAGGGATTTATTGGGGACGACGAGATCTTCGCTGATACCCAAAACCTTTCCGAAACCCTCGCAGGTTGGACACGCACCGACGGGATTGTTGAAGTTGAACATCAGGTCGGTCGGCTCGCGGAATTCCATTCCGTCGGCCTCGAAGCGGTTGCTGAAAACAAGGTCACGGGGATTGTACCGCGACTCCCAGACCTGGATTATACACTCGCCTCGACCCTCGAAATAAGCCGTCTCGACCGAATCGGTCAGTCGGGAGATCTCATCTTTCTCGGAGCTTGCCGAGAGACGGTCAATCAGCAGCCTGTATGAATCGAGATTTTCAGCAACCTCGGCGAAGTCAAGATCATTGATATCGAGAAACTCCCCGTTATGCTCGACGCGAGAGAAACCCTCCTTGACATATATGGAGAGCTGGTCAGCAACGGTTCTGTCTTCGGGGATTACGATAGGGGCGAGCACTGCCAGACGAGTCCCCTCGGGAAGAGCCGTTACGGACGAGACGATCTCGTCGATGCCGTGACGCTTCACTTCCTGACCCGAGACGGGGGAGAAGGTATGACCAACACGGGCATAAAGCATACGGAGATAGTCATAGATCTCGGTCGCGGTTCCGACCGTAGAGCGCGGATTCCTCGTGTTGACTTTCTGCTCGATGGCGATCGAGGGGGGAAGTCCCTTGATATAGTCACACTCCGGTTTGGCCATTCGCCCGAGAAACTGACGGGCATAAGCCGACAGCGACTCGACATAGCGACGCTGACCTTCGGCATAGAGAGTGTCGAAAGCCAACGAAGACTTGCCGGAACCGCTGACTCCGGTGATGACTATAAATTTATTCAAGGGGAGCTCCAGATCAACGTTCTTGAGATTGTTGACCCGGGCACCCTTGACTGAAATTTTTCTTTTATCCATTCCTTATCCTTATATTTTACNTCCTGNATATTTTACTTGCCGATAGAGGCCACCGCAGTGGTGTACTTGGCATAGTTGACAGCTTTCTGAATCGCCTTCCAGGGCTTTCTGCCGATTTCTGATTCAGCATATTCCCAGAAGGGTGCGATCTTGGAAAGCACCTGATGGTCACCGCAGAGAGTTGAGCGATAGTAATCGAGAAGGTCACGATGGAAACGGAGCATTTCGTTGAGTCGACGTTCCTCGTCCCATTCCTTACCCTCCGCAATTTCAGAAGTCAGCGAAGGGCGCGCGAGAAGTCCGCGGCCGATCATTATACCGGTCAGATTCGGGAAACGCTCCTCGACAGCCTGCACATCCTCAACAGTGCGCAGGTCACCGTTGTAAACTACCGGAAGCTCACACTCCTCATAGAAGCGTGCGAAAGCCTCCATGTCCGGCTCACCCTTGTACTGCTGTTTTGCAACGCGCGGATGCATGGCGATATGCTCCAGCGGAAGCTTGTTCAAGATCGGGAGGGTCTCGCGCCACTCGTCGGCGTTCTCCATTCCGAGGCGCATCTTGACCGAGAACCGAACGTCAGGATAACGGCCGACAACACGACTGACCGCCTCCGCAGCCTCTCGCGAACCGGCTGTCGCCGCGCCGCGACCGCGGGCAGTCTGAAGAGGGAAGGGGCACCCCATATTGATGTCGATACGCTCATAGCCTTCAGAGGCAAGGAGCGACACCAAACCTTCGAGTTCCTCCTCATTCTTGAAGATAACCTGAGGAACGACCCTGTCGTTTTCGGCGACGGGGGCATTGAGGTCATTTATGTCTTTCTTGCGAACCTCGCCGTGTTCAAGTCTTATGAAGGGGGTATAATATTCGTCGGCCGGAGTGTACCGGCCGGCATGGAAATGTCTGTATGCTGCGTCAGTATGGCCCTGCACAGGGGCAAAATGNATCTTCATATCTATAAATTAACCTGCAAATATAATCATTTCGCGTGACAATCGGAAATGATTATCTGCAAATAGCGTGCCCGAAATCAGCTTTTCACATTTTTTTCGTCCGCGGAAGAAGCATTCCCGGTCTGTTGAGCCGCTATTTCTGTGGCCGGAGTCAGATCATGACGACGTTCAAAGGAGATATAAATGGCCGAAACGACACCCATGAGAATCTGCGTGACTGTCTGGAACGCCCACACGACCATCGAATAGGTCACGGCGTCAGCCTGTTTCACACCATAAAGTGACAGTGCGAACATCACCGCGATATTCCACGGGCCGAGTCCTCCGGTCGCGGGAATCGCGATACTGACCGAACCGAAAATGAACACCACCAGTCCGGGTAGCAGACCGTAGGCCAGATCGGGCCGGATCAATTCGCGGGTGAACGGAAAGGCGAAGAAACAGAGGTAGGTCAAAAGGAAGTAGGCGATCCAGATGATGAGAGTATAGGTCCAGAAGAGGAACTGATGCTTCATCTTGAAGAGAATCCGGAAACCGTCCCAAAGGCTGATTATCTGCGTCCTTATCTTGACTATGACCTTATTGTCGGTCTTTATGAGAAGCAGACTCAGAAGAATAGCCAAGAGAGCCCCAACACCGACCCACAGCCAGGGGGAGGAGAGGATATGCACGACATGGTCGGTAAAGCTGTATCTCGNCATAAATCTTTCGAGCGCAGGCCTGGCGACGATAAAGGTCGAGGCTATAAGCAACACGATCATCATGGCGTCCGAGATACGGTCTCCGAGGTCGGTACCTATGACCGTGGATAATTTAGCCCGCTGACGCCTGGCTACAAATACGCACCTCCACGCCTCTCCGACGCCGGTCAGAATCAGATTCAGAGCATAAGCGCCCCAGATCGAGACCATCTCCGCGAAAGCCGGCATTTTGGGGATTCCGGCAGCNCGCAACTGTATTCCCCAGCGGATACCTCTGACTGATCTCGATATGANGAGCACAAGACACATCAGNAGCAACCACCCGTAATCACATGACTGGCGAACGATTCCGACAATGGTGCGGAAATCGACCTTGTGGAAAAGCCATACGATCAAAAGCGCAGAAATAGCGACCGGGACTAATGCCCCGATCACTTTCTTCACGATTTTGAATTTATGGTTTTTCGTTTTCGCCATAAATATTTCTTTTGACTGTTTACATATTGATCTTTACTGCTTGGTCAGAGTAAAGTCGGTCTTGTTGATCTCAAGATTCATGGTTGTTCCTGAAATCTTGATGTCGTCAAGTTCCTTGATAGACGCTACNCGTTTCTGAACTTCAGCACCGAACGATTTGTCAAGNTTCGGGATGAGAGCTGCCTTGAGTGAATCAAGCTCAGAGACGGGTTTGTCTGTAAGAACCGCGTAACCGAATGTTATAGACTCGGGATCGAGAGTTGTGCTTACCGTCGCGGGATCGAAAGTCACTTTTATCTCATCGTCGTCAGTAGCAACCCAATTTCCAGTTGCAGTAGCCTTCACNTTTGCTGATGCCTGGAAAGGCACATCAACAGCAGTTGAAGATACGGACTGGCTGATAGCATATACACCNGAGAAGATCACTTTACCACCGTTCTTGACCGACTCAACTTTAGTGAAAGTGAAAGACGGGGTTACGGACTCAACCACAGGTGAAGTCACCTCAACATTCTTATCATGTTTCTGATTCTCTTTTTTATTGAGCACTGTCGCATTGCCCGACCAGATTCCTTCAGCCTCGGAAGCAAGCTTCGCGTTCTCATTACAAGAGGCAAGACCGACAACAAGGAGTCCTGCGAGAAGAGCATTGGTTGTGTGTTTCATAGCTTTTGATAGAATTGAATTTGTCATTCTTTTACAAAATATAACGTATGTNGGNCAAATTGGTTTGGATTACACCATTGTTTCTTAAGTTTGTTTCTTAAGTTCCTCAACCAATGAGCNGCGTCAGACGTTGAAATAGAAAATAAGAAATCAGGATCTTTGGAGCTAAGTCAATTTCAATCACAATCTGATTNTTCTNNAGATCCNTCAAACTTGTTGAAGTTCATAAATGAACTTATAAATCATAAATNAACCTTATAAAAAAGAATACTATGACTTACGAAGATGCAATCAAACAGACAAAGACAGTNCTTGTNGAATTCTACGCGACCTGGTGCCCTCATTGCAAGCGGATGGCCCCGATCGTAGATCANGTCAAGGAACTTCTCGACGGCCGNGCATCGGTCGTTCAGCTCGACATCGATCTTAATCAGGAGGCGGCNGATGCCGCCAANGTAACCGGNGTTCCTACATTCATCGTCTATGTAGACGGAGAGGAGAAGTGGAGACACAGCGGTGAGATCGACGGNAATGACCTTCTCTCAAAAGTCGAGTCCTACATCTGACCCGGGTCAAGTTCTACACAATTNAAGGCGTCCCTGAAAGAGACAGAAGAGACGAANCTNAAAGGTAAGAAGANAAGNACCCCCTACAAAAGTAAAAAACTATGGCGGAGAATCACACTGTTTTCACCCGCTTCCTCAAAGCNCTCGAAGTGCCCCACACGNNGGAATATTCCGACAATCAATTCAAGCAGATGACTTTCCAATCCCTCTTCGGATTGGTTCACCTGCTGAAAGACTACGGAATTGCATCCGATGGCTGGCAACTCGAGGATATGTCTGAGNTGGATCTAATNACACCTCCCTTTCTTGCCCAAAAGAAAAACGGNGTATTCATAATCNTNAAGGAAAATGACGGACAACATGACGTCATGATTGATGATGANGGTAAAATCNGGAAGATCGGCCGCGACGCGTTTGNGGAGNTGNTCAACGGTGTGGTTCTGACCGCCTATCCGGACAAAAATTCTACCGAACCGGAGTACAAGTCTCATTCCATGTCGGAAATAATCTGCAAGTCATCAGATTATTTCCTCCTCATTGCGGCTATAGCCGTCGCCGGGTGGTTCATCGTCACNCGAGGAATATTCAGCCATCTCTCGACAGCTCTCATATTTCTCTTAGACCTCTTTGGTCTGTGGTTATCATATATGCTGCTACAGAAAAGTCTCGGAATCCACACGTCTACTTCCGAGAGAGTGTGCGGAGTGCTTGAGAAAGGGGGATGTGACATAATCACGACCTCGTCGGCNTCNAAGCTGTTNGGNGTCTTCTCNTGGAGNGANGTGGGATTNGGTTATTTTGGCGTATCGCTGATTACGCTTCTATTGTTTCCTCATCTNTGGCCGGCGCTGGCACTCTGCAACATCTGTTGTCTGCCATACACGNTATGGTCAATCTCATATCAGAAATTTGTGGCGCATCATTGGTGCACACTCTGNGTCGGAGTNCAGGCCACTCTCTGGTGCCTCTTCTTCTGTTATCTCGGCGGNGGNTTNGTNTCNCNTATTTTACCTCTTCACCCCGACCTGATTATTCTTNTCTGTGCATATATCACGGCCGTTATCGGACTNAACCGGATACTCGCATGGNTCAAGAAAATAAATANNTGAANTCTATGAAAATCATTCCCAAGCCNGAGTTCAAATCGGCTCACAAACTGACAGCGGCGGAAATGAACCGTATTCATTTCGGCGGCAATCACTCCGTAGTCGTCGATTCCNANAAGACNGACTCCAACTCCAANAAAGGATAAAGTCTGACNCCAATATTTATGTCTGACGANANGATTTTGTCNGACGGCTATNTTTTTGTAATTTTGCGGTAGAAGTTCATTGAACTCATTGAAGTCATCTTGACTTTATTATATTAATCTAACTATGAAAACAATCAGCAATACAGAATTTGGAGGAGAACGTCCGCTGTTCGGAGAGAGAAATCTCCGCCTTGAAAATGTAACTATCCACGCCGGAGAATCNGCTCTGAAATGCTGCGCCGGCATCGAAGCGANCGATTGCCGCTTTGAAGGCAAATACCCCTTCTGGCATGTGGACGGGTTTGTGGTAACCCATTGTCTTTTCACCCCGGGTGCTCGTGCCGCTCTTTGGTACTCGCGCAACCTGATTATGACCGATACGCAGGTCGACGCTCCGAAAATGTTCCGCGAGATGGATGGCATCCGTCTGCGCAACGTGAATATCCCGGATGCGGAAGAAACTCTGTGGCACTGCGCGAATGTGGATATCAAGGATGTCACCGTAGACAAAGCCGACTATCTCTTCATGCACTCGAAGAATATCCGCATCGAAAACTGGCGTCAGAATGGCAACTATTCCTTCCAGTATTGNCANAACGTTGAGATCCGCAACGCAGTGATCAACTCGAAAGATGCGTTCTGGGGCACTGAAAACGTAACCATCTACGACTCNGAAATCAATGGTGAATATCTCGGATGGCATTCCAAGCGTCTGACCCTNATCCGTTGCAAGATCTCCGGCACACAGCCACTCTGTTACACCAAGGATCTGACCCTCGTNGATTGTGAATTTGCTCCTGACTGTGATCTCGCGTTCGAGGATGCGGAAGTAAGNGCTACAATCACCACNCCCGTGACCAGCATCAAGAACCCTATGAGCGGTTCTATCGAGGCTCCCTCNNTNGGAGAGATNATCATNGANANCCANTCNAANGCNNTNGANCCGGTNNANATNACTGANACTAAGAAATGAAATTCGATTTTGACAGCGTGACCGACCGGCGCGGCTCTATGTCCTATAAATGGGACGGCGAAGGAGACGGGCCGGAGGTTATACAGATGTGGGTGGCCGATATGGATTTTCGGACTGCNCCTTCTGTTATCGAAGCTCTTCGTAAAAGGGTTGACCACGGAGTCTTCGGNTACGTGTCCGTTCCGGACACATATTACGAGGCATTATGCCGATGGTTCGANACNCGNCACCAATGGAGGATAGACAGATCAAAAGTCATCTATACTTCAGGGGTGGTGCCAGCCGTCTCAGCTATCATCAAGGCATTGGTCAAACCGGGGGAGGGAGTGATCCTGCAGACACCGGCATACAATTGTTTCTTCTCGTCGATTCGCAACAACGATGCGCTGACGGTTGAGAACCCGCTCCGGCGAGTAGAGAGCGGGACCGGTTTCACTTATAGCATAGATTTCGACGCACTCGAAAAACTTGCATCGAATCCGGAGAACAAGCTGATGATCTTGTGCAACCCCCACAATCCTTCGGGTTGCGTATGGACACGGGAGGAGTTGGAACGAGTTGCGGAGATCTGCAGACGGAATGGCGTCAGGGTTGTCAGCGATGAGATTCACTGCGAACTCGTGCATCCCGGTTGTCGGCCATATACCCCTTATGCCACCGTTGATCCGGAAGCCATTGTCTGTTGCTCACCATCGAAGGCTTTCAATACGGCCGGATTGCAGATTGCCAATATCGTCTGTCCTGACGAAGAAGTGAGAGCTAAGGTTGACAGAGCAATCAATGACAATGAGGTCTGCGACGTCAATCCGTTCGGGGTCACCGGCCTCATCGCCGCGTATAATGAAGGAGGGGAGTGGCTCGACGCACTCATCGGCTACCTCTTCGACAATTATCGCTTGCTGAGATCGGCCATCGCAGAGAAGTTCCCGAAACTGAAAGTTTGCGATTCAGAATCGACATATCTCGCTTGGGTAGACGTTTCCGAAACCGGTATGAGCGGCGACCAATTCGCAGATATGCTCCTTGAGAAAGCCAAAGTACGTGTAAGTTCGGGCTCAATCTACGGCGATCCCTCATCGATACGAATAAACTACGCCTGCCCACGCTCAGTAGTCGAAGAGGCTATTGACCGCATGGGTAAAGTTATTCCTTTATAATGGCAATTGCTTTATAATGGCAATTGCTTTATAATGGCAATTGTCTCGTAAATTTGAAAAAATAGTTGACAGAAGTCAACAAAGAGAATTGAAAACAGATATTAAGTTCATTCGCGAGGGCCTTCCGCTCAGCTGGGCCCAGCGACTGTCACTCACCATATCGCTCTCCTTGCCCGCGATGCTCGCCCAACTGTCGAGCATCGCGATGCAGTATATCGACGCGTCGATGGTCGGTCGGCTCGGGGCCGACGATTCGGCGTCGATCGGTCTGATGTCCACGAGCCTCTGGCTCTTCTGGGGAGTATGTTCGGCCATGACGTCAGGTTACTCCGTCCAGGTTGCCCACCGTGTCGGGGCAAAGGATGAGGAGGGGGCGCGCCATGTCTTTCGCCAGGGAATCGCGGCGTCACTGATTTTCTCGGTCATCGCCGCACTGATTGGCATTGCTATTGCTGTGCCTCTTCCCGGATGGCTCGGTGGGTCCGAGGTCATTCAAGGCAAGGCAACTCTCTACTTTATCGTCTTCGTCGCCGCCCTTCCTCTACTGACGATCAACTATCTCGCGGGGGGAATGCTGAGGTGTGTCGGCAATATGAAGATCCCGAGCCTCCTCAGCGGACTGATGTGTGTGCTCGACTGCCTGCTTAACTTCCTGCTCATTTTTCCCTCACACCATTTCGTTGTCGGAGGAGTAAACGTGACCATTCCGGGTGCCGACCTAGGAGTACTCGGTGCCGCTCTCGGCACGGTCGGTGCCGAAGCTATCTGTGCCGCGGTGATGATGTACTATGCGTGTGTGAAACAGCCCGAAATCAAGCTTGTGGGACACCCGGGAAGCTACCGACTCACCCGCATCGTCACAAAGAAGGCAGCGTCCATTTCCGCACCTATGACCGCAGAACACGCCATAATCTGCGGCGCACAGATAGCGATCACTATGATCGTTTCGCCCTTGGGAGTCATAGCCATCGCAGCCAATGCTTTTGCCGTGACAGCAGAAAGCCTCTGCTATATGCCTGGGTATGGAATCGGTGATGCGGCTACCGCGCTTACCGGTCAGAGCCACGGAGCCGAGAGACCAAAGCTCGTGCGTCGCTTTGGCAATATGGCCGTGGGTCTCGGAATGGCCGTCATGTCAGTCATGGGTTTACTTATGTATATCTTCGCACCTGAGATTATGGGCATCATCACTCCGGTCCCGGCGATCAGGGATCTCGGAGCGGAAGTGCTCCGCATCGAAGCATGGGCCGAACCGATGTTCGCGGCCTCAATCGTAGCCTACGGAGCCTTTGTCGGAGTCGGTGAGACCAAAGTCCCGGCATTAATGAACTTCGGAAGCATCTGGCTCGTGCGCGTTCCTCTCGCATGGTGGCTCGCGCAATCTATGGGACTGCGTGGTGTCTGGATAGCCATGATGATCGAGCTGACTTTCCGAGGCACAATCTTCCTTATTCGCCTTTTCTTCTCGAAATGGTATGATCGCCGGCCCAATCCGGCAATGGAATAACATCCGGCAATAGAATTATACTATTGGTATGCTATATCCTCAGGATGGAAAACGACAGTTATCTCAGCCGGAGCCGATGCCATGAAATAGCCAAGACAGCGATGTGTTCCGGTGAACATCATCGGACCGTTGCTGTCGTTGCCTATGGCTTCTATATACTCCCTCATCCCGGATGAGATCCGACAGATGTTGACCGTAACCTCGTCGCCATCAACCAGCAGATCCTCCTCATCTTCTTCGTCAACATCCTGACGTGTCGTCATGGTCACGAAATTCATCACACCGTCTCGTGAAGTCCAGTCCTGTTGTTCAGCCCAGGAATAGATTTCGCCGTTACGGTACACCCTTATCCAATAAGAATCACCTTTTGTCGTCGGATCATCGGCATAGAGGACCTGCAAGACCGCCACATGATCGTATGGCATCTTGATCCACGAGAATCCGGCCGAAATTATCTCCGTCTTCGGAAACATTGTGCTCTTCGCGGTCCATGTTTCGTCTCCGTACATGACGGTGAGCGAGTAATCATGCCAATCTTTTCCACCTGAGTGGCTGACAAAGTATCCCTCTTCATCCGCTCTCAATTTTTCGACATATCCCGCCGTCAGATCCTTCAGGATGACTTCCGCATCCGTGATCCGGGTTCTGTCCATAGGTTCTCCCATAGGGGTTGTCATGGTAATTGACACTCTTGCACCCTCTTCAGTCAAAGTACCCTCGATTACAGTTAGAGGTTCTATCTCATGATACTTGAAATCGAGTTCCTTTTCGCAAGAGGTCAATAAGGAGAGCAGTACTGAACCCAGCATCGCACCGGCGCAAGATCGACGAGCAATTTCTTTCAATTTCATCCTTACAAAAGTTTTCATCGGGGCTCTAACGGCAAATTAAAATTTCAGAGTATAAGAAACCGATGGAATCAGCCCATACATAGAATATTGTACGGCGCGAGTTCCGGAAGGCTTCGAGGCATCGTCCTCAAAATACACAATATAGGGATTGTAACGGCAGTAGGCGTTATAGACGCCGAATGACCACTCGTAGGTCAGTTTCTTGCCGACATGTGTGTAGGTTGCACCGAGATCGAGCCGATGGACAGGAGGTGTGAGGTAACCGTTACGCTTTGAATAGTAGTAACAGGTGACACCGGAAACCTCATATTTGACGTCGGGAGCTGTCAAAGGCTGTCCCGACATGAATATCCATGAAGCCGAGACGTCCCATCGGTCATTGATCTGATAGGAGAGTGCTACCGCCACATCATGGCGACGGTCATTGGTCGCATTGTACCACTTGCCGTCATTGATTCCGTCAATGCGCGTCTGCGTTCTTGAGATTGTGTAGGATATCCAGCCGGTCAGATCGCCGGAGTTTTTGCGGATCATGAATTCCGCACCGTAACTGCGACCCCGACCACCGAGAATCAGATTTTCGAGTGCGATTGAGGAGAAAGAGGAGGCACCGTCCCGATAGTCGTAAACATTCGAGAGGGTCTTGAAATAACTCTCGGCCGACCAATCGAACGAACCGTCGGAAGTCATACCTGTATAACCGATTCCATACTGAACAGCCCGCTCTGGGCGCACGTTACATGAGGTCAGAGCGAACCTGTCAAACGGGAGACTCGTGGAGCTTGAGCGGATTGAGTGAAGATTCTGTAGCGAGGTACCTATTCCGGCCTTGATATTATGGTCTTGCGTTATGTTGAACTTGAGACTCGCGCGAGGCTCAATGTCACAATAAGTCTTCGCACCAAATGACGCTTCGGCAAGTCCGGAGGTTACGAATTTATGGAACCCCGGAGCCGAGATTACACTTGAAATGTCAGCTCTCACTCCGGCTCCGAGCTCGAACAGGTCCGAGAACCTACCTTCATATCCGGCCCATAGGGAGTTCTCCCATAATGATCTGACTTCCTCCTCACGCGAAGATGCTACCTGCCATTCACCGGAGCGTACCCGCAGAAGTTCCGATCTGAGACCGACTTCGAGGGAGTGGTTGTCGTTCAGCCTGATGCCTACCCGCTCATTCAAGGAGAAGGTGCGAATATAGGTTCTTATTATCTGATCGAGATCCATCAGCAGCATTTCCATTTTCGGACTATAGTCGGTAGCCGAAGCGGTGGTGGTAAAAGTCAGTATGTCATTCGGTCTCGCTACCCAATTCAGCGAACCGCCGAGATTACCCCAATACATTCCCATCACATCCGAGACAGCCATATTGTCATGGCTGACAAAGAAAGAGAGATCGACAAGGTGTTCCGCCGACGGACGCCAACGGGCCTTGGCAGTTATGTCATAAAAGTTCATGACCGTCGAGCGATATTTGGGAACAAGCTGAAGAAATGCGTCGACATACGATCGTCTGGCTGTGACCTCAAACGAAAGCTTGTCTTTTACGATCGGTCCTCCGATGGCCACTTTCGCTGCAAGAATTCCGATCGTACCCGATCCGCTCCACCGTTCCATATCACCGCTCGCAAGTGAAGTCTCAAGAACTGATGAGGTCGCACCTCCGTAGGTTACAGGGAAAGGACCTTTGAAAAGTGTTGCCTGAGAAACAGCCTGATCGTTGAAAGTGGAAAATATTCCCATCACATGAGCAGGATTGTAGAGGGTTATTCCATCGAGCGTAACCAGATTCTGGGAAGAGTTGCCACCGCGGACTTCAAATCCGCCTCCTCCGTCACCCTCACTTCTAACTCCCGGTAGAAGCGCCAGTGACTTGATGATATCATGTTCGCCCCCGATCGAAGGCACTTTCTTGAGGCGAGTCAATTCCAGTCGCTCGGCGCCGATCTGAAGATTTTCAATTCGCTGACGGGCAGATTGTCCGGTCACGACGATCTCCTCCAGGCTATTGTAGTAGTCAAGAGAATCAGTCGTTTGATCGGCACCGAGGTTTTCTTCAGATGCGAACGATCCGCCGTACCCGGCAAAAGGCACGAGCGCCAAAGTCAGAAGGGCAAACTTCATATTATTGTAAGAAATCAAACTGCAAAGATAATGATTTTTTCGAAACCATACGCCTCCTCACTTCGCCTCTAAAAACTGAAAATTATAACCTGACAGAAAGAGCGTCCGAATGCGTGATTCGGACGCTCTTTGAAAGCGGGTTATTGAGCAGGAGATTATCAGTCTACATTGATTTCAGAAGGAGTCTCTTCGGGAGCTCGGCCTGAAGCGAGGAAGCGCCATACGACTGCTGCGATCAGAGCGCCTACGAGGGGACCCACAACCATGATCCAGAAGTCGGGCCATGCATTGACGGAGAAGAGGGCGGGACCGAAGCTGCGCGCGGGGTTAACCGAGCAGTTGTCAACCGGAATACCGGCAATGTTCACGAGACCGAGTGCGAGACCGATTGCCGCGCCGGCTGCAGTGCTGTTTCCAAACTTGGAAGTCGCGCCGAGAACCACGAACACGAAGAGGAAGGTGAACAGGATCTCAGTGAGGAGAGCCATCTGCCAGGTAACGCCGTGCTGAAGCACATTGGTGGCGAGATAGGACATATTGTCAGTGAAGCCGATCTGTTCGGTGATACCGCCGAACTTGAAGATACCACCCTGACCGAAGAGACCGAAGTCAGAGAGCCACCAAAGGAAAGCGGCGCCAACCGCAGCTCCGAGGAGCTGTGCAACCCAGTAGCCTATCATATCCTTGAACGTGAAGTTCTTGTCAGTGAGCCACACGCCAAACGAAACGGCAGGATTTACATGACATCCTGAAATGCCGCCGATTGCATAGCAAAGGGCGAAGAGGACGAGGCCGAAGCAAAGGCCGATTCCGAGGGTTCCGATCGCAGGACCGGCAAGAACAGCCGAACCACACGCCATCAGCACCAGAAACATGGTTCCGAAGAACTCTGCATAGTACTTTCTCATAATTCTTATAGTTTATAGTTGGGAATTGTTGAAGCAAGTCTCCTTGAGAGACCGGCTCAGAGAATGAAAGAGAGCCTCCGGCGTTATGGAGAGTTAACGAATTTCAGCTTCTTAAAAACTCTTTGTCATCTATAACATTCATTAAGCTATAAAAGGTTCAGCATATCAGCGTTTTTTTTCGAAAACGGAGATTTTACCAAGCATTTTTCAATTGTAAGCATAAAAAATTGAAGCGCTTTTTTGCACTATAGAGATATAAAAGTAACTTTGCAGAGGAAAACAGACTGACAAGATGCTAAAGAAAGAACTTCGCGTTAGAAGACATGTCTGGTTGGCAATCGCCTGCCTGTTGATTGCGGGGACATTCTTCGCTCTTGACCTGCAATCGGTTTCGACCGGGGATGATTTGGGATATATGTTCGGCGACACAACCCACCATCTCGGAGACGGGGAGAGGATACACACACCCGCCGACATCACCCGCACATTGTCTCTCCACTATATCACTACCAACGGACGATTCCTCGTGCACTGGATAGCGATGTTCTTTCTCAATATTGCGGGACACACTCCTTTCTGCATTATCAATAGTTTGATATTTCTTCTTACTGCTGTCTTTTTTACACGAATTTCAGGATTTACAAAACAATTGTCAGCCAACACACTTCTATTGGGAGCGATTGCATTATGGCTTAGTGTTCCCGAACCGGGAGTTAACTGGCTTGGGCTTGTATGCTATGCCACCAACTATCTTTGGCCGGCTTGTGCTTCTCTTGCAATTATACTCCTCATCAATTCCCGGTCAGAAAAAGGAAAGGGGAGAGGTGTGCTGAAAATTGTAGCAGGAACAGTGTTCGCACTCATTGCCGGCTCACTACAGGAGAGTTTCTCACTGCCATTGTCGGGAGGACTGTTAGTTCTATGGATCGTTCAAAGAAAATCATACACGACACAGCAAAAAATCCTGACTCTTGCTTACTGGCTGGGAACACTTGTCTGTGTTGTCGCACCGGGTAATCTGAATCACGCTACACAGGGGGGAGGCTTTACCGCGGAGGCTATCCTCCATAAACTTAACGCTCTATATTGGGCTATATGGGAGGAGTCTCCAACAATTGTCCCGGCAATATGCATCGCCATCTGCTCAATGGTTATGCGTTTCCGGGCATTTGGCCGCTTCTTCAAGAGGAATTGTTTCCTTGTCAGCACTATAATAACTATAATATTTGCGCTACTTCTTGCCTGTGTGACATTCACATCGGCCCGCCAGCTTACTCTCCCGGGCATATTGTGTGGAATAGCGATTATACAGGCTGTGATTACCTTTGTCTCCAACAGACGAAAGCGAGTGATTACCGCCGGTAAGGTCATGCGCTCTCCGTGGCTCACAACATTACTCATCGTAATTTACACCGCAGGATTTGTCGGTGCCTGGACTGCAAGACAAACAACGTCGACCCATCTGCGATCGCTTCACTCGCAGGCCTCTCAAAGCAGGAGCACGCTGGTATTTGACAGCACTCGCCCCGGTGAGCAAACAATAGGAGAGCAGGGTGAAACAATGAGAGTAATATTCGAAGCGACTTGCGACAGATTATTCGAGCGCTTCGACTTCAGACATCTTCCCGTAGTCTTCGACGGATATACGAAGCGTGGATTGTCTCGTCTATATTCGCCCGGAGGAAATTCCAAATACATCACGACAATTCTACCCACAACACCGGAGAAAATCGCCGATGCGGCAGAGGGAAGCTATGTTGCGGAGGGAAAAATTAAAACCAATTTCCTGATGAAAGGATACCGCTGTTTCTCTATCCCGGTGGGGATAGAGGTCAGACAACTGCGCGACTCAAACGGGACAGCGGTGCCATACGAGCGCACTCGGTTAGCATCCCAGATACTGGTAGTAATTCCGGACACGCAGGAGACCCGGAACCTTACCTACTCAAATTGACGGCGCAACCTTACTCAAATTTATGGCACCCCCCTTTTCAAATTGGCATAGCATAGAATCTCCAATTAACGCGAGGATTATATATCGCGAGAGTCATATAGAGAATTCTGTATCTAATGAGCAGGTATGAGATGAGCAGGTATGAGAGCGGGTATGAAATTCATCAATCAATTATCCCGACTGACCGGAAAAGTTCAGCGTAGTAAGCAGCCTTCTTCGCAGGAGCCAGGGGATAAGCTCTGGAGGTCGATGGCATCCGCCATATTTCGAACTGTCGGTCAAAGGGATTGTCTGTTGAATCGGCCATAGAGACATGGGCACCCATCTTCGGTGCCGGAGTGTGAGTTAGCTCTGCGATTACCCCTGCCGCCTTCTCTCCAGTTGTAGCCACGGCACGAAGATCGGGCATTTTGTCGAGCAACGCACCGAGATCTACCGGTTCGACAATATCGAGGAACTTATCGGATGCATTGCCCTGAAGCCGTCTCACTGCGTGGCCGGTATCGTGGAGGGCGATCCCTTTATCATTGAGAAGCTTCTTGATCTCGTCGAGTTTGAATGAAGCAGTCTCCTTATCATAAAGGGCCTCAGGGTCATTATAAAAGATTATTCCCATTACTTTCCAGAAATCATTGGTGCGGTTGGGGTAATAAAACTCCATACTCCAACGGTGAGGGCCAGGAGGGAAGGTCCCCATGATCAGCACCTTCGCATTCTCCGGGATAAAGGGTGGAAAGGGGTGGTATTCCAAAGGAAGTTCTTCGTTTGCCATAACTTCATCTAAATTACATAACTTCATCTAAACTAATCGTAAGCGAACCTTTTCCGGCACTAAACCCATAAGTCCGCTACCTAATCAACATCCAAATTAACTAAAGTGTTTTTCAATTTCACTCCCCTCGACGGACATTTTGATGAATCGGAAATTTTTGTTACCTTTGTGGGTAATTATACCCATATAAGAAGATGATCAGCGAGATTGACCTCAGACTTAGGCCGGAGATTGCCGGAACCCCGGAGCTGTTGAAGCGCGAAGTGGCGCGACAGCTGAAGGTAAAGACCGACGCGATCAACGAATGGCGTGTCACGCGCCGTTCGGTAGACGCGCGCAAACCTCAGGTCTATGTCAACCTGAGAGTCATGGCCGCTACCGGCAAGGACCGAAAGATCACACCGGCGTTTGAGCCGGTGAAGTTCGGAAATGTCGCGGACTCCGACCGTCAGGTCGTGATTGTCGGTGCCGGGCCGGCGGGTCTGTTCGCCGCACTCCGTGCAATAGAGGCCGGGATCCGTCCTATAGTCCTCGAACGTGGAGAAGATGTGGACTCGCGCAGAGAAAGTCTCGCCCGTATCAATCGCGAAAAGCAGATCAATCCGGAGTCAAATTATTGCTTCGGTGAAGGTGGAGCGGGAGCATTCTCGGACGGCAAGCTTTTCACTCGTTCCAAGAAAAGGGGAAACGTTGGGGATGTCCTCGCACTGCTGGTGCAGTTCGGCGCATCGCCCGAAATACTCGTGGATTCGCACCCACACATCGGAAGCGACCGCCTGCCCCTTATCATCGCTTCAATCCGCAAACAGATCATCGCCAGCGGGGGAGAGGTGCGCTTCAACACAAAGGTTACTGATCTTCTGATTGAGAACGGCGAGGTCAAGGGTGCCGAGACAGAAAACGGTGACAGATATTTTGGTCCTGTCGTTCTTGCCACCGGCCATTCCGCAAGAGATGTCTACAGAATGCTCAAGCGCCTCGGGATCCGCATGGAACCGAAAGGTATAGCGATGGGAGTGCGACTTGAACATCCTCAGCATCTCATAGATCAGATACAATACCATTCTCAGTCGGGTAGAGGTTCATATCTTCCCGCTGCCCCTTATTCGTTCGTGACGCAAGCTGAGGGCCGAGGGGTCTACAGCTTCTGCATGTGTCCCGGCGGCGTGATTGTTCCGGCAGGAACTTCACAGGGAGAATTGGTTGTCAATGGAATGTCAGCCTCCGCACGAGCAAGCCATTGGGCGAACTCGGGAATGGTGGTTCAGATCAATCCCGGAGACTTCCCAGAATACTCGCGGTTCGGAGAATTCGAGATGCTCGAACTCCAGCAGGATCTTGAACGCCGTTTCTTTGAGGCCGGAGGAAACAGTATAGTTGCTCCGGCCCAGAGAATGACAGACTTCGTCAACGGGCGCGACTCGAAGAATCTGCCGCCGTCAAGTTATCTTCCGGGGCTCATCCCGGCACGTCTCGACCTTCTACTTCCACCCTTCATAGCCGACAGACTCAGAAGCGGATTCAAAGACTTCGGAAGGAAGGCGAAAGGGTTTCTCACGAAAGACGCCACGATGATCGGTCTTGAATCGCGCACCAGTGCACCGGTAAGAATTCCACGCGATAAAGAGACCATGGTTCATCCGGAAGTTAAGGGACTCTATCCGGCCGGTGAAGGTGCCGGGCTTGCCGGTGGAATCGTATCGGCCGCACTCGACGGCCAAAACTGTATCGACGCGCTCTCGGGCAAAAAAAGATGAGCGAGTACTAAGAGTATGTTTACTTTTAAATTAAATATTTGAGTATGTATTAATAATTTTCGATTTCATCACAAAGGATCTTTTGGGCGCTTTTCCAAAGATTTCATCGGTCGCGATGCCCGCATCGCTCCCTCTTCAACTTTGGAAAATCATCCCAAAATCTCTCTTTGTGCTAAAATCATTTAAAACTAAACATACTCTAATAAATATTGAATGAAAGATACCCCAAAAAAACTTAAAAGACGCGAGATACCTTTCATTGCCGCCGTCGCTCCGGTAGCCATTCTTTTCTGTCTGCTGACGGCAGTCATCGTCTTCAAGGGACCGGTGGCCGTCACTGAGCTGTCACCGTTCACCTTACTTGTATCGGCCGCTTCCGCGTTAATCATCAGTCTGTGTCTGGGCACAATCAGACGCCGACGGATGCGTGTCGGCTTTAAGCGCGCGGCCACCCAGGTTCTACCGGCTATTCCGCTGCTGATATTCATCGCCCTGCTCGCCACGTCGTGGATGATGGCGGGGGTTGTGCCGGCTATGGTCACATACGGGATGGATATGCTTAATCCCCATTGGTTTCTGGCGGTCACCTGTCTTGTGAGCGCGGTGGTCTCGGTTATGACCGGTTCGTCGTGGTCCACGATCGCCACGATCGGAGTCGCGTTCATCGGCATCGGAGACATGATGGGTCACAACTCAGCCTGGACGGCGGGAGCCGTAATTTCGGGGGCCTATTTCGGCGACAAGGTCTCCCCCTTGAGCGACACGACCGTGATCGCCTCCTCGACCTGTGAGGTCGACATATTCGACCATATCAAATATATGATGATCACCACCACGCCGGCTATGCTGATCGCGCTGGTGATCTTCGGGCTCAAAGGTTTCTTCGGCGAGTCGTTCAACTACGCCGAGACCTCTCCCCTATCGGCAGAGCTGGGACGTATCTTCAACCTCTCCCCGTGGCTGTTGGTGATTCCCGCGGCGACAGTCATCATGATCGCCCTGCGCGTTCCGACGCTCGTCACACTCGGACTCAGCTCACTGGCGGGTGTGGTGACGGCACTTATCGTTCAGCCTCAGTTCTTCGCCGGTCACGGCTTCTCCGGCAAGCTCGGCAAGAGCGCGCTCGACCTGCTCACCGGTTTTTCAGTCGACACCGGAAGCGAGACGGCCGATGCGCTGATCTCGACCGGGGGTGTGGCCGGTATTCTGCCGGTCGTTTTTCTGGTACTCTCAGCGCTGGTCTTCGGGTGGGTGATGATCGGCACCGGTATGCTGGGGACACTGACCGAACGTCTGACTCGCGGCCTGCGCCGTCCGGTCTCGATCGTGAGTGCGTCGATCGCCTCGGGGTTCACACTGAGCGCCTGCACGGCCGACCAATATCTATCGATCATCATCGGAGGCAATATGTATCGCCGGCTCTATCGCAAGCACCGTCTTGAGAATCGTCTTCTCAGCCGCTCGCTTGAGGATTCGGTTTCTGCTACTTCGCCGATCATTCCCTGGAGTTCGTGCGGAGTTACACAGAGCGCGGTTCTCGGGGTCAGCACTTTCGCTTATCTCCCCTACTGCTTCTTCAATTATCTGACGCCCCTATTCGGGATTGCGGTGGCGGCTTTGGGTTGGAAGATTCGGCGGACCAATTAGGGCTGGGAGTCATCTTTTTATCTAAGAAGTCATCTAAACTTTTACGAAAATAGAAGTTTAGATGACTTCTTAGATAAAATTTTTTTTGTGGTTAAGAAATAAATCAGTAATTTTACACCGTCGTTTGAGAGACCGCCCATATGGACGCTCTCCCGGAAACATAAGGAAACGATGTAAAAGTCGGTCGGCATATAGAGAATGCCGATAGGGAACGGGGTTTAAATCCCCGGCAGTCCCGCTGCCGTGATTTTCCGTCAGAGACCTTTTTCATATCCACTGTGAGGACGACCTCATGGGAAGGAGAAAAAAGTCGAGGAAATAAGCCGGAAGACCTATCCTTATGAAGAACGATACCATGTCTCGTCCGCTGGGCGGATGGCAATGCTTACGAGGGTTTAAGCAGGTTGATACATCAGAGATACTTCCCGAAATGCGCGCGGCTCTTTATATCGAGCAGTCAGACTGATCAACTGACAGGGAAGAGCATTGTGTCCGGTATAATCCTATATTCATGCCACTGTCCGTGAGGATTGAGACGAGAGTACGTGAGATACCCAAAACACAATCTAACATTAATTTATGGAGTTCAGTTTATCGAACAAAGCGGCATGCTTGATGTTTGCCGTTGCTTGTACACTGACTGCCGGCGCCGATTTTAGGGTGCAAGGTTATCCTTATGGCAAAAACAGTGTAACCGAGATCAATACTTCCGGACGTATGCAGAATCACAAGCGCGTCAGCGCTACAGACGGCATCACCGGATTTGATGACATCCTCTTTTGGGCCGGAGACGGTTATAAGCGCGCAGCTATCGTTTTCCAATGGAATATAGGAGGAGAGACCCATGCGCGAGCTTATGGATACCGATTCAACGGTAACGCCACGGGTTATGATATGCTCAAAGCTGTTGTGGAAGAAGCTCCGGAACTGTTCGCTCAGGTAATGTACACATACAATCCTGAAGGTTATGTCCTCGGAGGAGTCGGTCTCACCCAAAACAGAGGAGAACAACTCTCCATTGTCTGTGATGGACAGACCTACGCTCTGCAACCGGACCAGCTTTTTATCAGCACAGGCGGTTATAATTTTGACAGCTATACATGTTCTACCCCGGGAGCGTGGTGGCAGTCGGGATGGTATGACGGCTATTGGAGTTACTGGACCGGTGACCCCACGATGTTAAATTATTCCGGTACCGGAATGTCTGCCACACCCCTCGGTGACGGATCATGGAACTTCTGGAATTACTCTACCGAANTTAATCCCGNCGCCTCACATCCTGATCTCACATGGCTTCCAATTGAAGCGGCAGAGGATTATATTCCCTTAGGGGCAGTTAGCTCTCTAACCTCAGAAGGGCTACATTACAATGTCACAAACCCGCGAATCAATACTTTATGGATTACCCTTCCCTCAGAAGGACAAACCTACACAGGCTCCNCCATTGTTCCCCNTTTCGTGNACGGANNTAACGGGACCTATGTAGTTACAGGTGTGACGGATAAAGCTTTTGCGGGAACNGGTGTGACAGATGTCACTCTTCCGCAAAGNGTGGAATATCTTGGAGAGTACGTATTCGAAGATTGCAAGGACCTCGCGACGGTAACTCTGCCGAAAAACCTGGCGTACTTCGGAGAGGGTCTGTTCAAGGGGTGCTCGGCAATGAAGTCTGTTATATGGCCCGCAGAGTTCGATAAGATCAAGTCCTGGCAATATGCCGGCACCGGCATNACTTCNCTGGAACTTCCGGAAAATATCACNGTCATCGGATCACACGCATTTTCCGACTGTCCTGATTTGCACACCGTAAATTTCGATTATGAGATCGAAAGCATAGGNGCCGAAGCCTTTAAAGGCTCTCCCGTGCGTGAGATAACGATTCTTCAGACAACCCCTCCGGCTCTGGAAGAGAATGTGTTTGATGCGGAAACGCTTGCTAATGCAGTNCTTACGGTTCCCGCCGGTTTTACAGAGANATATCGGAATGCAGCNGGATGGAACTCTTTCGAAAATATAAAGGAGATCATCCTCGAAATCAACAATGGTGACAAATTCATCAACAATGGGGTTCGTTATGAAGTTACGTCTGTCGAGAACCGTCAGGCTCGCGTGACCCATTACGGAGAACAAACCAACGGTCCTGCCATCGCTAAAGATAATGTTACGGGATATGTGGGTGAAGTAACCATACCCGAGACCGTAAAATATATGGGAGTTACTTTCTCGGTCAACGAAATCGCCGATTATGCCCTTTACGGAAGCTCGGTAACCTCACTCTCCGTCAGCTCCACTATCGAAAAATGGGGATATCGTGTTTTTGCAAATTCATTATTACTGACAGACCTTCATCTTGGCGAATATCTGCAGACTATAGGTGAAGGCGCATTCCAGGATTGTACGGCCCTTACGAAACTTCAGATTCCTCAGACGCTTCATACGGTCTATGCCTACGCCTTCTGGGGATGTAAATCCCTGAAAGAAGTCGAAGGTNCATTCGATTCGATCCACCACTATTACGAAAGAGCATTCAGCGATTGTGGTTTCGAGAAGATCGAACTCGGTTCAACATATNTGCATAACGATGTTACTCCTTTAGGATATCCTCAATATGGCTCCAACGTCTTCGCGGATAATGCAAATCTTAAGGAAATCGTTTTCCCCGAAGACTTCGGAGACAAGTATTCGACAGCAGACGGAAAAGAATTTTATCCGTCATTCTCAGGCTGGTTCAGAAACTGTACCGCCCTTGAAAGCGTCGATATGAGCAAAGCGAAAACTAATAATCTCGGAGGTTCCATGTTCAGCGGATGTTCCTCTCTTTCTGACTTCAAGTTCCCGCCTATGCTTGAAACTATGGAGGCCTCCGTTTTCTATGGTACTGCCATTCCCCACTTNGACCTACCTTCAACCCTTACTTCTATCGGCAGCAATTGTTTCGGTAAGAACAGTCTGATCACAGAGATGGTCATTCCCGAGGGTGTGACCGTTATAAATGAGCTCTTCCAATATTGCGATAATTTGAAAAAGGTTGAGATCAAGGGTAANGTTGAAACAATCGGTAACTACGCGTTCTCAAACACCGTCTCTCGTCCCTGTTCCATAGAGGAACTCGTCTTCTCCGCAGCAAATCAAGTCGAAGGNAAGATAGCGCTTCCTGATGGATTAAAGGTTATCGGCAACGAAGCATTCTGCGGTCAGCCCTGGGATTTTGTTGTGCCAACTTCCGTAACTGAACTTAACAGCAATTGTTTTAAAGACACAAAGCTTTCGGAAATCCATCTCAAAGGTCTCAGTAAATGGGATTCAGGTACTTTCTATAATTGTCCTGAAGATCTCGTGATTTACTATGAATCACTGAATCCCGTAATCCCCCATATGTATGCACTGCATAAGATTAACTACTATGATTCGGAACACTATAGAATCCGTATTCCAGACGGTTCGCATTATGCCGAGGCATTCCATAATGCAAAGTATTCTTATGTTAAAACCAGCTACTACGAGGATGGAGGTTGGGATACTCCGGGATTTACAGGCATGGAAGCAAGGGATATGAATGTGAGTCCCGATGGAAAGGTCCTTACTGTCTATCCCGTACCGGTATATGAACATGCGGACTGGAAGGAAGACTTCCTGGCAAACAATACACATCAGATTTACGGTTTAGGCGACTGCTCAGTTATTTGCAAGCGTGTAGATGAAGAAAGTTCTCGTGTAAGAGCGGCTGCCGGGAATAATGATGAGACCTCTTTCGATGACTATACTGAACTGAACGGATATGACCATGGATATGGTAGAGCTGTCGAAAGTGATATTGAATCGCTTCCGGTGGGTAATTATGTCGCCCGTATCAAATATGACGACAGTATGGCGGGAAGCAATTATGGCATTCATTACGGTCCCGAGTTTACGTTCACACGTCAGATTTCAACAGGAATCGCGGAGATAGCGGACGGNCACCTCTCTATGGATTGGCACAATGGTAAACTTCTTGTCACCGGTTGTTCAGGTTTCGATCTCTCCATATATGATGCNGCCGGCCATATCATCCTTCATGAAAAAGTAACCGAGGCTGTCAAGACCGTCACGACCGATTTCGNCGAAGGTATTTATATTGCCCGTTGTGGAAATAAAGTCTNCAANTTTGTAGTTCGTTGATATTGCGATAGATCTAAATGATAGATCTAAATGATAGATCTAAATGATAGATCTAAATAAGGTTACTGCGACATGGATCNGATCCGTGTCGCAGTTTCATTAATAGGGNCAAAAAAAATGCACGCTCTTGNGNGGAGNGTGCATTTTTATTTTGAGNNGAACGGTNGNTTACTTTTTGAAGAGGCGGGTCAGCTCTCCGATCCAGAGGACGAGGGAGGTGGAGCCNATGATGATCAGCCANTCGATGAGNTNNAGGGGGCAGACGTTGAAGAATTCGCCGCCTACGCTGACGATGAAGATCTGGCCTATGAGGATCACAAGCGCTATCATGACGAAGCCNCCGGCCCCTTTGAAGTGGAACGCGGATCTGCCGGTGGCGAATGCGCGGGCGTTNAACATGTTCCAGAACTGGAGGAACACGAAGAANGTGAAGAAGAGCGAGAGNTCGTAGGGGCTCAGCGTTCCGTCGTCATGCTTCGGGATCTCNGTNCCGTTGAAGATCTGTGTCAGCGANGTCACATCCCAGTTCTCGAAGAAGTAAAGGAGGCCGAGAAGGATAACGAAGAAGAGACCGCCGACTCCGACTATGGAGCGCCACATCNGCTTGTTGATGATGAACGCTTCGCGCGAACGCGGCTTCTCTTTCATNACGCTCTCCGACGGGGGAAGCGATGCGAGAGCCATCGCGGCGAAGGTATCCATGATCAGATTGACCCAAAGCATCTGGGTNACGGTCAGAGGAGATTCGGTACCCATGAAGGCGCCGGCAAGCACGATCAGGCAGGCGGCGACGTTGACCGTCATCTGGAAAAGGATAAAACGCTGGATATTCTGGTAGAGCGAACGGCCCCACATGACAGCGCGTCCGATAGATGCGAACGAGTTGTCGATGATGGTGATGTCGGAGGCTTCCTTGGCNACGGAGGTTCCGTCGCCCATCGAGAGACCGACATGGGCGGCCTTGAGAGCGGGNGCGTCGTTGGTGCCGTCGCCGGTGACGGCNACNACNTCGTTATTGCCCTGNAGTGTCTCNACGAGACGTTTCTTGTCAAGCGGACGTGCGCGGGCGATGATCTTGATCTCGCCGACACGTTCCTTGACCTCGGNGTCTGANAGGTCTGCNAATTCGGGGCCGGTGATNATGTTGCGGTCGGTGTCGGTCGCGTCGTTCCAGAGGCCGATCTGGCGGCCGATCTCCTTGGCNGTTCCCGGNGTGTCGCCGGTCACGATCTTGACGGCGATTCCGGCGTCGGTCACCTCGCGGACAGCCTCGGGAACGTCAGCGCGGACAGGGTCGGAGATGGCGGTGATTCCGAGGAAAGTCAGGTTGGAGGCGACCACTTTGCCGTCGGCGATGACGGTCTCACCATCNTTGACCTCCTGATATGCNAAACCGAGAGTACGCATCGCCTGGTTCTGATATTCGAGNAGCTGNGCGTCAACGCCCTCTTTGGTCACACCCTCCGGNATNTTGCGGCAGAGNCCGAAAATAATCTCGGGAGCACCTTTGACATAGATGAGCGTCCGGCCTTCGGCGTTNTTGACAACTGTGGCCATATACTTGCGCTCGGTCGAGAAAGGAAGTTCCTCGACTACGGTCACACCCTCGCGGAGCTTGGAGTAGTCATAGCCNTTCGAGTCGAGCCAGATCAACAGNGCGCCTTCGGTCGGGTTGCCGAGTACCTCGGGCTTCTCTTTGGACTTGTCGAGCTGGGCGGTCGAGTTCACAGCCATTCCCTCAGCGAGAAGTTCGANNGGNGGATTGCCGTAGAAGTTNGTATGGGCCACCTGCATCTGGTTCTGGGTCAGCGTACCGGTCTTGTCGGTACAGATNACGGTCGTAGCGCCCATAGTCTCGCAGGCGTGCATCTTNCGCACGAGNTTGTTTGTCTTCAGCATTCGGCGCATCGAATAGGCCAGCGAGAGGGTGACAGCCATCGGGAGACCTTCGGGAACGGCGACCACCACGAGGGTGACGGCGATCATCAGGGTCTGNAGCAGATAGGCGATAAATTCAACCCATTCAAAGTTGCCGGCTGTGGCGGGGCTCACGAAATACATGAACACACGGCCGACCACGATCAGTATNGCGAAGATATAGGAGATCTTGGTAATGAGCTTTCCGAGTCCGTCGAGCTGNTCGTTGAGCGGGGTCTTGACNCTGTCGTCGATCTGGGCAGCCTCAAAGACCTTGCCGTTCTCGGTGTGGTCACCGACTGCGAAGACCCTCATCACGCCGTGGCCTTCCATGACTTTGGTTCCGCGCATCGCGTGGTTGTCGGGGAANGTGTGGTCTTTGTTGAAGTCGTTCGGNTCNGTTGTCTTGCGGCAGATAGGCTCGCCGGTGAGGGTNGACTCGTCGATNCTGAGCGAGACAGCTTCAAGCAGTTCNCCGTCGGCGGGGACCTCNTCGCCGGTGTTGATCANTACGATGTCGCCGACAACCACATCCTTGCGGGGAATCTGCATCGGGTGGCCNTCGCGGATCACCTGGACAGGCTCGTCGTCATTCACCTGATTGAGAAGGGCAAATTCCTTGTCGGCCTTGAGCTCGAATATGAATGCGAGACCTGTGGCCAGAAGGATGGCGATGAAGATTCCGAGGGGTTCGATGAACACCGAGAAACCTTTGTCGAGTCCGTAATACTCATAGAACGAGATACCGATCGAGAGCGCGCCGGCGATGAGAAGGATAATGATCAGCGGATCTCCGAATTTCTCAAGGAACCGTTTCCAAAGCGGCTCTTTTTCCGGNGGGGTCAGGATGTTGACCCCGTTCTTACGTCTGCTCTCTTCGACCTGGGCCGAAGAGAGACCGACATAGTCAGCGTGTTTTGCCATATTTGNTTGTTTTAAGTAAATATCGTTACCGTAGCATCGCCTTAGCGGGATNATTGAGGAGGTTNGANTTTCTTGGTTGCAAAATTAGTGGGTGTTAGGTAATTCTGCAACCTTTTGCAACATTTTCGTGATGTNGAGNGGNGAGACNNGTCATTTTACCGCAATGTTTCAGNGTANGTATCAAAAATTCAGCGATNGGGGTATAAAAAAACGTAACCGTATGCCTTCGCAGGTTACGGTTACGTCACTCATACCAATTGAAACCTATTGATTATTTTACGGCATTCTTACTTTCTTTTCCTTATATCTTTCCTTGTTTGATTCATTGTTTGGGTTGAAGGGCCGGTTGTAGGAGGACGCACNAGCGTGCGTCCGTACAGGGGGGACTCGCNGGNAGGGATTGCGCGTGATNCCCCTATAAAAGGGAACCTTCATCTGATTGACAATCAAAACAGATGAAGGTTTATTTTGGGTTTTAAAAAAATTTTAAAAAAAATTGCGGGGTTNGGGTTTGTNGTGGGTTGGGAGGGTGTTTTTTTGGGGTTTNGGTGGTGGACGCACGAGCCGTGCGTCCCTACAAGGTNNTCGGTGGGCNGATTGGNNGAGNNA
>JAAVFK010000005.1:33158-65847 GCA_014800785.1 Bacteroidales bacterium
GATTAGAAGGTNTAGTAGAGGGCGAAGGTGGCGGCGAAGTGGGAGGCGCCGTAGCCGGGGATGAACCAGACTTTGGCNTCGCGGGGTTCGGTGACGTGNTATTTNTGGCGGTAGCGGAGCGACCAGCCGAGGCCGAGNCCTTTCCAGAGGTTGACTTTCAGGCCGGCGAGCGCTTCGCCATACCAGGNGGTGGCGTGGTTGTCGGTCAGTTCNGGGTGGAACGTCTCGTCCCAATAGCCGGATGAAATCGTCACGTCGGTCACCGAATAGGTGGTNCGGCTCCAGCCGACACGATAACCNATATAGACCTTGTAGGCCGGATTGGATTTATAGAGGAAGTTGTANTCGAATCCGAGCTTGAAGAAGGGGTCCCAGTTGGATTTATATTTGAAGTTCATCTCTTCGGGACGGCTGTCGGCTCGGCCGAGACCTACCTCGACGGCCGGNAAGAGCCAGTTCCAGAGGGAGACGTTGGCCTCGATATTGAAGTTACAGTATTTCTGGCCGGCGAGCATCATGATGGCGTCCATGAAGTTGACGCCGACGGTCACTCCGTTGTAGCAGGGGTAGACCGGACCCGATTTCGCTTTCTGGACAGTGTCGAGAGTGGCCAGAAAAAGGACAGGNTCTTTCAGCGGGTCGCCATGCTTGTCATAGTAGTGGAGCACGGGCTGCTCGGGCTTCTTGTCGTCGACGTCGACCGGGGTCACGGTCTGGGCCGAAAGGGTCGCACCGATGAGCGCGGCCCACAGGCCGACGGCAAGCAGGAGAACCCGACGTGTCAGGACGCGACGCGACGAGCCGAGTCCGCGAAAGAGCAGGCGCGCCAGAGAGGTCGGAGACATTGCGGGTCGATTATTGCTGTTCTTCATCATCGGCTGTCCGGAAATAGATCTTGATATATTCGCGTTCAACGTTGTCGACCGTCTTCCAGGGACAGACNACACTNTCGATCAGCACATTGGTAGAGGAGACCTCAAGATTCTCAAACACATAGACCGCGCCGCAGGCCTCCGAGACGAATTCGGGNCGCGGGGAGTAGCGGAAGGTCAGCTCNTCGCGNAGACCNTTGAGAGGTCCGCCGTACTCGAACACATAGGTTGTCTCTTCAGCNCCGATACGGAACGGAAGATTGATCCCCGACAGATTTTCATCTTCNGCCAGCGCGACTCCGCCGGGGGCGTCGACTCCGCGAATCGTCAGCGAATCGACGCGGATCTTCGAGCCGGTNTTCTCGCCGCCGGAGGCAAGGAAGACCGCCACCGGGCGCGAGCTCTGATTGTCGAGACATTCGGACGTGGAGCATCCGGCGACGGCCGNTGTGATTGCGGNTGCCGCCGGCAGAAGGAACCGGCATCCGGATTTTCCCATGACTTTCCTTATCATCAGAATTCCTCGGCTATGAGATAGTTGTTGCGCTCGGGAGAATTGCGGGTGATGAGTTCGCCNATGAAGCCGGTGAGGAAGAACTGCAGACCCATNATCATCGCCGCGAGCGAGAGATAGAAGTAGACCGAATTGGTCACATAGAAGTGGAAGCCGCTGTCGCAGAGGGCGACGATCTTGAGCACCAGCACCACGATCACAGCCAGCAGACCGATCAGGAACATCAGCGATCCCAGAAGNCCGAAGAAGTGCATCGGCTTGATGCCGAAGCGCGACTGNAACCANAGGGTCGCCAGNTCGAGATAGCCGTTGACGAAGCGGTCGAGNCCGAACTTGGTCGTTCCGTATTTACGGGCCTGGTGNTGGACCACCTTCTCCCCTATCTTCTTATATCCGGCGTTCTTCGCGAGATAGGGAATATAGCGGTGCATGTCACCATAGACCTCGATGTGCTTNACCACCTCGTTCCGGTANGCCTTCAGGCCGCAGTTGAAGTCNTGGAGATTCCTGATTCCCGANACACGCCGGGCGGTGGCGTTGAAGAGCTTNGTCGGCAGAGTTTTCGAAAGNGGATCATAGCGCTTCTTCTTCCANCCCGACACGAGNTCGTAGCCNTCGGAAGTGATCATACGGTAAAGTTCCGGAATCTCGTCGGGCGAGTCCTGGAGNTCGGCGTCCATCGTGATGACCACATCACCCTTGGCGCGGCGGAAACCGACGTTGAGCGCCGGCGACTTGCCNTAGTTTCGCGCGAAAGAGACGGCGTGAATCGCCGGATTGCGCGAAGCGAGTTCGGAAATCACACGCATCGAGCCGTCGCTCGAGCCGTCGTTNACAAATATGATCTCGTAGGTGAAGCCGTTTTCGGCCATCACGCGTTCGATCCATTGTGTCAGCTCGGGGAGCGACTCTTCTTCGTTATAAAGCGGAATTACTACCGATATATCCACGTTNTTCTCTGATTTTATATTANNTAAGTNTTTATGTNTGCGNCCGGACGGNTCAGAAATCGAGGCCGGCTTCGGCGAAGAGTTTCCGGTCGTCGGCAATCGAGTTGGAGACGGTCGTCAGCATGTCGCCCATCAGGACGCCGTTCAGACCACCGGTCATGATCCGCAACATCGATTTTTCGGAGAGGCGCATTCGGCCGCCGGCCGAGCGTATGGCTTTCTTCGGCATGATCAGACGGAAGAGAGCCACGGTGCGGATCACCTCTTCCTCGCTGATCAGCGGGGTTTTCTCAAGCGGGGTTCCGGGAATCGGATTGAGGATGTTGATCGGAACCGAGACGATGTCAAGTTCCGAGAGTTCGAACGCGAAGTCGAGNCGGTCGGCCATNGTCTCNCCCATTCCGATGATTCCTCCGGAGCAGACTTCGAGACCGGCCTCGCGCGCGGCGCGGATGGTCTTCTTCTTGTCCTCGGGGGTATGGGTCGAACACAANTCCTTGAAACACTTGGCCGAGGTCTCCATGTTGCAGTGATAGCGCTTCACACCGGCCTCCTTCAGCATCTCCATACCCTCGCGGTCAATCAGTCCCATCGAGGCGCAGAGATAGAGGTCCGTCTCTTCNGAGAGGCGTTTGNAGATACGNCAGAAATTCTCCATATCCTTCTTGGANACGGCGCGTCCGCTGGTGACGAGCGAGAAACGGCGGATACCCTCNTTCTCGTTCATGCGCGCGGCGCGCATGGTCTCCTCCTCATCTATGAAGTTGTAGGTCTCGCAGTTNGTGNCGTAGTGGCGCGACTGGGCACACCACTTGCAGTCCTCGCCNCACATACCNCTGCGGGCGTTTACGATTGAACAGGAGTCAACGGTCGTGCCGTTGAACTTGCGCGCGATCGCATCGGCGGCATCCGCAAGCAGATCTGTCGGTGCGCCCGCAGCGAGGCGTTCGGCCTCTTCACGCGAGATTCCCTCGCCGGTTTCGAGAATCCGGTTCCGGATNAGTTCTATTTCTTCGGCTGTGACCNGGACGGGCGCGATCACAGTATCTTTGATTTCCATTGTCTGACAGTGTTTAGAAGTTCATCCCCATATCGGGAGGCGATAAATTCGCCTATGTGTTTAAGCGACTTCAGGTCATCCATAGTCGCAGGCGCCCCGTTGGCAACCGAGCGGACAGCCTTGTTCGAGAGAACGCGGTAGGCCGGCAGTTCGAGCGACGCGGCCTTGGCCGAGCGCCATTTCTTCAGTTCCTTCTCGAGATCGGGGTGCAGATTCTCGTTCTCATCCGCGGCTGTTTCCTTGGGGGTCTTTCTGGGTTTCAACGACCCGGGGAGTCCGCTTTCGGCTTTCACGCGCAGGGCACTTCTGAGCCTGAGGTATGCGTCGGCCGAGAAGGGGGCGGCCTCGAAGTTGGTCAGNAGGCCNTGCTTGACAAAGATCATGGTCCGCAGTCCGGACAGGATGGTGTCGAGGCGTTTCATCACCTCTTTGTTGCCGGCATCGGTGGGAACCGCCGCGACGANCTCACGGACCTCAGCGAGCTTGCGCGCGAAATAGCCGGCTCCGGCATGNATCCNNTCCTCGGCTCCGACTNCCGGGGTNCGGGCGGCNAAGTGGGGGAACCAGGNGCCGAACTTTCGGCTGACCTCNATGAAGTTCTCACGGAAAAGGGTCGTGGCCACGGCNATCTGCTCGACGAGGCCCGTATATTGTTGGGGAAGCTGGGNGACGGTTCGCGAAAGATCATTGAGGGCATAGTCGATCTCCGTGAAGTCGAACAGTTCCTGAAGGAGGGTGACGGTATAATTCTTTTCGAGGAGGCCGATNTCGGCTTCGGAGACTNCCGATTCGCTCTGCGAGGCCATGAAGCTTTCGACCACCCTGTCGGTGATGATCGAGGCGGGGGTCAGCGGACGTTCGAGGGAGAGCCCTTCGAGAGTGCGACACCGGCTGAGGGCGACGTAGGTCTGGCCGTGGGCGAAAGCGTTCGTGGCGTCTATCACGGCGGTNTCGAACGTCAGGCCCTGACTCTTATGGATGGTTATGGCCCAGGCCAGACGGAGAGGATACTGGCGGAAGGCCCCTTCGCGGACCTCNTTGACCTCGCCGTTCTCCTCGTCGAGCTTATAGGAATTGTTGACCCACTCTTCCTGGCGCACGATGATGTCGCGGTCGTCAGNGGTGCGGACCTTGATCAGGGACTCACCGAGGTCGGTGACCACCCCNAGNAGNCCGTTGTACCACTCATGTTTCATCAGATCGTTCTTGATGAACATCACCTGCGCCCCTTTTTTCAGNACCAATGCCTCCTCGCCCGGATAGNAGCTNTCGGGGAACTTTCCCTCCACGGCGGCGGTGAANGTCCGCGAGTCTCCGCCGAGCAGCGCGAGTTCNTNTTCATTGATGTCACGGGCCTGGCGGTTATGNGTGACGAGGCGCACGGTCTTGCGTTCCTTAGGGAAACGCTTGCCGACACAGGTGTTCAGCTCGGCGAGTTCCCGTTCGCCGGCGCGGTTGGTGCGGATGGCGTTGAGCAGGCCGATGAAGTGCTCGTCATTCTGGCGATATACTTTCGTGAGTTCGATTGTCCGGAAGCCGGCGCGTCTGAGGGCGTCGCTCTCGAAGAAATAGGGGGAGGCGTAGCGCCCTCTGATCGACTCGGACTCGGCATCGGTCACGACCGGAGGTAGCTGGTGAAGGTCGCCGATCATCAGCAGCTGGACTCCGCCGAAGGGACGCCGGGGATTGCGGTGACGTCGGAGCACTTCGTCGATCCGGTCGAGAAGATCGGCGCGGACCATCGAGATCTCGTCGATCACCAGCAAGTCGAAGCTCTTGATGAGATTCAGCTTCGCTTTCGAAAAGCGGTCGAAACGTCGCTTGGTGAAGCTGTCGGGGGTGTTGTTGAAATCGAGCTGAAAGAAACTGTGGATTGTGACGCCTCCGGCATTGATGGCGGCGATCCCGGTCGGGGCCACGACGACGATACGCTTGCGCGACGACTCCTGAAGTTTCTTGAGGAAGGTGGTTTTGCCGGTGCCGGCCTTTCCAGTCAGGAACAGATTGGTGCCGGTGCGTTCGACCAGCAGACGCGCCGCCTCGGCGGCTGCGTTCGCCTCGAAATTGCCGGGGGATGTTTTGGTTACGTATTCGTTCATGACTGTTGACCGGAGCGGGATACCGGAGGTAGTTCCTGCAAAATTAGCAAAAAAAAACGACTTTGCGTCTTTAAGGACATAGAAACTGTCATTTAAATCATCGATGATCGATTCCGTGTGTCAACCGACGTATAAAACCTTTTGGTATTTGATTCGGTTATAACTGAAAACGAAAGACTATGAAACACATCTCCAAGCTCTTTTCCGGCCTTCTTCTGGCCGTGATGGCTGCGTCGCCGATGGCCGCGCAGACCAATTATGACGTCTGGGTGACGACCGAAGGCTCGGGTATAGCGCTTCACGGCGGACAGCCGACCCGTCATGTCGTCGTTCATCATGATGTATATTGTCACCACCATCCGCACTTCCGCAAGGGGTGTAAGGCGTGTGAGAAGGCCTACAAGAAGCATAAGAAGGCCGTCAGAAAGGCTCGCAAGCAGGCGGAACATCACCATCACAAGGCAGCCAAAGCCCGCAAGCATCANCACCATCGCTGAGGTGAAGGGTCACGGATCGGAAGATCCGAAGGCTCAAATTAAACCCTTGTTANCGCCTTATATGTAGGATTTAGCGGGTGCCATTTTTTTAATTGATAGAAAAGCAGTAATTTTGTAGCGGATTTCCGAAAGGCCCCCGTGGGACTTCCGGAAATCTGTCACAGGTATTAATCTTTTCTATCATCCCGCTATGACCAATATCAAGAAGGCNAAGCTGATTCTTGAAGACGGTACCGTCTTCAACGGCAAGTCTTTCGGCTATCCCGGCTCCACGGCCGGCGAAGTGGTGTTCAATACCGCCATGACCGGCTATCCGGAGAGCCTCACAGATCCCTCATATGAAGGTCAGATTCTCATCACCACCTATCCCATTCTCGGAAACTACGGCGTTCCTCCCCGCAGAGAGAAGGATGACGTGAGCCAGTATTATGAAAGTGACCGCATCCATGCCCGTGCGATCGTCGCACAGGACTACAGCTGGGAACACTCCCACTGGCAGGCTGACCGTTCTCTGGCCCAGTGGCTTGAGGAAGAAAAAATACCCGGAATTTATGACATCGACACCCGCGCGTTGACGAAACTTCTACGCGAAAAGGGGTCGATGCTTGGTAAAATAGTGGTTGAAGGCGCCGAGGAACCGGAGTTCTACGACCCCAACAACGAAAACCTCGTGGCCAAGGTCTCCTGCTCGGAAATCGAGCACCACGGCCACGGCGAGAAGACCGTGGTCCTGGTCGACTGCGGCACGAAACACAACATCATCCGCTGCCTGACCTCGCGCGGCGTGAAGGTTGTCCGCGTTCCCTGGGACTACGACTTCAACACCCTCGAATATGACGGTCTCTTCATCTCCAACGGCCCCGGCAACCCCGACATGGTCGACAAGACGGTTGAACATCTCCGCGAGGCCCTCAAGAAAGAAAAGCCAATCTGCGGAATCTGCATGGGCAACCAGCTCCTCTCGAAAGCGGCCGGCGCCAAAACCTACAAACTCAAATATGGCCACCGCAGCCACAACCAGCCTGTGCGCCAGACCGGCACGAACCGCTGTTTCGTGACTTCGCAGAACCATGGCTTCGCCGTCGATGACACCATGCTTCCCGAAGACTGGGAACCGCTGTTCATCAACATGAACGACGGCACGAACGAGGGTATCCGCCACAAGTCGAAACCCTTCTTCAGCGCTCAGTTCCACCCCGAAGCCTCTTCGGGTCCGAAAGATACCGAATTTATTTTCGACGATTTCGTCGCCCTTCTCTAACTCTCCTCTACCCAACATCATGAACAAAGACAAGTCAATCAAGAAAGTGCTTCTGCTCGGCAGCGGCGCATTGAAAATCGGCGAGGCGGGAGAATTTGACTACTCCGGTTCGCAGGCACTCAAAGCCATGAAGGAGGAGGGCATCGAGACCGTTCTCATCAACCCCAACATCGCCACGGTGCAGACCTCAGACGGTTTCGCCGACAAGATATACTTCCTCCCCGTCACCCCCTTCTTCGTGGAGCAGGTGATCAATAAGGAGCGCCCGGACGGCATCCTGCTCGCCTTCGGCGGACAGACCGCCCTCAACTGTGGCGTTGACCTCTACCAGAACGGCATCCTTGAGAAATATGGCGTGAAAGTGCTCGGCACCCCCGTCCAGGCCATCATGGATACGGAAGACCGCGAGCTCTTCGTCCACAAGCTCGACGAGATCGGCGTGAAGACCATCAAGAGCGAGGCTGTCGGCACCGTCGAAGGCGCCGTGGAGGCAGCCAAGAAGCTCGGCTATCCCGTGATCGTCCGCGCGGCCTACGCGCTCGGCGGCCTCGGCTCCGGCTTCTGTGACAACGAGGCCGAACTGATCGAGCTGACCAACAAGGCTCTCTCATTCTCACCCCAGGTGCTCGTCGAGAAGTCGCTCAAGGGATGGAAAGAAGTCGAGTATGAGGTTGTCCGCGACCGCTTCGACAACTGCATCACGGTCTGCAACATGGAGAACTTCGACCCGCTGGGCATCCACACGGGCGAGAGTATCGTCGTCGCTCCCTCACAGACCCTTACCAACGAAGACTATCACTATCTCCGCAAACTCGCCATCAAGATCATCCGCCACATCGGAATCGTCGGCGAGTGTAACGTACAGTATGCGTTCGACCCCAACTCGATGGACTACCGCGTGATCGAGGTCAACGCACGTCTCAGCCGCTCGTCGGCCCTCGCCTCCAAGGCCACGGGTTATCCCCTCGCCTTCGTGGCCGCCAAGCTCGGCCTGGGCTACGGTCTGTTCGACCTCAAGAACTCCGTCACCAAAGAGACCTCGGCTTTCTTCGAGCCGGCTCTCGACTATATAGTTGTCAAGATTCCCCGCTGGGACCTCGGTAAGTTCCACGGTGTCCGCCGCGAGATCGGTTCGTCGATGAAGTCCGTCGGCGAAGTGATGGCCATCGGCCGCACCTTCGAGGAGGCTATCCAGAAAGGCCTGCGCATGATCGGCCAGGGCCAGCACGGCTTCGTGGCCAACCACGACATGAACATAAGCGATATTGACAAGGCCCTGCGCGAGCCCACCGACAAACGCATCTTCGTGATCGCCGAGGCTATGGCCAAGGGATACACCGTCGAGCAGATCCACGAGCTGACCAAGATCGACCGATGGTTCCTCCACAAGCTCAACAACATCATGCGCACCGCCGGCGAGCTCCGGGCCCTCGACAGCCTCGAACAGCTCCCCGAGGAGCTTCTTCGCAAGTCGAAACAGCAGGGCTTCTCCGACTTCCAGATCGCCCGCGAGATCTTCAAGGGTGTCGGCGGAACGTCAGTTGAGCTTTCAGACCGTGTGCGCCGTCACCGCAAGGGACTCGGCATCGTCCCGGTCGTGAAGCAGATCGACACCCTCGCGGCCGAATATCCGGCGCGCACCAACTACCTTTACCTGACCTACAACGGATCGGACAACGACGTCGAGTATCTCCACGACCACCGTTCGATCGTCGTCCTCGGTTCAGGCGCCTACCGAATCGGTTCGTCGGTAGAGTTCGACTGGTGTTCTGTCAACGCGCTGATGACCGTCAAGAAAGAGGGCTGGCGTTCGGTGATGATCAACTACAACCCCGAGACAGTCTCGACCGACTACGATATGTGTGACCGTCTCTATTTCGACGAGCTGACCTTCGAGCGCGTGATGGATATTCTCGAACTCGAACAGCCCCACGGCACGATTCTCTCCGTAGGCGGACAGATCCCCAACAACCTCGCGATGCGTCTCGACAAGGAGGGTGTCAATATCCTCGGAACCACAGCCAAGTCGATTGACAACGCCGAGGACCGCCACAAGTTCTCGTCAATGCTCGACGAACTCGGAATCGACCAGCCCCGCTGGCGCGAGCTGACCTCGATGGCCGACATCAACGAGTTCATCGACGAAGTCGGCTTCCCGGTTCTCGTCCGTCCCAGCTACGTCCTCTCGGGCGCGGCGATGAACGTCTGCTCGAACCCCGAGGAGCTCGAACGCTTCCTCCGTCTTGCCGCCAACGTCTCCAAGGAGCATCCTGTCGTTGTCTCCGAGTTTATCCAGGACGCGAAGGAGATTGAGATGGACGCTGTTGCACAGAACGGTGAAATCAAGGCCTACGCGATCTCGGAACACATCGAGTTCGCCGGCGTACACTCGGGCGACGCCACAATCCAGTTCCCGCCCCAGAAGCTGTATGTCGAGACCATGCGCCGGATCAAAAAAGTATCGGGCCGCATCGCCAAGGCCCTCAACATCTCGGGCCCCTTCAACATCCAGTTCCTGGCCAAGAACAACGACATCAAGGTAATCGAGTGTAACCTCCGCGCGTCGCGTTCGTTCCCCTTCGTGAGCAAGGTTCTGAAGATAAACTTCATCGATCTTGCAACCAAGGTGATGCTCGGTCTTCCGGTCGAGAAGCCCAACAAGAATGCGTTCGACCTCGACTATGTCGGTGTGAAGGCGTCGCAGTTCTCCTTCTCGCGTCTCCAGGGCTCTGACCCCGTTCTCGGAGTGGATATGAGCTCTACCGGCGAGGTGGGATGTATCGGAGACAATACCGACGAGGCTATTCTCAAAGCGATGCTCTCCGTCGGCCAGCGAATCCCGAAGAAGGGCGTCCTGCTGACCACCGGTAACCCGAAACAGAAAGCTGCGCTGCTCAATTCAGCCCAGATGCTCTATAACAACGGTTACAAGATCTACGCCACAACCGGCACCCAGCGCTTCCTGAACGACAACGGAATCCCGGCCATCAGTGTCTACACACCCTCTCAGAAAGATGGTCACCCGCAGGCGCTCGATCTTCTTCACAACCATGAGATCGACCTCGTGGTCAATATCCCGAAGAATCTGACACCGACCGAGCTGAGCAACGGCTACCGTATCCGCCGCGCTGCGATCGACCTGAACATCCCGCTGATCACCAACGTCCGCCTGGCTGACGCCTTCATCACGGCCTTCACCAACATGAAGCTTGAAGACATCGAGATCAAGCCCTGGCAGGAATATTGACAAGTCTGACGTGTCGGACTTGTCGGACAGATCGGACTCGTCCGACAGGCCAGACCGAACAAAAAAAGAGACGCGCCTTTCGAGGCTGCGTCTCTTTGCTTTTTATGTTATGAGGGTCGATCGCTATTTGAGGCCGACATCATCAGAAGCCGGTCCGATTTCAATACATCGGAGTGAAGCCGGGGTTGGCTTTGAACTTGGCTGTCACGTCGCCGACGAGGTCGACGGTGTCGGAGGTGTCGAGCTTGTGGATTTTAGCGCCCTTTCTGAGGTCGCATTTGTTGAGATCGACATAGTATATACCATTGTTGGTTACGACGTCCCAGTAGTAGCGCAAATCGCGCGTGTTGGCATACGAACGCCACTGCGTGCTGCTGAGGTTGGGCTCACCTTCGATCATATAGGTATAGGGCACCGATTCGTTGGCCATGATCGAGCGCGTGATGCTGACTCCGAGATCACCGTCGCCGGTCTGCTGGACATGATGGGCGAAGTAGTTTCCGCGAACACAGCGGTCGGGGCTGGAGACCGTACCCGGAAGCATATTCCGGCCTCCGATCTTTTCCCAATACTCCACGATAGCCTTCATATCGGGCCATTGCGGGTCGTTGGTCATACACCAGATGTCTCCGGGATCATAGATCTTGATCTCCCCTTGAGAGAATTCGAGGATCGCGCTGTTACCCTCCGCGTCGGTTATTCCCCAGTGAAGGGTCGCGACCGTGCCACCGTCGAAATCGGCGACGTCAAGGCGGAAATCCGTTGTGGTCAGCATATCGACCACTTCGCGCGTCGTGGCGTTGTTGTCGAGCATCCAGGCGATGAACAGAGCGTTCGAGATGGGAGTCTTGTCGAGCGTGTGCTCGTTATTGTAGATAGTGCCTTTGCAGAAAAGGGCATTCACGACGAGTCCTTTCTCGTTCATCCCCTCGGTGATTCCGCCGTCATATCCCACGGCATAAACGGCGCCATATTTCGACGTCCAGTTGATACCGTCGGGAGTCTTCGCGCCCTGCTTCTTGATTCCGCGGGGATAGACATAGAGGTTTGTGGGAATCGGAGTCTTCCAGTCGAGAGACCGGCCGACAACATATAGAGAGTCGGTTCCGTGATAGACGACACGTGTGCAGGCGTCGGCCTGCTGCGGAATGAACGCGGCGCTGCCGATTGCTGTGGCTGCCACGATTGTCTTGAGCATGTTCTTCATAGTGTAACCTTGTTTTGGCGTGTCGTCAACGGGATATCCGGTAACCACACACCGGGAATTCTGTGGATTCGTTTCCAATTAAAACATCCGTAGTGCCGCTTTGGTTGAATCGGACAACCGATTACACACACTTTAAACACACAAACGGCCCCTCCCGGATCGGGAGGGGCCGTCATTATCGTGTATTGGATTTGATTAGAGGATCACCTTAGAAGACTTGTTGCCTTCAACCTTGATGAAGAGACCCTTCTCGGGGTTAGCTACGCGAACACCCTGGAGGTTGAAGTAAACGGGAGCCTCGTTGCCGGCCTCGATCTCAGCTACAGCAGAGTTGAGGGGCTCGGAATCACCTACAGACTTGATGGTCTTGGTGAGAGCCATGTTCTTCTCGTCGTAGTGAACGATGAGATCCTTGTCGAAAGTCATCACATATTCATCGAAGCCGTTATTCATAACAGCGTTGAAACCAACGGTGGTACCGATCTTCACAGAACAGGGATAGGAATAGATGTCAGAAATACCTCCATTTACACCAACCCAGCCTGCATCGGGGTTCGAGGTATCACCCATGTAGTAAGGTACCATGCAATCAGCAACCGGTTTTACAGTATAGGTGTTGGTAGTACCGACACGATAGGGTTCGAGCATCTCCCATGTGCCGTCACCGATCTCCTTGCCTTCTTCAAGGAAAAGAGAACCGAAGAAATAGTTCTCGGCGTCGTAGGGATTAACACCGTCAGCGATAACAGCATCGTCATTCATCAGGAGCTGGATCTTCGAACGGTCGTATGCACCCTCCCAAAGAGTTTCGTTGAACTGGAAGTACTTGCCGAGACCCATCACCCAATATCTCTGGAGAGGACCCCAGGTAACACCGTAGATGTTGGTATCACCCTGGATTGCGCTGCCGTCGACACCGGTGTTGAAGATGTGGACCTGGCCGATCTCAGGATATTTGATTGCGCTCTTAGTCCAACCCTGAACGCGGGCAGTGCCGCTGAAAGTGAACTGGTTACGGTTAGTGCCGTTTACGAAGAGACGAACGCTTGCATCAACCCACTGATCACCGGGAACATATTCATTGAACTCGATGATAGTCGGGTTACCGGCAGCCATACCTGAAGTACAGGGAGCATTACCGATTACACCGTCAACCCAGTCCATACCCCAAGTCATAGCTGTGGGGCTGTTGAGGTATCCGTTTGCATCTTCGTCCCATACTACACCGGGGAGCTGAGCAAGAGGAACCTCTGTGAATTTTGAGCAGTAGCCATAGTCGGGATAGAGCTCATTCTCGTGCTCATTTGCCAGCTGGTCGAGAGTCGGGCAAGCATAGTTGATAGGCATATCCTTGCTCCAGGTGCCATCCGCTACTGCGTCAACGAGCTCTTTCCACTCGTACATAGAGGGCCACCACAAGCAGAAGATGGTCGACATACGCTGAACCGTCTCGCTTTCCTCGCGGGTGAGCTGAATGAGGACACCATAGTAGGGGAATTCTTCGATCGAGGGGTGAGACTCCTGACCATTAGGATCAGTGAAAGTGTAAAGGTCACCGACAGGACCCTGAAGCGAAAGCTTCATGTTCCAGACAGTCTGGTTCTGAGAGTCAGTCCAAGATTTCTGCAACTGTTTGCCTGACTGTGCAATTGAAACGTCAGCAGTGTTTGCGCGCAGGAGAGATGAAGCATACGCCTTGAACTCAGGTGTGATGCTGGGAGTCATCTCTGAAGCATTGAACTTCGTCGCAGGTGCTGCCATAGCCGAAACGGTCAGGGCGGCTGCTGCGATCAGAGTAGAAATTTTCTTCATAGATCTGTTTGTTGATATAGAATTATGTTGTTATCGTGAAATTGGCCCGGCATCAGGCCGTAAACATATCAAAAAATTGATTCACATAGACCCTGTCCAATGCAGTCAACATAGCTCCGGCGTCACACACCTCCCGAGCTTCAGACGGGGTGAACGACAACGTCCTCTTATTGATACTTATTCAGGGTCATGATTCACTCTCAACCCCCCAAGGGACTATCAAGTTAAATCAATTGCAAATTAAAGAAGAATTTGGGACTTGTGCAACAAATCGCTGATTTATTTTCAATTTTTCGTTTTATTAACATTAGAAGGTGAGAAGCCCCGTGAACGCTAAATTGACTGTTAAAAAACGAAATGGGCGACCTCATCGCGAGGTCGCCCATCTCTTCAAGTATATGTGTAGATTCGAAAACTGTTTGCTTAGTAGTTCAAGAGGTTGCGGTCAGCACCCTTGTTGACGTTGGTTTCCTGATAAGGAATGGTCCAGCGCCAGCCATCCTGAGCCTCGGGGGAGTGAGACGATTTGTAGATCTGCGGGATGTTGTTCGACTCAGTGTCGCCGCTAACCCAGGGATTACGAACGGCGGTCATCTGCCAACGCTTCATGTTGAACCAGGTGTGACCCTCACCCCAGAGCTCATAACGGCTTGAGTTGGTGAGCTCGTTCCAGAGGTCCTCGCCCGAGAGGCTGCTGATGTCGTAGGCCTCGGTGTGACGCTGCGAATTGAGCTCGGTCAGAAGCGCGCGGCAAGCGGCCTGATCATTGAGCTTATATGCAGCTTCAGCTTCGATGAGAAGCATCTCCGCGCCACGCATGAAGGGGAACTGAGAGGTAGTATAGCTACCCCAGCCCCAGAACTTGAAGTGAGCGCCGAAGGGAACCTGAATTTCAGATGCAGCACCCGACTCACCGTCGAGAGAGTAGGAATCCTTGAAGTTCGCGCCGGTGCTTCCGGGAACATTCGCCTTGTAATCCTGACCGATCTCACCGATACGGATCTTCATCAGCTGGTTACCGTTACAGTTCATGGTGGTCACGTCGACAACGTCCTCGTTCCAGAACGCGCTTGCGTTTACGGATGCGTTCACACCGTCAAGTTTAGCACGCGGAGTCCAGAACATATTCAGACGGATATCATCATCCTTCATTGTGCGGACGAGATCGTAGTTGATCATACCCGAACCGTTGCCCCAGAACGATACATACGCGCCGTTGCAGGCGTTGATAGTACCCCAGTTCCAGTAGCCGCAGACGGTCTCATCGTCGCCGTTGGTCCACATATATTCCGGGTTCTCATATACGAAACCCTGCATATATTCGGCGGCCGACATGATAGGATAGTTCTTGCGGGCGAGAGAAGCCATCTCGCGAGCCTTGGCGTAGTCGTTCTTCAGTATCGCTGCGCGGGCATAGATACCGCGGGCTACGTCGATATTGGGTTCCCATGAATGGCCACGATCCTTGTTGGCCTCGCCATAGAGCTGGATAGCGAGATCGAGATCCTTGTAGATCTGATCCATGGTCTGGTTGATGGTGACGATCGGAGCGTCGCCTACGCCGGGAGTCAGACGCTCCACGAGAGCGTAGCGGGTACCGTCCTTACTGTCTTCCCAACGGGGACCGTAGATCTTCATCAGCTGCACGTAACCGTGGGCACGCATCGTGAGGGCCTGAGCCTTTACGAAAGCACGCTCGGTATCGGTTCCGGTTGCCTCGTCGATACCGGCGAGGATATTGTTGGCCTGCGAAATCAGGTTGTAGCAGTACATCCAGCCTACATAGCAGGGGGTGTACTGGTCACGCTGCATATACTCCCAGTTCATGAAGTCAGCACCCGAACGTGCCCACTCCATGCTGAAATAGTCAGGGCTGGGAACCTCGCCGTAGAATGTCATAAGGCTGGCCTCACCGCTGAAGAAACGAACGATGCTTGCGAAGCTCGAGTAGGGGAACATCATCGAGTTGCAGATACCGTAGATACCCTGCTGCGCACCTTCGGTGGTTCCGGTCACGGTATTGGTGTCGATCGAAGTCACCGGCTTCACGTCCAGATAATCGTCCGAGCAAGATACGAGAGAGCCGGCAACGAGCAGGCCTGCCATACCTTTGAGAATTATATTTTTGTTCATATTGATGGACAATCTTTTTGGTTTAAGTTAGATTAGAAGCGCGCGTTAAGCTGGAAAGAGAACACGCGGGCGGGAACGAAGCTTGCACCCTGAGTCGCACCGAAACCATACTGCGGGTTCATACCCTTGCGGGCAGAAACAGTGAAGAGGTTGTCGATAGAAACGCCTACGTTGATGCCCTGCATCTTCATGGCGTCAGTCCACTTCTTGGGAAGATCGTAGCTGAGGTTGATGTTCTTGAGAACGAGGTATGACTTCGTGGTCAGGAAGCGGGTAGACTCAGCGTTGTTGAACTGCGAGGTGTATGCGTTGTTCGCGGGGATACCGTCCTTATCGATTCGGTTCGGGCTGTCAGCTGTCATACCTGCGGGAGCCTCGGTCCAAGACTTCAGCACATCCTTGTGAAGAGCGGAAGGAGAAGTCATGTTGGTTGTCATCAGGGTAGCGTAGTTCGAATCGTAAATCCAACCGCCGAGACCGTAGGTAAAGAGGAGGTTGAGGGTCAGACCCTTCCAAGAAGCGTTGGTTCCGAACGAACCGTAAACTTTCGGAAGCGCAGAGCCACAGAGTTGGCGACGGGCATACTGAACCTGGGTCGAGTAGGGCTTGCCGTTGATTTCAACGAATGCACCGGCTGCCTTTGCGTCAGCAAGATCCTGTTCCCATTCGCTCATATCCTGATATGCGTTGCCGTTCTCGTCCCAACGGGTGTAGTCGGGTGAGTTGGGGGTCATCTCGTAGAGCGAGTTACCGGTGAGCTGGTCAACACCTGCCCACTTGGTCATGTAGAGCTGGTCGATACCCTTGTGGTAGAAGAGACCCTGGGTCGGTTCGCTGTGTCCTGAAGGAAGTTTGGTGATCGAGTTCTTCATGATGGTGGCGTCGATCTGGAAGTCCCACCAGAAGTCTTTCGTACGCATGAGGTCAACCTTGAACGCGAGCTCGAAACCGTAGTTGTGCATCGTACCGATGTTGGTCAGCACCGAAGGAACGCTACCGGTGTTCGACAGAGTACCGGCCGACATGGGCTTGGTCACGTTGAAGAGAAGATCAGAGTTGATCTTGTCGAAGAAACCTACGCTGAAGTTGAGGCGATTCCANAGGTTACCCTCAAGAGCTACGTCAAGAGTCTTTGTAGCCTCCCAATGGATGTCATCAGCAGCGAGCGAAACGGGGATAAGAGCTTTCTCGTTGTCGTATGATGCCATACCATAGAGTGAGTAAGCAGCATATACCGAAGCGGCGGCGTCGTTACCTACTGAACCGTAGGCTGCACGGAGTTTCAGGTAGTCAACCCAGTTGACGTTCTCCATGAATTTCTCGGAAGAGATGATCCAAGATCCACCGATAGACCAGAATGTACCCCAGCGGTTGTTCTTGGCGAAACGCGAGGTTCCGTCTCGACGGATAGAAGCTTCACCGAAGTAACGGTTGTCGTAGTTGTAGCGTGCACGGCCGAGGTAAGACTCGGTGCGATACTCGCTGATACCTTCACTTGCAGGACGAGTGACGTTGAAGTTGCCGAGAGCATAAACATCGGGGAATACCTGACCCTGGGCGGATACTGAAGAAGAGGTGAACTTGTAGGCATAGTTCTCGTGGTCGAGAAGTGCGTCTACGTGGTGCAGACCGTAGTCGTGACCCCAGTTCAGCATCTGCATGAANGTGTAGTTTCTGAGCTTGTCAAAGCCTTCGGAGAGAAGACCGATACCCTGGGCGTCACCGATGATGTTGTTCATGTACTGGGTTGACCAGGTCTTGTCGCTGTGGAGGCTACCGCGAACGGTCAGTTCGAAATCGTAGGGGATGTAGATGGTACCGTAGATGTTACCGTCGAGAAGAGTTGCGTCATAGTCGGCTCTGTCGAGGCGCATCTGGTAGGCGATGTTGTTACCGGAGAGGTAAGAAGCGCGGTTCCACTGTTTCTTGCCGTCTTCCTTAACCACAGAACCGTCGGTATTGTGGGCATAGTAGGGATAGATCGGGCAGGTGAACATGGTGAGGAACGGGTTGGACGCGAGGTTTGAGCCCTCGGTACCCGAACCTGTCTCGGAGTTCTGGGTAGCACCGTAAAGGTTGACACCGAACGAGAGATAGCTGGTGGGCTGGAAGTTTGCATTCAGACGTGCGCTGAAGCGCTCGAAGTCGGTCTGGAGCATGTAGCCGTTCTCTTTCAGGTAGCCGACTGATGCGAAGATATTGAACTTGTCGGTAGCGGCGGCTGCGTTCACATTATATTCCTGACGATAACCGGAACGAGAAACAGCATCCCACCAATCGAGATCATCCTTATAACCGGAGAGAACCGAATTGGGCTGGAACTTGCCGTAGTAGTTGAAGAGCTGGGCGTTCGAGTAGCCGATCTGCTCACCGTCTTCGGTAGTGCCGCCGAAGGGGTTGAACTTGGTGTACTGGCTGATGAAACCGGTGCGCCAGTTGTTGATAGCCTCTTCGCGGGTNTCGAACTCGTTACGCGACATAGAACCGTTCACGAGGGCGTCGAAAGAGGTCTGCATCCAGTCAACGGGGTTCAGACGGTCATAGAAAGGAAGACCGCGGTTGTACATACCCTGACGGATCTGGAGCTGAACGTCTACCTTACCGGCGTTTTTAGCTTTCTTAGTGGTGATGAGGATGACACCGTTCGCACCGCGNTTACCATAGAGTGCGCAGGAAGCGGCGTCCTTAAGTACCGACATGCTTTCGATGTCGGCAGGGTTGAGGTCGGCGATCGCACCGTTGTAGGGAACGCCGTCAACAACATAGAGAGGAGTGGACGAACCGTTGATGGTGTTGAAACCACGGATAACGACCGTGGGAGCCGAGCCCGGAGAGCCGACCGAGTTGTTGACCATCACACCGGGGGCGTTACCCTCGAGGGCTGCGGTAACCGAGGTCACCGGACGGTCTTCGATCTGCTTGGAGTCAACGACTGCCACCGAACCTGTAAGAGACTGTTTCGTTGCGGATCCATAGGCCACAACGACGAGGTCGTCAAGAGAGGTATCGGTAGAGGAGAGTCGTACCATCATGTTTTCATGAAGTTCTACGGTCTGAGACGCGTAGCCGACATAAGAAACAGTGGCCTTCTTGACGTTAACCGGCACTGTGACCGCGAAGTTACCGTCAATATCGGCTGCGGCACCCTGGCCACCTCCGACGGGCATGATGGTAGCGCCGATCAGCGGATCGCCATTGGCGGCGTCCACCACGGTGCCGTGATATGTGCGTGTCTGGGCCTGAAGGCTCCATACCGTACATACCAGCGTCATCAAGATTAGAAACAGTTTTCTCATACTTTAGATTTGGTATTATGGATTAGTTGTTTTTATCAGGTTTACTGATTCGCATCGTACGCTTTTTCAACGAATTAAACCGTCCGGATCAGACAGTCGGAGGCTCCTCGTTAAAAAGTGTGTACTAAACTAAAAGTACGCAAATTTAAAGTTTAATAAGCAAACCGCCAAATATCAGACTACTTTTTTTTGATGTTATTGGGCATAGACACGAAAAAACCGGCCTCTTAGGACCGGTTTTCACATACTTTCCGAAAAAGTTATCTACATATCTATTTCCGTTATNTCAATTATTTACAAAAGTTATNNACAGGTTGTCAACAACTTTTCCCGCTTCGGGGGAGACCGGTGCTTACCGGGAGCCTGAAACAATCANCAGGGGGGCTCCGTCAAGGCCGATGAATGGGAATCCGGGGTGTTTGGCTATGAAGCGCCCGGCGGCTTCGCCGGCAGCCTGCCGGCCCGCAGTGCGCGCGGCTATGACATACCACTGAGAGTCGGTGTCACGCGCGACGGTGACGGTGTCCCCTTTGGCCGACATATCGTAAGCCTGGGCGCGGGCATTCGTGGGCATCGAGTAGCGCGAGACAGCGACATACCAGTCTCCGCCCCCTCCCATCTCGTCTTCAAACACGAGCGTGAGTGCTTTTTGGGGGAGTTGCGAGCCGTTGTCGGTCTTGACTGCCGATCCACCTTCGGAGGTATCGAGGCGGTGACCGCCGAGCATCAACGCCATATCAGGGTCGTTTTTCTCAGCCTCACGTTTGGCGCGGGCGACTTCGTATGCGCTCTGATAATTGCGCTCGGTGGGCTTGCAGGAGGTCAAAGCGCCTCCCACCAACAGGAGCATACCGAAGACAGCGATGAGTTTGTGCGATTTCATTGAGGATAGGGTGATTGAACGAAGGGCGCACCGCAGTGCGCCCTTCGGATTTATGTTTTTCGGGATTAATCGGGATTAATCGGGATTAATCGGGATTAATCGGGACTAATCGAGATTCATCTCCGAATCAGATCTCGATGATCAGATAGGGAGATACCTGCCAGAAGCGGGTGGGGTTGGTGATCTTCAGGACCTTGATCTTGTTGTCGGTCTCCACGAATTCATAGGAGTCCTTGGGCTGGGAAGTCTTCACAGATGCCTTGGTGGAGTGAGTGTTGATCTCGGTCAGCACACGGCGGTCAGCTTTGGTGAAGTACTTGTCGCTGAAGTCGCCTTCGAGCACCTTGGTTCTGCCGAGGAATTTCTTTTCGAGCAGACCGTTTGCCTTCAGCTCCTTGTTGGTGCCTACAGCATAGTAGACGGTGTTGGCTGCGTCTTCGGCTGCCTTAGCCTCGGCGAGAGCGGCGTCCTTAGCCTCAGATTCGGCTTTCAGGTTCTCTTCGCCCTGAGCCACCTGCTGGTTGAGGTCGGAAATCTGTGCCTGAGCCTTTTCGAGCTGATCGTTAAGTTCGGCGATCTTGGCTTCCTGCTGGTCGATACGAGCCTTGAGTTCGTCGATTGTCTTCAGAAGAACGGCGTTCTTGGAGTCGGATGCGTTGACTTTCTTCTGCATCTCGTCAAGAAGCTGTTTGTTGGCGTTCAGACGGGCGCGGATAGTCGCGAGGTTCTGACGGATTTCGGCACGGCGGTCTACGTTCTCGCCCTGACCCATATTGTAGAGGAGACCTTCCTGGGCATTGATAGAGTCAAGTCCGGTGTAGATATCGCCCATCAGAAGAAGGAGCGAATCGTTGAACGATGTAGCCTCTTTGTAGTCGTGGGTCACGATCGCAAGGCTGTCGACTTCGTTTGCGTCATTTTTCTTACCGGTACACGAACCGAGCAGAAGCGCGGCGAGTCCGACGAGCAGGATGTTCTTTTTCATAGTTTTATCTGTTTGAGTATTTTTATTCTTCGGTGGAATCGTNCCCCCGCGCCGCGGATGATTTTCCGGCTACATTTCCCCCAACTACTATAACAATCTCTCCTTTGGTTTGGTTTTCGGTATATTCGTCGGCCAATTCNCCGAGGGTGCGACGGTTAATTGTTTCGTGGAGTTTCGAGATCTCGCGACAAACCGCGGCNGGGCGGTCTGCGCCGAAGAACTCNACCATCTGGCGGAGTGTGCGNCCGAGNCTTTTGGGAGATTCGTAGATGATGACCGTGCGCGGATCGGCAGCCAGGAAGGAGAGGCGCGTCGCCCTACCCTTCTTNACCGGCAGGAACCCTTCGAAAACGAAGCGGTCCGTGGGGAGNCCGGAGCTGACAAGCGCCGGGACAAAAGCNGTAGCGCCGGGNAGCGTCTCGACTTTCACTCCGCGTTCGCGACACTCGCGGCTGAGCATAAAGCCGGGGTCGGAAATTCCCGGAGTACCGGCGTCGCTGATAAGCGCAACGGTCTCGCCCGCTTCGATACGGTCCACAACCGAGGAGACCGTCTTGTGTTCGTTGAACTTGTGATGGCTCATCATCGGGGTNTGGATATCGAAGTGTTTCAGCAGGACACCGCTCGTGCGGGTGTCTTCGGCAAGTATCAGNTCAGCCTCTTTCAGCACCTTGACAGCGCGGAAGGTCATATCATCGAGGTTGCCTACGGGGGTGGGTACTATATAGAGCATATCGGTTGTNGTNATTGTCAGAGAGTGTTTGGGTAAAATCAGAGTTTACAATCAAATACACTCTTAGTCTCCGAACGAGCGCGAAAGGATATCGAGAAATTCCTGGACTACAGGCGACTCGGGGTCCATCCCCTGATCGAAGAAGAAGTCCTCNACCTCATTGAAGTCGATCGCGCTGTCGAGATAGGTGAGCGAGTCGTCAAAACGTTTGGTCGACCCTCCGAAGAGTTCGCGCGAGAAACGGAAGCGNTCGTTGATGCTGAAGAGAGTGCGCAGTCTGCGCGATGTCGTGTTTCCGGANATATCATTGCTCACCAATTNTCCCGCCGACTCTGCNACAGGCTCTTCTGCATCAGAAGTTTCTTCAACAGTCACTTCCGGTTCAGCGTCAAGCGACGTCTCGCCTTCGGNGTCGGCATCATCAGCTTCTTCAATCTCGGCCGCTTCGGCCATTGCCTCCGCGTCCGTCTGAGTCAAACCGGCGTTTTTTTCTGTCTCGTCTTCACCCGGAGTTTCCGGTGCGTCCTCCTCTTCGAGACTGTAAGCGATCAGGTCTTCAGCTTCGGCAAGAGGGTTGGGTCCTTCCGGAGTNGCCGAGTCCGCGGGGGTAACCGATTCTTCATAGGCGGCNAGAGCCCGGCTGACGGCCTCACCTTTGGCCGCGATCAGCTCGGCGATGCGGATCGANGCNTCGTCATTGCGCGAGAGGGCAAGCTGNACGAGCCCTTCNAGCTCATATATTCTGTCTAACAGTGTTTTCAGGGTTTCCATATTCATAGAATTTTCTTATAGTCAATTTNTANGGGGTCAATCCTCGNNCGNGGTGTCATCTCCGAGTGCGGCACCTTCAGCGGCAGCNGCNGCGGGGGTCTTGGCGAAGAGGTCGAGGAGCAGCTGTTCGGCCGAGCGGCGGGCGGCGGTACGGTCCTTGAGCGAGTTCATGATGAACACCACGCTGTGGGTGGGTGCGAAGTCGTCGTCGAGAACATATCCGGCATAGCACTGGATTCCGTTCATACTTCCGGTCTTCATGGCGACATACGCCTCGAGCTCGGTGCCGGCAAGGAAGTTCTTGAGCGTACCCTCCTGCCCGGCAAGGGGGAAGAANGAGGCATANTCGACGTTGTCTTTCATCGCCGAGAGGACATAGTCCATAAATCTGGCCGTCACACGGTTCTGACGCGAAAGGCCGGATCCGTCNACAATGGATACNCCCTCTAACGGCGCCCGTTTCCTCTTCCAGAACTCGGTTTCGAGTGCAGCCGAACCGGCCACATCCCCTTCTCCTCCGGACAGACGTCCGAATGTGCGGAGCATCGACTCGGCATACATGTTGTCGGAACGCATCATGCAAGACCTCATCACATCTTCGAACGAGGGCGACCTGTGGGTCACCAGCAGATTCTTCTTGTGCCCCCCTGTTTTCTCACCACCGATATTGATACCGGCCAAGGCGAGTCGCGATTTAAGGCGCGAGGTGAAGACGCCNGCCGGATTGGANATCGACTTTTTGCCCGACGCGTTGCGCTCGAAGTTGAAGCCATGTACCCCGGTTCCGTAATATGTAGAAAGGTCNCCGGAGGCCCAGCTCGGAGGAACCGCCGGACCGGTGAAATAGCTGTCGTCAATGATCACCTGTCCCTTTATCCCGGTTATCTTCTTCTCTTTGAGCGCGGCGAGAATCTCACCTATGAAGTCACCGTCAAGGGGTTCGCGNTCGGTGCCGAGAGCGGGGTCACCGCTTCCGACAATCACGAGATTGCCGTCGAGCACCCCTCCCCTATCCACGGGTCCGTCGATATATACCTTCGTTTCCCAGCGGCGGTCGGCCCCACCTTTTTCAAGCAGGCTCGCCGCTGTCACGGACTTCATGATCGAAGCCGGCATCAGGGATCTGGAGTCGTTGTAGGCAACGATCTCCTGACCGTTTGAGAGATCGGTGATCAGCACCGCCGTACTCCCCGGCGTTATTCCGCGCGANGCGGCGAAGCGGTCTATCGCCTCCTTGGGAGACAGCGCGAACCCGCCCAGAGCCACCAGAAGCAGCCCGAATGTCAGCAGTAAACGCGCGGCTCTCATCTTAATTTCGGGAATAGCCCCGGACTGTGGAGTGCGCTCCCTTGTCTCAATTGTATATCTTGTTTCGGTCATTTCGACTTCTCTCCTTACTCTTTTTAGAATTATCGTTAATCCTCAGGTCCTCTGGCTGCCGGAGGTATGTCCTGAACCGGATTGTCNGGATTGTTCGGAGGGAGGGTATCGCCGTCGCGGCGGACTATATACATATCATAATATGAAAGGAGAAGCGTGGTCAGCGGCAAGGCGATNATGAGCCCGATAAAACCTAAGAGGCAACCCCAGACGGAAAGGGAGAGAAGGATGATAGCNGGATTGAGCCCCATNACCTTACCCATGATTTTCGGCGTGAGAATCAAATCCTGAATCGACTGCACGATCACATACACGGCCATACTCTCCCAGAAGATAACCCAGAAGTCGACACCGTTCGTAGCCACGGCCACCAGGCAGAGCAATGCACAGATCGGAAGCGAAATGACCTGAAGATAAGGAACCATATTCAACACTCCGATGAAGAGACCGAGAATCACACCCATCGGAAGTCCGACAATCAGAAAACCGATGGCAAAGAGAATGCCGACCGTCATCGCGATGATGAACTGACCGCGGAAGTAACGGTTCATCGAGTTCTTGATGTCGTCGAAGATCCGGAAGGCGGTCTTGCGGTGTCGGTATGGGACAAGCTGACGGAATGAGAGCATAAGTCGCTCATAGTCCAGCATGATAAAAATCACATACAGGATAACNATCAGCCANCTGACCATAGCGGCAACCANCGCAACTCCCGACGACACGAAAGACCAGGTCTTNGAAAGTGACGTCTTGGCAAGCTCGATCCATTGATCGCGGGTNAGATAGCGCGACAGGGTGTCGAAGTCTACATTATCGCGGATAAANTTATGAATCTTGTCTGATATATAGGGTATCTGGATTTCACGCGATGCGTAGGCCGAGATCAGCCGCGCCATTTCCTTACATTCGCTGACGAGATAGGGAATGAAGATCCAGCANAAGATCCCGACGAGACACAAAGCCTCGACCAATGTGAGCACAACGGGAATGAACCGACGCTTGCTGTGGGTCCAACGTTGGTTCCACCTGACAATAGGCTCAAGCATGTANGCAATCAGACACGCGACGAGAAACGGNAGGAGGACACCACGGAGNACATCGAGCATCCAGATGACGGTCAGAACGATACATATCGAGAATACGATACGCACGACCCGGTCGAATGTATATGGCTGGCGGTTTGGCATAAGCGTTCTATTTCATTTTGTCAAATTCTTTCGGATCACCCACGACCCAGACTATGTCGCCGGGCTGAAGCACCATGTCGGGGGTAGGCGTCATGAATTCCTCTTCTCCGCGAAGCACCTTTATCAGCATGCTGTAGTAGTCGCCGCGGATGTCGGTCTCNGAAAGNGGGCGCCCGATGATGGGGGATTTCTCGGTCANCACGATGCTCTTCAGCTCAACCTCGGGATTCTTCCGGGTCTGGGGAGCNGCGCAGGCGTTNAGCGAGTCGTTGAGTCGCTTGATCTGGTCNTCGGTACCGATCACTCCGACCACGTCGCCGGGGAAGATGCGNGTGTCGCCCGAAGGGAGGGGCATCACCGTGTCGCCNCGTCGTATGCTGGANATGCTGACACCNAACTCCGAGCGCCAGCCGGAGTCGCGGAGGCGATCGCCGACGTAGCGGCACTGCGGTCCGACCTCTACATAGGCCTGGTGAAGGTCCGAGACGATGTTGTTATTCTTGCCGGTACGCAGGTTCTCGCGGATATTCAGGTTGTTGATNAATTTGTTNTCNATCCGNCCGTAGCGCTTGAGNAGNNTNGTNGANGCGAAAAGTATNATAANCAGGAAGCTGACCACACCNACGATCCAGGCCGTCAGGGGNGANTAGACGAGCGACACGAAGTAGACTATGAAGAGAAGTGTCANCAGATAACGCACGACTCTCATCGTCATCAGCGGCACGTCATAGAAACTGGCGGTCGCGTGNAGCTTCATCCGCTCGTCGGGCTTAGTCGAACTGAACGAGAGCGCGACAAGGAAGGGAGACATCGCCAGAAGCGTGGCGACGGTCGCGAGCAGCCGGCCCCATTTCTCAAACAGATTCTCGAGAATCGGGAACANGAACTGNCGCGACATCAGNATGATGGCCAGNAGNATCACGCTGTAGAGCAACAGGCGCCAGACNTAACGCGAGATAATGTCACGCCACAGGCGNCGCGTCTCGTTCGCATCGCTGACCTGATTCGAATAACGGTCTATAAGGAACCTCAGGCTCTTGGGNAGATGNCGTTCGACCACATCGTATGCCGGCCCCGAAAGCTTGATGAAATATGGGGTCGTGAAAATGGTGATCACCGAGACCGCCACGATTATCGGATAGAGCGANGGATTGAGAACCCCGAGGGACATACCGAGGGAGGCGATGATGAACGAGAACTCACCGATCTGGGTCAGCGAGAAGCCGCTCTGGATTGCGACTTTGAGGGTCTGNCCGGTCAACAGCATTCCGAGGGACCCGAAGATGATCATACCGCATATCACAACGACGGCAAGAAGCAGAATCTCGCTCCAATAGGTTCCGAGTACGCTCGGATCAACCATCATACCGACCGAGATGAAGAAAACGGCCCCGAAGAGATCCTTCAGTGGCTGGACGACACGATCCATCCTCTCCGCAAAGACCGTTCCGGCAAGAATGGATCCCATCACGAAGGCGCCGAGTTCGAGCGAGAAACCGCACATGACCGAGAAGACGGCCATCGAGAAACAGAGGCCCATCGCCACGATCAGAAGCGTCTCCTGGTTGAGGAAACCCGAGACCTTGTTAAGGAACGAGGGGAGCACATAGACCCCGACCACGAACCAGATTATCAGGAAGAAGGCGAGCTTGGCGATGGAGAAGAGAAGCTCGGAACCCTTGACGTCNCCCATGGCCACGGAGGAGAGAAGTACGAGCATCAGGACGGCGAAGAGNTCCTCAATGATCAGCACCGCAAGCACCAGCGAGGCGAATTTCTTCTGTTTCAGCCCGAGGTCGGTGAACGCTTTCAATATGATGGTGGTCGAGGACATGGAGATCATGCCTCCGAGGAACACACAGTTGATGGTGTCGAGATGCAGCAGACACCCGACGCCGAAGCCGGCCATTGTCATGCCGGTGATGATCACCAGCGCNGTCACCATGGCCGAACTGCCCGAGTTCATAAGCTTCTTGAAGCTGAATTCNAGTCCGAGGGTGAACATGAGCACCACGATTCCGAGGTCAGCCCAGAATTCGATGTTCTCAAGATTTGATATGGAGGGGAGATAGGTGAATTTGGGACTCGCCAGGAAACCGGCGAGGATATAACCCAGAACCACNGGCTGCTTCAGTTTCTTGAAGAGCAACGTGGCGAACGCGGCGAGAAGNAGNATCCACGCGAGGTCGGCGATCAGGCCGTTCGTGTGATCCTCCTCCACNGAGACGTGNGATTCGGGAGCGGCCTGTTCGGTTATTGTCTGGACGGCGTGGTCAATCGTGGTNCCCTCCGGAGTCATCGTGACTTCGCAGGGGCCGGTGTAGGGCGCTGTGGCGGCAAAACTTGTCATAGGTCGACTTGNCTTGAAAGATTGATGGATTTGGTCGGATAAACCTTGCTCAGCTCTCCGACAACGGGTAGCAGATTGGAGTGGACGGGCGTCAGNACCACGAGATTCAGCTCGGACTCNTCCTTGTCATAGTTATACTCGGCGTAGAAGGTGGAGAGATGAATGCCGTAGGTCGAGAGAAGCTTNCGGTATGGTTCTATATCNTCTACAATTCCATGGAGNTTTATGTTCAGGACCTTGCTGTTCTGACCGACCGAATGATTGTGTTCGAAGCGGTCTATTCCGAAGAGAACGAAGAGGATAAGCAGNGTGGTGACGAACGACTCGGTATACATCCCGACGCCGACGGCCATACCGATAATNGCCGTGATCCAGATTCCGGCGGCTGTNGTCAGTCCGCGCACTGAGCCTTTCATCTGTATCATGGCGCCGCCGCCGAGNAAACCGATACCNGTGATCACCTGGGCGGCGATTCGTCCCGGATCGCCGTTCTTCAGACCGAGGTAAACCTGCGGGACATAAATGGAGAGGAGCATNGCCAGACAGGCGCCCATAGCGATGAGCGCGAAGGTGCGGATACCGGCGATCTGGCCNTTNTGTTTTCGCTCCGCCCCGACGAAAGCGCCGAGAGCCATCGCGATGACCAGCCGGACAAACGCATTGACCGGAGTCACCNCNGTCGAGGTGCATTGCTCCCAAAATTGGTCTATCATTCCTAACATACCGCAAAATTACTCAACATTTGCCACAATCCGAAATTTAATTCAACAAACCGCCCTAACAACCCGCCCCNGACTTAATGTCCGCCGTANTGCTCGGGGTANATGACGACGAGATTCTGGCCGGCGAAGTTCTTTTCGAGNAACTGGGGCATCTGTTCGAAGTCGGNGTCATATGAGAGCGAGCCGCGGCGCGCCTGNATGATGAAGAGGATGTCNTCGGCTCCGATCTCGCCGGAGAGAAGAATGAAGTCGTCCCACGATGACATCTCCTGATATATNCGGCTGACTCCGAATCCGTCTTCTTCGATNACGCTCTCGATCAGCTCCGATGTGTCGGGATAGCACATGAAGATGATCTTGCACCCGAGCTGGGAGGCGAGGTTGCAGATACGCGCAAGCCACGCGTGGAAGCCGGTTTCATATTGGGCGTTCCGGCTGACAAGCACGACCAGACGCCGCGCCGTGTCGACCGGGATGAAACAGCGCGAGATGATGATCATCTTGTCCGTGCCTTTGACCAGCGATTCGATCGTGTGGCCGTAGAAGGTGTCGATGATTGTCGTTTTCCGGTGGAGACCTATGATGACATCCGTTGCCCGGCGCTCCTTCACTACGTTCAGAATTCCGGCGACAACGTTCAGGTCATACCTCTCGACCTCGTTCACATGTATGTCCATCCCGAGGGCAGCGGCGGCGGCGTTGTGGAGCGCTTCGCGTCCCATCCGGATCCCTTTCGGGTTGTCGTTGTTGCGCACGAAAAGTGTCGTCACCGGGTCATTGTTACGCACGTTGCGCATGAAGACAGCCATCCGCATCAGGCCTTCTGACGTCAGAGGGTTGGCCACGGCGACGATCTGGCGCGCGAAACCGGTGCTCTCGACACCCTCGCTCTCGATTTCAGCCACAGATTTCTCCAGCCTTATCTTCAGCGAGGTGCGTTCCGTGGTCACCGAGGCGACGATACAGCAGATCAGGATCATCACTACAGCCCCGTTCATGAGGTCTTCGGAGAGGAGGTGATATTGGAAACCGATCATGGTCGCGGCGATCGTGGCGGCAGCCTTGCCGCTCGACAGGCCGAACATCATCATGCGGTCACAGGCCGAGAGATGATATATTTTCTGGGTCACCCAGGCCGCTATCCATTTCGAGCCGAGCGCCGTCACGACCATGATGGCCGCTGCCCAGAGTACGCCCCAACCTCTGAAGACGACATGGACGTTTATCAACATTCCCACGCCGATGAGGAAGTAGGGAATGAAGATGGCGTTACCCACGAAGTCGATATGATTCATCAGGGCCGAACGGCGCGGGACAAAGCGGTTGAGCACCAGCCCGGCATAGAAGGCGCCGAGAATGGCTTCGAGTCCGATCACCTGCGCCAGAAGGGAGGCCAGGAAGACCATGGCCANAATAAAGATGAACTGGCTGACGGGATTACTTATCTTGCGAAAGAAATTGCGAGTCAGCAACGGAAACAGCCAGCCGATTCCGAGGGCGTACACAACGGTGAAAACCAACAGTTCGCCGAGACTCACCCAGTCGAATGCACCGCTCGTGCTGACGGCGACGACCTCGGCGAGCGCGAGCAGGGCTACGAGCACAGCCACTATCGTTCCGCAGACGGCGATCACGGCCCCCGGCGTCCCGGACAGNCCGAATTTGGACACCACCGGATAGGAGACGAGCGTGTGNGAGGCATACATGGAGGCGAGCAACACCGCCGTCGGCATCGGCACGTCGAACAGCAATGTCGCGCTGATGATTCCCAACACCATNGGAATCATCGAGGTCAGCAAACCGAAGCCGAGTCCCTTGCGGAAATTCTTCTTGAGATCGTACATATCGATCTCGACCGCCGCGAGGAACATCAGGTAGAGNATACCTACCTGACCGAAAATTTGAAACGACGCGTCCCGGGCAAGCAGATTGAAACCATANGGNCCCACGACGACACCCGCCAGAATCAGTCCGACGATATTGGGTATCTTCAGCCGGCCGAAGATAAGCGGAGTGAGGAGAATGATGCCAAGCACCAGCATAAAGATAGGCACGGGCTGGCTCAGAGGAAGATCGAACAAGATTGTGTTGCGGTATTAGGTTAGATTGGAACCTCTCTAAACATTAAATTTGATTTAAATTCAAACGCTCTCTTAGAGCCCGAAGAAATCGATGGCGTTGCGGTCGGTGACGCTGTCGATGTGCGCGAAATCGGTGCCGAAAATTTCGGCGAGCCTGTCGGCGACATTGCGCACCCACGCGCTTTCGTTTCTCTTTCCCCGGTTGGGTTCGGGGGCGAGATAGGGAGAGTCGGTCTCAAGCATGATGCGGTCGAGACCGATCAGTTTCACGGCCTCGCGGAGCGGAGCGGCGTTCTTGAAAGTGAGCACCCCGTTGATTCCGAACATCGCGTCGGTGCGGTCAAGAATCCGGCGCGCCTCCTCAGGACCGCCGGTGAAGCTGTGGAAGACCATCCTCGGTCGTTCCCCCGCGAGACTCTCGATCGTTTCGAGCGACGCATCGGTAGCCTCGCGGCTGTGGATGATGACCGGAAGACCGCGGCGCGTCCCCTCTTCGAGATGACGGAGAAAGACCTCCTGCTGGCGCGGAAGCGTCTCCTTCTCCCAATACAAGTCTATGCCGGTCTCCCCGAGCGCGACGGCCGGACGTTCCGACATCCGGCGCCATATCTCGTCGAGCTCTTCGCGCCAGTTCTCTTTCGCGTCGGTCGGATGCAGACCCGGAGCGAGATACATCGCCTCCGGAAACTCATCATAGAGCTGAATCATCGGTTCGACCGATTCGAGATTGACGCCAGGAAGCACCATGGCCTTCACCCCGGCGTCCAAAGCACGCGCCACCGCTTCGCGACGGTCGTCGTCGAAGCGGTGGGAGTACATGTGTGAGTGGGTATCTATCATTGTCCTGCAGCCGATAGGATATTATTTCTTGCGGCCGGTCAGTTTCTCAACCAGTTTCTTGAAGGCCTCTTTCTTCTCGGGCGAGAGCGAAGTCTTCTTGAGGGCGGTCATGGCGGCAGAAGAGTATTCGGCCACAGCCTTGGTGCACACGGCGGGCATCTCCATGCGTTCGTAGATTCTGGTGGCGGCCTTCACCTTTGTGTCGGAGGGTTCGAGTGCTATCACGGCGCGCAGAGCGGCGGCATCCTCGTCATTGCGGGCAAGCGCCGAGACCATGAGGAAGGTCTGCTTGTTGTTGCGGATGTCGCCGCCGATAGGTTTGCCGAAGACAGCGGGGTCGCCGAAGGTGTCGAGACGATCGTCCTCGATCTGGAAGGCGGTTCCGAGCATCACGCCGAAACGGTAGAGTGCCTCGGCATCTTTATCGGATGCGCCGCCGATCAGAGCACCGATCGCAGCCGAACAACCGAGCAGCGCACCGGTCTTCTTCTGGATCATTTCGATATACGCCTCGGGCGAGACATTCTCCATCTTCTCGAAGTCCATGTCAAGACGCTGACCCTCATAAACCTCGAGAGCCATGGCGTTGAAACGGTCGAGGACGTTGCGGAGAAGCTTATCGTCGACTTTCGAGATCTCGCGGGTGGCCTGGGTGAGCATCGTGTCTCCCGAAAGGATCGCGGTGTTCACGTCCCATTTTGCCATCACCGACTCGCGGCCGCGGCGCGTAGCGGAATTATCCATCACGTCGTCGTGAAGGAGTGTGAAATTATGGAACAGCTCTATGCCGACCGCCGGAGCGAGTGCCTTTTCGGGATCGTCACCGAAAGCGTCGGCAGCCATGAGCATCAGGACGGGACGCAGACGTTTGCCGCCGGCTTCCATGGCGTAATCGATAGGACCGTAGAGAGAGGCGGGCGTGCCGGCACCGACACCGGCGTCACGGATGGCCTCTTCGGCCATCAGAGCATAATCAGAGATTCTTTTCATCTTTCTAATCATTTACGCGGCTCCGGCCTGCTCAAACTCCGCCATTTCCATACGGTTCGCGACGTTTGCGGAAGACCGATCCGCTTCAATCGGCAAAATTACCTTTTATCGACCGATTTTGCAAGTATCAATTTGAAATTTAGTCAACTTCCTGACTATTATAACTGATTTTATTGGCAATATGTTAATTTTTAGGACTAAATATCCAAATAAACTGATCGGATGTTGGCCGTTTGCGAAATATTGAGTATCTTTGTCCCAAATTATCCCTAATTATTTCACACTTCCCCGTTCGACGGCAGTGATGCCCGGGGGGAACCAGCACATTCTACATTCTACCATGGAAGAAGAAAAGAAACCCAAGAGACCGAGAATCGGCGTCTCTGCATCTCCGGCACAGGAGAACAACGACACCTACCAGAACTCTGACTACAACGAGCAGGGCGGCTATCAGAACCGCTCCTACAACCAGGGCTACCAGAACCGCGACGGTTACCAGCCCCGTCCCTACAACAGATACGGAAATCAGCAGGGCGGCTACCAGCAGCGCCCCTATACTCCGCAGTCATCTGCAGACGGCGAGACCAAGGCTGAATCTACCACGGAAGGCACACACACCGAAGGAGGATTCGACCAGCAGCACTCCTACGGCTACCAGCCCCGTCAGAACGGTTACCAGCCCCGCCAGAACGGATATAACAACAACCGCCAGGGTGGATACAACAACCGCCAGGGCGGATATAACAACAACCGCCAGGGTGGCTACAACAACGGCGGATACAACAACAACCGTCAGGGCGGATATAACAACAACCGCCA
>JAAVFK010000006.1 GCA_014800785.1 Bacteroidales bacterium
GCTCATCATCAATGGTAAATCCCTTGATAATGTACTCCTTCAGCCGCTCGGTAGCCCACCGCCTGAAATGAGTGGCAATCACCGACCGAATCCTATATCCCAACGAGATAATCATGTCAAGATTATAGAAAGTTACATTATAGGATTTGCCATCATCGGCAGTTGTTCGGAATTTCCGAACAACTGATTCCTCGTCAAGTTCTCCGTCTTCGAAGATATGCTTAATGTGCTCACTGACATTAGACTTACTCGTATTATATAGTTCGCAAAGCTGCTGCTGCGAAAGCCACACAGTCTCACCCGTAAACTTCACCTCTATACGGGTCTCGCCATCCTCGCTCTGGTAAATGATTATTTGGTTGTTATTCTCCATTGCCTTTTAGTTTTTTCATTTACAAAATTACACGATAATAGGCAAGTAAACAAACAAATTCTCAGGAGGGAATATTCTTTGATGAAGAGGAGCGTCCTAAAGTCACTGTTCTTTCACTTGCTCTTCGCCATCACATTCCGGACAAGTAGCACGCAGTTTTCCCTTTCCGGAACAACGTTGAGATATTTATTCCTTTGGATTTTGTCCGATTTCTGCCGTTTATTCCTTTGGATTTTCTCCGATTTATGGCGTTTATTCCTTTGGATTTTCTCCGATTTCTGCCGTTTATTCCTTTGGATTTTGTCAGAATTCTTTGGGAAGTTCGTTTCGATCGGGCGGAATTCTTTACTTTCAATTTTTTTCATTAACTTCGCAGGTTGAACGATATGTAATGCGATGATCACGACTATCTCGATCATAATTCTCGTGGCGATGGCTGTCGCCATAGTCTGGCAACTGGCTGTCGGACTCAGACCCATGTGGATAACCGGCAACGTCAGGAAATGCGAAACCAAACCCGCGGAAGGCGAACCCGCAAGCCGGGAAGAGGCTGAAAGCGACCCCGCAAACCGGGAAGAGGCGGAGGGCGAAACCGGAAACGGGGTGGACGCACGGAGCGACGCCCCGGTTCCCGAAAAGGCCGGGCGGTCGCTGACGCTCGTGGTCTTCGCGAGCTGTGACGAAGAGGTGCTCGACGGCTGGATCAGCCGCGTGCTGGAACAGGACTACCCGGCGTTCGACGTGGTGGTCGTCTATGACGCCAACGCCGAGAACACCGCCTCGCTGGCCGAGCGGTATGCCGATGAAAAACGTATCTATTTCACCTTCATCCCCCCGGGCAGCCACACCCTCAACCGCCGCAAACTCGCCCTGACCATCGGCATCAAGGCGGCCAAGGGTGACTACATCCTGACCACTATTCCCCAGGTCCGCATCCCCTCCGACCGCTGGATTTCGGAAATGATGGAGCCCGTCAATGTCGAGGGGGACGCCAAGGAGGTCGTTCTCGGCTTCAGCCACTTCGATTTCAGCCGCATCCCCGCCTCGGGACGTCCCGGCGCCAAAACGGAGACCGTCACCCTCGGTGCGCGATGGGTGGGCGACGCCCTCAGAGAGCGCCCCTGGCGCGGCGACGGCAATAACCTGATCTTCAAACGCAGCCTCTTCTTCGAGAACAAGGGATTCGCCGACGGACTCCTGCTCGAAGGGGGCGACGACGATATTTTCGTCAACCGCATAGCGCGTCCGGACAACTCGGCCGTGGCCGTCTCACCCGATACGGTGCTGACCGTTGACTGGGGCGAGGCCACGGGGCGCGTCTGGAAGATGTCGCGCAAGCGCTATCGCTCCACCCGCGACCTGATGCCGAAAGGACCCGGGACCGTGCGCATGATCTGCCGCTACCTCTCGTGGGCGATGCCCCTCGCGGCCGCATGCGCCGCCGCAGCCTCCGGCTTCGGATGGTTGGCCGACTCGATCGCCGGTCTGCTGCTGATCCTCTTCTATGTTTTCGAACTCATACTCTACCGCCGGGCGGCGCGTCGCCTTCTCCCCGGCGTCTAACGTCCTTACAGACCTAATTCATTCACGTCATGTCTACAAACACACAGGATAACCAGAGAAAAGTAACTACCCGCCGTCTGATCGAAATGAAACAGCGCGGCGAAAAGATATCAATGCTGACAGCCTATGACTATACCAGCGCCAAGATCGTCGATCAGGCCGGTATGGACGTGATTCTTGTCGGCGACTCGGCCTCGAACGTGATGGCCGGCAACGTGACCACGCTCCCGATCACGCTCGACCAGATGATCTACCACGCCAAGTCGGTGATGAAAGCCGCCAAGCGTGCCCTCGTGGTCGTCGACCTCCCCTTCGGGTCTTATCAGGGCGACTCAAAAGAGGCTCTGGCCTCCGCGATCCGCATCATGAAGGAGAGCCACGCCGAGGCGGTCAAGATGGAGGGGGGCGCCGAGATAGCCGAGTCGGTCAGCCGTGTGATCTCAGCCGGCATTCCGGTGATGGGACACCTCGGCCTGACACCTCAGAGTATCAATAAGTTCGGAACCTACAACGTCCGTGCCCGTGAGGAGGCCGAGGCTCAGAAACTCAAGGAAGACGCCAAGCTTCTCGAAGAACTCGGATGTTTCGCCATCGTGATCGAGAAAGTTCCGGCCAAGCTGGCGGCCGAAGTGGCCGCATCGGTCAACATCCCCATCATCGGCATCGGTGCCGGAGGCGGCGTCGACGGCCAGGTGCTCGTGATGCACGACATGCTCGGGCTCAACCAGGGATTCTCCCCCCGTTTTCTGCGCCGATATGCCAATCTCGGCGAAATCATGGACGAAGCCCTCAAACAATATATCGCCGACGTCAAATCATCAGACTTCCCCTCGGAAGCAGAATCTTACTGATTATGAAAACTCGCCTCATTCTCACCGTCGCCCTGTTCTTGGGTCTCCTCATGGGAGCCTGTTCCGACTCGGGCGACCGCCAGACCGCCAAAGACCTGCTCGCGACCATCCCGGGCGACGCCGCCTATGTGGCCGTGATCAACACCGACGCACTCGTGACCTCTACCGGAGGAAAGATCAAGGACAAGACCGTGGTCGAGCCCTCAGAGACACTGCGCAAGTTTCTCGAGCGCATTAACCGCCGCGAGACATCGGCCCATCTCGACTCGCTCTTCGCCGGCAAGGGTGGAATAGAATTCTCCTGCTTCGCGCTCTTCGAGAATGGAGGCAACATGTGGCTGATCGCCCCCCTCGCCGACGCGGCCAAGACCGAAAGCTATTTCAAGCGCCGCGGATACCCGCTTCAGCAGGCCGGCGACGGACTTCTCTGTGCCGAAGACATCGCCTTCGACAAGACCCATATCTGGGTTTCGCTCAAGGACTCGGCCGCAAACGCCGCGGCTGTCGACGCTTTCAAACGCCTCAACAAGGAGCAGAGCATGGCCTCGTCCGACTATGCCGACAAGCTGACGGCGCTCGAGAACGACTATATCGACCTCTGGGATTCCAACATCCTCTGGCGCACACTCGGCCCGAGCGCAGACAAGGCGCGCATGATCTCGGCGTTCATGTTCGCCGAAGTCCGCTACGCCTCCTTCTCGGCTGACATGAGCGAGACGAGCATCATAGCCAACGGCCGTTTCCTCGACAGCTCGTTCAAGGACGCGAAGTGCAATCTGGCCACAAGCAAGCTCGCCACCCGTGACTTCAACATCCTCGGCGACAAGGCTCAGGCTGTGGCCGGCCTCTCGATCGACTCGAAACTGATGAAGAACCTCGTCAGGGCGGCGGGCATCTTCGGCGCGGCGCTTCCCCCCTCCGTTCAGGAGGCGCTCGAAAATATCGAGGGTCCGATGGTAGCCGCCTCCGATGAGGCCAACAACATCATCTTCACCATTCCCTGCAAGAAAGGGAGCGAACAGACAATCGTCAAGGCTGTCGACGGGCTCTCGTTCCTTCTCGGAAATGATCCCGGCCTCCGGATGACCACCAAGGAGGGGGCGGTGCTTATCTCCATCAACGGCGGTCCGCAGTCGGGCGAACCGATCGCCAAACTCGGCGAGAAACTCGACGGCGCGTGGCTCGGCCTCGCCTTCTCGGCCGGTTATCTCCCCGACATGAAACCGATCACCGATTTCTCGGTGGCTCTCGTCCCGACGCGGTCGAGCCTTGAGTTCAGGATCCGCGTCGACTATAAATAACGCCACGGGGTGAACGGTATACCCCCACCCCCCAACAGAGTTTCAGAAATGAACAGCATCGTCCTCGACCGGGTGATTCCCGAAGTATTCGCGTCCGAACCGCCGGCCGGTTCGGAAGTGTGGCTCAAAGACGTGCGCTTCGAAAAGGGAGAGACCGTCCTTGTCGAGGCGCGCAGCGGCGCGGGGAAGACCTCGCTGGCCTCTTTCATCATGGGACTGCGGTCCGACTATCGCGGCCGGATACTTTTCGACGGNGAGGACGCNCGCTCCTTTTCGNTAGACGGCCGCGCGGAACTGAGACGTCTCCACNTCGCCTACCTTCCCCAGAACCTNGACCTCTTTCCCGAGCTGACAGCCGCCGACAACATCAGCGTGAAGCGCGTGCTGACCGAAGGAGACAANGGGCCCGACGGNTACCGCCCCGTGCCGGTCGANGACTTCGCCCGNCGGCTGGGAATCCTCCCCTATCTNGACCGNNNGGCCGGGAAACTGTCGGTCGGACAGATGCAGCGCGTGGCGATNCTGCGCGCNCTCGCCCAGCCTTTNGANTTCNTNATNCTCGACGAACCGGTCTCTCACCTCGANGCGGCCAACAACCGCGCGGCGGCCGAGCTGGTCGCCGAAACGGCCCNACNCCTNGGAGCGGGAGTGATCGTGCTTTCGGTCGGCAACCGTCTCGAACTCGNATATGACCGGGTGCTTCNGCTCTGACACCGGCCCTTTAAGAAAACCATACCGAAAACCGATTCTATGAAGACTTTATCAGACAGGATACTCCTCTCGGGGATGCGCGGACGACGCCTCGCGGCGTTCGTCGCCGCGGCGTTCGCCGGCCTGTTCATAATCATGGGGGCCGTGATGCTGCTGATTGACATCCGCTCGATCTGGGCTCAGGAGGATTCGTTTCTGAATACGGACTANATCGTCGTCAACCGCCACGCCAGGCCCGGCGTGCCNCCCGAGGCCTTCANCGNGGCCGAGATCGCCGATCTCGAGNCCCAGCCCTGGGTGCGCCGCGTCGGCCCCTTCTCGTCGGCAGATTTCCGCGTGGCCGCCACGATCGACCTCGCCGGNCGCGACTTCTCGTCGCTNCTCTTCTTCGAGTCGGTCCCCGACGACTTCCTCGACATCCCCGCTTCGAGCTGGCACTACACTCCCGNCGNGGGGGAGGTGCCGGTGATCCTCTCCAAGTCTTATCTGACCCTCTATAACTTCGGCTTCGCCCGCAGCGCGGGGATGCCGCAGATAAACGAACAGCTTCTCTCCTCGATTCCCCTGACGCTCGACATGACCTCGAACGACGGTACGCGCACGATCCGCCGCCCGGCCCGCGTCGTGGCCCTCTCGAACCGTCTCAACACAATTCTTGTGCCCGAGGCCTTCCTCAAGGAGGCCAACGCCAACCTCGGCGGCGGTAACCCCGCCGGTCCGGGGCGTCTGATAATCGACGTCAGCCGTCCGGGAGATACGGCCATCGGCCGCTACCTCTCCGACCACGGCCTCGAATCGGCNNCNGGAGACGACAACTCGGCCGCCACGTTCCTGCTTCGCGTCGCGGCCGGNGTNGCCGGGGGTGTCGGCGGAATCATCACGCTCCTCGGGGGCGTGATCCTGACCCTCTCCATCTCNCTTCTCTTCGANCGCAACCGCGANCGTATCGCCCGGCTGAGGATGCTCGGCTATCCGACGTCCGTGATCGCGCGCCCCTTCCGGGNGATGATCCTGCGCGCCGTGGCCACGGCCTGGGTGGCCGCCTCCCTCGCCCTCTTCCTGCTGACGTTCACCTACCGCCGGCCACTGGCCGAGTTAGGTGGTGAGGCCGTCGGCTTCCTCCCCGGAGCGGCCGTAGGGCTCGGTGTCGCCCTGCTGATCTATCTGGCCGGACGCCTGACCGTCCGCAAGGAACTGAAGCCGTGAACCCGGATTTTCCCCTCTNTCTGAAGAGGGGATGAGGGAATGACTAAATGTCAATCATGAAAATCACATTATATTATGAATAAGAANCAGAAAATCATAATCTTCGGTGGCGTCGGCGTCGTGGCGGCGCTCGTCGCCCTCATNGTGGTGCTGATCGTCAATTCGTCGCGCCAGTCCGACGCCGCCTACGAGGCGGAACTGCGAGCCGACTCGCTGGCACTCGCCAACGACCGCCTCNTGCTGACCAACGAGTTCAATCAGCTGAANGCNGATTTCTCGCAGTATGAAGANCAGCAGATNTATCTGAANAACGATTCGCTCGTTCAGCAGTATAANCAGGCGCGTATGAAGGTCGAGGGTCTNCTCAAGGAACTNGANGCCGANAANCGCTCNAACGCCGGNAACCGNGCCCGCATCAANCAGCTCGAAGGNGAGATCGCGACCCTCAAGGGTATCGTCCGCCACTATCTCGANGAGATCAAGCGTCTCGGCGAGGAGAACGCCGGTCTGCGCAAGGAGATCGAAGAGGTCAACCAGCGTAACGAACAGCTCGCGACGCAGGTGACCACCACCGCCCGNGACAACGAACAGCTNGCCGCCACCGTCAAGGTCGCNAAACAGCTNAAGATCACCGGTCTGTCGCTCCAGGCCTATAACAAGCGCGGAAAGGTCGAGAAGAACGTCACCAAGGCCAAGAGCCTCGGCGTCAGCTTCTCCGTCTCACCCAACGCGACAGCCTCAGCCGGCATGAANGANTTCTACATCCGCATCACCTCNCCCGAGGGTGANCTTCTGGGCAACGGCGGCTCCTTCACCACCGGCGGCAAGAGCGTAGCCTGCACCGACCACCGCTCNGTCGAATACAACAACGAGGAAACGCCGGTNACCGTCTACTGGACCGTCAACACGACCCTCACCAAAGGCACCTACCGCGTCGAAGTCTACTGCGAAGGCAACCTGCTGGGNTCCCGCTCCGTCACGATGTCCAANTNACGTCTGCGTGGCACGCGCAGNCCNGNGNANNNCNNGCGCACNTGNNNNATCGGCCCGNTTAGNNTACNATNNCNGGCGTTCGGAATTAACAAGTGTTAAAAAACGACTTNNAATCTGCACTTTTTCGAGAAAAAACTTGCACGTTACCAAAATAACCCGTACCTTTGCAACGTTTTTGACAGCAAAGAATATTGTTTTATTATTTTAATCCCAAACCAAAATGAAGAAAGTAGTTCTCGCTCTCGCCGTTGTATTCGGCGTAGCAATGGTTTCTTGCTCTGACAAGAAAGCCGAGGCAGCTGACACCGATTCTGTAGTAGCAGTAGAAGATACCGCTGTTGTAGTAGAAGAGGTTGCTAACGACTCTGACACAGCTATCGTAGCTGCTGCAGAGGTAGCTGAAGCTCCCGCTGCTGAAGAGGCTGCAAAATAATTTGCACCCCCTGCAAAGCCTAACGGGCCGCATCCATCCGGATGCGGCCCGTTCTTGTTTACATNCGGATGNGGAATATANAAGCCNCTCCGNACTTTTNNACTACTTNNCNCCNNACTTTTNCNNCTTTTCACTCNNANNTTTTCNGCTTTTCNCCATACTTTTTTGATGTCCNATTATAAAAGCGACACTTACTCCTATTGCGGNGACAAATACACCAATTTTAGTTCATAAGAGCAGTTGATTTCATNGCTTTATNATACGGTTATAATTGACTTGCCAAAGAAAGTCGACAGCATGGCGAGGGTCGAGATGGTAAAATTATGCTCCCCGCTCAACCATCGTGTAATTTCATTTGGACGCTTACCGAGAGCTTCTGCAAACTGCCTTTTGTTAAGTCCTCTTTCTTGCATAAGAGCGGCTATCCGATTGGAAATAGCAAACGAGAGGCGGGTTTCCTCGCGTTTCTCAATCGGGATTTCGTTAAANATCTCCTGTAACGATATATTTACAGTTCTCATACTTCAAAAGTTTTATCAGTCAGTATCTCTTTTTCTGTAATCTNCACGTTNCCAGCACGNACTTCCTGTTTGAGTAGCCGCTCAAACTTCTGCAAGTCAATGACGTAACCTTGAAGCGTATCGTCTTCCTCGTAAGTGCGGCTGCGCTTTACATCACCATTGCCGAGGATTAGGATTTTATCTGTCAGGCGAAGACAATATAAACGGAGTTTTGATTTCANAACAGGNAGAGCGACAACAGAATCACTCATNTTNCCCTCTCTNCGGAAGTATCTCTCCAATGCTCCATTAGATAAAATTTGTTCTACAAAACGCATGATAGCCTGAAAATCAGGATTCAATTCGGCGTCTTGTCTGAATTTGGATACGAATTTTTCAAATTCGCTCTGTTCGTCAGACAAGAATTGTATTGTATACATTGTGCAACTTTCGCTGCTGTTTACCAAAAGGAGTTCTACTTCGCTCATAATACNTTGCGTTTATGATGATAACGCAAAGTTACGAAAAAAGTTTTACATAAATGTAAACATAATNAGATCTTTTACGATACGCCTGATACCGAGAGGGCAAAAGTATCGTGGTATGGGAATTTCTTGCAGCCGATGTAGAGGGTATCGAAAGCGCCCGGACCGCGAACGGTCCGGGCGCTTTTTATTTAGGGTTGGGTTGGATTTACTTCACGATTACCTTGGTCGATTTGCCGTTGGCAACCTTCACGTAGATGCCGGCTGCGGGATTGGCGATTTCAGCACCCTGGAGGTTGAAGTAGCGAACTTCCGCGTCGTCCGCACCTACGGTCTCGACTGCGTCGGGCTCACCTTTGTCTACGGTTACTGAAAGCATGATCGAGTGTACGGAGTCATACTTGTCACCTACATAGAGGTAGTACTGACCCCAGTAGTGCTCGCCGTCGGCAGGGAAGGTGAACTGATTGCCGGTCTTCATGCCGAAAGCAAGGATATCTTCCATCGGCTCCCACTCGCTCGGGGTAGCAGCGGCTTTACGGGGCTTATCGGCTACGAAGGGATCACCATTGTTGCCGCCGAATTCAGCGGAGTTCAGACCGATGAAGCCATCCCAGCCTTCGGGAACTTCGATGGTCACGACAACCTCNTCTTCGGTTGTGGTGCCGGTCACGATGATATCCCATTCGTAGGTCTCGTCGGTTTCCTGCTGAACGAGCAGACCGGTCGGAACCGTAACAACGAACTCATCGGGGAATACGGGATCTGCAGCAACCGCTTCTTTCTCTACATTCACGATCAGCTGAACGGCATTGGCCACGTCTACCTGACCGTCGGCTACGAGCCAGAACATATAGGTTCTTGCCACNCCGTCTGCGTCGAATTCGAACGAAGTGCCTTTGTAGTCAAGATAGGGGATCATCTCCTCTACAGTCTCCAGAGGAANGAAGTTGCTTGAGCTGGCTTTCTTCATNCCGCCGAANGACATCTCATAACCGACGAGGCTCTCCCAGCCTTCGGGAAGATTGAAGGTCACGTTGAGTTTGTCGGAAGAGGTCTTGCCGGTGATCTCGATGGTCTGAGCCTCGGTGTCTTCGTCGACATACTGATCGATCTTCACATCGGTGCCGTCGGTGCCGACGTTGAAGGTCTCGGGGAATTCGAGAGTGGCGGGAACCTCATACTTGATGGGAGCGAGCCATGCGTAGGTGGTCGAACCCATAACCGAGTAACGGACCACGCAAGTCACGTCATAGGTACCTGCGTCCTGAGTGCCGGCNTTGAAGGTATCCTGGAAGGAGTAGGTGCCCNCTTCTGTCGAACCGTTCCATTTGTCGACCGAGCCGGGACGGGTAGTGAAGGTTACGNTTTTGAGAACGACAACCTTGTTTGCGTCATTCTTATAGTTGATTGAGCTTACGCGGGGATAGATAACGTCCACAACCTCTGTGACATTCTCGGGAAGACCGTTCCAGCAGATCTCCGAGCCCTGCATAACGTTGGTCACGAACCAACCCTGAGGAATCACGNCTCCGACCTTGTAGATTGTGCCGGTNGCACCGGTCTGACCGTCGTTCATGGTGTTNTGGATATAACCGGCGTTGCCGTAATCGTCGACTACGAAGGCGTTCGAACCGGCAGCATAGGTGACGGTCATGGGGAAGTTNGCGTATGCCTCATCGCCANTGTTCGGAGCNAAAGACGCGAGCTGAGCGAGCGTGTTTGCCGAAGCTACAACCTGAAGGTCATATGAAACCGAGCCTTTCGCGTAGGTGTCATCACCGGCGGTACGGGCCGTGATTCTTGCCTTGCCGGCAGCCACGGGGGTCACCGCGCCGTTTGCGTCAACGGTAGCCACCGNNTCGTTCGAGCTTTCCCAAGTCACGGGGAGGGAGTGGGGGTTGACCAGAACGGGAGCGTTGAATTTTCTGTTCGGGCCCAGGATTGCCTTCGCGCTGTCGACACCCGTTTCTTCGACCTCACCGTCGCTGTTGAGAAGATTGAACGAGAGCTCGGGAGCCGCCTTGGTGCTCACGATATCATAGGTCACCTCGATAGAGTGTACATAACGCATATAGAAGGTCGGAACCCAGGTGATGCTTACGGATTCCACAGCATCTTTAGGAGAATAGGTTGCGGTCGCCGATTTTGCCGCGCCGNNGGGGTTAACGGTCGTGCCGTTGAATGACAGGTCAGTTGAAGGTCCGATACCGCTACCCGAGAGGGTGATGGCAACTTTGGTGATCTTGCCGCCGGGGACGGAAACGACNAGGTCAGGATAAGCCTTAGTAGCCGCGGACATACCTGCGGTCACCGCAAGTCCCCACTGAGACTGNGCCGTACCGCNTGAGGCGGTGTTCTTGACAAGGGCATAACCCGATGANGCACCGGATTCGGAGAGCAGACCCGCATGGAAATTGACATCACCCTGGGTGAAATCCCATTCGGTGAANAGGGTTCCCATGTTTGTNGTGCTTGGTGAAGTAGTCAGGAACACGCGATCATGTCCATACATGGAATCGGCTGTGTCGAAGTCGATCGTCTCGACCGCTGCGAACGCTGCATTCGCTCCTAAGGCCAAAGCCAAAAGGGGAAGTAGAGCTTTCTTCATAGTCAGGTAATATTTAGTTAAAAATTAGTTTGCCTTTAGAGAGTCGTACATTTGTAGACTTTCTTAATCACCAAAAGATTGTCCGTTCTAAANTGAATTGGATGTCCTTCGATGTCCTTAATATAAGAATATAATTAAGAGAGACGCGCCAAAGTTAACCAATCCTCTCCGATTATGCAAACTTTTATTGAAAAAAATTAAAAAAATCTTATAAACTCGTATGGGCTAAGGGCCATATCCATATCGGGGCGTCGGCAAAATGTAGGGACATCGCTTTGCGATGTTTCAAGCNCGGGGCATACCGGGGGCGTTTGAAACATCGCGAAGCGATGTCCCTACATTGGTTTGTCGATTGNNGGACGTTCCGGGGCGTTTGAAACATCGCAGAGCGATGTCCCTACATTGGTTTGTCGATTGCNNGNCGTNNCGGGGCGNTTATTTCACGATGACCTTGGTGGCGTNNCCGTNGGNNACCTTGATATAGACGCCGGTTGTGGGGTTGGCTATCTCGGNGCCCCGGAGGTCGAAGTAGCGGNCNTNGGNGNTNTCNGCNCCNACTGCGGNCACGCCGCTCTTCTTCTTGATGTCAATCGAGAGNANNNNCNTGCTGATCTTNANAGACGTAACCNTCNGCGGTNTANAGGTNGTAGGTGCCCAATATCCACATTCCGACTGGATATGCAAACTCTGTTCCCTGTTCAAGGTCATCNTAAGGGTAATTCTCCTTGAACTCTTCGAGTGTCGGCCACGCAGCACGCGCAACGGGACCCGACACANCAGCTNNTNCATNNNAACCGATCAAGCCTGCCCATTCCTCGGGAAGGTCAAACGTAACTTTAACTTCGTCGGCTTCGGTCTCACCGGTAACTGTAATCNTNANNACGTCTGANCCGGCTTCATACTCCTGCTTGACGGTCAGACCCGGATCGCTGACGGTGACGTTCAGAGTCTCGGGGAAGTCGGGCATGATCACCGGACCGGGCTCCGCNCCTTTCTCGACGAGAACCGAAACCACAAAGCCGTGCTCGACATCTACCTGACCGTCGGCCACNAGGAAGTACTGGCCGATATGNGGCTGACCGTCGGCGGGGAAGACAAGCTGATTTCCCTCGACGAGTTCAACGTCGCCCATCGCGTTACGGAAGTCCTCGACCGAGGGCCAGTCTTCGCGCGCTTTCTTCATGCCGCCGAAGCTGATCTCGCTGCCGATCAGTCCGCTCCAGCCCGCGGGGAGNGCGAAGGTCAGAACGACATCGTCGTTGACGGTCGTTCCGCTGACGTCGATCGTCAGCGCGTCNGTGTCTTCATCGAGATATTGGTCGATCGTCACGCCGTTGCTGTCGGCCGTCACGTTGAAGCTTTCGGGAAATTCGAGTTCGGGCGCTTCGCCCTGCTTGACGGTCACCACCANCATGAANCCGTTGGCGATGTCGATCTCGTCGTCGAGCGCGAGGAAACAGGTNTAGACATGCGGATTTCCGTCNGCNGNGACNGTGAACGACGGACCCATGAGCACCTCACCCATCATCTGGGTATAGAACTCGATCGGAAGGAATTCCGGNTCATCTTTCTGAGGAGCTCTCTTGTCTTCGCCGAAGAATGAACCGGCCTGTTTGAGCAGGATACCGATATCCGACGCCGAGGCCACGACATTGTCCCAGCCCTCGGGAATCTTGAAAGTCACGGTGACGTTCTCTTCGGTGGTGACACCTTCTACATAGACGGCCCACGAATCGATATCNTCGTCGTCATATTGATCGACGGTGACGTAGGGGCTGTCTGTCGTCACGTCATAGCGGGCCGGGATAACGGGATCGGCCGCCAGGGCGAGTGATGTACCCATGACCGCAGCCACAAGTACCGGGTAAAGTTTTTTCATAAGTACGGGTGTTAGTAGATAGCTTTGGTGGTGCGGACGCTGCCGTCCGAGAGGTGTTCGACCGTGATGGCCGCNCCGCTTTCGGGNGCGCGGTCGAGACGGATNCCGTCGAGCGTGAAATATTCGGTTGCGGTGACCTCGGCTTCCGATCCGGGAGCCTCGACTCCGTTCGTGGAGGGATCAAACACCTTGGCATCGCCCGAATATCCGGTGCTCACGGCGTTGCGNACGTATCCGGTCTTGCCGTCGATCAGCAGGGCGATCACACGGAGCTTCTTGTTGTCGAGAATCACGTTCTTGCGATAGTCNGTGCTGACGGTCGANGCACAGGTNGCGTCNGCGAGCTTGAGCACTCCGACGTGGCCGTAGGTTTCTCCGGCGATNATGTNCGAGGGGANCGACCCGGGGATTCCGCGGGTGTCGGGATAGCTGACAACCACGTCGTTGTAGACCAGGCCCTGAACCATGTAGGGCTGGCCGCAGAAGAGATCCCAGTAGGGGCCTTCGATATTCTGATTGAAATATTGGTTTTCCTGCATCCACGAGCTGCTGCTCATGTCGTCTTCGACCATGGCGTAGGTCAGCATATATTCCGCTTCGGGATCGTCATNGACGAATTTCAGCTTCGTGTCCACGCGCAGGGCNCTGCGGGTATTGTCCGACCAGGTCAGTTCAGCTTCGATCTCGGCCGGAGCGAGCTGACGGCGGTTGCGCAGCCAGAGCGTCTCGAGGTTCTGATAAACGAGCCCCTGCGAGCGATTTTCCATATAGACTTTCGGAAGACCGTAGGAACTGCTCGGGAAATCATCNTCGGGAACGGTCATCAGNCGGTCNTTCACATGATAGGCCATCGTGAGGAAATCCTCGCCATACTTGTCCTGNAGCTGGCGNATCGTCACATAGACAGCCGGGCAGTATCCGCAGGCGAAACCGGTATAGTCCTCGACGAGAGGNTTATATTTGGGNAGGAAAGGGACGATGTCCATGTCGAGTACNGAGGTGCCGGTGTGGGAGTTCTCCGCACCGTTGACCTTGTCGAGACTGATCTCGACCGCATAACGGCCNACCTCTCCGGGGGTCTCGAAAGGGAGGTCGAGAGTGGTGACCGCTCCGGCCTGAGCCGCCAGNGGGGGATCAACCTTGAATTCTTTGGTGACCACACGCGGCTCGTCGTCGCCGTTGGGGAGTGTNTAGGAATATTCTATCGATGAGATAGCCTCCGATCCGGTGTTCGAGAGAGTCGTATAGACATAGCCGGTCTCTCCGGGAGCGGCATANAGCGTCTGCTCGGGCANGATAGCCGCGGAGTTGGGATAGACGTCGCCGCGGAGAATCACGCGCATCGCGAGGGCCTGGCGGTTGGGGGTGCCGTAGTCGGTCCATTCTCCATATTTCTGAGGGAGGGTAGANTCTCCTTTGGTGCAGTGAATCATGAACGCNCGGGTCTTGTCGACGTCCGTCACGGTGCGGATCGGATAGAGCTGTGTCCAGTTNTTCAGGGCGGTGACTCTCAGCGAATAGCCGACATACACGCCGTCGTCGGTCAGGGTATAGGGGGTGTCGAACGTNAGGTCGAGACGATANACGGGGTTCTCNNCCGTTCCGTGGTTTCGGATCTCACCNTTGANCTCCTGCAGGTCGACCTTGTTATACTCGCCGTCGACCATCAGCCGGGTCGTCAGCCACGCCGAGGCNTCCGGGGCGCAGGCACACCCCTCTTTGGTCGGCACGTCGACACTGATTCCGACAATTTCCGAACCGGTGAGCGAGGCGTCCTTGAGAAGCATCGCCGCGTCGATCGTCACATAGCGGCCTATACCTACTTCTCCGTAAGTCGCGCCGTCGTAGTCATAAGTGAATACGAATTCCTCTTTTGCCGCGTCAGCCCGAANGGGCGAGAACATCGCGCCGGCCAAAAGAAGTCCTGTAAGTAAAGTTTTAACCATCAGTCTTGAGTTTAGTTTAAGCTACTGTAGTTTGGGTTAAGCTACTGCAGTTTAGTTTAAGCTNTTNAGTTTGAGNTATTTAGTTTAAGCTACCGGAGTTAGTCCAAGCTTGGTGGAATCGNNGTTGTCCTTTTANNGAAGATCGCCAAAACTCTTCTTTCGCCGGAGTGCCAAAACTCTCGGGGGCAAAGATAATACTTTTTTTCAACTTTCTAATCACTTCGTATTCATTTTATTTGTAATTTTGCATATCAATCGGCTTTCCACACCNNTCCGGGTGNCGGCGGAGCCGNCGGATTTCCCTCGGGATTTCCCAAGTATTTCCCACAACTAACCTCAGGAAATGTCTATCAAACGTCTTAAAAGCTGGAACCCCAAACCGGTGCATGTTCCCCCCGTGTTGGCCGACCGGCGCTATAANCTGCTCAACAACGCCATAGGATGGGCCNTCTTCGCGATAGCGCTCCTCACCTANTGGCTGACGCTGGAGCCGACCGCGTCCTACTGGGACTGCGGCGAGTTCATCATACAGGCCGACAAACTCGAAGTGGGTCACCCCCCGGGCAACCCCATCTTCATGCTGACGGCGCGTTTCTTCGCCAACTTCGCACCCTCGGCCAAGTATGTGGCCGTGGCGGTCAACGCCATGAGCGGNCTGCTCTCGGCCCTGACGATTCTTCTTCTCTTCTGGACCATCACCCANCTTGTCCGCCGNCTGGTCGTCCGCGATTCGCAGACGGCCCCGTTGTCGTTGGCCAAGTCGCTGGTGATCTTCGGTTCGGGTGTCGTCGGAGCCCTGGCCTACACATGGAGCGACACGTTCTGGTTCTCGGCCGTCGAGGGTGAGGTCTACGCCTTCTCGAGCTTCTGCACCGCGCTGGTCTTCTGGCTGATACTGAAGTGGGAAGATCGCGCCGACATCCCGGGGTCCGACCGTTATCTGATCCTGATAGCCTATATCATCGGTGTCAGCGTGGCGGTCCATCTCCTGAACCTGCTCTGTATCCCGGCGATCGTGCTCGTCTTCTGCTACCGCCGTTTCGAGATGGATCTCNTCCGCTCGCTCGTGGCTCTGCTCGTCTCGTTCGCCATCATCGTGCTGGTGCTCTACGGCCTCGTCCCGGGCTTCATCAAGGTGGCCCAGTGGTTCGAGCTCTTCTTCGTCAACAGTTGTTCGATGTCCTACAACAGCGGCGCGCTGATCTACGCCTTCACGACCCTGATCGTCTTTGTCTGGGCTCTGTGTGAGATCACCCGCCAGCGTTCGGCGGGCGCTATCCGCCTCTCGTTCTTCATCGCGGTGGCGATCAGCGGCATGCTCTTCATCGGCAACGGTCTCTGGTTCGGAATCCTGCTGCTCGCCTGTCTGGCGGCGTGGCTCTGGATCGGGACGCGCAAGAACGGTGTTCCCGTGCGCGTGATGAACATCATCCTCTGGAGCATGAGCGTGATCTTCGTGGGCTATTCCTCCTACGCGCTGATTCTCATCCGCTCCACGGCNGCGACCCCGATGAACCAGAACGCCCCCGACAATGTCTTCGACCTCGCCTCCTATCTCAACCGCGAGCAGTATGGCGAGAACCCGCTCCTTTATGGCGAGACCCTCTACTCGGGCACGATGAAAGAGGTCGTCGGCCAGCGTGTCGACACGATCGACTATTATGAAGACGGAACCCCGGCGGTCCTCATCACCCCCTCCTACGCCCCGATCATCGAGAAGGGGAAGCCCCTCTACGTGAAGGGTGTCAAGGGTGCGGTTCCGCGCAGCGAATATGGTTTCATCGACGAGTATGACCTCCACTCCGCGGCTCAGAAGGCCGACAAGCGCGACTATTACGTCAAGCGCGACTACAAACCGGAGCCGAAGATGAATCCGGAGCTCAATATGCTCTTCCCGAGACTCTACAGCCGCCAGCACGCGGCCGCCTACCGCCAGTGGGTGCGCCTCGACACCGGCTACAACCAGCTCCAGACCCTCCACGCCCTGACCAAGGAGGGGGAGAAGGTGATCGAACTCGACGTGAACTCCCAGCCTGTCTACAATCAGGCGACGGGCCAGATCACATACGCTCCCAAGACGGCCTTCAAGCCGACCTTCACCCAGAATCTGGCCTACTTCTTCAACTACCAGCTGAACCACATGTATATGCGCTATTTCATGTGGAACTTCGCCGGCCGACAGAACGACATCAACAACCAGCAGGGCGAGCTCGACGCCGGAAACTGGATCTCGGGCATCCCCTTCATAGACAATCCGCGTCTCGGCGACCAAAGTCTTCTTCCTGAGGATCTGGGCCGCAACAATCCCGGCCACAACGTCTATTTCATGCTCCCGCTGATCTTCGGTCTGATCGGTCTCGTCTGGCAGTCGTTTGCCGGACGCCGCGGAATCGAGCAGTTCTGGGTCGTGTTCTTCCTCTTCTTCATGACGGGCATCGCGATTGTCCTCTACCTGAACCAGACTCCGGGCCAGCCCCGCGAGCGTGACTACGCCTTCGCCGGCTCGTTCTACGCCTTCGCGATCTGGATCGGCCTCGGCGTCGCCGGTCTCTGGCGTTTCTTCTGTTGGATAATGGAGCGTCGCCGTCGCAACAGCGGCTCTCTTCAGACCGCCGCGGAGGCGGCCGAGGAAGCGGTTTCACCCTCCGGCGCATATGACAACGAGGAGCCCGAACAGAGCCCTGCCGCCATCGCTCCGGCCCGCTCCAAGCCCGAATTGCTCGCGGCCGCGGCGGCCGTAGTCCTCGGACTGATCGTCCCGATACAGATGGTGTCGCAGACATGGGACGACCATGACCGCTCCCACCGCACGGTGGCACGCGACTATGCCGTCAACTATCTCGAAAGCCTCGAGCCGAACGCCATAATCTTCTGTAACGGTGACAACGACACCTTCCCCCTCTGGTATGCCCAGGAGGTCGAGGGAGTCCGTCCGGACGTGAAGATCATCAACCTTTCGTATCTCAACTCCGACTGGTATGCCAACCAGCAGCGGATGCCCTCATACTCGGCCAAGCCCGTCGAGTTCACCGCGACCCCGGCCGACTATGCCTACGGCCGGATGGATGTCGTCCTCCCCGGTTCCGACACGACGCCGATGGATCTCTCCGAGGCACTGAAGTATCTCTATTCGGGTCAGGGCTTCGACAGCCGTATCGGCTACAACACGCTCCCCTCGGGTGTGGTCCGTATTCCGGTTGACCGCGCGGCCGTCATCAAGGCCGGCGCCGTGGCCAAGGGCGAGGAGGCTCTGATTCCCGAATATATCTACATCGACCTGCGCAACGCACCCTCGGTACGCTCCAAGGGTTACGTCTCGCTCGGCGAGCTCCTGATGCTCGACATCATCGCTACCAACGCCGCCAACGGCTGGAAACGCCCGATCTACTGGGCGTCGACCGTAGGCTCGGAATATCATCTCGGCCTCTCCCCCTACCTGCGCGGAACCGGCATGGCCCACCAGCTGACCGCCGTCCCGGCCGAGGGGGATATCTTCCCCCGCTCGGACCGTGCCTACGACGTTGTCACCGGGAAGTATCTCTGGGGTGGCGCCGACGGAGCCAAGAAGCCCTACTATGACGAGACGGCGCGCCGNATGATGTACACNATGCGTATGTCGATGGTCGATCTGGCCGAGACNCTCGAATATGAGGGTGTCGATCTGCTCGAAANGAATCCCGGCGAGGCCCGCAAGGCGTTCGACAAGGCGCTGAAGGTTCTNGACCTCGCGTTCGAGAAACAGCCCGAGAGCGTCGGCCCCTGGCCCGTCAGTCTCTCGATGACGGCGGCCAACGTCTACTGTCAGCTCGGCAAGAAGGAGCAGCTCAACCGCCCGGCTCTGATCGCCAAGGGACGCAAGATGTTCGAGGACCTGCTCGTGAAGAACGCTCCGAGTGTCCGCTACGCCCAGTCGATGATGCTCGCGTTCGGCAATCCCACCCTCACCTACGAGACCCAGTATGCTCCCTACATATATTGGAGAATCGCCGAGCTCTATCTGGCCAACGGCGGTTCGCAGGCTACCCTTGACCGCATCCTGAAGGAGAACCGGCTGAACGGCGACGTCCTGCGCCAGTACTACGAAGCGTACACGACCGGACGCTCCGGCGCTGCCGCCGCGGGCGAGGCCGACGACGAGATGACCCTCGACCAGGTCGCTCAGGCAATCGGCCAGTATGCCGAGGTCTACAACCACGTGAAGTCGCTCCCGGCCGATTCGCTCCAATACATAACCGACGAGGAGCGTATGATCGCCGATGGACTCCCCGAGGTGGTCGACTACTATCTCCAGTCGGGCGGTTCGATCGAGGAGCTGCGTAAGTATCCCGAGTTTGTCAAGTACGAGGCCTCCAATCCTGTCAAGGCTGAATAAGACCCCATGATCGTAAAAGCACCCTGGTGGCTCCGCGCCATGACTCCGACCGGAGTTTTCCGTCTGACCGACGACGATAAGGCTGACCGCCTCGCGCTTCCTCGCGTCGAGACCGAGTGGGGCGGCGTCTACCTGACCTTTGACGATGGTCCGGTCCCGGAGGTGACACCGTGGGTTCTCGATGTGCTCGACTTCTACGGCGTGAAGGCCACCTTCTTTATGGTCGGAGAGAACGCCCTGCGCTATCCCGAGCTCGTGGAGGAGGTCACGGCGCGCGGCCATCGTGTCGCCAGCCATGCCCACCGTCACCGCCCCGGCTTCAAGCAGACGACACGCACCTATCTGCGCGACGCGCGGAAAGCCCACGAGGCCATCCGCGCCAATTCACGACGAAAGACCGATGCGGCCGGGTGTCCCATCTTCAGGCCTCCCCACGGCTTCATCAGTCTTCCACAACTTTTCGCCCTCAAGCTCTACGGCTATGAGGTCGTCCTCTTCGATATCGTCAGCCGCGACTATGACCGGACCCTTTCGGCCGATCAGGTCGTCGACAACGTCCTCGACAATGTCCGCGACGGCTCGGTGATCGTCTTCCACGATTCTATCAAGGCCTTCCCTCGTCTTGAAAAGGCCCTCCCCCGGATTCTTGACCGGCTCTGCATCCCCAAGAACGTGTCTTATCCGGGATAAACCCCTGACCCGCTCCGGGCAGGTCAGGGAAACGGAATCACCCGGCGTCCCGACGCGCGTCCGCGCGAGACGGATCCCAAGATTTCGGTCAGGCTCTCCAGCACACGCGCCGCGTCACTCCGCCAGTCGTATGGCAGTCCGACGTGGCGCAGATCGTTCCAGGCTCCGAGAAGACATTTGACGACATAGGCGCGGACAAGCGCGTTGACGAGAGACCCGATCCCCTCCGGGGCACTCTCCGGAAGCTCGATCCGCGCGCGGAACGTGTCAGAGTCATAAGATACCTCCCTCACGTTCACGAGCCGCGAGACTATCTCCCCGATGCGCAGACTCCACTCGCTCTCGAGCAGCTCCGGATCGAGCTCGCGGGCATTCTCGAGACTTTCAAGCCGACGATCCTCCCCGCCGAGGGCCACGAAGGTCTGAAAATCAACTTCGGCCTGCCTCCAGGCCTTCTCAAGTGTCAGATGTACGAATATTTCCATCATACTTACTATTTTATTTTGACAAAATTTAAAAAATAGCTAACTTTACACCAACATTTCTAAGTTTTGATTATCCGCTTAGAGATGTNGTGCAAAATTACCCATCCGCAGTCCCGGAAGCTGTTATTTTGGCTCTCGCGGACTCCGCCGACCATAAGAATATTTCAACATTCACTCATACGATGACTAAGCGTAAAGAAAAAGAATACGATCAGTCGACCGTCAAGGGCCGACTCCTGACCTATCTCCAGCACAAAGGCATTTCCCAGACTCTCTTCTCGGAGCGCATGGGCGTCTCCCCCACCTATATCGGAGCGATGAGAAAGGGACTCTCCCTCAACAAGCTCCAGAAACTTTCCGAACATTTCCCCGATCTTAACCGCGAGTGGCTGATGTACGGCTCGGGACAGATGCTCGTCTCCNAGANCGAAGAGCCCTCTGTCGACGTGAAGCAGTATGAGGTTCCGATGCTCCCCGTCTCGGCCTATGCCGGAAATCTCCAGATGTGGAGCAACGGTGTCCGTTCGGCCGACTGCGAGAAAGTGATGGCCCCCGTCCCCGACGCAGATTTCGCAATCCGCATCAGCGGCGACAGCATGGAGCCCCGCTTCCACGACGGCTCGGTGATCCTCATCAAACGTATCAACGAGAAGGCGTTCATCCCCTGGGGCAACCCGATGGTGATCGACACCGAGAACGGCGTGCTGGTGAAGGTCGTCCTCCCCGGCTCCAACGATTCTCTCATCGAGGCGCGGAGCGTCAACACGATCTACCCCCCGCTCCAGATCCCGACCGAGTCGATCTACGGCATCTACCGTATCGTCGGCGCCATCTCTTTCTACAATACTCTCTGAATCTCCCGCTTCGGATTCCTCTGAAGCGCAGGCTTCGGGACATCCCGAAAGACCCTGTTCCATAATACTTTCAATGACCTCAATCTGGTATTTCCTGAGGCGCTTCGCGTGGCCCTACAAGACGAACATGATACTCAGCATCGTGTTCAACTTCCTGACGGCCCTGATGACGCTCTTCTCTTTCGCTTTCATCATCCCGATCCTCAAGATGCTCTTCGGGATGGAAAGCCGCCATTATGACTATATGGCCCTGGGCGACGGAAAGCTCCAGGACGTCCTCATAAACGACTTCAACTGGTATGTCCAGTCTATCATCGAGTCCCGCGGTCCGAGCGTAGCGCTGGCCGTCCTCTCGCTGATCCTGATCGTGATGACCGGCCTCAAGGTCGGAACCGCCTATCTGGGCGAGTTCTTCGTCATCCCGATGCGAAACGGTGTCGTGCGCGACATCCGCAACCAGATGTACCGAAAGATCCTCGAACTCCCGATCGGTTTCTTCTCCCAGGAGAAAAAGGGTGACATCATGGCCCGCATCTCGGGAGACGTGACCGAGGTCGAGAACTCGGTGATGGCCTCTATCCAGTCCATCTTCGCCTATCCGGTGATGATCATCGCCTGTCTGGGCATGATGCTCTTCATCAGCTGGCGCCTGACGCTGTTCGTGCTGATCCTCCTCCCGCTGATGGGCTGGGTGATGGGCACCGTCGGCAAGAAACTCAAGGCCAAGTCGCTGCTGGTCCAGACCATCTGGGGCAATATTCTGGCCACCGTCGAGGAGACCATAGGCGGTCTGCGCGTCGTCAAGGCTTTCAACGGCGAGAAGCAGATGGACAACCGCTTCGAGAGGCAGACCAACGCTTTCTATCGCAATTCCAACCAGATGCACCGCCGCCAGGTGCTCGCCCACCCCATGAGCGAGTTTCTCGGGACGATCGCCGTCGCAATGGTCCTCTGGTTCGGAGGCTCGCTGATCCTTTCGGGCGACAGCCATATCGACGCGCCGGAGTTCATCTATTATATGGTGATCTTCTATTCGATCATCAATCCGGCCAAGGATCTGGCCAAGGTCTCCTATACTATCCAGAAGGGTTCGGCCTCGCTCATGCGTATCGACAAGATCCTCGGCGCCGTCAATCCGATTCAGGATCCGGAAAGTCCGGCTCAGCTCCGCGAGCACCCCGCCGGGGGAAAAGCCGCCATCGAGTTCCGTGACGTGACTTTCGGCTACACGTCCGACCATGATGTCCTCAAGGATATCAACCTCAAGGTCGGCGAGGGTCAGCGCGTGGCGCTGGTCGGCCAGTCGGGTTCGGGCAAGTCGACGATGGTCGATCTGATTCCGCGCTTCTGGGATGTAGACAAGGGTGCGGTGCTGATCAACGGAACCGATGTCCGCGACCTCAAAGCGAAGGATCTCCGTTCGCTGATGGGCAACGTGAATCAGGAGGCGATCCTCTTCAACGACACGTTCTTCAACAACATAGCTTTCGGAGCCGAAGGGGCGACGATGGAGGAGGTCGAGCGCGCGGCCCGGATAGCCAACGCGCATGACTTCATCATGGAGACTCCGGAAGGTTACAACACCCTCGTGGGCGACCGCGGATGTCTCCTCTCGGGCGGACAGCGCCAGCGAATCAGCATCGCGCGCTCGATCCTCAAGAACCCCCCGATACTGATTCTCGACGAGGCCACCTCGGCCCTCGACACCGAGAGCGAGCGCCTCGTTCAGGAAGCGCTCGAACGCCTGATGGAGAACCGCACGACAGTCGTCGTGGCCCACCGCCTCTCGACTATCGTCAACGCCGACATAATCTGCGTGATAGACAACGGACAGATCGTCGAGCAGGGTACCCACGACGAGCTCCTCGCCCTAAACGGCCATTACGCCCGCCTCGTTTCCCTCCAGAACGTCGACGCCCCCGTCGAAGCCTGATACGTCTCATGAGCGCAACCGAGTCGCCTGCTGTCACACGCGTCTGCGCATCAACGCTCCCGAATCCTCCCCTGTAGGGATGCACGACCGTGCGTCCAAAACCAACAAACCGACCCCGATATGAAATCATTAGTAATCCTCGCTTCCGGCTCCGGAACGAACGCCGTCAACATAACCAAAGTCTTCGCCGAAGGCTCGAAGATCAAGGTCAAAGCCCTCATCACCGACCGCGAGAACGCTCCGGTACGCGCCAAGATGGAGGAGCTCGGCGTCCCGGTCTATTATTTCCCGCGCCGCGACTGGCGCGAGACCCCGCAGACCATCGCCGATTTCGTCAAGTCCACATTCAGCCCCGACCTCGTGATTTTGGCCGGCTTCAACTCGATCCTCAAGGAGGAGTTCGTCGACGCGTTCGAGGGGCGCATCCTCAACATCCATCCCTCGCTGCTCCCGGCCTACGGCGGACCCGGAATGTGGGGACATAATGTACACGAGGCAGTGCTGGCCGCGGGCGAAAAGGAGTCGGGCGTGACCGTTCATATCGTGACCAATGAGGTCGACGGTGGCCCGATCGTGCTTCAGGAGACCGTCCCTGTCCTCGAAGGGGACACTCCGGCCACTCTCGAAGCCCGAATCCATGAAAAGGAGTACTCGATCTTCCCCCGAGCCATCGTCAAGCTCCTCCGCGAGCTCGACGGACCCGACAACGGTCAACACGCGGCGACAGCCGACGAACCGGAGAAACCGGCCTCGACGATGACGCCTCCCCCCATTCCGCCGGACGCGCAGTGGGCCGACGCCCTCGGAATTCCCCACGGCCCGGACGATTTCACCAATCCGCCGGCTCCCCACGCGCCGCAGCCCACACCCTCACCGGCTGAGACACATGCTCCGCACATCCAACTCCAAAACGGCCCCCGGTACACCCCCCCTTCCACAGGGACGCACGCTCCGTACATGCACCCCGCCACAGCGACCGAGGAGCAGCCCGTGATGCCGAAGACCTACATGCTCTGGGCCATCCTCTCGCTGATTCTCTGCTGTCTCCCCGCCGGAATCGTCGCCGTAATAATGTCGTCGCGTGTCAGCGCCAAATTCTACGAAGGAGACTACGAAGGAGCCCGTCGCGCCTCGCGCAACGCCGAAATCTGGATCATCATCAGCTTCGTCCTCGGCGTCCTCTCCAACACACTCTACCTCCCCTTCATGTTCCTCATCGGACGCTAATGGGAAGCAAAAAAACATACCTGATAGCGGCGGCCACTGTGACAGCGGGTGCCGCTATCGCTATATACTTTGTCGTAGACCCGGCCGAGGCGTCATGGATGCCGAAGTGTCTTTTCTACCAACTGACCGGCTACAAATGCGCAGGCTGCGGAAGCCAGCGCGCCCTCCACGCCCTGCTCCACGGAGACCTCACCGCCGCCTGGAACTTCAATGCCCTCCTCGTCGTCGCCATCGCCCCCCTGCTATTCCTCACCTGGCTCGAACTCCGCCGAACCCGCCACCCCCGCCTCTACGCCCGCATCCACACCCCCGCCGCCATCGCCGTCACCGCCACCGCCATCATCGCCTGGATCATCTTCCGCAACCTCTGAACCCAAAATTATCACGAAAACCGTCCTCTTTCCGACTGAACGAACGCCAATAAATCGTCACCAATAACAACGAACACCGATAAATCGTATCCGATAACGAACTATATTAAAAACCAAATAAAATGAGGCAAAAATTACATCCACCTTAGATTATTTGAGAATGGTCTTGTCGCAGTCCGCTCTTGGGGGCGGTTTAGGCCGCCCCCGCCGCTTAGGCATCCCCCTCCAGAAGGAGAGAGGAAGTGTTCAGACGGCGGTATCAGGTTTCGTAGAGACGAAGCCGTCTATATATGATTTATTGGTAGTCACAACAGCAAAAGCCTGTCTGACGAGTTTATTTGCCACGGCAATCATGGCTACTTTGCCTGATTTCCCTTTACCACGCAAACGTTGGTAGCATTCCTTGCACGCCTTGTTGTGCCGACTTGCAGACCATGCCGCCACATAAAGCATCGAACGCAAAGTCTCGTCACCGTTGCGGTTGATGTGTCCACGGATATTGATGCTTGTGCCGGACTGCTCTATTGTGGGACAGATTCCGATAAAGCGAGACAACTGTTTGGCGTTGTCAAAGTAGGTAAAGCCTCCGGTAGCTATAATCAGAGCTGTGGCAAGCGTCACTCCGATACCCTTTATAGACGTGAGGAGTTTAAGTTGCTTGTCAAACACATCGGTTACGAGCGTCTCCATTTCCTGCTGCATGTACTTAATCTGCTTTTCAAGGAAGGTTATGGTCTGTTTTAATGAGTTTAGACATTTCTTATCCTTAACGGGCAGAGGTTCAAGTGACGAGAGAAGATTCTTTGTTGCTGTCAGTTGCTTCTGGAGTTGACGCAGGACTGTTTTCTTCTGTTTCAGAAGCATTATCTGTTCGGACGGAAACTTATAGGGTTCCGGTTTGAATCTCTCTCCGAAATCGGCAATGAGACAAGCGTCTTTGGAATCCGTCTTGGTAACGGACATCATCACACGGGCATAGTTTTTAATCTTCTTCGGATTTATGAGGCTCGCCCGGATGCCGGCCTTGTCAAGAAGATAAAGAAGAAGGAAGCAATAGTTGCCTGTCGCCTCCATCACGCAGTGGTGGATAGAATGGTCAAGCTGCGAGATGAACCTGCGAATGCCTTTCGCATCGTTTGGAAAGATCTGGGTTCGGTAGCCTTTCCCCTGAGGAAAGGCAGCTATAAAAGTCGCTTTGCTGATGTCGATGCCTATGTATGTCATGTTATCAAATCTTTTGTCAGGATCTACATCTTTTGCACTCTCGTCGCAAACACGGGGTCAGTCAATCTGCCCCAACGAACTATCCAGTCTTTAGATGTAAAAGCATGGGGACTGAACGTTATTGACAGGTTTAGCCACCCTCGTATCTGCCTTATTCCATGCTTGAATATCCTGATATTTGAAGATAAATTTATTCAAAAACTTTTAACCGTACAAATGTACGACCTTGTAGGGACGCTCGGCCCGAGCGTCCACCTCCCCCCCGCGTCTTTTCCCCCGCGTCTTTGTCGAGCGACACGAGCGAAGCTCGTGTTCCCTCCCCCCGGCGTTCGTCCCCCGCAGAGCCCGCTCGCGGGCTCCCATAAAAAAATTTTAAAACTCCCCGAACCTTTTTCCGCCAAACGACGTTTACATTACAGAAAGAAGAAATTCGTTTCATGATGTTAGGTTAGTTTGAAAGTATTATGGAAAACATTCACAAGCGGGTCGCTGAGAAGCGACCCGCTTGTGGTTTGTCAGCCTCCGCCCCACAAACCTTCTTGCCTATCTCCCGTTTTTTGGTTATCTTTGCAGTAGGTAGCGCGTTAAGGCTACCCTAACTTTAGCAGACTTATATGAGAATCGTGATTCAACGGGTGACCGAGGCAAGCGTCAGCGTCGACGGAGAAGTGAAGGGGGCAATCGGCCCCGGATTGATGGTCCTCGTCGGCGTTGAGGTCGGCGACACGGAGGCTGACGCGGAGTGGCTGGCATCCAAAACAGCCGGCCTGAGGATATTCAACGATCCGGAGGGAGTGATGAACCTTTCGGTGGTTCAGGCCGGAGGCCGCATACTGGCCATCAGCCAGTTCACACTCACCGCCTCGACCCGCAAGGGCAACCGTCCCAGCTATATCCAGGCTGCCGGCCACGAGGTGGCCGTCCCCCTCTATGACCTATACTGCAGACGCGTAGGCGAACTGACCGGAACCACCGTCGAACGCGGTGTCTTCGGAGCCGATATGCAGGTCGCCCTCGTCAACGACGGCCCGGTGACAATCATCATCGACTCCCGCCTCCGCTTCTAAGCCCCCGGGACCGCAGGCATCCCCGCCTGCTCACCAACGACCCCTGCCCCCTACCCACCAACCCAATGAAAAAATTTCCCCCGACATACCTCCCCATACTCCTCCTGTTGTTCCTCGCCCTGGCCGCCTGCGTCCGCCCGTCATCAAGGAAACTCGAAACCGCCGAGCGTATCGCGGAGGATCATCCGGACAGTGCGCGCGCCATTCTGCGCCACATAGATTATTTCTACCTCGACGAGGAAGGCAAGGCTCGCTATATCATGGCGAAGGCCACGTCTGACGCCGCAACCGGACGCTCGCTCGTGACCGATTCCCTGCTTCCGGTGGCCGTCAGGTTCTATAAGCAACAAGGCGACACTCCGGGATGGCTGAAAGCCAACAAGCTCTATATCTCCTATCTCTATGAACTCAACCGCATCGGCGCTGCCTCGGAGGTAGTGGAGGAAATTCTGACCTCCATACCGGCCGACGATATCGACCGCCAATCTCAGTTCCGCGATATGGGATTGCAGCTTCATATCGCCGCGGAGAAATACGGCGAGGCTCTGAAGGAGGCCGATTGGCTGATTGACCACGCGGAATCTGATCGGGCGCGCCTCGGGAATGCTCAGATCCGGATGTTCCTCCTACTCAAACTCGGCGGAAAGGGCCACGCCGCGGCCTACGGTGACTCTATCCTCCGTTCCTCTTTCGCTCCAAAGGCCGGCTCTCCGGAGTGGCTCGATTTTATGGGGGATTATGCCGAGATCCTTGACGAGGACCGCCAATCAGCCAAGGCCGTCGCCGTCGTCGAGAACATCCTTGCCCTCAACCCGGATATGTCACCCGAAGCCAAGGCTACTTATATGATCTCGTTGGCGAAGTATAACGCGAACCTGGGTGACATTCCCAAGGCCAGACACATTCTGACCGCCATAGACTCTCTCGGTTATGACCCGCTGAAGATCGAGGCCGGGTTCGGACGCGATGTCGAGTTCCTGCGCAACGCCCTGGACTACCGCGAGACGGGACATCTCTCCCTCCTCTCCGACAAGACAACGGCCGCCGAGGTCTATCGCCGCCGAATCATCAACAACGATGCGATCTCGGAAATGAACGAGCTGAGCGCGTGGAAGATGCAGCTGACTCTGGAAAAACAGAACGTGGCCATCCTGCTCCTGAGTTTCTGCCTCCTGCTTATGATCGTCGCGGCCATATTCTACCGTCTCTCCTCCCGCCGTCGCCGTCGCCTCCTTGAGGCGGAGGAAAAGATCGACACACTCGACCAGATGCTTCGGGAAGTACGCAGTGCAGACGGAAACTCGGCCGACCGCAACCGGACGCTGAAGCGTATGGTGCTCCGCCAGATGGGTCTCCTCAAGGTCTTCGCCTCCTCCCCGACGGAACAGAATCAGGAGGTGCTCCGCAAGATTTCTGCAGTCGATGCGGAGTCTGCGTCCAACGGCAATCTCGTCAACTGGGAACACCTGTACGCTATGATCGACGAACTCTACGAGGGTTTCTACACAAACCTTCTGAAAACCTATTCCGATACATTCTCCGAAAAGGAAATTCAGATCATCTGCCTGCTTCGCGGTGGATTCTCAACTAAGGAAATCGGTGTGTTGACCCGCCAGTCGTCGGCCACAATCTACGTCCGCAAATCCGCCATCCGCAAGAAGCTCGGAACCGAAGAAGGGGGCGATTTCTTAGCTGCGATCATCACCGCGACAACCCCTTCAGACAATATTTAGGTTCCTCCACCCCCGATTTAGATATCCCATCCCAACCCACTTCTGATTACCAACTATTTATCCCCTCCAAATTAAGACTTTTTCTTTCCCGATTTAGTAGGATTAAGCCGGTTCAGCGTGCTAATTTTGCATCGTCAAAACGACAACGATGTGAAATATAAATACGCAGAGCTATGACCAGAAAAATATCCTATATCGCAACCGGACTCCTCCTTTCCAACACCCTTTCCGGCGTCGCTCAGACCGAGGGAGACAGTATCACGTATGTGCTCGACGAGGTGGTCGTCACCGTTGACCGGAGACAGACCGAACTCAAGGGCAACGCACTCGTGACGCGCGTCGGCGGCACCCAACTCGAACACGCCGGGACTGCCAACGACGTTCTCCGCCAGGTGCCGATGGTGCTGGGTGGCGAAGGCTCATTCGAGGTCTTCGGCAAGGGTACGCCGGCGATCTACGTCAACGGTCGGCTCGTCCAGGACGCGTCGGAACTGGCACGCATCAGTTCGGAAAACATCCGTAACGTGGAGGTGATCACGAACCCGGGCGCGAAGTACGATGCGTCGGTCAAGTCCGTGATCAATATCCGCACGAAAGCACCCCTCGGCGACGGATTCAGCGGAGTTATCCGTGCCCAGGGTGCGGTCCAAAAATTTGCGCGCACCTATGACCAGGCCAATCTGAAGTACCGCACCGGCGGTCTTGAGATCTTCGCCAACCTCGGTTATATCTACGGAAAGATGGAGGACCGAAGCACCTTCTGCTACATCACCCGGACGACCCGCACATGGCGTCAGGATCTCGCCCTCGACGGCGTCGGCCACGCTACCGACCTTTACGGCAAGCTCGGTTTCTCCTATATGTTCAACCGGAACCACTCGCTCGGCGCCTACTATTCCAACGGCCTCAGCCGTTCGCACACCGATTTCACCGGCTCAAGCGCGGTCCTGGCCGACGGAGCGTCTTACGATATACTCTCGATGAGCGGACGCCAGCAAACCGGCAGTGTCCCGAAACATTACGCCAACCTTTACTACAATGGCCTCGCGGGCAATTGGTCGCTCGATTTCAATATGGACTATATGTGGCGCCGGGGCACCGACCGCCAGACCAATGACGAGCAGAGTGCTAATTTCGAGGACGAGCTCGTGACCTCACACAGCCTCACCCACAGCCGCCTCTTTGCGGAGAAGCTCATCGTGGGCCATCCCCTGTGGAAAGGTGGCATCGAATTCGGCGAGGAGTGCACCTCCTCCCGCTTCGCGTCGGACTATTCCACCGATTCCGAGATCGTATCGGGCGCTGATTCAAGAGTGATGGAGAACAACATCGCCGGTTTCGTCGAGCTGGGCCAGCAATTCGGCCGATGGCAGGTCAGTGCGGGTCTGCGCTACGAACACGTCTCTTTCGATTACCTCGAAAACGGCCAAAAGCGCGACGATATGAGCCGCAGCTATAACAACCTCTTCCCCTCCCTCTCGGTGGCGACGATGTTCGGCAACGTCCGCCTCGGCCTGACCTATACCCACAAGACCCAACGCCCTTCATACGGCGATCTTGACGGCACCGTCAGCTATATCAACCGCTTCACCCTCGAAGGGGGCAACCCATACCTCAAGCCCGTGAAGATCCACAACGTCCAGCTCCAGGGAACCTGGAAACGTTTCTTCGGCCAGATCTCCTACTCATATCTGAAAGATCCCATCTTCCACTCCTCAGTCCCCTACGCGGACGACGGCGAGATCAGGCTGATAATAATGGAGAATTTCCCCAAGATTCAGAAACTTGAGGCCTTCGTCGGTTCTCAGTTCCGCGTCGGGATATGGGAACCGAAGGTGAACCTCGGGATCACGAAGCAGTGGCTGACCGTCGGGTATGCCGACGGCCGCAAGAGCCTCGGCAACCCCGTGGGGCTGATTCAGTGGCAGAACGCCATCCACCTCCCCGCCGATATATGGCTGAATGTCGATATGCAGTGGATGAGCGCCGGCAACCACGACAACACCCGCGTGACCTCCATGTCATACCTGAACGCCAAGCTCTACAAGGCCTTCTTCCACAACAGCTTCAGCATCTCGGTCGAGGCTAACGACATCTTCGACAAGGGGCGCCGCGACGTGACGATGATCAGTCGCGACGTGACCCTCTCCAAATCATCGCTCAACACCTCGCGCTCCTTCATCCTCACCCTCCAATACACCTTCAACACCACCCGCGACCGCTACAAAGGCCAAGGCGCAGGCCACAACGAGCTCAACCGCTTCTGACAGCCCCCTCACTACCCTGAAACCCCGACGGAAATAGATAATAGCCTTTCAGAACCTTTTTATACACTTCTTTTGTTTTCTTAAGAGAGTGTCGGATCAATAAGCACTCTCCTTAAGAAAACATCGAAATGAAAAAGGCGCAAATCTATATCTGGCTCGGAGCCCTGGCCGTAGGCGTATGCATCGGCCTGCTGAAAATCGAGAGCGTGAACACCATCATGAGCTTCATCGCCACGATCTACACCCGTCTGTTCCGTCTCCTGGCGGTTCCGACCATCGTACTGGCTGTCATCACCACCCTCGCCTCCCTCGGCGGAAGCAAGGAGATGGGACGTATGTTCCGGACCGCGCTCACATACACCCTGCTGACGACCGTCGCCGCGGCGGCCGTCGCCCTTGTCTACTACATAGTGATCGCCCCGGGCAATCTCCCCGCCTCCGCACTGACCGCCGAAGAATCGGTAGGTGACAAAATCGACGTCTCCTATACCGACCATATCCTCTCCGTCATACCCGACAATGTCGTCAAACCCCTCCTCGACGGCAACGTCCTCGCCCTGCTGCTCATGTGCTTCGCCGTCGGCATCGCCATCTCCAGGATGCCCGACTCCCGACCCAAAGAAGTCATCGTCAACGGACTCAACGGCCTTCAGGAAATTCTCTTCACCCTGATCCGCTGGCTGATCGCCATCCTCCCCATCGGCATCGTCGCCTTTGCCGCCCAGCTCATCGCCGAAGTCGGAGCCGGCGTCATGTTCGACTCACTCGGGAAATACGTCGCCGTCATCATAGCCGGCAACTGCACCCAATTCTTCATCATCCTCCCCCTCTTCCTGCTCTGCTCCGGAATCAACCCCATCAAGACCCTCAACGGCATGATGCCCGCCGTTCTCATGGCCCTCTTCACCAAAAGCTCCGCCGCCACGCTCCCCGTCACCATGCAGAGCGCCGAAGACCGCGTCGGCGTCAACCCCAAAGTCTCGCGCTTTGTCCTTCCCATCTGCACCACCATCAACATGAACGGCTGCGCCGCCTTCATCCTTGTCACCTCCCTCTTCGTCATGCAGAACAACGGCATGGCCATCACCCTCCCGACCATGCTCCTCTGGCTTCTCATCTCCGTCATCTCCGCCGTCGGCAACGCCGGCGTCCCCATGGGCTGTTACTTCCTCACCCTCTCGCTCATGTCCGGAATCGGCGCCAACGTAAGCCTGATGGGCATCATCCTCCCCATCTACACCATCATCGACATGGTCGAAACCGCCGAAAACGTCTGGTCCGACTCCTGCGTCTGCACCATCACCAACCGCCGCCTCTCCAACCGCCCCTCCCACACCAGCGCCTAACCCCCAACCCCCGACATCCCCCACCAATAACGAACTATATTAAAAACCAAATAAAATGAGGCAAAAATTACATCCACCTTAGATTATTTGAGAATGGTCTTGTCGCAGTCCGCTCTTGGGGGCGGTTTAGGCCGCC
>JAAVFK010000007.1 GCA_014800785.1 Bacteroidales bacterium
GTAGAGGGGGTGGGGGAAATTTGGAGGAGGGGGAGTGGGGAGGATGGAGGGGTGGATTAAACTTTTGGGGCGGTTCGGGTCTATGTGTTAGGAGCGAAGGTATTGCTTCTCTTTTAATGCGATTCTCATGATGACTGTTTTAAATCGTTTTGCCGGGGGGGACCGGGGTGTTCGTTTTTGTCGCCGGGGGTGGCGGAGCGTGCGCGTTTGGGTTTGTTGGGTTGCGGGGGTGGTGGCTTTGGTGTCGGCGCCGGGGGCGTTCGGGCAGTCGGGGCCGGTTTGGAGCTATGGGGAGTGTGTGGAGTATGCTCGGGAGCATAACACCGGGCTGTTGCAGTCTTTGCTTGATGTGCAGACGGCGGAGCAAAATATTGAGGCGGCTAAGGGGCAGTGGGAGCCTACGCTCGATTTCAGTACCGCCCATTCTTTCTCTAATGCTCCCTGGGGGGAGGGGAAGAAGAATTCGTTTGGCGGCAATTTCAATTTGAATGCGGCTTGGAGTGTCTATGACGGCGGGGTGCGCTCTAATACGATCCGCCTCAATGAGACGCAACGCGAAATCAATGATCTGGCGGTGACAAATATCGTGCGCGATATCAAGACCCAGATCCTCACTACCTATCTGAACATTCTCTATTCGGCTGAGTCGGTCGGGATCTACAGCAATGCGCTGGAGCTCAGTACGGCCCAGACCGAACGTGCGCGCCTGCTCATGGAGAGCGGTAAGCTCTCGCGTGTCGATTACGCCCAGATCGAGGCCCAGCGCGAGCAGGACCGGTATAACCTCACCAATGCGCAGAGCCAGCTCGCTACACGCAAGCTCGAACTGAAGAAGATTCTGCAGCTTGGACTCGGGGAGAATATCGACGTCGCACCAGTAGACATCGACAGTCTCGGTTTCTTCGGCGATCTCCCTCCGATGGCCGAGACTTATGACCTCGCCGCCGGGCTTGACCCCCAGCTGCAGTCTCTCGCGCTTCAGGAATCTCAATCGGATCTCAATATCAAGATCGCCAAGGCGGGACGCCTTCCCAGAATCGGCCTGACGGCCGGTGTCGGCACGAGCTATTTTGTTCCCGGCGGCAATTTCGGTACGCAGCTGCGCAACGCCCTCGGTGAGCAGATCGGGGTCTCGCTCTCGCTCCCCATCTTCGACCAGCGCAAGACGAAGACCGCAGTGGCCAAGGCTAAATTAGACAAACAGAGCGTCGGCCTCTCCATGTCCGAGCGAGAGCTCGACCTCAGCCAGACCATCGAATCGTGGTATCTGAACGCCACCGAGTCGCGCAGCAAGTATATCGCCGCCGAGTCGCAGGAGCAATCGGCCGCGCTCAGCAATGAGCTCATCAACGAGAAATTCGCCATCGGTCTGGTCAATCCCGTCGAACTGCTCACCGCGCATAACAACCTTCTCGATGCGCGCCACTCGACACTCCAGGCCAAGTATATGGCTATCCTCGCACTCAAGATGATCGAATTTTACCGCACCTCGGAAATCACCCTCCCGTCCTGAAATACAGCTCTCTAAAGCTTACCCAATCAGCGAGAACCGTTTTTAATCAGCGGGAACCTTTCTAAACAGGGGTGACAATTTCCAAACAGCGGGAACCATTTCCGAATAATTTCCAAATTATGCTTATGAAACACAGCAATATCCTCATACTTCTCGGGGCGGTGGCCATCCTGTCGGCCGGCTGCAAGAAAGAGCCCAAGATCAAACTCGACACGGTGACGGTCACCGAAGGGTCCGTCAGCCGCACCGTGACCGCGACCGGTACNCTCGAATCGGTCACACAGGTAGATGTCGGCACGCAGGTGACCGGTATTATCGACAAACTGTATGCCGATTTCAACAGCGTCGTCAAAAAGGGGGAGCTTATAGCCGAACTTGAAAAGACTGTTCTTCAGGCTGACCTCAACAGTGCCGACGCAACCCTCGAATCGGCGCGCGTGACCTACGAATACACAAAAGAAAACTATGAGCGAGACCGCGCGCTCTACGCCAAGAGTCTGATCAGCCAGTATGACTATCAGACAACTGAAAAGGACTATCGCGTCGCCCGCCAGCAATATGAAAAAGCTCAAGCCGACCGTGTGCGCGCGGCTAAGAATCTGAACTATGCCGAGATCTATTCACCGATCGACGGAATCGTCATCTCGCGTGCCGTAGAGGTCGGCCAGACAGTGGTCTCGAACATGAGCGTGGCCAACCTCTTCACCATCGCTGACCTTGACCACATGCAGGTTGTCGGCAATGTAGACGAGGCCGACATCGGTCAGGTCAAAGTGGGACAGAAGGTCGAATTTACGGTAGACTCCTATCCCGATGAGACGTTCGAAGGAAACGTAACTCAAGTGCGTCTCGCCGCTACGACCGAGAGCAACGTGGTGACCTATGAGGTAATCGTCTCGGCCACCAATGACGGACACAAGCTCATTCCGGGTATGACGGCTAATCTGACGATTTATGTTCTCGAAGAGAACGGAGTCATGACACTTCCCGTCGCAGCAACCAAATTTCATCCCCGCGAATATCCCGGGGTGGACAATCTCCCGAAATTCGCCACTCCATCAGGTAAAGCCGACAATGGCAAGACAACAGTATATGTGCTTCGCAAGGACAGCCTCGTAGCTGTGCCCGTAACTCTCGGTGCGTCGAACGGGGTCAATGTCGCCGTGATCTCCGGTCTGCGTAAAGGAGATACAGTCGCCACAGGCTACACATCGTCTGAAGTTCCTCAGGAAGAAGACTCCTCGCAGAAAAGCAGTCCCTTCGCCCCCAAGCGACCCGGTAAAAAGTAAGTGTACATGGAGAAACGTAAAATCATAGTCATTGAGGATCTCCGCCGTAACTTCACGGTCGGCGACGAGACCGTCCACGCCCTGCGCGGAGTCTCGTTCACCATCGAAGAGGGGGAGTTCGTCACCATCATGGGTACCTCCGGCTCCGGCAAATCGACTCTGCTCAACATCCTGGGATGTCTCGATATCGCGACCTCCGGCGAGTATCTGCTCGACGGGATCTCGGTCCGCAAGATGTCTAAAAACGATCGCGCGACCATCCGCAACCGCAAGATCGGTTTCGTCTTCCAGAACTACAACCTCCTGCCGAAGACGACTTCGATCGACAACGTGGAGCTCCCGCTCCTCTACAACGCCGCTTTCAGCGCCAAGGAGCGCAAGGAGAAAGCGATCAAGGCCCTGGAGGCTGTCGGGCTTCACGACCGTCTCTATCACAAGAGCAACCAGATGTCCGGCGGTCAGCAGCAGCGCGTCGCCATCGCCCGCGCCCTTGTGAACGACCCGGTCATCATCCTCGCCGACGAAGCCACAGGTAACCTTGACACCCGCACCTCCTTCAGTATCCTGACTCTCTTCCAGGAGCTCCATGCGCGCGGCCGCACGATTATATTCGTCACCCATAACCCCGAGCTCTCGCGCTACTCCTCGCGTAACATCGTGCTCCGCGACGGACGTATAATNTCTGACACCCGCAACGACTCGCCCGACTCCGCCAGAGAGGTCTACGAATCGTTGCCTAAAGACGACGACTGACACCAATGAGATTCACAAGTTTGATAATGATAGCCCTCCGGGCGCTGAACAACAACAAGCTGAGATGTTTCCTGACGATGTTGGGAATCATTATCGGCGTGGCGTCGGTGATCACCATGCTCGCGATAGGGCAGGGGTCGAAGAACAGCATCAAAGAACAGATCTCCGAGATGGGGTCGAACATGATCATGATCTTCCCCGGAACAGGCCAGCGCGGCGGCGTCCGCCAGAGTGCCGACGAGATGCAGACCCTCAAGGTCGAGGACTACGAGTCACTGCGCGACAACGCCAAGTATATCTCCGCCATATCCCCTCAGGTCAGCAGCGGGGGCCAGTTCATCAACGGCAATAACAACTATCCCTCGTCGATCTCCGGAGTCGTCCCCGACTATCTGGATATCCGCAAACTGAAAGTCGACGAAGGGACGATGTTCACCGACGAGGATGTCAAGACAGCAGCCAAGGTCTGTGTAGTCGGACAGACGGTAGTCGATAACCTCTTTCCGAACGGAGAAAACCCGGTCGGGAGGGTTGTCCGATTCAACAAAATCCCGTTTACAATCATCGGAGTTCTCGAAAAGAAGGGTACCAACTCCATGGGTCAGGACCAGGACGACGTCGTTCTCGCGCCCTATACGACCGTGATGAAGCGTATTCTCGCGATCGACTATATCCAGAGTATGTTCGCCAGTGCGATTTCGGAAGATCTCAGTGATGAGGCCTCGGATGAGATTACGGCACAACTACGTACCAATCATAAGCTCACAGATACCGAGGAAAACAACTTTAACATCAGATCTCAGCAGGAACTCAGCGAGATGATGAGTTCGACGTCAGACATGATGACAGTCCTTCTGGCGTGTATCGCCGGAATCTCGCTTCTTGTCGGTGGAATCGGGATCATGAACATCATGTATGTCTCCGTGACCGAGCGCACACGCGAGATCGGCCTGCGAATGGCGATCGGCGCCAAAGGGCGCGACATTCTCGCCCAGTTCCTTATAGAGTCTGTGATCATCAGTGTGACGGGTGGTCTGATCGGGGTTCTCATCGGAGCATTCTCGGCCTGGATGATTACAATTTTCGCTCATTGGCCTATCGAGATACAGGCTTCGTCTGTGATTCTTTCGTTCACCGTCTGTACGGTTACGGGAGTTTTCTTCGGGTGGTACCCGGCACGCAAGGCCGCAGGACTCAATCCTATTGACGCTTTGCGGTATGAGTAGGAGAGGCCGGGCTTATTTGCAAGTCCCGGAACAGAGAGAGGGCGCCGATTTCGGCGCCCTCTCTGCGTTAGCCCCCTTCCGGGGTGTTATTAGGGTTGGTGTGTTTTGTGCTGATTAGCGGATAACGGTCTTCTTGCCGTTGATGATGTAGAGACCTGCGGGGAGAGCGTCAATGCTCTCGGCGGCTACGCGGATACCCTGGAGGTTGTAGACCTCGAGAGCGGCTGCGTCCTCTTCGAGTTCGGCTACGTTAGACTTAACCTCCTTGGAGAAGTAGATGTTGGCCAGAAGGATGTCACACATGTTCTGCTCGTTGAAACGAATCGACATGTTGTTGATGTTGGTTACACCTTCGAGGTCGACAACGATGTTGTTCCATTCACCTTCCTTGAGATTAAAGGGATTGTTTACAGGCACTCCGGTGCTTGACTGAACACCTTCGAGGGTAACGTTGCCCTCAACGGTATTGGCAGAGAATATATCCAGACACAGAGACTTGTAGCCGGCTTCTTCCGGGTTGAGAGCAATAGCGTTCCATCCACCCGGTGTCGTTACGGTGTTATTGAAGAACACACAGCGGGTGTTACCGAAGCCCTGAGCCACCTCGCCGCCTTCAAAATTGAAGAGTCCATAGTTGGTGGCACCACCGTTGTAACCGTAAGTCCAATTGATTGAGCCGTTGTTTTCGGTGTCGGTGTTGGTGAATACGGGAGTCGCGATGCTCGATGCGCTCGGAAGAGCGGGAGCCTGGGTAGCGGCATATACCTTGGCCTCAAGAGAGACACCGTCGTAGGTAGCAGTCAATGTAGCGTAATCACCTGAGGTGATGGTAAGAATACCTTCGTCGAGAGTCGCGTTATCGCTCACCGAATACGTTACTCCCTGAATCGGCAGATCAAATTGATTGAGTGCTGTGAGAGTGATAGCCTTGGCCTCGTTGGGAAGAACGATTGCAGGAGATACCGCGAACGATGTGAGATCAGATTTTACGGGAGCTGATGCTGAGATCGAACGGATTTTCACGCCCCATCCCCAGTTTGTTGCATCCGTTGGTTGCATCACAAGATAACGGCCCTTGCTGTTGTTCGGGAGAACAGCTGAATTCTCCGAATACTGGCCGAGACCTGATGCTGAATATGTCGGGGTTGTGTTGAGGATATCGAGAGTGGGTTCTTCGTCAGTCACGTAGATGTCGAAGGCATTGGCAGCGGCACCTTCCCATTTAGTAGTTACGATACCGATATTCTGGGAACTGCCGAGGTCAACATAGAAACCCTGAATGCCGATTTCCTTATTGGCTTCATTGTTCCATCCCGCTCCGGCTTCGGGAAAGAGATAGATGTTTGCTGTGTTGGCAGGCACTTGTGTGAGCTTCGCGAGATCGTCTGTCACAAAAGTGTATTCAACATCATTGTTTGACACCCACGTTTTGGCGGGACCGAGAGTGAAGACCTGCTTTTCAGCGAGGAGGTTCTCCTGGGCTGCGACGTTCTGCGCGAGAGCGACGGTTGCGAGCAGACCCAATGTAAGTCGGATTGTGTTCATAAAAAAGGGTATTATTGAAAGGTTTTTATTTCTTCAGGAGTTTTTTGCCGTCGACGATATAGAGGCCGGCGGGGAGGCCTTCGAGCGGCGCGGCAGCGTCGGCACCCTTGCGGACACATACGCCCTCGACGGTGTAGACGTCAGCGGTCAGTGCGCTTTCGCCCGAAATTGTCTCGACAGACGACGGGGTCATCAGCTTGATGCCCGAGATCACGATTCCACTGGGCGACCAGGACGCATTGTCCTTCAGACGGATTCTGTGGCGGCCGGGAGCCAGATTGATGGGAATTGCGATGTCGATGAAGGTCTCGTCGTCGTTGGGGAGGTTAGTGATTGTGAGCGGAGTTGCTATCTGCTCGCCCTCGGTTTCGTCATCGTTGACCATGCAGACGGTCAGGGTCGGGTTGAAACGGGTGGGCTCGCCGTATCCGCCTGCGCGGATCACGAGGGCGGTAGCCGATTCTCCGGTAAGCTCGAACTGGTAGTCGGCATACGCACCGGCATTGAAGACACTGAACTCAAGGGGGAAGTCGAGGCTCTTGTCTGCGTTTGCGGTCATCTGCACGCCGCTCGAGTTGATGAAGTTCTGAACGGGGATGAACTCGTTGGGCTGATTGTAAACCTCCGGATCGAAGTCGGGCATGTTCACATATACGAGACCCTGGTTCGAGAGTTTGCGGGGTTCCTCGCCTCTGCCGGAGAGGATGAGACCGTAGTTAGGACCGGAAGAGGCCGACGAGTTGCCGGTAGCCATGAACCAAGCGTAGCGGTAGATCCAATCGGTCTTCTCGAGCCACTGGACAGCGTCGATCATCTGGGCGATCTGGGTCTCGGGAGCGACGTATGTGTTCTGGGATTCTCCGGGCCAGTAGCAGAACTCGGTTACCCAAACCGGCTTGTGGTAACGGTTGTGGAAAGTGGTGGCGAGATCTTTCATCACGCCGGTTCCACCATAGCTGTGGATCGCGAGGAAGTCGAACGCATCCTCACCCACGAGGGCCACGAACTCGTCGAACCAAGCCGTCGGGCTCTGGTAGGGCGGGTTGGGGGAGTAGTTCATTGCCGGGGCGACAACCTTGAGACCGAGCTCGTCGGCGAGAGCACGGAGAGCCGGCCATCTTTCGGCGGCCGCCTGCGGAGTCATGTTGGCCTGATTGGTGAAGTTCGGCTCGTTGAAGCCGAGAAGATACTTGGTCTCGGGGTGAGCCTTCACGTAGTCACGGATGCGGCCTTCGTTCCATCCGCCGTTCCAGCACATCGGGATGAACTCCAGAACCTGCTGGTCGGCGAGGTTGCCGTTCAGACCGGGACCCCAGTTGTAGAACCAGGATACGCCCGGCTCGATGGCCTGCATCTGGGCGATGAAAGTGAAGTTGCTTTCAGCCACGCCGCGCTTGAAGCTTTTCGCGTCGGCGCCGGCCGGCATGAAGGCAGCCAGGGCGAGGGCTGAGGATATGATAGTTGTCTTGAATTTCATAGTCGGGGTTATCAGTTGAAAGTTTTGGGTTTACTTGACGGTGAATTTAACGGGGTTACCCTTCTCGGAGTCAGGAGCGACCCAGACGCTGAACTCGCCGGGCTCGACGACGCTCTGAGTGTCGTTGATATAGAACGAGAGGTCGGCGGGTGTGAGCGTGAAGTTCACGTCGCGGCTCTCGCCCGGCTTGAGGGTGATTTTCTCGAAGCCGCGGAGCTCACGGACGGGGCGGATCAGCGAAGCGACATGGTCGCGGATATAGAGCTGGACCACTTCAGAACCTTCGCGTTCACCGTTGTTTGTCACGGTGCAGGTCACGTTGATTGTGCCGTCGGGAGCGATCTCGGTGGCCGAGAGAACCGGCTCGCTATAGGTGAAGTCCGTGTAGCTCAGACCATATCCGAACGGGAAGAGCGGTCCGTCGCCACAATCGAGATAATAGCTCGTGCAGCCCGTTGAGGTCTGGCCCGCTTCAAGCTCGATGTCGTCGATGAGGGTGATTCCCGCAGCCGGACGACCGGTGTTCTTTCGGTTGTAATAGAGGGGCATCTGAGCCGACGCCTTCGGGAACGAAACCGGGAGGCGCCCCGAGAAATTGGCGGTGCCGTCGATGAGGTTCGTCAGACCGGGTCCGGTCATTGTTCCGCCGTGGAAGCAATAGACAATCGCGTCAGCGAGATCCTTCTCCTGCGTCAGCACGAGGGGACGGCCCGCTTCGACAACGAGCACGATGGGTTTGCCGGTAGCGCGGAGAGCTTCAAGAAGCTCGGTCTGTGCGCCGGGGAGGGTCAGGTCGGTGCGGGAATGAGCCTCGCCCGAGAGAACGGCTTCCTCGCCGCCGAAGAATAGGATAACGTCAGACTTCTCCGCCGCCTTGATCGCGTCGGCGAAACCATCCTTCTTCTTGTCGCGCGAATATCCGAGACCGGGAGCATAGAAGACATTCTTCTTGCCGAAACGCTCGCGGAGCGAAGTCAGCGGAGTCACGCAATGATCCTTCTCGAAATCGAAGACCCAGGTTCCGGCCTGGTCATGTTGAGCGTCAGCCATCGGACCGATGACGGCGATCTTCGTGCCCTTTGACTTCAGGGGGAGCACACCGTCGTTCTTCAGAAGCACGGCCGACTCCTCGACTGCGCGGCGGGCGGCGTCGAGCGATGACGCGGCGTAGAAACGGCTCGCGTTGTTCTCGTCGACATANGGATTGTCGAAAAGGCCGAGACGATACTTGAGACGCAGAACGTTGGCCACCAGCTCGTCGAGACGGCTTTCGGGAACCTGTCCCGACTTCACGAGGTCAGCGAGGTGCTGAATATATGCGTAGCTCTCCATATCCACGTCGACACCCGCGTTCGCGCCCTGTTCGGCCGCATGCTTGAGGTCACGGCTGTAGCCGTGGGGAATCATCTGGTCTATGGAGCCCCAGTCGCTGACCATCACTCCGTCGAATCCCCACTCATCGCGGAGAATATCCTGAAGAAGATGCTTATTGCCCGACGAGGGAACGCCGTTGATGTCGTTGAACGAACACATGAAAGTCGCCGCGCCTGCGTCTGCCGCCGCCTTGAAGGGGGGAAGATAGGTGTCGCGGAGCATCACGTCCGGAATCCAGGTCGTGTTGTAGTCGCGGCCCGCTTCGGCAGCGCCATATCCGGCGAAGTGTTTCGCGCAGGCGGCCATAGTGTTGGGATTGCTCAGATCGTCGCCCTGATAGCCCTTGATCATGGCCACGCCGAGAGTCGACGTGAGCACGGGGTCTTCGCCGAAGCCCTCAGCGATACGTCCCCATCGCGCGTCACGCGCGATGTCGATCATCGGCGAGAAAGTCCATCGGATACCGACCGAGCTCGCCTCGTCGGCAGCGATGCGCGCACCCTCTTCCACGAGCTCGGGGTTCCAGGTCGCAGCCTGACCGAGAGGAATGGGGAAGATGGTCTTGAAACCGTGGATCACATCGCGGGCGAAGATCAGGGGGATACCGAGACGCGAGTTCTCGACGGCATCACGCTGAAGCTGATTGACTACCTTCGGATCGGTCTCGTTGAGGATAGAGCCCACGCTTCCGGCCTTGACCTGGCCCACCATGGCGGGGGCATAACCATAACCGCTCAGCTGGTTAAGCTGACCGACCTTCTCCTCCAGAGTCATTTTCGAAATGAGATCTGCTATGTCTGACTCTATCTGAGCAGCAGGACGTGCCGCAGTCATCGGAAGCAGCATGCAGGCTGTCATCGCGGCGCAAAGTGCTTGTTTGATCATGATATTGTGAGATTCTTTGAGGAGACTGTTATTATTCAGAGACGAGTATCTTGCGGGTCGAATGTCCGTCGGTAGCGAGATAGAGACCTGCGGCCAGGCCTTCGGTCGAGAGACGACCGTTGTCCGACCGGGCTACGCAAACGCCCTCGGCCGAGAAGAGGCTGAGCGAAGCGATGGGGGAGCTGATCACCGAGCCGTCGAAGCTGATGGTGTTGCTCTCGCCGGCAATAGTAGAGACATAGCTCGAACCGGGCTGTTCATCACCCTCGGTCAGCGCGTCGAGGGAATGGCTTTCGTCGTCGAGCTGGTAGATCTTCACATAGTTGACATACATCGATGCTTCCTGACCGTTCTCGTCGTTGAGAGCCGTGATATTGTTCGCGTCGTGGATTCCGGTGAAGTCACCGCCGACAGCGAGGTTGAAGAGAATGAAATTGTTCTTGTGGAAATAATTTCCCGGCGACCATTCGTTATCGGGATCGTCGTGCTTGATTCCCATTTCATAGTATGGAGGTCTCAGCGGATTTTTGTCGAGGTCTACATACATCCGGAGATAGTCCTCGGTCCAGATCAGGGTGTAGAGGTGGTACTCGCCATCCTGAAGGCTGGTGATATTGTTCTGAGATTTGGCGTATGAGGCTGCGGGCCAACCCTGGCCCCAGTGGGCCGCGCCGTTGAAGTAGCGCTCCTGGTAGCCGTCCTTAATGCCGGTGGCGTTGCCCATCTCGAGGATGTCGATCTCGCCACACTTGGGCCAACCTACCTGATTATAGTCGTTGCCCATCATCCAGAATGCCGGCCAGAGACCGTTGGCAGTTTTCGGGAGCTTTATCGAAGCCTCAACCTTACCGTGAGTGAAAGTCGTGCGGTCCATCGAGTTGATGCGTCCGCTGGTGAAGTTTCGATTGTTGTATTTTTCGCGACGGGCGGTCAGGATGAGACATCCGTTGCCATCGCCGTCATCGCCGAGACGGACGTTCTCCTCTTTGTCGGTATAATACTGGAGCTCATTGTTTCCTCCTCCGGAGCCGTTGACTTCAATCTGCCATCGCTCGGGGTTAAGCTCTGTTCCGTCAAAGAGATCCTGCCAGACGAGATGATAACCGTTTGTCTCGCCCGAACCGATCTGAGGGAGGGGTTCGGCAGCCACAGCTGAGGCGGCTGTCATCGGGAGCAGGAATAAAAGAGGTAAAAAGTTTTTCATTCAGCTTAGGTGTTGTTTGGGTCTTGTTAAGAGTAAAATTACTCTAAGAAGAAAAAATCGGATTAATAATGGAGAGATTTTCTTCAGGCCGGAGGGGGAGGGGTGTTGGTAATTCGGGAGTTCATTGAAAAATCGAGATCAAATGAGATTAAAAAAATTCAGGACGGGCGACGCTTAGGGGTTAGGAACGTCCCCCGTCCTGATCCGTAGAACTAACTTAATATACCTATATACCTAATTTATCGAACTACGATTTTCTGAGTCTTGGAGCCGCAACGAGCTACGTAAACGCCGTTGTTGAGGTCGTTGAGACCGAGGGTGTTGCCGGCGGTAGACTTCACGAGCTTGCCGTCGAGAGCGTAGAGCTCGATGCCGTTGCCGTTGAGTGCGCTTACGGTGTTCTCGCTTACTACGAGGCCTTCTGCGTCAGCGCCGAACTCGTTTACAGAGGCTCCGCCGAGGTTGTAGAAGTAGATGGTATCGAAACCGAAGATCTGGCCGGTTACAGCACCACCGAGGAAGGAGAAGATATTACCCTTCCAGTTTGCGAGGTTGTTGAGGGTGAAGGTGGGCCAGTACTTCTTCAGGTCAGCGAAGGAGATGTCGATACCCTGCCACTCATCGTTAGCCTTGGGAGCAACTGAGGGGATAACGCCGTTGTCATTGAAGGGATCGCCAAGAGCAACCTTTGCGGGGAGCGAACCGTAGTCACCGCCGTCTACGATGATCAGGCAGATCGAAGCGGGACCGTTGTTGGTCGGTGCGATGTAGCCGAGGTGGAAACGGGTGTTTTCGTCGAAAGCGCTGATGTCGATACCGTTGTCATTGTAGCCGGCACCTGACCAGCCCTGAGTACCGATCTCGTAGCATACGAAACCGCCCTCTTCGAGGTCAACGCGGGGAACGCCTGCGTCAACAACGTTCATGGTGGGAGTCTCAGGCCAGATGTAGAGGTGGTTGTTCACGTCATCGGGACCGATGTTGACCATAGTAGCACCCTGAGCGGCGAACTGGTCGATTGCACCCTGAGCGAGATCGAGGTAGAAAACTTCGCCTACCTTGCCCTTCTCGAGGACAACGTCAGTTGAGGGAGAACAGGCGATCTGTGCGGAAGCTGCCATAGCTACGACAGCTGCAGAAGCGAAAAGGATAGTTCTTTTCATGATAAGTGTTTTTATGGATTAATGTTTAGTGAGAGTTTATAGGGGAGTGGGGGAGAACCCCGGCTTAGTAGCCGGGATTCTGTGTCATGGGATTCAGAGCGATTTCTTCGGCGGGAAGGGGAAAGAGTTCGTGCTTGCCTTCGATGAACATAGCCATCTCGGCGCGGGCGGCTTCGGTCTCGTGGCTGGCGTAGGTACCGTTATCCTTGTTGAGGATCGACGATGCGATTCCCCAGCGGACGATGTCGAACCAGCGGTGGCCCTCCATTGCGAGTTCTACGCGACGCTCGTGGCGGATAGCCTTGCGGAGCGATTCGGTGTCATCTTTGAAACCGAGGTAGTTCGGGAACGCGGGCAGAGCATTTGCTGAAGTNGCATTNGCGCGGGCGCGGCTGCGAACCTCTTCAAGAGCCCACTTTGCGTCGGCTGTTGACTTGCCNCCTTCGAGAGCTGCCTCAGCAAAGAGAAGGAGAACATCCGAAGCGCGGACGAGACGATAGTTGAGCGGACCGCGAGCGTGATGGTCGATNGCNGGGAATGTTCCTCCTTCGCTNTATGAGGTCTTATTGTTATAGTAGTAGGAACCGAGGTAGTTGACCTCTTCCTCGAATCTTTCCTCTTCGCTCGGAACGCCGATAGCAGCTTCGCGGCGGATATCGCCCTCTTCGAACTCATCATAAAGATTCTGGGTCGGGTGGTTCCATCCCCANCCTGAGTTAGCACCGAGCGAGCTCATGCGCGGGCGGGTNAGGATGATCGAGAAGGTTCCGCGGGTAAAGCCGAAGCCACCGTAGTCGGAAGTCGGGTCNGCGGTATACTGGATTTCGAATACGCTTTCGGGACCNTTCTCNCCGGCGAGAGTGAAGTTGTCGGCATAGTTTCCNCAGAGCGAGTATTCACCTTTCTTGTATTCCTCGTCGACGAATTTCTTGCCCCACTTGTAGGCCTCGTCATAGTTCTTGCGGTAGAGNTTNACCTTGCAGAGCATNGCNCGGGCNGCGCCACGGGTGGCACGGCCGAGATCCTCCTCGGGATATTCGCTCTTGGCCCAGAGATACTGTTCGGCGATCTCGAGGTCGGCGACGATTGCGTCATAAACCTCCTCGGCTGTAGCCCGGGGCTGTTTCCAACGGTCGGACGAATCGATCACGTCTTCGATGATGGGNACGCCGCCGAACACGCGGACAAGCTGGAAGTAATAGAAAGCGCGGAGGAAGTGGGCCTCGCCGAGAAGGCGGGTCTGAAGCTTCTCGGGGAATGCCTCTTCGTCGGTCGGGTATTTGGCTACTTCGCGGAGAGCGAGGTTGCAGCGGGCGATACCCATATATTTCGCGCGGTAGTAGTCGAGGAGAATGGTGTTGTTGGCGTTGGTCTTGAAGTTGTCGATGTCGTAAGCATCGGCACCGTCAGCCACGTTCTGTCCACCTTTCAGGGCATCGTCAGAGGCGATGTCGCCGAGATACCACTCTGAGAAGTAAGAGTTGTTGTATTCGTATGTCAGCGGGTTGTAGCAACCGTTGATTGTCTGAACACAGGTCTCTCCCGCCACGAAGAAGTCTTCGAGTTTGGTCGAACCGGGAGAGGGCTCTCCGAGCCAGTCGTTGCAAGACGTCAGCCCCAGAGTCGCGATTCCGGCGACAGCACAGCGGTAGATATATTTTGAGAATGAGGATTTCATTGTCAGATTGATTTTGTGCTTGTTGTTTTTGTCGATTCTTTCTGTTCTGATTCGGACCTTTCGGGAGGTCGGGTTTCCGGTTTAACCGGGATCCGATCGTTTCGGAGCGGAGATGCAGACTTCAGATTCCGGATCCCTCGATACTATTCCGAGTCGTCTCTCGGGATCCGGGAATCTTCAGTCGCGGGGTTAAACTTAAATCAAAACATTTCAAATCAAAGAAATCAATAGGTGAGGTTCACACCGAAGAGGAAGGTGCGGCTCTGCGGGTAGTTGCCGTAGTCGACGCCGCCGTTGACCTCGGGGTCATAACCTTTATACTTGGTGATGGTGAAGAGGTTCGAACCCTGAACATAGAAGCGGCACTGAGTGATTCCGCTCTTGCCGAGAACCGACTGCGGGAGCGAGTAGCCGATCTGGAGGTTCTTCAGACGGAAGTAGTCTCCCTTTTCGAGGAAGCGATCAGATACATAGTAGTTGATCGAGTTCTTCGGGTTGGGGATAGATCCGTCGGGGTTGTCNACGGTCCAGGCGTCCTTCATGATGGGCGAGAGAACCGAGGTGGTGCCGTTTGATTCGAGACGGTGACGCATCTGGTTGTAGATCTTTGAGCCGCCTACGCCCTGGAAGAAGAGCTGGAGGTCGAAGTCACGNTAGTAAGCACCGATGTTGATACCGTAGTTCACCTTGGGGATCGAGGAACCGAGATATACGCGGTCGTTGTCGTCGATCACACCGTCGCCGTTGTTGTCGCGATATTTCGCGTCGCCGGCGTGGAAGGGGGTGCTGTCGGCCGTGTAGCCCTTGTAGGTTTCGAGAACCTCNTCGTCCGAGCGGAAGATACCGTCATACTGGTAGCCCCAGAAGTAGTAGAGGGGGAAGCCCTGGTTCACGACCTGAACCTGCTGGTAGTTGGAGTAGATCGGCGCACCGCCGTTCAGCTGAGTGAGTTTGTTGTCGATGAACGAGATGTTACCGCCGATAGAGTAGCGGAAGTTCTTGTTGACCTCATACTGGTGGTCGAGAGAGATCTCGAGACCCTTGTTGCGGACCTTGCCGACGTTTGCGGTTGCCGAGTAGCGGTTGCCGACGTGAGCCGGAGCGATAACGGCCATGAGCATGTCGTTGGTATCGCGGAGGAAGAGGTCGACAGAACCNGAGAGGAGACCGTTCCAGAAGCGGAAGTCGACGCCTGCGCTCCACTGTTCGGTGTTCTCCCAGTGGCCGCCGTTGTTGACCCAGGTGAGGACGGCTGCGCCGTTGACGAGAGTCTGACCTGCGCCGAGAACGTAGTCTACGAATGTCGGACCGTTGTTGAACATATTCTGTACGAACGCATCGTTGCCGATGTTGTCGTTACCTACCTTACCCCAGCCTGCACGGATCTTGAGGTCAGAGAGCCAGCTTACGTCCTGGAGCCATGACTCGCGGCTGATACGCCATGCGAGNGCGGTCGAGGGGAAGTAGCCCCAGCGGTTCTCGGCGAATTTTGACGAACCGTCCGCACGGAAGTTGACGGTCACAAGATATTTCGAATCGAAGCTGTAGTTCACGCGGCCGAGCCATGACTGGCGGCGGTTACGCGAAACACCGTCGGAGGGAGTGCCGAAGTCTTCGGTCACCTGAGAGAGGTACCAGTTGCGCTCGTCGGGGTTGAGGATGTTCGCACCCGAGTTGCCGATCGAATAGTAGTTATACTCCTCGACTGTGAAGCCGGCCATAGCTGTGATGCTGTTCTTGCCGAAGTCGTTCGAGTATGTGAGGATGTTGTCGTTGTTCCAATATGCCGCACGCGAGATCGAAGAACTGAGGAAGTTTTTGTCGCGCTTGTCATAAGAAGATACGACGTACTGTTCGGAGAAGCTCTTGTCGCGGGTGATGCGATAGTCGAAGCTGAAGCTCGAGTGGAGCACGAAGTGCTTGATCGGAGTCAGATCGAGGAAGAAGTTGCCGACGAAGCGTTCGTTGGTAGACTTCGGATTCGAATATTCGACCATCGAGAAGGGGTTGGTCACATTCTTGTAGGCAGAACCGGCCGAGATGCGGCCGCCCATGTCCTCACCGTTGCGGTTAACATATCCTGCGGGGTAGTGGGTGGGGTCCCAGGGAGCCATAGCGAAGGCGGCCGAGATGATATTGGCGCCGGCGCTCTCCGAGTTGTCNCCGCTTTCGTATGCGTTCTTGGCAACCGAAGACATGAAGGTAACGTTTTCGCCGACNTTCAGCCAGGGGAATGCCTGGAAGGTTGTGTTCAGACGGCCGGTGAAACGCTGATAGTCCGAACCGATGATGATACCCTCCTGACCGAACCATGAACCCGAGAGCGAGTAGGTCGCCTTGTCCGAGCCACCGTCGATAGCGAGGTGGTAGTTCTGGATCAGACCGGTGCGGAAGACTTCGTCCTGCCAGTCGGTGTTAACCTGAGAGTAGTCGAAACCGGTCGGGTTGGTCTCCGGATTATATACGGTGGGGTAGAAGTCTGACGAGCGGAGGCTCTGATAGAGATTCAGCCAGCCGTTCAGACCGTTTTCTGCATAATATTTCTTGGCCGAGGCGTTACCGTTGATAGCAACGTAGGTGTCGGCATAATCCTTGGCGTTCATCACGTCAAGTTTCTTCCAGCGCTGCTGGAAACCGATATAGCCGTTGAAGGTGATGTGAGTGGGTTGTGAAAGAGAGCCTGTCTTGGTGGTCACGATGATCACACCGTTCGCACCGCGCGCACCGTAGATAGCGGTAGCCGAAGCGTCCTTGAGGACCTCAATGTGCTCGATATCGTTAGGCGAGAGGAAGTTGATGTCATCAGCGATCACACCGTCAACAACGTAGATAGGGCTCGAACCGTTAACGGTACCGACGCCGCGGATGCGGACCTCGGCTCCTGCGCCGGGACGGCCTGTCAGAGAGTTGACTGTCACACCTGCTACCTGGCCCTGGAGAGCGTTTGAGAGCGAAGCGGCCGGAGTCTTGTTGAGTTTGTCGGCGTTTACGCTCGCAACCGAACCGGTGAGGTCACTTTTCTTGACGGTACCGTAGCCGACAACCACAACCTCGTCGAGGAGGTCCTGCTGGGGATCCATGACTACGTTGATGGTCGACTGGCCCTTGACCTGGCGATCGACACCCTCATATCCCATATAAGAGAACTGGAGGGTTCCGTTCGCGTCAACTTTGATGGTATAGTTACCGTCGATGTCTGTTGTAGTTCCGACTGTCGTTCCCTTGACCTTGACGGTCGCCCCGATCAGAGGCTCGCCGTCTTCGGAAGAGGTGATGACGCCGGATACTGTCGTTGTCTGCGCGAAAGCCCCCAGACTTAGGACTGTCGTCAGCAGAAGAAGAAGTATTGATCTTTTCATGTCAGTTAGATGTCGTTTGAGTTTTTCGAAGACCGGTTTTAATCAGTATCGCGCCGCCTCCTCATACATAAGCCTTATATAAGGAAGAGTGTCTGATGCGATATAAGCTTCAATAACCTGAGATTTCGAAACGTTTTGTCAGTTATTTTGGCGCAAAATTAGTGCTATTTTATATAGAGGACAAATTTTTTAACCTCTATTATGCCTCTACAAGTACAAAATAACACTACTACATATCCTTTACATAATTTTAAGACATATTATAAATCAGTCAATTATAGATAATATGTTATAAAACATATTTTGTTTGCTACCCCTACATGGTTTTTTTTCGGATATTTGCAGAGATTTCATGAACATGAAGCTAGAGGATGCTTGTGCCGGTATCCGAATCAGGTTCTCGGTTCTCTATTGAGGCGTCCGGGTGTTTTGGAATCGAAGAGAAAGCTGAATATAATATATAAGCAGGATAATATTATGAATGATTTTGGGGAAAGATTCGCCGATAGGCGTGAGGTTACATCGTGGCTCTGTTCTGCTGTGATGGTCGTCATGCTTGTTGTTTTCGGATGCGGAGGAGCGGTCAGTGCGTCGGCTGCAGGATTTCTTCAATTAAGAAATTTCTCGCATAATGACTATAAGGGCGGACCGCAGAACTGGGCATTCGCGCAAGACTCTTTAGGGCGTGTCTATATCGGAAATCGCGACGGAATGCTTTCGTTTGACGGCGAGCGTTGGCGAAAATTTCCACTTCCCAACGGATCGACGGTCCGTTCTCTCCTTTATGTACCTGAAGAGGGGAGAATCTATGCCTCGGGAACGGATGAGTTCGGATATTTTGAATCTGATTCTCACTCAGGGCTGATTCATTATGTTTCGATTCGTCGGACTCTTCCCAGGACGGCTCCCTCATTTACTGAAATCTGGCATATTCACCGCCTCGGGCGCTCAATATATTTTCAGACAGATAACCATCTGTTTTGTTTCGACGGGAAGCAGACAAGCATAATAAACTCACCCGGCCGCATATCGACGTCGGCTCTTGTGGATGGAAAAATTTATGTCGGACTTGAAAACGGTACTATTCTCATACTTTCAGGGCGCACACTTGTTGAGCTTGAAGGTTGCGAGATACTTAAGGGGTTCAGGATCCAGGCGATTCTCCCGGGTATAGGCAGTTTTATGATCGGCACACCTATGAATGGTCTCTTTTATTACGCCGAAGGGCGGGTGGAACCACTCGAAATTGATATCAACGCATTTCTGAAAGAAAACCAGCTTTTCTGCGCGACAACCGACGGAAAGAATTTCGTATTCGGCACCGTTACAGCAGGAGCCGTAATAAAGAATATGAATACCGGGTTGACTCGCTATGTGAACCGCGAAGCCGGTATGTTGAACAATACGGTGCTGAATGCTGCTTTCGACGTCAGTGGCAATATATGGCTCGGGCTGGACAATGGTCTTGACTATGTTTTCTTCAACTCCGCCGTCACAACGCTTGTCGGTTCAGGTAACGATATAGGCGCCGGCTATTCCTCATTACTACGTCCCTCGCGCCTCTACATGGGTACGAACCAGGGTCTGTTCTCCACACAGTATCCCTTCACGAGCTCACCCTCTCCGGTCAGCCTTACGCGGGAGCTTCAGGGCCAGATCTGGTCGATGACCGACAACGGCTCCAGCTTCTTCGTCGCCGGCGATGCCGGAATGTATGTCAACGACGGGAACGGTTTCTATAGAATACCCGGACTCGGGGGTGGCCACAGGGTTCGCGTCGTGCCTACCGACACAAGATATGCGATAGCCTCGTGTTACGACGGCTTCTATCTCCTGACAGATACCTCCGGAAAGTGGGAAGTTGTCTGCCGAATAGGTGGAAACGATGATATTCACGGTGAATTTGTTATCGACAAGTGGGACAATCTGTGGATGAACAATTGGTTGCGCGGTCTCTACAGACTCCACTTCAATCTCCCGGAGAGAAAATTTGACCGTGTTAAGCTTTATGATAGGAAGAATGGCGCTCCGGAGGTTGTCGGCAATTCTCTTATCGAATATAAAGGAGAGGTAGTCATCTCCAGTGAAAAGGGATTTTATCAGTGGGTTCCGAAGACTGACCGCTTTGTGCTTCATCCGCAGCTCAACTCACTTCTTCGGCCTGTAGCGAAAGGAACTCTTCACGGTATCGGACGGGAGGACCTCGCGCTTCTCGACCGGCGCGGCCTTCAGTTGTCATCTGTAGATTCCTCAGGTAAGCGCAACAAGTCCGAGACTTTGCTCCGTGGTTATCGCAGGCAGCTTGTGAATGGTTTCGAACATGTGAATATCCTGTCGCCTGAAGAAGTGCTTATAAGCACTCAACACGGCTTCTGGCTCGTCAATCCGCTTGTTGTTCCGGGAACGAACGGAAAGAAGGCTGCTCCTTTTGTGAACACGGTGGTGGCCGATATGGATTCAGTAGTCTATCGAGCGCCTATCAACGGCTCCGAAGCATCGCTGACCGTTCCGTTCGGAATCACCTCACTGCGTTTTGAATTCGGTTATCCCGATTATGTTTCACCATCAGACATCTCGTTTTCCACTTTTTTGGAGAATTATGAGAAAGACTGGTCACCTTACTCTTCTGAAGCGTCGCGCGAGTACACGCAGCTTCGTGAGGGGGACTATGTTATGCGTATCCGTGCGAAGAATATGATCACCGATGAAGTGGAAGAGACTGAGTTCAGGTTCAAGGTTACTCCGCCGTGGTATCGTTCCGTAGCTGCGATTTTGCTATACATAATGCTGGGTCTCGGGATGATCTGTTATCTGATACGGCTGACGCTCCGTTGGAAACGTCGCGCCGAGCGGCGTGTCGCGCGTCAGAAGGAAGAGGAGCTTAAGAATCTCCGCCGACAGGCAGAACAGGAGGCGCTCCAGAAAGACTACGAGATTGCGTCGCTGAAGTCCGAACAGCTGGAGATAGACATCAAGCACAAGAGCGGTGAGCTTTCGACGGCGACAATGAACCTGATACGGAAGAACGAGATTCTGACCAATATCGGTTCTAAGATCTCGAAGATACAGAGTTCCGAGAAGCTGGACGCAGGGGTGAAGCGGCAGCTCGAACAGCTTCAGACTCAGATCAACGAGAACATCAGCCACGACGATGTCTGGACCGATTTCAACCGTAATTTCGACATCGTCTATCAGAACTATACTCAGCGCCTTCACGAGCGTTATCCGAATCTGACATCGTCTGACATCCGTCTCTGCTGTTACATCAAGATGGGACTGACGAGCAAGGATATCGCCCCGCTCTTGAATATCACCGTCAAGTCGGTCGAGATGGCCCGCTACCGTCTGCGCAAGAAGATGGAGTTGCCTCCGGAAAGGTCGCTGACCGATTATCTGACTAACTTCTGAAACGGAATCGTAGGATCAGANGGCGGGGGCGCCTGCGTTCCCGGTCACAAAAAAAGACCTTTCGGCAATTGCCGAAAGGTCTTTTTTTGTGTGGATTAGGGTAATCCCGGATTAGAGGATAACCTTGGTTGCTTTGCCGTTCTGGATGCGGATGAAGAGACCCTTTTCGGGGTTTGCTACGCGAACGCCCTGGAGGGTATAGAAGGCGGGAGCCTCTTCGCCTGCGGCTACGAGAGATACCTCGGTGTCATCGTTGGCGGTGCCTACGGTGTAGTTGACGGTGTCGCTGAGAAGACCGGCAGCTACGGGAATGTAGAAATTGACGGGAACGGTCTCGCCGGCTTCGTATGTAGCGGTAGTAGTTGCTACACGCTTGCCTTCATCGATGATGAAATCGTTGATCTGGTTGTTGACGAATACGCTGCCGGGAACGATACCTACGGGTTCGCCGTCGGTGAAGACATAAGAAGCGGCGATGGTCAGAGTCTTGTCCTCGTTATAGGTGATGGTGTAGTTGACGGTGTAGGGATACTCTTTTGACACACCTTCGAGAGTCTGAACGAATTCGTTCGATACGCTGCCGGTGAAAGTAGCACCGGGGGTAACTACTATCGGAGGTTCGGGAGTCTCGTTGCCATTCTTGTAGAAGTAAACGTTTGCGATATAGCCTGAACCGGGTGTAGTTCCGAATGCGTCGAACTTGATCTGGAAGATGTCTGTCCAATCACAAGGGAACTCGGTGAGAGCAACGTCATAGCTGTTCCATTCCTCAAGCTTGAGTTCGGGAGCACGCCAGCCATTTTCCTTTCCCGGGCTAATGGGGGTGAAGCCGAAAGCCTCGCCTTTGATGGGCCAGTAGTCAACGTGCATGTGAGTGTATTCGCTCACATCGAGACGGGGATTGAGTTCCCAACCGAGATAGTTGAGGTTGGTGATGAATTCAACGTCGTGGCCGTCAATTGATTCGTTCTGAACCTGAGTTGACTGACCCCACTGACCGATAGTGAAATTGTTGTTGCCGTATGCGCTAAATACTGACAGAACGTCATCTTTAGCTTGAGCGATTGCAGGAACGGTGGTGGGAGCGGGAATCACGGGAGCTTCCCAGGTGGTGTCGATATTCGAGTAGTAGATGTTGTCGAAATAGATCACACTTTCAGACTGACCATTCTCAAGGATGATTGCGAATACATAGTCGGCGCCGCTTGAGGCATAATCTTTCCAGCCGGCCGAAACTCCGGGGAATACCTCGGGTACAGAAAGTGCCACGTTGTGCCACTGGTTGACATCAGCCTCGGTCACTTCCCAAGAGTAATTCTCATTTACACCGCCGGTCAGTTGAACCGTATATTTGGCAGGAGTGGTAGCATACCAGTTGAAGTGGAGTGTGGAGTTGTAGAGTCGGCCGGCAGGCTGAGTCTTGGAGTCGTCGAAAAGACCCATTGAAGCGGCTGCTCCTCCATCAGTTGCTTTAAATGAGAAAACTTTGGAATTGGCGTCTGTGGGGTTGGTCGCATTGAAGTCGGCAGTATCGTTCCACCAACCGTAGACCTTCAATTCACCATTCAACTGACCATTGTTGTAAATGATCATGTCGTCGGCCTGGGATGCCAGAGCGGCAACCGCAAGCAGAGAAGCTGTAAAGAGCTTTTTCATGAAAGGTTGTTTAAGTTATTATTAGAGATTGAATATAGCCTTTGCCGGGAAGCCCGGTTCAGTTTAGGTTGGGCAAAGTTACAAAACTATTTTGAAAATGATACACAATATATTGTTTTTTCACACTTTTGCTTGCTGAGTTGAGCTTTTGCAGTAGTTGGAAGAATGGGTTGTAGGGGGTCTTGTAGGGGTAGGTATATAATGTAGGNGTAGGTATATAATAAGCCCCGCAGATCGGTACCTGCGGGGCTTGGCTTTTCGGGACGCGGATCGCGTCGCTTTATGTGGATTGAAGATTGTCGTGGAGTAGGGTTCAGAGNACCGGAACTATGATCACGTCGGCGTGGCCTTTGGACTGATGCGAACCGGTCTCGCGGAGGTGTGCGCGATATCGGCCGGGAGCCACGCGGTTGCCGGAGGCATCGGTGCCGTCCCATTTGACATCGGCGCCGGCGCGATAGGGGAGCCGGACGAGTTCGGTGCCTTCAGGCGACGTGATATAGATGACAGCGGACTCGGGCATTTCTCCGTCGACATAGAAAGTGGCGGAGTCAGCCAGTCCGTTTTCTCTGAGGGCAAGCACATACTTTCCGGCATCGGGACTGATGGTGAAGGTAATCTCGGACTCGGCCATGTTTCCGCAGGCGTCCTTGACCATCACTCTCACGGAGTGCTGGCCGGCTGGGAGATCGCCGACAGGGAATTCGCGCGTGTAGCTTCGCGGACCTTCACCGAGGAGCTTCGGTTCGGAAGATGATCCGTCGGCGTTGTAGCGGCCGTCGATGTATGCCTGGAAACCGCCGACGAGCATATTACGGGTGAGGTCAAGCGCCACGTTGTCGGTGGCGGTCACTGAGATGCTCTTGGTCCGGTGGTCATAGGTGACGCTCTCGATCACGGGGGCCGTGGTGTCTACAACGGGGTTTACGGTCACGAAATTGGAGTTGACGGCCGCGATCTTCAGAGCGGACGCTCCCACGCGGGTCTTCGGGTTGTATGCGCAGAAGTTGAGGGAGCAGTTGCGTCCTTCGTGGCGCGAGACTGAAGCCGGGATGAAGAGCTCGACTTCGAAACGGCCGCTCATCACGCGAGCCACACTCATGCTCACCTGCTCATCCGAGTATTTGACCTTGAGCGGGTCGTTGCCGGGGCCTGTCACGAGGTCATCGGTGATCATGTCGACGGCAGGTTCGAGCACACGCACGACGATCTCGCCGTTGAAGTCCTCGTCGATCTGCGAGCTTCCGATCTTCTGGATTGTGCCGCTGAGTTTCAGTGTCTGGCCTCCGGCGATGAAGGCCGGCGTCGTGACGGCGACGCGCTGGAGGGCGACGGGATAGATGAGACCCGGGTCGGCAAGAAGCTGGTATGCCAGCTCGTTGGCGTAGAGCGACGTGTTCTTAGCCTTCTTGAGTACTTCGCCGAGGGTCAGGGGTGCCTGTTCATAGGCCGACACGGNGGAGTTGGGGTTGGTGCAGTAGAAGCTTGTGAAGAAGAGCTTCGAGAAGTCGAAGTTCTGACCGGACCATGTGCTGCGGGTGGCCAGCAGGGTGCCGATCAGACCATGTTCGATGTCGAAGACCATGCTCTCGCCGAGACCGCGGATACCGTGGTCGGACTCGGAGATCGAACATCCGAAGAAAGCCATGAAGGGGAGCGGGGTGTTGCGGAACTGCGGAACATGGGCNGAGGTGAAGAANAGACGGTTCTGGCCCAGACAGGTGGGACCGCCGTGACCGTAATAGGTCGCGAANTGGCGNCCGCTGTTGAAAGCCTCTTTCCACTTGTTTCGGCTCTGCTCATATCCGTAAGCGTCGATCGGAACGACTGTGTTGATGGCCGAGCTGTTGATCAACGAATTATAGTAGTCGGCAAACTGGACGGCCTGGGTGTCGTGCATGTGGTTGTCACCGACGCCNCCGATGTTCAGAGTGCCGGTCAGACGNTATGCGAAAGAGTCGTCGGTCATGAAGCGTTCGAGCTTNTCNACATAGAGGTTGAGTTCATCAACGCTGTAGATCGGCATGACGCCGACACCGACACTCATGATCTGCTTCTCGATTGAAGTGTTGTTGAAGTAGTCGGTCAGCACGCCGTGTATGTCGTTGGCGTTCATGGCGCTGGTCTCGAGATTAAGCTCGTTGACCTGATAGGCTATGAGGGCACGTTCCGGATCGACCGGGACCTTCATTCCGCGGAAGTCTGCATAGAGGGGACCCAGGAGAAGAACGTTCTTGATCTGGCGGTTGCGCGACTGATAGAACATCTTGACGAGCGAGCGGTAGGCCATCGGGTCGGGAACGCCGCCGGAGAACTCGTTGTAGACTTCCTGGGCGGTGAACACATGGACGATGTCGCCATACTCGCGTTCGTGGAGGGCGGCTATCTTCTTCGCCCCTTCATAGAGATAGGGGAGTGTGATGATGGCCATGTCGCACCCTTCTTCCTGAAGGGCGTGGATATTCTGGTTCGCGATGCGTTCCCAACCTTTCTGGAAACCGCAGATGCGGTTCTGGGTCGACATACGGTCGAAGATGGCCAGGGTGGGCACCGCGTCAAAGGCGGAGCGGGTCACGGTGACGGTGCCGGTCGCGCCGGAAAGGATCACGGGCAACTCAACGGGATTTGCCGGATCGGTAACGTCCCAGACGGTCTTTGAAATTGCATCCGCGAGTTCGAAACTGCGTGTCTCGCCGACATTCTTCAGATCAGGNAAAGCTATGAGATCCTGGGAGATGCGCCGACCCTTTGAGTCGCGCAGAGTGGGGATCCCTTTGGGATAGGTCAGCACCCAGTGGTCGAGGGCCGAGAGGTCCCAGCTTCGGGAGTGTCCGAGCTCGTATTCGACGAAGACCTTGTCGGTGCCTGCCGGTACGGTCAGTCCGGAGAGCGACGGCTCCTGAGGTATGAAGTTGGCGACATTGGTCTGGTTCTCCACGGGGAAATAGGCCGCCGGAGTTCCCTCCTTGATGTTCTTGCCGACACCATATCCGAGNTTGATCTGGGAAGCCGAGGTGGTGTAGCCGTTGTTGAGACCTTTGGAGGTATAGAACTTGCACTCCATCGCACCGGGCTGGCCGCCGAGAAGGTCGGGGAGCTCGACATCCCATGTGTTGAGGGACGGCCCTGTGAAATAGCTTTCACCCCAGAAGAGCTGGCCCGTGTTGGTGTTGTTCTGGCTGAGGTCGATCTCGTGATAGACATAGCCGGCTCCGCGGGTGAGGGGAGCGGCCTCCGGATCGGCCGAAAGGGTCAGAGTCTCGGGAGCGACGGGNGCTGTCGCGTCGGTCAGGAAGTAGTAGCCGTAGTGGGAGTAAATGTTACGGCTCTTCTTGAGGAAGCTGCCACCGAGTTCGAGGTCCTGGCTCGGGGTGAAGCGGATATCCTCCACGCCGAGGGCGTAGAAGTAGAGCTTGTTGTCTGAATGGAGAACCTTCACCGAGGGGATGTCGGGCATCACGAGGGGATTGCCCTGGGCGTCGGTGAAGTGTTCCGACATCTGNCGGCCTCCACCNCCATAGACGGCCACAGCCGAGGGGTTGGAGAAGCCCATCTCGCGGAGCTGGTCATAGGTGATCTCATAGACGCCGGTCTGTTCGACGCCTACGCGCACCCAGTTTCCTTTGCCCATCGGCGAGCTGGCTGAGTAGAAAGAAGTCGGCAGAGCCGAAGCGCCGAGCGGAGCGGCCGCCAGCGCGACGTATGCCAATATATTCTTNCAGTTCATTAGATCTTTGATAAGTGGTTTCGACAACGTGACTGCGTCTGCAGAACCTTGATGTCGTCCGTATATGATGTTCAGGTTGATCAGCGGATCGGAATCTCGATGCTTTCCTCGAGGCGCCCGTCGGCACCGGGGAGGCGGAGGGTCGCCTTGAGCATACGGTCGGGCGAGAGTGCGAGACCGTTTCGGTGGAATCCGGGGAGGATGATGTCGCCCATCTTTAGAAGATTGGTGCGGCTGACCGCTTCGATCACTCCGGGGAGGCCGACGGTCAGCTCCGAGGCTCTCCAGACGAGAACGGCTCCTTCGGAGAGGGAAACGGACACTTCGGCTTCGGCGATCGAGTCAAACGGCACCTCGAACCAGTCCGAGAGCAGCAGCGAACGGTCATATCCCCAGGCNGGGTCGATCGGAAGGCCGGAGCGCCGGAGTCGCTCTTCGGNGTCGAGGTCGCGGATGTTGACCGCGATGGCGACATGTCCCGTATATCGGGAGGCGAAGCGGGGAGCGATCGATTTGCCGAGACGGTCTATGCGTACCGCCAGGGTAGGGAATGCGCCGGCGGAGCTCCGTTCATCCTCAAGGAAATGAGGATTCGGCGCACGGAAAACGGCCGAATCGGGAAGGAAACGCCATCCCGGGCCTTCGGCCCCTGCGGGGTCGCCCCCATAGTAGTTGTCAGTAATCGCGAATATCTTCATTGATACGATGAGAGGTCAGTCAAGAGAGAGACTAAGCCCGAAGGCATGGAAGTCATCTTGACATCAGTCTCTCAAGTCTGCAAAGTTACGAAAAAATCCCAAAAAAAAGAAGAGTGTCGAGAACGTTTAACATCGTTCTCGACACTCTTTTATGTTTTTTTAGGACGGTTTATCGTCGTGATGTCTTACTGTCCGGNCTCACCCGAGACNGCGAGCTTCTTCGACTTGTAGGATGAAGAGCCTTCGGGGGTGATCACGCCGGCGCGGTAGACGTAGATTCCGCGCGGCACGCGGCGTCCGGCCGAATCCTTGAGATCCCAGTTGACGGTGATGGCGCTGTCCTGGCCGACACCCTTTTCGGTCTCGGTGCTCCAGACGAGCTTTCCGTCAAGGGCGTAGACCTCGATCGAGCAGGTCAGACGCGAGTTGGGACGGTCTGTGGTCAGTGTGAAGAGGGCTGCCTCTCCGCCTGTCGCACCTGTGCAGGTCACGTCGAATATCTCCGGGGTNACGTTCACACCTACCTGGAAGTCNATGCGCATGGCTGAGGAGTTGTTGGCCGTATCCCAGACCTTGAGATCGAGATANTGGTGACCCGCCGGCAGATCGGTCAGCGGATAAGTGAAGGATCCGCCGCCGGANTTGTCGAGGTCGGGGATGAAGTAGGACAAGATATCCTCATAAGGCTCGGTGCCGTCGAGGGTCAGCGTGATCCTGTGGCCGATACCCGCCTCGGAGAGGTTGATGCCCGAGGGGTCGGAGAAAGAGGCTATCACGAGGGGGGCAGAGTGGGTCGTCTGTCCATTCTTGAACTTCTCGTTGTTGAGGTAGAACGACTTGATCTCCGGTCCGTCGTTGTCTTCGGGTGCGTTTTCGTCGAGCCCGTAGACGTAGATGTTCTCGGAGGCGCCGTTGGCCTCACGCCCTTTGGCGTCATAGGCGTAGAGCGAGATGAGCGCCGGGCTGTAGTTGTTCTCGATCTCATAGGGGAGAAGCGCGCGGATCTTCCATTCACCCTTCTCGACCTTGGCACGGCCGGAGAAGAGACGGGTCTTGCGGTCGTTGTAGGTCGTCACACGACCCGCGGAGCCATTGCCATAGGTGGTGATGGGACGCTCCGCGTCATAGAGGGAGAGGGTCACGACTCCGTCGAAATCCTCGACCACATTACCTTCGGCGTCATAAATGTAGCCCGAAATGTCGGTCTGGGCACGCGCTCCGACAACCGGAGAATCGGCCTGGTCNACGGACTCCACATCGGCATCCCCGATTTTCGAGACAGAGACCTGAAGGTCGGGGCTGGCCAGACGCAGGGCCGGGTCGCCCATCAGGACATAGCGGAGTTTGTTGTCGTCGGGGGCGCCGTAGCCGTTCTTTCCCTCGATCATGATGTCGCCCAGACGCTTCGCCTTGCCGTCGGCCCCGCGTTCGAAGATCACGTTGGCCGTGGCGTTGCTGAGGGTACCGTTCTGGGAGATATATACCGTTCGTGAGGGGACGATGGTGGCGATCACACCTCCGGAGGGATTGATCATAAGTTCCTCGGCACCCGAGGCGGTGTCCTCGTCCCATCGGCCGAACTCACAGGTGGCGGCGTAGAGGAAGGGGAGGTTCGGGTTGCTCATGTTGAGGATGTCGGTCCAGGTCATCAGACCCTCGTGGCTCCAGCTGCGGGTCGAGGCGTGGCCGATATAGTTGATCATCATCACGCCCTCCTTCCACTTGTCGAACATGCGCTTGCGGGCCTCGGGATAGGCCGCGCCGGTAGCACCGTAGGAGAGGGGGAACGAGTCGAGATAGAGACGTTCGTAGAGGAATTTGTCGCCGTTGCCTTTGGATCTCATGTTGTTATAGACACGCTGGCTCTGGTCGAGGTGTATGCCGTTGTCCTGGTCGTCGGCGATCAGCATCACGTTGTTTCGCCAGGCTCCGAGGGTCGGGTTGGTCATGTAGTCGGTCAGCTTGGCGACAAGCACGTCGGCTTCGGCCACACTTTTGGCCGGCATTCGGCCTACTCCGACGTGAATTTTGGCCGAGGTGATATTGAACTTCTCCGAATCGTCGAGCATCCCGATATAATCGTCACAGGAGTAGGAAGTCGTTCCGCTGTTGCCGTCGGGAGACTGCCAGATCGGGAGGCGCGGATAGCCCGCTGCGCGGACGGTTTCGGTCTTGATCTTATTGTCGTAGGTCGGGCGCGAGAAGAGCATACAGTAGCGGGTGCGGGTTGCTTCTTTATCCTGATCCGCGCGCACGTTCCACATCTTCAGCAGCTTGCGGAAAGCGGTCACGTCGGGGTTGCCCGATGAAAATTCGTTGTAGATTGTCTCCGGGTCGAGAACGAGCACGCTCATTCCCTCATGCTTTCGGTGAAGTTCAGCCACAGCCTCCGCCTGAGTGCGGAATTCGGCCGGGGCGATGATCAGATATTCGGGAGCCTCGGTTCCGTGGAGATTCTGGTTCTCGACATTACCCGCGTGAACGGGGCGGTTGGCGAACTCCATCGGACTGAACGCCACGAAGCGCTTCATTCCGTGTCCGTCNACGGTGAAGAGTGCGCGGCCTCCGGTGACGGTGAAGTCTACACGGCCGGGGTTCATCGGGTCGGTCACGTCCCAGATCTGAGTGTTGGTGCTATCGGCGTTCCCGACACTGAAAGAGGAGATACCTTCGAGGTCGGCGTAGAAGTAGAGCTGGCGCTCCGAGGCCGGAATCACGAGGCTTCGGTCATATTCGACCTCTATGTGGTCCAGACGGCACATGCTTACGACTCCGGTAGAGGACTGGCGGATAGCGAGGTTCATCTGATTGCCGTCAAACGACACGGAGTGAACCATCTCTCCGAGGCGCATGAACTGACCGTCGCCCGACACAGCCTGAATTCTGTCGGGATTAGTGCCGTTTATGGCCGCATTGTTGACCGAGAAGCTGAACGACGCATTTCCACCGGTCACAAGTGCTGCGGCGGTGACCTTGAAGTCGACGTCGCTGGTAGCCTTGTCGGTCAGGGGAAATGTGAAGCTCATGTTGGGCTGAGTGCGGAAATCCTCGCCGAGCAGAACACGCCCCGTGGTTGACGGTGCGAAAAGGTCCTGCTCATGATAGAGGTGAGTTACGAAGGTAGTCTCCGGCGAGACGACTGAACCCGGTTGGCTGACAGTCTTGAAGTCAGCTTTCGGAATTTCGGCATCCGAAAGAAAATAGAAGCTCGCTTCGCTGTATGGGTTCATTACATGCTGCCACATGAGGGGCCCGGTGGAAGCGGGAACAATATCGAACGAATCGTAACCGAAGAAATACAGACCCGACGCAGTCCTGCCCGAGAGCTGTTCGGGGAGATCATCGGGGTTTGATGGCTTCAGGTTCTCGTCGAGCATCCGGCCGCCGAAACCGTAGACACGCACTTTAGCCGGATCAGAGAAGCCCATCTGGCGAAGAGAACTGTCCGGGATATATTGCATGCCGGTCTGAGAAACGGAGATCTTCACCCATCTTCCTTCAGCGAGTTTAGACGACTCGACAAAGCGCCCGGATGAAGAAGCGGCGAGAGCGGGTATGAATACGAACGTAGCCAGGCCTGCCGTCACGGCGGGTCTGAAAGAAAGAAAACGTTTCCATCCTTTACGTCCGGAAGTATTATGTCTATAGTGTCTGTTGTTCACGTCAGTCAAGTTGAGACTTTTAGTCAGTCATAAAACGAGCCGAAACCGCAATTTATTGCGTTAACAAATCCTAAATCCGTTACTTAGAGTGTTCCTCGGGATCGTAATGTTGTTCGAGCAGGAACGTTTCCCATTGGGATCTGTCGCCGTTGAAGACGTTGAGGTCAACGGGGCCTTTGATTCCGGGAACCTCCCCGCGGTGGTTGTATTGCCAGATGGTCCATTCGGCGGCGATAGGCGGGTCTGTGAAGCCGCATATCCAGAGGACACACCCGGGGAGCGTGTTCTCGACGAAGTCTACATAACCGCGCGCGTTGGTGTAGATTATGGGACGCAGACCCTTGAGATTCAGATATTCGACCATTGAGATAAGTCTGAACTGGATGGTCTCCATGTCCACGCCGCGTGCGTTCCCGTGCTCCTCGACGTCGATGGCGACGCCTAAATCGAGCGGACGGTTTCCGACTGCCTCCATAAGGTTTCGCGCCTGAGTGATTCCGTCAATGTCGAAACGGAAGAAATGGTAGGCGCCGGTCTTGAGGCCCGCGTGGATGGCCTTGTCATAGTTGAGCCGGAAATTGGGATCCTTGTAGGACTCACCCTCCGACGCCTTGATGAAGATGAAGTCGAACCCGGCGGCGACGGTCGCGTCCAGGTTCATCATGCCCTGGTGGCGCGACACGTCGATGCCCGAGATCGGATAGCGGGCCGGGTCGATGTAGGGGGGTGTCTCCTTGTAGTATTTCCAACCGGTCCACGCCGCGATCCCTACGAAGACCATCACCGCCAGGAACCCGGCGGCGGCGAGGATGTCTTTCTTACGGGTCTTGGGATCGGTCAGAAACATAGTCGGATCAGTTGCGGACGAGACGCAGGGCGTCGATCACGGCGCTGTTGGTCTCGATGTTCATATTTTCGTCTTCGGGACGGAAGTCGAGGGTCACGGTGTTGGAGCCGGCGTTGAGGTGAACCTTCACGGAGTTGGTCCATCCGAATTCGTCCCAGTTGTCGCGGCCACGCTGTGGCAGGACCACGAGGCCTTCGCGCTCTCCGTCAACGGAGAGGGTGCGGATTGCGCACTTGTTCTCGGTGTTGACCGGACCGTTGCCGTTGGCATAGCGGAACGACACGAAGTAGTCACCTTCAGCCGGAACCTCGACGGGGATGTTGAGGACGGTGGTCTTGTCGTTCATGGTCGCGGGGAGTTCGACGAGGATCTGCGGACGAGTGGAGCGCGGTTCGGAGGCGAAGCCTTCGACGCCGTCGCCTGAGACACCGATCACCTGATATTCACCCGGTTCTGAGGCGTCGAAAGTGGTGGCGTGGGTCTCGGCGATCTTACGACCATCCTTGACGATGATGTACTTGCCGATATATTCGATCGGATTCCAGACGAGGGTAGTGTCTTCGAGCCATGCGATCGGGGTCAGCGGTGCCTTCACGTTGGGGGTACGGTTGATGCCGACGGGCTCGATCTCGTTGTCGGCCATGACAATCTCGATTTTCATGTTGCCCTTGGCCTTCTTGGCCGGGATGAAGGCATCTTTCTGTTCCTTGCCGTTGACGATAAACGACTTGATGCGGTCGCCGTATCCGCTGACGGTGATGTCGAGCGACGCGTCGCGATACTTGAAGCCGTCGAGTGTGCGGGTCCCGGCCATAGCTTTGGGCACGAAGGGTCGGAATTCGAGCCCATCCTTACGGAAATCGATTCCGAACAGGATCTTGTGGGTCAGCGCGAGATTGCCGCTGAGACACCAGAGCATATTGGAGGAGTTGAGCTCGGTGGCGATGTCTCCGTTGTCGAGATTGAGATTCTCCTTGTTGGTGGCGAAGAGGGCAGCGGGGCGAACCACCGAACCGATGGCCTCCATAACTCCCTCCTCGTTGCCTGCCTTGGCGTTGGCCAGACCCCACCACGAGGCTACCCAGGGCCAGAGCGAATTGTTATGGTAGGCGGGCATGTCGGCTATCTGGGGGAAGAAGACCGGCGCGCCGTAAGGCGTGGTCGGATTCGACGCCGTGATTGTGCGTGCGCGTTCGGGCGAAGCGATGTCCCACATGATGGCGAGCGACTCGCCGAGGGTCTCGGCGCGCGGATTGGTGAGCATGTTGTCGCGACCGTAGAGATACATCGCGTAGTATCCCTTGTCGTCGAGCCAGAGACTCTTGTTGATTGCGTCGGCAATCTTCTTGGATTCTGCGAAAGCATCCTTCGCGACATCCTTATGACCGAGGATCTCGGCGATCTCCCCGAGGACGTGCCATGCCTGAGCATGAACCACCGACGTCGAGAGGGTCTCGGAGTTGTAGATGTCGGCTGTCTGCATCCAGCGTGGGTGGCTCTGTTCGCGCCAGTCGATAAACGAGGTCTCGCCCCTCACGAGTCCGGTCGGGGTGTTGTAGAAGGCCTCGCGGTCAGTTTCGAGAGAACGCTTGATGATGGGGTAGATATATTTCAGCCACTCCTTGTCGCCGGTCACCTTATAGACCTCCCATGCGGCTACGGTCCAGATCTGACGGTCGGTCGAGACGGGCCATGCGCCGCCCGAACCGGTATCCTGGATGATGCGGCCGAGAGAATCGACTTTCTTCATCAGCGAGATGCGCGAGGCTTCGGGCTGGAGATAAGCCATCGAGAGCAGGATCGAGTAGCTGACGTCACGGGTCCAGACGCCGGCCCATTCTTTGCCGGTGCGCAGGGTCGTGTCGGGCTCGACGGCATTGATCATCTCGTCGAGACCCATGTTGTAGACCGCTTCGTGAAGACGGTTGGGAGTGGTTAGTTTCGGATATGAGGAGATGTCGTTCTTGAGTTTCCACTGCTTGTCGATTCCCATGTAGTAGCCTGGCTGGGCGCTATAATCGGAGACAATCTCGAAAGGGGAAACAGCCACTGCGGTGAAAGGACCCTGGGAAACGGTGTCACCATGCCATGAATATGCGGAGGTTTCAACAACTACCTGAGCCGAGACGCCGAATGCAACCATCGACAGCAGGGAAAAAAGAGCGAGTTTTTTCATCTTCGGTATTTTACTTAACTTAGAGAGTGTTTAAATTCAAACACTCTCTTATGTAACAAAATTAGCGAATTTCCGCAAATTTTCCAACTGCGTCATCCAATTATAAACTATATTTGGTTAAATAATGTTTATAAATGACGAAAATGTAGCTGATTATGAAAGACACACCTGCAAATGCCGCCGAGAAGAAACTCGGCCTCTGGGGATTGACGGCCATAGTGCTCGGCACGATGGTCGGGGCAGGCATATTCAATATCGCGCAGACGACATCGTCTCGTGCGGCGCTGGGTCCCGGCCTGCTTGCGTGGATAGTCACGGGTATGGCTATTGTCCTGCTGGTGTTGACTTTCAAGGTGCTCGCCGACACAAAGCCGGAATTGAACTCGGGAATCTACCAATATGCCCGGATGGTCGGAGGTGATTATCTCGGGTTCAATGTCGCGTGGGGTTACTGGCTGAGCGTCACGGTCAGTATCGTCGCCTACGCGGTGATGCTCAACGATTCGTTCGGCGCGTTCTTCCCCATACTTCTCGAACACAGCTGGGCGACGCTCCTCTTCGGACTCGGGATAATATGGATGATGTGTGCCATCATATTGCGCGGAATCCGCGGCGCCGTGTGCCTCAACACGGTGATGACAGTCCTCAAGTTCTCGCTGATTTTCTTCATGGCGGTCGTGCTGATCATCTATGCAAAGATCGGAGCGTTCAGCGTCGACTTCTGGGGCCACATGACTAATCTCGGTTCGACGTGGGACCAGATCCGCAACGACATGATGGTGACCCTGTGGTGTTTCATCGGAATCGAGGGAGCCGTCATGATGTCCGGCCGCGCGAAACGCGCGAAGGACGTCGGGCGTGCCGGTATCCTCGGCTTCATCCTCGCCTGGAGTCTGTATGTCCTGGTCTCGACACTCTGCTATGGCATCATGTCACAGCCTGAGCAGGCACGGCTTCAGGATCCTTCGATGGCTTATGTGATGCGGGCCGTATGTGGCGACTGGGCCTATTATTTCGTGATTGTCTCGGTGATCATCTCCCTTCTGGGATGCTGGGTGGCGTGGACACTGGTCTGTTCCGAAACCCTCTTCACCGCGTCGACGGTCAAGATCATGCCCAAGCACTTCGGACGTATAAACAAAAAGGGAGTCCCTCACGTGGCGCTGATCGCCTCTTGCGCCTTCATGACTCTGTTTCTCTGTCTTTGCCTGACGTCAAGCGAACTCTATATCGCTGCGGTCGACATGACGGCTGCACTGGCGTTGCCCTCCTATTTCTTCAGCGCCTGGTATCTCATCAGGCTCACGCGTAGAGGGGAGGCTCTCGGCGACGTAGGGCGCGGACGCCGTCTGCGGCTCCGGGTGATCGGCTGGGGGTGTCTGCTGTTTGTCTGCTGGATGATATGGGCCGGCGGCCTGGTGATGATGATGATGACGGCCGGATTCTATCTTGTCGGGGCTCTCTTCTATCTCAAGTCAAGCCGTCAGCACTATCCCGAGCGCGGCCTCTCTTTCCGAAAAATAATGAATCGCAGGGACCGCCTGATTTTCGCCTTGATAGTCATGGCGACAGTGGCCTCCGCGATTCTGCTGATCAGCGGCTACACGCCGTTCTGATAATCTATTTTTTCTTCTCGGGTTCCGGAGCAAATTGGTTNGGGAANTTCCANTGCTGGCGCGGACGGTTGAGCGCNTAGACAATCAGCGCTATGCCGAGAACGATAAACGGGATACTCAGTATCTGGCCGAGGTCCATGCCATATTGGGNGCGCATCGCGAGCTCGGAAGCAACCTGGACATTCTTGACATACTCGATCAGGAATCTGCCGCCGAAAGTGACGGTGAAGAAGACTCCNGTGAGGAGCCAGGGGCGTTCCTCGGCGTTGCGTTTCCANTACATCCACATCAACAGGGCGAAGAGCGCGAAATAGAGGAGCGCCTCATAAAGCTGNGTGGGGTGGGCCGGAAGAGTCTCGCCGTTGCGCACGAAGATCATNCCCCACGGAAGATCGGTGTATGAACCGTAAATCTCGGAGTTGAAAAGGTTTCCGAGTCGTATCAATCCGGCTACGAGGGCCACGGCGACCACGATTTTGTCGAAGACCCACGAAGCGGGTTTCTTAGAGACGCACCATGAGAAGATGAAGAGGCCTATNATGTTGGCTATNGTGCCTCCGTGGCTCGCGAGGCCACCTTCCCAGACCTTAAGGATGTCGAGGGGATGCTGAGAATAGTAATCCCATTCGTAGAAGAGGCAGTGGCCGAGACGTGCACCGACAATCGTGCCTACGACNAGGTATATCAGCAGTGTTCCAAGCCAGCTTTCGGGCGCACCTTCGTGCTTGAACATCTTGGCCACGATCTGATAGCCGATGAAAAAGCCGACGGCGAACATGAGGCCGTACCAGCGGACAGCCAGCGGACCGAGATGAAACAGAATCGGGTCTGCGTTCCAAACAATGAAATCCAGCATCGGAAAAACTTTTTAAGTCGGGGAAAATTTTGGGAGGAGAATAATAGAGNAGGAGAATATTTCAGAAAGAGTGTGCCCGTCCTTGCCGACGGACACACTCTTCTTTATTNTGGGTCGTGAGACTTATCGTGCTGAAACGATGGCGGCGGTGTCGGTCGCGATCATCAGTTCCTCGTCGGTCGGGATGACAACAACCTTTACCTTTGACTCGGGAGTGGTGATCTCCACTTCCTTGCCGCGGCAGTCGTTTGCCTTCGCGTCGAATTCTACACCCATGAAGGCGAGCTTCTTGCAGATGTTCTCGCGGGTGATGATCTGGTTTTCGCCGACGCCTCCGGTGAAGACGATGATGTCGACACCNCCGAGAACGGCGGTGTAGGCGCCGATATATTTCAGGATGCGGTACTCATACATGTCGAGAACCATCTTCGCACGCTCGTTGCCGGCTGCGATTGCGTCCTCAAGGTCGCGCATGTCGCTCGAGCCCTCCATGACGCCTGCCACACCGCTCTGCTTGTTGATGAGTTTCATCAGGCCGTCGGCGTCGAGGTTCATCTCCTTCATCAGATAGACGAGAGCGCCCGGATCGACGTCACCGACGCGGGTACCCATCATGAGGCCTTCGGTCGGNGTCAGACCCATCGAGGTGTCNACGCTCTTGCCGTCGCGGATAGCGGTGATCGAGCCGCCGTTGCCGATGTGGCAGGTNATGATGCGCTGTTTCTCATAGGGGACGCCGAGGAACTCACAGGCGCGACGCGAAACGTAGCGGTGGCTGGTTCCGTGGAAGCCATAGCGGCGAACGCCATATTTCTCGTAAGCCTCCCAGGGGAGTGCGTACATGTAGGCCTCCTGNGGCATNGTCTGGTGGAAAGCGGTGTCGAACACNGCTACCTGGGGTGCGTCGGGGATAAGCTCCTCGATAGCCTCGATACCGGTCACGTTGGCGGGGTTGTGGAGAGGCGCCACGGTGTAGCACTCCTTAACCTTCTCGATCACCTCGGGAGTGATGAGTACGGACTTGTTGAACTTGTCCATNCCGTGAACGACACGGTGGCCGACAGCGTCGATCTCCTTGAGATCTTTGATCGCGCCCTCTTTCGGGTCGGTCAGGATGTCGAGCACATTCTTGACAGCCGACTTGGCGTCGGGCATCGGGGTGACGATTGTTTCTTTGGAGCCGTCGGGGCGCTTGAACTTGAGGAACGAGTCGGGAAGACCGATCTTTTCGACGCCGCCTTCGGCGAGGACAGCTTTCGAATCNGAGTCGATAAGCTTGTATTTCACACTGCTTGAACCGCAGTTGAGAACGAGAATTTTCATTGATGTNTATGGTTTATATTGGAGAGTTTTTGNCTNTGCAGTCTCTTTGGGANAGATCAGAGGCCTTTGTCGCCGATAGCCTGGTTACAGGTGACGATGATGGTGTTGATGATATCTTCTACGGTAGCGCCGCGNGAGAGNTCGTTGACCGGAGCGCCNAGACCCTGNAGGATGGGGCCGACAGCNCCGGCACCGGCGAGACGCTGAACGAGCTTGTAGGCGATGTTGCCTGTCTCAAGCGAGGGGAAGATAAGGGTGTTGGCGTGACCGGCAACCTTGCTGTCCGGAGCCTTCTGTGCGCCGACCGAGGGAACGATTGCNGCGTCGCTCTGCATCTCGCCGTCAACGAGGAGGGTGGGATCGAGCTGATGAACGAGTTCGACAGCGTTGCGCACCTTGTCTACGCGCTCATGCTTGGCCGAGCCGCGGGTCGAGAAGCTGAGCATAGCCACCACGGGGTCGAGGCCGGCGATGTCGCGTGTGGTCTTGGCTGTGGCGATTGCGATCTGTGCGAGTTCCTCGGTGGTGGGGTCGGGAACCACGGCGCAGTCGGCGAAGACGAGCATGCCGTTGTCACCGAAGGGACAGCCCTCGGGAAGAAGCATGATGAACGCACCGCTGACAACCGAGATGCCGGGACGGGTCTTGAGTACCTGGAAAGCCGCGCGCAGTACGCTCGATGTGGGGCTGAGGGCGCCGGCGACCATGCAGTCTGCGTCGCCTGCCTTGATCATGAGGCAGCCGAGATAGAGAGGATTCTTGACGGTATAACGTGCGTCTTCGAGAGAGACACCTTTGTTCTTGCGGAGTTCGAAGAAGAGCTCGGCATATTTATCGGTGAAGGTCTTGTCGTCGCAGTCGTGGATTTCAGCTTTCGCGATGTTGGTCAGACCGAGTTCCTCCGCTTTGGCGAGGATTTCTTCTTTCTTGCCGAGCAAAACTACCTGTGCGATGCCTTCGGCGATGATATGGTCCGCAGCCTTGAGGGTGCGGGGTTCGGTAGACTCCGGAAGGATGAGACGCTGAGGGTGCTCCTGTGCCTTCTGAGTAAGACGTTCAAAGAGTGTCATTTTTCGATTTGGTATTGATATATAATAAGTTGGATTCAAGAATAATGTAGAGCTGACGTTTGGCCGGACACAGATCCGGTGGCTTAGGCCGGGTGACGCGCCTAACTCTCTGCAAAGATACGCAAATTATGTTAGACTGCCCCTAAAAATGATCCAAAATTATTCGCTCAATATCCCGGGAGGCGATATACGACAACCGCGTCACGAAGTCCGTCGGCGACAAGACGGCGCACAGCCGCCGGATCGGCCGCCGCTTCAGATTCTGTCATAGGGAGCGTAAGGACTGTGATCACCTTTGAACCTGGAATGAGATTGTTCATAATCTCTTCGGGCGTGGGTGTGTGGTCAAGTTTGGCGTAATCGGCATAGGTCCAGCGGGTGAAGACGGTGTTCTGTGACACTCCGCGACGGTCGAGCCACCAGCCGTCGCCCACGCTTACCGGTATCGAGTTGTTGGTGATGTCCGAGGGAGCCGGAAAGGAGACGAGCTCTGTTCCTTCGGCGTTGAAGGTTACGGGAACGTATTGTGACCAGTCGCCGCTCATTTTATATATCTGTGCTTTCGGAAGTTCTCCTCCGATGGGACGAACGAGACCGGGCATAGCCTGTCCGGTCAGTTCCGGAGCCGAGGCGGTCGCGACAGGGTCGCTGGCAGTCGATTCTTTTTTGGGCCGACGAGCGGAGAGTGTGCAGACGCAGAGAAGAAGCGTCATCAGAACGAGCAGAGATTTTTTCATGATGGAAGTCTTTGATAATTATTGAATACCGAGCAACCGATGCGTCTGGAGCGAGAGGGTCCAGCGTGGATCGTTCATCACCCGGTCTATTGTTCTCCGGAGATTGGCCTCCCGTTCGGCCCTGTCTTCAACGTGACAGGGCTGGAGGTACATCAATGTAGACTCGTCGCGGCAGGCAAGGTTAAAATAGGGTTCGAGATCCTGACCCACATCGACGACCTTGATCTCGTCGGCATGTTTCACGCGGATTGCATCCGTGGGGAGGCCGTCCGGAGCTGTCGCTGCCGTACCCGAGATTCCGGTCTTGGGGGAGACTGTCACCCAATCTATATTTTCCGGCAGGGGAACGGTCCCGTTGGTCTCGATCGCAACGAGTTTGCCGGCCGAGTGAAGCAGCTCCACAAACGCACTGTCCACGCGCAGTCCCGGTTCCCCTCCGGTCAGAATGACCCAGCGGGCCGGATAGCGCGAGACCTCGGCGAGAATCTCTTCGTCTGACATCGGGATCCCCGTCTCGTGGGCCGTGTCGCAGAATGGACACTTCAGATTGCATCCCGAAAAGCGTACGAAGACGGAGCTGACGCCGGTGTGGCGACCTTCACCCTGAAGTGAGTGGAAGATCTCGTTAATCAACTTCATAGGCGGCGGTGTTACCTTCACTTTCCTGAACCTCACAGCGATAACAGTGGGGGATGGTCTCGACGATCCAGCGTGCGAGGTTTTCGGCGGTGGGATTCATCGGGAGTACGTCGTTGAGAACCGCGTGGTCCAGCACATCGTTGATCAGACGTTTTATATGGGTGAAGTCAACGACCATCCCGTCCTCGTTGAGTGTTTTCGAGCGACATTCGATGGTGATTATCCAGTTGTGGCCGTGAAGCACGGTACATTTGCTTTCGTATGACAGATTCAGACGGTGGGCCGCCGATATTTCGAGACGTTTCTTGACGTAATACATTTTCGTGGGGTTATTTTGGGGTTAAGAGAGACGATTGAGGACGCTGAGCGGGGATCCGCTCGCGTCACAGTCCGAATTCCGGATCGTCATAGATTGTCGGGTCTTCGATGCCTGCGTCGCGCATGGCCTCCTTGCGCTCGACGCAGGTTCCGCATCGGCCGCAGTGGTGTTCGCCCCCTTTGTAGCATGAGTAGGTGTTCGAATAGTCGACACCGATCTTTTTGCCGATGGCCGCTATGTCAGATTTTGTGATGTTCGTATATGGCGCCAGGAGGGTTATCCCGTCGAAAGTGCCGGCGGCGATAGCGTCGCTCATAGCTTTGGCAAATTCGGGGCGGCAGTCGGGGTAGATCGTGTGGTCACCTCCGTGATTGGCGAGTAGAACATGTTTCAGCTTGCGCGATTCGGCCAAACCTGCTGCGACGGCGAGCATGATTCCGTTGCGGAAGGGGACAACTGTCGATTTCATGTTGTCGGCCGCATAATGGCCTTCGGGAATNGNNTCGGCNCCGCTCAGNAGNGAAGATTCGAAATACTTGTCCCATGAACGAGAGGGGAATCACGANGTGNTCGATTCCCAGAGCCTCACATTGGCGGCGGGCACATTCGATTTCGCGCGCGTTGTGGTTGGAGCCGTAGTCGAAGGTGACGGCCAGCGCTATTCGGGGGCGATAGTCGTGAAGAAGGGTGACCGAGTCCATGCCTCCGGAGAGGACGATCACCGAGTCNGGAGTAGCGTCGATATTTTCANGCGCGCTCTCTGTGTGTCTTTTGTCTGTCATTTCATTCTTTTTTTCGTGCGGGTGAGAGAACCGCGTCGCGGTCAATATTTGGCGAAGACCTGTTCGCGGCGACGTTCGGCCAGCGCGGTGTGATCCGAGTCNCCGCGGTTGGCGAAGGGATAGATGCTGATTCCACCGCGCGGCATGAAGTCACCCTTGACTTCGATATATTTCGGATCCATAAGGTTCCAGAGGTCGTTCATGATGATGTTTACCACGTCCTCATGGAAGTCGCCGTGGTTACGGAATGAGAAGAGATACAGCTTGAGNCTCTTCGATTCCACCATCTTGTGGCGCGGGATATAGGAAATGTATATGTGGCCGAAATCGGGCTGCCCGGTTTTCGGACAGAGGGTCGTGAACTCGGGACAATCGAAAGTCACGACATATTCGCGCTCGGGGTGTTTGTTTTCAAAGGTCTCGAGCATCTCGGGCGCATAGTCGGTAGGGTATTTGGTTCCTTGGTTTCCAAGAAGGGTAACACCCTCAAGTTCAGATTCAGTACGCATAAAATTAGAAAACTTTTTTGATCCGCAAACGATAAAATGTAAATTTTTAACACTCGTTAAAGTCGCAAAAACCGAAACAATGGGTTTGCGGCTCTTGTTTCTTAAATGAAAGAAGATAGATTTTTGTTCATTTGTAAAGAATGAAGGTGGTGACGCTGTTCGTGAGAACGGCGTCTCCTGTTTTTATGGCTCGTNGTCTGAATCCCCCTTTTCAGTNCCTTTTTCAGTCTCTGTCTCGGCGTGCTCTTCGGTTGCCTCCCGGCTGTCTTCGGCCGGGGNTGCGCACTCCTCGGTCAGGGGTTCAGGCAGCAGACGCTCNTTGATAGCTGTGGCGACGACCTCGGTNCTGACCATCTCCTTGAGGAAACGTTTCTGATATGAGGTGCCGATGATATATCCGGTCAGACCGATCGGGAAAAGTATGATCATGGTCCAACCGAGCCATCTGGCTGTCACGGGACGAAGCATCCAGACATTGCTGATTACAGGCAGGTCACTGAGCAGCGCNGTCACTTTCTTGTCGCGGCAGTCGGCGAGATAGTCTATTGTCTTTTCGAGCGAGTCGGNCATCTCGGCTATATAGNTNCGGTCATATCCGTGAAGCCAATAGGCCATATAGCTCTGAGGCCACTTCCATTTCTCGGCNGTCTTGGCCTCCGAGATGATATGATCGAGNCGNCCGACAGCCTCCCCGACATTGATGTCGTTGATGATGACCTCCTTGAAATATGAACCNCGCTTCTGGCGCAGGCCNAGAANACGGATGAAGAAGTTNCGGTATCTATCNGCATCGAAGACGGCCGAATCGTTCATGGCCTTGACCGTCACATAAGCTCCGAGNGGNGCGAGCACGAAAGTCGAGAGCCAGATNCCGACCTCGACCGGCCAGCGGCCGTCGCGTGCCATTTTATAGCCCGTGTTGTCGACGATATAGTAGAACAGGAAGAGGAATACGGAGATCACCAGCGGCGTTCCGAGACCACCCTTGCGGATGATCGCGCCTAAGGGGGCTCCGATGAAGAAGAAGATCAGACAGGCCACCGAGAGGGTGAACTTCTTNATCAGCTCGATCTCGTGGCGCCGGATGGTCTTCTTCTCGTCCTGGACCACGAGGGTCTCGAACTCCATGTCGCGCTGCTTCATCTCGGCGGTCCTGAGGGCTTCGGTCAGCACCGAATTGGCCATTCGCGGATTCATCTGACCGAGAAGAGAGTCGACATCGAGAGGNTTGGCNTTCCTTTCTGCTTTCAGTGTAGACTCGGGGAGCGAGAGCACCGGCTCGGAGCTGATCATGCGCTCGGCGTAGACACCGCCGATAGAGTCCACACGCTGGGAGACGGAGTCAATCGTCTGATTGAGCTCCTTCATATTCTTTCCGACATACTGACGCCTCATACCCTCTTCGTCGAGGCGGTTGAAGTTGGCGTCGAAACTGATCATCACCTCTTTGTCAAGAAAGGTCTCACGTCTGAACGGGACGTTCCGCGAGCTCATGTTCTGGTCNCGNAGNTTNTCGAACTGTTCCCCCTCGAAGAGGTGGAGGTAGAGGTGNGACATCTTGCCGACCATAGCGAGTTTCGCNGAGTCGGCGACGATTATGCTGGCGTTCTCNGCGCCGTTGCTGACGTCGTAGATCATCACGTCGCGCAACATGCCTGTCTCCTGGTCCTTGTCGCCTACATAGAGGTTGAAGCCGGGGATTTGGTCATAGAACACGCCTTCAGGGATTTCAAGCTCGGGAGACTTCTGCTTCATAGAGAANAGNAGCGTCCACATCTTCACCTGCGCTTTCGGGAGNACGTCGTTCTGATAGAAGAAGGCCCCGACCGCGATCACACACATGAGTATGATCAGCGGTTTCATCACGCGGAAAAGNGANATNCCGGCCGCTTTCATGGCCGTGAGCTCNAATTTCTCACCNAAATTGCCGAANGTCATCAGNGANGCGAGNAGNACNGCNANNGGGAGNGCCATNGGCACCATCGANACGGCTGCGTAGAAGAAAAGCTCGAACATGACCGAGAGAGCGAGNCCNTTGCCGACCATGTCGTCGATATACTTCCACAGGAACTGCATCAACACGATGAACAGAACGATGAAGAAAGTCATCGCTAACAGCGGCAGAAAAGTCTGCAGCATAAATCGGTTAAGTCGTTTCATCAGTGCCATACCAATCTGCAAAATTAAGAAAAATTTCCAACTTNACAAAGCCGTGTTCTTTGCCAATACCTGAAAATAAACGCGCCCGGAGTTCCATTAAGGAAACCGGGCGTGTTATGATTGGTCAGCAGACCTTGAAGTCAAGATGACTTCCTTATTTCAGAAGATTGAGAGCGAAGTCATAGTCGGGTTCGTTGGTGATCTCATCACACAGCGAGGTGCCGATCACTTTGCCGTTTTCGTCGAGGACCACAAGACCGCGTGCGTAGAGACCGCGGAGGGGACCTTCGGCGAGTTCGATGCCGTAGGTGCGTCCGAAGTCAGAGCGGAAGCCCGAAACGGTCTTGACGTTTTCGATATCGTTGGCTGCGCAGAANCGTGCGGCGGCGAAGGGAAGGTCCATCGAGACNCAGAGAACNACGGTGTTGGGCATCTCGGCTGCCATCTTGTTGAAACGGCGCACGGAAGCGGCGCANACATCGGTGTCCACGCTGGGGAAGACATTGAGAACTACGCGCTTGCCGCGGAGGTCATGGAGCGCGACGTCCGAAAGGTCCTGTGCGGTGAGTGCGAAATTGGGAGCCTCGCTCCCTACTGCGGGCAGTTCGCCTACGGTGTTGAACGGATTGCCCTGAAGTTTTACAGTTGCCATATTTTTATATTACAGTTTTATATTTTAGAGACCGAAAGGTCGGTCAAGTTGGTATTACTGTTTTTGTGTTTAGACCCCATCCCACAAAGAATGTTAAAAGCCTTGCGGATCGATCCGGTTGTCAAATTAGTCGGTTCGGTCTTCGGGTTCAACTATGAAACGCTTAAACAACAGAATCGGTTCGCGATCGAACTGAGAATTCAATCGCGAACCGATTATATCAGGNTTACCGATAGGCTCGANTGNCTCNNNATTATTTCACGAGNCAGCCGANNCGCCGGCAGNNTGNTTCAGAACTTAACCTTGGCGGTTCCCTTGGGTGTCACTACGATGTAGATGCGACCGGCAACAGGATTGTTCACGCGGGTGCCTTCGAGAGTNTAGTAGNTCGCGTTCTCGAACGANAAAGCGGGATCAGCGATGCCGATGAGGCCGGTTGCGGTNACNTAGTCGGGCAGCGGAGCGGCCGGAGTGGTGTCGCGNTGGGGCTCTGTCGCGTTGGGAACNGCGGCNTAGTCGCCAAACTGGCTTCTGAGCCAGTTCACCTTATCGTTGAGATGGTTTATGGCCCAATCTCTCTTCTCGCTGATGTTGCTGTTGTCAACCACCGGAGTNGCCTGCCAGTGATTGGGNGTCGGAGCGTTTGCCCAGCGGGTGCGGTCACGTTTGGCTGCTTCGGAGATGTGGTCTGTGTACTCTCTCATCTCGTCTTCGATTCCCTTGAAGCCGTTGTTCATGAACCAGAGCCATGTGGCGTTCACCTTGGTGTTGAAGGTGCCGTTCTCACGCATTGAGTCGATCCATGTGTTTCCGTAGGGGTCNCAANTGTAGAAGAACTGATTGGTATAGCCGTTGAAGGCGTTACCGAAGTCCCAGAGGGGTGAGAAGTGCCATTTCTGGTTTGCGCCTCTGTCGCGGAAGAGATATGTGGAACCATGATATGATTCGGTGTGGGACATGATCTCCTCCACAATGTAGTAGCGGGCTGCATCGTCAAGATCCAGGTAGCTCCAGAGCAGGTCGCTGTTGTCTCCGACCGCATCGTTCATGGCCGTGAACTGATCGCGGACAAAGCGCTTCTGAAGGTCGGAATACTCCTCGGGGGTATCCCAGGTGATGAGGAGTTCGTTGCGGATGTGGGCCTCCCGCGGGGTGCAGAATCTTTCATCCATGCGGATCTGNTTCTCCTCTTCATAGTTGTCGAGCTCAACGAGATAACCGCCGGTGATATATTCCGGATTCTCTTCGAGATCATCGAGTTCCACGATATTCACGCGGTCCTTTTCGATGCGGATGGACTCGGTCAGGAAGTAGAGGCCGCGGTAGTCGCCGTTGATATAGACTTCAACGGGCTGCTGAGACGGAGTCCAGGGGAGACCGATGCGTTTTCCGAGGCTGAAGCCGGTGAAGTTGCGGAGATAACCGAATGTGTCGTCTGCGTGGGCAAGAAGGGCGAAGTGCTTNCTTTTCGAGAGACCGAGCATCTTCTCCTTGCTGCCGAGTTTGAGTTTGAACGGNTTCTTGGAGAAACCGGTGCGGGTATAGTTGCCGCGGGCCTTGATCTCGAGCGCGAGGGGNTCCTCTTCGGAACCGANATCTTCGGCGCCATATTCCTCNGCCATCCATTCGCAACCGTTCATGTCGAGCCAGTACTCACCGCTGAAGTAGTTCTTGTGATCAAGGTTGTAGTCNATGATCTCGTTGTCATACTCGCGNGTTCCTTCCTTGAAGACATTGATGTGAAGAACGGGAAGCGCGCCGGCTACGATNTCTTTNCCGAGTTCGGGAGCCTCGTGGCCGTTGGCCGCGATGTAGATGGGAGTCGACGNNTCTCTGGTCTGACCTTTGGTGAAATTGAAGGAGATGGTGACGTCGTGGAGNTTGTTCGCCACGATGTTGCGTCCCNCCCACGTTCCCATGAAGGAGTAGGCGTCGCTGANCTCCGGNTCATAGNNNAGCGGAGATCCGTAGTTGTACTCCCAATTGGTTCCGGAGATCTTGAAACTACCGTTGAGGCTGTTCAGAGTGATGGAATACGTGTCNCCGGTGCGGGTGAGTTTGTACGCTTCGTCGACACCCCAGTTGTTGGTCATATCTCCACGCACATAAAACACGGGATAACCTTCGTTGTCGAAGTCATCCGCAAGCGCTGTCGCAGCGCCCGCAGTGAGAGCGAGAAATAGAAGAAATGTTTTGATTTGCATTAAGTTTAAGTNTATAANAGTATTGTAGCAAAAATAGAGAGCATAGGTGGATCNGGAGAGATTCGTCAGCCTCTGAGGATAGCGAGGACACGTTCGAGAGCCGAGACAAATGCGTCGGCCTCGGCTTCGGTATTGTAGATGGCAAAGGACGCACGGACGGTTCCCGGGATACCGAGGCGTTCCATGAGCGGCTGGGCGCAATGGTGGCCGGTGCGTACCGCGACGCCGAGTTTGTCAAGGAGCATACCCATGTCGTAGGGGTGGATGTCATCGACGAGGAAGGATAGGACCGCGCTTTTTTCGGGTGCCTCTCCGAAGATTCTCATCCCGGGGATCGCCTTGAGTTTCGCGGTGGTGTAGTGCAGGAGGCGCTCCTCGTGGNCCTCGATGTTCTCAAGTCCGTATTCCTCGATGAAGTCGAGTGCTTTGGCGAAAGCAGCNATGTCGACGAAGTCCGGTGTGCCGGCTTCGAACTTGAATGGCAGGTCGGCGAAGGTTGTGCCTTCGAAGCTGACGTGCTTGATCATCTCGCCGCCCCCCTGATAGGGAGGCATACGTTCGAGAAGCTCTTTCCTGCCGTAGAGGACTCCGACGCCGGTCGGGCCATACATCTTGTGGGAGGAGAAGGCATAGAAGTCACATCCGATGGCGCGGACATCTATCTTCAGGTGAGGGGAGGCCTGGGCGCCGTCGACAAGGACGGGCACGCCGTGGTTATGGGCTACAGCGGTCATCTCCTTGACCGGATTGACNGTTCCGAGAACATTGCTGACGTGGCAGAATGNGGCCATACAGGTCTTCTCGTTGAAGAGCGCGCGATACTGCTCCTGNTCGAGCACTCCGCGGTCGTCTATATCGACGACACGGATCTTCAGNCCGCGCCGTTCAGCCAGCAGTTGCCAGGGAACNATGTTGGCGTGATGCTCCATGACGGTCAGGATGATCTCGCCCCCTTCGGGAAGAAGAGAACCGAATGACGAGGCGACGAGGTTGATGGCCTCGGTCGTTCCGCGNGTGAAGATTATCTCTTCTTCCGACTCTGCGTTGACGAAGTCGCGGATCCGGCGGCGCGTGGCCTCCTGTCGGTCCGTGGCTTCCTGAGAGAGGGTGTGGACTCCGCGGTGAACGTTTGCCTTGTGGTTGTCATACATATCCACAACTTCCCGGACCACACGTTCAGGCGTCTGNGACGTCGCCGTGTTGTCGAGATATATCAGCGGGCGTCCGTTGACCGAACGCGAGAGACCGGGAAACTCCCGGCGTATGTTCTCTACATCCATAGCTGCTGTCATTTTTCAGTGTGACAGGCTCCGCCACAGGTGACGCAGCTTGTCTTCTCGCCGGCGAAACGTCGCTCGACGAGAGTGTGGAGTCGGTCGCGCAGTTCCGGAAGGGCAACGGCGTCGATCACGTCCGACATAAAGGCCTGCTTGAGAAGGAGGCGTGCCTCGGCTTCGTCGATTCCGCGCGAACGGAGATAGAAGATCTGCATCTCGTCGAGCTGGCCGACGGCACATCCGTGGCTGCATTTGACGTCGTCGTTATATATCTCAAGCTGAGGTTTTGAATACATCCGTGCCGTCTCCGAGCCCACGATNTTTCTGTTCGCCTGATAAGCCTCGGTGCCTGANGCGCCGTGAGCGACATAGATCCGGCCGGTGAATGAACCGGTGGCTTCGTCTTCGACCACATACTTGAAGAGCTCGTCNGTATGGCAGTCGGGNGCGGCGTGATTTATATAGCTGTAGGTCTCAAGACAACGGTGGTCGTCCTCGATACCCATCCCGTAGAGATGGAACTCTGCGTGGGGAGCCGTGAACTCGGCGTTATACTCGTTGCGGGTGNGTCCGTTGAAGAGCGTGATTCCGTCAACGGTTACTTTTGCATCTCCCTCCATGCGGACGTAGAGTGAGTTGAGACGCGCNGTGCGTTCGGTCGATTCCTCCATGTCGTACCACCCGAAGCGGCTTCCGCGNGCGGCGAAGATCTCGACGACTCCGAGTGAGCAGAAGTCAAGTTCGGGGTTCTGCGTGTGGTCACAGACGAGCACATCCGCCTCGGCTCCCTCTTCGAGGATNACGAGCACACGGCGGACTGCCATCAGCGGCAGACCGTTGTTGAGAACGTTGACGAGCTGAATTGTTTTCTCAACCTTGACCCCTTTGGGGACGTAGAGCGCAACACCATCCTGAGCGAGCATGGTGTCGAGCGCGACGATCGGATTGGAAAGGGGCGCGAGGGTAGCGTAATATTTTTCGGCTGTTTCGGGATGGCGGCGACAGAAGTCGGGGAGCGAACACATTTCGACTCCCTCGGGGAGCGACTCGCGGCCGGCACGCGTCGCGGCGAAACTGTCGTTGAGCAGCATGAAGAGTGACGTTGAGAGCGAGGGAACGCCACAGCGGAAGGCCTCGATCGGATTGACGGCGATCGGAATGCGCGCCAGGTTCAGTCCGTAGTCCGGCTCGAGAATGGCGTGCAGGTCNGTATGNTCGTAGTTTTCGTCACCCTTTTTGGGAAGACGGGACGTCTTGAGGGCCTCGCAGGCTGCGTCGCGTCGCCGGTTCATAACCGGCGCGGAGTGCGAGTCTATGAGGGCCTTGTGTTCCTCATAGATGTNGATATATTGTTTGAGAACGCTTTCTGCCATCACTCCTCCTTCCTGCTCTTGTCTGCGTTGGCGGCGTCTTCTGCGTCAATCTTCTCCTTGATCCAGTCATAGCCTCGCTCTTCGAGTTCAAGGGCGAGNTCCGGACCCCCTGTCATCACGATACGGCCCTTGTAGAGGATATGGATGAACTGNGGCTTTATATAGTCGAGCAGACGCTGATAGTGGGTGATGACGATCGTGGCGTTGCGTTCCGTCTTGAGCTTGTTGACACCTTCGGCAACGATGCGCAGGGCGTCGATGTCGAGGCCTGAGTCNGTCTCGTCGAGGATCGAGAGCTTCGGTTCGAGAACGGCCATCTGGAAGATCTCGTTGCGCTTCTTCTCGCCTCCGGAGAATCCTTCGTTGACCGANCGCGAAGCGAGCTTGTTGTCGAGTTCCACGATTGCCCGCTTCTCTCTCATCAGTTTGAGGAAGTCGCTGGCGCTCATCGGGGGNTCGCCGAGGAACTTGCGTTTGGCGTTGACTGCGGCACGCATGAAATTGACCATCGAAACCCCGGGGATCTCAACCGGATACTGGAATCCGAGGAAAAGTCCCTCATGGCTTCTTGTTTCGGGCGACATCTCGAGCAGGTCCTTGCCCATGAACTCNGCCGATCCTCCGGTGACGGTNTAAGCCGGGTTTCCGGCGAGCACCATCGATAGGGTAGATTTNCCGGCTCCGTTGGGACCCATTATGGCGTGAACCTCACCCGGCTTGATCTCCAGATTGAGGCCTTTGAGAATTTCTTTGCCGTCGATTTCGGCGTGCAGGTCTTTGACTTTAAGCAGTGTATCCATTGACGTGTATTGATCTGATTTGTGAGANGCAGCGCCACCTCCGGAGAAGGTGTGCGCCCGACGTCCCGGTCTTCAGGAGATTGTTTTGGCGTCGCGGAGCTGAATCATATGATGCAGGTCCTCGCAATCGAGGCTTCCCATCACTCCGGGTGCCAGCAACATGACCACCTCCACGAGGTTGCCGTCGTCGGCCTGGGCATATCTCATCAACCTTGAGTGAGGAAAGATACCCCCGGCAAGATTATAAACAACCGAGAGGATGAAAAGATATTTGAAGGCGCAGAAAAATGCTCCCGCGACTCCGTTCAGCACATCGACCTTGAAAAAGTCCATGACAGAAGCCAATATCTTTCCCAACAGTCCGAACGCCGCGAATGTGGCGCCGAACACGAGCAGAAAACCGATGAGGCTATAGATGAACTCTGAGGCAGGCGCCGAGGCCGGAGCCGTCCATACTTCGCGAAGCCACAATGTGACCTCTTCACCGAACGCATGAGACGCCACAGCGCCGAACGCGAGTCCGAGCACGGACGCGACCTGCCCCGTAAAGCCCTCCCGGTAACCCCGGAACAGCCCCCAGACAGCCGTCACAAGAACGGCCAGATGCAGCAGCGCGTCAATCATCCTTACCTGTTTCTCTCTCCAATCTGCAAAGTTAACGAAAATCCCCAACACACAAAAATTAAAACGGAATGATTCCTCTCCAAAAAATCAAACGGAGATGAATATCATTCCGTTCTATAGGTCAATGTTTCGTTTTATCAGACACCGGAGGGTAGGTTCGTGTCGTCGAAGGAGTCGGCGTCGGCCGGGGTCTCGCCTTGGCCGGGAGCGGTCGAAGCAGGGGCGTTGTTGGCTGAGGTGTCGCCGGCGAGCTCAGGGTTGACAGTGTCGGCGCGATTCATCGCGGCCGCTGCGGCCGCCGGATCTTTCGGCTTCTGGGGTGGGAAAAGTTTGATGAGATACTTTTCACGGAAGGTCTGCATGACCTCCCAGAAGTTGGGGACGAAGAGCGTGCCGATCAATGCGTTGAGTGCCATGCCGAAGACTACGGCGGTCCCGAGCTCGATTCGGCTATTGGCACCCGCCCCGGTGGCGAACATCATCGGCATCACACCGAAGACGAACGCGCAGGCCGTCATCATGATCGGTCGGAATCGGATCACTCCTGCATCGTGTGCCGCTTTGCGGATAGGAATTCCTGCCTTTCGGAAGTCCATAGCGTATTCAACAATAAGAATGGCGTTCTTGGCCGACATTCCCAACAGCAATATGAGGCCGATCTGAGAATAGATCGAAATGGATTGACGCATACACATCACGCCGATAACGGTTCCAAGCACAGCCGTAGGCATGGCCAGCACGACAGCAATCGGGTCCGTCCAGCTCTCATACTGCGCCGCCAGAACAAGAATGGTCATCACGATGGCGAAGATAAAGACTGTGGTAGTCGTCGAATGAGCTTGGTTTTCCTGATACGCTATGCCGGTCCAGGCGTATGAATAACTCTTGCCGAGCGCCTCGTTGACAATCTCTTCCATGGCCTCAATTCCCTGGGCGGACGAGACGTTCTTCGCCGGAGTTGCGGTGACGGAGGCTGTAGTGTACATATTGTAGCGATCCACTGATGGTTGTCCCATCACAGGTTTGATCGATGCGACCGACCCGAGAGGAACCATCTCGCCCGAAGCATTACGGACGCTGAGCTTCAGAACGTCCGATACTCTTTCTCTCGCTGAACCTGACGCCATGATATTGACCTCGAAATCACGGTCAAAGTCAATGAAATCATTAACATACGTTCCTCCCATATATGAAGCCACGGCGCTGAAAACCTCGTCGATATTAAGACCCATGATCTGCGCTTTGGTTCGATTGACATCAATCTCATATTGCGGAACGGTCCCCTCGTACATAGAGGTTATTTGTGCGATACGCGGATCTTTCTCGGCTCTGACGCGGATCTCCTCGATAGCTGCGGCCATCTGTTCCGGACCCAGCGAGTTGATGTCGAGAAGCTGCATCTGAAGCCCTGAAGTAAGACCCAGGCCGGGAATAGCCGGTGGATTGATCGAAAAGACGATACCCTCTTGAACACCGGCTGTCATCTCGTCGACTTTTGCAATGATATTATTGACATTCTCCTTACGACCACGCTCCTTCCACGGTTCGAGAATCGTCAGGATGATACCGACGTTAGAGCCCGAGCCGCCGATAAATGAAGTTCCGGACAGAGCCATGACATCCTTTACGCCGTCGACCTTCTTGATCTTTGCGGCTATATCGTCAACAACTTTCTCCGTTCGCTCAACAGAAGCACCTGTCGGCAACTCGACCGACGTCATGAAGTAGCCCATATCCTCTTCCGGGATATAGCTTGACGGCCATTCGGCGAGACCATAGAAAGCGGCGAGTGCGAGCACGACGAACACTCCAAGTGCCACACGCGGGCGCCCGAGCATCTTCGTTATAGCGCGGTCATAGAAGTGAAGAACCTTATCATAACCCTTATTGAACCCCTTGTATATGACGTTCTTCGTAGGCTTGCGAGGCTTGAGGAAGAGCGCGCACAGAGCCGGGGTCAAAGTCAGTGCGTTGAATCCGGAGAATGCCGTGGAGGTGGCGATCGTCAGTGCGAACTGCTTGTAGAGCTTACCGGTAATGCCGGAAATGAATGCCGTAGGGATAAAGACCGAGAGGAGCACGAGTACCTCACCGACAATAGGACCCTGAAGTTCTTTCATCGCCTTCTCGGCCGCCATACGCGGAGTCAGAATCCCTTTGTCGACCAAACGGGCGCAATCTTCGACCACTACTATTGCGTCATCGACCACAATCGCAATCGCCAGCACCATACCGAAAAGTGACAACGTATTGAGTGAGAATCCGAGCAACTTCATCACCGCAAATGTGGCGATCAGAGAAACCGGGATCGTAATCATCGGGATGATGACAGCTCTCCAGTTCTGAAGGAAGATGAGGATTACGCCCATTACGATAAGGGTCGTCAGGACGAAGGTAGTGAATACATCGTCAATGGAGGCACGTACGAAATCCGTTGCGTTTTGAACCACCACATAATGCACGCCCTCGGGAAAATACTTGCTCAGGCGATCCATCTCTTTGATACATCCGTCAGCGACCTTTAGTGCGTTGGCTCCCGGAAGCTGATTGATGCCGATCAAAGCACATCCCTCACCGTTTAGTTTAGCTACTACCGAATATGACTCCGATCCGAGATCGATCTTGGCGACATCTTTCAAATAGAGGTTGCTCCCATTGTCGGAACGGATCACGATATTACCGAAGTCCTCAACCGACTTAAGCCGTCCTTTCCCGACCAAGGTGTACTCGAATTCTGATCCCCCGGTCTGCGGAGGTTGGCCGACAGTACCGGCAGATACCTCCACGTTCTGGCTCCGGATAGCCGCGGCCACGTCGGCCGGAGTCAGATTGCGGGCCTGGAGTTTCTCAGGCTCCAGCCAAATTCTCATACTGTACTCGCCGGCGCCGAATGCACCGACGTTTCCGACCCCCTCCACACGCGAAAGCGGATCGATCAGATTGAGTTGCGCGTAGTTAGTAAGATACAGAGCGTCATATCTTTGAGGATTGTCTGCCTTAAGCGCGAGAAATAAGACCTGATTGCTCGATTGCTTGGTGACGCTCACACCTGTTTGTGTGACGGCTGCCGGGAGTTGGTTGTCAACCAGGGCCACTCGGTTCTGAACCTCTACGGCCGCCTCGTCCAGATCAGTTCCGTTTTCGAATGTGATCGTCAGCGAATAGCTGCCGTCTGAACCGGAGGTCGAACTCATATACATCATTCCCTCGACGCCGTTTACCTGCTGCTCGATGGGGACGCCGACGGTCGTCGCGACCGTTTCGGCGCTCGCGCCCGGATAGTTCGCCGAAACCATCACTGTCGGGGGCGTGATGTCCGGATACTGAGCTATAGGGAGCGTAAAGACCGTGATCGCACCGGCGATCACCATGAGGATAGCAATCACCGTAGCGAAAATCGGTCTATCTATAAAAAACTTAGAGAACATAGGCCACTACTTTGTCATTCTGGGTTTGACACTCATTCCGTCGCGGGCTTTCAAAAGAGCCTTTGTGACGTATCTGTCTTTGGGACCGAGACCCTCGTTGACGATCCTCAGCGAATCCTGATATACCTCTCCGACCTTGATCGGTGTGTACACGACCTTGTTCGAGTCATTGACGACATACACATATTTGCCGAGCTGATCGGTTCCGATCGAGGCATCCTTTACGAGAACAGCTTTCGGATTCACTCCATAGGGGAGCAACACAGTCACATACATGCCATCCTTCAGCTCGTTGTCGATATTCTTCACAATTCCCTTCAGCTGAATCGTTCCGGTAGATTGGTTGACGTTCGGTGCCTCGTAATAGAGATCTGCCGTATATCGGTGAGGCAGTGCTTCAGAAAATGTGAGGGGAACAGCGCTGAACATCGCCCCCTCCGGACCACCGTTGGCTCCGATCATTGACTCATACTCGCTGTCGGCTATGTCAAACGTTGCGGTCAAAGTCGAGTTGTTGTAAATGGTGCAGAGTGTAACCGGCGATCCCTCTCCACCTACATATCCCCCGGTACTAAGCGTTGATGGTGACACATATCCGGAGATTGGAGCCGTGACCGTACAGTAACTGAGATTCAGACGCGCCTGCGCCAGACTCGCCTTAGCGCTTGCAATCGCGGCTGCGGCCTGTTCCATGTTTGATTTGGCCTGCAGAACATCCATCTGAGAAACGGCGTCACTCAGGAGTGCTTTCTTTCTTGCCTCATATTGATTGGAGTAGAGTTCATACTGACTCTGAGCCGTGGCTAACTGTGCCTCGGCCTGACGTACGAGATCCTGATATTTCTGAGATTCGATGACGAAGAGCACCTGCCCCTTGTTAACAAAAGACCCCGAGGTATAATTTTTCGAGATAATAGTTCCGTTTACTCGTCCGACAACGTCGGCCTTGTCACCGGCGGTTACGACTCCCGGGAAGGTTTTATGAAGGACTACCGAATCTATGGTCGGGAGAGCCACATCCACAACCGGAGTCTCCGCTTCACCACTCTTTTCCTTTTTGCAACCCGTGGCGACGGTGGCGGCCGCGAGAAGCATCAGCGCGATTTTTTTCATAGTTTTGTGTTTTAGAATCCGCCACCTAAGGCTTCGTATACTGAAATAAGACTGCTGAGGGCCTTGGCCTTCGCCGTCAGAAGATTGTTCATGTTGGCTAGATAATTCATCTGCGCGTCGGCCACATCCGAGAAAGGATTGATTCCTTGTTTATACAGATCTATTGAAAGATCAAGCGATTTCTTACATTGAACGACCACTTCGTTTTCGAGGCCTACCGTCTTCAGCTGCGCAACATACTGTGAAGTATAAGTCTCCACTTCCTGAACCGCCGTGAGAACGGCGAGATTGTAGTTGTCTATGGCACTTTCCATCTGAAGTTTCGCCTCTGCTGTCCTGTAGTTTCTTGCCAGACCGTCGAATATTGTCCACGATAGTGTCGGGGCTATCTCATACGTCAGACTCTCTTTAGTGAAGAGGTCTCCGGCATTTCTTGCTGATGTCCCGATCGACCCTGAGATTGAAAGAGTCGGGAGAAAGTCTTTTTTTGCCACACCGAGTTGTGCCGCATACTGCGCCACTTCTGCCTCAGCCTCCACGATGTCGGGGCGACGACGAAGCAAGTCGGCCGGAACACCGAATGCCGGGCCGAATCCGCTTTCAGGAAGCTCGGCCGAAGTGGAAAGCCAGGGGCGCAGTTGTTCGGGCATCGTGCCGCTGAGGAGAGCCAGATTGTTGATAGAGGCATCTATCATTGCTTCAAGTGCCGGAATGGTAGCTCGTGTCGTAGCCACCGATATGCGTGCCTGAGTGACATCAAGCATTGACGCGAGTCCGCACTCAAACCGGTCTTCGGTCATCTTCTCGACCTTTTCCTGTTGCGCGAGATGTTCGCGGGCAACAATGAGTTCCTGCTGATAAAGACGAAGATTAACATAGGCTGTCGCCACATTTGCTGACAGCGCAACCATTGTCGCCGCATAATCCGCGCGCGATACATTGTAAGCGGCTTTCCCGGCTTTCGCATTCGCGGTTACGCGCCCGAAAACATCAACTTCCCAGTTCATGTCTATGCCTGCAGAGAAATAACTGTAGTCAGCTGCTTTCCCCTTGCGAGAGGCTGTGACCCCCGACGACTGTCCCTTTGTCCAGCCTGCGGAAACGGAAAAATCGGGAAAATAATCGGCTTTCGCCTGATTCCATGTCTGTTTGGCGATACCTATTCTCTTGATCGCCATCGCGATGTTATAGTTCTGGCGCTCGGAAAGGTTGATCAGGGAATCAAGCGTCTGATCTCCGAAAGAGAGCCACCATTTGTCGTCAGACGGTAGCGTCTGGCTATATTCGGGAACGTATTCCCAACGTGCGGGCAACGAATCGCGAAGCATCGATTCCGGAGTTCTCTCCGGAGCCGCATACGCGCATAAAGATGCCAGAGCACCAAGCAAGAGCAAGAACGTGTGTTTCATAGTACTTAGTTATCTATGCTTTTCTAACGTTAAATCTCTTGATTCGGTTCTGTTTTCATCAAAAAAACTTGCCTTCGGAACAAAGCGGTTCCGAAGGCAAGTTATTATCTTTATTCGAGTTTCCGTTTGGGCTTCGTCACCCTAAGCCGGATGCGGTCATCAGTCGCCGACTTCGATCTTTTTGGCGCGTGAGGTGCGCTTCTTGGGTGCCGGAGCCTCTGCTTTGGGCTCTTCGATACCGGCCAATGCACCGTCCATCATGATTCGGCCGCAATATTCGCAGACGATGACCGCCTTGTGGGTCTTGATATCGAGCTGACGCTGGGGCGGGATGCGGTTGAAGCAACCGCCGCAGGCGTTACGCTGAACCGTAACGATACCCAGACCGTTGCGTGCGTTCTTGCGGATGCGCTTGAACGAACTGAGGATACGCGGTTCGATCTTGGGCTCGAGTTCCTGAGCCTTGAGGCGGAGGTTCTCCTCCTCGACTCTGGTCTCGCTGATGATCTCTTCGAGCTCCTTACGCTTTTCTTCGAGCATCTGGCGATGATCTTCGAGAGTAGCGTTGGTTGCTGAGATTTCCTGCTGCTTTTTAGCCATCAGATCCGTAGCCTCGCGGATCTTCTTGTCGTTGAGCTGGATTTCGAGAGTCTCGAACTCTTTCTCTTTCTCAAGGAAAGAGAACTCGCGGTTGTTGCGGACGTTGTCCATCTGCTCCTCGTAGCGGGCGATCTTCTGACGACGCTCCTCGGTGTCGGCCGTGCGGTTGTTGACATCGTTCTTGAGGTCGTTGATTTCCTCTTTCAGTTTGGCCAGACGGGTCTCGTAGCGGACGATTTCGTCCTCGAGGTCCTTGACCTCGAACGGAAGCTCACCGCGGAGAATCTTGATACGGTCGATCTCCGAGAGATAGTTCTGGAGCTGATAGAGCGACTTGAGAGTATTCTCGACGCTGTTCTGGGTGTCGGATTTCTTTTCAGTTGCCATTATGTGTCGATTACAATATTTTAATAGGGTTGTTCTCGGTCTCAGCCGTCAGGACGGCCAGACCNGGGAAATTCTCGCGCAGGATACGCGAGAATATTTTCAGCGAGCACAGTTCGCTTTCATAGTGGCCTATGTCNGCCAGAACTATGTCTGTTGCGTATGTGGTGAAGTCGTGATACTTCAGGTCGCCGGTNACATANACGTCGGCTCCGGCCCTCAGNGCGTCACCGATCATCGAGGCTCCGGCTCCTCCGCAAAGAGCGACCTTGCGGACCACGAGACGACACGCCTCCTCGCTGTANTTCAGATTCTTGACCTCGAACGTCTCCTTGACTTTCCGAAGGAATTCAAGCGTGGGNGTNGGCTTGACCGTCCCGATNACACCGAGTCCCGTGACGGGATTCTCCCGGTNGGGACAGAGCGGAGTGACGTCACGCAGTCCGAGNCNGTGGGCCATCTCATAGCTGACGCCCTCGAATGTCGAGTCGAGGTTCGTGTGGGCCGAATAGATGGCCACNTTGTTGCGGATGGCTNCGGCTATGATNCGTTCGGTGGCCGTGCGGCCNGTCAGNCGTTTGATNCCTTTGAAAATCAGCGGATGGTGNGAGATGATCAGTTCACANCCCCGTTCGATGGCCTCGGCCAGAATATCNTCNGTCACGTCGAGNCAGAGCAGGGCGGCGCCGACNGCCATTTCCGGNTCTCCGACCTGGAGCCCGGCGTTGTCATAGCTTTCCTGNAGNTCNAGCGGAGCGAAGCGCTCGATGGCACNCGCTATGTCGCTNAGGGGGAATGTCTGTCTGTTCACCAATGCGTCGATTATCAATCCTGGCATATCGCTGGTTTATGCTTTCGGGTCGAGTTTGAGCTCAAGCTCCTCGAGCTGGGCNGGATCAAGAGGCGAGGGNGACTCGTTCATCACGTCGCGTCCCGAGTTNTTCTTCGGGAATGCGATCACGTCGCGGATCGAGTCGAGTCCGGCCAGGATAGAGACAAAGCGGTCGAATCCGAGCGCGAGACCACCGTGAGGCGGTGCGCCGAACTTGAAGGCGTTCATCAGGAAGCCGAACTGCTCCTGAGCGCGCTCGGGAGTNAANCCGAGAAGCTCGAACATGGTGTCNTGAAGCTGAGCGTCGTGGATACGGATTGAACCGCCGCCAAGCTCGGTGCCGTTGACAACGATGTCATATGCAGTGGCGCGGACTTTGCCCGTGTCGCTGTGGAGCAGAGGAATGTCTTCGGGGTTGGGAGAGGTGAAGGGGTGGTGCATAGCGTAGAAACGCTGTGTCTCGTCGTCCCACTCGAAGAGGGGGAAGTCGATCACCCAGAGGCAGGCGAACTTGTCCTTATCGCGCAGACCGAGACGGTTGCCCATCTCGAGACGCAGCTCGCAGAGCTGTTTGCGAACCTTCATTGCGTCGCCGGTCATCACGAGCAGAAGGTCACCGGCTTTTGCTCCGGCTTTCTCGCCCCACTTGCGGAGAGTCTCCTCGTCATAGAATTTGCCGACAGAGCTCTTGACGGAGCCGTCTTCTTCGAANTTAACCCAAATCAGACCCTTGGCGCCGATCTGCGGACGCTTCACGAAGTCGGTCAGACCGTCAAGCTGCTTGCGGGTGTAGCCGGCACAGCCGGGAGCACAGATGCCGACAACGAGCTCGGCGTCGTCGGCTACGCTGAAGCCGTGGCCCTTGGCCAGGTCGTTGAGCTCGACGAACTCCATGCCGAAACGGAGATCNGGCTTGTCNGAACCNTAGAGACGCATGGCGTCGGCCCAGGTCATGCGGGGGAATGCCTCGGTGAAGTCGATTCCCTTGACATATTTGAANATATGNTTAACCAGACCTTCGAACATATTGATGACATCCTCCTGCTCGACGAAGCTCATCTCACAGTCGATCTGGGTGAATTCCGGCTGACGGTCGGCNCGNAGATCCTCGTCGCGGAAACACTTGGCGATCTGGAAGTAACGNTCATANCCGCTGACCATCAGAAGCTGCTTGAAGAGCTGAGGACTCTGCGGAAGNGCGTAGAACTCGCCCGGATTCATGCGCGAGGGCACGACGAAGTCNCGCGCACCCTCGGGGGTGGACTTGACGAGGATCGGGGTCTCGATCTCAAGGAAGCCCTTCGAGTCGAGATAACGGCGGATCTCGAANGCCATCTTGTGGCGAAGCTCGAGATTGTTCTTCACGTTGGGACGACGCAGGTCGAGATATCTGTACTTCATGCGCAGGTCNTCGCCGCCGTCGGTGTTTTCCTCAATNGTGAACGGAGGGGTCTGTGACGTGTTGAGCACCTTCAGAGAGTCGGCGATGATCTCGATGTCGCCCGTCGGGATATTCTTGTTCTTCGACGTGCGNTCTTCGACGCGGCCTGAAATCTGCACGACAAACTCGCGTCCGAGNTTGTTGGCTGCGTCACATAGATCCTTATTGTCTTCCTGGTTGAAGACCACTTGAGTGATACCATACCGGTCGCGGACGTCGACGAAGGTCATGCCGCCCATCTTACGGGTGCGCTGCACCCACCCGGCGATTGTCGCCTTTTTTCCGGCGTCGCCTATGCGGAGTTCACCGCATGTTGTGTCTCTATACATACAGATTGAGGAAAATTTGGGATAATTTTCGCTTGTGTTTTCAGTTTCGCAGGCTCGGATGCCCGCCATACTAACGGAAATTTTCGGTCAATCCCCGCAGCAGATCTGAACCCCTTCCGACATCAATGAATGACGTAAGGGCACTAAATCGCGCAAAGATACAAAAAAAATCCGATATGGCAAAACCGATTTTGCCTGTCGCGACAAAATCGGTTTTGAAATCGGTAAAATTCATTATTCCTCTGTGCTGTTCCTATGCATCTGCGTAGTTCCTATTCACAGGAATCGTTGATCTCCATTATTCCTCTGCGTAGGAGAGAACTGTCGGACTCTTGACGTCGACTCCATACTCGTTGGCGAATTTCAAGATCGCACGTGCAAGTTTCGGCTTCAGTTCCTCGGGGCAATAGCGGAAGTATGCCTCTGCTGCGCGGACGTGAGCCGCGTCCGGCATCGGGTATTCCCTGCGTTCCGGCAGACCATATACGCTGTCCGGTAACTCTTTTCTTTCTTCAGTGTCCAATACGTCGTTCATAATTTTGCTTTTTGGGGGAAGACAAGCGGCACGGCCGCCCGCTTCCCAAATTATTTATCTATTTAACGAACAGAACACAAGAAGGTTCAATGTCGAGTGAAATAGTATGTGGATATAAAGAAATTTATTCCCATCCTAACATACAACTTATTTCATCGCTTACCCCGGGAAATTTATCAATTGGTGTCATCCATCCGGGAATATCCTTGTTTATCCATCCAAGCATCTGGATGATTTCATCATGGATCTTTCGGACATGGGTGATATTCCAACAAATCGCTTCATTATGAAATACTCGATTCCGAAAATTTCGAAATCTGTTTAGCGGTGCCGATACATTTCTTCGTTGACGTATTCTTTTAGGCATGTATGGAAATGCTTTTCGAAGATGCTTCCATAATACGGATTCATACTCGCTATTAAGCAATGACACCCAGAATCCTAATGTCAGTTCCGCTATGATTTTCGATGGTGTGGCATCTTCTCTTCTATTTGAAATGTGTTGTATGGCTGTGGTAATGTATGGAGTTAATTTCCTCAATTCCGGAGTGCCGGCAAATACGGCATACCAATCCTCTCTTCCCGTCATTTCTCGTAATTCTCTACTAAGTGCGTTTCTTAAAGATACTTCTAAGATGGATAGACTTGTATACATGGATTCAGAAAGCAAGATATTACACTGATAATGTAATATAGTACGACTCGGATCGGAGGGATATCGATCAAAATATCGGGCCATCCTTTGAGTCGAGAAAACTTTTTCGAAAAATTCTTTGGTATATTCCATGTTTCTTTGTAACTTTGTGGAGCAGTCCCGGTTATTCCTCTCCCTGATATTGAGATGCAGGTGAAGAAGCCGGGTTTTTTTATTGTCTTTCTCTCTGCCTTGGGACTCGCTTGATTTATTATAAAAGCAAACTTTATCGGATATAAGTCTCAAGCAGAATCGAGTCGCCGGACGGTTCGATCGTTATTTCTTCGGTAACGGCTGCGACCAGTGCCGCTTCGCCCTCACGGAGCACGAGTGTTTTGATGCCCGTATCGTCGCTACTGTCGTGTTGAAGGAGAGTGACATCTCCCTTGATCGCGATCAGAACAACGAATGAGTCAAGGTCCGAGTAGTCGCGGCTCAGGCGAGATTTTGTCTCGATCATACGCACGCTGAACTTGCTGTCGTCCACAATCAGTTTTTCCACGTCGTTGATCACTTCGGGCTGCAGTCTGTCCCCGCCGCAGTCGCTGAAGTCAAGGGCGCGGAACGCCTTTTCGGTGTGCAGCTCGCGCAGACACCCTTGAGCGTCGCGTCGCTGATAGTCATAGAGCCGGTAGGTCGTGTCGCTTGTCTGTTGAATCTCGCAGATGAGGTTGCCACCTCCGATTGCGTGTACTCGTCCGGCAGGAATGAAAAATGTCATTCCCGCGTCCGTATGGATGTAACGTAGAGTGTCTTCTATCTCTCCCGATTCGAGAAGTGCGTTGTAGCTTTCCGGCTCGATGGGGTGTTGGAATCCATTGGCAATTCTTGCTCCGGGACGTGTGGAGACGATATACCACAGTTCTGTCTTGCCGTTTGTCAATCCCTCTTCCTCAGCCATCCTGTCATCCGGATGAACCTGTACCGACAGATCGCTCGCCGCGTCTATGAATTTGATAAGCAATGGAAATTGCTCGCCATATTTTTCGTGGTTGATCTTTCCGAGCAGACGCGCACCCATACGCCCGACGAGGCTGTCGAGAGTCATGCCTTTGTCGGCTTCGCTCTTGACAACCGAGACCATGCCTGGGAGGGCGGAGAGCTCCCAGCTCTCGCCGACGGCTTCATAAGGTGGCTCGATCCCTTTGAGATCGGCTATCAGCCGTCCGCCCCAGATCTTGGGATGATAGATGGTGTGAAAGGTCCACATGCGATTCGGAGAATCTGTTCGGAAATACAAAATTAATGATTTCTACCCAAACCTTGCCTGATCAAGCCGGAAAATTTGATACGAGATATTTCACTGCGGCGTTCAGAATCGCATCTTTCCCTTCGATAAGTTCCTGATCGGGTGCGTGTACCTCGAGGTCCGGATCTATGCCGAATTCGGTCGGATTACCCTCCGTGTCAGTTATCGGAGAAGCGGAGAAACGTATGCCCCAACCGTTTGGCAGTTCCGACGAGAAGGGGAGACCACCGCCTCCTCCTGTCCGTGCGCCGATAAGCGTCACGTTCGGCAGACTCTTCATGACCGCCGCGAAGTCATTGGCTGCGCTGTAGCATCCCCGGTTGGTCAGCAACACCACCGGTGCGCCGTTCCATTTCACCCTATCTTTGTCGGCCGGTTTGTAGCTGATGGGGTAGGGGTCGGAGAAGTCATCGTGGCCCGGTCCCGTCTTGTGTCTGATTGAACCGCCGCTGACCTCGCTGTCTATGAGGCGCCCGACGAGTACGTCGATGTTCGTTAGCAATCCTCCGCCGTTATCGCGGATGTCGATGATGAGCCCGTTGCAGTCCTGAAGAGCCGACATGATGTAGTCGAGGCTCCCTTCGCCGACGACCGTCGAAAACGAGGGGTAATACATATACCCGATCCGTCCGGTCTCAGTCGCGAACACTGCGTAGCTGATGCCGGAGACCGAATAGTAATTGAAGTCGAGATAATCCTGCTGGATCGTACGCCACCTGAAGTCCGAGGGATAATCGCTCCACCACGCTCTGTAATAGCTCGTAGAGAATGGTGCGGTCAGGTTGACGTGGCCATCTTTCAGCTCGTCGAGCATGTCGGAGAGGATGTCGAACAGACCCGACTGGGTCATCTCGCTGTCGATCATCGGACGGTACTTCTCTCGGATCGCGTTCCAGTCGAGATCCTTCTCATCGAAATAACAATACTGTCGGTCGATTACGCTCCAGAGAGCGTCGAAATTCCCGAGCGGATCGTTATGGAATTCGACAGCATCGTCACATCCGCAGAGTGACGTTCCGAGCAGCAGGGCGATTCCGACGGCCGGTATAAACGAAAGCTTCATGCCCGCAAATTTAAGAAAATTTTCCCGGTTCAAAAAATTTTTATTACCTTTGCGTACTATGTCAGACGAACTTAACAGCGGGTTGGTGGAGAACCCGGATGAAGAACTTTCACAACAGCCGGCAGAGAGTGTGACCGGCACCGGAAACCATGTCGAAGACCGCCGAACAGTGCTCGGCGGAATGTTCCGGCAGTGGTATCTCGAATATGCCTCTTACGTTATTCTCGAACGTGCCGTCCCCCATATAGAGGATGGTCTCAAACCTGTGCAGCGCCGAATTCTGCACGCGATGCAGACCATTGATGACGGCCGCTTCAACAAGGTCGCCAATGTGGTCGGCAACACGATGCAATATCATCCCCACGGCGACGCCTCGATCGGTGACGCTCTCGTCCAGCTTGGCCAGAAGGAACTGCTGATAGATACCCAGGGTAACTGGGGAAACATACTGACCGGCGACTCGGCGGCGGCTCCGCGATATATCGAGGCACGCCTCTCCGAGTTTGCTCTCGAAACCGTCTTCTCCCCCAAAGTTACCGACTGGACCGTCTCCTATGACGGCCGCAAGCGTGAGCCGGTGACTCTCCCGGTGAAGTTCCCGCTCCTTCTCGCCCAGGGCGTGGAGGGCATCGCTGTCGGTCTTTCGTCGAAAATCCTTCCCCACAACTTCAACGAAATCTGTGACGCTACGGTCTCATACCTCAAGGGTGAGGAGTTCTCGCTGCTCCCTGATTTCCAGACTGGCGGTCTGATGGATGTCTCGCGCTACAACGACGGGGCCCGTGGTGGCGCCGTGAAAGTCCGCGCGCGAATAGAGAAGATTGACAACAAGACCCTCGCCATTACAGAGATTCCGTTCTCGAAGACTACCTCCACACTCATTTCCTCCATACTTGCTGCCATGGAGAAGGGCAAGATAAAAGTGCGCAAGGTCGACGACAATACCGCCGCGACCGCCGAGATCCTGGTCCATCTTCAGCCCGGCACCTCGTCTGACAAAACAATCGACGCACTCTATGCCTTCACCGACTGCGAGATATCCATTTCTCCCAACTGCTGTGTGATCCGCGATAAGAAGCCCTGCTTCCTGACCGTCTCGGATGTGCTCAGATATAATGTTGATCACACCCAAGATCTCCTCGGCCGCGAGCTCGAGATCCGTCTCGGTGAGATGCGCGAGTCACGTCTCTTTTCCTCTCTCGAAAAAATCTTCATCGAGAACCGGATGTATAAGGATCGGAAGATCGAGGAGGCGCCCGATATGGATTCGGCCATTGCCCGTGTCGATGAGCTTCTCGAACCCTTCAAGCCCGGTTTCTTCCGCGAACTGACACGCGACGATATCCAGCGCCTGTGGGAAATCAAGATGGGCCGCATCCTGAAGTTCAATTCGGAGAAGGCCGATGAGAAGATCGCGTCGCTCGACAACGAGATTGCCCGTCTCGAAGATAATCTGGCCAATATGACGCGCTATACCATTGACTGGTTTACGCATCTCAAGGAAAAGTATGGTCATAATTTCCCGCGCCGTACTGTCATCCGTTCGTTCGACAATATCGAAGCTACAAAAGTGGCCGAGGCCAACAAGCGTTTCTATTTCGACAAGAAGGGAAACTTCATAGGAACCGGTCTCAAGGAGGGCGAGTTCCAGTTCACATGCTCGGACATTGACGACGTCCTCGTGATTTTCCGTGACGGCACATACATGATCGTCAAGGTCCAGGACAAATATTTCCTTGGCAAAGGAAAGAAGGTGATGCATATCTCCTTATATAAGAAGAAAGACAACCGCTGTATCTTCAATGTGATCTACCGCAACGGCGCGATCGGAAGTAAGGGCACCTCCCCGACAGACGAGCTCGGCAACGGATGTTATTATTACAAGAGGTGTGCCATCACCGGTCTGACCCGCGAGAAGGAATACAATCTGACCAAGGGTGCGCCCGGAAGCCGTCTCGAATGGCTGACATACAATCCCAACGGTGAAGCGGAGACCGTGCGCGTGATTCTTGAGGATGTCCCCGGTCCCGATGGGCGCCGTCCGCGTAACCGCGAGGTAATGGTCGACTTCTCCCAACTAAAACCGCGCAGCAANGAGTCTCTCGGNAATCTCGTGACCAAGTTCCCGATCGAACGTCTNTCGCTCGAACGCAAGGGCACTTCGACACTCGAGGGTCGACAGGTGTGGTTCGATCGTGACGTGCTTCGCCTCAACTATGACGGTCGCGGCGATTTGCTCGGGTCGTTCCAGGGTGACGATCAGGTGCTTGTGATCACCAAAGACGGTGAGTATTTCACCGGCTCCTACTCCGACGAGAACCACTACGAAGACAATATATTACGTATCGAGAAGTTCGATCCNCGTAAGGTCTGGACTCTCGCNCTNTTCGATCCGTCGCTCGGTTATCCCTATCTGAANCGTTTCGTGTTTGAATCCTCGGCNAAGCCTCAGCGCTTCGTGGGCAATGACGAGACGGCGAAGACCCTGCTCCTGACCGACACTGCCTATCCTTTGCTGAGGGTGACCTTCGGCGGACATGACTCCGTGCGTCCCTCACTGACNATTGATGCCGAAGAGTTTATCGCCGTCAAGGGTTTCAAGGCCAAAGGTAAGAGAATCTCAACCTATAACGTGGCGCTGATAGAGGAACTTCCTCCGGTGCGTTTCCCGGAGCCCGAACCGGAACCGGCAGAAATTGAGGATGTTGAGGCTGAGGANGTTGATGATGATCAGCAACCTCATGTGATNCAGGGCGATCTCTTCGCCGATCTGGATTCCGATACTTCCGTCGCTCCTGAAACGANGACTTCCGATACCANTGCTTCCGAAACGGAATGAAAAACGGATTGCTGAAATATGTGGNGGCGCTNNCGCTTCTGCTGCCCTCCGGAGCAGCGGCGGCGCAGCTTCCCGANGAGGCCGGTGAAAAGGAGGCGCGGAAAATAGTCTCTGAATACTCGCTGGTGCTCGGACGCACAGACGCTTTGTCGACCTACCTGTCGCCGCTTAACTACAGCGGCTTCACCCCCGCCCTTCGGGGAACGTGGAGCAAGGGGATGCCTTTTGACGCTCTCCGCTGGCGGATGCGTTTCGAGGCGCAGATCGGNGGCGGNCGNNTGCTNAATTCNCCCGGGACNGCNCTNGAATATAANNTNGCNGCNCGTTTCTCNTGGGGNATGGAGCGTCANTGGNGNGTNNCNGANNNTCTNACTTTCTCNGCCGGNGGAAATGTCGGCTTCAATGCCGNGGCTCTCTGGCTGACGCGCAACAGCAACAATCCNGTNTCGCTTCCNCTCTGGGCCGGTGTNGCNGCNACNGGCTCGGTNAGTTATGATTTCTCTTTCGGTCGTCTGCCNGTGACTCTNTCCGANAGGGTNGAGGTGCCTACGCTCGGNGCCTTCTTCATGCCCGGCTACGGTGAATCCTTCTACGAGATATACGTTGGAAATCACAGTGGTCTGGTTCATTGCGGNTGGTGGGGGAATGCTCCGGGTGTTACCTCACACTTGCAATTGACTCTCCGCTTTAGGCAGGGAGCTCTCGGTGTCGGCTATCTTCTTGACTGCCGTCGTATCGATGCCAATAACCTGAAGACTCGCACGGCCCTGAATGCTTTGACCATTAGCTGGATAAGGTAATAAGAATCAATAATCTCCAAGTCCGCATCNCCTGTTTTCGGAGATNCGGATTACTATATATCGCAATCTCAAATAATCGTTGAGATATAAGAATTTACAAATTCATATGCTGAAAATTTTGAGTTATTGAAAAATTAGTGTAAATTTGCTTCTCGTAAATACTGACCCGACCTCTTCTCCCGATATGATCTCAATAAATTTGCGGTATATTCGGCGGGGATTGGTAGTAAATTCCACAATAAACTTAAAAAATGAAAAAACTTCTACTTACTTGTGCGGTCGCCGCGACGGCATCTTTCGCAGGGTTCGCCGAAGACTACAACTTCGGTTACGCTCTGACCGATGAAGTCGTGTCGCTCAGCGCAGGAGCTCCCTGCTATGGCGAGGCAATCAAAATCCCTGCTGATATTCAGGCTGCCTACGGTGAAAACGTGACCATCAAGGCCCTTAACCTTGGTTTCGGTTCCTATCCCACCGATCCTACCAAACCCAGAAGCGTGGAACTCTTCATCGCCGAAGAACTCAATGGTACAACCCTTTACACGCAGACCGCCGAGCTGACTCCCGATTCATANACGCTCGTAACACTCGACACTCCTTTTGCTCTTAGCGGCAAGGATATCTATGTTGGTTTTACGGTTGCCGGATGCGGTAAGAATGATGGCCCTATTGCGGTTGACTATTCTCTCTACGACCTTCCTGAATCTTATATCTCCGTGGGAAGCACACTGCCTCAGCTCGCTTCCGGATGGATGACCCTGCAAGGCCAGGGCTTCGGCAACGCGGCTCTTAAGGCTGTTCTCGAGACTCCCTCTCAGGTCAATGACTTCCTGTATCCGATGATGAGCCTCTTCCCGAATTATACCGGTGAGGACACATCTTTCATTGTCAGCACTATTGCCCGCAACTTCGGATCGAATGAAATCACTTCTTTCGGAATTGAGTCCAAGGTTGGAAACGATGAAGCGGAGACAAAGGAATATAACGAACTCGAACAGTTTGTCGGCGGTGCCACAGGTATGCTCAATGTCGATGTCGCTGCCGGTGNCCCGGGTAAGAATCTTGACGTGACCGTCAAATTCAATACTGTTAACGGACGTCCCAACGCGTATGTCGGTGCCGTATCAACCGGAGTTATCGATGTGCTTGCCAACGGAACTTTCGTTCCCCGTACAGTCGTGATCGAGGAAGGTACCGGTACAGACTGTGGATTCTGTCCCCGCGGTTATGTCGGTATGGAAGAAATGCGCAAGAAATATACTGATGGCACTTTCATCGGTATCTGCGCCCACACCTATTCCTCGGGCGACCCGATGTACTGCAGTTCATACAGAAACATCTGCTCCCAGATATACGGCAGCAGCTATCCTACAGCGGCGGTAAACCGTATGGTTCAGTTCGACCCGTCGCCCGATATGTGTCAGCAGGCTTATAACCTTGTTCACGAAGACTACTATGCTCATCAGGTGGTTGAGATCAAGGCGCTCTATTCAAGTGAAGCATATGCTGAACTTCAGGTTATGCCTACAATCACTTCACTCGTTGACGAAAACAGCCATAAGCTTGGTCTCGCAATCGTGACTACCGAAGATGAACTTGGTCCCTATCTCCAGGCAAACAACTATTCCGGCGGTCGTCTTGGCGAGATGGGTGGCTTCGAAAATATGGGTATCTATGCAGAAATTGTCTTCAACGATGTTGCACGTACGATCGTCAATGGTCTCGGAGATACTTCTGTAGTTCCCGCCGTCCTCGAAGCGAATGTTCCGACCGAATGTGGCATGATAAAGATCAGCACTGCAAATATCGCTGACCTTAAGAACGGCTACGTTTCGGCTCTTCTGATCGACACCGCTACCGGTGAGATCGTCAACGCAGTCCGTATCAATCTTCCCGAGGCTGTTTCCTCGAACGTTGATCCCGCAGGCGTTGAAGGTATCGCAGCCGACGTTGAAGGAGTTGAGTACTTCACTCTNGACGGTATNCGCGTGAACAGCGACGTACTGACTCCCGGTCTCTACCTCAAGCGCGANGCNGGCAAGACCACCAAGGTCATCGTAAAATAANCCCGTCAATATGATGAAGTAAAAATAAACTTCACCAAGATAGTAGAGAGTCAGGTTCCAAGAACGGAACCTGACTCTTTTAGTATATTCCGCGCCATCCTTTCCGAGCGGACGGACATAAAAAATCCCTCGGCTCGAAAGAGCCGGGGGCCTTTAACTTGTGCGCACGAAGGGACTCGAACCCCCACGTCGTTAGACACCAGATCCTAAGTCTGGCGCGGCTACCAATTACGCCACGTGCGCTTCTGCACCACAAAATTACAAAAACTTTTTCATCCCTCCAAAAAAACTGCTAACTTTGCGACGCCAAACATGGCTCCCATGNCNGNGTTCATGAAAAAACANAGANANTCTCTGAAACTAACCTAACCTCAATACATGAAAACCCGCTTTCAAGCTGTTCTTCTTGCGGCAGCCTCACTGCTCCCTCTNGCGNNCGNNGCCCAGGAGAAACAGGATCTTCTGAACCTCAGTCTCGGCGCACGCGTCGACTGGCAGTATGACCGCACCGACGGACATACCAATGATGACAACTCCGGTTTCACCGGAAAGTACCTCATGTTCCGCGCCGACGGTAAGATCATCGACGGTCTGACCTACTCNTGGCGACAACGTTTCAACAAATCAATCCTCAACGGAAATTTCTTCGACGCGACTGACTGGCTCTATCTCCAGTATAAACCCGGTCGTTGGGGNGTCAGCGCGGGCAAGGAAATCGTGGCTATCGGTGGATATGAATATGATGCCTATCCGGTCGATATCTTCAATCCGTCNGTCTATTGGTGGAANACCCCCTGCTACTCNTTCGGNNTTTCCGGNAAGTATGACGTGACCAAAAACGACATGCTTCAGCTNCAGGTGACCCAGAGCATGTTCCACAACTATCCCGGNAATAACAACAATACATACGGCTATTCGCTCTATTGGGCGGGTCAGCACGGCCTGTGGAAAACCCTCTGGAGNGTCAACCTCTTCGAATATAATCCCGGACGGTATATCAACTATATCGTTCTTGGCAACGAGTTCGATTTCGGCAAGCTCTCACTCCGTGCCGACTTCTTCAACCGTGCCGCCTCGGGCCAGACCTTCTTCTTCCGCGACGTGACAGTNATCGGAGAACTGGGCTACAACATTGACGATAACTGGAAAGCTCATCTCAAGTACACCTATGANGTGAANAAGTCCGGCACGGACAAAGACTTCACNGTAGCCGATGGCACNGAGATGAACTCAATTTCCGGNGGTGTCGAATACTGGCCTCTCAAGAAAGACCGCTGGAGCCTCCGNCTCCATGCCAACTGCGGCTATTACTGGGGCGANAATGCNAANNCGGCTGACTTCATGCAGCATAACACGCTCTTCGTCAATGTTGGCCTCACCTGGCACATGAACTTCCTCAAACTCAAATCACGCTGAACTTAATTTCCCGTGTCTAAGAAAACTCAAAATTCCGCATGGTCCGGCGTGATCTGTCTCGTGATCGTTCTCGGCCTCTTCTATTTCCTCGGTCAGGTGATGGGTATGGCTAACCTTCTCAACACCATGATGCACACAGCTCATGACCTGCTGCTGAATACCGTCTTTTACCTGATGGGCATATGTGTCCTGACCGGTGCCGTCGGACGTCTCTTTGTCGAGTTCGGGGTTGTGAAGCTTCTCGAAAAGCTTCTCCGTCCGCTGATGAAACCTCTCTTCAACCTCCCCGGCGTCGCTTCGCTCGGAGCCGTGATGACTTTCCTCAGCGATAATCCGGCCATCATCTCCCTCGCTCAGGACAAACGTTTCTCTTCTTATTTCAAGAAATTCCAGTTTATCTCGCTGACCAACTTCGGAACCGCTTTCGGAATGGGTCTGCTCGTGATAGTCTTCATGGTCGGACAGGGCTACTACTGGCAGCCCCTCGTCGGGTTCGCCGGTGCATTCNNTGGTTGTGTGANTTCNACACGCCTCATGCAGCGTTCCGTTCTCAAAGCCTATCCTCACTTTGCTGAAGAAAGCGCGGCTGAAATTGAGGAAGAAGAGGAGGAGATAAAGGAACACGAGCAGAAATCTGTGTTCCTGCGCACGCTCAACTCCCTTCTNGATGGCGGACGTACCGGTGTCGATGTNGGTATTGCCATTATTCCCGGCGTGCTTATCATCTCCACTTTGGTCATGCTTCTGACCTTCGGACCCTCNGTCTCCGGTGAATACACAGGTGCCGCTTATGAGGGTGTTGAGNTNCTNCCCAAACTNGCGCAGAAGATNAANATTGTCTTCGAGTTCCTCTTCGGCTTCGGTGATCCTCACCTCGTGGCGTTNCCGATCACCGCTCTNGGCGCCGTAGGCGCGGCCCTCGGCCTTGTTCCCAACTTCATCTCCCAGGGCTGGATCGACGGCAANGCNATNGCTGTCTTCACCGCTATCGGNATGTGCTGGTCCGGNTACCTCAGCACCCACACAGCTATGCTCGACTCTCTCGGNTACCGCGANCTAACCTCNAAAGCCATCGTGGCCCACACCNTCGGAGGCCTCTGCGCCGCCATCATTGCCCACTGGCTCTTCGTTCTCGTNTCCCTCCTTTAAACGACGGGGAAATAAATANCTAAANAATCTCCGCGNAGNNCTTNNCAGATCTNCGCGGAGATTAATCTTTTGGACAGAAAGAGANTTTTTTGTAACTTTGGAGGATGAAACGTTTTGACCGGAGATTGCGCGGATNGTGGTTCGCNGTGGCTTTGTTTGCGGTGCTCGCGCTTTGNGCGAGTGTCCCGGNGCTGGCNCAGCCNGGGCCNTCTGCGACTTTCGCCTCGGAGCCGNCGCCTGCGGGAANCGATTCGCTCCGGATCAGCGTTCTCACCTGTATGCCCGGNCCNGAAATCTATGCTCTTGANGGACATTCNGCCCTGCGCGTNCAGNCNGCNNCCGGAGACAGTGTCTGGAACTACGGCCTCTTCTCGTTCGAACAACCCAACTTCGTCTATCGTTTCGTCAAAGGGGAGACCGACTACATGGTTGGGGCATACCCGACTTCGTGGTTNCTCCCGGAATACCGCGACCGAGGTTCGAGGGTCTACGANCAGGANCTTAATCTGACTCCNGAAGAAAAGCAGAAACTATTGCTCCTTCTCCGTAACGACTTGAAAGAGNAGAACAGGATCTATCGATACAATTACATTAAAGACAACTGCGCGACCCGTATCCGTGACCATATCGAACAGAGTATGGGAGGTGTCAGATATACAGACACTCTTCACTTCGGAACTTATCGCAAGCAAATGAACGCGCGTCATGACGGTTANCCCTGGTATCAATTCGGTATAGACCTTGCGCTCGGCTCGGGACTGGACGGTAAGATCAGTTCGCGCGACGAGATGTTTACCCCCATAGAAATGATGGTGCGTCTCGACAATGCCAGATCTGNAGACGGGCGTCCGGTTATCAAAAGTCGCGAGATACTCGTTGACGGCAGCGAAAGATCGGTGGAATCNCCCACTCATTGGTCTCTCACGCCTATNACAATTGGCTGGCTGTTATTTTTCGGCACGTTAATTGCTGTGTGGTATGGAAAACGACGCNNTCGAGTGTTAAAATGGTTNTATGCCCTCTATTTCGGTGTTGCCGGTCTTGGAGGATGCCTGATAGCCTTTCTTGTGTTCGTATCAATACATGAGGCGACNTCGCCCAACATCATAATATGGTGGCTCAACCCCTTTCANCTAATTGTGCCNCTGACGATATGGTGGCGNCGNACACGGGGTGCTACAACATTTATGATGTACTATAANCTCGTNGCCGTCTGCGCCGTTATGATCCTTTGGCTGACGGGAGCTCAGTCTCTCAATCAGGCTGATATGCCACTTATGATATCTGACATCATACTCGCTCTCGGATGGTTGATTACCGGTGCCAAAGTGGAGAAGAGGGTAGCCATAGGTAAACCCTCCGGCCGAAAAACTGTGCGCAATAAACCTACGCGAGGAAGGGTGCGCACTCGGAAGGTGGAAGTAAATAATTTAATATGAACAGACTTATAACATCGGTCCTGGTGGGCCTCGTCGGACTCAACGCCGTCCTTCAGGCGGATCCGACGAAACCGAAGCTCGTTGTCGGCATTATGGTCGACCAGCTGCGGACCGACTACATAGACTATCTTCGCGATCTCTTCGGCGAACGTGGACTCAAACTGCTGGCCGACAGCGGTCTGAATCTGCGTAACGTAGATTTCGGCGTGGCCGGTCTAAATGGTGGTGTGGCCACCGCCGAGGTGATGAGCGGGGCCTATCCGCGCACTAACGGTGTGACATCCGTCCTGACCGCCACAGGTCAGCTCTCTCCCGATCAGCTGACCGTAACCACCATCGCCGACGAACTTGCAATCGATGGGGGTGGAATGGCCAACGTCTACGCGATCGCTCCGGACCGTGCCACGGCTGTGGCGCTCGGCGGTCATGCAGCCAATTCCGTTATATGGCTTGACCCCAATTCGGGCCAGTGGACGACTGACAGCTATTATGGTCCCCTCCCTCAGACCGCCGCTCTCAGAAACGGCCGTCAGGCCGTGGCCGCACGCATAGATACAATGGTCTGGAAACCGGTGCTTCCGATCGACCGCTATCCCGGTGTGGCCCCGAAAAAGAAATTCTATCCTTTCAGATATACTTTCCCTACATCCGACCGCGACGTTTATCGCCGGTTCGCCCGTACACCGCTGATGAATCGCGAGGTTACCGATCTCGCCATAGACTTCATCAATGGCCTGAAACTCGGAAACCGCGGCAGCGACGCGACGGATATGATAGGTATCGGTCTGACTGCTGCCCCCTATAAGGAGGCCTCTGACGGAAACTACCGTCTGGAGCTCGCCGATTCCTATATCCGCCTCGACGGTCAGATTGAGCGCCTGATCAATGCCATAGACAGTACCGTCGGACTTGACCATACGGTTGTCTTTCTCTCTTCGACCGGATATTGCGACGAGGCGGTTCCGGAAGATCCTCAGTTCCGGATCCCTGGCGGTGAGTTGTCGCTGAAACGGATGAAGTCGTTGCTCAACTCCTACCTGACAGCCAAATATGGCAACGGCGATTTTGTTGAGAAGATAGAAGACAACGTTCTGACGCTCAATCATAAGACGATCGACGAGAAGCATCTTGACCTGAATGAGGTGCTCACCGCTTCGCGCTCGTTCCTCAACAGAATGAGCGGCGTCGACAGGGTGTTTACATTCGACGAGATTCTGAGTGGTAACACCCCCGAGGCGAGGGCTCTCCAACTCTCGACCGATCCCCATACGGCTCCCGATCTGACGATAGATTATCAGTCTGGATGGACAGTTATCGATGACCTCAAGTACCCCGTGACGGAGAAAGTTGTCCGTTCGAGCGCTGTAGCCACACCTGCCTTCATACTGGCCCCCGCTCTGGAGGCCGAGACTATAAACACGCCGGTCGACGCCACTGCGTTGGCTGCTACCGTGTCCGGAATTTTAAGAATCAGAAGTCCCAATGCATCCCGCCAGCCGATACGCTGACCATTCCGTGCGGCACCGTGGCCGGTGAATGGTTCCGGCCCGTTTCCGAAACAGATGGAGATTATCGGCGATAAACGCGCGAAATATCAAGAATTTATATTATCTTTGCAGAATATTCGGCGACATAACTGTGCCGAAAGTCTGCCCGCCACTCGCTCCGACGTCGGAGAGAGCGGCGGAATCACAATGTAATAAACACACTCATAGATCTTTATGGGACTCAATAATATCCTGAAAAAAATCTTCGGCGACCAGAGCGAGCGCGCAGTGCGTCCGTTGTGGAACCGCCTCAACAAAGAGATCAACCCGATCTCGGAACAGCTCGTGAACGAGAGCAACGACGAGCTCCGCGGACGAATCGAAAAAATCCGTGCGGATCTCCGCGCAGAAGCCAAAACCTACAAAGACGAAATGGCAAAACTGCGCGAGGAGATCGAGACTCTCGACTATGACAAACGCGAACCCCTCTGGAAGAAGATCGACGAACTCCGCGACGAATGCTACGCCATGTATGGCCGCAAGCTTGACGAGGTGCTTCCCGAAGTCTTCGCCGTGATCAAGGAAACGGCACGCCGTTTCGCAAACAACGAGACTATCGAAGTCACCGCCACTGATGCCGACCGCGAACTGGCCGGTCAGGGCAAGGACTTCGTCACCATAGATGGCGACAAGGCTATCTACAAGAATCAATGGGTCGCAGGTGGCAACCTGATGACCTGGGATATGGTCCACTACGACGTTCAGCTCATCGGCGGTATGGTTCTCCACGGAATCATGCAGGGCGACAAGGTGACCAACAATATCGCCGAGATGGCAACCGGTGAGGGTAAGACCCTCGTGGCTACGCTCCCCGTCTTCCTCAACGCACTGACCGGCGAGGGTGTACACGTCGTGACCGTCAATGACTATCTGGCAAAACGTGACTCCGAATGGATGGGCCCCCTCTATCAGTTCCACGGCCTGACAGTGGCCTGTGTGGACAAGACCGAGCCCAACTCCGAGGAGCGCCGCAAAGCCTATCGTTCCGACATCACGTTCGGCACCAACAACGAGTTCGGTTTCGACTACCTCCGCGACAACATGGCGACACGAGTTGACGACCTCGTTCAGAGAGAGGATCACTACTACGCCATTGTCGATGAGGTTGACTCAGTGCTTATCGACGATGCCCGTACGCCGCTGATTATCTCCGGTCCGGTCCCCAAGGGTGACGACCAGCTCTTCAATGAATTCAAACCGAACGTCGAGAAGCTCGTCGCCGCACAGCGTCGCCAGGCGCAGGCCCTTCTGATTGACGCGAAGGCGAAAATCGACGCGGCCCAGAGCGGCGACCCCGAAAAGATCGCGAAGTTCGACACCGCCCGCAAGGAAGATCCGTCGAAGAAACCGATGACTGCCAACCAGCTGCTCGAAGAGGGCGGTCTGGATCTCTTCCGTGCCTACAAGTCGCTTCCGAAGCACAATCAGCTGATCCGCTACCTCTCTGAGGATGGTATCAAACAGCTCCTTCTCAAGGTCGAGGCCCGCTTCATGGCCGATAACAACCGCGAGATGCCCATCGCTGTCGAGCCCCTTTATTTCGTGGTCGACGAGAAGAACCACTCGATCGAGCTGACCGACAAGGGTATCGCAATCCTTTCCGAATCTACTCAGGATCCCGACTTCTTCGTTCTCCCCGACATCACCTCGCAGCTTTCGACTATCGACAACGAGGATCTGACCAAGGAGGAGAAGCAGGCAAAGAAAGATACCCTTCTCCAGAACTATGCTGTCAAGGCTGAGCGCGTACATACCGTCAACCAGCTTCTGAAGGCATATACCCTCTTCGACAAGAACGTCGAGTATGTGATCGACGACAACAAGATCAAGATTGTCGATGAGCAGACCGGCCGTATCATGGAGGGTCGCCGTTATTCCGACGGTCTCCATCAGGCGATCGAGGCTAAGGAGGGTGTGAAGGTTGAGGCTGCCACCCAGACCTATGCGACCATCACGCTCCAGAACTACTTCCGTATGTATCGCAAGCTGGCCGGTATGACCGGTACTGCTATGACCGAGGCGGGGGAGTTCTACGATATCTACAAACTCGACGTGATCGAGATCCCGACAAACCGTCCCGTGCTCAGAAACGACCAGAATGACCGTATCTACCGCACGAAGAAAGAAAAATATGCGGCCGTCATCCAGGAAGTGGAGGAGATGGTCAATCAGGGTCGTCCCGTACTTGTCGGTACGACTTCGGTAGAGATCTCCGAGCTCCTCTCGAAGATGCTCAACCTCCGCAAGATTCCCCATCAGGTGCTGAACGCGAAACTCCACCAGAAGGAGGCCGACATCGTGGCTCAGGCAGGTAAGGCCGGCACGGTGACCATCGCCACCAATATGGCAGGTCGTGGTACCGACATCAAGCTTCCCCCTGAAGTCAAGGAGGCCGGTGGTCTGGCTATCATCGGCACTGAGCGCCATGAGTCGCGTCGTGTTGACCGTCAGCTCCGAGGCCGTGCAGGCCGTCAGGGTGACCCGGGTAGCTCTGTCTTCTACGTATCGTTTGAAGACCAGCTCATGCGCCTCTTCGCTAACGACAATGTGGTTAAGACTCTTGACCGCCTCGGATTCAAGGAGGGCGATATGCTGGAGTCGAAGATGGTCACCAAGTCTATCGAGAATGCTCAGAAGCGTGTAGAGGAGAATAACTTCGGTATCCGTAAACGCCTCGTCGAGTATGATGACGTGATGAACGCCCAGCGTAACGGTATATATGGCCGTCGTCAGAACGCCCTCAAGGGTGAGCGTATCGGCACGGACATCGCCAACATGATATACGACACCGCGGCCGATATTGCCAACGGAGCATACCCTGGTGGCTTCGCCGAGTTTGACGAGGAGGTTCGCAGAGCTCTTTCGATTGAGGCTCCCTTCAACGCAGAGGAGTACTCCAAGCTCTCTCCCCAGGAGGTGACAGACCGGCTGGCACATGAGGCTATGGAAACATTCAACCGCGCAAAGGAAAAGATGGCCGCCGCTGTCTATCCCTATCTGAAGGAATTCGTTGAGGAGCGCGGTGCGAAAGGTGAGATCGGCGTACCCGTGACTGATGGTCGTCGCGTCTTCAACATCCGCTGTGATGTGGAGGAGGCTTATGCCGATCAGGGCAAGTCTATCACCAAGGGTTGGGAGAAGGCCGTTCTCCTCAGCTCGATCGACCGTGCTTGGCAGGAGCAGCTCCGCGAGATGGACGAGCTTCGCAAGTCGGTTCAGAATGCATCTTACGAACAGAAGGATCCGCTCGTGATTTATAAACTCGAAGCCTACAACCTCTGGGCTAAGATGCTTTCGGAGATGAATCAGAAGGCTGTCGGCACCCTCCTTCGTGGCCGTCTTGCAGTTCCTGACTATGAGGAGCACAAGGCAGCCGAGGCCAAGCGTCTCGAAGAAGAACGCGCTCGTCAGGAAGCTGCTGCTTCCCAATCTGAGGCTCCGCGTCAGCAGACCGGTTCATACTCGAATACCTCAACTGCCGGAATGGTTAATCCCTATGCCAACTATTCGACTACGAGCGATACCTATCCCGGAGAGTCTGCACAGCGCGCTGCAGCCCAGGCCGCAGGTCGTGCCGCCTCCAACGCCTCGAAGACGTCAACCCCTGCCAAAGCTGAAAAGAAAGTAGGCCGGAACGATCCCTGTCCCTGCGGATCCGGCAAGAAATACAAAAACTGTCACGGTCGAAACGAGTAATCCAACCCGTCCGACCCACCACGAAAAACGGCCCCCCATCCCGGGCGGCCGTTTTTCGTATGAGCTAACACTTCGGTTTTCGTTACGGTCGTAGGAATAGAAGTGTGGTGTTGTGGCGTGGGAAGAGGAATGTCAACGCGCCTTTGGTAAGATGGGCGCGAGCGGCTGGGCCGCAGGAATGACCTTCTGCGTCGAGCCAATCGAGGTTCCAGTCGTCTTGGTAAGGGGTGGGAGAGAGTGTACCTTTAAGACGGCCGCAGGGCCAGTCTGACGCAAGGATATTTGCCCCGCCGAGCATCCAGATTGACAGACTGCCATCCGAGTGGTCGGAGGGTAGGATGAGAATTCGGTAATCACCGCCACGGCGCATCAGCGTCTCGTCTTCTTTTGATTCATAAAGTCGCCAGACTCCGCAAATGGATGGTACGCGACGCTCACCTGTGAGTTCGCGAAATGACCGCTCGATACTTTCCGGTGTTGACCATTCACGATGTGCAACCTTATCATTTATTACCGGTGCCGAACGTGTCCAGATCCGTGCGTTTTCAAGCTCGACTTTCCCGCCCGGGGATACCTCCAATGTGAACGAAGATAGTGGAGGATAAAAGGGGATGGCGATGGTTTCGTGATTTCCTATGTTGATGTCGATAGCGTTGTCGCGTACGTCAATATGAAAGGGAGTGGCTTGGATCAGACCGGCCAGAGGTTTCATTCGGGTTTCTTTCCCGGAGCTGTCGTGGAGGAGAATCTTGGTTTCTCCTCCGGCTTCTTCCCCGTCATATCCTGCGGGCTCGGCGCTGTTCATCGTCAGACTCGCGGAGTGTCCTGCGGCGTCGGTCCAGATCAAAGTTACCTCCGGACGTCTTACACGCCTGGTCTTGCCTGAGGTGTCAGTGTAGGTGTATGAGCGTGTCGGAGAATTGTTGATGGATGTGAGGGTGAAGTCTATGCCCGTCACAATACGGGAATCAGGCAATCCCTCAATAAAAGAAAAGCGTCCGGCTTCCTGGCCGGGCGCTGATATTTCCAATGGGAGAGGTTCGCTGACAGAATATGAGGTCTGGTGATTCACGATTCTTTCGGCCGGATGCATTTCGGCTTTCGATTCGGAGGTAAAGGCCGAGACGATGCCATAGACCGCAAAGATAAGGATAACTATACCGATGACTCGGTTTATTATCCACATGGAGCGCAGATTGAAGTGGGCGCGCACCTTGTTGACCGCGAACGTGACGAGCCACCACCAGCCGATCGCACCGGCGGCTATAGATATATATCCCATCACATAGTGGTACCAATGATATTCGGGAGATTGAAAATTGAATCTCGCGAATAGACCGATTATGAGGAAAAGAATGAGGGGATTGGAGAATGTGAACAGGAATCCGCTGAGTATATCTTTACCGTTCCTACCTGCTGTCGATGGAGGAGGTGAGAGCGATTTCACCGGATTCTTCCTCATGATGTAGATACCGAATCCGATCAGCACCACACTGCCTAAGAGCTGAATTATCTGTTGGTGTGCTTGTAAGAATTCCTCTATAAAGGATAGTCCGAAACCGGTCAGCAGACAATAGATCAGATCGCTGATTGACGCACCGATACCTGTGAAGAATCCGTGACGGCGACCGCCGTTGAGCGTTCGCTGTACGCAGAGAATACCGACCGGTCCCATCGGTGCTGAGATTATAGCACCGATGGCCACGCCTCGGACCATCATCATTAGTAGATTCTGCACGTTATCAGTATATTCAAGCGAGGAGAGAGATCAGTTCGTAATCATATATCCGCCGGTTGTTGTCTTCAGACAAGTATATCGGCGAAGCCCATATTTTCTTTTGCCGGCTGCCGCGGGTCCCGAAAGCGGAGCACCTCCACGCATTGTGACGTCGTAGTGACTGAGACAGACGGGACATACAGCCTCAAGCGATTCGGGATCTACCGCGACCCGCACGGTCTGGCTCCGTTCGATAGGACATGACAGATCGTAGGCCAACGCACCAGGTTCATTTGTGAATGCGTCAATACCGGATATCAATAAAACACCGCCATACCCCGTGTAGGTTCGGCCTGTGAACGGAAATCCGGCCGGCTCAAGTGTCGATTTGTAGTTTATGAAGCGACGGCTTTGGCCGAAACCGGCCACTCCGTATGTGTTCCACATCCCGGCGTCACCGAGATTGATGGCTACAGGCATCGAGGGGATAACCGAGTCGTCGACCGAATCACATCCGCATAGAAGCACTGTGGTCAGCAATCCGGTTGCGACAAGTCGCCGGATCGCTTCAAACCGCACTGTTGAAGGGGATTGAGCCGAGCGCCTGGGCGAACTGGTCTACGAGTTGCTGAAGCGGACCGCTGACCATCGGACGGAGCATCATCGGAATGTCTATGTCGATCTCGACACGACCCTCGCAGGTCATGTCGGTCAGAGGACGCAGGTGGAGCGAAAGGCTCAGTTTAACCGGTGCGCCGGAACCGACGAGTTCGATCAGGGTCGGACGTTCGAGCCGGTCTATCGTGAGTGTCAGACTTCCGATGGGACCGGCGGGAAAAGAGATAGAGTTCGACGTCACTTCGATCTGATCGAGAAGCTCACGCTTGTCTTCGGGAATCTGATCGAGAGGAGCGTTGGCGAGGAGTTGTTTGAGGTTCTCAGGGTTCGAGAGAGCGTCGAAGACGCTCTCGGCCGACCCCGAGATCTGAGTATCGTTGCTTTTGTATGTTGCCATTTCAGATAATTTTATTCCGCACTGATTTCCGGAGTCCAGTTTGCGGGATCGACGCGCCACGCTTCGAGCACACGGGTGTCGGCTTCACTGATATAGCCGATCTCCTGTGCCACTTCAAGCAGCGTGGGGAAGTTCGACGCGGTGTAGAGCGTCACGTTGGCGTCGCGCAGACGCTTGATGGTGATTGGGAAGTCGTAGCTGAAGACAGCCACCATTCCGAGCACTTCACAAGCGGAGTTGTAGAGGGCGTCGAGGGCCTTCACCGCACTTGTTCCGGTCGAGATGACTCCGTCAACAAGTACAACCTTTGAACCGGGACGAAGGTTGCCTTCGATGAGATTTTCAAGACCATGGTCTTTAGGTTCCGAACGTACGAATGCGTATGGAAGTGAGAGCGTGTCGGCGATGATAGCACCCATCGCGACGGCTCCGGATTCGATGGCCACGACTGCGTCGGCTTCCGGAAATTTCTCGACCACAAGACGGCAGAGCTCAATTTTCAGGAAGTTGCGGACGTCGGGATATGAGAGAACCTTGCGGTTGTCAGTGTATATGGGAGAACTCCATCCTGAAGCCCATGTGAACGGATTGTCCGGCTGGAGGTTGATGGCGCTGAGATGCAGAAGCTTCTCGGCAAGTAGTCTTTGAGGAGTTTTCATAGATGATTTAATTTATTGGTTGATCAGGACGTCCTCGGACCGCACGGAATGAATTACCGAAATCAGCCCGAATCCGTCGGGGTCTTAGAGTGCAAAATTACGCAAAAAAATTAAAAGGTCCCCAACAATGAGCAAATTTTTTTGATTCGCAGAGCCCGCAAGGGTAACCATACATTGTTGACTATCCTTTCCATGAGAACTTTGAACCCTCCCATAGACTAATCCCACAGTTTTTCCGTCTATAAAGTATGGAGCTGACAAATCAAAGTCCCGCTGTGTCGGTAATCGTACCGGTCTACAATGCCGCCTCGCTGATCGGTGAGGCGGTCGAGAGCGTTCTGCATCAGAATGTAAATGGGCTGGAGTTGATTCTTGTTGATGATTGTTCAACGGATGATTCTGCGTCCATCTGCGCCTCTTATGCGGAGCGATTCCCGGATACTGTCCGATTCGTTCGGCGTGTCCGCAACGGTGGGTTGTCGGCTGCCCGAAATACCGGTCTCGAAGAGGCGTGTGGGGAATCAATCATCTTCCTCGATGCTGACGATGCCTATCTTCCGGGTGGCATTCAGACCTTGATAGATTTGTCACGAAAGTATCCTGAGGCCGGAATCGTCAGCGGAAGTTTCCTCTCTGGCTCCGTTCTGGCTGAAGAAGTCGATGGCCGGGAGTCCCGCGCCCGTGTGTTTGAATGGAGAGAAGCTTTGGAGCATATCCTCTATCAGAAGCCTGGACTTGATCACTCAGCCTGGGGAAAACTCTACCGCAGGGAACTGTTCGAGGGCATACGGTTTCGTGAAGGCCGATGGTATGAGGATATGGAGATCTTTCCCCGCCTCCTGATGAAAGGTATGAAGGTTGTCCACTCGGAAAAACCGGTTTACTTCTACCGTACCAATCCGGCAAGTTTCCTCAGCAGCTGGAAACCGGGCCGTCTGGATTCGCTGGCCGTCACTGATGAGATACTTGCCTTACTCGCCGATGCCGATCCGAAGCTCGTAAAAGCAGCACGGAGTCTGCGCTTGAGTGCCAATTTCAACGCCTTCTTTTTATCAACCTTTCACGATGAGCCTGCAATTGCCGACCGCACATGGCAGGTTATCAAGTCTGAACGCAATTTCGCCCTTACCGACCCGAATGTCCGCCTCAAAAACAAAGTCGGCATCCTCCTCAGCTACATCGGCCGTAGCCCCCTCCTCGCTATAGCCGCCCGCAACAAAAAATATCGGTGAGTTAACACCATTTACTCACGCTGTCANANTCNCTTAACCANGTGTCGGAAAAGGATGANAACTTGCCGGTCGTATTATCAATTATTTTTACAGGAATCCCTAATAAAACTCCAAGTATCAAAGTGTGAAGCCGCGTAGTGATTATCTCTGAATATGGCGATAAAAACTTAATGCCGACTTTGACCATTCGATTACGGACAATTTTATCTGCAATAGTATCTGCAATAAAAGCTGTCATTCTTTTCAGNAAAGGTATATTGCGTGTGCGGTATGCCACGCTTAAGAATGGCTGAAGAATTGCCAGACCCTTATCCGGTTTTTCATATGAAGGCCAGTCATGGGTCTCAAACTCNTTNCCAATATCTGAAGTGATGGCCTCNTTTGTGAACTCCTTGTCTGTTCTTTTAAGATACAATTTACGGGGAGTAGTGGCCANACGATATTTTTTCAGCGTATCAGGATTTATAAAGAAGGCCATATCCGGAGTGAGGAGAATATTGCACTCTTTAAAATGTTCTGAAAAGAATTCAAAGCTGTCCCGATCGCGTGCACAGAGATACAGGTCAGGGTGGTCGGNCAAGATTTCCGCATCCNGTTTGATCAGATCCGGATTCTCATACCATACAGACTGGGACAACATCACTATNCGATTNTGAGGATAACGTTTGATGACCTCTAAACGAAAATCNTGAAAAATTCGCCATAAATCGCCGAAATTACCACCTCCCATCAATAGTATCGTGACATCCGGTGGCAAATCGGGGAAGAGGCAGGTCGTGATATTTGACGTTCCCAGATTATTACCCGGGAGCGTCCGGCAGAAATCGTGAATACCTTCCCATATGAGGACATCTCCTATATTACGGTAGTAAGGAGCATCCATCAATATATAATCTCCCGCGATTAAGGGAGCGATCTGATTAGAGATGGTATTTCTCAGGTCGGTAATTTTTGTTTGTATATTCATAAGTCTTTATTAGGCCTTGAANTCAAGATGACTTCCTTAACAANTAGAAGTCAAGATNACTTCATAGAATAGATGTCTTCAAAGAAACCGAATCTGAAATTCATTTCATACTTGGCCCATTGTAAAAATCTCTCCATTCTTTCNCTGTTATATCCCCACTCATGGTTTAGAATNTCACAATGTTTCTGCCATTTGATGTTTTCTGCTATAAGACCCATTGACTTATTNCAGTANTCATCAGTATCTAATCTTGCGCACGTCTGAATAAAGATAATTCGATTNCGGACATCCAAATANATTCCATTATAGTATATCTNTCTNTCTTGCTCCTTTNTCAAGTAATAGTTAGCCTTAGCCGGCGAGAATGGATCTTTGGCACAAAATATATAAGACGCATGACCGGGATGGTTTTTTATATACAAACCATTTCGCAGACTCATTTCCCAATAGCTCGCTCTGATCTGACTGTCCAGACAATCGGAATCTCCTCCGACCATGACCAGCAACTTTTCTATCCCTCTGTCATAATCCACTTTGATNGATCGTCTTCCATACTTTTTATTTTTATATGCATGGAAATTGAATCTTAACCAGTCTTTTGCTTGTTGAAACTCAGTCTTATAGCTGTCGGTCACATTATCTAACTTATCGCTGAACACATACAGACTGAAACAAGCACCGAATTTGTCGTGCAGTTCCTTGAGGTCTTTAAAGAACTGAACCGAATATATNGATGTGTGTCTCTTGCTGAATAATTCTGCGAGACAACTNCTTATATCATCAAAAGATATGTGCATGAAGTTGCCGCTATAATCACATGATTCCACCCACGAGATAAATTCAATTTCTTCAGGNGTGTGATTCCTTTGATGAACTTCTACATTCTCACTACGGGCGTTTGAGAATAGTGACGACAAATAGGTCCTGANTGTCTTTATATTATTNTTAAGAATCATCATTGTATCGAGTACTCGTAAAATCTCCGGATTTTGGATTACTTGTTAAGTTGACGTCTGATCTTCTTTGCTATCGCAATCGGAGCGACCCTGAGNTCTGTGNCGATTCGCTGGGGTAAAGAATATGAGCTATGGGAGTCTTGGAGCCGGTGAGAGAATAGCTCTTTGAAAGTCGGTTTAAGCCATTCTGAACCATCCTCGCATATCCTGTTTCTCATTTCGGCATAGGTGGGAGTTTTCATTCCCGGAATACAGCCGAGACCGAGCCATGTATGACCATTCAAGCAGTGAGGGCTCATACAATTATGGCCTATTGCCAAGAAAGGAATCGGACTGTCGGTGTCTGAAAAAATGTCAACAGGTCTACTCGCGTTTTGATAACATTGTCGCCATGTGCCCGTCCTGAGATCTACCACGCCGGCCCAGTCTCCAGCGCAGCAAAATTCTGCGCGAGGCTGTTCAAATATTTGGAATTTAAAGTCGAATAGGGGCGAGTTGAACCGCCCCCAGACATTCCTGTATTCATCCCGGTTCATTTTAGTCAGCATAGGCAGATGCCTTCCCTTGTATCGGTCCTCTCGTGCTATAGTAAAATGAGGTATTGCACCTAATTCCTTGAGGGCACGTTGATTCAGTTCTTCCACAAACGGAATGAGTTCATCATGAGGTGTCACCTCAAGAGTAAAGGATGCACCGGCATCGCGCATTTTTCGGATATTGGCGAAGAATATGTCGAGCAAACCTCTCTCTTTCAGTTGAAGATAATGATAGGAGAACTTTATAAAAAGTCTGTCAAGAAGTTCTTTGGGCAGAGAGGCCAGTTGGTCAATTCTGTCAGTGAGCATCCCATTGGTCACTATCATTACATAATGACCCTCATCAAGCAATTCGCGGGCGATTTCAATCACCTCATTGCTTAACAAAGTCTCGCCGGTCGCGCACATATTAATAAGCGACGGCCCACCAAGACGTCCCGTAGAAAGAGCTTTTCTGATTTGCCGAGGGGTATATTTGAAGGGTTCGATGATCGTATCGAACAGACCACGGTGAGTTACATAGCAATATGTGCATCTGAGTGTGCAGGCGTGGATAGGAATCATGAGCTCGATAAATCTTGCAAACTTATGCTGTGATTTATCAACTCGAGACTTATCAACTCGTGGCATATTTCCATTTTTCTTCGACATAATATGGATGATGGACTTCGACATTTATCGATTGAATATTTTTCTGATCGCGATCTGCAGAAGCTTGTTTGTCGTAAATAATTTATGTCTTACCAGCCATACCGACACCCTGCTGCGAGCCATAAGATTAATCTTTACGTCAGGATTGTCAAGTTCGAGCCATAGCTTCGGGTCGTAAGATTCGAGACATGTGATGAGTGGTAAATAATATAGAAATTTCCGGTATTGGAGAGCCGGGAGCACTGCCGGGTGATTGTGCTTTACGATGAAATCTTCTATTATATCCAATGCCAATTTCCCGGCTTCGACCCTTTTGACAGTCTTTTGTCGAGTCATTGATCCCGGATTGGCACAATTATAATGATATAATGCCTCGGACACCACGCTTACCTTATCGGTCAGCAGATGCATGGGAACTACGACTACAAAATCTTCGCAGTAAGTAACAGCCGGATCAGCCTTAAAATCATACTTGTCATAGAATTCCTTGCGTACCAGTCTCTGCCACAGAAATTGGTGCATCTTTTCAATTCTCAGGATATTTGAAGCTCTCTCTTCTCTATCAGCCAATAAAGAAGGCACATGAATAGTTTTACTTTCTCCAAATTCTGAAAAATAACCGCACACCACGATATCGGAGTCGTTTGCCTTTGCAGATCTATACATCAGGCGATACATATCCGGTTCGACCCAGTCGTCACTGTCACAATGAACCACGTATTCTCCACGGGCGGACTTAACTCCGGTCACTCTCGCCACTACCAATCCCTTATTGTGGTCATGATTGATTATCCGTACATTTTTCTTCCTTTCCGGGTATTCCTCGATGACCTGTTTTAGAATCTCAATGCTGTTGTCGGGTGATGCATCATTTACGAAAATGAATTCGATGTCATCGGTCATTGTCTGAGCGAACAATGATCGGGCACATCTCTCGATATATTTTTCAACCCCATAGACAGGGACTAAAACTGAAACCTTTATGGAGGATTCTATCTGTTGATCTTGCATTGGTTATAGTGCTATATGCGGTTATTTTCATATTTAATTTGATTTAAAAGTAAACATACTCTCAAATCATATCTAATATTTCGTACCAGAGCCCTCTTCCTGAGGCAATCTGCGTGACATATTCCCCCGGAGGGATATTTCCCTCAATTACTTCTATTCCCCGCGGTGTGATCGCTATATCCCATCCAACATATCTTGCACCCGGAACTACCTGAGTCAATTCTTTCAGCAGATCAAGACATTTTTGGAAATCGTCGATCTTGTAGCCGTCAAATTTAATCCCACTATAGGGATGGTACTCGAATTCCGTACAATTCATTCCATGAGCGTTGCCTCGTAATTCCCCTGTCTGCGGATCTATGGTACAAGACAGTCCACCGCTCTGAAAATTATCCATAAATGAGGTCCCGTTACCCATTCTTAGGACACTTACCAACACATTCAGGTTTCCGTATTTATCAATCAATGTGACGAACCTGATCGTATTCAGTGACCCCGGAGCAAGCCTTTTGAGATTGTCATTGTTTTCAATACATTCCTCTACGATATAGCGCGAATCTTTATCCTTGAAAATCTGACGTTTCTCTTCATCACTGATTTTGTTCGATAATTTTATCACTCCGTGGCCTCCATAGTCGCAAAGCGGTTTGAGAATTACATCAGGATGTCGGACCATAAACGAGTCTAAATCATCTATGGGGGTTGTTTCTGACAGGAGTTTCCAATCGCGCTGTATGTATTGACTGAATTTCTCATTAAAAAGAGCCTTGTCAAGAAACAGGTCGTAAGACTCCGGATCTGATAACCGGAATCTTAAGACGTCGTTTCGTCTGTACGATATGTAAGATTTTCTTTCGGCTGCCGACAACTCCCAAAATCTGAAGGAGCAGTAGTCAATAAAATCAAAACCATAGAAATAGTACCAATATAATAAGCTGAAAAAAGAGATCACTCTATTTTGCTTGGAGAGATTTGACAGCATGACGCTATTCTTCCAGCTCGTAGGAATATATTTCAGAACGGTTTTGATTCTGTACAGTTTTAATTTCTTGATGATGTTCATCATGTTATTTTAATATTTAGGGATCGGTAGCGTAATTTCCTATCAGTTAAATTTGGTTTAAATTCAACTCTCTTAATACTCGATATCTCTTAATACTCGATTAATGGTGTGATTACCATACCATCCGTTGAAAAATTCATCGTTGCCCAGGCGAGTCCGACGCCGAAGCCGCAGGCGAGTAGCGAGCATGGCCCTCCGCGGAGTGCGTCGGCACAGCGTGTGACGAGCGTCAGGGGTATGGAGGCTGATGTCACATTGCCGAAATCTTCCAGACAGTAGGGGACTTTCTCTGATGGAATATTCAGGGATTTGCGTATCTTTTCATTGATAAACTTGTTTGCCTGATGCAGGATAAGATAATCTACTTTATTTGTATCTATTTTAAATTCAGAAATAAAATCTTTTAACGCTTTCGGGGGAACCTTGATTGCGAAACCGAAAACATCCATCCCGTTGACGACCATATCCGTCCCTCGGCGAGATACCCCCGGTTCGTATTCCATCGGTTCAAGTGCTTCGGGGGTTGTTGGATACCGCATTCCGCCATACTTTGTCCAGATGGCCTGATAACCGCTGCCGTCAACTCCGAACGTGAAATTCATCGGTGATGCTTCGGGATAGAATTCAAGTGCGGTGACGGTGGCTGCATCTCCGAAGAGCGGACGCACCGTACGGTCAGTCTTACTGCGGTTGAGGGTGTTGGTTTCAGCGGCAATCAGCAGTCCTTTCTTAAATGAGCCCGAAGTCATCATACTGCCTATGACACTCATTGCGTAGACCCAACCTGAACAGCCTAACGGAAGATCCATCACGAAAGAATCATTCCGAAGGCCGAGACGATGCTGCAATATGCACGCGGTCTGAGGCGCTATAAAGTCGCGTGACGTACAGACGTATAAAAGACAATCCACTTCCGAAGCCTCCCAGCCCAGATCACCGAGCATTCTCTCAACTGCCTTTACAGTAAGATCAGAAGCCGTCACCCCGTCGTCGACCGCACGATGGCGCTCTATGCCTGTAGTGGTGATCACTTTCATGATCTCCTCATTCGTGAAGGTAGTATTCGTTAAGCCCGGAAGATTCAGATTCTCCTCCACCCGGGATGGCACACAGGCAGCCATCCCCGCAATACGTATATTTTTGACAGTAAGACTTGGCATGATAGTCTAAGGGTGTTTGTAATTTGAAGCAGTATGACTTATTTACGATCAATTCATTCTTCGTTTATTCTTTCCGGTGGATGTTAGAGGAAGAGAATCCACTGTCTCGAAGAAACGCGGGTATTTATAAGTTTCAATCCTCTCTCTGAGCAGGCTCTTCAGTTGGTCAATATCCATTCTGAGCGAATCTCTCAAAATCAGTAACCGAGGCACCTCCCCGAGAATACCGTCGGGATCCGCAACNGCCATACANACNGCTTCGGCTCCCGAGATCTTTTTGACCGCCTCCTCAATCTCCATCGGACTGACCTTTTTNCCTCCGACATTGATGATCTCATTCAGGCGNCCGGTTAGATAGAGATAGCCATCTTTATCCAGATATCCGCTGTCGCCTGTNCGGAAGTAACNCCCATAGAAGGCCTCNTCGGTCTGAGCGGAATCAAGATACCCGGGTGTGACCATATTCCCTTTTATGCAGATCTCACCCTCTTCGCCAATGGTGAGTTCCTTGCCGTCGGATCCCAATATACGTATATCAACATTCTCGGTTNCTCTCCTTCCCACTGAATTNAGNTGCGTTACATCATCATGTAGCTCGATAAAAGCAGANCGTGATGCCTCCGTAAGACCATAATGCATACAGATACGTGTNGTCNGAAAAAGTTCGTAAAGAAGTTTCCAATCATCAGTTGAAAGAGGCGCACTGCCTATTTCGATATACNTCATTTGAGAGGCANAAAGTGCTATGCGGTTGCCGCTGAATCGTTTGATGTATGCCCATANCGCAGGAACCATTCCGAAGCCCGTGACATGATATTTTTCAAATGAGTCGAATACTGATTTAAGATTGGCGAAACCGTGGTGTAATACGACCGTAGCTCCGGTCAGCAGACAGCAGCGCAACCTCCCGAGCCCGAAGGAGTGACAGAGNGGAAGACCTAACAGTTCGACATCCTCCGCTCCGTTNCNGATGAAAGAATTAATATTTCCGGCTGACGCTGCGATGTTTGCATGAGAGAGAACTACCCCTTTCGGGTTGCCNGTGGTGCCGGAAGTGAACATTATATCNGCAGTAGCGTCAGGAGAAAGTCTGCTTTCGCAGTCCTTACGGTATGNCGGAATGTTTGTACACGTATCCTCCTTCCCGTAAAAATCGATTTCCGGATAAAGAAAATTACGGATACCTGCCGGTTCAANACCAATGGAGAGTCGGGGTCGGGTAATATCTGCAATATGTTTCAGATGCGTGGCGTTATTTCCGGGATCCACTACAACATTTACTGCTCCGATAAGATGGGCGGCAAGATAAAGATAAATAAACTTCACCTCCTTTTCGGCGGAAATCATGATCCGGTCACCGCAGGANATCCCCTGCANGGAAAGCCATTCCGCACCACGCAGGATATTGNGTTGCAGATCGAAATATGAGATTTCCAGACCGTCGGTCGTCACGACCGCCGTCTTCCCGGGGGTGTCTGCGACATGACGGAACGTTGCAGTCAGGATCGGACTGTGNGGAACATCAATCATTGNGGAGGCTGTTTATGTTTGCAGATGCTGTTTATTAAATTTGATTTAAATTCAAACACTCTCTAAGCCGTGATCAGCTGATTTTCTCAATCTCGTCAATNATTGCGCTTACGGAATTGAGATCAAACAGATCTTCGATTGGAACTTCGATCCCTAANTGCTCCTCAAGGGCGGCGATTATGGCCATATTCCCCATAGAATCCCATTGCGGAATAGAACCGATTCCCAGCTCTTCAGTGACGGCCTCCGNTGGAATACGCAGCGTTTCCGCTATTATGTTTTTTACTTTATTGCTTTTNGACATCATAAAGATATAATCAAACCGGTATNACATACTCTAANGACCGCTTGAATCTTCCACAATCATGAGATGGAAAGGCCTCCGTCGATGATCATCGAAGTGCCGGTTACCCATGCTGANGCGGGGGAGAGGAGATAGATGGCGGCGTAGGCTATCTCCTCAGGACGTCCATAGCGTTTGAGGGGATAGCGCTTGACATCATCGGCCAACTGTTCTTCCGTGATTGTGCNCCGATGGATAAGCGGTGTGTCGACCATTCCGGGACAGATGCTGTTAACTCTCACTTTCCGCGCTGCGAACTCCTTTGCNGCGAACTTCATAAACGAATCCAAGGCGGCTTTAGATGANCCATATATGGAATTGCCTCCCGAGAATACATGTGTTCCCCCCATTGAGGATATCAGCACGATAGAAGCCTCTTTCACGAATCGCTTCTTCTTATATAGCAGTCGGAGAAGTTCGGCAGTGGAGAAAAAATTGATATTGAAGATTTCGTTGAAATGTGCGCGGTCGCAGAACTGCACAGGGCGAGTTAAACCCTTACCTGCACACAATACANCACCGTCAAGCNCTCCGCAANCCTCTACCACATGATTGAGAGCTGCTTCATCNGTAAGATCAGCGGAGATGATGAAGTGTCCTTCACCATGAAGAGTCTCCAGAGTTTCATTCAGCCGGTTCTTATCTCGGGCCACAAGCACGAGACGTGCTCCGAGATTGGNNGCCTCNATGGCNGTTGCGCGTCCGATNCCCGAAGNAGCTCCGGTCACCAGTATTCTCTTTCCCTCAAGAGAAAATGGATTCGAATAATTTCCCATCTGTAATGTGTTTAATCGTTTGATGGAAGTTCNACAAGCGGTGATATAACGAGGTCCTCGGTCTCGAATGCGATGGTTCCCCATGAGAGACCTGTTCCGAAACCACAACCGATGATTTTCTTATGACCTTCGAGTTTNTCGGCGAGTTGGGTCACTATAGTCAGGGGAATTGATGCCGAGGAGGTATTGCCGAAGTGTGTCAGGCTGTAGGGTACTTTCTCAGGGTCGAGTNTGAGTTTCTTGCGTATGACCTCATTCATCATGCGGTTGGCCTGATGGAATACGAAGAAATCATAGTCGGAATAGTCGAAGCNGAATTCTNTACTGAGTTGCTTGATTGACTTGGGNACGGTGCTGATGCCAAATGCAAAGACATCCATCCCCTTCATACGGGTCTGGAGAGCATGACGGTAGCGTCCGTCTTCATGNTTTTCGAGAGATAACGAATTGANNTTTAANGGATTACGCGACCCCCCCCCCTTGNCGGATNATCACATCGTATCCTGTGCCGTCAGATCCCAGCTGAATCATAACGGGGGCTGATTTCTTCGGATTATATTCTATGGCGGTCACGGTGCCGGCATACCCGAACAATTGATCCGGCTCCTCCTCCGCTTGTTTNCGGGCATCGCCTGCAAGCACGAGGACCTTACGGAGATAACCTGATTCCACCATACCCATAGCGGTAGCCACGCCATAAACCCATCCCGAACATCCCAAAGATATATCAAGACTCATACANGACTTCGGAAGGCCAAGTCTGCCATGAAGAACACAGGCNGTGGCGGGAAGAATATAATCAGGGGTCTGACTGACAAAGAACAGGCCGTCTATCTCATTCTTATCCCAGCCCATATCCGCGATAAGTCTTTCAGCTGCCGGTTGGCAGAGATCCGAAGTTGTGAAATCATTGGAGAATCGCTTTTCAACGATCCCGGTGGTCTCCATATATTCCTCTGCTCCATACCGGTCTGTTGTGGAGACAGTAGGCTCTATATGCTGGGGCACACCGGCGCTGATGCCGACGATCCTGCAATTATTGAATCTGATGAAGGCCATTAATTATTTTGATGCGACTATATTGAAGAGATCTTTTATTGTGTTTGCTTTGCGGATGTCATCACCTTTCAGAGTGACGTCATACTCCTCATCTACCATCGCGATAAAGCTCAAAGCTGTGAGTGACGACCACTCGTCGAGATCTTTGAAGACGGTGTCAGCCGTGATTTCAGAAGCATCAATATCATTAAATTGGTCTGCAATATGTTCTGTAAATCTCTTGAGTTCCATTATATTCAAAGTTAAAAATGCGATTAAAATGATTTAAAGATCTTTGCGGGATTACCGATGTAGGTGCTCCCGTTTCTGGGTTTGGTGAGCAGAGCCGAAAGGGGTGAAAGGGTTATCTCCGACCCGATTTTAAGTCCCTGCATAACGAACGACATCGTACCGAAGAGATTGGAGTCTCCGAGCCGCACGTCTCCACTAATCTTGCATCCCGGCATAAATACGTTGCCGTTGCCCACCGTTGTATCATGGCCGAGAACTACGTTCCCGTTGAATAGGTTGAAATCACCGATCAAGACGTTGGTGGTCACCTTACAGTCTCCCTGAATTATATTTCCCTTGCCGATTGAAAAAGACTCCGGATCAGAAATCCGGAAATTGGAGGCAATGGAGTTTGGGAAGTCTACAAGAGGATTCTTTATCTTGTCTGCTACAGCCAGACGGGTGCGGGGATTACCGAAGCAAAGCAAAACGCCTATGGGTTCTTCCCAGTCGTTAAGCTGATCAATTCCACCGAGCCAGTCTCCGCAGAGACGGTCAGAAGGGTTTGCTGAGAAATCACGGTCATCGAAATAACCGATTATTTCCCAGTTCACCGAGTCTCTGATCCATCCGTTGCGGATCGCGGCGGCTACTTCGTGCCCGAGACCGCCAACTCCGTATATTGCTATCTTTTTCATTAAGAAGAAAAGTTCAGATTCAAGCGATAGTAGATGTACTTGTGGTCCTCCAAAATCATCAATAAGTAAGTGTTTGCTTCACGTACTATCGGTTAAATTTGAACACTTACTTAAAAAGTATAGATACATGAAAAGAGAGGACTTCATCATCTTTTTCCTCAATCCGGAAGGCATCGCCAAACGCCTGAGACTCTAAGAAAAAGAAAGAATAGTGCCCTCTCTGTTTGGTCTGTTCTGTACGCAAATAGCGAATCACTTCCTCATCGCGAATGCAATAGACAAAACAGAAGAGCGTAAATCCTTCTTCAAGAGTCTTAGTGAACAAATTTGGCGATTTTTCCGGATCTCGAAGAAAGCTAACGCTTTTCCAGTCCTCTCGGATGTCTCCCCGAGAGGTAGCGCAAAGTTAACAATAATTATTGGATTTTACAAACACTTACCGCACCGATCGGCACACCGGTCGGACCGACCAACCCCTCACTGTCAATCTAAAGCAATAAACAAATGCTCATTTCGGTCTTGGTTCTTTCTTTGGCAGGAATCTGCGGGTCATCGGTATTGGCTACGGGGTAGTGGAATGGTGGAGTGGTGGAGAGAGGGGTGGGGCTATCGGGCAGGGAGTGGAGATGAAAAAGGCGGGTCTGACGCTTTGGACGTCAGACCCGCCGGGTCCATAATCTAAAAATGTGAGAGTCAGTCTGCNCTGGAGNCNTCTTCGTCGTGGANTGGNGGATTGGTCAGGAGATAGTCTTCGTAGAAGAGCAGGGCGGTCGATGGATTGTCTGAAAATTCTTTACGGTGNGCTTTGGCGTCGGGNCCTTTATGGTAGTANTCGAGCCATGCCTTATGAAATTCGGGATACCTCTTCTTCAGATAGTAACGGAATTCGNAGTCGTTAAACTTTCCNTTGGCCGTTATCAGATAGGCNGCCTTNAGGCCCTTGAGGCGGATTCCTATGGCGGGNACGAGATANACCACACTGTTANGGCCTCCGGTACTTTCGAATACATCCCATCTCAGTACCTTGCCGCTGTCGCGCTTGTCCAATTCCCATGCTAATCCTGTNACATAACGTGAGCGCTTGAACGGGCTCGGCTGGTGGATTAGTTCCGAAACACACGCCTTNCCTTCGGGATATCCTTCGGTTGGTTCGACAAAGCGATACTCCTTGATCTCTNTGGCATTGTATCTTTTCGTTTCACCGTTGACCGAGTCGAGCCGNAAGTTTACATATTGACGTATCGCTCCCGTTTTAGAGAACAGATTTTTAAGTCCTGTCTTGAGGTCATTGCGTATATANCCCTCGATCGTGTCNCCATNGGCAAGTACGATTTTAACGTGATAATCGTCGGGATCTTTCGCGGCCCGTANCGGCAGGAATGTGATAACTGCCAGAAGNAGAGGAATCAGATATTTGTATTTCATAAGGTCAAAGATTAGTTGGTTATTNCTTGGCCGGCGAATAGAGGACAAGCGATCTCAATATCTTGTCACGTCGTCCCTTGGNTTCTCTGACATATTGCAGGCAGTACGGGTCATCGGCGACGAGCGCTTCGAGCTCTTTGCGCATTTTCGAGTTTATCTTCCCGTCCGGAGCTCCGAAATCATATATCCGTCCATCTTTAATGATGAAAATNTTTCCTTTGTTTCGGAGCCACAGNCCGCCGTTGCCTGAAAGGTGGTAACCTTTCGGAGAGTATCCGTAGACGCATATATGGGGCCCGTGTTCGGCTTCCCAGCACCATCCGTATCGNGGTATNTAGACAAGCNTATGNGTATGCNCGGGAGCCGAGGGTGACCAGATGCGAACNGANTCTATATCTGTCGGGGAGATACGCCGTCTGACGCGGTTCTGTTTCGTGTACGGATTCTCGATCAGTTCCAGCTTTTTCTTCTTTTTAAGGGCGTCCGAGATCTTCATATNGCCGTCGGCGACGATTGAGTCGCCCGTGCTTAAAAATACGCACCCNGGATTGGCNGTATAGATTTTCTTNGCCTCACACGTCGCGCTCAGNGCGAGGACGACGCACAGCATAGTCAGGAGAGCNANAGGTTTACAATGGTATGAANTCATATTGTGAANTTATGGTTTCTTCAATCACGCCGCGAAGATATGACAAAAAATAAAAAAAGGATGTGACATTTGTCACATCCGACATAATTNGGTTCGCACGTNCAAAGAGGATAGAAGTCTTAAGTTCCTCTCTGCTATNTCATTCTATAACTTAAGATNCGAGAGCCGTATGCGGTGGAGATGGCGGTAGGATATGTTGAGGTAGGANGCGATGTCGCTNAGNGACGCGCATTCCGTTATGTGNGGAAAGCGCTTGATGAGCATCCGGTATCGTTCTTCAGGCGTATGGCGATAGTCGGTCAGGATATGCTCGTAGGCCTGTGTGAACAGCGCCTGGAGAAAGGCGATGTGGAATGTCGGATCATAAGCGAGCCGTTCGACGAGCATTTCGGCCGGCACCAANTTGACTTCCGAGTCTTCGAGAGCCACTATGTCGGTCGGCATTTTCTTTCCGAGCACCGCACTGATGTAGTTGGCAAGGATCGACCCTTGAAAGACAAATCCGACAGCCTTGTGGTTGCCGGCNCTGTCTATAATCGAGTGTTTGAANCCACCCGATTCGATCCATCCGATTTCTCGTAGTTCTGTCCCGGCGTGAACGAAATGCTCACCGCGCACGAAACGTCGCCTGACGCCATATTTCGCGCACATTTCCCTCCAGAACGAGAAATCAATCTTCTCCTCAAAAAAGTTGAACTGAGCCATATCGCAAAATTAATCCAAATTTCCACAATCCGGAAAAANNTCACTGCANTATCTNNGAAAAATTAACCGNAATATCTAAGTCCTTTTACCNTTTCNCACATCCGTTANTTTTGCAGGANAAAAACTTGCTTCCGANGATNGGGTCGTAANCCNCGGAAGTNAGNACGCACACTCANGAGAGTGTCGTCAATTGGAAAATTTGTGTTAACTTTGGGTATCAAATAAGATCTATGAATTAAGATCTATGANTAAGGATAACGAAAAAGAAATATTTCCGATCGTAGACGAGGNGGGGAACGTGATCGGCTCNGCNACNNGGGGTGAATGTCANGGCGGTTCGAAACTGCTGCATCCTGTGGTCCATCTCCATCTCTTCGACAAAGAGGGACGGCTCTATCTTCAGAAGCGTCCCGAGTGGAAGGATATNCAGCCNGGNAAGTGGGANACCGCNGTCGGAGGGCACGTGGATTTTGGTGAGTCGGTTCTTGATGCNCTCCGTCGTGAAGTGAGNGAGGAACTCGGACTCGAAGTAGAAGATGCAGAGATGCTCTGCCGTTATGTGTTTGAATCGGCCCGCGAGCGGGAGCTTGTCCACTCGTTCAAAGCTGTCTCGGATNCGGTTCCGCATCCGACCGATGAACTTGATGGCGGCCGTTTCTGGACCATAGCCGAAATTGAATCCAATCTCGGCAAAGGCATCTTCACCCCNAATTTCGAATCAGAATACCGAAAGCTGTTCGGACATCTCTGATCGTTANNAACNCATTCTCTAATATAAGTTCATAAGAAATGTTACAGTTCGGAATGGATTACGGGCGTGGCGCNCACCCNGAAATATTGAATCGGATCATAGATCTAAATATGCGGGGTACGGAAGGATATGGTGAAGATGAAATCTCAGAGATCGCACGCCGGAAAATACTCAATGAGTGCGGCCTTCGGGATGGAATGGTGTTCTTTCTTGTCGGAGGCACACAGACCAACGCCGTTGCGATCGACTGGCTTCTTCACCGGGGTGAAGGTGTAATCGCNACGGATACCAGTCATATNAATGTGCATGAATCCGGTGCGATTGAGGAGGAAGGCCACAAGGTCATCACTCTCGAATCGGATGGTGCCGGANGTCTTGATGCNGCGGCCCTCCGCCAATATCTGTCCGAGTTCTATAGCGATCCCACTTGGCCTCATATGGTTCTCCCGGGGATGGTCTATATATCCCAGCCAACTGAATTGGGCACACTATACACCTATGACCAATTGGCCGCTCTNCGCGAGGTGTGTGACGAGTACGAGCTGAAACTCTATGTTGACGGGGCACGACTCGTGTATGCTCTCGGTTCTCCCGAGAATAATGTTTCGCTCCACGACATAGCGGCTTTGACAGACGCCTTCTATATCGGGGGTACCAAGTGCGGGACCCTCTTCGGCGAGGCTCTTGTGNTTCCGGGTTACTGCACGACCAAGGAGCGNATGCGACTGTTCAATCTCATAAAAAGGCACGGAGCGCTNCTGGCCAAAGGATGGCTCACCGCAGCCCANTTTGACGTTCTGATTGGCGACGGNCTTTATAAGCAGATCGGAAAAGAGGCNGTGGCCCATGCCCTNCNCCTCAAGGANGANCTATGNNCTCTCGGCCTCAAGCCATTTATCGACTCTCCCACAAACCAGCAGTTCTTCACGNTGCCAAACGAGGCGGCTTNCGAACTCTCCCGGTCCGTAGCCTTCGATACATGGGGATCCCCGGGTCCGACCTACACCAAAATCCGTCTGGTCACAGACTGGTCCACCACCTCCAATACCCTTTCCCGCCTCCTCGAATACATCCGTCAACTCCCGTTGTCCTGATCCCTATCAAGCGGTTATCTCAAATCCCGAGCGATGCGGATGAAGAAACATCGATCCGGGATTTTTCTGTCGTGTTGGAGCGAATATATTACGGTTTCTTCATTCCGGCGGAAGGGGGTGCCAGCGGTATCGGCGGAGATCTACGCGATTTGACGCGCCGACTTCAATCCCTTCGGCCCGAAGCAGCGCGAGTTGGGAGAGCCAGTGCGGTGCCGGTCGACCCTGACAATTGACCACACGATGGCAAGGAATATCAGAGTCCATACCAATAGCACCGAGAATCTTACCCACCAGTCGGGCATGAGATGGAGAGCCCGCCAGAGCCGCCACATCTCCATAAGTGGAGACCATACCGCAAGGAATAGCCGCTACCACCTCCATAACCGCACGCGAAAATTCAATACTATCAACTTTCATACCTCAACCTAACTTCATATCAATGATTACAAAAGTAATTAACGATTACTAAAGATTACTAAAGTGATTATAGACAGGTCTTGCACACCCATTCGCTTCATCATTATTCAATACCTTGTTATGCGTTGCGGAAAGCTTCTGCAATCCGTCTGTCTCTACCAAGGTCTAACCTCGGTTTCAATAATGCAAAGGCATTTACATACAAAGTTACACAAATAATTAAGGGCGAGAAATTGATCCCGCCCTCTGAGAAGTCATCCCTTATTTAAGGGAGGTGAGAGTGAAGTTTAATGTGCCAGCAGACGAACCATCATAGTAGTAGATGGGCACATCCATAGATGCGCCGCCGTAGCTGATTGTTCCCTCATAGAAGTCGTTCCAGAACGCCCATTTTGAGGTAACGTTAAACTTTATGGCCGTGCCATCTTGCGTGTATGTCCCACGCGCATAAGCCCCGGCAGAGTTATCTACGTCAAGAACGAAAGTTCCATCGTTCTTGAATCTCAGCGTCATTGGCGCGTAGTAGTTGTCGAGGCCAATCCATTTGGTCCCCGACACATCCTTCTTCGCCACGTCTGCGGGAGTAGGCTCATCCTTTGAGCAGGATGTGATCAGTGGCATACCGCATATAGCGATCGTCACCGCGAGAAACAGAAGTTTCTTTCTCATAGTTTAAGTTTTTTTGGTTGTTCGGGCAATATTGCCTGAATCATTGCCACCACCAAAAAAATAGTGGTGGGCTACCGCATCCTGTACGATTCAGAGGTACTGCCATACCCACACAACATACAAGACACTAAGCCCACCAACAGCCATGCCCATGTGATACAGGCATGACGAATCGGTAGGCGTTTAGTGCTTTGTACCCGTTGTGTTTGAAAATTGGCAGTTTTCTGAACCGAGTCCAATAGCATTAAACGCTATGCGTTTTCCAAGATGTAGTGATTCCGTTTCCGGAATCAGCCACAAAATTAGACAAAACTATTGACATGTGCAATAATTTACACAATAATTTACTAACTTTATGATAGTTAGTATTTTTGCGTTTTAAAACATTTGCGTATGTCGTTTTTTGTTGTTATTTTTGCAGAAAGAAAACACTATGACGTACAGCGTAGATAATATTGCCAATATGCTTCTCATATCATTTGAAAATATGGAAGATGGCGAATTGTTGACTAACATGAAGCTACAAAAAATGCTTTATTATCAACAAGGCTTTCATTTAGCATATTTTGATGAACCATTGTTTGAGGAAGAAATTGAGGCATGGCTATATGGACCTGTCGTTAAATCAATCTATACTGAGTACAAGAGATTTGGTAAAAAAGGGATAGCTGGCAACCACGACACAGACTTCACATTTGTTAATGATATTGAATTAGCTCTATTCAACGAGGTTAATAAGGTATATGGACGCTACTCAGCTATTGGTCTTATGGAAATGACTCATAAAGAGACTCCTTGGAACAGTGTTCCTATTGGTGAAGGAAGTATTATAACAAAGGATTGTATAAAGGCCTTTTTTCTGACTCGCTTAAAACAATGAGTAGATGGCAAAGAAAAACTCTCAAAAGCCGAAAGATTCGGAAAAATTATCTTTTATTCAAGAATGTATAGATAATAAGCAAATTTCAATTTCAGAAGTGAAGGAGTTAGCTTCGATAAATTATCCGTTATTCTCCTTTCGGTATTTAAAAGATACATCTATAAAAGATTGTAATGATCACAAATTTTTCTACAATTTTTTAATCCGGCTTCAAAAACTTTCTGAACTTGGATGGAATGAAATTAGATCATCGCATCGGCACTCATATGGTATGGAATCATTACCTCAATCTCAAATCATTCCAGATGTAAGGTTGTTGCCAAAATTTGTGACTCCTGAAGTTGATTTGCATGTGTTTAGGTCAAGTGGTGATAATAAGACATTCGTTGGCTTACAAAGAGGAAAAATATTTTATGTATTTTTTATTGAAAGCAAACATGGTGACATTTGCCCTCATTGATAGTTTCCAAATATTTTCTATTTACTATCTTTTATACCCATCATAGCCCGCACGAGCGCATCGAAGTCTTCCTTTGGAATCTCCAAACGAACCTCGACGTTATTAACCTTCTTAAGTTTCTCAGAGGTTATATAGTCTTCATCTTTCTTTTTCTTCTTCTTGGCCATAGATTACGCAATCTTCCGCAAAAATAGTTCAAATCTTTCAAACTCGCCAAATTTTCGCGTATTAAATCGGAACACGAACTCATCTACATAGCGTTGCATATGCTTCTTGCTCACCTTATAATACGTTCCGAAAATCATCCGCTTGAAATGTGACCACACATTCTCGATTCCGTTCGTACTGACATTTATTACCTCTCCGTCAGAAGTGACAATAATCTCGCCGTAAAAACTTCTGCTGTGATCAACGGAATACTGACTGTAATCATTATCAAGACCCTTATACTCCCATCCATCCGTAAACACATTTGAATCCTCCCGGATATACTTATGGATAAGTGGCTCTAAGGTGGAAGCCTTTGTGTCCGGCACTACCTTGGCCACAACATTACCGCCACGCTGCAACATACCGAATACAGGCACCTTATCCTTGAAGCTCCGTCCCTGACATCTCTCCACTTTCTTATCCTTGTGTCTGTTCTTATTCTTCCCGCCGACAAAAGTCTCGTCTATCTCAGCATCGCCCACGATAGGCTCATCGTTAAGAGACTTCATGAAAGCACGGATCTTATGCAGCATATTCCACGCGGTCTTTTGGGTTACACCGAGATCCCGTGCAAGCTGACAAGAAGAAATTCCACGCTTATGCGAGATGAATAAGAAGATCGCGAATACCCACGAACGCAAAGGCAGTTTCGTGCTTGCGAAGACCGTCCCTGTCTTAACATCGAAATACTTCCCAGTGTTCCGACACTTGTACTTACCGTTCTTGCACCGATAAACTTTTGAAGTTGCATCAAAAGGAGATATTACCTTATCGCCCCATCTCAGCTTTTCAAAATACCTCACACAGCTTTCCTCGTCGGGGAACGCCGTCATAAAGTTAAGTATACCGCCCTTGCTATCCATATTAGCAAAATATTTTTGTTACTATAAAGATAACAAATATTTTGCAATCATCGTTGGCTATGTCGGACTATTTGTGTAACTTTGTATGTAAATGCCAATGCAAATTTAGCCATTTGTTCTTGCAAATGCAATAGTCACCGGCTTAACCATCCTTAAAATGAACCTGTTAGAGTAATAATTAGGACGGAATCTCGCCACTGTCGCAAGTTTTGTGATTTATTAGACCTAAAATGTCCTAATTGAGATAGTATTTCATACCCTGAGTCGCACCTGGTAGATGCTTGACATTGTCTGGAGTATGTGTCTATGACACCACTCTTGAACAATGTAGTCCCTAAATCATCAACATCAAAGCGGGAGACAAACATAATAAATTGGTTGTCTCCCGCTTTAGTATTATGACCAGATCAGCAATGAGGATATGATATGGAAATAAAGGGGCTCCTCAATAACAGAATATAACATAATGCTAATGAGATGAAGTAACATTAAACATTATGTCGAATTCCCCCAAGTTATGACCTTCCAAAGCCCAGCAAATTCCCTTAATAATAAATGAGGATGTTATATCAGATGTTTTTATTTCAATAGATGCTTCCCCCAGCGGATCAGTTATTAATTCTGTCTCCCATAATAGAGTATTGCGTTTGTCCTCCATTTCAAAAGCCCAATCTTCCTCAGTTGGAATCTCAAACTTATGTTTNGGGTAAAATCCTTTGCTTTTCCACAAGCCATTCTTACGAAGAAGCTCTTCTTCTGAATATTGAGGTCCNGTGTATTCGATGGTCTGTATGTCAACCACATGACCATGAGTTGTTCCTTGAATTGTTCCTTCTGAATATTTTATTATCTCATATGATTTTCCCTTCACAGGAAGAGAACGTTTGCGTGGAGTTCCGGATCCTNATGGATGATGAGTATAACCGGGGATATAATCATTCAGGAAAGTTGTGCCATGACCTGCCGGACAGCCACAGACCCACGCGTTTCCGTGTAANGTTGAAATNCTGTCAAGATACCCNATAAGTTTATTCCTTTTGGGGTATCTTCCCGCATGNCCNTTGACAACAANTTCCTCCAGNTTGACAATTCTTCTCCCNGAGAAATCCAGAGANTCCAANTTGTATGATACNGAATCCTNCAAATGTATGTTTGGGAAATAAACATCTTCTGAATGTTCCCGAANTTTNTCTATTNNGGCAAATGAATCTTCAAAGTCAANCTTNGGNTTCATNTTNTGTCCTGATACCGGTTTCAGTAATAACTCCCANCCAAGTGCCGAGGCTATGTCAGAAGGAACCTCAAANTNGCCATCTTCACTTGTCTCAACAATGTTTAGCGAACCAGTTGTGTTGGAAAAATCAAATACGTTGATGAACTGGCCTTCCGGAGAAAGCTCTTTTGTTTTCTTTTTTGCAACCAGTCTGCCTGATACAGGTCCATCAGATAGANATANNTTTTTTGAATCAATATTACTTTGAACGATATTATTTGCCCGTCCGTAACAATGGNATAAAAGACCTAAATTNCCTAATGGATAATCATAAAGGCGNTCATAGGCAGTGAGCGCGATTTTAGTTTGAACGGGATTACCATTGAAGTCCGTAACNGTTACTCTGGCCTTGACTGTGCTGCGTGTATGATATTCTGNACTATCCAATTCTACAGTCACTTTAAGCGGCTTGAANTGTCTAAAGACAGTATCGGAATCCAACTTATCAGATTCTTTAGACCATGTTGAGACGAAATCTTGAACCTCCGGCAATTCCTTGACTATAAGAAGACGTTTAGGGAACATTACCGAATCNGTGGATCCGAGTGTATTCCGTGTACTGACGTACATTCTGTATTCTCCTGTCTCCCAATCGTCGCCTACGTATATTTGCCCGTCACATTCACCGTTGACTACGGGATATTTTTCTTTCCACACTACGCTGTCATTCGAATTGACGACCTCAACAAACGCTGTGTGTGCTTTGTCGGACAACCGAAAGGTCGAGTCTTCAAGTACAAGACACTTAAACCATAAATCCTCGCAGGTTTCATAAACGCCTTTGCTCAAGAAAACATGAGTAAAATCGCGTGCGGAAATCTGGTCTATCGAGAGATATAGAAATGATAAAATTATTATAAAAGACAATTTTGATGCTTTCATCGAATATTTGTTACTTTAGAATTGCACTTCCCACGGTCTCACCTGAGTAGNAGGTCAGACTGCTTATTCTTGTCCTTGAAGTTGGCTTTCGGACCATGAATTGCTCTTAAAGACTTCTTGTCGTATAAACNNTTTTCTNTCATTTCGACTGCAAAATTACGAAAAATATTCAACATGTCTATGATACCAAGCCTNTAATGAGNCACATAACTCGAACTCCGAGNGNNGNNACGNCTATTGCATAACAATCGCAAGCGAACACTTAGAGTGATGAATGATGCCGTCAGTAACGTTCCGCAGNCTACACTATCACAGACTCGCCTTCCCGGGACTGGACAATGTTTATTAGTTATAGTGATAGATGAAGAATTGGATAAGGTCGTCCTNCTTCNTCTGTTTCATCACGACCAATTATTCTAAACCCTCTTGCTTGATAGAAATTCAANGCAGATGCGTTCTGCTCATTNACATCNACTTTTGTTGCGCCCTGTTTCAATGCAAAGTCTATAAGAGCAGAGCCATAACCTTTACCTCGGTAGCTGTCATCAATAAATAGCATCTCAATCAAGTTTGATGATAAACCGATGAATCCTGTCATTCTCTTACTATCCGTGAGGGCATAGAGATTTACATTTGGAAAATAATACGGGATAAGAGCCTCCTTTATTTTGTTGAGATCTTCATTTGTGAGAAAGGCATGTGTCGCCTTAACAGAACGCTCCCATATCTCAACGAGTGCCGGGTATTCATTTTCGTAACATCTGATTATTTCCATATACAAAGTTAATCATTTTCAGTGAGTATTCAATAGCCTAATTGCTTTAGCGCTTTGCTCTGCAAAGAATATGTTGATGTTCGTTTTCACCGGCGCGGACTCTACGCTCCAATTTATTACTGTACCGTCAACTAAGGAAGCCTTACTTGCTCGTAATTGAAAACGTGCGGAGCAGGGCTATTCTTTTGCCTTTTGGCTGAACCTTTAGCTCACCGAGGCTCCCCCGAGGTAAAAATATCCACACACCTGCGGGTAGTATTTCTAAGCCTACGGACGAACAGCCTTTATTTGCCGGATTTTGCGGTGTTGGAGAAAAATAAAAAATCCCAAAAATCGTTGATTTTCAGGATTTTTCTGTGAATTGCTTTTGCTTTGAGTGGTCCCACTTGGGAACCCCTACTTTCTGAATATCCTTACAATCAAAGATTTATCCTTGATACTTTTGTCAACTCCAACATTTGCTCCTACGGCACATTGCATCGCTTTTCATCGCTATGCTCCGCCGGAGCTATCGGAATCAGCCTTGTCCTTGCCCGCAAGTTCTCTTACTTGTCATCTGCAAATATAACGTGCAATTTTCTATTATAGTATGTTTTCTAGAAAACCCTTATTCACATATATCTTTTGCCGTACAAGCTTTTATGGGTTGATAAAGGAACAAACAGCATCATATAAGTCTTTATCAAGTTGGTAATCATCTCGATAAATGATGTTGAATCTGATTTCTGTTTTAAACCATCTATCATTGACGGCATTAAGATATGAATTTAGGGCAATCAGTTCATTAATGAACCATTCGTGTTTCTTCACGATCCATTTACAGAGTATTGGACAAATAGTCTCTTTGCTTGATTGTACAGGATTTCCAAACATAGCTAACATTAATCCCTCACAATCTGAATATTCAGGTGGAAGGGTTACTATCCTTGTATCTAAGTTACTTCTTAATCTACATACGTCGCAACCTTTTTTTGTGGATTCTAGAAATTTAACATTAACAAACAGATTGAAGTTCAATCGTTCTATAATTTTCCTATTCTCAATTTGCTCGTCGGTTTTGTCGTCTATTTCAAAAGTTGGAGATATCTGAATCTCGTCCGTTATGAGATGCGAAATCCAATGGAATTGGGATAACGGATTCATATGGCTTACATTCTGTCTTAAGAGATTATAGTTGATTCTGTCATTAGCAACATCCATAAGATCTGCTAATCTTATAAGAATCATAGAATATTTCTCGCTGATTAGCGAATCTTTCGCATCAGAAGATCTCCCATACACTTCATCAGCATCATATCCATGACTTTCGGAAATCCTTGCTACATGAGTTAGTAACAATGGTGTGAGATGTTTGAGAACAGAAGTATGCCATTCTCTGATTTTTTTCGCGCTTTCTTTAGGATGAGTTTTGCGAATGTTATTAGAAAAATAATTATAAATTGCTTCAAACTGAGAAACCATGAATTGTCCTACTTTCTTGAATTTTGCTTCTGTAGACATAGTTTCAGACATGCTCACATCAGTTGAAGAACTACTAAATAGGTTATGAGCATTTACAATAAACTCTGATATTATAGCTAAGCTATCGTGATCGCCGTTACAAAAACTATTAATATTGGGATGAATAACCATACTAACATCATGGAGATAGCATGCCAGAAATAGTATATAGTAATCGGCTTGCTTAATGTTAAGGTAATCAATTGCCTTTATTAGGCGCACAACAGCCTTAATTAAGGTTACAGCATGTTCTTCATTGTGTAGGGTATATGAGTTCATGAATTTAGATCCATTATACCATAAACCCTTAACCACTCTATGAGTTAAAATGATATTGTCTATCCATTCAGGATCCTTGACTTTTGATATAAACACATGAATAACTTCAAGAAGCCCCATATCTATGGACATCTTGTTATCTAGATTGTTTGCATCTATATCTTGTAGGGCTCTTATAAATTCATCTAAGCAGAAGTTCTTATTGCGTAACCTTGATAATATTCTTAATTCTGTATAGTGAAGGCCACGAGATGTAGCTTTAGTAAAAGTATGTGCATTACTAGGTTCAATATCATTTTGAACTGAATAATAGGCATTCAATATTATTCTCACATACTCTTCTGAATTCTTGAATACGAAACTTGTGTAAGAGGGTAGAAATTGTTCGTTTTTATCAGTTATACTTTCAGTATTAATAGAGTTTCTCTCATTGCGCAGATTTTCTACAAATTTTTCAAAATTTTTCTTTTGTCGAATTGTCGAAAAAGAGCGTACTGGAGATATGAACTCTTTTACTCTTTGAGAGATCGAAGAGTATGCGTTGCATCCACATTTTTTTAGTTCATAGGATGCATCAAAATCTTTTCCGAAGAAAAGATAATCAGGATTTCCACAAAATCCATCGACCAAATTCCTTTCGAAGCAAACCATGTAATCTTTTAGTCGTTCAGCATCCGTTAATCTCAATAAGGACAAAAACATTCGAGCTTCCGTTTGGAAGATTTCCTCGTCATATTTTTCAAACCAAGCTTCCTTTACATTATTCAGACATTCTGAAAATTTACATTTACCCTGAAAACAGGAGATATTAAATCTTTGTATAAATGCCTCTACATCTGATTTTGAGATTTCATCAGATAAGCGTCGCTCTAAAAGACGTAATCTATACAAATAGAATCTATTATATCGCTTAATTAATTTCAGTCGTGATTCATAATTAGTATCAATAGTTGAATCTTGATTTTCTGTTTTGCTCTCTGAAATTTTGGACTTTAGACGCAAAATTTCTGCATCTATAAGTTCGCTAACTTTTTCAAGTTTATCTTTGGAGTATATATCCTCAATTTCATCAATATTGCTGTATATAGAGGCAGCCATCGAGGCATTTCTCATCAAAGGCTCCAGACCCGCTATGCTCATTCCTGCTTCCTCAATTCTACAAAACTCACTCTTTCCATTTGGATGGAACTTAATGGTGGTGTCTAATCCTTCTTGAAATGTCACATACTCTTCTCCCAGAATGGATTTTATGATTTGTCTAATTCCATGATAGTTATTATCATCTCCAATGGTCTTTATTGCAGAATTTAAATCCTCTATGGTTCTGTTAAAACGGTCTAAATCATAGTCTTGGCCAATGTAGATGACGGAGTCATCCACGTAGAAGAATGAATCGCAGTCTTTAAAATCTTCATGATCAAGTATCTTCTTCCGAATCTCAATCATACAGAGATTTCCGAAGAAATACGACTGGGGCAAACCTTGGGCTATACCGCGAGAATAGTGTTCAGAGATTGTCTTAGATATTTCTTTCCCATAATATTGGCTTTCCCATCCTTCTAAATTCGTTGCATTGATTTTAAAAATTAGAAGTTTGGTCAAAACCATCTTAAGAGTTTTCTTATCTTCTTCTGTTAATACAAACTGAAGCTTTTGAGTTATATATTCGAATATAAAATATGGTGAGATGGACGGAAAGAAATTTTTTAAATCAAAAGTTATTTCAGTTTTATACTTATGATCCTTTCGGTATTGTTTACAATGTTCAATGATATGGTCTGTGTACTGTTTATACTGATTAATCCATGGCTTAAACAGAATTTCCACACTATCGCTTGGAATATTTCCATAGAAATCATGAGGAATCATTTTTGTAAGTTCAGACCGTTTACGTTTTCCACTGCTATCATCAAACATAAGTGGAAGTAACATACAAACCATGCATATCTGATCCACCAGTTTTGCCGTGTGTATGGGACGATATTTAATTTGATCATCTTGACAGGTTTTTCCTTTTTCAAATTTTTTAATTTTAAAATAAACCTTCACATCGAATAATTCCTTAGGATCGGAAAGAATCCTATCTAATTTTTCTCGGCACTCATCAATTACATTTTGGATTTTATAAAAGTTAAACTTATCATGAAGAATGGTATAGAGTTCAAGGTCTTTCCTATTTAAAAGACCTTTTTCAAACACATATGACTCCATACAATAAATTGCATTATATATATTCTCCTCAGAAAGGATGATGTCTCTAAGACCTTTCTTTATAGTATTCTCACTTTTCTTCATTATCGTCCTCTTTTGAATCGTTGTTGTTGTGAATAACGGTCAACAATGTTTGAATTTTATCAGCAACAGACTTAACATCCTCTTTTGTGGATCTGTCTAATGAAATGATTGTTTTTGATCCACAAATGATTTTTAATCTATATTGTTCTGCTTTGCAAGATAACATATTTTTTAATAAATCAAGCTTACATTGTGCTGTTATTGAGTTCTGAGTTGGGGAATAGACAACTTGTAGAAATTCATCAATTTGAAAGAACGTCAAATCGCTCAATTGAATCGACGTAATCATTGTATTTATATCAGAACAAACAAAGTTAATGTATTTATTGAATCTCTTTAAAAAGTCGGGAAGATTCCTGAGTTTAGAGAGCAGGTAGCTCCACTCAAAATTAAAATGTTCTGTCTGTGATAGAAAGAACGTGTATAATATAAGATTGTCTTCCTTATCTAAAGGAGCCTGGGAAAGTTGATCTTCAAGTTGATTTTTAGGAAGGTGTCCAATTCCATTAAAAAGATAGTTTATTAATTGCCGTTTGGGTTGGAATAATCTACTTCCTATAATATCTTCTTGTAAATTATCAATGTACTCAATAAGCATTTCACCCAAACTTTTTATTGTTAGCTCAGGTTTCTTTCTGCTTTCAGAAAATTTATACATCCGTCTTTCTCTATTTCGTAGATTTATAGTATTCTCCATAATCTTTGAAGTTTTCAGGGTATTCCAATCGGTGAATTTTACCCCCCATTCTTATAACGTGATATCTTAAAGTTTCATATGCTCTTTCTCCAGCTAAATCGTGATCTACACACATAATTAGATTGTATCTAATTAGTTTACAAACATCTTTTAAAGGAAGATTAGAGGCACTTGGAATTGCAATAGCGTTATGACCTGTTGATAACAGAGCTAAGCAATCAGATACACCCTCTGATATATATAGGTTTTCATTATCACTTAAATTATTCAAAATTTGCAGGTTATAAATATTAGGTTTAAATCCTGAGATAAATTGAAATCTTGGCGCATCAGTAATGTTTCCAATGTATCGAGTCTGAATACCTATTAATTCTCCCATTGAGTCGTAATAGGGGAAGACTATGCAAGGTGTAAATATCCTTAGATAATAATTATTGTTACTAATCTTGATATACCCAGCTTCGGCTAACTCGATTGGTGTAAACATGGAGCAAAGAGCTTTAACTAGTTTTCCTGAATCAGAGATGGATTTTATATTGTTGGAATGGATTACGTCTAATGATAATTTTCGCTCATCAAAAAGAAAATGTTGAGCCTCAGTGGATAGGCTTGCATTTGAGATTATCCACGATCCTATTTCTTGATTAAATTTTGATTCAGTCTGATTGTCTATAACATATTTTCGAAGCGGCATCGTAATTCTCTTAGGTTTGGGTGTATTAGGAATATATATTCCATATTGGTTGCATAGCCACATACATGCAGTTACAAAATCAGTCTTTAAGTAGTGCATAACAAGATTGATAGTATTTCCTCCGATATCACATACAAAGCATTTCCACATATGACCTTTTCGATGAAACTTTAGGCTGGGTTTCTTGTCATTATGCATAAAACATCTTGCTTCGTGTTTGATGACGGTGAGGCCAAGGGATCTTGCAACATCCTCCACATTAAGCCCTATAAGACGGTCTATTATTTCTTGTGAAATATATGGCATAAGCTAATGCAAAAAATCAGATTTTACTATTCAATGGTTGCTCTTTTTCCAGGACTTTGCCTTCTCGGTTAGAGAATACTTCTGTTTCGGATGATTGCGAACGTCGGGATATAACAATCCTATAGCTTCATCCTCAATAGCAGGTAGTAAGTAATTCTCTCTGAATGTTGTACGATGCTTTAATCCTACACACTCCATTAACTCACTCATTGTCATATATCCCTCATTCATCGAAAGAATAAGTTTTTGAACCTGAGCGGTACTTGGACAGTAGTTGAGCGGTAGTTGAGCGGTGGTTGAGCGGTGGTTGAGCGGTTCATCCTCTTGTTTGATCGGTCGTTTGAAAGTGACGTAGACGAAGCCACCGTCCCAACGCCATGTGGGTTCTTCTACACCTTGTTCCTGACAGGCTTCGATTATGCGTTTTGCTCCTGATCCCCAGTTCTCCAACCACATAGAACGGTAGAGCGCTTCTGCCATCTTGACATTATAAGGGTAGGAGTCGTGAGGCTCCTTGATATTTTCGGGGGTAATCTGTGAAGGAAAGATACCGGGATTGCCGATTTCTACGCGGTTATCATAGATGGCGATGCTATTTAGCAGATTATATTTCTCCCACTGACGATGACAGAGAGAGTTGATTATGGCTTCTCTCAGTGCCTTGTAAGGAATTTCAAGACGCTCTTCGCGTTGAAGACTGCGGTTGGTGATTTTCCCGCTGAGATTGAGGTGTTTGAAACAGAACGCCAATCCTGCATCAAGTAAGTCGAAGAAATTCCCTTCGACACGCATCTCGTCGATAAACTCATTCTTATCTGTACCCAAGAAACGAGCCATCTTAATCTTGAAGTTGTCGTATTCATAAACATTATCAGAGAAAAGCATGGCAGCTCCATTGGTAGGAATACCATTTTTAAGCAGCTTCCATTTCGATAGAGTATCGGATATAGGCGCACTCAAAGCACTGGCAGGAATTCGTCCTCCTTCGACACCAAGACGTATGCAACCGCGAATATGCTTTTCATTGAGATCAGAAAGAGTCACACCTTCAGCCTGCCGTAATTCCCAAGAATATGTTTTCGGTTCAAAGGCTCTGATTCGTTCATCATACATATCCTGAGGCATGACCTTGGTTGTACTCTCAACTTTGTAGTACGGACAACCATGGAAGGTATGAGGTCGATCGCCCCATACCCAGCCATCGAAGTGCATGGCAATTACTTGATGCCCCGGACGATCCGGCACATCAATATATTCTGGCCGCATATCCACAGCGGGCTGCAATCCGGCGATTGCCTGAGCAATCTCTCGTTGAGTATCATCAGTCACTTGTTGGCCGACAATCTTCAGCGACTTCGGCGTGATGCCGAAAATCAGCCATCCGCCCTCCGTATTCAGAAATGCACACGCCGCATGCATACCGTCTTTCAACTCACCGGTACTTTTCTTCAGTTCCAGAGTCCTCGACTCGTCCGAAGCAATCAATACTTTTATATCTTCAATAGTCATAATGTTTTAATCATTAATCTGGATATCAAGGGCAGTATCGCTTATGCGGACTTCGTAACGCTTACCGGTAGGAGTTGAAACGTTCACAGGAAGGTGGCTCTTCAATGAAGCATTCTTCGTAATGAATGTTTCATCGCCGAACATAATCTTCTCCAAAGCATGGGCGTGATGGAAGTTGAAACCGGCAGGGAGTTGTCTGAACAACTCATCATTCATGGGATATATAGCCTTTTCTCCTACTCGTTTTTCGGGACTCAAGAAGAACACATAGTCCTTTGCACGGCTCATGGCTACATTCATGATGTTAAGATTGTTTATGTTGGCATTTTCACCTGAATAAGTATTCGGGTAGTTCATCACAACAATCATTATGTCGCATTCACCTCCTTGAAATTTATGCACTGTACCGCAACTTACGCTGCATTTATCGGTGTCGATCTTACGGCTTGCGAGCATTTCCTGTATTGCAGAGGCTTGCTTTTTATAAGGGCTTACAATACCTATTGTATAATGCTCTTTCTCAGGGTAAACACTTACTATTTTCGCAATATGAGCTGCAAACTCATATGCGAAAATTGCCGAATATACGTGTACCGCTGAATTGTCAACTATATTGAAATCATATAAATGACTCATAGGAATTACTTCATATCCTATTACGTTAATTGGTTCGACATTAAGACCTGAGATTTGAAGCGTTTTAGCTTTGTCCTTATTTGGGTCGTTTTTAAGTATGCCATCGTAAGAGAATTTGCTTACGAGATTACCTATACTCGGCACTGAACGATGCTGAACGTCCAATGCCATTACAGGATAATTGAAGTTTCCTTCAGCAGCCTCCTTAAAGCTATTCAATCCCACCATATCGTAGATGTTGAACACATACTCCTCCGGATAATCGAAATTCGGTTTTACAGGACGAATCTGCTTAGGATCACCTGCTATGATGAACTTGTCAGCTTTATTGTTGACTAATAGGAGTGTTATTGGCACTATATCGATCATCGATGCCTCATCCACTATAATGAGATCCCATTTTAGGTCAAAGATAGCGTCACTCGGTTGCACGCTATCATATGGATAGCGTGCAATCGTTGTCACCATAACGTTCTTGCTGGATTTTCTCAAATCCATGGTTTGTCTGTTCTTAAGGACTTCTGGATGATTGCGAACCAAATCTCGGCTTTCTGTTACACCATAACGAGAAAGACAATCACCTGCGAAAACATCATTAACAAGACGTTCTGCAATCTCATCAGCAGCTCTGTTGGTCGGTGTGACTACAAGAATATTGTATCGAGGATTTACTCGCATCGCTTCAGATATTCGCTTTACAAGTTCGGTGGTCTTACCGGTTCCCGGAGGCCCATATATGAACTCTATATCTGCCGGAAGCTTTTGAACAAGGTTTGTACCCAAGTTCCAAACTCTGTTTAACTGGCTGAAGCGATTCGCCTGTGCCTCGGAGAAGCCTTTAATGTTTTGGTACTCAATTCGTAACCATCTTGTGGCACTTGGGGAGCCAAAATACTGGCTACATTTCATGTCGATTCCAGACTCATCAGATTCAAGAATCTGTGCGTCAAGTACTTGTTTCTTGCCATTGTTAACGACAAGGATTCTTACATTTGATGCCTCTGACAAGTTTGATGGAATAAATGAAGAAGGAGAAACTAATCGATAAAGATTTGAGTCTTTATCAACTAATGCCCAATCATATAAGTCAATATGTCTCTCTACCGATTTACTTTCATTCACAGCTTCGAGTTGCATATCGATTAGATAGTTGAACCATTCCAACGTATATGGAGTCAAATCGTAAAGTTTCTTTCTACGATCTTGTTTCTCTTCCTCCTCCTTGGCCTTCCTTCGCGCTTTGTCAAGTTCATTACCGTTTGAAGATCTTTGCAGATTACTGCTAGGTTTCGGATTTCTCTTAATTGATGCACGAGAGTTTGGGTCGAAGACATCTCCATAATTTGGAGTGTCATCGACTTTGTCTTCAATATCCAGAACATCTTCACCTCCCTTGTGAGTAGACTGTGCAGACGTTGGTGGCGTGACTTTTGCATCACGTCTTTGTTCCCAGCGTTTTCTACTACGATCCTCAAATGATTCTTCCGGAGTAGTCTGCTTGTCTGATTCTTTGGATGAGTCACATGTTTCTTTCCCTTGCTGTGAACGAGGAGTGCCTGTACCGGCATTCTCCCTTTTGCCAGTTTCAGGATGTTCCGTTTCATTAGGCTGACTATTCGCAGGCTTAACATTGTCATGGCCTTTCTTGGAATCATCTTCTGACGTGGGTTCTGTCGCGGCAGGTTTTCCGCTTCCTGAATCGGTCTTTGGCGAACTGTTCTCAACTTGCGCTGAGGAGCCATCCTCTGCATAATATTGAGACGCTTCGACTTGTGGTTCGGCATGAGTTTCGGGAACAGAAGCTCCACTGACATAGCGTCCTTGGGTTTCTTCAGGTAACTCTTCCACAACATCAGCACCAATTCGTTCCTTGTCAGCCTCAGACAGATATGCCAATACGCTCGGAGGAAGACTACCGCCGTCATGCTTTTCTACATAATCAGAAAAATCGTCCAAGAATAGTTCCTGAAGAACTGATATATGGGAATTTGTGAGTTCAAATGTCTTTACAACCCAATTCAACCGGCTCTCAAACATTTGGTCCTTACGACCTTTCTTATATGCAAATCCGTTATCTCCATCATCCAAGAATGACAGAGTAGTTGAAAGTTTTTCGTTATCAGAATAGAAATATCTGATTTCGTCGCATCCTTGGATTTTCGCTTTATCCAGTTTGTTCTGACGTTCTTTGTACTTTTCTTCCCAATCGCCGTCTGGATTCTCGTAGTATGACAGATACACTAATCTTTTTTGGATCTCAGATATTTCTTTAGTATCTTCAAAGATGTTTCCATCTTCCTTATAATCAAAATCGTCTTTACGAAGCAAAGGAATACCAAAGATGGAGCATAGTTTTTGGAGAATTAGGTTTGATTCGGGCAAAGATGCCCCAAAACAAACGTATTCACTTCCGCCAAAATGGTCAACAATCAGTTTTGACTCCCTTGTACGTTCAAGTACACACAAGTCTTTCAACGGAACCCATTTCTTTGCTCCGTTTCGCCATAATGCATCTTCTTTAAAACGGAGAGCGATATTTTTGAAATTACTCTTAAGTATATTTTCCGGAAGTGCAGTTATCCATTCGCAAACCGTTATTCTATCATCATTATATCCTGCGAGATTTTCACTTTTACGTAAAAAGTCAAGGCAATCCTTCTCATCGAGTCTGTTCGCGAACCCCACAGAGTATTCAGATGGAATCTCCACCGTTGGGAGATATTCATCTTGTTTCCCCATGACTTTAATCATTCGCACCAACTGTCTATCGGAGGGATTATACACCTGTGACGGCTTTTTCATACCGCCTCCTGTTGGGATGCAACGGTACTTTTCCATCGTTTCTATTGATAGAATCCTATCAAAATGAGTTCTGTTCTCTTTATTCTTCAACTGCGACGGAAGGAATACACCCCAGAAATAAGTTGAGAAGGTGGAATCTTCCAAATATCTCATTTCGGATTCACCATGGAATCCCCATCTAACTCGACCTCTACTTTGACTTGTTAAAAACGATCGGATGCTTGCCAATTCCGCATACTTCCGATATTCATCACTAACATAATGAATATTTGTTATACCATTTGCTTGATAATCACATAGGGGATTATATATTGACCCAAGATAAAGATTACCTTTATCCATTGATATAAGACGGTTATCGGAGGAATAGAGTAACAGGCACTTATCTCTAAATACTGTTTCTGTCCAACCTACTCGTTGATAACAGTCTTCTGCCAATTCTCCGATTATGCGGTAATGCGCATCTGTCTTCGCATAATGCTGCTGATTGGCAAGGAATCGTTCAACCTTTCGAGCTGCTAAATCCGGTGCTGTCTTTATGACATCGACATTTGTCTTATCAATAAGGAATCGGAAGAAGTTGATGACATTGGAGCGTAACGTCGGATTATCCTCTAAGTCTATTATATAATCTTCTGATATTTGAGTAGGTAATTTGATGTCATTATATTTGCCACTCTCAATTCCCATGTATGTACCAGTAAGGATAGAGTCACCAATCTTATGGTATTCTCCATCATTACATTTTACATGCAGATTTTGTAAATAGTCTTCGATTTTCTTGGAATCAGAATTATGCGCTTCTTTTAGTTGCTCCAATATTCCAGCAAAAGCAAGTACGACATCATCATCTTCCGACGCGTATTCATTCAGTTTCGGAAGAACCTTATTAATCAGAACGTACTCTGCGCTAATGCTTATCTTTATATTTCTGAATAACCTAAGCCAATCAATTTCTTCCTCTGTTTCAATCTTGGCGTAGTCATCCAATATGAAATGTGCATCAGGTATAAATCGTCTAATTACATCCTCAGCCTCCTTGTCTTTAGAATATACCGCAGACGCATATAATTCATTAGGGAACATTAAATTACCATCAGAGTCTGACATTGGGAAGCAACGGAACGCCGTACGTTCGTCATAGGTAGTAGAACTTTGCGCTGCCCATTGCCAAAATCTAAGATTCCTATTATAGTCTTGAATATAGGCAATTATCTCTTCTTTATGAGCAATCAGATGCTTAACAAGTTCATTGTCTTGTAATTGCCTATTTCCAAGTTTGTCCTTGAAATAGGTTGTCATTTGCTCTGCATCCATCGCAAAATATTCAGTGCGAATGGTATGAAGAATTGATGCAGGTGCTATGTCAAGTTCTACCAACTTGCCGAGTTTATCAGAGGGCAAGAAGAATCCGGTACATACTTCACATAATCCCGTTTCGTTTTCCCCCTCTTCTTCACCAGGCAGGATCGTGAAAACAGGAGTATTCTTAAGTTTGTCGTAATCATCGTCACTCAACCGAAGTGATGGATTTGCGAAAAACTTATGGAAACTTATATTGGCTTCTAAAGCATTATCGGAATCAGAATAGTCTGTGTAGTTACCAAGGTTTTCCAGAATTTCATCCTCGATATACTCGTCCAAATCAAACTCTTTTATGCCAATCTCATCAAAGAATGTTCGTCTTTCGGCTCCATCGAAGAGGTCAGCATAGGCACTTGATACGGATGTCAATTCGTATGAAGGGAACCACGGTTCCTCTGATAAATCTATGAGGTCGTCAGATCGCTGATATACAGTCTCTGCAATATCCTTTAACGGCAGCATCTCAGATTTACCTTCCAATGAAAGAGGGATCTGATCTAATTTACCATATCCTATTTCACTTTTATACGCACGATTCTCAAATAAGAAATCAAGAAAACTTATACTCGTATCTGTTGTGGTAATATTCTTGATGATTTCCGGCCAAAGATGCTCCTTGACCATGCACTTTTTGATCCAGTTCGATACGGAGAAATCTTCCACGATACCATTCGCCTTGAAAATACGCTCTATGGCATCACGGTCTTCACCCAAGAATTGACCAAGATAATCATCATCTACTGCATAGCAAGCATTCGCCGGCAGCCAGTCCTTCTCCAGAAGTTCGTCACGTTCTTTAGAGTCAGACCAGTAAATCACAGACGAAAGCGGGACACATTCATCATTAGCACCATCATTTACCCAGATGTGATATTTATTTTTTAGTTGTTTGGTCTGGTCTGTAAACTTGACATCCTTCTCTATATTCGTAAGGAAATAGAAGAAGTCGATGTTCGTCTGTTTTTCATTAATAGCTGAGATTATATATTTTGATCTTTCATCATCCGCTATAAAAGAGTTCCAGATCATCGTAGAGCTTATGGCTGTAATTCCACATCTTGTTAAGAACCGGGCGAGATCTTCGGAATGGTTTGCATATCCGTAGTGGATAAAGTGTATCCATTCCGATTTAACCCATGGTTGTTCCGACAATAATCGCCCAAGCTCGTCCTCTTGATAAACATTCTCTTTTCCGATACTGATTCCTTCGTCTAAATACAGAGGCATTGTTTTGGGCATGCCCCCAGTGTACCCCTTTGCCGTTGCAAGAAAGTTTAAGAAATGGATACTGTCTCTAATATTTTCAATACGAGAACCATCTTCATTCTTATCGAAGTTTGCTGAAAGTTCTAACGCAACCGTGGAAGCGACAAACATTTTGAACTTCCCTTCAATACCACGGAATCCATCTGGTAAAGCTTCTCTTACTGATTTTTTTAGACGAGGTAGTATATCCTCGAACATATAGAGTTCTTCGAGGTAGTAATCGATATTGTGATATAGCTTATTAGGGGATTCAATCTCGCCCGACTCGGATAAGAAAATCTTATCGAATGAATTTAGGATCGTGTTGACCTTTTGAGATTCAAACAGGTATCGGTAAAGATTGATGGCATTAGCCTCATCTTTTACCCAACCCTCAAATCTTGAAGAACGCAAGATTGTCAATAGATCGCTGTTGCCAAGAACCCTGCCAATATTATTCTTTGCTGAATAATGCTCAAGCAACATCTTGAGGTTTTGATGTTGTCTTATTTCGGGATGAGGTAGGTATTCGCTGACATTTTCGACTCCTAACAATTCGTAGAAATCGCTATCAGACATAACCGGTTTGTCGGAGACGACAAAGTCCATATTGTCGAATATTATTTCATTGATAGGGACCAATACTCGTTCTCCGTCACGCTCTATGGGGATACATTTGATTCTACCTAATTCTGCCTCGAATCCCTTCATGAAAGCAGTTCGATATTTATCACTCTCTCTGAAATCGGGCAATAAATCGAAGACTGATGAAAGGTCATAATTCTCTGGGTCAAGAATCAGCGAAGCCCACCATTGGGCATACTTATGGCCGGCATCTTCCAATACCTTAATATTCCATTCATGATCTGGGAGACTCTTTCTTGAAGCATCTGGCACAAAGTCTGCATTTATCAAGAATGGTACATACAAAGGTTGCTCTGTCGGCAGGTAATTGTAAACCTGAGAATTGCTTATAGGCAAGAGTCTTTTCCCGTCTCTTTGTACGGCAAAAGACAACGAAATCTCTTTTATCTGCTGGAACTTTTCCGGAATCTTTTTATCTGTTTTCAGGCTCTTTTCAAGGATTCTCTTATAGTTATCGTCAACTTCAATCTTTACGTCATCCTTTATAAGCCAACGTTTCCTGTCCTTATATCTGTCAAACCGAAGTTCATTCCCCACAAAAACCTCAACATGATCAACATAAGGAATAAAGACAAGAATCCTGTCATCTTTGAATACAGTTTCAAGGTTGGGTATATTCTCTTTCGCATCACGCTGATGACGCAATGCGAAAAATACATTCATTCCTTTTGGGATACTTTGAAGAATATTCAGAACTTCCGAATCAAGTTCCGATTCTTCTGTGGCAATAGGCATGTATTGCCAATTTCTTTCTTCCGCTCCTGGCTTATTGATTTCTTTCTCGTCGAAGCGCAAACTCCAGCCGCTGGAGTTAAGATAGACGTAGTCATTGTTTACAAAGACGGACTTGAAGCCCATACCCTTGTATCCAATCGTCTTTGTATTATTTCTTTTCTCACCTTCATTGACAGTACAAATCGCAGCGATATTCCTGAGGCTGAATGGAGCACCGGAATGAATAAAGAACAAATAGTGTTCAGTGACAATGAATTTTACCTCTACAGGTATCTCAACATCATTGCGGTCCAAGCATGGATAGTCGTTTGAGTTTTGTAGAAGTTCGTAGATGTAAGTATGAGGAGCACCTGTGACCTCCTGATTTATCATCGCCTGATTCTGATTTGCATCATCAAGGTTGGTGCCTTGAAGTTGCATTTTCTCATCAAGTCGTATTTTAAGAAGCTTATTCTTGTCTACAGGACGTATGGCCCCGAGAGAGACGAATTGGCAAATCTGTTCTATGTCTGAGAGACTCTCCAGCTTGTAGGAAAATTCATAGAATTCATCTTCGACAAGTCCAGTCTCAGAAGTTATAGCATTAGATTTGATGGTTACCCCTTTGAAGCCTTTTATACGGGCTCCGGAGGGTCGGCGTAAATCATCAAAGTAGCATTCCGCACCGTTTTTATGAAAAGCACCAATGATGTATTCGCTGTTGATTGATTTGTGTATATTGTCGATAAAACTCATGTTTTATTTAATTTAAGTCGTACAAATGTATGACTTGAATCTATTGATTATTCTTCAAAGAAATCCAGATCCAGTTTCTTTAGTTCGTATATTGTTTTGATGCTTACACCGACATTATATTCTATCATTAGGTGAGCAAGTCTGTTGCCATCAATTCTTGCAATCTTTACGTTTGCCGGATTATAGTCCATAGCTTCCTTTGTAAAAGATGAGGTTGTAATAAATACACCTTTTCTACCACTTTGTCCAGCAAGAGCCCCAACAAAACTTTGTAGTTCTTTTCTTCCAACATTATTTCCTTTATCCCACCGTTTGGCTTGGATATGGATTACATCGAGACCAAGTTTATCTTCACCGATAATACCATCAATACCGCCATCTCCTGAGCGTCCAGTAACTTCTCCGTGTCCATATCCCATCGCTTCTAAAAGAAATATTACCAGTTGTTCGAAAAACGCTGGAGACATATCCAGTATTTTCTGTAAAATCTCATCAGCAAGATTTTGATTAATTATTCCGTACTGTTCTTCAAGTATTTCATCCGGGGTATTAATATCTACACTATCTTCAATTATGTTAGGTTCTGCCACATTTTTTGAATTGGCCTTATTTTTAGTGGATTTTGATTTGTAGAATTCCGCAAATTGTGGAATAGTAAGAAGATATTTTAAGTCAATGTTCCCCTTATGATTGTTGAGAAGTTTTTTACCAGAATCAGTTATAGCATATACTCCTTTGGATACAGTTATTACGAAACCTGCTTTCTCGAGATAGAACTTGGCCCATCCCGTCCGATTCTTAATTATTGTCTGATTTCCTTTTTTTAGTTTTGTGATTCGTTCTTCTGGTGATAAAGAAAATATTTCTGACATCAGGTCTGTACTTTTGCCTAATGTCAAAATATTATTTTTGTTCAATACTTCCAGAAGAGGTCGCAGGAGATCTTGATAAGTAGGTATCATGGTAATTTATGAATTTGCTGATCTTAGCAAGTCTTTAATGTTGATGTTAATAAGTTCAGCGATTTTAGAAAGAGTATATAAATCCGGTTGGGAAGTATTAGTGCACCACTTAGAGACCGTAACGGGATCTTTGCCTAATTGCTCGGCAAGCCATTTGCCGGTGTGTCCAGTTTCTGCCAATACTGCTTTTATTCTATTTAGTTTTTGACGTTCTGTTTTTGTCTCCATTGAATAAGAAATTTAATTTGAACGCAAAGTTACAGAATTTCCTGGTCATGGCCAATAATTGACCCTATGCTCTATAGCATATTTTACTCATTATGTGAATTTTTGGTATAAAAGTCGTTCTCGTCCGGCCTACCTGAGATCGGACGAGAACGATAGTCATCGGAAGGGTGGGAGATAGTGTCGCTGGAGGAAGATTTCTACGTCTGAATCGGAGTAGAGGATCTTACCGGGGAGGTTGTAGTAGCCTAATGCTCCGTTGGCTCGATATGTAGCAAGTGTTCTCTTGCAGATGTTCAATCTCCTGCTAAGGGCTGAGTCCGTAAGATACCGTTTACCTTGAAACATCGGGGAGGCATTTTCTCTCAGTCTCTCCGCAATTGTTTTCATTTCGTTTAGCTCATCGAGAAAAGACCTGAGGTCGGAGGAGGTAATGATTTCGACTCTTTCACTCATCGCTGATGTAGTGTTGATTTAACATTCGGGCAATCTCGCTTTCTGGGTAGAACACCTTTCCTTCAATGATGCTGTAGCCAATTCGTCCGGAGGATCGTAGCGATTGCATGGTTCGGATGGAACGTTGGAGGATAGTCTGGGCGGTGGCATTATCAACCCAACCTTTTCGATTGATTCCGATGGAAGATAA
>JAAVFK010000008.1 GCA_014800785.1 Bacteroidales bacterium
GTGTGGCGCAGCCACAGACGCCCTTCGGGCATCACGGACCAGTGGTGGAGCTTGGGATTGGCCGGATTGCCGGCCGAATTGGTACGGTCGGGGAAATTGAAAGCGTTGTATCCGAACGATAGGGCGAGCGAGAAACGCTCAGAGGCCGCCCACTCCACGCCGGCGTTAGGCGTGGCCGAAAGCCAGTAGAGCGTATTGGTGCCGACCGCGACCGACTCGGCCCTCAGCCGGGCCGAGAGCGAGAGGAGCAGATAGATCAGCAGGAAGACGAACAGCGGAAGGAGAACAAGACGGCATACGAGCCGGGAGGTCTTGCGCAGGGACCGGTCTTTCATACGGACATTGACGCGAGAGCCTGTCACGGTCCCCTGATGACAGATTCTCTAAAAAAGACTCTGTACTAAAAAAAGAGCGTAGGGACCTTATCGTCGTCGTTCCCAGTTTCAGGCTCTCGCATTGCCCACTACAAGTAGAACGACAACGTGCAGAGCCTACGCTTATGTATGTGCAACCATCCGTCGGGGTCTTTTCACAAAGACCCTGCCGGACAAGATACAACATATCCACGTAGCATCTACCGCTGTCTGCTCCTGACTTGTAGTTATAGAATTTGCGAGATTCGAAACTGTCAAGATCAAACGTTGATAAACGCCTTATAAAATGTCAGCTGACCCACTCTCAAGTTCCCACGATCGGGCTCTGCGAGCGATCCGCATCGGCAAAGTTACAAAAAATTTTTTTAAGAAATATATCGCTTTGCAATTTTTTGGAAATTTATTTTAAAAATGAGGTCATCTAAACTTTTATTTTGTTTTCGTAAATAGTTTAGATGACCTCAATTAACTCCCCATGTAGTGGTGCTCAAGCCAGTACGACCCTGAGTAACAATTTGAAGCCACCGATATGTGGCAGGATGAAAAAAGAGTGCGTCAGTTTTGAAACTGACGCACTCTTTAGTATCGTTTATGTAGGTTTATTTCAGACCTTCGACAAATTTGCGATAGCCTTCGTTGTTCGGGTCATACTGGAGATACTTGTTGAAGTATTCTTTTGCTTTGGCGGTGTCTTTCTGGTCAAGATAGTAGTTGCCCAGATAGTTGTACATCGTCTTTGCGTCAGTCGCATAGCGTGAAGGATCAGCGCTCTGCTCGAGAAGCACGACAGCCTGCTCATAGAGGGGCTGGGCCGCTTTCTTGACGTCTGTTTCGGATGTCGCACGCTGCATTGCGATATCACCCCTCATCTTCACGGGACGATAGTTGTCGGGAAGAATCTGAGCCGCACGGTTGATGAAGTCTTCCGCAAGCTTGAAGTACTTCTCGACCTGAGCGGGATCAGCGGTACGGTTGTGATCCGGGTCGTCGTTCTTATACTGAACGCCGGCATAGTAGTCGAAAGTAGCCTGCTGGATGAAATCGTTATAACCGGGCTCGGGAGTGTTCTGAAGGAAGCCCATATAGGTGTCAGCTGCGTTGGGAAGGTCGTTGTCGTCGACAAGAACCATTGCAAGAGACTTGTAGTATGCGGGATTCTCGGGCGACTCCGCGATAGCTTCCTGAAGAAGGTCGATTGCCTTCACGGGACGCTCCTTGTTTGCCTTGGCGGTCTTCACGAACTCCTCGGAAAGAAGCGAGTAGTCGATCTGTGCGAACTTGTTGGAGGGATTCTTCTTCTTCGCTGCGTAGAGGGCGTCGGCCATTGCGGGGAGCTGGCCTTCGAGTGCCGGGATCTGTGCGGCATTGATGAACTGGAAACGACGGGCGTTGAAGTTGTTCGGATCCGCTTTCAAAAGGTTGGTGGAGTAGTCGTAACCATCCTGATACTTCTGACCGTAGAAGAGCAGGAACGCATAGCGATCCTCATCTTTCTTGAAGTGGTTAGGATTCTTCACATACTTGCCATACTGCTCGGCGGCTTTGGTGAAGTCACCCTTGTTGTAGAGGGCCTCTGCCAGTTCTTTCTGACCGAGAGCCGAAGTAGGATTGACCTGGGTCAGTTTCTCGAGCATGCCAACCGCATAACCGGGGTTGATGTTGTTGTAGAGGTTGGCGTATTTCACGTATGCCTCGGGAGTGGTTCCACCATAATTGGCGCCCATCTCGTAAGAGGCTGCCGCACCGCCTACATCTTTGTTCGCTTTCTTGCGGTCACCTTCGAAGATATAGATGGCCGGTTCCTGCATGTTGATCTTTCTGGCTTTCTCAAGGCGCTTTTCGATCTGAGCGGAATACTCGGCGGGATTCACGTCATAGTATGCCTGGGCGATCTGAACCTGAAGAGCTGCGTCCTTCTTGGCTTTGCCTTCACCATCCTTGAAGAATTTCTCGGCTCCCTTGACGTCGCCGTCCTTAAGAAGCACCGCGCCGAGGCCGACGTAGTTGTATCCGTTTTCAGGATCTGCGGCCTGACCGGCTTCGAAATATTTCTGGGCGGTCTTGAGGTCTCCTTTGTCGAATGCGATCATGCCGAGATAATAGTTGGCCAGAGCCTTGTCGGTCTGGGGGCTGTTGAAGTTGCGTTCAAGCAGCTCTTTTGCATTTTCCGGCTGATCTGCCTTGTAGTATTCCATGCCCTCGACATGGCTCTGTGCTGAGGCCATCAGTGCCGAGCCTGCGATGAGGAACGAGAAAAGCGGTCTAAGTTTCATATCTGAGTTTTTTGAGATTTTTCAGTTTGGTTGCGGGTCTTTGTGAATATCTTGTGACATATCACCGAGACCCTGACAGATTCCAACCCGTATGGGCGTGTCTTATCTTTTAGACAACGCTCTTACGGGTCGGTTTATTGCGGGAGCGAGTTATAAACTCTCTCATCCGCCTATTTCTTTTTTCCGGCGAGCTGAACAACGCGCGGATTCATGTGGTAGGGGAGAATACCGGTCTTGGTGATGATCTTCTGACCGACAAATCCGGTGACGAAGACATAGAAGCTGTGAAGCACCGTCGAGTTGGANGCTGTNGAGACCATATATACCTTTCTGAAGAGAGGATATTCGCCCGAGTTGATATATACCTGATAGGGCTTGAAGCCTACGGGACTAAAGTCGTTCTCTTCGGTCGGGTTGCTGACCTTAAGTATCTTCACTTCCGTAGTCAGCTCGGTCGCGATTGTGTCGGTGGCTACATTGTATTCTTCCATGCGCTGTTCGATCGGCACCTTTTTTGCCACACTGAGATCGTCTCCGAGCCAGTTTACGCTGATGATTCCGATCGCGTTGGGGTCTTTCTTCACATAGTCGAAGACCTGGGCATTGTTATTCTGGGCGAATGCATTCTTGTTGTCCGATATCTTGCCGTCAGGACCGAGGAACTTGTCGCGCATGTAGCTGACGGTCGACGAACCCTGGTTGTCGAAGACAAGCTTTATCTTGGTCGTGTCCNGAGAGGCTGCGAGTTGATTCCATGTCGAGATGGAGCCGTCAAGAATCCCCTTGATATCAGTCATGGAGAGCNTCTCGATCGGATTGCGGTTGTTCACGATTAGCGCGACCGCGTCNACCGCGATGCAGTTCTGGCGAACTATTCTCTTATACTTCGCCTTCATGTACTCCTTCTGCTCTTTGGTAAGCTCCCGGGTTGTTATGATGGCTTGAGTCTTGTTGGCAAGCAGGGTGTCGATCGCTTCCGATTCACTTACATAGAATGGAATGATCGATGAATTCGGATAGGTATATTCGAAGACCTCGATTTCTTCCTGGAGGACCTGACGAAAGCCGTCGTCACAGAAAATAGTGGCGCTCCCTTCGGTATACGCACCTCTTTTGACGGGGGTACATGAAATAGAAGCCAGAGCCAGCATACCACCACCGATNACGGTAGCGGTAAGCGCNTGNGANAATCCTTTCCGNCTGAATATGTTCTTCATGGGGATTGTTTGGTTTGGATAGGTGAGTGGGGATGGTCAGTTGCTGCCGATATATAACCGGTATGCGCGGAAGAGACCATACGCGATGAGCAGTCCACCGACAACGCACGAGATGGCGGTATTGTCGATATTGAAGAAGTCGAAGATGAANAGGAGGCCGACTCCGACATATATCAAGATCATGAAGATTCCGAACACAAGGCGCATGCCTTTCGGAGTATTGTTACCATTGTTATCCATAGNATATAGTTTTAAGTGCAAGACCGGGAAACATATGTCGGCGAATGNAGCCGGTAAGGATAAATCCGTAGTTTCTGTTTATAGTGAAGTCAAGATGACTTCAGTGTCTGCACGGGATTGATGTTTCTTTTGTTAAATTAACATTTACGATGCCCTTTTGGTTTTTCCCGGATATTAAAAAAGTAGGAGNCGATCGTTTGAGATCGGCTCCTACGAGTGGTATTGGAAATAGTGGAATTGTAAAAGAGAGCTTACTGCTGCTGGAGCTTGAAGGTAACGGGGAGGGTGAANTANGAGCGCACGGGCGAACCGTTGTTCTTACCGGGCTGCCACTTCGGCATCTTCTTCACGACGCGGAGAGCCTCCTTNTCGAGATCCTTGTCGACACCCTTGACGATAGTTGTCGCACCGATAGATCCGTCTTTTTCTACGACGAACTTCACGATTACACGACCCTGCACGCCGTTGGCCTGTGCCGATTCGGGATAGCGGATGTTGTTGCCGAGCCACTTCATGAGAGCTGCCTGACCGCCGGGGAACTCAGCCTGCTGTTCAACCGCAACGAAGATTTCCTCTTCCTTGGGCTTCTCAGGTTCGGGTTCCTTCACGACAACCTGTTCCTGGACAGCCTTGAATTTGTCGACGTCGTCGGCACCTTCCTGGTTAACGACACCGCGGGCGGTGTTGTCTTCCTGNTGGGTGTCCATATCCATCACCTCGTTTTTNACCTTGTCGGCGTCCACGATGGCGATCTGGGTCACCTGAACGGTAGCGAGCACCTCTTCGGGCACCTCAACCTTGGGTTCTTCAAACTTCTGCTGCTCGGGTTCTTCCTCGGGAGCTTCCTCCACTTCGGGCTGATCGAGCATTGCCTGCATCATTTTCTCTGCCTGTTCCTTGGCTTCTTTCGCAGCTATCTCAGCGCGGTAGTCGCTATATTTCGACCATGCGATGAGGAGCACGAACACCACCACAAGACCGAGCAGCATGTAGAGGACAGCCATATTGTGGCGGCGGTCACTCTTCTGACGGAGCTCGTAGGCGCCGAAGTCCTTATTCTTACCTTCGAAGATAAGGTCGCGCCATTCGGGTGAGGTCAGATCTATGTTTCTTTTAGCCATTTTTCTGTTTGCTTTAAAGGGTTACGTAAATCTGACATCAATCGTTGTGATGACGATTCTGATAGTCAATCAACAGTACGGAGTCGGCTTTGGTCATGTTGTCGATCTGGTATTTCGAAATCGAGTTGATCTGCATNTCGTCGAGGATCTCCACGAGTGAGCCGTAAGAGGCCTGGGGAGTAGACTTGATGATGATCACCGGTTTCTTGAGTTTCTCGTCGCGGCGTACAGCCTTGGCGAGTTCGTCATATTTCTCCTGATCGATNTTACCGTCGCGGAAATCTTTCTTGAGCTTCTCGATCTCAACCAGAACCTCTTTGTTTCGGCTCTGGATGATCTGGCGGATGCCGCGTGCGGTGCGGGCTTCGCCGTTGACTTCGTCAGTCAGGAACTCCGACTTCTGAAGGTTGTTGTTCTCTGCGAGATTGCCGTCGATGCCGGCTTCGCCGCCGGGCTTACCGAAGTAGTAGTAGACCTCATTGACAACCTTGCCGTTGACGGTGTCCACGTCCATGGAACCGACTTTGCGCTTGGCGTCGAGGATGATTGTCACAGCGTCGTCGGCCGAAGCCTGAGACATNTTCTCTTCGCTCTTGACCTCCTCGTTAGAGGGAAGNGCGATGTTGAGAGTCTGTGATTTGATCATTGTCGTACAGAGCATGAAGAATGTGATGAGCAACATGTTCATGTCGACCATAGGCGTGAAATCCACGCGAATTGTCATTTTTTTCTGGTGGCCTTTCTTCTTGCCGCCGGAATCATTTTGTTGAACTTCTGCCATGATTATTCTCCGCTCTTAAGTGATGTGAGTAGTGTGAACTTGTTCTGCTTNATGGTCTGGAGGTTGTCCATCACCATGTGGATCGTTTCGAAGGAGGTGTTCTGGTCCGCCTTGATTGCGAGNCCCTCGCCGTCTTTGATCGCCTGCTTGAGGTTCTCATTGTCGGTCTGGCGCAACGCTTTGATCCAGAGCTGGAACTCGTTGGGATTGTTTTCATCCTTNTTCCACGCGATGGGAATACCGGTCACGTGGTTGGGATTGGGATCTTCTCCCTGGAGCCATTTATCCATCTGGGTGGTGCCTTCGGGCATCGAAGCCAGCGAGAGGAAGTCGCCCATCTGGTTGAGGGGAACGCCGAACGATCCCAGTTTGCTGAACGCGAGCTTTTGCTGAGGGTTGAAGCTCAGTTTGTTCTTATGCGTCTCGTTATAGAGTTCGGTCACTTTGTCCAACAACGCGATTTTCATCTTTTCGTTCGACCAGTCGGCCGAGGTGTCGTTGTTCATTGTGAGCCAAACCTTTCCTTCGGGNGAAACGAGGATCTGAACGAAGTTCGTCTCCTGCACTTTCTGTTCCGAAACCGAGGCGGGTGTGATCACCTGGGTCGGTTCCTTCTGAAGGAAAGTCGAGGTAAGCATGAAGAAGGTGAGCAAAAGCACGGTCACGTCACTCATCGCCGTCATGTCGATGAATGTGCTTTTTCTTGCAATTTTTGCTCTTGCCATTTCTGCTATTAACTATTAATCGGTTAGGAATTATGTCCTGACTTTTTTCGGTCCTTGTGTTGTTCTTGGACTTGCGAGTCGGGTCAGATTACTTGTGGGTAGCTGCGAAAGTAGCTACGATAGAGAAACCGATTTCGTCGATAGCGTAGGTAAGATTGTCGATCTTGTTGGTGAAGAAGTTATAAGAGATAACTGCGAATGCACCAGTTGCGATACCGAAGGCAGTGTTCACAAGAGCCTCCGAGATACCGGTTGACAGCTCGGTAGAGTCGGGAGAACCGGAGTTGGCGAGAGCCTGGAACGATTTGATCATACCCATAACAGTACCGAGAAGACCTACGAGAGTACCGAGGGTGGTGAGGGTTGCGATGATCGGGAGGTTCTGAGAGAGAGAAGGCATCTCGAGTGCGGTAGCCTCTTCAACAGCGTTGCGGAGAGTGGTCAGCTTCTGCTCTTTCGAGAGAGTGTCGTTGGCGTCCATCTCTTTGTACTTCACGAGAGTGTTGTAAACAACCGAAGCAACAGAACCTTTCTGAGTTTTGCAACGTGCCATGGCAGCGTCGATCTTGTTCTGAGCGAGGTCAGCCTTGATGTCAGCAACAAACTTGGAGGTGTTGCCCTTGCCGGCTGCGGAAGAAATCGCGATCCAACGCTCGATCGAAAGCACGATCACGGTCAGAAGCAGGGTCATCAGGATAGGTACGATGAAACCACCTTTGTAGACGGTACCTGCGAGGTTCAGGGGGTGACCGTTAGCAGAGTCGCCACCTTCGAAGTTGCCGCTGTAACCCATTCCGAAGAGAAAGATGCAGACAGCTGCGATGGCGCAGGCGATGATCACGAGGAACGCGTTGCGGATGCCGCGGACCTGGCTGATTTTTTCTTCTTTCTTGATGCGGGCCTGAGCACTCTGGGGTGCAGCTGCAGCAGCAGTAGCCTTGGGATCTTTAGATTCCATAGTGTTTGTTAGTTTGATTGTTAATTATTTGTTTGTGTTATACATTAGTTTTTTTTGGTCCACCCGGAGGTGAAAAATATTGGCTTCGTCCATTCGGATGTGAAACCGGGCTCAGGGCCGTTCTGACAATCAAGTGTGCTCTGACAGACGCCGCTTCGCCTCTATAAGGAGAGGAGGTGAAGTTCAGGTGTTTTCTCGATCGGGCCCCCTGCCCGCGTCAAGAGTCGTGTGTGTTCTGTTTCGGCAGCCGTTCTCATTCTTGAGACGTGTTGTTTTCATGGCCTTTGCTCAGTTCGGAAATCTTCGCGGACAACGCCGCCGATTCCTATCCGAGAATGTGACTCGAGAATGGAGCTTTTCCTGTTTTTCATTCTCTCGGCACTTCAATTTGCAAAGTTACTATTTATTTCCTAAAAAACAATTGGTCTCTTGAAAAAAAATTGACGTTTGCCTGACAAATCCCCTTTGAAAGTGAGTTCCATCGGGGTCGGGAGAGAGAATTGCAGTTTCATGCCGGAATATAGTCCGGAAGAGTGCTGACATTTCAAAAACGCCGTCGCAGACGGTTTATTGAATAATAATCGGGTCTTTAGTATAATTTAATACTTCAATCGGTCTGTTAAGACCCCCATCCTTTTTTTAGAGTGATTCTCATGGCTGGCGTTGCATATTGTATGAAAGAGGGCATACCGGTGAATGCCGATATGCCCTCTTGTATGGATAGTTGCCGGTGTTTAGCCCTTGATGGCTGCGATACCGGGAAGAGTCTTGCCTTCGATGGCTTCGAGAAGTGCGCCGCCGCCGGTCGACACGTAAGATACGCTGTCAGCCAGACCGAACTTGTTCACGCATGCTACGGAGTCACCGCCGCCTACGAGCGAGAAGGCGCCGTTTTCGGTAGCTTCTACGATAGCGTCAGCGATTGCACGTGAGCCGGTGGTGAATTTCTCCATCTCGAATACGCCTGCGGGACCGTTCCATAGAATGGTCTTGGCGGGGAGGATAGCGTTGCGGAATGCGAGGATGCTGTCCGGACCTGCGTCGAGACCTTCCCAGCCCTCGGGGACGTTCATCACTGAGCAAACCTGAGTGTTGGCGTCGTTCGAGAATGCGTCGGCTGCCACGCAGTCGGTGCCGAGAACGAGGTTTACACCTTTTTCTTTAGCTTTCTTGATGATGTCGAGTGCGAGGTCGAGCTTGTCTTCCTCACAGATTGAGTTGCCTACATTGCCGCCCTGAGCTTTAGCAAAGGTGTAGGTCATGCCGCCGCAGAGGATAAGGTTGTCCACCTTGTCCATGAGGTTCTCGATGATGCCGATCTTGGTCGATACCTTCGAACCACCCATGATTGCGGTGAAGGGGCGCTTGATGTCCTTGAGGATATTGTCTACAGCCTTAACCTCTTTCTCCATGAGGTAGCCGAGCATCTTGTCCTGAGCGTCGAAGTAGTCGGCGATAACGGCTGTTGAAGCGTGTTTGCGGTGAGCGGTGCCGAAGGCATCGTTTACATAAACGTCGGCGTAGCTTGCGAGAGTCTTCGCGAATTCTTTCTGACGCTCTTTCATTTCCTTCTTGGCCTCCTCATAGGCGGGATCGTTCTTGTCGATGCCTACGGGTTTGCCCTCCTCTTCGGGGTAGAAGCGGAGGTTTTCGAGAAGCAGAACCTCACCGGGTTTGAGTTCCTTCGCTGCCTCCTGTGCCTTTGCGCAGTCGGGTGCGAACTTCACGTCGGTGCCGAGTGCTTTGGCAACAGCCTCGCGGATCTGTGAAAGTGAAAGTTTTTCGTTGACCTTGCCTTTGGGCTTACCCATGTGGCTCATAAGGATGAGCGAGCCGCCGTCAGCGAGGATTTTCTTAAGAGTGGGAAGTGCGCCGCGGATACGGGTATCGTCGGCGATGGTGCCATCTTCGTTGAGGGGCACATTGAAATCTACACGGACAATTGCCTTTTTATTGGCAAAGTTGTAGCTGTCGATATTAGCCATTTCTATTTTGTGTTTTTATGGATTGTTCTTCTGAACAGGAATTGCAACTGCGTTACAAAATTAGCAAAAATTTTGATTTTGGCCAACCATTTGACGCGCAAAGGTCTCTCTGCGTATCTTTTTACGCCTTTCTCTGCAATTCCGGTTCATCTGTACAGGATGTTCTTCATACCATATAACAAGTGCCTGTCAGCTCTTGTTCTTCTCATCAGCATTTATTAACTTCGCGGTATGAATCACGATACAGACAGTGCTCAGCTCGATAATTTCGCTACGGAATGGATACCTCTTGCAGGTGCCGGCTCCGCGCGCAGATATTTCAGAAGTTCTGTGCCTCATCCCGATCTCGGTCATATTATAAAGGTCGAGTCGGAAGACTCGCGTGAAAATGAAACTTTCATCAGCCTCGCCCGTATGTTTCGGGAGGAGGGAAGTGATGTGCCGCGAATCTTTGAGGTGAGTGAGGACCGCAATACCTATTATATAGAGGATCTAGGAAACATCGATCTTTTCTCNCTGGTAGGAACCGNCGATTTTGAACCCCTCGCGTCGGAAGCNCTCAAGGGTCTGGCGCGCCTCCAGACGCTNCCCTCCGAAAAGTGGGAAGGGTTGGTCAATCANCCGCAGTTCTCGGTTCGTCAGATTNTGTTTGATCTTGATTACTTCAAGTACTCNTTTCTCAAACCTTCTGACGTCGTTTTTGATGAGGAGANACTTCAGGATGATCTTGAGCGTCTGGCGGCCGATATCTTCAGTTGTTCGGGTGAGATGTCNGGATTCATGTACCGCGATTTTCAGAGNCGGAACGTCATGGTCAATGGCGGTCGTCCGTGGTTCATAGATTTTCAGGGGGGACGCCGTGGACCGGCGCTATATGATGCCGTCTCGTTTCTGTGGCAGGCGAAAGCCGCTCTGCCTGACGATATGAAACGTCGTCTGCTCGATGTGTATGCTGAGGAATATGAGCGCNTGACCGGTTTGAGTCGCGGGAAGTTGCTTGAGTCGCTTGATCTCTTCGTGCTGTTCCGGACCCTTCAGGTCTTGGGTGCNTACGGNATGAGGGGNCTGACACANCGACGTGCCCATTTCCTTCAGAGTATTCCCGCAGGTCTNGCCAATCTTCGCGGATTGCTGGATTTAGAGCTGATGGCGCGCTATCCTGAACTCCGNGAGGCCTGTCGCGNACTCTGTTCGCTCAAGCGTTTCGCTTCGCAGGAATTTGATGACGGACGTCTGCATATCCGTGTGATGAGCTTCTCCTATAAAAAAGGGTATCCGGAGAATCTGACTGCCAACGGCGGAGGATTCATGTTNGANTGCCGCGCGATGCANAATCCGGGTAGATATGCCGAGTATAAGGCACTCACCGGTCGCGACAAACCGGTGGNNGACTTTCTTGAAGAGAGGGGAGAGGTGTTCGTATTTCTTGATGCCGCCNGNCAACTTNTAGACCGGGCCGCGGAGCGCTATATCTCCCGCGGGTTCACGTCGCTGGATNTTGGATTCGGGTGTACCGGCGGTCAGCATCGCTCGGTCTATTGNGCTGAAANAANGGCGCGGCACCTTCATGAACGTTTTCCAGAGGCNGTCGTCCATCTGATCCATCGCGAGCAGANCGTCGACGAGATCCTGTGATCTATTACTNTNAGTATACTATATGAAAAGGGCATTTGTACTTGCCGCAGGACTCGGAACGCGGCTTAAACCTTGGACAGAGCATCACCCGAAAGCTCTTGTGCCGGTAGGAGGAGAGCCGATGTTGTCGAAAGTCATCAAACGCCTCTCCGAAGCCGGTTTTGACGGAGTCGTGGTCAATGTGCATCATTTCGCCGATCAGATCCGTGGGTATGTCGAGAAGATGCCGCTCGCCGTAGGGAATATCGGTATCAGTGACGAAACGGCTGAACTGCTGGAGACCGGCGGAGGTTTGCTGCATGCNGCTCCTTTGCTTTTTTCAGATGGGGTTGAAGATGTGCTGGTGCATAANGTCGATATTCTCAGCGACGCGGATCTTGAGGCATTGTATGACGCTCATGTCGCAGAGGGAAATGATGTGACCCTGCTCGTCAGTGAGCGTGACAGCAGCCGACGTCTGTGGTTCGGTCCTGACGGACGGCTCGAAGGTTGGCAGAATATCAAGACGGGTGAGTTTCGTCCGTCAGACTATAAGCCTTCGGATAAATCGGTCGGTTACNCATTCAGTGGGATATATGTAGTCAACCGCAGGGCAATAGAATGTATGTCTGAAAACGGATNTTCCGGTAAATTCCCGATCATGGACTTCTTCCTCAAAGAAATGGATGATCTGAACTTCAAGGCATTCGTTGTCGATCATCTCAATCTGATTGACATCGGTAAGCCGGATACNCTCGCCAAAGCCAATCTGACTATCGGNANGTAAATTGNNTTGTCCTNCCGGGAAAGTATGGGACTTCACNGCATCGAAGTCATATTGGNGCCGGAATAGGGNGNAATCGTAAATCCGACATGGATACGGCATGGATACGGATAGTGAACCAAAGAGGTGAGTTTCGGGTTATAGAGGTATCAGTGTAGCACTCTCGATATTCATTTACTCACATAATCCCTTACTACTATGAAAACACTATCTATTCTCGCCTATGTTATAGGTTCGATCCTCCTGATTATCTCATGCTTTACCAGCGGTGTGGCCGCTACATGGTGGCTCGGTGGTATCGCGGTCGTGTTCCTTATNGCGGGTTGTATTTTCCAGTTTCAGGCCAATAAGCACAATTCTTCCGCATATCTCCACCGGAAGAACTTCTTCTGAGCTTGAGGGCTGATNATCCCCCGTAACCGAAGAGGAGGGCTGCTGAGCCTTTGTTAAGGCTCAGCGCCGGAAATTCGCTTAGTCCACAGCCCGAAAGGAATGCNAAAGCCCGGAGAAAGTTAAAGCTCGGCCTCCATCAGCTTCTGGGTNTTCTCGGCAAGNGCNAGCTGGTCGATACACTCCTGAATGTCACCGTCGAGAAAGACCGGTAGGTTGTAGACCGTATAATTGATACGATGATCGGTCATCCGGCCCTGAGGAAAGTTATAGGTTCTGATCTTGGCCGATCNGTCGCCGGTGCTGACGAGAGTCTTGCGTCGCGAAGCNATGTCATCAACATACTTCTGATGCTCTCTATCATATATGAACGTGCGCAAACGAGCAAGCGCACGTTCTTTATTTTTNGGCTGGTCGCGAGTTTCCGTACACTCGATGAGGATTTCTTCCGTCTGACCTGTATTGGGGTTCTTCCAGTTGTAGCGCAGGCGTACTCCCGACTCCACCTTGTTGACGTTCTGACCGCCGGCGCCTCCGCTTCGGAATGTATCCCACTTGATTTCTCCCTCATGAATCTCGACTTCGAAAGGCTCCGCCTCGGGAAGAACGGCTACAGTCGCGGCCGATGTGTGGACGCGGCCCTGGGTCTCTGTGGCCGGGACGCGCTGCACGCGGTGTACGCCGCTTTCGTATTTCATGACGCCATAGACGCCGTTGCCGGTCAATGTGAACACTATCTCCTTATATCCGCCGACTGCACCTTCCGAGACAGATGANACTGCAAGCTGCCACCCCTGTTTCTCGGCGAATTTCTGATACATCCGGAAGAGGTCGCCGGCAAAGAGAGCCGCCTCGTCGCCTCCTGTGCCTCCGCGTATCTCCACAATACAGTTCTTGGAATCGTCAGGATCAGCGGGAACGAGCATTAGCTTTATCTCCTGTTCGAGGGCAGGGAGGGTTGTCTCGGCATCNGCGAGGATTTCNGCGGCCATAGCCTTCATCTCCGGATCNGAATCCGACTGCATGACGCGTGCTTCCTCGACNTCGTCGAGGATCTGACGATAGCGGCGNGTAGCGGCCAGAATCTTCTCAAGGTCGTGATATTCCTTGGTCAGTTTGACATATCTCGGCTGATCTGCTATCACAGCCGGGTCGGTTATGAGGGTAGACACCTCTTCGAAACGGCTGTCGAGACCGTCGAGGCGCTGAAGCAACTTGTTTTCTGCCATCTTTGGAGTGANCTTGCTTGGGGAAAAATGGGTGGAAGTTAATGTCCCATTCGGAATGTTTGGGACCTTGAAATTAATAAATTTCTTTGANATATTAGNTATGNNGAGCGGAATTAGATGNATTTTAGATTAATTTAAAGAAAATATGCGNTGAAAATTTGGTCAGGTCGCGGAAAAATGTTAATTTTGTGGCCGGTTCCGAAGCACGCACGAAGCTCAGGCTGAGAGGCGCGCGGGAAGANCCGAAATCACCAAAACAAAAATTCAATAAACCGGCAAAGTTTATGGCAACCAAGATCAGATTGCAGCGTCATGGCCGTAAAAGCTATGCGTTCTATCCTATTGTAGTAGCCGATAGCAGGGCACCACGTGATGGTAAATNTATTGAAAGGATAGGTTCTTACAATCCGAACACTAATCCTGCTACGATAAATTTGGACTTCGACCGTGCTCTTTATTGGGTAGAAGTGGGTGCGATTCCCACCGACACAGTTCGTTCACTTCTCTCGAAAGAGGGTGTGCTCATGATGAAGCATCTTCGTGGCGGCGTCAAGAAAGGCTCGTTCAACGAAGAAGAGGCACAGCGCCGTTTCGACGCCTGGAAAGCTGACCGCACCAAAGCGGTTGACGCTGTCAAGGCTGCGAAAGCCCAGAAGGCTGCCGAGGAAGCTAAGGCTCGCCTCGACGCCGAAATCGAGAAGAACCGCCTGAAAGGTGAATCTGTAGCTAAGAAGAAAGCTGAGATCCTCGCCGCTCAGGAAGCTGCTGCAAAGGCTGCTCTCGAAGCAGAAACAGCAGAGACAACTGCAGAAGAGGCTGCTGCCGAGTAATTCGACAGACGATCTCATGGTGATTGCCCGGCCGATCCGGGTCGGGTAGTCACTAAAAATCGCAAAAAGTTGTCCGAAAAGTTGCGCAGATCGAAAAAAATGCGTAACTTTGCAACGCAAAAAGGAAATCACGGTTCCCGGTGAACCACTGAAAGAATCGTGATCCGCGTATGGTCTATTAGTGTAGCGGTTAGCACGCCACCCTCTCACGGTGGAAACTCGGGTTCGAGTCCCGGATAGACTACTATTTTTAAACTACCTCACATCCTGAATTGGTCTATTAGTGTAGCGGTTAGCACGCCACCCTCTCACGGTGGAAACTCGGGTTCGAGTCCCGGATAGACTACCTTCTTTCAGCTGCGGCTTCTGATTCGAGAGAATCGGAAGCCGTTTGCTATTTAGACCCCATCCTACAAAGAATGTTAAAGCCAGGGCGGTGTATTTTCGAGGGAATTCGTTTATCTCGGAGGGAGCAATGCGAGCATTTTTATCTATTAAGAACCGGCCATATATGCTGACGTCTCAGAAAGCCGTCAGCTTATATGGCCGGGATATGGTTGGAGGAGTGTCTGATTTATACGACTATGTGGAGGCCGTCGTAGGCCGGTTCTATGCCTTCCGGTAGTCGGTCGGCGATTTCTGCGTGCGTACCCGCTTCATGGCTGAAATGGGTGAGATAGCAACGTTCGGGATGAATCCGGTCAATGAGGGCAAGTGCCTCCTCAAAGTTGAGATGTGCGAAATGAGGACGCTTTCTGAGAGCATTCAGGATCAAGACCTTCACTCCCTCAAGTTTGTCAAGCTCTGTTTCGTCGATTGTCTTCACGTCTGTCAGATATGCGAAATCTCCAATTCTGTAACCGGCTATCGGTAGTTTGCCATGCATCACCTCAATCGGAATGATCTTCACGCCGTCTATCTCAAAGGGATAGGTGCCGATCTCATGGAGGTCGAATCGTGGTACGCCGGGGTAGGGGTGTTCCTTGAATGCGTAGTCAAGTCGGCGGCGAAGAGCGGCGCAAACATCCGGACGGGCAAAAATGCGGACGTCGCCCTCTGTGCAAAATGGACGCAGGTCATCTATGCCACCGACATGATCATAGTGTTCATGGGTGAGGAGCAACGCATCGATATGATGGAGGTCGGCATCAATCGCCTGCATACGTAGGTCCGGTGAAGCGTCGATCAACAAGGTCTTTCCGCCGGCTTTGACAAGCACCGATGCACGGCGACGCTTGTCATGGCTGTCGCCTGAGCGGCACACATGACAGTCACAGCCGATTTCGGGAACTCCCTTGGAAGTGCCTGAACCGAGAACCGTCACTTCAACCCGCGTCGAGATATAATTGACCTCCGGTGAAATCCATACTCCGAATTTCTCACGAACGGTTTCTCGTACATGATCTACAAGTCTGACCACATCTTCGGCGGTGGCGTGGTCTCGGTTAACAATCACAAGACATTGTTTCGGGTAGACCTCAGCGCCCCCGATACGATATCCTTTGAGGCCGGCATGTTCGATCAGCCATCCGGCGGGTATCTTCACTCGGTCGGGCTCGTGATCATCCTTTTTCGCGAGGTTATAGCACGGAACATCAGGATTGCGACGCAGTATCTCCTCCTCGTAATATGACTTGAAGACTACCGGATTCTTGAAGAAACTCCCTGCGCTTCCGAGTTCTTTCGGATCGGGAAGTTTGGCTGCACGTACTTCCTCGACCTCCTTTAATACCTCACTGATAGAGGGTGTGTGGCCGAGTCTTTCGGCAAAATCTTTTAGGGAGCCGTATGTGAGATTCGTGGCACGTGTGCTGTCCGACAGTCTGAAAGCTACTCGCAGAACGAAATATCGTCCTTTCCAGTCATGCTTGAATCGTGAGTCGCGGTATCCGAACTCGCAGTCTTTGTTCATGAAGGTCACTACCTCTCGCTTCTCGCAGTCGAAACACTCCACGCTGAAGATAGTGTCTTTGGCTTCAGCTCCGTAGGCTCCTATATTCTGGACCGCAGAGGCGCCAACTTGCCCCGGGATAGCGGCCAGGTTTTCGAGACCGCCAAGTCCGTTCTCGACTGTCCAGCGAACGAATTCCGGCCAATCTTCGCCGGCTCCTGCTATGACAGTCACCGCACCGGTGTCGTTGTTGCGGTAGATTGTCTTGCCCGTCACACGTGATCTGAGTACGAGACCATCGTATTTCCCGGTGAAAAGGAGGTTGCTGCCGCCTCCTATATGGAGCACAGGGTTGTTCAGAAACTCCGGCTGACGGGAGATCCAGGTCAGCTGTCTGATATTTTCGTACTCAGCGTAGACGGAACATTCTGCGTGTATTCCGAAAGTCGTGAGTGGGGTGAGGTCTTTGTCGAATTCAAACATACGCTTTGAAAAGGGGATTGGTTTGATGTGCCCGTGTCCGAGCGTCGGAGATTGATGTGTCAACGTCGGAAATCGACGAGAAGTCCGTCTGCGAAACGGAGATAGACGCCGTCCGAGTACTGCCAGACATCCAGGGTCTCGCTGTGGGTGTGTCCGGCTGCGACATCAGTGGGATTGCCGAGTGAGAGACGACATTCGAGCTTGGTCATTCCCTTGGTGATGTCGCCGTTCTGGATAAGTCGCCAATGTTCGTCTGATATATCCGGATAATCCTTGCGCCTGTCGGTCAATGAGAACAGCACCGGGAATCGTCGGCTGTCTGAGGTTGAAGAGGTGTAGTTCATCCACATCATGGCCTCGGCTCCATTCTCGTCGGTGAAGAAAACCTTGATGGGGAACAGTTGAGAACCCGGGGAGATGGCGGTCACCGTGACGGGAGCGAATTTGCGCCCGTTTATTTTTTCACCATCCGCGTCATACCATAATTGCGAGCGCGTCCAGAGCTCGCGACCCTTCATGCGCGAATTCACTTCACTGACCGTCTGAAGGTCGATGAGCATGGGAAGTTTTGTGCTGACCATAGCCGTGTCGGCCTTGGCCGGATCCATTCCGGTAGGGAACCTGTAGGTCCTGATGCTGTCTGAAAGCAGGATCAGACATTCTTCGGAGCGGTCGGGACGCAGGCGAGTGTCGACGCCGACGAAACTGAGATGGCGTCCGACCAGCGACGTGTCCTCAGGAGACATGAGACCATCGGATTCGAGTATCAGTGCTATGCGGGGATCGGCTATGAGATATGGATCGCCAGGTTGCCAATCCTTGAGCGGATGTCCTTCAAGATCTTTGAGGAATATCTCTTCGGGAGAGAGCGTAAGCTGGCGTTTATCCTGACGTGTGAGTTCTATCTTTTTCGTGTTCTCGATTCCGGTGAAACATGAGGTCATAGCCGTCGACATTAATGCGGAGGCTACGATAAATGAAGAGAATCTTATGACACGATAGATATTCATGGTGATGTTATGTTTGCTGCGGTCTGAAGAACATGGCGTTCTCTTCCGGCACCCATTTGATCATTCCGCGTCTGTGTCGTTCGTCAAGGTGATCCTTGAGAGTGTCGAGAGGTATTGACAGAATCTCGCTTAGTCTTTGAAGTTTCACGTCGACGCGTATCGGTGAGTTCCCACCATAGGTGGTGCTGAGACTGTTGATCCAGAGGTCAAATCCGTTATCGCCGGAGATTACCGGCGGGTAGGATGCTGCTCTTCCAAGAGAATTGATCAGATTTATCAAGATAATCGGCTCGGCTTCATACAGGTGGCGGAACTGTGCCTTATCTATCGAGACGACTTCCGCGCGATCAACCGCGCGGGCGGTGAGACCGTGGCTCTGCGAAAGGCCATACATGGCCGGGAGATCGATGGGTTGGCCTTCCGGTACTTTCCAGGACACACGCACACCGTCATACGGTTCGCGTTCGATCACCACATGTCCGTTCAGAAGCAGGAACAGATTGTGGGCCTTCATGCCCGGATATAGAAGCCGGGCTCCCTTGTCGTAAACCCTGAACTCAAGACGTACCTTTTCTATGAGAGGTATCAGTCTGTCAGGGCTGACGCCGAGGAATGGAGTGAGGGAGCGTATGTAATCCTGTATTCGGGTCATATTGAGATTAGAAGGTCTTCAGAGTTTGGAGAGTCCGTTTTCCGATCCATTCAAAATGGGGGACAAGGGGGGATTGGAAAGAGAAAAGCGTCCGGTGAATAGTTACTTCACAGGGCGCTTGGACTTGCAGTAGCGGGATCGAGAATTGAACTCGAGACCTCCGGGTTATGAATCCGACGCTCTAACCAACTGAGCTATCCCGCCAAATCAGCATCACTTTGGAAGTGCTTTCCTCCGTTTTGCGAGTGCAAAGTTAGAACATTTTCGCGACATGTGCAAACTTTTTTGAAAAAATATTTGAGAAGTATGAGTGATGGAGTGCTTAACCCTTTATTCGATAATTGATTGGATAAAAGTTTTTGTCGGTCTGAAAATTTTAGTTATCTTTGCAGAAACATATCTAACACAGCGCCTGGGACTACTTGGGTTTGTCATTGAGACAGCGCTCGATTCAGTCTCTGCCCTTACCTTTAAATCGTAATGTCATCATCTACTCTTGGCCTGAAAAGCCGTCTGGCCGTCCTCAACTTCATCGAGTTTGCTGTCTGGGGTGCATATCTGACTTCCCTCGGCAATTATCTCGGTCGCATCGGCATGTCTTCCGATATATCGTGGTTCTATGCCATTCAGGGCATCGTTTCCATATTTATGCCCGGAATTATAGGAATTGTCGCCGACCGGTATATTCAGGCCCAGAGAGTACTGAGTATATGTCATCTGCTGGCTGGAATGTTTATGATCGGCGCGGCAATCTATTGTATGTCGGCCGATAATAACGTGGAATTCGGTCCGCTGTTTACCTTATACAGCCTATCGGTTGCGTTCTATATGCCTACTATCGGTCTGGCCAATTCTGTCGCCTATAGTGCTCTTGGGCGATATAATCTCGATCCTGTGAAGCATTTTCCTCCGATCCGTGTGTTCGGAACAATCGGCTTCATCTGCGCTATGTTGTTTGTAAACTTCGTGGGCCCCGAAGGCCATAAGTTCCAGACATCATATATGCAACTCTATGTCTCCGGTATACTGAGCTTCCTCATGTGTATCTATGCACTGACGATGCCTAAATGTCCGGTCAATAAGGGATCCGGCAAAGCCTCGATATCCGATGCTCTCGGTCTGAAAGCCTTCGCGCTGTTCAAGGACCACACGATGGCTATCTTTTTCCTCTTCTCAATGCTTCTCGGTGTTTCGCTTCAGATTACGAACGGTTACGGCAATCTATTCATCTCAAGTTTCCAAAGCGTGGCGGAATATGCCGATTCCTGGGGTGCTAAAAATGCGAATGCACTCATTTCTCTCTCGCAGATGAGCGAAACCTGTTGCATACTTCTGATTCCCTACTGCCTCAAGCGTTTCGGCATCAAGGGTGTCATGCTCATGGCTATGATCGCCTGGGTAGGTCGTTTCGGTTTCTTCGGTATCGGAAATCCCGGTTCGGGAGTATGGCTGTTCGTCCTTTCGATGATCGTTTACGGTATCGCCTTCGACTTCTTCAATGTTTCAGGTTCGCTCTATGTCGACCAGAAGACCGATGTTTCGATCCGTTCGAGCGCACAGGGCCTCTTTATGATTATGACCAATGGCCTCGGAGCAACATTCGGCACACTTGCTGCAGGCAAGGTTCTCGATGTGGTGGTCTTTTCGAAGCCTGAGGGCATTGAGCAGATTGAAGGCTGGCACAAGGCGTGGCTTATTTTCGCTGCCTATGCCGCAGTCGTTGCCATACTGTTCGCCTTGATTTTCCATGACAAGAAGAAAGCACCCGAAGTGACCAAGCGCGAAATCGCTGATGAAAGCGGTGCGGATCCTGCCGGATTCGATATTGTCAATGGTGAAGTAGGTGCTAACACCAACGACCTTTGATCAGATCGGGAGACAAGTTCCCCGAAACATTCCTCAAGAGTGTGTTTAATCTGGTTTAAAAGTAAACACTCTCTCTTAGGGTCAATTAAAAAGTGGATTAACATCAGATGATACAGTTCTACGCTCCGGACATCGAAACGACATTGACTCTGCCACCCGCCGAGTCTGCCCATTGTGTGAAGGTGCTTCGCAAAAAGGCAGGTGATGAAATTGTGGTGACAGATGGTCGCGGGCGGCGTTTTGCCTGCCGTCTGACATTACCCGATCCGCGAGGGGCGATGGTTGAGATTCTCAAAATCGAGGAGATCCCCTCTCATTGGGGTGTGAAGATTGTACTTGCCGTCGCTCCGTCCAAGAATATGGACCGCATGGAATGGTTCGTTGAGAAAGCGGTAGAGATAGGAGTAGATAAAATCATCATGCTGAAATGTGAGCGTAGTGAACGTAAGGTCGTGAAGATCGAACGTCTTCAGAAAATCGCTCTGTCGGCCATGAATCAGAGTCTGAAGACCGTGGTTCCGGAAATTGTGGAGATGACCGACATCCGCGATCTGATACGAGCTCAGTTTGACGGCGAAAAGTTCTTCGGTTACTGCAGTGACGAAGTGAAACGCCGCGAGTTGATAGGGGAGTACCGCCCCGGCTCGAACGTACTCATCATGATCGGACCCGAGGGAGACTTCTCTCCGCGTGAGGTTGGAGAGGCTATCGCTTCCGGTTTCTTGCCCGTCACTTTCGGCGAGAGCCGTCTGCGAACCGAAACCGCCGCCCTCTATGCCGTTCAGTCAATTCACATTCTGAATTCTATCGCCTCGATGAGAGAAGGACTGTGTCCCTCAAAGAGTACCGAATCCAATAATGATTAAGTAAATGAAAATGAAATATCGCACATTCGCCTCACTCCTCATCGCAGGCGCCTCGGTGCTCGCTTCCGCCCAGCAGATTTCTCCGCTGGCAAAGGCAATGCTGGACGGATATTCCGAGATTCTTTCTCAGAATCCTCAGGACTACCAGACCCTCTATGAGAGAGCCGCCCAGTATTACTCGCTCTCTATCTATGATCAGGCTCTGATAGATATCTCCAAGGCTATCCAGTACACTCCCGCTAAGGAAACGGCACTGCTGGCTCAGGAATATTCGCTTCTTGCCGATATCAAGATGCAGGAAGGGGAATATGAAAAAGCTCTCGATGCTGTCAACAAAGCGCTCGGCTATGCTCCCGATGCGTATGCCGATATATATAAGAAAGGTAATATCTGTCTTTATTTGAAGCAGCCCGAAGATGCTTACCGTGCGTTCTCTCAGCTTCAACGGTTCAAGAGCCGTAGTCAGGAAGCCTACTTCGGAATGGCTAAGGCGCGTATCATGCAGGGCAATGTCAAGGAGGCCCAGGCACTGATGGAAGAGGCCGAAAAGTCTGATCCGAGCAACTGGCTGACCTATTGCCGTCTCGGTGATCTGTGTCGCGATATGAATGACAATACAGGCGCTGCAAGATCCTATATCTCGGCTTTCGCACTCGCCGATAATTCCTCGCGTCCTCTCGAGTCTCTCCTGTCGCTCGGTGCCGAAGACTATCCCTCTGTTGCCGCTGCTTTTGATAATGCACTGGGTCAGACGGACAATAAGCTCCCCCTGTATTTCCTCAAAGCCAATATAGCTAACCGTGCCGGTGCATATTCGGATGCGGAGGCAGCTTTTGAGCGGGTGCTCGCCAATCCCGATGGCAAACAGCCCGGTGTGTGGGCTGCCTATGCTGAAGCCCTTTTTGCTCTCGATAAGATAGATGAGGCTCTTAAAGCGGCTGAGAATGCAGTCTCCGGAGCACCGACAGTATCAAACTATGCCCTTCTGTCACGATGCCTGCTCGCTTCCGGCGATACAAATCAGGCTGCACTCGTCGCACTCAAGGCCTACGCGGCCGATGAACATTCCCCCGAAGCAATGACTGCGCTTGTCGAGGCTCAGCTGGCAGGCGGTAATCACAAGGAGGCTCTTACTATTCTCAACGAGATGATCGTCTCAAATCCCGAGAATGTAGAGGCCGTCGCGATGCGTGCATATGTAAAGGATCTCCTCGGAGATCTTCAGGGTGCTAAGTCCGACTGGCAACGCGGTTCGAACCTGATACCGTCAACCCCTGAAGATACGGTTTGGGTAGCTCTGTGCAAGAACCGCACCGGCAAGACTCTTGATGCTGACGCCGTTCTGGAGCCGGTTGCTGAAAATGCCGACAAGAATACCGCCTACCTACTTGCCTCTTACTACGCCACCATAGGCAATACAGAGAAAGGAAAGCAGTGGCTTCAGAAAGCAATAGAAGCGGGTTATGCAAATCTGTACAACCTCAATCACAACACCACGTCTCTTCTGAACGTCTCCACGCTCCGCTGATCACGGCAGTCGTCCGAGCGTCTCCACACTCCGCTGATCACTGCAGCCGTCCGAACGTCTCGTCGCTTCGCTGATCACTGCAGTCGTCCGAACGTCTCGTCGCTTCGCTGATCACGGCTGTTGTCCGAACGATAGGCAACTCTTATCGACTATTTTCTCCAAGCAAATAAACAAATATCAATCGTAGGCATATCGCTCATGATAAGAATCGCCGGGGTTTAACGAACCTCGGCGATTCCATTTCTTGGGATCGCCGAGTTCTTGGGAGCGACGCCTGTAAGGGGGAGGCTATGGTCAAAATGACAATCTGACAATCTGACAAATTAGAATCCCTACAAACGGAAAGTGGGCCATGTCGTCTGACATGGCCCACAGGTATATTGAGATGGTCGTGGTTATTTCAGTTTCAGTTTCTGTCCGGCTCTGAGCGAGTTGGACTTGAGTCCGTTCAGGCGTTTGAGACGGGAAACGGAGATTCCGTAGGATTTAGCCACTGATGAAAGAGTGTCTCCTTTGCGGACGGTGTAGGTCGAAGGCGAGCTCTTTGCCGACTTATAGGGGTTAGTCTGTGCTGTTTCCTGACGGCCCGGAGCGTAATTGCGAGCCTGGGTATATGTGCTCTTGCTGAACGTATATGTATCGGTATGCGTCGTCTGATTCGCGAAATCGAAGATCGCCGAGGGGTTGATTGCGTAACCCATATAGCGAGTCTCGAAGTGGAGGTGAGGACCGGTGGAACGGCCGGTAGAACCGCCGAGGCCGATAGGATCGCCTGCGCGAACAACTTGATCCGGTTTAACCAGATGTTTGTTGAGGTGACCATAAACGGTTTCGAGTCCGTTAGGGTGACGAATGATCACATAGTTACCATAACCCTTGGCCTCGTAGTTTGTCAGTCGGACTTTGCCGTCGAAAGCTGCGTAGATGGTGTCGTTGCTGCGGATTGCGAGGTCAACACCTTTGTGCATACGGCCGAAACGAGCACGATATCCGTAGTTGGAAGTGATTCGGCCGGGACACGGCATATGATATCCGGTCACGTCAATCACCTTTGAATCGGGGACCTCAGATGCCTTGAAGGGATTGACCATTTTTGAGTTCCATCCTTCGGTATAGAGGTCGAGCTCGGGCTCGGGCTCCTCCATCAGGTCGATGAAGTTGCTTTGCTCAATGAGTTTGATCTGTTCTTTGCCGGTTGACTTCTGACTTGCGAGCAGTTCCTTGTGTGCGCTTGAGTGACGCGAGGTCTTCTGAGCTACAGCCGGAACGGCAAGCACAGTCGCGAGAAGAGCTGTATATAATGCTTTGGTAAGTAATTTCATCTTTATAATATCTCGGAGGGAGAGGAGGGGTCAGGAATTAGTTGCTTAATTCGTCCTCGCCATAGATATAGTCGATAGTCGCAGGAGTGTAATCGAACACTTCTTCCGGACGGAAGAAACGGGCGATTTCGATCTTCGCGTTCTCAACGCTGTCGCTTGCGTGGACAATGTTGGCCTGACCGCTCATGCAGAAATCTCCGCGGAGAGTTCCGGGGGCTGCCTTGCGGCCGTTGGTGACTCCTGTCATAGTGCGGAACACCTCTACAACGTCAACACCTTTGAGCACCATCGCCACAACCGGCGAAGCTGTCATGGATTTGACAATCGAGGGGAAGAAAGGTTTATCCACAAGGTGTGAATAGTGTTCGCGCAGTATTTTTTCGTCAAGTTGCATCATCTTGAGACCACAGATAATCAGTCCGCGGTTCTCGATGCGCTTGATAACCTCACCGATCAGAGCACGCTCAACGGCAGAGGGCTTGAGGAGAACAAGAGTCTGTTCCATAATATTGGATTTTTAACTTTTTGAGTTTTTCTTCTCTCAAAGTTACATAGAATGAACGACATGACAAAGCTTGAAAGTGTATTTTTTGTTCACCTGAAAGTGTGAAAAATATTTAAATACAGGATAAGTAATTATTAATCAGATTTATAAGTTTATGGGCAAAATTTTCTTTGGTGTGGTGAATACTGCACATGCCAAGTGGTCGTGTGCAGAAATGATGAATCGGTGTGAGTTAATTATTGTTAACGACAAATTAATTATTCGCTTTTCAATTGATTATCTCCATTATTGGATTCGATGTTGAGATCGGTGAGAGTTAAGGCAGGAACACCGGCTTGGTCATAAGACATGCAAAGAGCAGGTGAGTAGATACAGAAGGTAAGCGAGATGATATATTGAGATGATGATATATTGATATATGGTGTGCATCGAGTGAACCATCAAAGCATTGAATGTGTAGATAAGAATGAGTACGCTTTCGTTCTCCTTAATTAAAAAACCTGCATTCATCTATGATCACACTTTGCAGTCTTATCGCCGTCGCCGAAAAAGCTTCGGCAGTTGTTCCAAAAGTCTCTCTCTCTCCCGAGACAGAACAGAATACCTATACCGTGGCCCGATGGATCATGGGAATAGTGAATTGGCTGTTGAGCCTCGTTGGGCTTGAGCACAACACCACACTTTTTCTGTGGATCTATGCAGCTCTCGTCTTTGTTATCTCAATCGGGATCGGATATGTCGTTACCTGGGTGATTCTCGGTAGCGTCAAGCTGATCGGCAAGCGCTTGAAGACCCCTTTATATCAAGGCGTGGCCGATTCAAATTTCTTCAGAAAGGCATCAAGAATAGTCCCTGCTATTGTCTTTCTGATATTGATCCAGTTCACTCTGGTCACACACGCTTCGCTGGCAACCTGGCTGTCGCGTCTGACTTGGATTTATCTGACTTATGTGATATGCAGATGCACTGTGATTCTTATAGGGGTCATCTGGCATCATATAGATGTACGCGAGAACAAGCGTCATCTTCCGCTCCGTGGGCTGGTCCAGCTAATAAAAGGTCTGGTCTGGATGATTTTTGCTATCATCACCCTCGCTATCCTGTTTGACAAGTCACCGGGTTCGCTGCTTGCCGGTCTCGGTGCCTTCGCCGCCGTACTGATGTTGATCTTTAAAGACAGTATTTTAGGTGTAGTGGCCGGTGTTCAATTGTCGGAAAATGATTCGCTTCACGTCGGAGACTGGATCGCCATCGGTGACGCCAATGGTACCGTGACGCAGGTATCCCTGACTTCGGTTACGATCGAGAACTGGGACAAGACGACATCTAACGTTCCTCCCTATAATTTTGTGAGCAATGGTTTCAAGAATTACCGCTCGATGCAGGAGAGCCATACGCGGCGAATCCAGCGTTCGTGGCTCATTGATGCCGACAGCGTGGTTCCCTGTGACGACGCGATGCTTGCCGATTTTGCCAAAATACCTTTGCTGACCGATTGGATTCAGAAGAAAATTGAGCAGAAGAAAGCGGGTAAGGAGTGTAACGCTGCCAATCCCGAGGGTCTTGTGAACGGTACCATCGACACCAATCTCGGTGTTTTCCGCGCCTATCTGCAGCTCTATCTCGAAGCGAGCAGCGAGATTGACAAAAACTCAGACTGCTTCGTGAGCACATTGGCCCAGACCTCTCAGGGTCTTCCGCTTCAGATTTACTGCTTCACGACCACTTCTTCCTGGATTCCCTATGAAGCCATCCAGTCAGCTCTGTTCGAGCATATCGCCGTCATGCTGTTCCGCTTCAGACTCTATGTCTTCGAGAATGCCACCGGCCGCGATACTATTCTGGAAGGCTATATGTGCAATCCGGACCCCAAGCCGAGGGCATACGGTCTCCCTTATCCCTTCTATGATCCGCAGAGAGTTTCGGCCGGCGACGCCGTTCAGGGCCCGGAGCCCGCTCTTGGACAAAGTCCGCAGACGGCGAGTAAGCAATCGCCCGCGGCCAATAATCCCGGCGAGTCCCCAAAAAACTGAAATGGTCAATAGGGTTAGGGGGGAGCCGTCAGGATTAATCGGGATCAATCGGGAAAATCTTGATTAATCCCGAAAATCCCGATTAATCCCGATTAGTCTCGAGAATCTCGATTAATCTCGATAAACCCGATTCCGTCTCTAAAAACAAGGAGCCCGCGAATTTCGCGGGCTCCTGTTTTTGGGTTATCAGAGCGAGGCTCTGTCGGATCGTTATTTGACGAGGACTTTGCCGGCTTTGCCGTCGGTCACCTTGATGTACAGACCGGCGGAGGGGGCGGTTACTTCTGTACCGTCGAGATTAAAGTAGCGGCTCTCACCCTCCTCGACATTAATGTCTGCGACACCTGAACCGGGTTCCCCGAAGGAAATCGGAGCGAGCCAGAAGTAGACCGTGTTGCCGCTCTTTGCGTATCTTACGACACAAGTCACGCTATAGGTGCCTGCGGGATATGTCTGAATTTCATAGGTATTCTGGAACTCGTATGACTTGCCGTCGGGTGTCTTGCCATAAACCTTGTTGTTGCCGTAAGGGGTCGTGGTAGTGAAGATCATTTCCGGGAAGGTCACCACCCTGTTGACATCCTCGGGTGATACGCTCTCCACTTCAGGATAAGTAACGGTTGTCTGTTCCTCAACCTTAGGCGGGATGCCTTCCCAGGTTATGCTTTCAGCTTGGGTAACGTTGGTCGCTGTCCAACCGGCCGGGATGATATCTCCTACTTTGTATATAGTGATGGCCGAGCTGCTTGTGCTGTTGTCGTTAACAGTGCTACGGAAACATGCGGCGTTACCTTCCTCATCTTTTATATATGCAATACTTGTATAAGGAAACGTGACGGTCGCGGGAAAATCGATATACACCCGGTCAAAATCGGCCGGAGCAAGTTCGCTCAGTTCTTTTGCATTCGACGCAACGGGAATTACGAGAAGTTCGTAGCGTGCGTTGCCCGGAGCGAAGTCTGCATTACCGGCCGTTCCGGCGCTGATCACCGTTTTGCCTCCACCTGTAAGGGTCAGTTCGCCTGAAGAGTTGACGGTGGCCACTTTTTCGTCCGAACTGGTCCATGTCACAGCGAGATTGTTCGGGTTTGAAAGGACGGGGAGGGTGTATTCATGACCTATGATCGCCTCGGCTTTTGTCTCATTGAACGCGAGGCCACACTCTTTCTTGCCGCCGAGATCTTCTGTATATGTAACCTCGATCCAGTGGAGATAACGTTGATAGTACTTGTTGGGCCATGTAAACGAAACGGTTTCCATTCCTTCCTCATCGCTCCAGCCCCAGACATAAACCGCACCCTCCAATTCGGGCAATAAAGGTTCTTCGCCCCCGAAGTCAAGTTCAAGTGAGGCCATAGCAAGTCCGGACATGGCTACTTTGACGGATGAGATCTTGCCTCCGGGAACCGTGAGGTCAACTACCGGGGTGATGTGGGTCGTGCTCGCGATGTCCGAGAAGCAGACGAGTCCCTCGCCCACACCTTTGGCATTCACGAGGGCGAAGCCGCCGTCGGACGGTGTGGAATTCTTGATTGAGAAGTCTATGCCGGCTTCTGTGAATGAGAAATCCTGGGTTAAGACCCATTCTTTTTTGTCTGTTGATGTCTGGCGCACGAGTCCGTTGATGTCGTTGTTCCCATCAAAGACAAGCGTGTGCTGATTCGCCGATGCCGAAAGAGCAGCCACGCCGATAAATGCAGATAGTGCAAGTTTCTTCATAAACAATTTATTTGGTTAAGTTCATGTGCCCGGTTTTCCGAAACTGTGAAGTCATCTGACTTTTATTCCGAAAGCCTAAGCTGGCTCCAAAGTTAATGATAATCTTAAAAAAATAAAAATTAATAAGCAAAAAAATTAGTTGACTCTGAAATATACACTGAAACAACTCTGAAATATAACCGGAAGTATGTCCTTAAACATATTCTGATGCAAACTCTGAAGCATGCCCTTAAATAGACTCTGAAACATTCTCCGGTATCTTCACATAATTCGTAGTAGCCGGCTCACCTTGAAACCTCCTCCCCCGGATTGTCCCTGAGGGGGGAGGAGGAGATCATGATTTACGGGATGTGAAACGCTCCGGAGATTGGTTGAGATGATCATTGACCATGTGATTTTAATTTGAGAAGTTTTAATACAAGTGTCTAAGATTTGTGTATATTTTGTTTATAATAGGTTGTATATAGTCTTTAATATTGAATTTATTTGTATGCTGAAATAAAAAATTTCATAAATTTTTTTGAATAATTTTTGTTTCATTTCGAAAACTATCATTATATTTGTGGCGCAAAAAATAAATTCTACGCTTGAGGTTGACGAAAAAAAGGCTCAATCCTTCCTCAAGTTTACATTATGGGCCAAGGATAAATATATGAAACATTTTCTTACAACGGCACTCCTCTCGGCGCTCTGTCTTCCGACCTTCGCGCAAGGGCAGTTGCAAATCTTCCAGACCGACTTATATTCACCCGAACGTGGCGATATGCCTCTGATCGGTCTCGGAATCTCTCCGAAGGCAAAATATGTATGTGGTGCCCTTGATCAAGGTATGGGTATTTTCATCGCTGACCGCGAAACCGGCAAGGTGGTCTACCAGGTTTTTGATGACGAACCCGGCGGAGAGCTCCGTGACGTAGCGGACAGTGGCGTGGCTATCGGTTTCGAGCGTACGGCTCTTCTCTATTCATTTGCGACAAACGAGTATAATTTCTTCGCCTCGCCCGAAGGGGTTCTTGATATTCTCGGTGAGGGTATCTCCGCAGACGGAGAGATGGTGGTCGGAACTCTCTTCGGAAACACCAAAGCCGATGAAATGGCTGCTGCAGCTATTGCTGCCTACAAGTACAGCGGAACAGACTGGTTTCCCCTCCCGATGCCGGCAGACGAATGTTTCGATAAATACGGCGTAAAGCAAAAAATCACCTACGGCAAGTTCGTCAGTGGTGACGGAAAAGTGATTCTCGGCAACATCGGTAACTTTTCGATGCCCGTTCTCTGGATTCAGAACGATACCGGGTCATACGATGTCGATTTCTTTCCCGAACGTTACGTGAAGAGCGGTGTTGAGGGAGTTGACAACACAGGCAAACCTCTTCACAGCATCTCGGCAATGACAGGTCTCGGTCTTAGCAATAACGGCCGCTATGTCTGTGCTCTTGCGCTTCTTAATTTAGGGGAAAGCGACGATCCCGAAGAGGCCATCTATAAAAATGTGCCCGTAGTCTACGATACAAAAGAGAAGACGCTAAAGATCTATGACGAAGATCAGGAAATAGATCCCAACAACTTCGGACTTATTCCTTCTGCTATCGCAGACGACGGTACACTCGTGGGTACCATCGGCCAGCATGTGTTCGGAACTCTCGGATCGTTTATCCTGAGAGCAGGAAAGGAACAGGCCGAAACTTTCAACGAGGCATTTTCTGAGTTCAAGGAGGTTCTCGGTGAGTCTGAAGAACTCGGATTCAATACTCCGACTGCCATTTCTCCTGACGGGCAGTACATCGTAGGCTACACCTACTATGCTTCCGATTATATGGGAGACGAGACCGTACCTGATTACTACGTCACCTATGTGATTGACACCACGGTCGGCGCAAATGTAGAGACCGTCGCTTCATCGGACAAGGACGCAGTCGTAACCGGCTACTATGATATCTCCGGCCGTCGTCTCGACAATCTGACCAAGGGTATCAACATAATTCGTAAATCAGACGGCTCGGCTCAGAAAGTGATCGTTCGCTAACTCAGAACCGTACAAATAACATATAATCCGCGGATCCACTCGGGTCCGCGGATTAATTTTGGGTATCGTATCGCAGGTGTCTCGCCTGCGCACAGAAGCTTTTTTAAGGTCTGCGCTTTTCTCAGAAACTTCGGATAGCACAATGACGTTGCTGTGATCGCAACGTTGGCATATGGGAAGGATGAGTGGAAGAAGAGAAGGACAATAGGAGAATAGAAAAGAGGTGTCGTCCGTAAACGACACCTCTTTATATTTGTTTATATTTGGCGATTCAGATTTTATGTCTGACTTCGACGGTTCAGTCGGTGATAGGTTCGAGCTGAACAGTGAAGTGGCGCATGAGTTCGGTTTCCCATACGATCTTCACACCGTGCTTGATCTCGTGGCGACGGTCGTAGACGTTCTTAAGAGCGGCTGCGATCACGTCCATGTGGTTGTTGGTGTAGGTGCGACGGCAGATGCAGAGACGCAGGAAGTCGTTGCCACCGAAGCGGTTTTCGCGGGTAACGGGATCGCGGTCAGCGAGGATGTAGCCGATCTCACAACCGCGGACGCCTGCCTCAAGATAGAGCAGGATGGTCAGCATCTGGGCGGGGAACTCCTCTTTGGGCACCTGGTCGAGAACCTTGTCAGCGTCGATGAAGACAGCGTGGCCGCCGACGGGGCGCTGGTAGGGAATGCCATACTCGTCAAGTTTTGCGGCGAGATACTCAACCTGCTTGATGCGGGTTTCGAGCATATCGAACTCGGTGTTCTCATCGAGGCCGACAGCGAGAGCGGCCATATCGCGGCCGTTCATACCACCATAGGTGAGGAAGCCTTCGAAGGGAATGCAATATTTCTTCGCACCTTCATACCAGTCTTCCCAGCGGGTAGCGATGAAGCCACCCATGTTCACGAGACCGTCTTTCTTCGAGGACATGGTCATACCGTCTGCGAGCGAGAACATTTCGCGGCAGATTTCCTTGATGGTCTTGTCTTTGAACTCCGGTTCGCGAACCTTGATGAAGTATGCGTTCTCAGCGAAGCGGGCAGAGTCGAAGATCACGCGCTTGTTATACTTGTCGGCGAGGGCACGAACGCCGCGGAGGTTTTCCATCGAAACGGGCTGACCGCCGGCGGTGTTGTTGGTGATGGTTACGATGATGAACGGAATCTTGTCGGCGTGTTCCTCAAGTTCCTTCTCGAGTTTGGTAAGGTCTACATTTCCTTTGAAGGGAATTTCGAGCTGAGTGTCCTTGGCTTCGTCGATTGTGCAGTCAATCGCAAAAGCCTTGCGGCTCTCGATGTGACCCTTGGTGGTATCGAAATGCGAGTTGCCCGGAACACGGTCACCCTCCTTAACAAGATGAGAGAAGAGTACGTTCTCGGCGGCACGGCCCTGGTGGGTCGGGATTACATATTCAAAACCGGTGATGCGGTTGATGGTGTCTTTCAGCTCATAGAAAGAGCGTGCTCCGGCATAAGACTCGTCGCCGGTCATCATAGCTGCCCACTGGCGGTCAGACATTGCGCCTGTGCCCGAGTCGGTCAGACAGTCGATGTAGACATGATCGCTGCGGAGCATGAATACGTTGTACTTGGCGTCTTTCAGCCATTTTTCACGTTCTTCACGGGTAGATTTGTGGATGGGTTCAACCATCTTGATCTTCCATGATTCTGCAAAGGGAATTTCCATGGTTCGAATTATGATGTTTTGGGTTTAGTTAAGTATTATAGCCATAGCAAGCAGTGAATATTATTTAAAAATTATAAATTCTATGAATGCTAAGTGGCTTTTCTGTACCCCAAAATTACAAAATTCTCTTGTGATATGCAAAAAATATGAAGAAAATATTTGCGGTTGCCTTATTCGGCCGATTCTACCGTGTATCCGAGTCTGCGCAGACCCTCTACGAGACCTTGTTCACCGGCAAGATGCAACGCTCCGACGCCTACAAAGACGTCCTGATCTTTCATCATCTCCGGAAGCTGACGAAGCCAATCGGCGTTTCTCTCATCGAGAAGTTTCTTCATGAATTCCGGATTTTCGTCTTCGTCAAGAGATATGGCCAATAATTTCTGAAGGTCGTGTGCGAAATAGGCTTCGTTAATTTTCTTGGAGGTTTCGATAGCCTTCTGAGGATCGTTGACAAGCTCCATAAGTGATTTTGCCTGTTCCGAAACCGGGATTGACGCGAACATAATCTCGGCTTGTTGAGCTGCCGTTTCGAAAGCCAAGGCCTTCTTGCCGCTCGCGGCGCCCTGTCCGCAGATATAGGTGTCGAGTTGTTCGTTCTGAATGAACTCAGGCATATTCTTCATCATCACCATCATGCTGATGTTCGTAGCGGCGAGCATCGGGCGATAGGGATCGACCGTGGCAATAGGCAGGCCGGTGAGACTCTGGAAGACGCTGTCAGCCTTCGCCAAGTCTTCAGGACGCAGTACTTTGGAGAGGGTCGAATCCTGAGGCGCGAGCATATAAGGGACCATAGCCGACTGAAGAGTCAATTGATCCTGGGTCATGTCGATTTCCGTCACCACAGCTGCGACATCCTTGAAAGCCTTCATTGCCTTCTCGTTTTCCGTCAGGACGCTCAGAGGGGCGAGATGATGGGTTCCGAACAGATATGAGGGTTTTTCGAGACCGTTTCCGGATACTTTATAAAAAATCTGTGCGTTGAGGCCGAACGCGCAGAAGAGGACGCCGGCGATAAGAAATAAGGTTTTTCTCATTTTTAAGTTTAGGCTGTATTTGAGTTTGGTCAATATTATGGATTGAATCGTGTAGACAAAGGTATGACCGCTGTCTATATTATTTGACGTCGTAAAAGCCAAATAGTTTCAGTCGTTGCTCCGTTATTGGGATTTTTTTCGTAAATTTGTCGCAAGAGGATCCGGTTAGACATAAGCAAGAGCGCATAACAAATATAAGCAACAAAATCAATGTGTTAAGAAATAGACGCAGATAGTCAAAAATAACGTATTTGCACTGTTTGACCGAGATTCTGTAACTGAAATGTTACCTGCGAAAATAAGTAACAAAACACGAGTAACAAGATACTAAATAAGTGGAAAAATGAAACTCAAAGAACCTGTACGCATACGAGAAAGGGAGCTTGCCGGCGGCAATCGTTCTCTCTATCTCGATATATATTTCAACGGCCGCCGACACTATGAATTTTTGAAACTATACCTGATCCCCGAGACTGATCGGCGAAGCCGTCAGACAAATGCGGACACACTGGCACTTGCACAGAGGATCAAAAGCGAACGCATCCTCGAACTCCAGGAGAACCGGTTCAACTATAAGACTCGCCGGGGGGTAGGACTGTTGAAGTATTTCGACAAGCTCACAGAGGACAAGCGAGCGGAGGTATGTAGTACAACTGCAACCCTGTGGAGAAATACCCGAAATCATCTAATCCGTTTTCTCGCCGGTAAAGATATTCCGTTGACGAAGATAGACGCCGAGTGGCTCCGGGCCTTCCAAAAATACCTGAAGCATGACGCAATCAGTTACGAGTCCAGATATAGAAAATATCAGGACCGAGAGACGCCGCGGCTTGGGCCCAGCACCGCCGCTTTGTACTATCAGAAACTGTGTGCATGTCTCAATGATGCCGAGAAGAACGGCCTTCTCGATGCCAATCCTGTAAAGCGGGTAAAAGCGTTGGAGATGCCCGAGGGACACCGCAACTACCTGACGATAGAGGAACTGCGCACACTGATTGAAACACCTATTGAAGACAACCGAGTTCGGAGAATGTTCCTTTTTTCGTGTCTTACAGGCCTCCGATGGTCAGATATCCGGAACATGAAATGGGGACAGCTGACCGAAACATCGGGAATGATTCGTTATAATTTCATACAACAGAAAACACGGAAAACCGAATATCTGGACCTTAACCCTCAGGTTACCGAGTTACTCGGGCGGCGACGTGACCCCGAATGCACTGTTTTCGATAACATAACTAACAGCGTATTGAACAGCAAGCTCGCCCAGTGGGTTCTGAGAGCAGGGATAAAGAAGAGAATCACGTTTCACTGTGCCCGGCACACTTTCGCCGTCATGATGCTGACACTCGACACCGACATTTACACGATCTCGAAACTTCTCGGGCACCGGCAACTCGAGACAACACAGATCTACGCAAAGATTGTGGACTCAAAGAAACGGGCTGCAGTCAACAGGATTCCTGATCTTCTATGATCGGGTAGAAGTCACCCTTGAGCAGTGCCGACCTTCCCGACTCCGAGAAACTCGCGGTTATTTTCTCGCAGACGTAGCGCTTTCCACGAATGACAAAAACCGACCGCACATCCGGAACCGAAGAAGACAACCACCTGAAAGTGGTTTTCATCTTCGGTTCGATTTTGTTTATAATCCTTGATCTTGCGGAGTTTCTGTCGTTCAGACGCAATGAGAAATGAGCGAAACCGAAATTTTCCCAATCGTCCGAGATCATGATGTTCTCCACGGCCGGAGCCGGCAACAATGGCTCCTTGTTGAAAAATCGCGATCCATCATACCACCCCACGAAAATACGGTCGAAAAACTCCGTCTTTTTCTCCTTCTCTCCTGCTTCGAGAGTCAGAACCGAGAACGGCTTTTGATAATTGAGAAACTTCTCCTCGTCGTCATCTTCCTTAACGTCGTCGTCATCATTCGCCGAAAGCGACAGAAAGAGAATCCGACCGTACTTTTTTTCCGTCTCATCTATTCGTGCCGGCACGAACTCGATCTCCTCCTTAGGTGCGTCGTCACTCTCGTTGACGATCCGGCCACCGAAAAGATTAACCGGGCGTAGCCTGCTCGGAAAATACCAGAGTATTCTGTCGAAAAGATCATCCACCCCGCGCAATATCCTGTCATACGGTTCTACGGCAAAATAAGCATCACAATCGGCGGCATAAAATAACTTCTCGATTCTTCCTCCCCGGAGATGCTCACCGTTCCACATCCGGAACCCCTTATTGGCCGCTATAAGCTCGGCAAGCGTGTCATAACACACGACGCGGTCCGAGTCCTTCCATGCGCTGATGAACCAATCGCACGAGTACCACTTCCACGTTGCGTTATCGCAATCCTTATAAACGAGGTTTGTCACCTCCCTGTACTTGCACTCCGTCTCATCGTCGGCCACGTCCGACGAATGTTCCTCCGTTACATTTTCCAGACAAACCGGTTTCTTGTCCTCCAGGATATCGGCTGTGAAACGGAAGTCTATATGTTTAGCCCGGTGATCGAACTCGAACTCACCCCCCATAAAGAGTTCCAGTTTGCGGAAATACTCCTCAACTGTCCAACGAGGCAGAGCGTTTGCAAACTCCGGCATTGCCCAGGCTGCCGGGAGTGTGTTGCACACCAACAGCCACCGGTGCTCTTCCGACTGCTCCCATGGTGAAAGATTGACCGTATATCCCACGGCGTCGCAAATCTGCCTGGTAAGCCAAAGCAGATAAGGCTGCCATGACAAACCGGTGCATTTTTTTTCATTCCATACATAATGGCCCTTGTGCTGTGAAGCATCATCAACGACGTATTCGGCCAGATTCTGAATATTTCCTGAATAATCGTTGACCCATGGTAACGCCACGAATCTACCGTCTGAGGTTTGAGGGTTCCACGCCTTTTCAGGTGTAATGGATGCTGTTCGAGTCGCCTCCGGTTCTCCGAGTGGAAGATCGTTAATAAAAATAGTATCGAAGGTCTTGTCAAAATTCTGTTCCGACCGACCCTCCAGAAACTGCCCTTGAACTTCCGACTCCGAAATGCCGGTTATCGTCAGCACGCCGGACTTTACGAAATTGATGTCTGCAATCTCGCAATCGAACCTCAATTTGTCCGCTAACACATCTGCGCGGTTCACATGGCCGAAAATCGCCAGATTTTCCGGACACCCGCGCAACGGGAAAGTAATAGAAAGCGTGTAGGCGTCAGAATCGGAGAACATCCGGTTTTCTGATACGTAATCGAACGACGAGCCCTTCTTGAGCACTGCCTGCGCTCCATTGATTCTGATCTGCATTATTTTTTAAATTTAGGTGACTTGTTTTTCATCAAGCGCTCGTAGGCCTCCTGCGCCTTCTTGGTTCCGAGATCACCCGTTACCGTGTTGACCGTCACAAACGGCTCGTTCAGTCGATCATTGAGCCTGTCGAGCACTGCGAGCATCCTGCGGTTCTCCGTAGGATCTGCGCCACTATTGTAATTATTTGTAACAACAGCCTGCGTTTTCTCCGGCCGCGATGCGAGAACAACGGGCGTGGTAATCGAACGCGACACATCATCCGGAGATATCGACCCGATCGTGTTCGTGCGCTGGGCGTAGTCGAGCGCCTCAAGCATTGGGCGGATGCGTGGGTTCTTCGTCAGCTTCTGCGAGGCCACCCATTCCCCAGCATGGACGACGCCCGCCTCACGGTCAGCCGGGCCGTCGGGTGTAAAACCGCCCGACATGTATCCTTGAGAAGCGGATGCCTGCTGTTGCTTCTTGATGGCAGCGACCTGTAACATACCGGCCGCTACGGCCATACTCGCCGCAATAGGCGCGAGGACATGACCCACCACAGGGATAGCCGCAGCCGAACCGTAAGCGTTAATCGCGTTCGTTGCGGTCTGTGCTATAGCCTGAATAACCTGCATGGCGAACATCTTCCGGTTCGCCTCGTTCTTGGCCTTGGCAATCTCCTTTTCTTTCTGCTCCTCAAGTTTCCTGGTCTTATACGCGTTTCCTTCGGCTAAAGAAATTTCTGTGTCGTATCGCTTGGTGATCTGCGCCGTCAGACTCTCCAGATCCGCCTGCATCATGGACGTTGCCTGTGAGAATATTTCCGACATACCCGAACCGATCACCTGCATTGAGCCGACAAGAGCCTTTCCACCGTCGGACTGCAACCACTCGGCAGACTTTGCAATTATATTCTTATTGTCTGCCGCTTCCGCTTGGTTGTACTTCTTCTGAAGAGCAAGTTTGGCGATCTGGTACGCTTCCTCTATCTCCAGTTTCCGCGCGGCGTTATCTTCACATGCCGATAACTCCGCCTTATAGACTTCGTCGAGCAGTGCGAGCTCCGCCTGATAGTCGCGGTCGTTCTTCTCCTGAGGGAGCATGAAATCGCGCATCTTGTTAACCTGATCATCATGCGCCTTGGCGAGATCTGCGGCCTCCTTCCGCTCTCGTTCGGCTATCTGGTTTACCAAGGTTAAATAGGCGCTCTGAGCATCGAGATACTTTTTGTGCGCCTCCGGATCCGGTTCCCTTTCCTCGGTAGTTTCCGAGTGTCGGAAATAAAGGTCTTTTACTGAACCGAGATGTCGCACGTTCTCCTCCTCGGTCTTCTTGTTGTACTGTTCGGCTGTCAGAAGATTATCAGCCCATGCCTGTTGAATCTCGGTGAGCTGTTCGCGGTGATAGAGATCTTCTTCATCGATAGACTTTGCATTTGTGTCCTGCCTCTGCTTGGCCAATGCTTCCTCATATTTCGCCTGGTTCTCGATCCGTTCGCGGTTCGAGAGATCCTGACGCTTTAGAATCCTCTCATAATACTCTACGTTGATCCGGTCCAACTCGGCCGTATAATCGTAGGCCGAGTAAATATTTTTATTACCCTGCTCATCAACGGTGAGCCCCTGCGACTTCTTGATCAGAGCGAGAGCTTCCTGAATTGCTTTCCACTCTTTTTCTCTTGAGAACCGGTCCCCGGTCTTTGCTCCGCCGTCACCTTGGGGATCTACACCGTCTCCTAATTCGAGAGTCCCGTCTGTTTTGCTTGCCGGAGCTTCGCCCGCCCCACGGGTGTAGAGTTCCCATCGGATCTGATCAAGCCATTCTGTAACCTCATTGGCCGAAAGATTCTTTACCGTAGGATTCTGGCCGAGGTCTCCCCACAAAACACGCCCACCCTTTTTCTCGTCCGCGAGTTTCTGAAGCTCCGAGGCCTGCTTCTCCAGCCACTCAGTGTTCCAATTCATAAACGGCCGTTGTTCGCTCTGTATATCCTCAATGGCACCCATGGCCTCAGTGTGAGCACCCATAAGGGAGATCATGTCGTTGACGATCGCCGCCGGCGCTCGGTCCTCATTTTTGTTTCGTCTTCCCCAAAAATTGACCTTGCTGACCTGTTCGATCAGTTTTTTAGTCTCCGGGCTAAGAGTATTCGTAGTGGTCAGCTCGATGACTACTTTCTGTGAAAGTGCCGACGCCTCCCTAACATCTTTTCCCTCCTTCCGCAAGGATTCATATAGCTCGTTCTGAAAATCTCCCAACCCCTTGGAATATGACTCATCGGCCTGCTTGACGGCGTTATCGATCGCTCTCTGTTGAGCTGCATATCTGGCCATATTTCCGAGCCGGCGGTAGGCCTCCGCAAGATTTGTTATCTCTCCGCGCTCGTTGATCAGGCCTGACAGATATTGCCCATACTGCGAGATGATCTGCTGTTTGGCCATTTCATATTCCTTCGTGCCCTTCTTCGCTACATCGAGTTTGGCAAACAGCAAGTCTATCTGACGCTGTTCCTCCACGAGACCATCGGTAAAGTCTACCGCCGCTTTCTTTGCACCGGCGAAGGCCTCCGTAAATTTATCTGTTGCCTTGACTGCGTTTTTAATGATCATTACCAGCGTGGCGAGAACCGAAACGACGAGACCGATTGCATTTGTCTTCATCGCTTGATTCAGAAACGTAAACGCTGTTCCTGCCGCTTTCAACCCATGCGTGAACGCTATAACGACTACTTCGCACAGACCGACGGCATACTTGAATAAACCGACGGCCTTAGTGCCGAGAGTGACGGCGGCCGTCCATGCGAGTTGCAGACCCTTGGCAATTCCGATGGCGGCATAATAAGAGCCGATTGCAACCGTCAGGGTGACAATCTCCTTGCGGTATGAAATAAAGAAACCCACCATTGCCGAGAGAGCCTTCAACATCAGAGTCGACGAAGAAATCATCATACTCATCACCGGCTGCAACTTCTCGCCGAGTTCGACCGATAGCTCCTTCACGCTTTTTTTCGCCTTGTCGAGGCTTGCCTGTACCGTATTGTTCTGTACTTCAAATTCATTGTCAATCGAGATTGCATCTCTGAATGCTTCATTGGCCACCTCCTGCTGGCTTTTCACGTCCGCGATATGATTCGCGAGAGTTGAAAGTGTGGAAATTGCACGCGATCCGTTCTCTCCCATATCCCTGAACATAGGAGAGAGCACGTCCATTTTGCCGGCCTGTTTCAGCGTCTCCAACAATTCGATCAGAGCCGAGTTCATATCCTCCTTGACAAGAGCCGAGAACTTCTGCACATCCATGCCCGCCACCCTGGCATACTTCGCCGGATCCTGATAGATTCGCACGATCACCTGCGAGAGAGCCGTCGCCGACGCTTCGAGGTTTTGATTATTCGAGTCAAGAACCGCCGCGAACGCCATAATCTGTTGTACTGTCATTCCCGCCTGCGCGCCGACACCACCCATGCGAGACGCAAAATCGGCGATGTAGGGTGCCGATGCAGAGCAGTTCTGTGAAAGCTCATTTATCACAGAACCGACCGAGAGGAGCGCCTTTTCAGTCCCCAAACGTTGTTCATCACCAAAAATTCCCGTGAGTTTCGATAGCGTGAGTGTCGCTCCCGATCCGAGATCATCGAGAGCTACGTTTATTTTGTCGGCCGCGCGGACGAACCCGAGGACGTCCTCCTGCGAAGTCTTACCGAGACGGCCCGCCTCCTGGGCCAACTGGTTTAATTCTTCCCTGGAGGTGCGCGTGTCCATCTTCTTGAACTCCTCGTTTAGCGCGCCGACCTGCGACTCAGTCATGCCTGTAAATTTCCTGACGTTTGCCATCTCCTGTTCCATTTCGGCAAAAGCATTTACGGCTGATCTTCCAGCCACCACAAGACCGGTTATAACAGCGACTGCGCTTGTTATGGCCAATTGGTATTTCTCCCAGTGGCCATTGATCTTATCCCAAAAAGATTTATCCGGATTCATCGAATCATTAAGAGACTCCATCTCGGCTCTCACTGCCTTAATTTTTGCTATCTGAGCATCCCAAGCCTTAGAGCCTCTTTCAATTCCATTTAGTTCATTTTTCAGCTGAGAGAGTGCTTTATTCAGTTCACGTGGGGATGCTCTATTGATATTTTTAAGCGTCTCCTCGGTCTTCTTCCCGCTATTTGTAACCGCATTAATCGAATTCTCGACAGTCTTCAGCTCTCTCGAGAGCTGTTTCATTCTGACCTTATTCCCTGCCTGAGCTGCTGCGTCCATCTGCTGCTGAAGGCTCTGCGCCTTCTGGCGCAAAGCGTCGAGCATAGACTTCGCTTGATTTCCGTTAACGGAAATTACAACGGATGCTTTAGTAACTGAATTTGCCATATCTCAAAATTTTTATGGCAAATGTAAGCCAACGACTAAATAAAGAAAAGGACGATACACGCTCTCGTGTCTCCCAATCCGGATAAAGAAATCTTGCGAAAGTCGGCATCCCGAAAGATGCCGACTTTCTGAGAGGGCTTACATCGTGAAGCCGAGGAAATACCCTATCCACAGGGCACCGAAGAACAGCGCAACGGCCATGGCGCAAACCACGATGAAGCCGAGCACGTTTGCGGCAGTGATAGCCGCCTCAATGATTTTTTTTCTCATTGCATTTATTAATTAGTTAATTAAAAATATTCCCCTACATTCCCTCCGATTGCGCGAAAATGATTAATTTTACAGCGCATTTATTAATTAGTTTACTGGCAACATGCTCGTGAGAGTGGTGGTTGCCAGTTTTTTTGTGTCCGTTTTCTGAATACAAAGATACAAATTAATTCACACATATACAAGTAAATAGCTAAGAAATTAGCGCAAACGCAGTTGTAAAATATATGTTTTACAACATATATTTTTCAAGTAAAAACAAGTTCAAAACAACCGACCGCCAACGCTTATTAGAAGAAGTAAAGGGGTGCGAAATTTAACACGCTGAAATTCAGCGTGTGGGGTTTGTAAGGGGGCCGTGCCCCCTTACTGCTGTCTGCAAAGACCCCCCACCGCCCTAAATTGTGATTCAATGCGCTACTCTTCCCCTTGCGGAATATGCAAACACATATTCTGCAAATAATTGCATAATAAAATAAAATTTCTCGGCAAGCAATTAAATAAAACACATGGGTTAGCACGATGCCCCACACGCTCCATCTCGGCCAGCATCGGCGGTGCTGGCCCTCCGTGAGAGGGTCAGCACAAATTAACCTTATTCCTATTATTTTACTTTCATTGCAAATATTTTTTGCATTGATGTTGATTTTTTATCCCAGCGGTGGTGAGCCTCCGAACGGAAATTTTAATTTTCGATCGGAGGCGTGACTGGTGGTAATTTCCGTGCTCATGGCCCTGGCTCGATTCGGAGGGTACGGAAAGCGGCCCCGGGTGCTCGCACCGGGGGTTGCGGGTGCCCTCCGCGGCGGTGCGCAGCCTCGGGACCAGGGCGGAGCACGTTTCGGTCCGGAGGCGTGACTGGTGGTAATTTTTGTGCTCAAGACCCTGGCTCGATTCGGAGGGCACGGAAAGCGGCCCCGGGTGCTTGCACCGGGGGAGAGCGGGTGCCCTCCGCGTTGGTGCGCAGCCTCGGGACCGGGGCGTGTGTAGCGCAGGCGGGACGTCACGGAGGCCGCGACGTCCGGAGATGGCGTAGGGGCGGGGGAGCCGGAGACGGAGGCCGGAGGGAGGTCAGGCTGGCGCGGATTAAGGAACATGCGGCCCGGCTGTCCGAGGGTGTGACGAAAAGAAAGAAAAAAACAATGTAGTGAAGTGCATAGGCCCGCAGGGGCTTTGGGCTTCGCATTCCTATTGCCGGAAAGCGGTTGCCCTCAGGTCAGGCGGGGCGCATGTTCCCCGCGACGGCGGACCTTCCGGAGGCCGGAGGCGGAGTCGCCCCCGGACCTGCCATCGGAGGACAGTCGGGGCCGGAGTGACAGGCATGCCGGAGCGGAGCACGTTCCGGTCCGGAGGCGTGACTGGTGGTAATTTCCGTGCTCATGACCTTTAATGTAATTTCCAGATGCGGTATACGACCCAGCCGATCATTGCGAGACCCAGCAGGAACGCGGCGATATCAAGCCATGGAGGCGACACAGTCCGCGCCCGGCTTTGTTCATCGGCTGTGCGTGATAGTTCGGAATCGGTTCGTGAGACGGACTGCGACAGTGATTTTGTATTGTCGACGGTCGAATCATTGCGGGCGATGGTGCGCGTCTCTGACCGGGATCCTGAAGAATTTGTGACAACATGCGGCCGATGAAATACGACCATGACCTGGGATCCGTCGGAGTCCCGGCTCAAGACGATCGAATCGGCCGAGAAAGAGGCCGCGGACGTTTCAAATATTGAGCGGTTAATCTCCATAAGCTCCGATCTGACAGCAACAGCCGAGGCGATGCTGTCAGAAACGGAGATTGAGAGAGAGGAAGAGCAGCTGTCAACAGACTCGGTCGAGTGAGTCGACACGCGGCGTGCGGCGCATCCAGTGCAAAGAACGAGTCCCAGCAGAAGGGTGCCCACGAGGAGAGAGAACAGAATAATGTTATCTGTCGTATTCTTTGAGTTCATAGGTTAGCATATTCAGATTTTGCATCGAAGCCCGGACAGGGCTTCGATGCAAATTCCCTGTGGCCATGAACCGACGCAGCGGGATATTTGCGTTTCAGTTCCCTGATAATAGAGCGTAGGGACTCCTTTTGGGCCGGTGTGCGTGTATCGAGTCCCACGTTCTGCCAGTTCGGGTTGGACCTTGGCGGACAACCGCCGCAATAGCACACGCCGATGGAGCGCGTATTGTGCCCGACCGTGTGCGCTCCGGCGTAATCCTCCGGGCGACCCTTGAAGACTTTTCCGTTCGCGTCGATATACCAGTGATAGCCGATGTCGGACCATCCGTTGGCCAGATGCATCTGCCGGATCTGCTCTACCGTGAAATTCTCCCCTTGCGGGGTTGCGGTGTAGTGAACGATGATCTCGTCAACACGGCGTTTTGATGTCGGCTTTCCCGTAAGCGGGAAAGCCGATGACGAAGCCGAGTTGATCCATGTCTCGGCGCTCATGAGCGCCGACCAGGTACTTTGTCCGACGATGCCATCGGCGGCGAGTCCATGCGATCGCTGGAACTCCAGCACGGCCTCGAGAGTGAGGGCGCCGAAGATTCCGTCCGGATATAGATTGAGCAGGTTCTGGAGACGTTTCACGTCCTCGCCCCGAGAGCCCTTCTTAATTGTCTGCATTTTCTGATTCATTTAGGAGCATTGTTTCTTCTTCCAACTTTCGAGCCTCGTTATATTTCCGCTTCCACTCCTCGGCCTCCTCGGCCGAGATCTCGACCCATTCCTCCGGGCTGTCGTTGCGACCGACGGCGACGACACTCGCGACGGTTCTCTTGAGTATGGGCACGTCCTCTCTCTCGGTCAGGAAGTGACCCTCGTCGGCAGTCAGCATTATAGTTGTAAATTCTTCGGTTTTCATATTGTTTGGGTTATGTGAACGCGATTGTCCAGCCTTTTGAGGTTGCCTCCGCGATCTGTTCGTCATCCACTTTCTCGCGCACTCTTCCGCTCAATTTGAGGGTCATTGAGGTGTCAACCGGGACCAGAGCCTCAATTATGCGAGCGATGGAGGACGTTGTCAGCTTGACGCAGTAACCGAGATCGAGAGGCTTGTCGATATTTGTAAGACCTTGGATAATCTCCAGACTCTCGCAGTAGGTGAACATTAAGTCGCAGTTCGCGACGTTGCTCATGTCGAAATCATCAAACAGCGCGAATCTCAGAGCAGAGCAGGCGTTGAACATGGCGTATGTCGAAGTCCCGGTGCACGATTTGAGACTTTTTAAATCGGCTCTCTCCAGGGCCGAGCACTGATTGAACATGCCGCTGAAGTCCGTGACGTTCTGGGTATCGTTGAGCTCGGACGTCATGCTGACAGACTTGAGCCGCTTGCATCCGTAGAACATGCTCCCCATCGTCATGACGCTGCAAGTCTCGAATCCGGAGAGGTCCACTTCCTCGATGTCTGTCTGGTTGAACATGCACGACATGTCGGTGACCTTGGAGGTGTCGACGCCGTCAAGGTTGACACGTCGCAGAGATTTGCACTCTCGGAACAGCCATTGCATCGTCACGACATTGCGCGTGATCATCATTGATAGATCCGCCTCCTTGAGGTTGACGGCTTTGTAAAACATATAGGCCATGTTCGTCATCTGCTCCGAGCAGTTGAGCGTCGGCAGATACTCGACGTCGGACTCCCGGAACATACTTGACATGGAGGTGAGCATCTGGAGATTCGGAAGGCGATAGATCGCCTTGACGTTTTTCGGGAACTGAATTCCTGCTATGATGGCCGGGAGGACCTTCACCGGTGTAAGGCCATCCATAGGACCGAAGCTCGACGAAGAACCGGGATTCGACAGATACGGCCACGTTGTCCGTTCGTCGCTCTCGAAGAGCAGAATGTCGTTTGACTCAAGTTCCTCGCGGCAGTTCCACATCTGCCGGTCACCGATCGAGATGTTGCGGAGCGTCTTCGGCTGGCCGGGACGGGTCGTGCCGTTGGCAAGGCGAATTTCGTAAATCTGGCCCATAATCAGTAGATGACATAGAGTTTGTTCCCCTCGGCCTCGCGATCGAGCTCGAGGTATTGCTTGTAGGTCCCCATCCACACCTGCGCCCCTTCCTGATTGGCGACGATCGAGAGTGCGGTCAGAAGGTTCGAGAGCCCCATCTGTTCTTTGATCGCTTCGAGCTCTGTGGCGATGTTCCCTCCCATTTCATCGAGGGCTCCGATCATCCCTCCCTCGGCGGTGACGATCCGTTCGTCGACCTGTTCGAGCGCGGTCTTCAACCCCTCGCTGTTGATTGCTTTTTCGGCCATCTCAAAATAATTGAGTTAGGGAAATTGCGGGGGCGCCTCTCAATCTGAAATCTAAAAAACAGGCGCCCCCGGGTTAATTACTTCAATGTCTCGGCGCAGATGGCGAGAATCTCGGCCTCGGTGGCGAACTGATAGTCCTCGATCTTGAGGAACTCCTCGTCAGCCTCGGTCTTGGTGTATACGTCAGCCGTGTTGGCCTTCTTGCCGATCTCAGCGGTCAGGGTTGCCGAGAGGTTCGCATCTTCGCCCAGGGCGTCGGCGATCTCCTTGAGGGTGTCGAGAGTTTCCGGAGCGCCACCTACGATCTCGGTGATCTTGGAGTCGACATAGGTCTTCTCGGCGATCTTGTCGGTGTCGACCGAAACTGTGCCTGAGGCAGCCTTGAGGCCGGTTCCGGCTTTCATCACACCGGCCGTCGTAGCCGAGGCAGTGTTTACATTGAGCGAACCGTCAGCGCCGACGGTCATGTTCGTTCCGGGTTTCACGATACCGGGCACGGTTGCTGATGCGATCGGAGCCGAGACGGCTGCGGCCTGCTCCTTGATTCGATCGTTGATTTTGACGAGCGCGGCCTGGAATATATCCGCGCTCAGGGCTTTCTTAATTTCTGCCATGATTTTTGTGTTTAGTGATTAATAAAAAATGGTTGGTTATTTAAGATTGTCAAACATTGCGTCGAGTTCTTCGAGCGACATGAACTCTATATTGCCATCACCCGGAGGGCCCGGGGGTCCCTGAGGGCCGGGATCCCCTTTCTCGCCCTTTGCCATTGGGATCGCGAGCGACAGGTCAAGTTTCGACGGTGGATCCGACGGACCTTCAACGAGAAAGATCGGACGGTCACACATGGCGATCACGCGTTCCGATTGGTCGGCCATATCCGCCGACGGGATCATGGCCTCGAAAGAAACCGAGAGTTTGCCCGGCAATAGGCCGTGATTGTCTGCGAAGACGAGCAGACGGTCACGATCTGCGGCCATATTCACCAATTGTCCGTCGATACGTCCGGCGGTGAAGACCTTAGCGCCCGACGTCTTGAGAAGGATTCTGAAATCATAATCCGGCACGCCGATTTGGGCACCCGCGGCGTCGTAAAGCCGGATGTAGATTTTCAGATCATCCCTGTAATGTTTTCGTATCATTGTTCAAATATTCCGGTTCGATGTAGGGGACCTTGTGCTCCTGTTCCGGCTCACGAACTCCGCAGTCCTTGAACTCTTTTTTACAAAGCCAGTTCTTGAGGAACTGGTTGAGCAACCGCAGACGGGCCGACTCTCGCTGTTCCTGGAGAAGATCACTCTGAGACTTGGCCAGCGCGTCCTGCGTCTTTCTAAGGCGCTGCGTCTGCTCTTCATATCGCGCGTCTGAAACGGCCCTCTGCTCGGTCAGTTCCTTGATATGGTTGTTGGCGATCTCCTGGGTTCGGTGCATCTGGTCGAGTTCCGCCTGATATCGCTCGAACTGGGCCTTGTCTTCGGAGAGCTCCGCGATTTTTGCGTTGGCCTCGGCCAGGCGGGCCTCGGCCGCGCTTTTGCGCCTTGACGACTTGAGCAACATCCCCAGTCCACCGGCGGTGAAGAATGTTGTGACGATTGAAAGAATGAAATTTAAATCCATGGGGAGAGAGGTTGAAAAATGGGTTAGTATTTGTCAGTCATTAAAAAAAGTATTATATTTGCAATGTAGTTGGGCCTATGCTAAATTTATTGCGAGGCACTCGGAAGGGCAAAAACAGGCTTCGTTCGCGAGCTTTGTCCATCCCGCAGAAGGTATGAGCTTGCTTTTAGCGCTACCTCCTCCGACACGAAACCGTGCCGGATTTTTTTGTGCCCTCCCGATTCATTTCTTCACGGTGAGCATGAATCGGGCGTCGACCCCATCCTCGAATCTATCGGAAGCGAACGCCTCGATCTCGAACGGGATAAGCGGCGTAATCATGTTGGCCGGTGAGAGGCGCGCTTTGCCGTGCTCGTGAGGCAGACCGAACGCCAGAGCGAATGTGAAACGCTTGCGTTTGTTCTCCGATATCTCATATCGATGGCCATTGAAAACGACTCTATTTTTGGCTATCTTCAGGAACGATCGGGCCGAGGCCGAGTATGTGGAAGACTTCTCATGTAACCGATAACGCGGGATGGTAGAGAAATAGAGACGTCCCTTGCCAATCCTTATCGTGTGACGCGATCCGACGACATGCCACCCGGCCCGGCGCTCACAAGCCGGTTTCTTGTCCGGGTTCCCCCTATCGCGATAGGGGTTGCGGCGGTTCACGCGGCAAAGCAGATATGGGACGAGACCCAACTTGGCGAATCGGTCATAACCGAGGACAAGGAGCTGCCCCTTTTCGATCATCAGCCCGAGATTGACCGAAGCCAGCGACACGGCGCGCTCCGCTTTCGCATCAGCCGAAGAGGCGAGACTGCCGTTTCGGCTGATCTGCGCATACATTTCCGGTAAATTCTTCCTGAGCTGAGACACGAACGTGTTGTTGTCCGACTCCAGATTTCCGGCAAAACTGTTACCGGCAAGACCGTCAGCGCCGGCTCCGATCCATACCGACATATCGGCCAGACAGACGAACACCTTGTCCCGATGGGGAAGATGGTCGGCGTCGGCATACTTCGATTCGGGCCAGTATTCATAGAGGAGCGGGGCACCGCTCGAGAGGCTGAGCCCCTGCTCGACAACCTGAAGATAGAAACGTTTTGACCCCCTGTCATAGACAACCGTCCGGCCCTGTTCCGGGTCCCGTCCGAGTGATGTTCCGGACTGAGCGAAGCGTTCCGCTCCGGAGAGCTCGACGACTTCGTCGAAGAGCGCAACGCCCACTGCGTCCAGATTCGAGAGCTCGCCCGAGGCGGCGAGCAGTTTCGACAGAGAGTCCGAGAGATCCGCAACGTCGGCGGCCACCTCCCGCACATCCGAGCGCAGCTCATCGATATTATGTTCCGAAGCCGCGGACTCCGAGAGACCCAGGATCTCGAGTAATATTCCCGATATCTGCGCCGGTGTGATGGAATCGCGGGCGTTCTGGCGCCCCAGGGCTTGAATTGTATCGCGTAACATTAAAGTTTCACTTTAAGGTTGTTAAATCGTCATTTATCAAAAAAAGCTAAAGTATCGGTTTAAGAATCGGCCCGGAACCCATCATGGAGAGCCGAATTCAAGAATCAGATCTTTCGTCAGGGCGTTGGATATAATCTGCGTCGCATCGCGCCCGATGTTCTCCTCGTAGAATTCCTTCAGGTTCATGTATGACGAGAAGTGTTTGCGTGAGAACCACCGCTTTCGGCGGCGTGTGTTGTCTCGTCCGAGGTCACCGCCGTTACCGCGCCATGTGTTCCGGCCGGTTCCCGCGTCGACAAATACGCCGTAACGGAGGAACGACCACTGCATCTCCGTGCTCAGCGCCTGCGGGCCGACCGAGAAAACGCCGTTTTGAATCGACGTGTAGAGCGCGCCCGTATCGAAAGCCCGTGTGAGCATCACCCGGTCTTTCCAGATTCTGGCCATTGTCGAATAGAACGCGGTCAGGTACTTCTCGCGCGCCGTCTCACTCCTCGTGGGTCCATTGTCGCGGGTCATATCTCAGATCATTGAACACGTCGAATGCGAGCGAGAAATGCGCGCACGCCGCGCCGGTGAAGAAATATCGGTCGATCTCCTGAAATGTGATTCTCTCGTCGAGATAGATCCGGTTCTGCTCCAGGCGTGTCCGTTCCTGAATCAAGACGGACATGAACTGGTTGAAGATCTCGTGCATGAGATCGAACGCGCGGTTGCGCGCCTGCTGGTCGTCCGGGTCGTGACGCATGGCCATGAATACGGTCTTCACGCGGCGTGTCGAAGGTGTCGGGTTAATCTGCGTATATCCGTCGGCCGTATCAGATACGGCCACGAAAGCCACGTCATCGAGAGCGGCCGCAAGCGCTTCCTCGAAACCCGCCAGCCCCGACACGGTCCGGAACGCAAACCCATTGCGTCGGCACATGATGTTGCGTGCCGTGAGATCACGGAAAAAATCGTTGGCCGACCAGCGGCCGTTATGTTTTTTCCCGGTTATCTTCATGACTTGGTCTGTTGTTTGATTTCCCGGTATTCCCGAGCCTTGGCGTTCAGTTCGGTGAATGCCCGGTGACAATCGAGATCGAGCACCGCGCGTTCCTTGGTTGGATCTCCACCAGTCAGGGCGCGGAGCTGAGAATCGATTGCCCCCTGAATATCGGGAACCGCCGGAGCCAGCGCGTCCGGATCCTGTACCTGCCGGAAGAACTCCGGCCAGCGTGCCGAGAAATGGAGCTTGAGCGACATAAACCAGAAGAACACGGCCATTGTCATGGCCGGCGTCACACGTTTAGCCGAGCACCGGTAGAGCGTCTGCGCCAGTTCTATGATCAGCGACTCGTCCTGAGTCTGCAGATAGCCCTGGTACAGATTGTCGCAGACAATGAACTGTTCGAGCGACACGCCCGACAGGTCAGCCGGCAGCGCCGAAGTCTTACGCCCGAAACATTGCGGTCGCACCGGATATGCCGCCGGGCGGTCAAAGAAATCGATGTGCGACTGGATCTCTGCCAGCTTCGAGGCCTTGATCTGAAAAAACACTTTGTGCCGTCCTCCATAATCCCGGCGCTGCGCCTTGGTGAGTTTCTTTTCAAAAATCCAGTTTCCGTCGTCATTTCGTCCGACAACCGAGAGGCCGTTGACGGCCAGAAGGAATCTGGTCTTGATCTCACCGGGACAATACATTTTCGACGGATCGACCGAGGCCATGAGGTTGAAGAAGAGCACCAGCTGACGCTCCGTGCACGACTCCCATGAGGTCGGGAGCGTGAAATCTATTTTATTTTCGAGTACAGAATCTGCCATGATCGTTTAGAAAAAATAACCTCCGCTTTTCCTGGAGTTCCGGAAGGGCTCGACCCTGAACAGGGCCTTGAGCTCCGAGGCGTGCCACTCCGGGAACTCTTCCGGACAATCGCGGATTATATTGACGATATCGAAATTGTGAATCTTAGACACGTTCCCGTGAATGACCGCGTCTACCACGAGCGCTATCTGCGCTGCCACCTGCCGGCGCATCGGTGAGCCGGTGCCCGACTGCCGCTCCAGACGGAGAGCGTCCATCAGCTGCGCCGAATAGAAAGAGACGGCGAGATTGGTTTCTACCGAGACGGCGAGTTTTGAATCTTCGTACCACTCCTCCAGGCGTGACAATTCCGGGCGTAGCCGGAAAGGTGAGAGCGTGAAGAAGAGCGAGCGGCGAAAGAACTTCGCCTGCTCGGTTTGGGTCCAACCCTTTATTTTGTGGGCCGTTCTGAGGAAATGGTCGAGAGCGTCATCCCTGCGGTCGGCCATCGAGCGCACGAGCGCCTCGGTTCTGTGGGCCGAAGCTACGGCGATCGTGTCGTTACCCAAAGTCGCGAACCCGTTGGGTGTGAGCACCAGGTCGAGCGCCGGCACGGCACGTCGGATTGTCTCGGCGCCGACAATTTTGCGGATGTCAGCAATATGGTCGGCCGGCATCCGGTCGAGCATTGAGAGTGGACACACGGTCGAATCTACCCAGGCCTCGGCCTCGTCGACAAACGGGGCGAGCTTTGTCAGATATGGCGAAGTTCCCGGCGCTTCCCTCAGAACGTTCGGGAGAAACGACTTCAGTTCATCAGTTGAGGAAAATAGTATCATTTCGTTTTCTGTGCGTTTTGTGAGATATCCACCTTCTTTGCGTCGGTGTGTTCGTCGAGTGTCGTCAGCTGCATGAACGGACAGACGGGCTTCACGCCGCGCCAGCCGTTGAAACCGATGATCAGGTCGTGAGCTCCGAAAAGTATGTCCCGGTACGGCTTCTGGAGCGCCTGGGCGATCGTGTAGAGCTCGCGCTTGTCGGATCCCGAGTTGTTTGTCTGCGCCTTGCCCGGAACCGAACCCACGAGGTTCGAATGAACCCTCATTGTGAAGCAGACCATGTTGACGGCCTCCTGTATGTCGGTTTCCCAGTCACCCCCCTCCTTCGAAGAATCGACCTTATTGATCGTCACCTCCTTTACGGTCTGCCCCGTCGGGTTGACATACTCGGTCGAGAAGAGCACCTTGCCGGAGTTCTCGGCGCCGGTGATAAAGTCGATGATGTTCTGTTTCTCGGCGGCGATGCGTTCCATCTGCTTCACGCGGTCTGTGATGTGTTCCGCCTCGAAAATGTGCTTCCAATAGGTGTTGGCAATCGTGATATGATATCTGATCGGAGCCGAATTGCGCAGCTTCGCTTCCTTGGCGGTTGCGATGAGTTTCTTGATGTCGTACCACTTCGATTTGAAGAGCGACGCATAGCTCGGGATCGGATAGTATGTGTGATCCACGGTCGGGATACGCGACACAATGGCATACTTGCACTCCTTGTCACCGCGTTCTACGCGTTCCCGAAGGTCGGCCAGCGGGGCCGACGGATCGAGAAGCGGGATTGATTCGACCTTATGAGCTGCCGAGGATCCGAGGCGCCAGTTAGCGAAATGCACCTTGTCGATGCGTCCCATGTCGTCGGCTTTGCTGAACCGGCAATAACAGGCCTCCTTGCGTACCGCGCGAACGATTTTTGAGCGGTCGCGGCTGAGGATGACTACGGTCACGGCGAATCCGAAATGCTTGAAATCTATGCACGAGCCGAGAAAGAGCTGAGGGATGGCGTTGGCCTTGAAGAAGTCCTCCACTTCCGAGGCCACCGGTCGGGACACCTCCGAGGTGTCATACTGCAGGCCGGCGCCGTAGCAGATCTCCGCGTTGAAGTCCTGGCACGTCGACAGGGTCTCATCGGATTCGATGAGATCCATAATCTTGTATGGCATCTGATTGTCCGCTCCCCAGGGCATATACCAGTCTCCCGAGTCGAGCCGGATCGGTGCGATCTGTCCCTGCTCACGGAACACGGATGCGCTTTCGGGCACGAAAGCGACGGCCGATTTATTGTCGGGCATCATGCGCACGTCGATTCCGAGGAACGGTGATGAAATATCGGTTGCAGAAGTGTTCATGGCGCGAAATAACCGTTAAACGGGAAATTAAAAAAGGACATGTTCAAATGTAGACCTCCTCATCATTGAGCATGAAGATGCACACGTCACGGATCCGCCGGACCTGTCCGGACGACAGAATCTTAATATTGCGCGTACCGGTGCGCGTGTCGTAACTGAGCGAGACCGCACCGAGTGCGACCTGCTGCTCACCTTTTGAGGTCCAATAGTGGATATCGCACGCCTCCCGGCTGTTCAGGATCGCGCGGGCCTGTGAAATGTGCATGGTCAGAGGAATGATCGATTGAACTGAGATTTGAAGATATCGGGCGAGAAACATCCCGCCATTGCGGGTCTTACGTCGGCAAGCTGCCATGTGATAGAGGCTGTCTGTTTCTCCTGTGTCGAATCTGAGAATGAGAGTTCGGTTTCTGTCACGACGGCCGGCATGAGCACCGGAGCTGCGAGCGGATCCGGAAAGAACGGAACGCTCACGTCCCATGACTCGCCGAGCTGACGGACAGTGTCCAGTTCCGGCTCGGAGAGTGGCAGCGTCACGGCCTTGTACGAGTCGGTGATCCTACGGTCATAGGCGCGGAGCTCGGTGCCGACCGCAGCTGTCGATATCTCGAGTCCCTGCGAGAACGTCACCGCTCCGAGAGTGTAGAGCCGTTCCGGTACATTGAACGTGTTCCGGAACTCGACGAACGAACGATCCGAGAGCGACGGGTCGACGAAAAACGAGGCCACGCGATCCCCGCAGTGAACATGAAGAGAGGCGAGATCCGCAGTGCCGGCTCCCGCTCCTTCGGCCAATTGGTCGAGCGGAGCGCGGAAAGTCCGGACGTATGGCGCCGATGCCGGCGACATGACCGCCGTCAGAGTGTAATCACGCGGTCCGTCGGGTGCGATGAACGAAGCGTTCCAGGTCATCACACCCGAATTATCGCCCGGCGAGCGGAGAAGTGTCACCGCCGGTGTCACACCTTGCGGAATCCGCGATGCCTCCGAATGGAGAAAACGTGTTGTCAGCGACCGCTCCGGATCTCCGATCAGGAGCCGCGGAAAATGGATTGCGGGGAATCTCACGGCCGACGGTTTGAAAGCCGACGCGCCAGATGGCGACACCGACAGCGTGAAGATCATCAGGGGCTGTGAGTGCGAGCGCATGAACTCCTCCGCGATTTCGTCGAGCCGGAAGAGCGTCAGTTTACCTTTCCAGGGCCACAGACGCTGCGAATAGAGCGGTTCCGCCTGCGCTTCGGCCGAAAGCGAGACAATCACCGGCTCCCCGTCGGGCACCGGGACCGACACAAGAGCAAGCTCCGACGAGAGAAGAAACGAGCGTTTCCCGATAGAATTGAAGTCAATGGATTCCATAGATCAGGGGTGTTGAAATGTCAGATTGCGGGAATTTCTCCGCGCCTATATAGAGTGTGTCGAATGCGTCGGTGCCGTCGGTTCGGTGTTCCAGCAGGTCCTCCTCCGACTCGGCGAGTTTCTCGCCTGCCTTGTTTTTCCGGAAACCGAGACGCCCGCGCGAAACTCCGGCCGACTGAATGGCAATAAGAAGATCCTCATTGTTCTGGCGGTTGAAAAACGGCGTCAGACGCTGTTTGCCTGAGAAAGCCTGCGAGATGAGCAGGTATTTCTCGTCGTGACGCATCGGATTCCCGAGGTAGACATCGTCTACCGACCATCCGAGGCGCTGAAATTCGTTGATGATCACCCAGCGGAAATCCTGGTCGTTGACGGCGTAGTTCGCGCCCAGTGCGGTCGAGTCGTAGTAAAAGATCACCCGCTTGTTGCGGTGTGAGGAATAGTAGGCGCAGAAATCGGCGATCAGCGCCGGAATCTTCCGGTCAAATTTGGTGTAGAACGATTTGATCACGTCGAGACGCGCGCCGTGTACCTGTCCGGCGACGATCCAGTTGATGTTCGCGTTGTAGTCCATGCCGATCATGATGGGGGCGTCAGGATCTACGTCACGGTCTGCGCGTGCGTCGAAGAGCGACGGGTCGACGATATCCGACGACATACCGAGCGAGTCGAGATAATCGAGATCTGAGGCGTCGTAGATGTGGTGTTCACGCATCGATGAGTAAAAGCCATCCTTGGCGATTCCGAGGCGCCGGCAGAGAATCGAGGTCTGGAACGTAAGCGGCGGGAGGTCACGTTTCATCTGGGCGATATACTTTTCGCCCAGGAGCTGCAGATTCTCGATCGACGAATATTCCTTGTAGAAGACCGCGACCGAGCGCATCTTGTTGAGATCGCGATCGAGCCGGCGGCGATAGTCCCTGAGGTAAGCCGGGACCTCTCCCGAGGTCTCGCGTGCCTTCAGGATCCGTTCCCTGGTCTTCCATAGCTCGAAGACGGTTCCCTTTATGGCCTCGATCAGCTCCGGGTCCATCTTCTCGCGGTAATTGAGAAACCACGAGCCGCGCTTTCCCTGAGGCATATCGGAGAGAACCATCATGGCGTGATTGGCCGAGCAATGTCCGAAATCGACCTTGATTCCGCCGTTTGCCGGGAGTGTTTCGTTCTTGAGCTTGTCGTAATCGACGAATCGGGCCTCGTCGACAAGAAGCCAGGAGAGTGTGAGCGAGTTCGACGAGCCGGGGCGGTCCTGCGAGATGATGACGGCATACGATCCGTTGTAGAACGAGATCACGTGTTTGTACTCGAACGGTGGTCTGATCGGGTCAGCGAACGATTTCGGCGGTTTCTTGCCTACGACGAAGTGCACACCTTCGATCCATCCCCATCGCTTCCACGCGGCAAGCATTCCGGGTATTGTGTTAGTCAGACCGTGTTTGTAGGTGGGCACGACGATTCCGCCGCACGAGCGAGGCATGCGCTGCATGCAGCGCAATACGAACGGGGCGGCGATCGAGTCGGTCTTTCCGGTTCGGCGCCCTGCTACGATCACCGATGTGTTTGCGCCTACGAGCTGGACGAGCCGTTGCGGGTCGTTGAAATAAACCTGTTTCGACATTGGGGAGAGAGTTTTGAGGGGTCACTTTGTCAGTCGGAGACGGGCGGCGGAGCCGGGAAGAGCAGATCTTCCTCAAGGTCGGCCGGTTCAAATTCGATATCCTCGATATCGGCAGACTCGCGGGAATAATGCTCGATGAGTTTCGCGACCCGCTCCTTGAGATTCGGGATCGGTTCGATTCCGAGCACCCGCGGATCGGAGGTCGCGGTGAAAGGCTGAACGAGTATTTTGTCGAGCGGAACCGACTGTGGATCCTCGGCGTCGATCTTGGTATATCTGGCGTAGGATGTTGCGGCGCGCTCCATGGTTTTTGTATCTCCGCGTTTGCGTGCGTTTTCGTATGTGTTCAGAATCATTTCGATGTAACGCCAGCGGTGAAAGTCGCGCGAGGTCTCGGTGATTAGTGGCAGGAGGCGTTTTGTGACTTTCAGATCGTCGTAAGCTGTCGGTTTTGTAACTGCGTGGCGCGCTATGTCCTCTGTCACGAAATCGGCGTCCTTGGCGCCCGGGTTCTGTAGAAACCAGTTATACATTGCGCGGATACGCACCACCTTGTCGGCGATGGCCGGTGTATATGTTCCGGCCAGCGTTTCATGATCAGTGAACAGATCCCGCCGGCAGATCTCGAATGTGTCCTGTGTCATTCGTCCTCCTCCATTTCCATTAATGATTGTCTTACATTCTCGATGCCCAGCGGAGAGCCGATTTGCGCAAGTCTCATTTCCTGTGCGTGCAGGTTTACACGTGATGCCGCCTTGCCCTTGCGGTAAGCCTGTGATGCCTCCGGGCTGTCGCAGGCGATATCTTCACGGAGTACTGCAGCCGGCACACCTATTATATCGGCGATATCCGATATCTTCACGTATAGCGATGCGAGTTTCTCAATCGTCTTCAGCTGTTCTGCAGAGTAGGTCATAGAGAGAAATAGATTTATTGTTGATGATATCGTCGAGATCCGCGCTAAGTCTGTCGAAAATGCGCGGATCCTCGGCAATGATGTAGGACTCGTTTCTGTTTCCTCTGGTCAGGTTCTGAGATGTCATGATTGCCACGCGTCTTCCCGATGCCGATTCCAGAAGCACAATTTTTGAATGGTTCTCGCATAGATCGGCCCTGTCGCAGACCGCTTCGATGAAATACCAGAGCGAAACGGTTTTGTTTGTTGCCTTGAAATCGAGCGCCAACTGTACCTCTGTAACAGAGCCGTTTCTCTTGGCCATGGCCAGATGCCGGAGCGCTTCCTCTGATATCGAGAAAGATGTCATGCGTAATCGCGATGGCCCGATCTGGGCAATAACATGATCGACTATGTCGAGCAGCTGAAGCGAATTAACCAGATGTGCCTGAATGGGGCACTCGTCGAGCTGTTGAAATATCTTTGCGGATTTTGTCATGAATGGTTCTTTATACCGGCGAAAAACGCGAGGTTTTTACCGAACGGTTTCAACAGTCTGTGCATCGAGCAGAGAGTAGATCCTGTTGTCACGATATCGTCGAAAATTATGATATTCGGTTCATCGGGTACCGGATGCGCGAGCGTGTATTCCGCGTTCACGCGTCCGAGTTTGTGAGCTTTTGCGAGACTGACGAATCTAATCCCGAGCAAGCCGGCAATTTCAATTGCCGTCACCGTTGCGAAATTCCGCTCTTTGTGACGCCTCGGAGGCGGCACCGTGAGGACCCATCCGCCTGCTGCGGGATTGTCACCGATTACTGACCGTATCATAGAGGCTACGGCATCGGCGAAAAAGTGCGGCATATCTTCCGAATCTTTAATCTGCGAGAGGCGTTTTCCCATCGGTGATTTCTTCCATACCGAGATAACACGGAAACCGGGCATTGCCGTTATTGTGTTTCTGTTAGGTGCGAAATCGCATCTCGGTTCCGGCCTGTGTTGTGAGGCGGAGCCTCCCCAGGCCTTGCGTTTCTTGTGATCTGTGAAGTTTTCCGCATGCTGCTCACTGACCGGACCGGTGTCAGGATCCTGGAGCCTGTAATCGACAGAATCGAGAATATCCGAGATATCGGGTATTATCAATCCGTCTGTTCCGGCGTCCATGAATCGTAACGGGCCCAGTTCGCCAGGCGGAGCTTGTCGAGCCGGATAAGGTCAGTAACGAAAGGATAGATCTCGGAATCGGGACACGGTGCGTCATCGAGCGAGAGGGCGCGGAGCTGGCGGTGAGTCTCTCGCATCCGGTGAAGTATGTCCAGATTCTGTTCGAACAGCGCGCGGATCTCGTCGGGCAGTGAGTCGTGGTCCGGACGTTTTCCCCGCGGGCGGTTAGCGTCGGTCATAGCCTTCTCGGCCTTGACCGAGAGATCGGCGACCTGTTCACGCGTCATCTTGCGCAGACGGAACTCGAGATAACGCGCGAGTTCCGCGCGGATGAACGCGAGCGCTCCGGCGCCGCGCCTGATAAGGTTTCGGTGTCGGATCTTGTTTCCGGAAAGCGAGAGGAGCAGATCCGCACCGGCGGCCGGATCCGGATTGTCCGCGTCGAGCCACGCGCGGATCTTGTCGTTAAGTGAATTGTCGGTCATAGAGAGGAGAGAAAGAAGAGACTAAAAAAATGAACGGCCCGGGATCCGTCAGGCGAATCCCGAGCCGTCCGGCAAGAAAGTGGAAATAATTGAAACTCTGTCAAGTTTCGGGTTCGGTCTCATCTTGGGTGAGATCGATGGTGCCGTCTTCGGTCTCGATAGATCCGAAATAGAACGGCGCCGGGGTCTCGTCGGTTGCTTCGACCGAAATGGTGGTGGATGTGGTCCCCGTCGGGCCCTGGCCGTTGTCCTGGGTGACGGTGGTTTTGGTCATCCATTTCTCCGAACCGACGACGCGCCATGCGTCCTTCATATCCTGAACGAGAAAAACACAGTCTGTATTGTTCAGATAGGCCGCGGCGGCTGAAGCTTCTTCACCGACGCCCGGGTGAAGCAGGGTCAGTTTGTTGAGCTGCGTCTGTGACGGCAGGTCTCCCTGAGCATCGGAAGTCAGCTGTGATTTGTCGGGAAGGATGTCTATATACTTCCATGTAGCATCGGCCGAGAGAATGAACGAGCCCTTGAGACGGGCCGAGATGGCGCGACCTTTGTCGTCACGCTCGAAGTTGGGATACTTCTGGATTTCGGACTTGGCGATGTAGTAAGCGCGACGGCGGATGCCGGGTAACTCCGGCGTTCCCTGACACCAGCGCAGCGAGCGCTGGAGAGGGGAACAGTTATTTTTTTCTGCCATGGTGAGAGAGGATTTATGCGGCAAGTTCAACGACCATGAGGCGCGACTTGTCGATGGTTTCAAACTGGACACCGAAGAACATCGTTGCCACATACGAGAGGATGAACGGCTCGTATTCCTTGATGAGAACAGATTCGATGTCGCCCATCTGGTCGTAACCGATCAGCATGTTGTCACGCGTGGAGACGTGGATGAATTTCGATTCGACCTTATTCGAGAGAGGGACGAACTTCATGCGGCCGCCCGAGCCTTCGACAGCCTGCTGCTCGAACTGGGCGTTGTAGGGGATCGCGCCGGTATTGAGCTTGTAGGCCTCGTTGTAGGAGTCGACGAAATCCTGTGTGCAGTACACGAGGATTTCCTTCTCGGCGCGGAGATGCACGCTGAGCGAGCGCCAGATCTTCTTGGCAACGTCATATGCGTTCTCGTCGGTGATCGCTTCTTCGAGCTTGAGATAATTGCCCTTTTCTGCGGAGATTCCGCCGCCGGCGATCTCCTTCTCGGTGATGGTGTCGAATCCGTCGAACAGATCCTGCGTTGTGTCACCCGAGGCGTTACGCTTGGCCGACCAAATGGCGGCGTTGAGCGAGTCGGAGAGCGAGCGGGCAATGAGCGTGAGAACGTGCATCGCCGTTGGGGCTTCTGCCTGGGCGTCGCCCTTGGTTGCGGCGAGCTTGCCGAGAACAGTCGAAACGGCCGAGTTAGGCTCGAATTCGGCCACAACCGAACCGAAATGTGTTTCGAGGTCGCGGAATTCGAGCTTGAGTTCCGCGTCGGTGCGGCGCTTGGCCTTATAGGGTGCGAACTGCGCCTTGCCGGTCATCTGGCCCACGCGCTCCTTATATCTGATGCCGGGGCGCTGGGTCATCCACTGGGTGGTTTCCTCGATACCGATGATGGGGAGCATCAGAAGCTCCGGGCGGTACTGGACCGCGGCCTCCTGATACTCTTCGAGAGTGAAAGAAATTTGTCCTGCCATGAGGAGAGAGAGTTTAAGAAGTTATGAAAAAAATGGTTGATTACTTGAATTTGTTGAACAGGTCGCGGGCACGGCCTGCGACGGCCACATACTTGGCCGCGGCGTTTGTCGGCGTCTGTGGAGCCTGCTGGTTGACTACGTTCTGTGTTTTTGCTCCGGGCTTTTTCTTGAGTTCCGCGTTCTCGGCTTCAAGAGCCTCGATTCTCGCCTGCGCTTCGGCCAGGAGTTCGGCGTCTGTCTTGTTTCCGGGCGTTTCGGTGTTATGTCCGGCTTCGGGCGCTTCATTCTGCGCAGTCTGTTCCGATGTCGCGGGAACCGCTTCGGGAGCTGTCTGCGGATTCTGCTCGTTTGTGTTCATTGTCGAATTATTTAAAAGATCCTTGATGTTCTGGAGGAGTGCGGCCTGGTCGGAGAGCGTTCCGAGAGGGAGTTCCCCGGCCTTGGCAGCGACAGCGACCGGAGGGAGCGAGCATCCGAAAGCATGAAGCTCACGGAGTGCGTCGAGCGAGACCGAGTCTTCGACTTTGACCGCGATCCCTTCGGGTTTCTCGGTGATCTCGTCGACAAACCCCCATTCGAGCGCCTCCTGGGCCGAGAGCCAGTTGCCTGTGCGCATCTGCTGAAGCATTTCGGCCACGGGGCGTTTGCAACGCGCAGCGTAGAGCCGGGCGATCGCAGCATCGAATTTGTCGAGCTCCTCGGCCTGAGATGATAGCGACTCGGCCAGAGAGCGGCAGTCGTCGGCGTTCAGGTTGGCCCACTGGAGGAACTGCATGGAGGCCTTGTGGATCATGTAGAACCCGGCCGGATCCATGGTGATCTTGCGGGCGCCGAGTCCGGCGATCGTTGCCGCAGACGCGCAGAGCCCCGAGTAATGGACCGAGGCGCCGGCCTCGTGGTCGCGGATAATGTTGTGAATCTCGAATCCGTCAGCCAGCGATCCGCCGGGCGAGCATATATGTATTGCCAGCGGTTCCTCGGTTTCTTCCGAGACGCGGCGAACGTCATCCGGATAGAATGTTTCCGAACCGACGTAACCTGTAAGTGTGATGTCAAATTTAGGCATGATGAGAAGAGAGAAGAATTTTCAGTGGCAAAGATAGGGCGCTCCGGCGACGGCTGAAAGGACACGCCGTGCCTGGCCGGCTCCTCTCGGCGGGGTTCTCCGGAGCGTCTGATTACGGGTGACGGCGTCCCATCGGCGCCCGCCATCGCGTCGTTGAGTCTGAAAAACCCGAAAAAGCGTTACAAGCGTTACAAGCGTTACAAGCGTTACACAGGGACAAACAGCACTCCGAAGTCGGTGAGAAAAATTTGGATCTTCCGCGAACCGCCTCCCGGCCATAAAAAAGCCCGGCCGGCCATCATGGCCGACCGGACCGGTCTTGTCGGAAATACATGAACGAGATAGATCAAAACCCGACAAGATTTGAATTGTTCTGCTGTCAAACAAGAACTAACTCAATGCTATCAGTTGGGCTCCGATTAATCCAGAGCCGTTTTGATTCTGGCAATCTGCAGGGGCGCGGATGCTTGACGCCACAGGCGTTGTTTATTTTTCGTTTCGGTTTCTTGGTGTTGGTTTGGGATGGTACGAGAAGTGGGGACAGCGGGCACGGTCGGCGGTGTGCTTCGAGGCGGCGAAGACGAGACACTCCCCGTTGCCGTAATCGTCGAGCCCGACGAGATTGCGGCAGAAACCGCAGTAACGGCGCGAGCTCATGGCAGCACACATCTTATGAGCGACCGCACCGCCGAGAGCGTGACCGAGTATTTATAGACAACCTTCCTGTCGGGGCCGGCTGTTCCGGTTTCGAGCTCCACCCAGGGATAGGGACCCTCGCGGCTTCCGATGAGCCACGACCGGCCGTTCACGTCGGTGACGACGAATCCGAGGCGCGAATAGCCGAGAATACCGATCGGATCGGCGGTCTCGAAGACGAGATCCGTCCGCTGGAACGTCTCGCGATCATTGACCGATAGGACTGCCTTCACCTCAGGATGACCGGTGAACGCGATCGGCTTGGCCGGGACCGCGACGGCCGGCCACGAGCCGCAAATTGATTCCATCACGACATATCTCGGAAGGTCGTCGGCCGACACGATGCCGATGGTGCGGATTCCCGGGAGATTGGTGTATTCAAGCATGTGAAATTTCGTGTTTAACGTTTTTTGTAATGTTTCTTGAGCGTCAGGCGGTGACGGCGCACACGCTCAAGCACTCCGGTTCGCCGTCTGAGACGCCTCCAGCGCTTCGTGACGGCTTCGATCGAGGTATCGGTCATTTCGATCGCGCGAGCCTCACAGAAGGCAGCTATCGCGTCCGAGAGCGTCTCCCGGGTCATGGCAGTCCCGAGCAGCGACTTTGTCAGGTCGTTGTCGAATTGGATCCGCACAGAGTGGAGAAACAGTTTCCTGGCCGATTCGGGCAGAAAGCTGTTGGAGCGCGGGTCCTTGGTCTTGAAGTAGGGGAGTGCTATGGTCAGGCATCCCTCAGTCGGTCGGTCGGGGATCCGATCTGATGGCCAGGGGCGCAGATATTGTTCAAGGATGTTTGACTCGATCGAACCGCGGCGCGGGCGGATCGGGCTCACGCCTCCGTGAGACCATACGAGCCAGTCGCGCAAATAGGCGGGCATTTCGAGATAAAGCAGTATTTCAGACATTCTGGATTGTGTTTGGTCAGTTCATGCTCAGGTCGTCAGTCGGGTCGGCCAGTTTGTTCCCGATGGCGCGGAGCGCCGCGGAGAGCTGGTCGGCCGTCAGGCCGCTGAGCGTGTAACCGATGGATTTCTTGAAATGGATCGAGATCATGAGGGTTCGGTATTTGGAGAGTTTATAGTTCGAGCCGGGGCGACGTTCGGTATGAGTCGTTCCGGAAGACCACGACCTGACAGTATTCCTTCAGGCGGTCATAGATGCGCTTTCCGTATCGCTCCTCGAGTTGCGGACCCGTGAGGTTTGTCGTGAACAGGGTCATGAGGTTCCGCCCATACCGATAGGAGATCAGATCTACCATCGGACGCACCACATTTCCCCAGCATTGGACGTCGGCCGGTTCTTCGCCGATATCATCGATGATTGACCATTCCCCGGAGCGCATCCGCCGGAACCGCGCGGTTTCCTGTTCGCGTGCGGCTTCGGCGATCTCGGCGGCCGTGAAGAGTCGGAATGAGAGCCGGCGTTCCGCGTCGTCGAACCAGTAGGAGTAGGAGTCGAGCCAGTGGGCGACGGCCATGGCCATTGTCGTCTTTCCGTTGCCTGTCGTCCCCATCAGCAGGAGCGAGGGCCTGCGGTTAGGTGTCGCCAGCCAGCGGGCGACGGCTTCGAGGTTTGCGATTGTCGCTTCGTCGAGAACCGGTTTGACTCCGCGGTGCATGACCACGCCGCTATAGGCATTTGCCAACGTCTCGAGGATCTTTTCAAACGGGAGCCGGATTTCATAGGCTGTCGGAGTAGTCCGCCGGATTTGAAGTGATCTCGAGAAAGCCTCCGCGTCGGGGGTTTCTGGTGCTGTACGTGTTTTCATTCCGGCGACGAGCTTCCGGCCGAGTTCGAAGGCTTTCTGAGAAGCTTCGGTCGGCTGTCTGCCCGGCTGTTTTCTGTTGTGCTGTTTCATGATCCTGTTCTTTGGCAGTCTTGGAGTTGGTATTTTCAGATTTCAGGCGGATCCAGGCGATCAGGTGACGGTTGAAATCGTCCTTGTCGGCGTGCCGCTTCTCGCGGGCCTGACATTCGGCCCACCATCGGCCGCCGAGTATTCGCGCTTTGTCTTCGGGGACGTCACAGGCCCGGGCGGTCAGAATCCAGAAATTGTCGTCGAGCTGTACCACCCGCCACAGTTCGGCCTCCTGCTTTTCGGTCATCTTCCCGGGTTCGCTCTTCTCCGGCACGCCGGCCGCCCCCCCTTTCTCCTTTACGATCGGTTTCGCGGCGTCAGCATCTTCTCCAAAACCCCAAAACCCGTTTTTCTCGCGCGTGCGCACGCACGCGGTTGACGACGATGAAATAATATTATTATAATTATATATATACTTACTGTGTACGTCACGCGCGCCCGCCTGCGCACACGAGGTTTGTTGATCCTTTGTTACCCCCGCTCCCGAAGCCCCCGGAGCGGGGGCCGGCGCCGCGGCTGCCGGCGCTTTCTTCGGGCCGTCGACGCTCCCGGCGATGTCGGCGCCAACTTCCTGACAACAAATACCTTTCGCCGGGCCTTCGGCCGAAAGGGTCGATATTCCCTCCTTTTCCGCCCCTTTGGCGCCCCCCTGCCGGGGGCCTGTTTTACGGCTGTTCCGACCCTGTTTACTCCCTGTTGGGGTGTTGTTACCCCCTTGTTGATCTTCTGTTAATCTTTTGTTAGCGTCCGAATTTTCATCGTTGTAACTCACTATCTCGCATAGCGTTATAGTGGTTATATTATTTGTTACCTCCGTTGTTATATACTTCGATTCTATCAGTTTCCTGATACATGTCCTGATATTCTGTATCGAGAGGCCTGTCTCGCGGCTGATCCGCTCTATCGTGGTCACGATAGAGCGGGGTGCGATTACTCGTCCGCGCCACTTCCGCGCTGTCTCGCGGGCACGCAAAACGAGATAGATGTATAGGTTCACCATACCGTGGTACGAGAACCATTCCCATTCCAGGAATTCGTCAGATAGCGTTATATTCATAGCGGGTGATCGGATTTAGTACGACATGTTCCTGTGCCTTGGCTGCGAGTTCCTCTTCGGTCGGGATGCGATCGCCGAGCACCCACTCTTCGAGCTCGCGGCGCGAGAACTGGATTCGATTGCGCGAGTTCCGGTAGTGCGGGATCATTCGCGAGGCGCACATATGATAGATTCGGGATTCGGAGATATTGAGCAGCGCTGCGGCCTCCTTGCAACCCACGACGTCGATTGTCTGCATTCTGAGGAGATATTCAATTTTCTTGAGTGTTTCGAGAATTTCCTGATTATCCATTTCCTTGCTTGATTTTCCGAGTTAGACTTCTTGCTTTCCGATAATGACGGCGCCGGCTCCGGCGACGATGGCGCCGAAGAAAATCGCCGTGTCGCTGTCTGCGAAGACGCCGGCGATGACGGCCAGTGTCCCGCCGATGAGCGACGGCCATCCGGATACGTTCGCCAGTTTCTTGAGCGCGTCGGCACCCTTGCGGGCCGTGAAGGCGATAGTCAGCATACCGCGGACGGCCTCGATATGCTTCAGGGTTTTGAGAGTTTTCAGAGTTTCCATTTCCTTGCTTTTAGAGTTTCGTTTCCTGTGTTTCCTGTTATTCTATGTAATATTCGAGTCTGATCCGGAGCGTGACCGATGCATCAACAAACCTGTTAGCCAGACCGGCACATTTCAGCAGTGTGTGCAGCGTGCGTTCTTCGACGGCATCGCGGAGCTGATGAACGACATTGTCGCGCAGCTCTTCTTCGGTGCTGATCCTCTCGATGGTCTCGAAGGGATAGACGAGCGAACGCTTGGTGCCGGAGACTACGCGGAACAGTCCGTCGGTACCTTTCTTCATCTCATCCGTGTCGCCGTCGAACATCGCGACTCCGACGAGTATGTTCATATATTCATATGGTCCCTGAGGCTTGACCGCCGTCAGCATTTTCTCAATGATCGGCATACTCGCGATCCCCTGCGCGGTGAGAATGGCGCGTTTCTGCGGTTCCTCCTTGAGCTTGTCGATCATAGTATGTGAGAACTGCAGCTGCAGATCCGTCGTATAATCCCCCTCCATGAGTCCGGTTTCCATGATTCCCCGTTCCCGATTCTCCATGTGCGTTTCTTTCATCTCTTTACTTGCTTGCGGGGTTAGCGACTTCGGATTCATTCTCTTCGGACGGCCCGTCACAGACGGCCAGCACCAATTTCAAGGTTAGCTTCTCGGCCGTAAACAGTTCGGGATGACATCTGGCCTCTTTGTGGATCTTGCGGGCGGCCGTCTTAAAGGTCGCGGTCATCCCGTGAATATTCGACTTTCGCTTCTGCGTATCGGCGATTGTCATTAGTTCCGTCTTATCAAATTCTACTTTACGGACTACTCCCATATTGAGAGTTCCGTCGGGAAAGCTGAACGTCACTGTATCTATGGCGCCGTTAGTCAGCTCTGCTCTGATGTTAAGATGGCAGACATCGCCGGTGAACTTCTCGATTGTCCTGGTGACGTCGTCAATCAGGTTTTCTATTGTCGTCTCAGAGGCGGCTTCGATCGCGGCTTCGATGACATTCCACGATTCGATCTCAGGCTCGTCGATCACGGCCTCGCGAGAAATCAGGAAGCTTGGGATTGCAGCCACCGAGTGTTTCTGGCCCGGTTGCGGAGCTCTGACAATTTTCTTGTTCTTGAGTATGTCCATCTCGATACTCACGTTGTCGTTCTCGTACTTGATGTTTGCTTCGTTTTCCACTTTCTTTTTCATTTGTTCTTGGTTTTGTGATCTGGTTTGTGATTCATGTTATTTCATTCGGGTGATTGCCACGACGCCTTCGCGCTTGTCGGCCTTGGTCGTGAACCGGCGGTCGGTCCATTTGTGCATCTTCGAGATTTCGGTGCGGGCGGTTGCCATGCGCACGATCGGCAGCACAATCACCTGGTCGACCTCCATTCCCTCGATGACCGATCTGGTCGTCATTACGTGGTTGCTGCGCAGCATTTCTGCCCGGGCCTTGATGCTGTCGACTACGTCGGGACATTCGTCAGCGGGGATCGTTGCAACCCCCTGAAATCGAGTATTCGTATTGCTCATTTCTATTTTATTTATTAATTTAGTTGTGCAAAGGTAAAATAAAAATCCCATTTGGCATATACATTTTACCTTAATAATTGTGTTAAAAAATGTTACAAAATACCAAACAGCTAAATATCAGGAAAATAAATCAAGTGTTTGAAGAAAGTAAATATTCTAAGCGTGAAGTGGTTGCGCGCTGTGGTTTTACTCGTCCTACACTTGACGGACTTCTTAGAGGCTCCGATGTGAAAATTTCTACCCTAATTGCGTGGGCGGAATGTTTTAATCGTCCTATAGGATTCTTTTTCGATGAAGAAACGAAAATCGACATGCACTCTGAGGGCGACTACTCTCCCGTCGCTAACGAGAGCACCGTGTCGGTGTCCGTCGGCGACGCGCTGCTTGCCGAACGCGTGAAGATGCTGGAGTCGCTGTTGGCTGAGAAAGACGAGCGAATCAAGGATCTCAAGGACCGAATTGATGATCTCAAGCAGCAGATTTAATACCTGCGTCTGTTACGATTTTGTGACCGAAATTTCCAACCCTCTTCAACTATCTATAAAAACGCAAGTTAGGTAATGTCGTAAATTTGTCGCAAGAACAAGTTCAGAGATGGATAACAAAACCCTGATAGATAAACTTTCCGTGCGCTCGGCGACTACTCCCGCCGAGGCCGAACGACTGCTTGATGCCTTTGCACGGGTCGTTGCCGATGCGGCCTCCGTTTATGATTCGGTTGCGCTTCCCGCATTCGGAACATTTGAGGTTCGCAAGCGTGCCGAACGTGTCGCCGTGCATCCTGCGACCGGCAAGCGTTTGTTGATTCCCCCGAAACTGGCACTTGTGTTCCGTCCATCCTCAATACTCAAACAAAAGGTCAACGAATGAACAAGAAGATAACGCTTCCGAAAGCGGCGAGAATGATGGCGGATGCTTCAGGTTTGACCATGCGCCAGTGTGAAGATTTTCTCAAGTCTCTCGCCGAGATAGTAACGGAGACCCTCTCCGAAGGGGAATCTATCAAGGTGAAAGGTCTCGGAACTTTCCGCCTTACTCGTGTGGACGCGCGTCGGAGTATCGACGTTGCTTCCGGAGAACCAACAGAAATAGCTGAACACTCAAAGGTAGTGTTCGTGCCTTGTAAAGAGATGGCCGCCGAGGTCAATTCTCCCTTCGAGTTTTTCGAAGCTGTTGAACTCGACGATTCGGTAAACGAGGAGGATCTGGACGCTATAGGATCTGATGATACGGATGATATATTCGGAGGTCGTGAAGACAATCCGGAAGATGCGAACATCGAAGAAAAGGAGACACAAACTCTAACTGAAGAAGTGTCAGAATCTCGTGGCTCCGAATCCGTGGTGACCTATTCCGAAGAGGAATATACGGAGACAACTGACGAACAGCCGATACCCGAGCTCGCGTCTCTGCACGTGCCGGAGGCGGAAAATGAACCGGATTTGCAGGCTGAAGGTTCTGTCGAACCGGAGACAGCCGTCGAGCAGGAACCCGATAGAGCAGATGAGTCAATAAGAGAGTCCGTAAATCTCTCCGAAGCAGAAGCAGTTTCTCAAGCTACTGAAAACGCGGAGCCTGCAAATATCGTAGATGATGAATATGTTGCTCCCGTAAAGGATAAGAGCTTCCGGTTCGGTCGAGGCTTTATCGTTGGTTTTGCGGTCTGTCTGGTTGCGGTAGCTATCGGCATGGGGATTGCGTTTGCCTATATGTTCGGTAAGATGCAGAGTGCTCAGCGCGATTCCGAAACTCCGGTTATGGCTGAAAACGTGGTTGTCGTCTCGGATGAGGCCGTTCGGATTGAAGAAGCCGGAGCTGTGAAGGATACAGCCGTAGATGGTGATGCCCGAACATCCGGATCGGCGAAAGAATCCGGAGTAGGGGAGAGTGCCAAAGTAAGCAGTGGGGATGTCCCCACCGAAGCATCCGATGTACCTAAAGCGGAGAAACCGGTATATGACACCATCACCAAAACCCGCTATCTGACAACTATGGCCAAAGAGCATTATGGCGATTTCAATCTGTGGCCCTACATATATGAGGAGAACAAGGCTATTCTCGGCCATCCCGACCGAATTCGCCCGGGAACCAAAGTTGTGATTCCACCCTTGTCGAAATACGGAGTCACCGTGACCCCGGCAGCAATTGAAAAAGCCAAACGTCTCGGAACGGCGATCTACGCTCGCTACGAGTGACGAAGCGCCTTGTGGTTTAACATTAGTACCGCAGGAGTTGCAGGCAACTCCTGCGGTACTAATGAAACAAAAAAAGAGAATCAAGTCCAAGGACTTGATTCTCTTTTGAGGTTCCAACCAGATTCGAACTGGTGTGAACGGTTTTGCAGACCGGTACCTAACCACTCGGACATGGAACCATCATTGCAAAGTTTACTTCCCGGCGGCCGGCGGATCCTTGCCTTGGTGACATCGGGTTGTTTCCCTTTTGCGAGTGCAAAGTTAGAGCTTTTTTTTGACTCGGCCAAATTTTTCGCAAAAATTTTTTTCAACCGCTCCATTTTATTAATTTTGTAATGTGAAGTGGTGCCCCCTGATCTATGGTGTCCATCGGTTCCTGCCGTATGGGTTCCTGCGACGCTTTCCTGGTCATTGAGTCGGTGTCCACCCCTTCTTCTATATATGTCTGACAACACTAAACCTGACATCTTGCGGTCCAGCTCTCCGCTTTTCAATTCGATATGGCCACCCATACTGTGGGTTGTCATAGCATTGGTGCCGCTCTTTTTCGTGCGTGATTTCCTGCCCGCTAACGAACTGCGCTATATCAGCATAGCCGATGAAGCGCTTGCCAACGGGCAGATATTTGCGTTTACAAACCAGGGAATGCCATACGCTGACAAACCACCTTTGTATATGTGGCTCGTTATCATCTCGCGATGGATTGCCGGCGACAATTGTCTGTGGCTCATCTCCCTCTTCTCATTGATTCCGGCGGTTGTTATTGTTCTGGTTATGAACAAGTGGAGCGCCTCCTTCCTTCCGGCCCCTTTCCGCCCTATGGCCGCGATGCTTCTTCTGACCTGCGGTCTGTTTACGGGAATGATGGTCACGCTTCGCATGGATATGTTGATGACCATGTGGATCGTGCTGCCTCTCTATGAATTTTATAAATGGACGAAAGAAAACAATCCTTCCGGACGAACCAAATGGCTTTTCCCGATTTATGTATTCCTCGCCATTTTCACGAAAGGACCGATGGGTTTCCTTATACCTCTCGTCGGTACTGCGGTCTACCTTTTCGTCATAGGAGAACTGAAGAGCTGGTTCAGATATTGGAACTGGCGCACATGGCTCCTCCTGCTCGGACTCTGTGCGATATGGTTCTCGGGCGTATATCTTGACGGAGGCAAGGAGTATCTGGACAATCTTCTGTTCCATCAGACCATGGATCGCGCCGTTAATTCGTTCCATCACAAGCGTCCCTTCCATTACTACTTCACATCTATGTGGTACACCTTCATGCCCTGGGCTTTTCTTGTNCTCGGCAGTGTGATCGTGGCCCTTATCAAACGTAAAACCGAGATCCGGAGTGACATCGAACGCTTCTATCTTTCAATTGGAGTGACGACAATAGTGATGCTCTCCTTCGTAAGCGGCAAACTNCAGGTCTACCTTCTTCCGGCCTATCCCTTCTTTGTGTATTATGCGGCTATATTTATAAGCCGCCATGAAAAATCGAAATGGTTGAAAATCGCGATAGCGGTTCCGGCAGCTATACTATCGGTGGCAATNGCNGCGATCTGGGTGGCCGGAGATATGGTCAAGCTTATGCCGTGGATGAGTCCGATCCTCTATGTGGTCGTAGCTATAGTGTNCTTGTCCGGTCTCGTGTCGCTCGTNCTGCTGTGGTGGCGGGGAGGCTCCGTGAGAATCTCAGTTATGACCCTGGGATATGGACTTATGCTGGCTGTGCTCGTGGGTGCGTTCGCTGTGTCTGATATGAATCCNTATATAGGATATGGAAATGTCTGCGAGCGTGTCAAACCGCTGATAGAGCAGAATCCGCGTACGGAGGTCTACACATGGCGCGTACGCCGATCTGAAAATATGGANGCNTATCTCGGGCGCGATGTGACCGTCGTTGACGCTGCCAAGCGCGGCGAGAACGGTGAGCGCCTCGCTACGCTCCGGAAAGGTTCGCTCCTGATTGTGCCNGTTGAATACAAAAACGATCCGTATGTGCGTCTCGGAGGTTATGAGCGCCTTCAGACNGTTGGCAATCATTTGATTCTTGAAAAGAAGTAAGTTATGAACAAACAATATAACTCGGACTACGAACTGACAGTCGTNTGTCCCGTATANAATGAGGTCGACAACATGGAACGTCTTGAAAAGNCGTTCGCCGACTTCCTTCCGAAAGCCGACGTCAAAACCTGCGTGCTGTTTGTCGACGACGGATCGACCGACGGCTCGCGCGAGCGAATCGTCGATATGTGCTCACGTCACGAAGATTTCTTCTATATNCTCATGGCCCGCAACGGCGGTCTCAGTGCGGCGATGAAAGCCGGTTTCGACGCATCGCGCTCAAGACTGACGGGATATATTGACGCTGANCTGCAGACGGCTCCCGAAGATTTCAATCTTCTCCTTCCTTATACGGCCGAGTATGAACTCGTCACCGGTATACGNGCAAACCGCAAGGATTCAGGTTTTAAGAATCTGCAATCTAAAATCGCCAACGGNTTCCGCCGGAAGATGACAGGCGACACTGCCAAAGACACAGGTTGTCCATTGAAGATCATACATACGGACGTCGCACGCCGACTGCCGTTCTTTACCGGTATGCACCGCTTTCTTCCTGCTCTCATCCTTTTGGAGAAGGGGAGAATGCAGCAGATTCCGGTGCGCCATTTCCCCCGAACCGCCGGAGTNTCGAAATATCATCTCTGGAATCGTCTGGTCTCACCGTTCATGGATTGCTTTGCCTATCGATGGATGCGNNAGCGNTATATCTTCAATGAATTCGAAAAGACCGACACCGGCATCATNTCGACCGACAGAAGATCTATTCTCGCNGGAAGCGCTCCGAAGACTTCCGACAATATCAACTTNGAAGTNTCCTNTGTNTCTGCCGGGAAATCNNACGGTCAGACTGTGACGGAGGCTGTAACCAATTCTGAACTTAGCCCGAACAAACAGTGAACGGATTCTGGATCACCGCCATAGGACTGCTTGCACANGGATTCTTCTCCGCGCGAATACTCGTCCAGTGGATCATGTCGGAGCGCGCACGCAAAGTGCTTTCTCCCTCGGTCTTCTGGATACTTTCGATTGCCGGCAGNTACCTTTTGTGTATCTACGGATGGCTTCGCCAGGACTTCGCCATCGTTCTGGGTCAGTTCATCTCATACTATGTCTACATCTGGAACCTGCGGATCAAGGGTATCTGGTCTAACGTCCCTCCGGTGTTCAGATATGTCCTCATCTTTACACCCCTTGTCGCGATCGGGCTTGTGATGGGCGACGTGCAGAACTTCATCAATACATTTATATTCAACGAACAGGTGCCCATGTGGCTTTTGATCTTCGGATCAGCCGGCCAGATCATCTTCACCCTCCGGTTTCTCTATCAGTGGTACTATTCCAAAAAAGCCGGAGAATCTGAACTGCCTCCGGGGTTCTGGTGGCTCTCTCTCCTCGGAAGTACCATTATTGTATCGTACGCAATCTTCAGAGTAGATCCCGTCCTGATCCTCGGTCAGAGTTTCGGTCTCGTGGCCTACTCCCGAAATCTGTGGATAGGATACAAGCAGCGTAAGAATAACAAGCACAAAGCTTTTAAACTTGATTTGGAATCAAGTTTAAATAAATAATAAAGAAGTGAAAATCAAAACTATCGCAGCGGCAACTGCCGTAATGGCTCTTGCCTGCTACTCTCAGGCAAATGCGGCCGGCTGGCCTTCGAAATACGAAGGTGTCATGCTCCAGGGTTTCTATTGGGACTCCTTCAACGGAACCGATAACACCAAGTGGACAACATTGACCAATCAGGCCGATGAACTTTCGGAAAGCTTCTCGCTCATCTGGGTTCCCAACAGCGCGAANCCTGCGACGAATCCGTCTAACGGCTATGATCCCGTGTATTGGTTCACGAACCACAACTCCTCGTTCGGTACTTCCGAACAGCTGAAGACGATGATCTCCACTTTCAAAACCAAAGGAGTTGGTNTCATCGAAGATGTGGTTGTAAATCACCGCAGCGGGGTGTCCAACTGGACCAATTTCCCCTCCGAGGTATGGAACGGCAAAACCTACAAGCTCGGTCCTGAACATATCTGTTCGACTGATGAAGTCCGCAATGAGTCCGGTCAGGCCAAACCGACGGGNGCACCCGATACAGGNGAGGATTTTCACGGTGCAAGAGACCTTGACCACACGAACGCGANCGTTCAGGACAATGTGAAGNACTACTGCAAATTCCTCTTGGACGAGATGGGGTATGCAGGCTTCCGCCTCGATATGGTAAAGGGCTACGGAGGTCAATACACCAAGATCTATAACCAGTATGCCAAACCGAAATTCAGTGTCGGTGAATATTGGGATGGCCAGTATGACGCTGTGGCCGGATGGATCGANGCTACCGGCAAGGAGTCGGCCGCTTTTGACTTCCCTCTGAAGTACTGTATCAACGAGGCCTTCGCCAACAAGGACTATACCAAACTTGTGTGGAAGGCAAACGGCACGACCGACCAGCCCGCAGGTCTGATCCACTTCGGCTACCAGCAGTATTCGGTGACTTTCATAGACAACCACGACACATATCGCGACGGCTCGAAGTTCAATGGCAATATCGTGGCTGCCAATGCGTTTATTCTATGTTCACCCGGCACACCCTGTGTGTTCTGGAAACACTGGAGCCAGTATAAATCGGAAATCAAGAAGCTCATTGCTGTGCGTAACGCCGTCGGTGTTCACAACCAGAGCGCCGTCAAGGTCCTCCGCTCGTCAAGAGACTGCTATATGGCTGAGGTGACCGGTTCGAAAGGAAAGCTTGTTGTCAAGATCGGTTCCGCGCAGGTATCCCCCGACGGATATTCCAACAGCGACATCAAGGCTTCCGGAACAGACTATTGCGTATGGTCCAAAACCGGTGTTGTTTCTCCCGATCCCGACCCGACTCCCGATCCGCTGCCCTCTGATTCCTTTACCGTCTACTTTGACAACAGCGCTTCAGGATGGACGACTCCCTATATCTACTATTGGCCCGAGAGTTCTCCGGCATGGCCCGGAGTTCCTATGCAGGCAAACGGCGGTTCGATCTGGAAATACACCGTTCCCGCAGGTACCACCGGTGTGATATTCAATGCCGGTGACGGCGACGCAACGAAGACTGTTGATCTCACAGCCTCTGCCGACCATCTGTATACAACGGCAGGTGATCAAGGTGTCTACAGTGGTGCGCAGACCGGTAACTATCCGGCGAAGCTCTATCTCATAGGCAACGTTAACGGAGAAGACTGGAACACGCAAACCACTCTCTCGGCAACTTCTGCCGAGGGCATCTACAGTTGGTATGGAGTTACAGTCGAACCAGCTCTCGGTGGCGAAAACGGCTATTTCTCGTTCATCACAGAAACAGGAGCCGACTGGGATATCGTAAACGGTGGAAACCGCTACGGCGCTGCTTCGCTNGATTGTCAGATTGCACGCGGTGAATCCTCGCCGGTAGTTCTATATCCCGCCGGAGTCAATGCATCGTCCGCTTTCTCCTGGATGGCGACTCCCGGAACCTATAATATTGTTCTCAATCTTTCGGANATGAAACTGACAATGGCCGATCCGACAGGTGTGGAGAACATATCCGGTGATGATGCTGAAGTACGCTGGTTCAATNTTCAGGGTACGGAAGTATCTGCTCCCGACCGCGGTATCTACATCCGCGTTCAGGGCGGAAAATCGACGAAAGTCGTAATTAAGTAATTACAAGGCAACTTGACGGTGCGGTGGGCGAAATTTCTCCTGCTGTATTGTCATATCGCCGGCTCAGATTTTAATAAGTATGAATAAGACCCGACTTTTCTCCCTCATGGCTTTCGCCGGACTGGCGATGCCGCTTTGGGCCGCACCTCTCTCTCCGAAGGAGGCGCTNGTCAGAATGGCCGAATTTACAGCCTCTGACTCCTCGTTGCGGAAAAAGGCACCCTCGACTGCTCAGAGTACGCTCGTGTACACCGCCAACGCCGAAGGTACTTCGGACGCAGCNTTCTATGTCTTCAACAATCCCGAAGGAGGCTTCGCTATCGTGTCGGCCGATGACCGTCTGCCGGCTGTTCTCGGCTTCTCGAACAACGGTGCTTTTGACATGGACCGCATCTCGCCCGACATGAAGTGGTGGTTGGGTGAATATTCGAAAGATATCGCCCGACTCTATGAAGAAGAGGGTGTAGATGTCAGTGCGTCGTCCTCAGCTTTCAAGCGTGCCGCTGTCGTGGAGCGCAAGCCTATCGAACCCATGCTGAAGACCCGTTGGGACCAGATGGCTCCTTACAACATGTTCACTCCCCAGCAGTATCCTACAGGCTGTGTGGCCACGGCTATGGCTCAGATCATGAAATATCATGAGTGGCCTGTGGCGCCGACCGGCTCCCACGGAGGTGAGACCTTCGAGGGCACGGTCTACGACTGGGAAAANATGATCGATATCTATGAGAACGGACGCTACTCGACACAGGAAGCCGAGGCTGTCGCGACTCTCATGAGGCAGTGTGGTGCTTCGGTCGACATGATGTACAGCCCCTGGGCCTCCGGTGCTTATTCGTTNAANGTNCCCGTTGCTCTCTTCACATATTTCGGTTACAACGAGTCGATGCAACTCGAATTCCGGGACTATCACAAGATGTCGGAATGGAACGATATGGTCTATGCCGAACTTGAAGGCAACCGTCCTGTTTATTATTCGGGTGCATCGTCAAACGGTGGCCATGCGTTTGTCTGTGACGGCTACCTCGGAAACAACTACTTCCACTTCAACTGGGGATGGAGCGGATANCAGGACGGCTATTTCCTCCTGAATGCGCTGAACCCCGGTGTAGGTGGCACCGGCTCGTTCGCCGGCGGCTACAACACCCAGCAGACAATTATTACCGGAGTGAAGAAGTCAGAAGGTGAGACCAAGCGTCAGCTGGCTCTTCTCAGTACGGGTTCGTTTCGATATAACGAGGCGAAAGGTGAGTTTGGTGTCGATTCCGATCCCGACGGATATAACGCGTTCTACAACCCTCTCGGCTATGTGGTCAGCGGCACCATAGGTCTTAAGGTAACTCCTATGGCCGGAGGAGATCCGAAATATTTTCAGGGTCAGAGCTTCTCGNTGGCTTCGGCATACCTCATCAATAACTACAAATGTTCCGTTTCCGGCCTTGCGGACGGAACCTATAAGTGCGAACCCGCTTTCTACGCCAATAACGAATGGTATCCTGTTCAGGTTGTTGTCGGCACACAACCCTATGTCACACTGAAAGTCAGCGGGGGNCAATATACCTACATCAACGAGGGCCTTCCTGCCGATCAGGTTCCCAATCTTATCGCCGGAATTCCGCGCTCGATGCCCACCATCTATGGTGACGGCGCCAAGATCTTCAGAGCGACNGTCATGAATGTAACAGATGGTGACTANAANAACGANCTGACCCTNTCGCTCTATGAAGANGGTAAGGGAGGNGCNGGNACNGTCCGCGAGGTNTCNAAGTNCGTGACTGTTCCCGGAAANTCGGCNCTNGACGTTGANTTTGTGATNGANAAGGAGAATCCCGCNACCANCTNTGAGGTNTANCTGAGAGACTANGAGGGCAAATCGCTCCTTTCGACNGCNGGCGGTGAACTGGTTTCAGCNAATGTGATNCGCACCTCCGATTCGCATCGCCCGATCTCCTCATCGGCNCGNATGACCTTCACCGATATNTCGCCCAACTTCTGGTCTCTCGGCCAGGGTGGAATCGGTCTGGTGATGAACGCTACCAACACATATTTCGCNCAGGTTCAGCAGCGNTTCTATGTCAAGCTTCTCTCATANGACGGTTTCAANGAGGTGCTTTCGTTCGGTCCNTTCTCTCTGACTCTCGATGCCAACAAGTCGACCATAGCCAACTTCACCTCTGATGAGCTTGATCTCGAAGCCGGCTACTACTACTGGCAGATCGAGGATGAGAACGGCAACTACCTGTCGCGTATCTATCCTCTCATGGTGACCAGCGCCACACTCGAAGAAAACGGAGTCTATTATCAGGTGACGTCCGAAAAGAATAAATTCGCCTGTGTCGTTGCTCCCACTCTCGGAGAGTATGAGGGCGATGTGGAGGTCCCGACCACTCTCGGCGGATATTTTGTGAACGATATGCGTCCCGACGCATTCACCTTCGCTGAAGATCTGACCTCTGTCGCTCTTCCCTTCGGAATCAAGNGGATCGAGGANGGAGCGTTCTATTGCGCNGANAAACTCGAGAAGTTCGATATGCGCAGCACAACTCCTCCCGCNATCTATCCCAAGGCTTTCNCCGTGGGTGCTCAGGGTGACATTCTCTTCGAGACCTACGTAGGCTCGGCAAACAAATATGCCCACAGCCCGATCTGGTCTGACTTCCTCTACTCGAACTGGACGATAACCCTCGGNGAGGGTGTCGAGCTCGACGAGGAGAAACTTGAGATCGATCCATTCACCGGCTCTTTCTATAATCCGTACTATATCGGAGGCGAAGAGGTTTTCGCTCTCCCCGCGAAATCGGACGATCCGATGATGGCCTTCATGGCCACGATCACNATCGACGGAGAGGAGACAACCGAAGAATTCTGGCGTACTATCTGGCTCCCGGCCCTTAACGGTCGTTCGGGTGAAGTGAAGGTGACCGCCCTTCCGGGTGCCGGAATCGGTGAACTTCCCGAAGAGGAAACCGTGACTGTCTTCGGAATCGACGGCGTCCGNGTTCTCGACGGCGCTCCCGCATCCGAGCTTAAGAATCTTCCGAAAGGACTCTATATCGTCAACGGCCGCAAGACAGCGCTCTGAACGGGCTCTGACATCTGTTGCCGACGGGTTCTTCCCGAGACAATCTAAATATTGCTGATCGCTTGGCGGTCAGCAATATTTTTTGTAATTTTGCACCATAAAATCCCAGCCGCCTTCGTCAGTGGCGGCCATAAATTCTCTTAGGTATTTTCAGATATGAAAAAAAGTCCGCTTCAAAGGGTTAGAGCTGAATATCAGCCCAANCTCCCCAAGTCTCTTCAGGGTCCCGTGAAACTTAAAGTCGGTGAACCGACTCAGTCGGTTGCAGACCAGGAAGAAATCAAGAATCTTTTCCCCAATACTTACGGTCTCCCTGTTGTGGAATTTGTAAGAGACGAGGCCCCCGAACGCGTGGAAGAGCCGTTTAACGTNGGCATCATTCTCTCAGGCGGTCAGGCNCCCGGCGGCCACAACGTTGTCAGCGGTATTTTCGACGGTATCAAAACCATCAATAAGGAATCTCGCCTCTACGGCTTCCTGATGGGCCCCTCAGGTTTCATCAACCANCAGTANATGGAACTCACCGCGGGCTACATCAAGGAGTACCGCAACACCGGCGGTTTCGACATCATCGGCTCCGGCCGTACCAAACTTGAGCGTCCCGACCAGTTCGATGCAGGTCTCGAAGTTCTCAAGGAGCTCAACATCAAGGCTCTCGTGATCATCGGTGGTGACGACTCGAACACCAACGCCGCTGTTCTCGCCGAGTACTACAAGGCGAAGGGTGTGGATGTGCAGGTTATCGGTGTCCCCAAGACCATCGACGGTGACCTCAAGAACGAGTGGATCGAGACCTCTTTCGGTTTCGACACCGCATGCAAGGTTTACTCCGAGGTAATCGGCAACATCCAGCGTGACTGCAACTCCGCTAAGAAATATTATCACTTCATCAAACTGATGGGCCGCTCGGCCAGCCATATCGCTCTCGAGTGCGCGCTTCAGACCCAGCCCAACTACTGCATCATCTCCGAGGAGGTTCAGGCAAAGCGCATGACTCTCGATAACATCGTGTCTGCTCTCTGCTACATGATCACCGAGCGTGCGAAGATGGGTTGGAACTTCGGTACAGTCCTCGTTCCCGAGGGCCTCATCGAGTTNATTCCCTCNATGAAGAGCCTGATNCAGGAACTCAACGACCTTCTCGTNGAGCACGCTTCCGAGCTCGAAGGCCTCGNTGAGACCGAGAAACTCGAAGCTATCCANTCGTTCCTCAGCCCCGCCAATGCAGACCTCTTCAAGAGCCTGCCGAAAGACATCGCTCTCCAGCTTACNCTCGACCGCGACAGCCACGGCAACGTTCAGGTATCTCTCATCGACACCGAGAGCCTNCTGAGCCGTATGGTCGCCAAGCGTCTCGACGAGATGGCNGAAGAGGGTGAGTATGTNGGCAAGTTCGCCACTCAGCACCACTTCTTCGGCTACGAAGGCCGTTGCGCTGACCCGACAAACTTCGACGCCGACTACTGCTACGCGCTCGGTTACAACGCTGCCATGCTGATCAACTCCGGTCTGACCGGCTACATGAGCTCGGTTCGCAACCTGACCGCGAAGACNGAGGAATGGATCGCCGGCGGTATNCCNATNACCATGATGATGAATATGGAAAAACGCCATGGCGAGATGAAGCCCGTGATCCAGAAGGCTCTCGTGAACCTCAAGGGTCGTCCTTACCTCAAGTTCGCATCCATGCGCGAGACTCTTATGCTCAACACTCTTTATCAGTATCCCGGCCCGATCCAGTACTTCGGTCCTGCGGAGATCTGCGACCGTCCGTCGATGACTCTCCTCCTTGAGCATAACAGAGATCTCTGAACTTCCGAAANTAAGATATAAAGACAAACATGACTAAAGCGCTCTCTGGATACGACCGGAGGGCGCTTGGTTTTATAAGATGAAAACTTTGACAGATCCACTTTTTTTAGTCTGAAGAGAGTTTTATGTTGAAGGATAGCTCTCAATATTTGTGACAACGCTCAAAAATCTGTAACTTTGCCGTCAGAAACAAACTAATCTAACAATAAAACATGTCAACTTCAGCAACCATCGCCCCCAAAACGGCGGGAGCGGAGTCGCTTCGTGACAAGGCCTGGGCACGCTGGCTCGCCCTCGGACTGCTCGCGTTCGCGATGTTCTGTTCCTACGTCTTCATGGACGTGCTTTCTCCGATCAAGGACCTCCTCCAGTCGACCCGCGGCTGGGATTCGACCGCGTTCGGTACGATGCAGGGATCGGAAACATTCCTCAATGTCTTCATCTTCTTCCTCATATTTGCCGGCATNATCCTCGACAAGATGGGTGTCCGCTTCACTGCTGTCCTTTCGGGCTGTGTGATGCTCGTCGGCGCAGTGATCAACTGGTATGCTCTGACCGATGCCTTCATCGGCAGNTCGCTCGACGTCTGGTTCACCAATCATCTCAATTACATTCCCATTTTCGACGAACTCGGCGTTTCTCCNTTCTATGAGGGAATGCCCGCGTCGGCCAAACTTTCGGCTGTCGGTTTCATGATCTTCGGATGTGGCGTTGAGATGGCCGGTATCACCGTNAGCCGCGGTATCGTGAAATGGTTCAAAGGNCGCGAGATGGCTCTCGCGATGGGCTCAGAGATGGCTCTCGCCCGTCTCGGTGTCGCCACCTGTATGATCTTCTCGCCGATGTTCGCCGAACTCGGAGGAACCGTAGACGTAAGCCGTTCGGTAGCTTTCGGTGTCGTTCTGCTGATGATCGCCCTGATTATGTTCATTGTCTACTTCTTCATGGACAAGAAACTTGACGCTGAAACCGGTGAGGCTGAGGAGAAAGACGATCCTTTCAAGATCTCTGATCTCGGTAAGATCCTCTCGAGCCTTGGTTTCTGGCTTGTTGCCCTCCTCTGNGTGCTCTATTACTCTGCCATCTTCCCCTTCCAGAAATATGCGGTGAACATGCTTCAGTGTAACATCGAGTTCACTCCTCTTCCCGCNGACTCATTCTGGGGTCAGGATGCGGTGACNTATATTCAGTATGTCATCATGCTNGTAGTGGCCGCAACCGCTTTTGCCGGCAACTTCGCCAAGAATAAGGGTGCTAANATCGCTCTCTTCGGTGTGTCGATCGTTTCGCTGGTNGTTTACTGCTGGATGGGCTATATGAAGCAGAGTGCCGGCGCGATCTTCGCCGTGTTCCCCCTGCTCGCAGTCGGTATCACCCCGATTCTCGGCAAATTCGTCGACTATAAAGGCAAGGCGGCTTCNATGCTGGTTCTCGGTTCGCTGCTCCTCATTGCGTGTCACCTGACTTTCGCCTTCATTCTCCCGATGTTCAAAGGAAATGCAGTCGGTGGTGTGATCATCGCTTACGTCACGATTCTCGTGCTCGGCGCCAGCTTCTCGCTGGTTCCCGCTTCGCTCTGGCCCTCAGTGCCGAAACTTGTGGACGCCAAGATCATCGGTTCTGCATACGCACTTATCTTNTGGATTCAGAATATCGGTCTCTGGCTCTTCCCGATGTTGATCGGTAAGGTTCTGACNTCNACNAACACNGATATCGAGGCACAGGTTGCCGCAGGCACCATGACNGAAGAGGTGGCCTCTGTCAGCTATAACTACACCTGGGCACTCGTAATGCTNGCCAGCCTCGGTGTCGCCGCCCTTCTGATCGGTCTCTACCTCAAGATAGTCGACAAGAAGAAACACCTCGGTCTCGAACTCCCGAACGTACAGCAGAACGTCGGAGTCGAAGAAGCAGAAGTCCTCGCAGCCGAAGAATAATCTTCCGCTACCCNCCCNCACACANCGGTCCCGCGAACCGGANGCGCCACCCGGCGCCCTCNGGTCCGCGGGACCGCTCTTTTCAGCAGGCTCAACCACAAGAAGCCGATCAAGATCAATCGGAAAAATCGAGGAAATCGAGCTAATTCGGGACCNTTCNGGNTTAATCCTGATTAATCGAGATTAATCGAGATAATCGANATTAATCGAGAAAATCAGGATTAATCGAGATTAATCTCGATAATTCCCGAAACCTCCCGATCATCCCGAAGCCTCCTGCCCCCGCCCGTCGGCCTTAGTCAGAGTGGCCGGAGGCCGTTACAGCGCGGATAGTCGCTGCAACCCCAGAACTCCCGCCCCTGACCGGCTCCCTTTTTCTGCATCCTTTTCAACATCGGCTTCCCACATTTCGGGCAGACGGGTGCACCCGCGTTGCTTGCCATAGATTTCCGTGCTTCGAGCCTTTCAGCGGTCATGTTCTCCGTGAATCCTCCGTTGACTTTAAATGTCTCAAGTTGCTTCTGAATCTGCGCCTGAAGCATCTTGTTCTCACGCAGACACAGNACAAGCAAGGCATTCGCAACAACTGTAGGGTCGCTGCTTCCCAGCCATTGTGCAAATTTGCCTTTCTGAACGAGNATATGCTTNGCCGCATCATGCAGATAACTGTTGCTATAATTGGGATTATCAAGTCTCATCTGCCAGATAGCCTCCCGGTCGTTATTGCCTATTGCCCACACGTCGGCATTTTTCCTCAGCAGAAAATTGAATACGTCGCCCTGTAACTCATCAAAACTTGCTCTTGCCACGTCAAGCAACCTCATTTCTGTCTCGACGGAAGTGGAATGTCGGGCAGATCCCTCCGCGATATTGGCCACTCCGCAACGGGCTGCCATAACCATCTGGTCATATAGCCTCCGGCCCGGATCCATGCGGTAATCCATAAACCGGTCGCAAAACTCCTGGGTTGCAAGTTGAATAATGTTGGCTAAAATCCAGGAATTTAACCAATAATACGATTGGGAAAATTGAATGTCCACCCCCATAATCCTATGTTTTATAATTCCAGAGTCAACTCTGTCGGGACGGTCTAATGAGCGGAAATTCGCGTCTTCTCGTTTCCTCTCAATGCCAAGTTGGGGCGACTCTGGAGTTCGATGTTGTTGGTTAGTGNAAATTTAAGCATAATATCTTGAATATAAAAGAGTCGTATTCCGCTTATGTAAGCGTTTTTCGGGGTTCGGTTAAATTTGAACGCTCGGTTAACACTTTTCGGAGGGTGTTGGCGTTATATAGTTATGAGACGTTTCTATGCCATAGCCGTTGCGGCGCTTTCTGTGCTTGTCCCGTGGATAGGGGCGAGCGGTGAGACNGTGACCCATAAGGAGGCGAAGACATGGGCGCAGACCTTCTTCAATGCGGCGCGCGGCGAAGTCACTGCTCCCGTCAAGATGGTCTACAATGGAAAAGACCTTACGACACAGAGGCTTTTCACCCCCTTCTTCATCTACAATTCTCCACGTGGCGGTTTCGTGATCATATCCGGCGAAAACAAACTGATGCCTGTGCTTGGCTACAGCTTGACCGGCAGTTTCGACCCTTCGAAAATGGATCCCGCAACCCGCGCTCTTCTNAAGGAATATGCCCGTCAGATCGAGTTGATTCGCTATGACTCCGATGTTTCTGAAAAGGCTGTCGAAGCGTGGCGNAACCGTAANGTATATCTGAACTCTATCCTCACTTCCGATACATTCTCCGGCTTCTCCATTCCCGATGCGGAAGAAGAAACCCAGGAGTTCGCCCTGATGATGAGCGATCTGCCGTTTGACGATTCAATGCGCAGCGACATCTATACTCCGGACCAGTGGGAAGAACTTCTCGATGACCANATGAAGACCTATGGCTCGGCAGTCATCGGAATAGGGGAGGGCTCCATTTATAATCCGGCTGTCGCAGTCGGCAAATCGGGCGACTATGTGAAGATCGCATTTGACGGCTCAGAGACAGCATGGAATATGCTGCTTTTCCCGACTGACCTCTATTCCTTTGGATTTATCGGAAGACTCGGCGGTGAACCGGTCTATCCCGACGAACCGGTTGAGGCCCCGTTTGCATTCCACGACGAAGTCATGGAGATGTACCCGGCTGAGACGAGAGCCGCGAGCTCCATAATTGAAGAGTTCGACTCTCCCTCGAAACCNGTNGTGCGCGGTCTTGGTGCCGGTCACTTTGAAATCGATTATCCNTCNCCCATACGNCTNCTTCGNGTNTTCAANGTCGCCGGTCAGNCTGTTCTNGCNCAGACCTACGGCGGNTCNACCCAAACGGCGGTAGTCAATATCGAAGATCAGCCGGGCGGATTCTATGTGATNGNAGCTCAGTCCGACGAAGGACCGCAGGAGGCTCTGAAAGTCGCACGCTGANANNNCCGGCCNTTNAGGTGAAGGTCGGANAANTGCGCTTGGANAAATTATCGAATAATCAGCAGAAGAAATGAAATCTCTTTTANAGAACAAGATATTGTGCTGGATCGCGCTCGTCTTGAGCGTGGCCTACATCGTGATCACCTTTTCGTGGAAGGCAGCCTTGGGCTGGTGGGCCTTCTGTGATGGCTTCTTTGTTTTTATGGCCATCTTCGCCCANCTTTGCGCACTCTATCTCAGCACNCTCAATCCCTACGCATCCAAAAAGCTCGATCTGTTTGCATTCGTCGCCTTGATTCTTTTCATCGTCGCTTTCATTATCGAATGGATCGTCTTCCAGGTGGCTATCTGAACTGATTGACTTCCGGGAGGTATTCGAACCCGGCTTCGGAAAGCCGTTTTTCAAGATCGGCGCGGTCTATGTCTTCGCTTGCGCAGAGCTCATCGAGAGTCTCNNCNTTGTCGCGCAGGCGCATGTTGATCATGCTCATTAACATGAAAGGATCGTTCGGGAGGTTTGCCATTTCAGTATGCTTTTACTATTTTTGTAACATGAATTNATCTTTGAAACGAATAACCCTCCTTGTTTGTTTTGCCGTCATGTCGACGGCCGGTGTGCTTGACTGCCTNGGATGCACATCCGCCATTGTCTCCGCCGACGCCAATCCCTANGGCAGACCNTTGCTGTGGAANCATCGCGACACCTCGGCTATAGACAACAAAGTCGAATATATCGNGGGGAAAAACGGCGAATTGGATTACGTCGCCCTNTTCAANGCNGACGACCGNNGGCTCGAGCAGGCCTGGTGCGGCATGAACTCCGCCGGCTTCGCGATTATGAACACCGCCTCCTACAATATCAAGGATGATAATGTCCCGGAGAAGAATATGGACCGCGAGGGCTACGTCATGACAATCGCCTTGAAGAATTGCCGGACGGTCGACAACTTCGCCGAACTTCTCGAGAGCCTTCCCAAGCCCCTCGGTGTTGAGGCCAACTTCGGAGTAATCGACGCGACCGGTGCCGGAGCTTATTTCGAGACCAACAACGACTCCTATCAGCGCTTCGATCTCAAGGATGCGCCTGACGGATTGCTTGTGCGCACAAACTACAGCCATTCCGGACGCCCAAATTGCGGATACGGCTTCATCCGGGAGGCGAATGCCGAGTGTCTGCTCGCCCCCTACGCGGCAGAGGGTTCCATCACGCCCGAACTGCTGACCGAAACCGTAAGCCGCAGCTTCTATCATGACCTTTACAAGCGCGACTTCTCTGTGTTGCCCTTGGCCGAACGCTGGGTGATCGACCAGGATTTTATTCCCCGATATAAATCTACCGCGACAATCGTCATCGAAGGTTGCGAGCCTGTGGATAGAATCCCCGACGGAATAGGAGCGAGGGAGTATATAATGTGGACAGGTCTCGGATACCCCCCGGTTGCGGAAATTGTACCCGTCCGATGTGCCCCCGACGGTGTTGATCCGGCCCTGCGAGGCACAGGCCCCGACGGCCATTCGGCTGCCTCCGATCTGGCTAAGAAGAGACGTGATGAAGTCTTTCCCCATAAGAAGGGGAATGGCGACAAGTATATCGATATGGAGCGACTGGTCAACGATCAGGGAACCGGCTATCTCCAGGTGATCGTGCCGCAGAACCTTGAGGTCTATGATGTGACGAGAAAACTCGCCGGCCGAAAGCCTGTCACCCTAAATTCCGAAGAAGAGAATGACTGAACCGCTTGAGACAGACCGTTTCCGACTCGGGACCTCACAGTTCTTCACCCGCCTCGTCTATCTCCACGGAACCCTCCCGATAGCTACGGTCCTGGTCCTTTTGCTCGTGGCCGTGGTGCTCGCTTTCGCTCTCGATTACCGGTTCGCAATCGTCGCGCTGATGGTCGTATTTCTCATAGCCCCCCTCGCTATGGCGTGGCTGTATCTGAATTGCGGTTTCCATGCAGACGCGAGCTTCAATGTTTCCTGGCACACGCTTTCCGTCGGTCCGGATGCCATAGAGATCACTCTGCTGAAGCCGATATATGGTAAGGTTGAGGAGGACGAGGAAGAACACGAGCCGGTAGAACGGATCGTGGGGTGGTCGAAGGGAAAGACTCTTAGATACGACTCCGGGATGCTGAGACCATATCTGACTGGAGGCGACGGCATAACCGTTCCTCTGTCGGGTGGAAAGGGATTTATCGCCGTGCCGCGTTCCGCGTTCGGCGATGATGAAAGCTATAAGAATTTTGTTGACCGGATAGGTGCGCTCTGTCTAAGCGGACCCGAGGCAACCGTTGAATTATAGAATGTTACTCAAAGATCATAAGAAATACTGCTACGCACTCGAAATGGAGGTGCGTGACTATGAACTCGACTGCGAGTCAATCGTCAACAACGCGAACTATCTCCATTATATAGAGCACACGCGCCACAAATTCTGTCAGGAAGCGGGTGTGCCTTTCATCGAGATGCACAAGGCCGGCCTGGATGCCGTTGTCCGCAAGGTCGAGCTCGAATATCTGTCGTCGCTCAGAAGCGGTGACACCTTTGTTGTCTATCTCGGACTTGAGCGCAAGGGTCCGCGCTTTGTCTTCAATGAAGATATTTTCCGCAAGGACGGAACGCCTGTGTTGGCCTCAGTCGTGACGGCCGTTGTCCTTAAGGATGGCAAGCTGAGTCGAGGCGACGAACTCGCCGAAGTCTTCAAACCGTTCTTAAATAGAAGATAGCTAATAAGATACCTTACATCTCTCAACAGAATATGCCGTGAAAGCTGAAGAAAGTGTTTATGCCGTGGCCCTTTCTCTTACGAAGGGAATCACCGGAAGCATAGTCAAGAATTTTATAGTCCGGGGAATCACCCCCGAGGATTTCTTCAGCGGAGATATCGGACTGATACCCGGATTCGGGGCCTTGACGGAAGATAACCGGGCTGCCGCTCTAAGCAGGGCTCGGGTTGAGGTGGATTTTATGGTACGTCACCATATCACTCCGTTATATCTGGGAGAAGATAGCTATCCGCGTCTGTTGGCCGAGTCCGGGAATCCACCGGTAATCCTTTATATGTTAGGTAATACCGATCTAAACCCTGAATATTCGCTGAGTATCGTCGGAACCCGCAAGTCGACTCCGGGAGGCAATGCCTTCTGTTCGAGACTGACAGAGGAAATTGCCCGACACTTCCCGAAAGCTCTTATAGTCAGCGGTCTTGCATACGGTATTGATGCGGCTGCCCACAGCGGGGCCCTCGCGGCCGGTCTTCCGACGGCAGCCGTGCTCGGCCACGGTCTGGACATGATCTATCCTGCCGCTCACCGTGGTCTGGCCTCCACGATTATCCAACGTGGCGGGGCATTGCTTACGGAATATCCCAGTGGCACACGCCCCCACCGAAACCACTTCCTCGAAAGGAACCGCATTGTGGCCACGATAAGTCAGGGCGTGCTTCTCGGGGAGAGCCCCGAGAAGGGGGGAGCTATGTCGACCGCGTCAATCGCTTTTTCCTATACGCGCGAAGTGATGGCCGTACCTGGTCGGCCTACCGACGCAATGAGCAGAGGATGNAACAGTCTNATAAAGTCCAATAAAGCATCGATGGTAGAAGGNTTCGNCGATGTTTGCCGGATACTTAAATGGACTGTCCCGTCTGAAACCTCCGTAGCCAAGACCGGGAGCCTTTTCCCCGAGCTTAGCGGAGAAACCAAGACGGTCTATGATTATATGGTCACCAAAAGCGACCCGGAGAGTGTGGACTCCATATCCTACGGCACGTCAATCCCCGTGGTTCGTCTGCTCACTCTCCTGACCGACATGGAATTCGATGGTCTCGTAGAACGTCATCCCGGCAACCGCTTCCTCGCCATAGGCTAACCATTCAGTCGCCCCCTAACCGGCTGCACACCGATTGCAAATCACCCCGCGACCTTCCGACGGAAAGTCGCGGGGTGTATATAAGTGTATATAAGAGGTGGGGGAAACGTCAGATTCTGTCGAGTACGGTTTCGATGAGTTTCTTGACCGACGGTTTGTAGTCCGTGTTGGCCTTTGTCAGACGGCGTTCGGCTATGATGCAGCAGACGGTCATTGCCTTGTGGCCAAGCATTTTCGCCATTCCCTGAAGGCAACCGGATTCCATTTCGAAATTCGTCACGGGACGGCCGTGGAAACGGAAGCTCTCGATTTTCTCATTAAGACCGGGATCGGCAAGCGGCAGACGTACCATACGTCCCTGGGGAGCATAGAAGCCGACGGCTGAGATCGTGTAGCCTCGGGTCATATCGTCACGGCCGATTCTTTCGACGAGTTCCGGATCGGCATCGACCGTATAGGGTGCGGCCCATGACTTGCGCCATTCGCAATGCTCCATCAGATCATGCTCGAAATCGAGATCGCAGACGCGGTCGCGGTCGGCATAGAAGTTGAGGATACCGTCGGTGCCGGTTCCTTTCTCTGCAATCACGAAGTCTCCGATATGCAGATCCTCCTGAAGCGAGCCGGAAGTGCCTACACGAACCATTTCAAGAGTGCGGTGTTCGGGTTTCACCTTGCGTGTCTCGAAATCGATATTGGCCAAAGCGTCGAGCTCGGTCACAACGATTTCGATATTGTCGGAGCCGATACCGTGGGAGATACACATGAGCTTCTTGCCCTTGTAAGTACCGCCGATTGCATGGAACTCGCGAGACTGCACGTCATAGTCGATTGTGTCGAAATAGGAGGCCACCATAGTCACACGACCCGGGTCGCCGACCATTATAATCTTGTCGCGCAACATGTCAGGGCGGAGGTGGATATGGAATGCAGAGCCGTCATCATTGATGATGAGTTCGGATGCGGGGATAATTCTATTGGGATCCATAGTATAGTTTTTTATGTGTATATTTTATGGGTTTATAAGAATATAACAAAAAAACCGGACGTGTGGACGTCCGGTTTTTTATATTCTTCAACATATTTTTTTAGTTGATATCATATTGCAGATACTCGTACTGAAAAAAGGGTGTTTCTAAATATGTGTCTGAATTTAGATAAAGAAGGAAATGTTTCAGGGAATTTTTAAAGCCGATTAGTTTTTTCGTCGCGGAATTAAACTCAGCTTCCTGATTTGCGATCAGCCACATGGCGTACAATGAAGTGCCTTGTTCGGGATACACTCGAATATCATCGAGGCTGCGCACTGTATTTGAAACAAAGGCAGCGTCATATGTGATTTCCGATATGCCGGGATACTCTGTTTTAAGAGGAGTAATGTCTCTATCCCATGCAATATGGTATCCATCCTCATATTCATACTCCCGACCACCCACGCCAAGAAACTCGCCGAAATCAATCGGCATCTTGGTTAAAGGTGAGCCGGTGACTTCGATATATCCGGTACCCTCTTCAGTTCCTACAGCAATATAGGTGGTTCCGCAACCGGTCACGGTTACCTTTGCGTTTGACTTATCGATCGTCGCAATTGAGGTGTTCGGTGATTCAGCGACGTTATATGCCTTGTTCTTGAGCAGTTCCTTGAGGGGTATCTCAACTTCTGTTCCGGGGGTGGCGAATACCGAAGTGATGATGCGATTGAACGTATAAGACGTACGGCTTCCCTCTACTTCGCTAAGATCGTCAGTCTGTTCCCAAGTGATCTCCATCTCTTTGACCGAGGTGGGATAAGCGAGAAGAGTTGCCGGTTGTTGCGATCCGAAACTCGGAGTCAGTATCACGCTCGTTCCGGGACGTGTCGCGTCGTAGAAATGCCAGGTCCCTTGAGTCACAAGTAGTCCGTTTTCAGGAGTTGCTCCTTCCGAAGAAAGCCAGACGTATGACCAGTTCTCGTTTTCATTGCGGGTGAAGTCAACGCGGTTCCAATTACCGTTTTCGTCAACAGTTACCCATGCGCCGGGGAGACAGTCGGCGATTTCTTCTTGAGAATACCCCTGATCGATATTGTCCGGCTCTTTCGGATCGTTGTTGGCGTCCGACGAACAGCCGACGAGAGTCATCCCTGCGACTACAGCCGAGAGAAAGACAAAGCGGTTAATCTTCTTTTGAGTCATAAAGTTGAGTATTGAGTTACATTCATTAAACGCAACTTTTTTTAGATNAATTTTAAAAAAAACATGTTGTACAACATGTTTTTTTTAGGCTTCGCGNGNNACGAAGGCNTTGTGTTGCCATTTGAGNCTCCACCAGCGGTGGACGAAGATGGCTCCGCGCACATTCTCGTCNAGGCAGAACATCCACCAGATGCCGATTAGGCCGTAGCCCCATTCGACGCCGACGAGATAGGCGAGTCCGACGGCGATTGTCCACATGCAGATCACACCGACATAGAAGGGATAGTTGACGTCGCCAGCACTCTGCAGGGCGTTGGTTGCGAAAATGTTGATCGGACGTCCGATTTCGAGGAGAAGATCGATCCAGAAGATCGTCACTCCGAGATGAATGATCTCCGGATTGTCGGTCAACGCCTCCATGATCCAACGGCCGCAGACGGCAAGGACCAGTGACAGTCCGAGTGTGATGAANGTGGCGGTCTTGAGCACATATTTGCCGGTCACGAAAGCCGCCTTCCACTTTGCCGCGCCAACCTGATGNCCGATGATGATCGCACCGCCGTGGGCGATCGCGATGCAGAAGATATAGGTNTATAGAATNGTGTTGACGCAATAGGTTCTTGCCGCCAGTGCTTCAAGTCCGAGACCCGTGATGAAGAACGCGATCACGAGCTGNGAAAANGAATAGCTCATCTGCTCGCCGGCCGAGGGGAGACCTATTTTCATCAGCTTGCGGAACTCATCCNNGGGCCAGCGCACCAGAATCTCCCACGGAAAACGGCTNATNGTGGTGGTAAAGACAATGACGAACAGCGCGNCCATCGCCACACACCGGGCGGTGACGGTCGAAATCGCCGCACCCTCAGCGCCCATGGCCGGCGCACCGAATTTACCGAATATGAAAGCGTAGTTGCCGATAATGTTCATTATGTTGACCACCAGCACGACGGCCATAGGCCAATAGGCCTTGTTGACCGCGCGCAGGCAGGCCGAGAGAGTCATCGAAAGCGCCTGGACAAAGGCGAACGCACCGACAATCTTCATATATCCGGCTCCGATCGGGAGCGTTTCCCCTTTNAGCCCGACGTAGCTCATAATCTCATATGGCCAGAAGAAAAGAAAGGCGGAGATCAACAGACCGAAGAGCAGGTTGACNACAAGCGACACACCGACGACGGTCTCCATTTGGCGGCGCATGGAGGCNCCGAGATNTTGGGCGCACAACACCGACGTTCCGAGGTTGATGACCTCGAAAATGATGAAGCAGAACGAGACTATCTGGTTTGCGAGGCCGACCGCGGCCACGCTCGCGTCCGAAACACGCGAGAGCATGAACGTGTCGATNGCGCCGAGACTCATGATCAGCAGTGTCTCNATGAAGATGGGNACGGTCAGCCAGACAAGCTCGCGCTTGACCGGCGATTTTATATTCGGCAGAAGTTTCAAAGCAGACTCCTATATTTAAATTCGGGTTTATTTAAATTCNAGTGCAAAATTACATAAAAAGTGGCGTGTGGTCAAATTGCTCTTTTGGCGAATGACGTGTTTTGTTTGCCTATAAGGTCTCGGAGGGAAGTCATCTTGACTTCTGTGTGTTGTTTCAAACCGGGCACGCTCTGAGAATGAAAAATTGGTCTGAATCGGAGATTTTCTCACCTCAATCAAGCTGAAGACAAAAAAAATCGCTAATTTTGCAGTCAATCCCGAAATATAATGACAAACAAGATATATCGCTTTATTCTTCAGATGGTCGTGGCTGTCGCCGCGGTCATGGCTCCGGCAGCGACGCTGGCGGCCGATCAGTTTGTACTCGTGCTTGACGCCGGCCACGGCGGTAAAGATACCGGCGCTATAGACAACGGAGTGAAGGAGAAAGATATAAATCTTGGTGTAGCCCTCAAACTCGGGGAACTTGTCAAGAAAAAACTNAAGGATGTGAAGGTCGTCTATACCCGCGACAACGACTCATACCTGACCCTTCAGGAACGTGCCGACAAAGCGAACAAGTCGAAAGGNAACCTCTTNATCTCGATNCACACCAACTCGGTAGACAAGAACAACAAGAACCGCANGGTNGTGGCCGGTACGTCTGTCTATGCTCTCGGTCTTCACAAAGATGCNGAGAANATGGGNATCGCCCGCCGTGAGAATGCCGTTATCGAACTTGAGAAAGACTATAAGCAGAANTACAGCGGCTTCGATCCGAACAGCGACGAATCGTATATCATCTTCGAGATGGCGCAGAAGCGTAATCTCAGCAAGAGTATTCACTTCGCCGATATGGCGCAGAAACAGATGGTCTCCAAAGCCGGACGTCGAGACCGCGGTGTCCATCAGGCCGGTTTCTGGGTGCTCTGGGCTACGTCAATGCCTGCNGTGCTCGTNGAGCTTGACTTCATCTGNAATCCCAACTCTGCGAAATATCTCGCTTCCGAACANGGTCAGACNCAGCTCGCCGAGGCTCTCTTCGAGGCTGTCAAAAGCTATGTGAACAGTAACAAGGCCTCGGCTCAGACCGCCGCTCCGGAACCCTCAGCGGAAAAGGAGGTGCTTTTGGCAGACGTAGTCTCTGACGAATCNGGTGCTGTTGCGACAGCACCGGTCAAGTCTGACAGAAAGGTATCGGACAACCGGGGAAAGACTTCCGCGCAGGCTCGTCCCGCCACAAGAAGACGACGCAACGACGCCGCCAAAACGGCGAGTGACGCACGCGACGTGTCGACCGACGAGATTCCGGTGCGCCCCGCGTCGCGCCCGTTGCCTGTCGAGACTGTCGAGGTNGCCGCAGTNCCTGCAAAACCGGAATCTGAAATGACCAAGTCCGAACNCAAGGCCAAACAGAAAGCCGAGGCGCAGGCAAAGAAGCGTGCGGAAGAAGAGGCCCGCAAACTCGCGAGAGAGGAGAAGCGTAACCAGCGTCAGCACCGCGGAAAAATCGCCCGCCTCAAGACTGTCTANAAGATCCAGATCTGNGCTTCGGAAGAGCTGCTGAAACAGTCCGATCCGCGTTTCTGCGGACTGAAGCCGATCTCATACTACCGCGAGAACAATCTCTANAAATACACCTACGGAGAAACCGGTTCGGAAGAGGAGATAAACAAACTGCTGAAGGAAGTGAAGAAGAAGATTCCCGACGCCTTCATCATCAAAAGTGTCTCCTGAATCTGAAACAGCGAANCCAAACCTGACAGAGGGCNCGGCGCGAAATNCTCACGACATGCCGACCCCGATCTCAAACGCAAATAAAATACATACTCAAATATGAAAAAACTGTTTACCAAAGAATTNAAAATCGGATTGTGGGTGATAATCGGACTCGTGATCCTCATCTTTGGCATCGACTTTCTGAAGGGAATNAATCTCTTCACCCCCACGAACTACTATATTGCCAGATATGACAATGTGCAGGGAATCGAGGTCTCGGCTCCCGTGACGATCGACGGCTACAAGGTCGGTCAGGTGCGTGAAGTTAAGTTCGATTATGAACACCCCGGCAAGATCGAGATCGTTCTCGCGCTCAACAAGAACCTCAANGTGCCCGAAGACTCGTACGCCCAGCTGACTCCGACCATGCTTTCCGGCACCATGATNGAGATGCATCTCGGAAAGAGCAAAAATTTCCTTCCGGTCGGAAGTGAGATCAAGTCTCTTGAGGCCCACGACCTCATGTCGAGTCTNCAGAGCGACGTGCTTCCGACNGTCAACGACATTCTTCCGATGGTNGACTCACTGCTCAAAAACCTCAATACACTCGTNGCTGACCCGGCTCTCGCCCAGAGCATCGGNCGNCTNGACGGNATCACCGCCAATCTGCTCCAGACCTCTCAGGGCTTGAACACGACCATGAACCGTTCCGTGCCTATGATCATGAACAACGCCGGACGGATCACCACNTCGCTNGACACNGTNGTCGGCAACCTCGGCACNCTCAGCTANCAGCTCAAGCANCTTCCGCTGAACGCAACGATGGACAATGTACAGGCCGTCACCGCCAATCTCGAAGCNTTCTCCAATGACCTCCGGAACAAGAACTCGACACTCGGNATGTTGATGAACGANCCNGAGCTCTACAACCGCCTCAACCGCGTTGCCGCCGACGTAGACTCCCTCATCGTAGACATCAAAGCCAACCCCAAACGCTACATCTCCATCAAACTCCTCTAACCNCCCCCCACATACCCCNNAANCAGACGGGACCGCGCCCAGCGCGGTCCCGTCTGNNATTATATCCCCCCTTCATCCCAACATCACAGCTACCGCCTCATTGTCAGCGGCCACACCCGAAGACAANTGTAGGGATATGTCCTTGTCCCTACATTTGTCNCCGCAATCCAAGATGGGATGGTGCTATATGGGGTCGGAGACGGAGTCGACGAGGAGGTAGAAGTCGGTGGGGGAGGCTCCGGCTTGNTCTATGTGGTGGCGGAAGAAGTTGTTTAGGCGTTCTTCGGGAGGGATAGTGTCGGGGGTGTCGGGGGTGTTGGGGTTGGTAGTGTTGGCGGTGTATTGGGTGATGAGGGCTGCGGCGGTTTCTGCTTTGGTCGGATCGGCGAGGGCCGAGAGGCCGTCTACGGCNAGGGNGTAGTTNCCCTGGAGGAANGAGGCGAGTACCGAATAGGGGAGAAATGCGTCGGGAAGTGAGAGGGGGAGATGTGAGGTCGCCTTCTCGTAGTCTCCNAGATTCATTTCGGCCAGGGCGAGCCAGAATGCTGTCAGATCGAGGGCTGAAAGGGAGTGCGAANCGACGGGATAGAGCGAACGGTCGAACGCNATGGACTGATTNTCNGAAGCGTCGTAATTGAGCTTGCGGAAGATCTTGCGTGCCTCCTCGTTGCGNCCGAGCCGCAGGAGCGCAACGCCGTAGCGGGCATAGGTGTCGGGATCGTCGTCGTTCAGCAGACGCTCATAGAAGCCCGCGGCCTCTTCGTGGCGNCCTGCTTTTTCAAGGGTCTGTCCGAGATGGCGCAGGAGCCAGGAGCTTTCCGGATTGAGAATCTCNGCCTTNCGGTAGCAATCGATGGCACCGTTGAGATTTCCTTCGGTCTCGCGAATNTAGCCGAGTTTTTCCCANAGACGTGCCGAGTCGGCCTCGTCAGACTTGAGCAGTTCCTCAAGCAGAGGNGCGGCGAGAGCGAAATTCTTGCGTGAGAACTGGAACTCGGCTGCGATTTCGAGTACATCCTGCTGGGCGAGAAGATCACCTAAATATGGAAGCGACATGAAGTCGAAACCCTGTTCGAGCATAGCCACAGGGTCNGCTNCCGTTCCACGNTTCTCTCCGAANAGCTTCGACGAGAGNGTGAACAGACGGTANAGATTGCGGAGNTANCGCACNGTCTCCTTGCGGAACTTCGTTTCGTTTGAAGCGGACGCCTNCATCTGTTCCTTGATGACGGCGAAATTGGCCGANAGGGAAGAAGTCATCATTTCGCGCTGGGCCGAAGGCATCGCCGCGATAGCGAGAACGAACGAGTACTTGTCCGAATCGCACATCATGTCGGCGCTTTCGAGAAATTCCATNACGGTNTCCATTCCTCCGTCTATCGAATTGCGGACCACACTNTGGGNNGAGTCGAACGGCAACAGCCAGTTGCCCGGCGAGCCGAAGAAGGGGAANGACTTNAGNTTGGCGAANGCCATGACCATCATGTCAGCGCCNTCGAACTGCATATCGTTCAGCTTGCGGAGCTTCTTGCCGAGTTCCGAGTTCTCNATNTTCTCGATCCACTCCGGGTTGTCCATCCAGTCGCCNGCCGAGGCCCCCTCCATCATCTTCTTCAGCTCCTCCGGNTTGATCTTCTGNATCTGAGGCATGATCTTCGTCTGGAAATAGTTGATGGCCCGTTTGGTGTCCTGCGTCTGCAGAAGTGTGTAGAAGATATCGCGGAGACGGGGGTAGAGGGTGAGGTCGTCAGCGAGAGCCTGAAGACGNAGGGCCAGATCGNGGTCATAACGGGGGCGATCGGAATGGTATCTGAGTCCGAGGACAATTCCGGTCAGCGCCTGGGCCTGGATCCGTTCCTCATCAGACTGCTCATATATGGAAAGAAGNGCGACAAGGCGGTTGCGGTCATAGTGCTCCAGGAGCCCGACAAGCAGAGCNCTCGTGATCTGAGAGCGGAGNGAGAAATCCATATCAGGATCNGACGCACGGCTNACGAGCATCTCCACGTCTGCATCCGAGAGACGTCCGGGAGGGGTAGCCATCACTGCGCGGAAAAGTTCCTGAAGNGTCTCCTCATACTGACGCGAGATGTCCGGTTCGTATGANCCGGAGCCGGAGNTGGCCGAATACATCAGCCATGCCTTGTCGTAGTCCGCTATAAGTTGGGCCAGCGGGCGCCCGCGGTGGGAAAGGACGCGCGCNGTCGAATAATAAGANCCGGGNGAGTCGGCGACGAGGCGCGCGAAGTCGAGACGGTCGGCCATCGCGAGGATGTCACGCTGGAGAGTGGCGGTCATGTCGGCACGTGACGGATCCGGCGCGCCGGTGGCCAGATAGCGGACCATCAGTCCGTAGGTCTCGCGCATACGGTTCAGCTCGCGGAGNTCCTCGGTNGCGCGCAACGAATTTATATTGCTTTCAAGNCTCTTGAANGCATGGTTCAGTCGGAGTCGCTTCACATCGTCGGCTATCGCCCCGTGAAATCCGTCTCCGGACNGTGTGTTGTCATTATTGAATGTGGACACTATGTTTTGTTTTGATTTGGTTCTATAATATCTGCCGTCNGGAGGNNATANACCCCCNTCGACCGCCCGTTTTCGGACNTTTCACTACCGGATACAACAAATATTAAACCAAAAAAGCCGTTTATACGAAAAAATTTGACTATTTTTGCAACCAAATTGGCTGGCNAGTGTTACTTAGCAAATNCTTGTCAGCGATNATGTCACCGACNCCGCGCCCGAAANGNTGGGGAAACGGGGACNTAATCGCNCGTATAANATTGAATTTCAAACATAAACCTAAAGCATGGTAATCCAACGTGTGCAATCTTTGCTCCTGCTTGTCGCCGCAGTGGTGATGGCATGGTTCTCGTGTGTGACGGTGGGNCAGGTCAATACAGCAGACTTCACGCTCAACTTTTTCCCGCTCGGATTCGAGTTCGAGGGAACCTATGACAATCCTGCGTATTCAGGTTGGTATGCATACACCTGGTCATTCTTNATTNTNGGTCTGATCAGTGCCGTGATTCCCTTCATCGCAATATTCAGCTACCGAAATCTCAAGCTCCAGATGCGNCTCTGTCTGATCACATGNCTNCTGCTGTGTGCGACGGTGGCCGTCGGTGCCAACTACGGATATAACTTCGTTGAAGGTGGAACCATCACCTGGAACCAGATGGCGTTCGCGCCGCTCCTCGCGTTCTGCGCGGCTATCCTCGCCTGGACCCGCATCCGCTCGGACAAGCGCAGAATCGNAGCCGCCGACCGAATCAGATAACGACAAACCCTCATCCTCCTCTANAATCACGAACAACGCCGGAAACCGAAAAGCTCCGGGCTTGCAGGCGACCGGCCCCGATCCTGACGAAAAATCAGAAGAAAACGATAGAGAAACAATGGCAGTAGAACTGAAAAATTTCACCAAACGTTCAGATAATTACTCTCAATGGTATAACGAGCTGGTCGTGAAGGCCGATCTCGCCGAACAGAGCGCTGTGCGCGGCTGTATGGTGATCAAGCCCTANGGATATGCGATCTGGGAAAAGATGCAGCGTCAGCTCGACGATATGTTCAAGGAAACCGGACATGTCAACGCTTACTTCCCTCTTCTGATTCCGAAGAGCTTCCTCAGCCGCGAGGCCGACCACGTCGAAGGCTTCGCCAAGGAATGTGCGGTGGTAACCCACTACCGCCTTAAGAATGACCCCGACGGAAACGGAGTCGTTGTCGATCCCGATGCACGTCTTGAAGAGGAGCTGATCATCCGCCCCACTTCNGAGACCATCATCTGGAACACATATAAGAACTGGATCCANTCNTATCGCGATCTCCCCATCCTCGTCAACCAGTGGGCNAACGTGTTCCGCTGGGAGATGCGCACCCGCATGTTCCTCCGTACGGCGGAATTCCTNTGGCAGGAGGGCCACACTGCCCACGCCACCAAGGAAGAGGCCGAGAAAGAGGCACGCAAGATGCTTGAGGTGTATGCCGATTTCGCAGAAAACTATATGGCCGTGCCCGTAGTCAAGGGTGTCAAGTCGGCCAACGAACGCTTCGCCGGCGCACTCGACACCTTCACGATCGAGGCTATGATGCAGGACGGCAAAGCCCTNCAGAGCGGCACCTCCCACTTCCTNGGCCAGAACTTCGCCAAGGCATTCGACGTGAAGTTCATCAACAAGAACAATGAGGCNGAGTATGTATGGGCAACGTCATGGGGTGTGTCGACCCGTCTTATGGGTGCGCTCATCATGACCCACTCGGANGACAACGGTCTCGTTCTTCCTCCGAAACTCGCGCCGCTTCAGGTTGTGATCGTTCCTATCTACAAGAATGAGGAGGGNCTCAAGCAGATCACCGAAAAGGTTGAGCCNATCGTCAAGGAGCTNCGNAAGCGCGGAATCAGCGTCAAGTTCGACGACGCCGACAACAAACGNCCCGGTTTCAAATTTGCCGANTATGAGGTCAAGGGTGTNCCCGTCCGCCTCGCTCTCGGTCTCCGCGACCTTGAGAACGGCACNGTCGAGGTGTTCAGAAGAGATACCCANGAGAAGAGCGTGCTCCCTCTCGAAGGAATCGAAGACACCGTTCAGAAGATGCTCGACGACATTCAGGAGAACCTCTTCGAGAAGGCGAANGCCATGCGCGAGTCGATGACCCGCACCGTCGAGACCTATGACGAGTTCAAGGAGGAAATCGAAAANGGTGGCTTCATCCTCGCCCACTGGGACGGTACTCCCGAGACAGAGGAGAAAATCAAGGAAGAGACCAAAGCGACGATCCGCTGTCTGCCGTTCGACGGCGACATGACCCCTGGCGTCTGCATGGTGACCGGCAAGCCCTCCGCGCGCCGCGTACTCTTCGCCCGCAGCTACTGATTACGGAGTTTCTGCCTGAGACATCTCCTCAGGCAGAAACTCTCCGATATATTCATNACTTACAATCAACCTGACCTACCTGTGAAATTCTCACCTNTATATATAGCAGCCGCTATNGCAATAGGATCCTCTGCGGCTTCGGCGGCGGAACTGAATGTNANCGACTACTGCGATATCAGTCTCGCGGCTCCGGCGCGTGTCAAGGATATGCGTCCGNTGGCCGACGGTGTGAGCTATGCCGCTGTCAGNGACGACGGAACCAGAATCGAGACCTNCAGCTACAANACCGGCAAGAAAACGGGNGTGCTCTTCGACATCAATACNGTCAAGGGAGATGTGAAGATNAGCGATTTTGACGGATACGAGCTCAGCGACAACGGCCGCAAGATCCTGCTCTGGAACAATTCNACCCAGATCTACCGCTATAGNTTCACNGCTGATTATTATGTCTACGACACCTTCCGCTCCACTATGGCACGTGTCTCGGAGGGTGGTCCCCAGCGTTGCGCAACGATGAGCCATGACGGCCGTCTTGTGGCCTATGTCCGCGACAACAACCTNTATATCTCAAATATNGAGNTGGGNACGGACAATGCCGTGACGAAAGATGGTGAGAAGAACAGGATAATCTACGGAGCTCCCGANTGGGGCTACGAAGAGGAATTCGGAGTGCAGAACACTATCTGCTGGAGCGGGGACGACAATCTCGTAGCGTTCATGCGCTTCGACGAGTCGAACGTTCCGACCTATACGTTTGACAACTACCGTTCGTTCTGTCAGGAGAACCCGACAGGCGATCCCTATCCGGAGTCTTACGCATATAAATATCCCCTCGCCGGATATCCCAACTCGATTGTTTCGGTCCNGNCCTATGATCTGGTTGCCCGGATCACCCGCACGATGGATCTCGGAATAGGNGAGACNGACTATATCCCTCTGCTCCGGTTTGATGCCGACGGCAACCGTCTGATGGCAATGAAGCTCAACCGCGACCAGAACCATCTTGAACTCTTCTCNGTCAATCCGAAATCTACCGTNGNCTCGAAGATTCTCGAAGAGCGNAGNGATGCATGGCTCTCGCCNGCGGCNTACCAGATGGTCTCTTTCGAAAAGACCGGCTTCCTGATCGGCAGCGAACGCTCGGGTTGGAGACATCTCTATGAGTATGACTACAACGGCACCCTCCGTCGTCAGGTGACGAAAGGNGAGTTCAACGTGACGGATTGTTACGGNCGCAACCCCAAGACGGGNGACATCTATGTCCAGACCACATATNTGAGTCCGATTGACCGCAACGTGGCTGTCGTCGGTCGCAACGGCTCGATGAAGCTGCTTCATAACGAGCCCGGATTCGAATCGGCCGCTTTCAGCTCGAACTTTGAATACTATCTCCGCAACTGGAGTTCTGCGCAGGTGCCCAACCAGTATACGGTCTGGACGACTGCCGGCAAGAAGCTCGCGGAGATTGAGATGAACCGCGAGTATGCNGCAAAATACGCCTCGGCCCCGAAGATGGAGTTCACCAAGGTGAAGAACGCAGCGGGTGANGAGATGTATTCATACATCATAAAGCCTTTGAATTTCAACGAGAACGGAAATTATCCGTTGTTGATGTATCAATATAACGGTCCCGACTCTCAGGAAGTCCAGAACCGCTGGAGAATGGAGGGGATCTTCTATCTCGCCTCTCAGGGATATGTGGTCGCTGCTGTCGACGGCCGCGGAACGGGCAACCGTTCGCGTGCATGGGCAAACGCGGTCTACATGCACCTTGGAGAATATGAGACAGCCGACCAGCTCGCCGGTGCCCGCGAACTCGCTTCGCTTCCGTTTATCGATGCGAACCGCATCGGATGTTTCGGATGGAGCTACGGCGGCTACATGACGCTCATGGAGCTGACTGCCGAGAACACGCCGATGAAAGCCGGTGTCTCGATGGCGCCTGTGACTGACTGGCGTTGGTATGACTCGATATACACCGAGAGATATATGCGCACTCCGGCGCAGAACGAGAAAGGATACGAGTCGGCCTCTGCGATGAACCGCACCTCGCGTCTCGACGTTCCGTTGCTGATCATGAGTGGAACAAGCGATGATAACGTTCATTTCTACAACACTCTCAAATATACCTCTAAGCTCAATTTCGAAGGAAAGATGTTCGACATGATGGCTTATACTGGATTCGAGCACTCACTGCGTATGTGTAACGCGCGTGTACAGCTCTTCCGCAAGGTCGTCATGTTCCTCGACGCCAATCTCAAGAAATGATGCCGCCGGTTCTCACTCCGGTATTATAACGGCGGTCCTTCCGGTGATTTCAGTCCCGGGGCGAATCGCAAAAAGATATTCAAACGAGACTAAATGGAAGATCTCAGGAAAGTAAACAGCTTGCAGCTGTATCAGATGTGGAAGAATCTCTCGATAGGTCTTCTCGCACTGATCGGTGTGGTGACATTGACCCGAATGTTGCCATACTATCTCGCGCCGGCTATCGCGCTGGTAGCGGCTGCTACGCTCTATACTATCCTCTACTACAATAGGCTCGAGAAAATATCCTCGTGTTGTGTTACTATCTACTGCATATTCTACTGTCTCCTTTCATACTCGTTCGTTTCTATCCTTATCAACGTTCTCTTCGCCTGGGGTCTTTTCCTACCTCCGGATGAGTTGATATTCTTCAACAAACCCTATATCACGACGTTGTTGTTATCGCCCTGTTGTGCGGTCACGATGATCTTACTCTATTTTAAGCGAGGAAGCCTTCAGGTGTGTGTAGATTGCCGTCTTCATAACGGTGACCGCTATGAGCGAGGACTTCTCGGAGAGATTCTTCATCACGAGTCAAGACTTCAGTTGAGAAACCTCATCGCTGTCTTCACTCTTATCACGGTTGTGGTCTGGGTTTACTTCCTCTTCATCTATGTGAAGATCGATCTGAACTCGCGAGACTGGTATGTATATGCGTGGTTCTTTGTGATGGCCCTCATTCTCGATGAGTTCTATTTCATCTTCCGATATTACAACCTCTATCTCGATCTGAAAGAGACTGATGAGTTGATTGACCAGGATGGTCTGGACAACATGGAGACGAAGACGTATCTCAGATTCTACGTGATATGCGACAATCATATCTTCGTTGATCCGCGATCTATCGATCCGGCCGCGACATATCGTGAGGTTATCGATACTCCGTTTGTCACGCGTCGTTCCGTAGCCGGTATCCGCGTGGACGAGGTGAGAAGAATCGTGACCAGGATGACCGGTGTTGATGACGGTGAACTCCGTTTCTTCTTCGGACGCAAGAATCGGGATATNCACGAGAACAGCATCCTCAGATATTTCTATTTCCTTGATGGAAAAATCGAGGATTATCCTGAGCTCAATGTGGATGGCGAGTGGATGGATTTCGAGAAGTTCAAGCGTATATATGCNACATCGCCCGGTTCAATGAGCCATCAGGCCCTCTCTGACCTCACACGTCTGGCAACNATCATCCAGACGGAAAAAGTATTTGATGAGCGCGGATTCCGCAAGAANAAGATNAAGAGCTATGTTCCCGGGTTCACGCTCAAGGATGTCCGCCGATCGAATCTTGATTTCCAGGATGATAAGTGGATCCGNATCTCTATGTTCAACAGTGANGTGCGTTTCTATCGGTTCAAACGTTGGTGGAGAAACCTAAACGGAAAGAATGGTGGCTCNTCCTCATCNAGCTGGGCNAAGAAGTCGTGATTGACGTATGACAAGAGAAGAGATTCGTAATCATGACCTGCTCGCCGTAGTCGGTCCGACCGCTTGCGGCAAGACGCGAAANGCTGTGGAGCTGGCGCGTCTGTTAGGAGGGGAGATCGTCAGCGGNGANTCNCGTCAGGTCTATCGAGGAATGACCATCGGTACCGGTAANGATCTCGGNGAATATGGCGAGATCAAAGCTCATCTGCTTGATATCCGGGATGCNGGAGAGAAGTACAATCTGTTTCAATTTCTCGGTGACTGGGACAAGGTGCGTGCTGAGATTGTCGCGCGAGGAAATTTCCCAATTCTCTGTGGAGGCACCGGTATGTATGTGGAGGCGGCTCTGAATGGCCTTCATCTGCCTGAGGTGCCTGAAAATCCGAAGTTGCGNGAGGANCTGGCCGGTTTCTCGCTCGAAGAGCTTACAGANCGGCTGAAGAAATATAAGGAGCTTCACAACACGACGGATGTAGACAATTGCAAACGCGCGATTAGGGCTATCGAAATCGAGGAATACTATGCCGAACATCCGGAGAAGGCCACATTGGCGTCAAAGGAATCCGCAGTAAAGCCGGATTCGATTATCATCGGACTCGANATNGACCGTGAANTGAGACGTCAAAGAATTACAGATCGTCTGAATGCCCGTNTGGAAGAGGGTATGATAGATGAGGTNCGNTCTCTGCTCGACAGCGGACTNAAGCCGGACGACCTAATCTATTATGGNCTCGAATATAAATTTGTCACTCTTCATGTGATCGGCGCCTTGACGAAAGAAGAGATGGTCCGCAATCTTGAGATTGCGATTCATCAGTTTGCCAAACGACAGATGACCTGGTTCCGTGGAATGGAACGACGTGGACACAAGATAAATTGGTTCCCATACGATATGCCGGCTGAGGAAATCCTCGAGTCGCTTTGAAAAAAGAAGGCTTTCCATCCAAAATACTGCTTAATTACTGATTTTTAATTCACTATTATTCAGTGAATTAATTAAAGGTGTGTGGAAATGCAGTACCCCTATATTTGGCCTCTACATTGAGGTTTCGTAAATTTGCGTAACAAATACTACGTCCCCAAGGGGTATTATTCAGGGTGGAAACGGCTGCGAGGATTCAATCGGATCTTATCGCGCCGTTTCTTTTCATCCGCAAGGTTATTTTGAAGGAATATTACTTTGTGGTTGATGTCAAATTGATTAAATTTGCGCATCGGTTCAGACCGTTGTAACTTACCAGCTGTGAAACTCGCTAAACTCACTCTATTTTTATTGTTTGCGTTGCTGTCGGTGTGCGTTGCCACNGCTCAGTATCCTTTGATACGCAATTTCGGGGCNGGAGATTATAATGGCGAGACTCAGAACTGGGACTTCGCAGAGAGNACGGGACATTACATATTCGTTGCGAACGGGGCCGGNCTGATGGTCTTCAGNGGGACGTCATGGGATATGGCGTCGGTCCCGAATCATACTGATGTACGTGGCGTGGTTTCCGGCTCAGGGGGTGATAGATATTATGTCGGTGCNTTCGAGGAATTCGGATATTTTGAAAACCGCGCTCCCCTGAGAGACGCTCCCTACATATCGCTGGCTCGTTACTTGCCGGAGAGCGAGCGGCAGTTCAATTGGGTATGGTCGGTAGTCGAACTGCAGGACGGACGCATNGTCTTTCATTGCACCGACAGACTGATCACTTACTCTCCGACGAAGAAAAAACTCCACGTCTATCNCATCAAAGGGAAGATTTCAAATATATCATTGATAGGTGAGACGCTCTATATCTCATCAAATTCCGGCATATATAAAATGACGACAGGGGCTCCTGTCATCATCAAGGGAACTCATGAACTGGGTTCCCAACACATAATCGGGGCCTTTGAAAGTAACGAGGGTGATCCGGTGTTTGTCACCAGGAAGCGTGGACTTCGTAAATTATCATCGTCCGGAGCCGCAGTAGCATACTCGCTCCCCGGTCTCTCGGCTGAGACGGAAAAGGCCGGATTAAGCTGTGTTGTGGCCGACGATCGACTCATCGTCTTGGGAACTGTTGCGGACGGCCTGTATCTCGTTGACAGACGCGACGGCAAGGTAATGCATATTGACAAGCGCGCGGGATTGAGAAACAACTCTGTCAATAATGTTCTCATTGACAAAGACAGAAATCTATGGGTGGCGCTTGAAAATGGTCTCAGCTATGTTGTTCTCGATTCCCCCTTCAGATCGCTTCTGACAGATTATAATGAAATAGGTACCGGATATGCTTCGTTGCCTTATGGAAATATTCTCTATTTGGGCACCGATCAGGGTCTCTATTGCACCAATCGCCCGAACACCGGATCGCCTGCATCAGTCGATCCGAAGAAGGTCGGCGGAGTCAGTGGGCAGATCTGGTCGCTGGCGGAGGTGGAGAACGTTATTCTTTGCGGAGCGAACGAGGGATCGTATACTGTCAGCGGAAATTCATCGGTACATATCACCGGACTCGGTCCCTCATGGGGATTCAGACCGTATCCGGGCAGGAAAGGGATTGTAATAGCCAGTAACTACGATGGCTTTTCTGTGCTCCGTGTAGCGAACGGCAACGCTGTTCTTCTTAACCATATTGGCGGGACAAATGAAGGTACCGCCAATTTCGAGATAGACGATGACGGGAGCTTGTGGTATTCCCACTGGTTGCAGGGTATCTATCGTTTCACACTTTCGCCTGATTTAAAGAAAGTGATGAGAGTCGACAAATTCGACGCCTCGAATCATCTGCCTACAGATGAAAACAATCTTGTGGTTAAGGTCGGTGGAAAAGTATATGTGTCGGCGCTGAACGGCTTCTTCCGCTTCAATCCGAAAAACGGAAGATTTGATTCTGTCAAATGGTTGAACGCTCTTTTTCATAAAGATGGCACCATCAGCAGATTGATCGAGACACCGGATGGCAGTATATGGGGGTATCGGCCGGAACATCTCGTCTATGCCCAGAAACAGCCCGGCGGAAAGTATGAGGCAAAAACACTTCATTATACCTCGACGGTTAAGAATCTTCAGATGAATCTCGGCAACGTGTCGTTTCTTTCTCCGACCGAAACGGTCATGAACATGAACGACGGATTCTATGTGATCGATTCTGAAACGCCTCCTCCTTCTCCGCGCGATGTGTGGATCGATTATGTGGAATTGGTCAATCCGGATTCCACCGGGGGTGGAAAATATGTCTATCGGTGTTTTGATGACGGACGGGATTTTCGCGTTAAAGAGAAAGATGCGTCGCTGCTGTTTTCGTTTTCCATCTCTCAGTATCGCGGCTTTGCTCCGGTCCAGTTCTCGACGATGATCGAGGGCTATGATTCCGACTGGTCACAGTTCAGCCCTCAGAATTATCGGGAGGTGTCGGGACTGCGTCCCGGCCGGTATGTGATGAAGGTGAGGGCGAGAGATTCGATATCATCGCGCATCTCCGAGAGTTCGGTTGAGTTCAGAGTGGAGGCACCGTGGTATAAGCGGTGGTGGGCAGTGATGATTTTCATCATTGTCGGTCTGGTTGCCGTCAACTATCTGATCGAGTATGTAAAACGGCTCGTCATGAGTGCGATCGAGCGCAAACGCATGGCCGAGGAGCAGAAGCGCATCGAACGGATGCAGCATGAAAACCTGATCAGGCGCAGCGAGACTATCGCGGAAGACAACGAACGTCTGAACCGTGAGATCAAAAAGAAGTCGGGTGAGTTGGTCGGTACTGACTTGAAGAGAATGCAGGCGAGCGACACTCTGCGTGAAGTGACGGCGCGCATTAAGGAACTCGCTTCGAGTTCACCGGGTGTATCGTCGGAGAAACTTCTGTCGTCACTCCGGTCGTTGCTGCGAATGATAAAGGCGCAGGAGGCTTCGGCCGGAAGCAATGTGGATATCGAGAACAACATCAACATAGTCTTTGATGACATGCTGACCAAGCTTGTCAAGAAATATCCAAAACTGACGAGAACCGACATAAGACTGTGTTCATATCTCAAGCTGAACATGTCTTCGAAAGAGATCGCCTCCCTCATGAACATCTCGGAGCGGAGCGTAGAGAGTAGCCGCTACCGTCTCCGCAAGAAACTCGGTATGGAATCGGGTCAAAGTTTCACCGAGTTTTTTACCAGCATTGATGATCCTAAAGAGGCTTGATTTACAGTCTAATAGCGCGTAAATTCGCATTGCAGTGGAATTGCAGTGGCATAAAAATTGGGAGAATCGCCGACACTGCCTAATTTTGAGCCGTCTAAGAGAGTGTTTGTATTTAAACCAAATTTAATATTCAAAATGTTTTAGAAATTTTTGATTTCATCACAAAGGATCTTTTGGGCGCTTTTCCAAAGATTTCATCGGTCGCGATGCCCGCATCGCTCCCTCTTCAACTTTGAAAAATCATCCCAAAATCTCTCTTTGTG
>JAAVFK010000009.1 GCA_014800785.1 Bacteroidales bacterium
GATCTTTTGGGCGCTTTTCCAAAGATTTCATCGGTCGCGATGCCCGCATCGCTCCCTCTTCAACTTTGGAAAATCATCCCAAAATCTCTCTTTGTGCTAAAATCATTTAAAAGTAAACATACTCTAAACAAAAGAAGACAAATGTCAGTAATATTAAACATAGAGACCTCCTCACGCTATTGTTCCGTGGCGGTCACCGTTGACGGATCGGTAGATATGGTCCTTACCGACGACAAGGATGTGAACCACGCACGGTTTCTTGCTCCGGCTGTCGAGAAATGTATGGAACATCTCAAAAGCACGGGAAGGACGCCGGAGGCGGTAGCCGTCTCGATCGGGCCCGGATCATACACAGGACTGCGCATAGGGCTCTCCTTTGCCAAGGGACTCTGTTTCGCACGTGAGATTCCACTGATCACAATCCCGACCCTGAAGCTTATGGCCGTCAAGGCTCAGTTCAAACGCTTCGACTGGGAAGGAGACGAACTTCTCGTTCCGATGATCGACGCGAGACGCAAGGAAGTCTACACCGCAGTTTATGACTTCGCACTCAATCCCGTCGTCGAGCCTAAGGCTCTGATCCTTGACGGATCCTCACTGAAAGAGGAGACGGGCGGTCGAAAGGTAATCTTCATCGGCGACGGTACGGAGAAAGCGGAGACCATCTTAGACAAGAGCGAAGACCACATCTGGCTCGGACACGAGATGCCGACAGCTGCCGATATGCTTGCTCTCGCCGAAAAAGCCATGAGAGAAGAGGATTTCGCCGACACCGCCTACTGTGTGCCGGAATATCTTAAGGAATATGACGCTGTTGTGGGTACAAACAAGGTACTTGAAAGTGTCAGAAAAAACTGATAAATACATGGAAAGCAACGAAAATATAATCACTGAAAACATGTCTGTGCCCGAGGCAACCAATGCGGTTATCGAACAACGTGAGTCAAGCGTCGAGTCGGTGACAGCCGAGAACAGCCGCGAGATAGCTCAGCTGGAAGCACAGACAAACGATATGCGCCCCGAACATCTGAAGACGGCGTCGAATCACAAGATTCTCCCCTATAATTCGGACATGAAGCGCCTGAAGCTTCCTGAATATGGCCGCAATATCCAGACCCTCATTGACGAGTGTGTGAAAATCGAAGACCGCGACGAACGCACCCGTTGCGCGAAAGCTATCGCCAAGGTCGTAGCCACCCTGCTGCCGGATCATGTCGGCGAAGGAGGCAACATGAAGAAGATCTGGGATCATATCAATATCATGTCGGACTTCAAACTCGACATTGACTTTCCATGTGAGGTGATAGATCGCGAGCATCTGACTCCGGAGGTCTCACCCATTCCTTATTATGGCAACGACAAGATCTCGCGCCACTATGGCCGACTTATTGAAAGCATGATCGACGTCGTTTCCGAGATGGAGGGCGGAGAAGAGAAAGACCGGATGATCTCAATGATCGCCAACCAGATGAAGAAACTCCTTTTGACGTACAATCCTACGGGAGTAAGCGACGAAAGGGTTATCAACGACCTGAATCGAATGTCGAAGGGTAAAATAGCGATTGATCCGGCTACTTACAAACTTCAGGATTTCCACGAGGTAGTAGTCGAAGACACTTCGCGCAATAAGAAAAAAGTGCCTAAGAAGAAGGTTAAGTATAACAAGAACCCAAACCGTTTCTGACCGCCTATGTCTAAGTTTATAGTTGAAGGCGGTAACCGCCTTTCGGGAGAAATCAGCCCAAAGGGAGCCAAGAACGAAGCGCTTCAGGTGATCTGCGCGACTCTGCTCACTTCAGAAAAAGTTGTAATATCCAACATTCCGGAGATTGCGGACGTCCGCAATCTTATCGGTCTGCTTCAGGACCTCGGTGTGAAGACTCGCTTCATTGACCGGGACACATGTGAGTTCCAGGCAGATGAGATCAATCCGGACTATATTTTCTCAGAGAAGTATCGTACCAACGCTGCCGCTCTGCGTGGCTCGGTCATGATCATCGGACCGATGGTCGCAAGATTCGGTACGGCAATTCTCCCTAAACCGGGTGGTGACAAGATCGGTCGCCGCAGACTGGACACCCACATCGTGGGTCTGAACAAACTGGGCGCAGACTTCAACTACAACTCAAAAGACAAGGCCTTCCATCTGAGCGCGCCGAACGGACTGACCGGATGCTACATGCTTCTTGACGAGGCATCAGTCACCGGAACAGCAAACCTCGTGATGGCATCCACACTCGCGAAAGGGAAGACTACCATTTATAACGCAGCCTGCGAGCCCTACATCCAGCAACTGTGCAGGATGCTGAACAGCATGGGCGCAAAGATAGAGGGAATCGGGTCTAACCTGCTTACGATCCATGGCGTCGAGAAACTCGGCGGCGCGACCCACAGAATGCTCCCGGATATGATCGAGATCGGATCGTTTATGGGAATGGCGGCGATGACAGGAGGAAACATACGTCTTAAAAACGTCGCTGTCGATGAGCTCGGAATCATGCCGGACGCGTTCATGAGATTAGGTGTGAACGTGCAGATTGATGGCGATGACCTCATCGTCGACCAGAAGGAGACGTATGAGATCGAAAGTTTTATCGACGGCTCGATTATGACACTGGCCGACGCACCGTGGCCCGGAATCTCGCCCGACCTCCTCAGTATCTTCCTTGTTGTCGCAACGCAGGCACGCGGAAGCGTTCTGATACATCAGAAAATGTTTGAAAGCCGCCTGTTCTTCGTTGACAAACTTATCGATATGGGTGCGAAGATTATCCTTTGTGATCCTCACCGTGCGGTCGTCATCGGAAGCGGCAAATTCAATTCGTTGCATGCGACAGACATGGTCTCGCCCGATATACGCGCCGGTATCGCGATGCTTATCGCCGCGCTCGGTGCGCAGGGAACGAGTACCATCCACAATGTGGATCAGATCGACAGAGGATATGAGGACATCGATGTCCGATTGAACCGTTTGGGTGCCAAAATCATTAGAGTTAAGTAAAAACACTTACTTATGATTGAAGAGAAAGATTTGACGGAAGTCGGAAAAATTCAGCGTACCCACGCACTGAAAGGGGAGCTGAACCTTATTCTCGACATAGATCCCGACTTCTTCGAAGAGGGTCGCAATCCTATGATCATAGAGATGGATGGTTGTCCCGTACCTTTTTATGCGGAATCAATCCGCACGAAAGGGCAGACGTCATATCTCGTCAAGTTCGAACGGATCGACTCCGAAGAACAGGCCCGGCAGTTCGTCAATAAAACGGTGTTCGCCCTCAAGAGCGAACTGAAGGAATATATGGCCGAAAGCGGAGAAGACCTGATCGACAGTGACGACTGGAGCGGCTTCGAAGTGCACGATTCAGAATTGGGGACTCTCGGAACTCTCGAACGTATCGACGACTCGACCGCGAATATTCTGATGGTGGTTGAGACCCCGGATGGAGAAGAGCTCTACATCCCTCTCGCCGAAGAGTTTCTCACGGGCATTGATCCGGACAAGAGGATCATAAACGTCAATCTGCCGGAAGGACTCATTGATCTAAACAAGAAAAAGGATGAAGTATAATATACAGATTCTCAAAAATATCGCTCAGGGCAAATTGTCCCGATGTCTGATTTGCGGTCTCTTTGCCGGGTTTGCACTCGGCGCCGGAGGGTTCAATCTGTCAGCACAGACTACGAGCGGAGTGGAGGCGCAGACAACGTCCGCGTCGGCAGAATCGCCGCTTGACGAACTGACGTTTGTCGAAATGCTGAACTCTGTGGACCTCGGCAAGAACTACGAGATTGTCCAGAAATTCCAGGAGAAGGAGGCAAAGAACAAATTGTATGCAGCCTATCCTCCGGCGTCTAAAGGTGGAGAATGCACCATCGAGCTTCTTCGAAACCGCGAGGTACTTGTGATCACTATTCCGGCCCGGCTTCTGTTCGCACCCAATGACACCGAGCTGAAAGAGAGCGCGTCGAAATATCTGACACCGATCAAGCGCTATCTGAAAGAGCCGGATCTTTATCGCGTGATGTTGGCGATGCATACCGACAACACCGGCTCCGACCAGTATCGGGAGGAACTCACTGCAGACAGAGTAGACGCCGTTTATGAATGGTTCGAAGAGCACGGTTCGCCGACTCAATATCTGTTTCCCTATGCGCTGGGAGACGATATGCCGAGGGTGCCGAACACTTCTATGGCAGACCGCGACACAAACCGCCGCCTGGAGATTTATCTCGTTCCCGGTGAAAAAATGCTGAACATGGCCAAGAAAGGTCGAATTGAAATGTAAAGTGATGGAGACCCCTTATTATATCGTATATGAAGACAAGCTCCGCAAGAATCTCGAGCTTATAACCGATGTTGAGAAACGCGGCGGAGTGAAGATCATCATGGCTTTCAAGGCCAATGCTCTTTGGAAGACCTTTCCCATAATCAGGGAATATGTTTCCTCCTCGACCGCAAGCTCGCTCAATGAGCTGAAGCTGTCTCACGAGTTTCTGGGTCACGATGTCCACAGTTATTGCCCCGTCTATTCGGACAGAACTTTCCCCGAGTTTCTCGAAGGGAGCACTCACATCACATTCAACACCATAGCCCAGTTTGAACGGTTCAAGCCACAGATTGAGAAATATAATGCGGAGCATCCTGACAAACCGGTCAGTGCCGGATTGAGAGTAAATCCTCAGTGCTCGGTCATTGAGACAGACATTTATAATCCCTGTCTTCCGGGATCTCGCTTCGGAGTGAATGCCGACGAACTGGCAAACGGACTGCCGGAAGGCGTGGAGGGTCTGCATTTCCATGCTCTCTGCGAGAGTGACAGCCATGATCTTGAAAAGGTTCTCGATGCACTTAAAAGCCAGTTCGGTCATCTGTTGCCGAAAATCAAATGGCTGAATATGGGGGGTGGTCATCTGATGACCCGAAAAGGATACGACATCGAACACCTCGTGAAACTTCTCAACGGTCTTCACGAAGAGTATCCTCATCTCGAACTTATCATGGAGCCCGGAAGTGCATTCACCTGGCAGACGGGTGATCTCATCACCGAGGTACTCGATGTTCACGAAGACGCAGGGATCAAGACCGCTATTATCGATGCTTCTTTCGCATGTCATATGCCGGACTGTCTCGAGATGCCATATCAGCCCAAGATTGCCGAAGCAGCCGGCGAGTACGGGGAGCAAGGCGAGCCGAAAGAAACGGCGACTGCCTACAGACTCGGCGGTAATTCTTGTCTGAGCGGAGACTTCGTGGGTGACTGGCAGTTCAATGAGCCGCTGAAAGCGGGCGACCGTCTGACATTGCGCGATATGAATCACTACACCACGGTGAAGACAACGATGTTCAACGGCATCCAGCACCCGTCGATCTGGCTTCAGCCTTCAAATGGAGAACCGCAACTGCTACGCGAATTCACCTATGAGGACTACAGGTCGAGAATGAGCTGAGTCAAGCATTCAACTATAGAACTCATTTAAAGAAAGTCAATCAATATTCCCAAGAACAATATAAAATTCCGAGGGGCAATAGAGTATAATGGTCGATTACAATTATCTTGACCTTCTTAACGAACAACAGCGCGAGGCCGTCGTATACACCGGAGGGCCCGCACTCGTCATAGCCGGCGCCGGGTCAGGCAAGACCCGCGTTCTGACATACAAGATAGTCCATCTGTTGCGGATGGGCTACGAACCCTACAGGATTCTCGCGTTGACCTTCACCAACAAAGCGGCGCGCGAGATGAAGGAGCGCATCGAGTCCCTGACGGGACAGAAGGTAAGCTCCCGAATCTGGATGGGGACGTTCCACTCCATCTTTCTCAGAATACTCAGGACGCACGCCGAAAAACTCGGATTCAAACCCGGTTTTACGATCTACGACACCAACGATTCGCGCTCACTGATCAAGACAATCATCAAAGAGCGGGGATTGGACGATAAGGCCTATAAGCCGGCGACAATAGGCTCCATTATATCAAACGCCAAGAATGCTCTCGTGTATCCCGAGGAGTATGAGAACGATACGACCAACTATCTCGAAGACAAACGGGCCAAGAGACCCAAGACAGGGCGTATCTTCCGCGACTATGTCGACAGATGCCGGCGTGCGAACGCGATGGACTTCGACGACATTCTGTTCTATATGAATGTCCTGCTGAGGGACTTTCCCGACGTTCGTCGGCATTATCAGGAATTCTTCCGCTTCGTGATGGTCGACGAGTATCAGGACACGAACTTCGCCCAACATCTCATAATTCAGCAATTGACCGACGTCAACAGAAATCTCTGTGTAGTGGGTGACGACGCACAGTCAATCTACTCATTCCGAGGGGCCAATATCGCAAATATTCTCGGAATGGAGAACAAGTATCCGGACCTCAGAGTGTTCAAGCTCGAGCGTAACTACAGGTCAACGCAGAATATCATCAACGCTGCCGGTTCCCTCATCGAGAAGAACACGCGACAGATGAAGAAGAATGTCTTTTCGGAAAATGATCCGGGAGACAAGGTGAGGGTCATGCGTACATATTCGGATATCGAGGAGGCCGCAATGGTGGTCAATATGATCTCGAACTCGATACAGACCCGACATGACTCGCTGGAAGACTATGCCATACTCTATCGCACGAATGCCCAGAGCCGAGTACTTGAGGAAAGACTCAGGGCACGAAATATGGGATACCGTATATATGGAGGTCTGTCGTTCTATCAACGAAAGGAGATCAAGGATGCGATCGGGTATTTTCGTCTCGCACTCAACCCGGATGATGATGAAGCTCTGAAGCGGGTTATCAATACTCCGGCCCGAGGAATTGGCGAAACAACGGTCAAGAAACTTCAGGCTGCGGCCAATGAAGGGGGCGTCAGTCTTTTTGAGGTCATTTCCAATCCGGATAAATACCCGGCGGGATTCAACAAGGGCACACTCTCGAAACTCGACGGATTCAGACGTATCATTGATGAGTTCATCGAGGATGTGAGAAAGGGATCGAACGCTTTCGAGGTCGGACAACTTGTCTATAACCGCACCGGACTTCTATCACAGTTTCTGACGGATAATACTCCGGAAGCAATATCGAGACAAGAGAACCTCACGGAACTTCTCGCCGGCCTCAAAGATTTCGTGGAAGTCAGACGCGAGACCGATGAGAGCGACGTCTCACTCGCTGCCTATCTGTCGGAAGTATCGCTTGCGACAGATCAGGATACAGGCGATGAGGAAAGCGGGCCTAAAGTAACTCTGATGACCGCACACGCGTCAAAAGGACTCGAGTTCAAGCACGTCTATATCGTCGGAGTAGAAGAAGAACTTTTCCCGTCGGCTATGTCGATGGACTCCCTCGCCCAGATCGAGGAGGAGAGACGCCTGCTCTATGTCGCCATAACGCGGGCCAAGGAAACCTGCACGATGACCTACGCCGGATCACGCTTCCGAAACGGACAGACGGTCATGTCACGTCCGTCAAGATTCCTCGGAGATATCGACACCCGTTATCTTCAGGTCGTATCATCGGGACGCATTGACGATGTTCGCGGAGAGTTCATTGATCCGACCGCAAGATACAGGTCTTCGGTCTATGGCAAAGGCTACGGCAACCGAAGCACCCAGTATCGGAAAGGACCGACAACGGCAACTTCCGGCACGACGGCCGCTGCCCGAGATCTGACCAAGCCCGCGCCTGCTTTTCATCCTGACTCCGCCTTCAGAAAGCACTCCGCCCAGGAATTGGAGAAGGGAATGAGAATCAGACACAACCGTTTCGGACTCGGAACTATCACGGAAGTGGTCAACAATCCGGGGCAGGAGACAATCAACGTTACCTTCGATCAGGAGGGTGCAAAGAAACTGATGCTGAAATTCGCTCAGTTCGAGATTGTCGTCCGGAACTGATCGCCTGAGCAAAGTACGAATTACCCAACAAAGCCGAAAATGATCTGCCATGCGTCGCATGGAACTTCAACATTCGGAACCGAACATAACCCTATTTCCATATTGGATTTAAACTGATTATTAACCTGACAATGAAAAATAAACTTATAACCGGACTCGTGGCTCTCGGACTGCCCGCGCTCGCTTTCGCGTGGGGACAGAAAGGACACGACACTACGGCATATATAGCGGAATGTCATCTGACGCCGACAGCAAAGGCGGCGATAGATTCACTTCTCGACGGGCGTTCGATCGTCTACTGGTCAAACTGGATGGACAATGCGTCGCACACCCCTGAATATGCCTATAGCCGCACTTGGCACTATAAGAATGTTGACGCAGGAGTCAAGTATGAAAAGGCCAAGAAGAACAAAGACGGAGATGTTGTCCGCGCCATAAATGACCAGTCACTTGTATTGATGGACGACAACGCCACTCCTCAGGACAAAGCTCTGGCTCTGAAGATGGTCGTTCACTTCCTCGGAGACATCCATCAGCCCCTTCACCTCGGACATCTTTCAGATTTAGGTGGTAACCGCATCCAAGTCCAGTATTTCACCGGAAACAGGAACCTCCACTCAATGTGGGACACGACTCTTCCGGAGGCGGCCCACAAATGGAGCTATACGGAATGGCAGAATCAGATCGACCGAGCATCTGCCGAAGAGGAAATGCTGATTCTCGCCAACGGAACTCCCGATGACTGGGCGAAGGAGTCAATGGATATCGCAGCAAAGATTTATGAGGTGACCCCGGAAGGTTACAACATCAGCTACGACTACATCGCCGACTGGACTCCGACAATCGAACAGCAGTTCCTCAAAGGGGGTCTGAGACTGGCCGATCTTCTCAACACGATTTTCGATCCGGAATATCAACCGAAGAACGCAATGAACCTCCGTCAGCTGCAACCGGCTGAATAAAGAATCGACTGTGAACGATGAATAACGGAATGCCCCCTCTGAATCTTCCCCCCGTCGAATTAAAGATCATCCGCGACGAGGGGTTGATAAAGGTTTTCGACAGATTGCGGGAGAAATATGTAGCGTTGACGCCGGAAGAATTCGTGCGTCAACACTTCACGGCATGGCTCGAGAACGATCGGAAAATTCCGCGCGCATCGATGGCCAATGAGGTGTCAATAGATCTCAACGGCACCCGGAAAAGATGTGACACCGTTGTTTATGACCGGACCGGACAACCATTGATGATTGTCGAATATAAGGCTCCGGGAATTTCGATCACACAGGATACATTTGACCAGATCGCACGCTACAACATGGTGCTTAAGGTTCGGTATCTTGCGGTGTCAAACGGATTGAACCATTATTTCTGCCGGCTGGATACCGAAAACAAAAACTATCACTTCATACGTCAGTTACCGACCTATCAGGAGATGATCTCTCCGTTCGGATCAAACTGACATAAGATGCTCCCGATGATGAGGTTCACCGAAAGGAACGAAACCTTCTCTATTGGGATCAGCTCGAATAACATTAACCTTAAAATTAAACCTATGGCTGATTTCAGACGTAAACCTGAATGGCTCAAGATAAGACTTCCGCGCGGCTTCAAGACCTCGCAGGTCGTGGGACTGCTCAATGAAAAGCATCTCCACACTATCTGCTCAAGCGGAATGTGTCCCAATCGTGCGGAATGCTGGGGAGCCGGCACCGCTACCTTCATGATCGGAGGAAATATATGCACCCGCGCGTGCCGTTTCTGCAACGTTGCGACAGGACGCCCCTCCGCACTTGACGAAAATGAGATCCGGGAGATTGTCGATTCCGTCAAGCAATTGAATCTCAAACATATTGTGATCACCTCTGTGGATCGTGACGATCTGCCTGATCTTGGCGCCGGCCATTGGGTCAAGATGATAAAGACACTCAAAAGAGAGTGTCCCGGAGTGACAATGGAGGTGCTGATCCCGGATTTTCAGGGACGACTGGACTTGGTAGACATGGTCATCAAAGCGGGTCCGGAAGTTATCTCACACAATATGGAGACAGTGAGGAGACTGACCCCGACTGTCCGAAGCGCCGCGACATACGATCGGTCTCTTTCAGTCATCGGCCACATAGCCAAGAGCGGAGTGAGATCAAAGTCGGGGATTATGCTCGGGCTTGGAGAGACGGAAGAAGAAATTTTGGAAACTATGGACGACCTGAGAGGTGTCGGGTGCGAGGTTATGACGATTGGTCAGTATCTCCAACCCACAAAGAATCATTATCCGCTTCAGGACTATATCACTCCCGAACAATTCGAGAAATATGGAGAAGAGGGAAGGAAGAGAGGTTTCCGTCACGTCGAATCAGCACCTATGGTGCGATCGAGCTATCATGCAGAGAAACATGTTAATTGATAAACCCAGAATATGCGCCTGTTTTATGGGACGCGTCCCATATGGTGAAATGCTCCAGGAGCAACGCGATATATTCCAGGACAGAGTAGAGTTCAAGAAAGCCGGTATTCACTCGGGAGAAGATTATCTCTTCTTTCTCGAGCACACTCCCGTTATCACATTGGGCAAACATGCTCACAAAACCAATATCCTGCTATCAAAGGAAGATCTTCGGGAAAGGGGGTATGATGTATTTGAAGTCGAACGTGGTGGGGATGTGACCTACCACGGCCCGGGACAACTTGTAGTCTATCCGATCCTTGATCTCGAAAGATACAAATTAGGTGTAAAATCCTATGTGAGCTTTCTGGAAGAGGTTGTGATCCGCACTATCGCGGAATATGGCATCATTGGAGAGAGAGTGGAAGGAGCATCCGGGGTCTGGATAGGAAAAGGAACCGGTAATGAAAGGAAAATATGCGCCGTAGGGGTGAAGATAAGCCGGTATATATCTATGCACGGTATCTCTTTGAACGTGACGACGCCTCTCGAAGCGTTCCGGGTGATTAATCCTTGTGGATTCACAGACAAGGGGGTAACTTCGATCGAAGCCGAAACAGGTTTGAAACCCTCACTCTTTGAAGTGACCAGAAAGATGCAACGTAACTTCCTTGAACTTCTCGGAACAGAAATAGCCGGCCCATATTGCTCTCTGGCCCGCTATCCTCAAAGCTAAAAAATACTATCCCTGTAGAGACGAGTTTCAGAAATTCTGAAACTCGTCTCTATGTTATACAACATCTAAGCTGAACGGCAAATTAATTGTCGGAAATGAAATTTTTTTGTATTTTTGCACATCTAACCTAACGATCTCATTTGATAACCTTAGATTAAAGGAATTTTAGGTCCATAGGAAACTGAAGAGAATAATACGTTTTTTGCGAATCGGTTTCTGCATACTGAGTCCAGATGAGTTCGACGATAAAATCTGTAAGAGATACTGATGAAAACGAAAAAACTTCTTTTGGGAGATGAGGCTCTCGCACTCGGCGCACTGAACGCCGGCCTCAGCGGAGCTTACGCTTACCCCGGTACCCCCTCTACCGAAATCCTCGAATATGTTCAGGGACATCCGCTTACGAAAGAACGGAATATCCACTCTCATTGGTCAAGCAACGAAAAGACCGCAGTCGAGGAAGCTATCGGTATGTCGTATGCCGGCAAACGTGCTATCGTCTCGATGAAACATGTGGGTCTCAATGTGGCCGCCGATCCGTTTGTCAACTCCGGTATGACAGGTGCGAATGGCGGTCTTCTTGTGATTGCAGCCGACGATCCCTCGATGCATTCCTCCCAGAATGAGCAGGACTCGCGTTTCTATGGTGATTTCGCAATCCTCCCCATTCTCGAGCCTTCTACCCAGCAGGAAGCATACGATATGGCCCGCTACGGCTTCGAACTTTCCGAAAAATTCAATATACCGGTTCTCGTTCGCCTCGTCACCCGTCTGAGCCACAGCCGTGCGACAGTAGAGGTAGAGACCGAGCCCTCAGCCCAGAATGAACTTTCAGAACCCAAGAATCCCAAACAGTGGGTTCTTATGCCCGGCAACTCGCGCGTGCGTTATAAGGAACTTCTGAAAGATCTCGAAGGATTTGTTGAAAGCTCCGAGAATTCACCCTTCAACTCTTACACCGAGGGTGAGGATAAGTCAATGGGAATCATCGTCAGCGGTCTCGCATCGAACTACCTGAACGAGATCTTCCCCAATGGCTGTCCCTTCCCGACAGTAAAAATCTCTCAGTATCCTCTCCCCAAGAAAATGATCTCCAGACTGGCAGAAGAGTGCGACTCACTCATGGTCATTGAGGAAGGTCAGCCGTTTATCGAGAAACAGATCCGCGGACTGCTCGACAATGGCAAGAAAGTCTACGGCAAGCTCAGCGGTGATCTCGTGCGCACCGGCGAGCTCACTCCCGACGAGGTTCGCCTCGGTATCCTTAAAGTACGTCCGGAACTGGAAAACCTCAAGAAAGAAGAGGGTCTCGCTGTTCCCCAGGTGACCGCTCCGCGTCCGCCGGCACTCTGTCAGGGTTGCGGACACCGTGATGTTTACGCTGCACTCAACGACGTGCTGAAGGAATACGAAAATCCCAAAGTATTCGGAGATATCGGTTGCTACACCCTCGGTTACCTCGCTCCCTTCAACGCCTTGAACACCTGTCTCGACATGGGTGCGTCGATCACGATGGCAAAAGGTGCGGCTGACGCCGGCGTTCATCCCGCAGTAGCGATTATCGGTGACTCTACCTTCACCCATTCGGGTATGACAGGTCTTCTCGACGCCATCAACGAGAACACTCCCATCACTGTCATCATCTCCGACAATCTGACCACAGGCATGACCGGCGGTCAGGATTCTCAGGGCACCGGAAAGCTCGAAGACATCTGTCGCGCTCTTGGTTGTACTCATGTGAGCACGATCGATTCGCTTCCTAAGAACCACGACGAGATGATGAAGCTCTTCCGCGAGGAAATCGAATATCCCGGAACATCCGTGATCGTTTCCCGCCGCGAGTGCATTCAGACCGCTCGTCGTCACGCAAAGAAGAAATAATCCGAACCACCTATTCCACAATAAGAAACAAATGAAAACAGACATCATTCTCGCCGGAGTAGGCGGCCAGGGCATCCTCTCTATCGCGACAATCCTCGGTGCTGCAGCACTCAAGGAAGATCTCTATATCAAACAGGCCGAGGTTCACGGAATGAGCCAGCGCGGCGGAGACGTTCAGTCGAACCTGCGCATCAGCAGCTCTCCGATCCAATCCGATCTCATTCCTCTTCGCGGTGCCGATCTGATCGTTTCGCTCGAACCTATGGAGGTTCTCCGCTATCTTCCTTACCTTTCGGATGAAGGCTGGATCGTGACGAACACCGTTCCCTTTGTCAACATCCCCAACTATCCCGAGATGGAGAAGATCGAAGACGAGCTGAATAAGCACAAAAATGTGGTTGCGTTCGACATGGACGCACTCGCAAAAGAGGTAGCATCTCTTCGCGCAAGCAACATGGTGCTTCTCGGTGCGGCATCACCCTTCATCGACATCGAGCCTGAAAAGATCGAGGAGGGCATCCGCATCATCTTCGGTCCAAAGGGTGAGCAGATGGTTGAAACCAATATCGTGGCTTTCCGTGCCGGACGCGAGAAAGCGCTCTCAATGTCCAATAAATAAAGAAAGCGCTTTCAGTATGCTACCTATTTCAAAAAACGAACTACAGAACGTCATTGATAGCCTCGGCATCGTCAACATCACGACGGCCACTATCCGACAGATCTGTTCTCTCGCAGCGGCTCTCGAGAAGCACACGGATTCAGATTTCGTTCATCTTGAAATCGGCAATCCCGGTCTTCCGGCCGAACACATAGGTGTGGAAGCCGAAATGGAGGCACTTCGTGGAGGTATTGCCAACAAATATCCCTCAATCGAGGGCATCAAGCCTCTCAAGGAAGCCGGAAGCGACTTCCTTAAGGCATTCCTTGATATTAATGTCCCCTCAAAGTGTATCGTACCGACAGTGGGCTCCATGCAGGGAAGCTTCACTCTCCAGCTCCTTCTTAAACGTAGAATCCCGGGCAAAGATACAATCCTTATCATGAACCCCGGATTCCCGGCTCAGCGTCATCAGGCAAAGATTCTGGGACTCGAAGTGGCTGAATTCGACTTCTACAACTTCAGAGGTGAGGCGCTTCGCGACAAACTCGAGGAGATTATGTCTTCCGGTAGGATCACGGCAATGATCTACTCGAATCCGAACAATCCCGCATGGACAAACCTTACGGACGAAGAGCTGCGAATAATAGGGGAGATGGCTACCAAACACGACGTCATCATCCTTGAAGACCTGGCCTATCTGGGAATGGACTTCCGTGAGTATATGGGTGAGCCTTACAAGGCACCGTTCATCCCCACTGTAGCTAAATATACCGACAACTATATTCTTCTCGTGTCGGCGTCGAAAATCTTCTCTTACGCAGGCCAGCGCATAGCCCTCGTCTGCATGAGCGATAAGGTTTATCACACACACTACAAAGAGATGAGCGATTTCTTCGAGATGCCCAATTTCGGAGACTGCTATATCTACGGTATCCTCTACGCTTCGTCGTCGGGCACAGCCCATTCCGCTCAGTATGCGCTCACCGCAATGATGCGCGCCGCGGTCGAAGGTAAGCTCGATTTCGTCAAGCAGAGCGAGGAGTATGGTCGCCGTGCGCAGAGAATCAAGAAGATGCTTGCTGAAAACGGTTTCCATCTGGTTTACGACAAAGATGGAGAACGTCCCATTTCAGATGGCTTCTTCTTCACGATCGGTTATGGCGATATGAAGAGCGAGGAACTCCAAAGAGAGCTTATGCGCCACGGCATCTCCTCTATCTCTCTCCCGACTACAGGCAGTGAGCAGGACGGTATCCGCGCATGTGTGTCTAACATCATCGAAGAGGAAACCTACCGTAATCTTGAAGAGCGCCTCAAGGCATTCCATAAAGAGAACAAGAAGGTCTCTGAAGTTTGATAAATGGTTTCAGAGTATGCGTAAACATACTCTGAAATCAAATCTAACAACATCCTGTGCGGATTCAATATCAATCCCAACACAAGTTAAGCAATGAGTATCAATTATTGTAGTGCCGAAGAAGCGGTACGACTCATAGAAGACGGAGATCACGTCTACATCCAGGGCTCGACCTCGACTCCCGAGGTGCTTGTGAAGGCTCTTGCCGACCGCGGTAGTGAGCTCAGAAACGTGACGCTGTACTCGGCATTTGCCGTTACTAAAGGTCCGGCACCATACTGCAAACCGGAATACAAAGAGTCTTTCCTCGTGGACAGTTTCTTTGTGTCCAACGCCGTTCGTCAATGGATCGATGAGGGTTACGGCACCATGACTCCGCGTTTTCTCGGAGAAGTACCGGCGCTGTTCCGCGACGGTACCTGCCGGGTAGACGTAGTTCTTCTGAACTGCTCGATGCCCAATGAAGATGGCTTCGTAAGTTTCGGAGTCTCAGCAGACCTCGCTACGTCTGCAGTCGAGTGTGCGAGCCGTGTCATTGCCCAGATCAATCCCCACATGCCGTTCTCTTACGGTGATCCTGTGATCAAACTTGAGGATTGCGCGGCAGTAGTGGAAGTTAATGAGCCTCTGGTAGAGGTTCCCACTGCCGTACCTACGGAAAAGGAGATCCGAATCGGTAATTATATCGCCGAGCGTATTCCCGATGGCGCTACGCTGCAGATTGGCGTCGGTGGCATTCCGAACGCTGTCATCCGTGCGTTGTCTAACCACAAGCATCTCGGTCTTCACACAGAAGCTATGACCGACGGTGTTCTTCCGTTGCTTGAAAGCGGCGTAATCGACAACTCGCAAAAGAAGGTTTATCCCGGAAAATCCATAGCCTCTCTGGCTCTCGGCTCCCGCCGCCTGTATGACTATATGGACGGAAATAAGGATATCATCTTCAAGGATGTGGCCTGGACAAACAACCCGTTTGTGATCGCCCAGAATCCCAAGGTAATGTCTATCAACTCTTGTCTCGAGATCGACCTGACCGGTCAGGTATGTGCCGATTCAATCGGAACGAGAATCTTCTCGAGCGTTGGCGGACAGCATGATTTCGTATATGGATCATCACAAAGCGAAGGAGGACTTTCCTTCCTGGCGATGCTGGCTACCACCAACAAGGGTATGTCGAAGATCAAACCGATCCTGACACCCGGTGCCGGAGTGGTCACCACACGCTTCCAGACGAACTATGTGGTGACAGAATATGGTGCGGTCAATCTGCGCGGAAAGAACCTCGCAGAGCGTGCCAAACTGATGATCTCAATCGCTGCACCGGAAGCCCGCGAAGAGCTCGAGAGAGCAGCTGCAGAGCGCTTCGGATACTCGTTCCTCAGACTCAAATAAGAAGTCGATACCACGACATATAAGATTGTAACCGGGACGTTCTCCTGAACCATTCAGGAAGCGTCCCGGTTACTTATATGACATCTCTGATGCTGATGTTCTCATTTATTGGGCGACAGGATCTAAAATCTGAAAAATAAATATTCACTATGCATAGACTAAACGACATAAAATATCGTATTCTCGCGACAGGCAAGACCGAGGAAAAAAGAGAGATATTGGACCGCTTAAAAAAGCTTTGGATGGATACATTCGAAGATAGCAAAGCTTACGTTGAGTTAGTCTATGATACGAGTCTCGGAGAGTCGATTATTGTTTTATGCGAAAGCAAGGGGGGTGACTTGATCTCTTCTCTGCTTGCCCTACCATATACTTTCAGAGACAGCTCTGGCGCTATTCAGACCACGGGATGGTATCTATGCGGACTGGCAACAGTCAAGGAGCAAAGAGGACGAGGAATAATGGGAACCATGATGAGCATGGCCGAAAAAGAGATCCTTAGAGCCGGTGGTGGATTCGCGTTCCTCATACCTGCGGACTCTCGTCTTGAACTATACTATCATCGCAAGGGGTACCTAAAGGGGGCACATCGCACCAAGATCCGGATCCCGAAAATTTCGATAGAAGATTGCCCGGCTGCTCGCTCATTTAATAATAGGACGAGATATATGGGCGTACCGAATGCATATCAACTCGACCGGATAAAGTGGAGCGAGATGGAGGCCGAGCAGCAAGAAAGCCTCATTTCATTTCTCGTACATCAGGAAAGGATAGAGGCGAACGCTAAAATATCGGAGGTGTTGTCTCTGGAGCATACAAGAAGTGATTTTGAAACGATCTTACGAGAGAATGAAATATCAGGTGGAGAAGTTTTACTCTTGAGAAAAACCGGCCATAATTCGCCTGATAAAAAATCAGAATACCCGAATTTCGCAGCAGTCGCATTGACCTTCCCACAGTCTGATGAGAATGGGAAAAGGACCATTGAAATTCGTAAGATATCCGGCGAGATCGCGGATACGCTCAAGCTGCTATTACTTATTTCTATGGATAACAGAATCGATCTGTACGTTGATCCCTGGAGGGAAAAATTGATAGAAGCAATCAAAGATAATTTTTCATCGAAGGGAGGCTACGATGATACGACCAGCGAATTGGAATCAGTATCGGAACGATATATCATGGTGAAGGATATTTTGGGAGAGCCGGAAGAAGATACCGACAAAAAAACAGAACATACCCAAGAATTGCCAGAATCTGAAATTTCAATATTTCTTTCCTCTCATGCGAAAAATCTAAAATATCCAATTTTCAGAAAAGGGGGAGAAAGTGTGTCAAAACGTCATTTTGAAAAATCAGGAGAAATTGTCGTATTAGATGCCAACAAAATTACTGCGGACCTTCTTTTAGATTGACATAATCAAGGAGACTCAGTCCAATATAAGAACATCCTAAATACGATCTAAGTGCAAATGGAATCGTCCACCCACTCGGAACTATCTACTTATTTAGAGGTTCCGAGGGGGTCTTTTCATATGGGTGGAAGTAAGAACGTGCGGAATGAGTGAGAAGAAGGCTACAAGAACTATTCAGACCGCAGAATAGACGAAGCGAGGCAAATCATCTAAACGATAGGGGAGAGGAGCGTCCACTCTACGGTTCAAAATTCAGACATGAAAGTACCAAATAGAAATATTTAATATTTCAAATTGCAATTTCAAAAATACTTGTTTTATTTTATGATTTCAAATTACTAAATTTTCAAGTTATAGAATTACCGATTATATTCTTAATTAGACGACGACAAAATCAAAATTCTAAAATATAAATTCAGAAAATAAAATCCAATGTAACGAATGATCAATTAACATTTATTATAATTAAAGTTACTACGCTTATTATCCATCAGTTAGCCTAATTTTAGCATTTAAATAATGGAATTCAGACTAATATACGGTCTTTTTCGACCTTTCACCTAATCTTTCTTCGATCATCTGTGATATTACTATCTATTTCCGTTGATAGCTCAATTATTACTTTAAGTATTTTATATTAGGAATTCATATTTCTAAATTTAAAAATCACAATTGAAAATCAAATTTTAAATTTAAGATTCGGGAGTTTAAATTTGGAATTCTGCGTCTAATTTTGTAATTTTGTATTCACAATCATGAGCATAAAATTTGCGAATTTCATGCTCGGGAGCTCATTGTTTTTAGAATTTTCAATTCTCAGAGCCTTAACCAGGATGTCTTCAACAATGATACGACGGCTAAGTCTTTGTGTTAGCGATCTCTTGATCTCTCAACTCTGAAAATTCTCAATCCCTGCTCTTTTTCACCCTCACCTTATTCCATCCGGATTTATGGAAGACAGCATCGCCTCGCGCCTAAAAGCCTTTATAACCTACCTGGGTATTAATGACTCGTCATTTGCCGACAAGTGTGGAATATCTCGGTCCACACTCAGCCTTCTCTTGTCGGGTAGAAACAAAAAAGTAAGCGACCAGCAGATCGCCCAGATCCACTATGCCTTTCCTGAGCTCTCAATCGTCTGGTTGATGTTCGGAGAGGGATCTATGATCATCGGACCACAATCAGAGGATGAAAATGAAGAAAACGAACTGTTTTCAGATTCTGAAATTTCAGAAAACGTGACATCTGATGCAGGTCTGAGCGAAGATTCAAATCTCAAAGCCTTAAATCGGGCTGATAAAACCATAAATCAGCTAACAAACACCCAGTTAGAGTTACAAGAAAAAATTCGGAATTTAGAATCTAAAATCTTAAAAATGGAGTCTGAGCCCCGCAGGGTGTCAAAAATCACCATTTTTTATGATGATTCGACCTTCGAGACCTTCATTCCGGAGAAAAAGGAGAAGCAAGGTTGATAATCCTGGCTCCCGGGGTAACTCTCAACCCATGTCCTCGAATATGGCGAGATTCAAATTCGCTGTTCCCTATTTATTGCGATTTATTGCGTCCGGCATTTCTGTTCTTTTAAGCAGAAGCACCGGGCGCAATATCGTATACTGATAAGACGTTTTATTGATATGAAAGTCATAACCACCTCCGGCATCTTTGCCGCAATACTTGCTTCGCTTCCTGCCATCAGCTTTGGAGCCGCAAACGACAGACTGACATTCGAGGGTCTTTCACTCCCTGCTATTGGAGTTGAACCACCCCAGAATACCGGTCTCGACATGGTTTACGTTTGCTACGATACTGCTGATTCTTCTGTCAAATTTCCAACATCGAATCCTCAGACAAAATGGTATCGTTATTCGAATTTAGGTGGTGGTTATGCAGAAGAGATCACCGAAGGAATCACATANGAATCCGGGTTTTCCATCCTTNAGAACCCNGCCTCGGACATGGGTTATNTCATTGAAGACAATGATCGACGTGCCTATTTCTGGATCATCGGATACAAGGGAAAACGACTCACCCTGCGGAAGGCTGAAGCNGCTCCTGAACAAGACTGCGACTACTCTATNTTAGATGTGGAAGGTGAGGGNGAGGCTCTTCATTACTTCACCATCAACGGTCAGCAACGTACGCTCAGCCGTNACATCGAAGTGAGGTATCACACGCTNACTTTCGACTCCGACAGACTTCAATATATACAAGGTGAGACAACCCAGATGTTCGAGAGTCTGACACCTCAGCTGAGGGTTTCNCCTCCGGCATTATGTCAGACGGATTTCATCATTTCCGGCGACAGATTTCTCCGAGAATGGGACTGGCTTGANGAANTCTCCACNGGGGTNGTTCAACCTCACGCGGTAGCAGTCCGGACATCGGCCGAACAGGAAGGATTAGACTCCGACGGTTTTTCCCAAGGAGGTTCCNACGGTTCAGATTCTGATAACGGGGACTCCGGAAGNGACGACACATCTAAGGANGATNCGGGATCGAACATCATATCGACAGGAGGTGAATCCGGTCTCGGAGGATCGGCTCCTGCCNAGATTTCATTCCGCGCTTACGTCACTGACGGAGTACTCCATTCGGAATGGCAGATGTCCANGAACCCTGAGTTTGATCCGATCGANTATCGATTCAACCAGCAGGATCTCGACTATACGTTCAACNATGAAGGAACGTTCTATCTGCGNTTCATAGGNAGCAATGCCGACGGTTCGTGCGAGGCCTTCGGAGATGAATATACGGTAACCATNGGAGCTTCCGAACTTCGGATTCCAAATGCCTTNTCACCTAACGGCGACGGCATCAACGACGAGTGGAAAGTAGCATACAGATCTTTAACAAAATTCGAATGCTGGATNTTCGACCGCTATGGAAAAGAGGTCTGTCATCTGACTTCTCCGGATATGGGATGGGATGGAAAAATCGGAGGTAGAGAGGCGAANCCCGGTGTATATTATTACGTAATCGAGGCTACCGGAGCTGACGGAAAAAAGTACAAAAAAAGCGGAGACATCAANATTCTGAAATATGTCGGTGGCAATCGTACACAGACTACGCCGGAATAACGAGCGAACCCTCTTCACATGACAGAATGAACGAATGAACTGATAGCGCGATGCGCTTGTTTTTTACTCAGAGCTTTGCGTCAGGCTCTGTAGCNANCGCGACCGAATGTTTATCAAAGCACGGTTGCGAAGGACTTCCGATGGAGGTCACTTAAAAAATTTGAATCCGGATGAAAAATAATAATAAAGAACACACGATATATAANGCGAGCACTGTCGCCANTGAGGAGNCCGATGTAGAGATTGTACCTGCAGACGCTGTCGAGGTGGTCGGTGCGCGTGTCAACAATTTGAAGAATATCAACGTCACCATCCCTCACAACCAGCTTTGTGTTATCACAGGTCTGAGCGGATGTGGCAAATCGTCATTAGCTTTCGACACCATTTTTGCCGAAGGCCAGAGACGCTATATAGAAACATTCTCAGCTTATGCGAGGAATCTCCTCGGCTCAATGACACGTCCGGATGTNGATTATATCACCGGCTTAAGTCCGGTGATCAGTATCGAGCAGAAGACTGTCAATAAGAATCCCCGAAGCACCATCGGCACGACCACAGAAATCTATGACTTCTTCCGACTNCTATACGCACGACTCGGCGAGGCGAGAAGNTATATTTCGGGGAAGCCAATGGTGAAATANACNAAAGANAAGATCTTCGACCTCATATCTTCGGAATATGACAATCGGAAAGTCTANATTCTNGCTCCGTTNGTCAAGAACCGAAAGGGACATTATAAGGAATTGTTTGAAGGTCTGAGAAAGAAAGGGTATCTCAACGTCAGAGTNGACGGCGTTCTTCGNGAGCTCACTTTCGGAATGAANCTTGACAGATACAAGAACCATGATATCGAGCTCGTCGTTGACAGGATGCGTATCACGNCCGAAGACCCTCAGCGCCTCCGCCAGTCTATCGAAACCGCTCTTAAGCAAGGTGAGCGGCAGATGATCGTCATGGATGCNGAGACTGAGGAACCCAAATACTTCTCTCAATCTCTCATGGACCCGGAAAACGGTCTNTCATATCCGGAACCGGCACCNCATAANTTCTCATTCAATTCACCCCAGGGCGCCTGCCGTATGTGCAAGGGTCTCGGAACGGTCTATCTGATTGACGAAGACAAGGTTATTCCAGATCGGAAAAAGTCGATTGCCGAAGGTGCTATCGAGCCATTAGGCAAAGCGACAAAATCTTTAATTTTCTGGCAGATCGAGACTATTCTGAAACTCCACGGGCTTACACTAAAGACCCCGGTAAAAGATATTCCCCGAGAGGTTCTTGATGATATTCTGAATGGCACCGACACCCGTCTTGTTCTCGAAAACCAGACCATGAACATCTCGAATTACCTGACCAGCTATGACGGTGTGATCAAGTATATCGAGAATATGCAAGGCGATGAAGACTCAGCGGAGAACCGGAAGAACGGTTCTCAGTTTTTCTCTCAGGTAACCTGTCCGGAATGTCACGGCCAGCGTCTGAACAAGATTTCGCTCCATTACTTCATAGACGGTAAGAATATTGCCGATGTGGCGACGATGGACATCGCGGAACTCTATGAATGGACTCAAAACCTCGAGTCAAAAATTGATCCCCAATATCGTCTGGTCGCTACCGAGATCCTCAAGGAGATCAACTCGCGTCTGAAATTTCTACTTGACGTAGGCCTTGATTATCTTTCGCTGAACCGTACGAGCTCATCACTGAGCGGCGGCGAGAGCCAGCGAATCAGACTCGCAACACAGATCGGTTCACAGCTTGTCAACGTGCTCTATATCCTTGACGAGCCATCAATCGGTCTTCACCAGCGCGACAACCTCAGACTCATCAATAGTCTGAAAACACTTCGTGACGCAGGCAACACCGTGATCGTCGTTGAGCACGACCGCGACGTGATGACCGAAGCTGATTATATCATCGACATCGGTCCCGGCGCCGGCAGAAAGGGTGGGGAAGTCGTGTTTCAGGGCACTCCGGGCCAGATGCTCAAAACGCATACCGTAACCGCCGGCTATCTATCCGGGGAACGGGAAATAGCCGTTCCTGATAAGCGCAGAAAAGGTAATGGCAAGGAGATTGCTATTCTCGGAGCCACGGGCCACAATCTGAAGAATGTCGACCTGCATCTGCCGTTGGGTAAATTTGTCTGCATAACCGGCGTCAGCGGGTCTGGGAAATCGTCGCTCATCAACGGCACGTTGCAGCCATATCTCAGCAAACATTTCTACCGGTCGATCAAAGAACCGCTACCGTTCCGCGAGGCGTTCGGAATCGAGAATCTCGATAAGGTCGTGACTGTAGACCAATCTCCCTTGGGACGGTCGCCACGATCAAATCCGGCCACTTATACCGGCGTCTTCACCGACATCCGCAAATTGTTCGTGGATCTTCCCGAATCGAAAATCCGCGGCTATAAACCGGGGCGATTCAGCTTCAATGTTTCCGGAGGCCGATGTGAGGCCTGTAAAGGCAACGGCTACAAGACGATCGAGATGAACTTCCTGCCGGATGTGCTTGTGCCTTGTGAGGAGTGTCACGGCAAACGATACAACCGTGAAACTCTCGAGGTTCGTTTCAAAGGCAAATCCATAGCCGACGTACTCGAGATGACCGTCAACCAGGCCGTCGAGTTCTTTGCTAACGTACCGTCGATTTTGAAGAAGATCAAGGTTCTTCAGGAAATCGGTCTCGGGTATATAAAACTCGGTCAGCCGTCGAGCACATTGAGCGGAGGCGAAAACCAGCGAGTGAAACTCGCTACGGAACTTGCCAAGAAGGCTACAGGCAAAACTCTTTATCTTCTCGACGAACCGACAACCGGTCTGCATTTCGAAGATATCCGTGTGCTTCTCGGAGTCATAGACAAGCTCGTCGAGAAAGGCAACACAGTCGTAGTAATCGAACACAATCTCGACGTCATCAAATGTGCCGATCACATTATCGATCTCGGACCCGAGGGCGGACGAAATGGTGGCATAATAATTGCGGAAGGAACTCCGGAAGAAGTCGCGAAGACAAATTCACCGACAGCAGAATTCATCCGTCAGGAACTGACGCGCAAGAATTCTTCGGAAACGGAGGTGAAAAAGCGAAAAAAGAAATGATACGGAAATGTCCAAATTATCATAGCGTAATCACGATTATGTTAAGTTGGATATTTCCATTAATCCGCANCACTCTTTTTTCNTCTCAAAAATCAGATTTCTGATTATTTTTGTCNCATNAACTGAAATATTCAGATTCCAAGTAAAGAACTTATTTAAGCTTTTTACGAAAACAAAATATTGGTTTAAAACAAAAATACAAGTTAGTCGAAAGTACTAATTAAAAATACNCGCACGGAANTNTTNCGTGCATCAATCCAAAATCGAATGGAAAAGAAATTTGCAGTCCTGTTTGATCTTGACGGAGTTTTGATCGACAGCGAAACTATATATACCNAAATATGGAACANNATCGANCGNGCGTATCCGACNGGCGTTGACGATTTTGCACGCAAAATCAAAGGAACGACGCTTGAGGATATTCTGAGNACCTATTTTCCNAAACCGGAGGTNCGTGAGAATGTCGAGAAAATGCTCTATGATCTCGAATCAGAAATCAGGTACAATATGTTGCCCGGTGCGTCGGAGCTTCTCGNNTCTCTNAGAGAGGCAAAAATTCCGGTCGCTCTTGTGACAAGCAGTAACGAGATTAAAATGNANCACCTTTTCGGACAGATTCCCGAACTACGGGATGCGTTCGACTTCATCGTGACCGGCGACATGGTTGTGAAATCAAAACCCGANCCCGAGGGTTATGCACTCGCGGCTTCCAAACTCNGTGTNCCTCGTGAGCAATGTGTCGTTGTCGAGGATTCTCTTCAAGGCGTAAAAGCCGGCGAAGCTCTCGGAGGCAAAGTTATCGGTGTCAGCGGGACCCTTCCGGCCTCNACTTTGGCGCCACACGCAACAATNGTCGTGGATACTCTTGAGAAGGTCTCCCCTATCTCCATCAGCGATCTTTTCAATTGAAATCAAATTNAAGGGGTCTTAATACGCCTATGAATAACAATATACCATTGGCNGAACGTATGAGACCGACGAGCCTCGACAATTATGTCGGCCAGAAGCATCTCGTCGGCGAAGGAGGCGTTATCCGCCGAATGATTGATACCGGCCGTATCAATTCGTTCATTCTGTGGGGGCCTCCCGGAGTCGGTAAAACTACGCTGGCCCGTATNATAGCGAAGACTGTAGATGCNCCTTTCTATACCCTGAGTGCCGTGACTTCGGGAGTCAAAGANGTNCGTGANGTAATAGACCGTTGTAAAGCAGAGTCCTCTTCCCTATTCGGGGCTGATCGCGGACGTCCGATACTNTTCATCGATGAAATTCATCGCTTCAGNAAGTCCCAGCAGGACTCGCTTCTCGGTGCNGTCGAGCAAGGGGTCGTNACCCTCATAGGAGCCACTACGGANAATCCCTCGTTCGAGGTGATCAGACCATTGCTTTCAAGAGCTCAGGTCTATACTCTTAAATCNCTTGAAACCGAGGATATGCAGTCGCTTCTGGATACGGCTCTTCATACNGATCCGATCCTGAAGAACCGGGATANTGAGGTCAAGGAGAAAAAGGCACTCTTCCGTTATNCCGGAGGAGACGCCCGCAAACTTCTGAACATCATTGATCTAATCGAGCANTCCGTTCCTTCGGGAGATAAGGTTGTGATAGACGACGAGACGGTCTCGGCGCGTCTGCAAGAGAANCCGGCTGCGTACGATCGNAACGGTGAACTCCATTATGATATAATCTCGGCCTTCATCAAATCTGTTCGGGGAAGTGACCCGGACGGCGCACTCTATTGGCTTGCGCGAATGGTCAAAGGTGGTGAAGATCCCGAATTCATTGCGCGCAGACTTGTCATCCTCGCTGCCGAAGATATCGGTCTGGCCAATCCGAATGCACTTCTTCTCGCCAACGCCTGTTTCGACTCGCTCCGAAAGATCGGATGGCCGGAGGGGCGAATCATATTGGCCGANTGTACCGTTTATCTCGCCACATCCGCAAAATCCAATTCAGCCTACATGGGCATTGGAGCAGCTCTCGAAGAGGTCGAAACTACAGGAGACCTTCCCGTACCCCTTCATCTTCGGAACGCTCCCACGAAGCTTATGAAAGATCTCGGTTATGGTGACGGTTATAAGTATGCCCATAATTACGAAGGGAACTATGTCGANCAGCAGTATCTTCCCGACGGGGTGAAGAACCGACAATACTGGGTGCCGTGTGACAACCCTACTGAAAACCGTCTGAAGGCAACTATGGATCAACGCAAGAATAACCAACCCCAATAATACCTATGAAAACAATCTGTAAATTTCTGTTCACGGTGGTTCTNTCCGGAATCACGTTAGGCGTNTCGGCCGAAAAAATAAATGTGGCCACNTACAATATCCGNCTCGAAACCNCGGGAGATAATGCGAAAGGAAACGGATGGTCTGTCCGCGCTCCTCACGTAGCCGATCTTGTGCGCTATCACGACTTCGAGATATTCGGCACCCAGGAAGGCCTTCCGCGTCAAATCAAGGATCTGGAGGAACTGCTTCCCGAATATGACCATATAGGAGTCGGTAGAGANGACGGTAAGAATGACGGCGAACACGCCGCCATCTTCTTCCGCAAGGATCTCTTCGAGCCGATTGAAAGCGGCAACTTCTGGTTCTCGGAGACACCCGAGAAACCGAGCAAGGGCTGGGACGCCGCGTGTAAGAGAATATGCACATGGGGNCTTTTCAAGGACAAGCGNACCGGCTTCGAATTTATGATGATGAACCTTCACCTCGATCATAAGGGAACTAAGGCTCGACGCGAGAGCGCACGTATGCTTCTCGAACGTGTGGCGACGCTTCCGGACTCCGTGCCTGTCATAATCACCGGAGATTTCAACGTCGATCAGCGTAACGAGATCTACTCAATGCTCCGCGACTCGTCTAAGCTTGACGATTCGTTTGACAAAGCTGAGATCGTTTATGCTCCCAACGGAACCTACAACGGATTCAATCCTGACTCATTCACCGAGAGCAGAATCGACCACATCTTCGTCTCTCCCTCCCTCAAGGTTGACAGATACGGAATCCTGACCGATTCATACCGAACCGGCAAACGTTCCGAGGGGAAGAAACACGACCAGGCTCCCGATGAAATAAGACTTGAAAAACTNCAGNCCCGTACGCCCTCGGACCATTTCCCNGTCGCCGTGACGCTCGAATACTGACAATATTCTANAAATATCTTAAAGCAACCAAACAATNAACCCGCATCGACCNTNNANGGTCNATGCGGGTTNATTGTTNGGTTTATTGCTCNANCCTCCCCTANCCATATTTCATAGCCGGATTGAGAAGTGTCTACAGAGTTATCCGAGTGCTATTAATCGTTGAATGTCGGGATCAAGACCGGATGGCCATGGGCATTGAAGCGGTAAAGNGCACNCGTACCGGTCGACAAATCAGAAACCTTGAATGTATAGGTCTCGATTGAGTACTTATGATCNGGGAAAGCCTNCCATGCAGCGGCTATTGCCTCATCCACTACAGTGAAGCCGGTACCTTCATAAACCGACACGACTTTCTCTTCAAAGAAAATCTCGACCTTGACAGTATCTTCAGTCATAAATCTGTTTTCGCTCATAATCTTGTTTTATAAAGTATTTTTCCTCAAGTGACCGGTGAGCCACGCAGAATTAATCAACACTACGAGCCATCAATCACTATTTAGCATCTAAACATACAGAACCGGCCATTATTTCAGCCATTAATAAAATTTAACGCTAAGTAAGTGTTCAAATTTAATTTATACTATATGCGAGCTTATTTTTTAGGCAATTCCGATGCGGAGAGAAGGAGCTTAGCGAGCTAAGCGACTGAACGACAATTCGGAATTGGCAAAAAAGAAGCCGCAGATAGTATAAAAGATTTCTGATCACTTACTATCGGTTAAATTTGAACACTTACTTTTCATTTTTACCAAACATTAACATCTTTATTGTGGGTATACCCGACTCAGATTGCAAAAGACTTAGGCGAATACAACATTTTTTTATTAACTTTGCATCCACGCTGCACGATTCCAACTTCAAGAAGCCGTAAGCGTTATTATATCGTGAAGAAACACAAAAATATGGGAAACTCCGAACTCGATTATACCGATATAGCTCCGTATCCTGACGGAGTGTTCAAAGAGAAAATGGCCCGACTCGTTCAAGAGCCGGGACTGATCCATGCGCTGAACTACACGATGCCTGAGAAAGATGTTCCTTCGTTAGTGAATGAACTTCTGAAGATCGACAATAAATATGACTTCCAGCACAAGGTAATGTACCCATTCCTTGAAATGCTGGCTAAGACTACAACCGACGGTATCACACTCGGCGGTGTCAAATATCTGAACCCGGGAATGAACTATACGTTCATTACCAATCACCGCGACATCGTTCTCGATGCCTCGTTCCTGAACCTTACTTTCCTGAGACGCGGAATACCGACCTCAGAGGTTGCCATCGGCAACAATCTGCTGATCTATGACTGGATCACGGATCTCGTTCGTCTCAACAAGAGTTTCATCGTCAAACGCGACACCGGAGTGCGCGAAGCATTGCTGGCCGCAAAGAAACTCTCCGGTTATATCCACTACTGCATTCTCGAGAAGCAGGAATCAGTTTGGATAGCACAGCGAGAGGGACGCGCCAAGGATTCGTCAGACCATACTCAGGAGGCTCTCGTGAAAATGCTTGCGCTCGGCGGAGAAGGAACATTCATGGAAAAACTGAAAGAGATCAACCTCATGCCGGTCTCCATCAGCTACGAATACGACCCCAATGACTATCTGAAAGCGCGCGAATTCCTGATGAAACGCAGGGATCCGAATTTCAAGAAATCAAAGAAGGATGATCTGTTCTCAATGGAGACGGGTCTGCTCCAATTCAAGGGTAAGGTTCATTTCCAGCTCACTCCTCGTATAAACGCCAAGATCGACGAAATAGGCGAATTCAGCGACCGTAACCTTGCCGCCAAATATATCTGCGCGATCATTGACCAGGCGATCCACAGAAGCTATCAGATCTTCACTATAAACTATGTGGCTTACGATCTGCTTCACAACACAGACCGCTTCGCCCACAAATATGACGAAACCGAGAAGAAGAAGGTCGAGGCCTACATCAATTCACAACTGGCCAAGGTAGAACTCGACAACGTCACGGAAGAGGAGTTCGCCTACATGAAACAGATGATGCTGACCATGTATGCCAACCCCTTGAAGAATAAACTCCGTGCAATTCTTGGAGCAGGAATGGAATAGACGTGACGATATCCGCACGTCCCATGAATGGAAAAGGCGTAGCGCGATATCCGCACTTCCCACAATAAATCAGGATCCTTATGAGATTACCATCTCTGATGATGATTGCCCTCATCATACTCTCTCTTGTTGACGACTTCGGAATCTGGAGACTCGCACGAGACCATTTCCACCGGAAACGCCGAACGTGGACAGTCTGCTGGTGGGGCTTCGCAGTGGTGTGCTATATTCTTCTCGCCATAATTTTGGCTATGCCGAGACGTTCGGAGAACGTGGATATTCTGGTGACGATGTGGATGCTCTATACCTATCTGACCATCTACGCCTCGAAGACCGTTGCTCTCCTATTCGGACTTCTCGGACAGCTTCCACGTCTGTTCAAGCGGAAGACACGCAACTCTATCCTTTGGCTTGGACTGCCGTTCGGTGCGCTCACATTTATTGTCATGTGGTGGGGAGCGCTTGTCACCCGCCACGAAATAGATGTGCGCGAAGTCAATATCGTCTCCAGTAAGATTCCGGTCTCATTCAACGGATACAAGATCGTACAGATTTCAGATATGCATGTGGGAACATGGGGAAACGACACGGTCTTCATCTCCCATCTTGTGGATTCCGTGCTCGCTCAGAAGCCTGATGTGATAGTCTTCACCGGAGACATCGTAAACCGACAGACACACGAACTGCAACCGTTTCTCGCAACCCTTTCGCGACTGCGGGCACCTGACGGTACACTCTCCATTCTCGGAAATCATGATTATGGCGACTACATCACATGGGATAACCCGTCTGATCGTGCGGCCAACAACAAGCTTCTTGCCGAATGGGAGAAATCAATGGGGTGGAAACTCCTCAACAACGAACACATTTATCTTGTGAAAGGCAATGATTCGATCCCGGTGATAGGAGTTGAGAACTGGGGAGAGCCTCCCTTCCACCAATATGGTCATCTCGAAGATGCCTATCCATTCTCGCCTGACAGCATTCACAACATAAACGACGCTCGTTTCAAGATCCTGCTGAGTCACAATCCAGAACATTGGCGTCAGGAAGTATCTCACAAGACCAATATTGATCTTACCTTGTCGGGCCACACCCACGCGATGCAGTTCCGAATTTCTCTCGGGGACAACGAATGGAGCCCGGCCAAATGGAAATATGAAGAATGGGGCGGACTCTACGAGAAGAACAACGATAACGGAGTACCCACGCAGATATATGTCAATATCGGTTCAGGCGAGGTAGGTATGCCTTTCCGCATAGGCGCCACACCGGAAATCACTGTGATCAATCTTTGGAATCCTACGGTTGAAAAAGAAGTGGTACCGACGGAACCGAAACGATAAATCTCCATTGTCCCAAGCCTAAATAAGATCGGAAAACACTTCATCCATAACCTCGATGGACAATACCGAAGAAACCCTATTCATTATATCTCTCGGCTCGAACAGCGGCCCGTCAGAACATCAGATCCGGGATGCCGTTTCATGGCTCTCCGACAACTTTGAGCTTGTCGGCTTCTCAGAAATCTATAGAACTGAACCTGTCGGACATGCAAAAGGGATCTATTACAATGCCGTGGCGGCCATAAGAGCGATTCTAAGCGCCGGAGAGCTCGACAACCGATTGAAGATATATGAAGTATCAAAAGGACGAGACGATGGCGCCAGAGAGCGCGGAGACGTCCCTATTGATCTCGATATCGTTCTCGCGGACGATAAGGTTCTCCGGGAATGGGAATACAACCAGGAATTCTTCCGGCGCGGATTTCGTCAGCTGAATACGGTATCGCCTTACGATAAAAGATAATCCCTAAACAAATAATAGAGACCGCTCGGATAGCATTATTGCCGAAGCGGTCTCTATTATTTGAGTCTATCCTTATTTGGGTCTATCCTCAGAATAATTCTAAGGATAGTCCCAAAGTCTTTGGAAGGACTGATAAAACAGTCAGTCCCTTGAATGGCTGGGATCAGCGGATGAAGAGGAGTTCACGATATTTGGGAAGGGGCCAGATCTCATTGTCCACCATGAGTTCGAGTTTATCGATATGGTAGCGGATCTCCTCCATGATAGGCACGATACGATCGTGATAAGCTATGGCTTTCTCTCGGTCGTTCTCGATCTTGTTGGCTACGCGACGGCGGTCAACCATTTCCTCTACGTGAGACTTGATGAAGGCCATGTGTTCAGACATCTGCTCGATGGCCGACATATCCTGGCTTGCGATCCTCTCAGCCTTTTCTTCACTGAAGAGCTGTTTGATCTTGAACACATTGTCGAGGAGAACGCTCTGATAGCGGGTAGCTGCGGGAAGCACGTGGTTGATGGCCAGGTCGCCGAGCACACGGCTCTCGATCTGAATCTTCTTGACATACATCTCCCACTTCACCTCGTTGCGTGCGGCAAGCTCCTTCGGACTCAGCACACCGGTGCGGCTGAACATCTCGATAGTCTTCGGATCCTGATAAGCATCATACATTAGAGGCGCGGAAGTCTCGACATCCAGACCGCGGCGCGCTGCTTCCTCTTTCCACTCTTCGGAATAACCGTTACCGTCGAAGTGGATAGCCTTTGATTCCTTGATCAGACGTCGAACCTCAGCAATGATTGCGTTTTCGAGCTTCTCGCCCTTTGCAACGCGAGCCTCGATGGCATCTGCAAGCATATTGAGAGAATCTGCCACAACGGCATTGAGGGCGATCATTGCCGACGCGCAGTTGGCAGAAGAACCTACGGCACGATATTCGAATCGGTTTCCGGTGAATGCAAACGGACTTGTACGGTTGCGGTCAGTGTTGTCTACAAGTAGTTCAGGGATCTGAGCCACGTCAAGCGAGAGCTGGTCCTTGCCGGCGAGCACGATATCCTCGTTATTCTCATGTTTCTCGATATTGTCGAGGATCTCGCTGAGCTGAGAGCCAAGGAACATGGAGATGATTGCCGGAGGCGCCTCGTTCGCACCGAGACGGTGGGCGTTAGTGGCGTTCATGATCGAAGCCTTCATCAGGCCGTTGTGCTTATGCACGGCCGACATCACGGCTGACACGAAAGTAATGAACTGAAGGTTCTGTTTCGGGTTCTTACCGGGTGCGAAAAGAAGTACACCGGTGTCTGTTCCGAGACTCCAGTTGTTATGTTTTCCGCTACCGTTGATTCCTGCGAAGGGCTTCTCATGAAGAAGGACACGGAAATTGTGACGACGTGCCACATCAGCGATCAGCGACATAAGAAGCTGGTTGTGATCGTTGGCAAGATTGGTTTCCTCATATATAGGAGCGAGTTCGAACTGATTGGGTGCGACCTCGTTGTGGCGCGTCTTTGCGGGAATGCCGAGTTTGTGACACTCATGTTCGAGTTCAAGCATGAACTGCTCCACACGTTTGGGGATAGCGCCGAAATAGTGGTCTTCGAGCTGCTGGTTCTTGGCAGACTCGTGACCCATCAGCGTACGCCCTGTCATCACCAGGTCAGGACGAGCGGCATAGAGAGCCTCATCGACGAGGAAGTACTCCTGCTCCCAGCCAAGGTAGGAATTGACGTGCTTTACCGCGGGATCGAAGAAGCGGGCCACGCGTGTGGCGGCTTTGTCGACACTGTTAAGAGCCTTGAGGAGCGGAGTCTTGTAGTCAAGGCTCTCACCGGTATATGAGATGAAGATAGTCGGGATACAGAGAGTATCNTCGATGATGAAAGCGGGCGAAGAAATGTCCCAGGCAGAATAACCTCGGGCTTCGAACGTGTTACGGATGCCACCGTTTGGAAAGCTTGAAGCGTCACCTTCCTGCTGGACCAGAAGCTTGCCGTCGAATTCCTCGACCACACCCCCCTTGCCATCGTGCTCGATGAAGGCGTCGTGTTTCTCGGCTGTTCCGTCAGTAAGGGGATGGAACCAGTGAGTATAATGGCGAACACCCTGATCGAGCGCCCATCTCTTCATTCCTTCGGCCACGCTGTCGGCGAGGGAACGTGAGAGCGGTTTCTTGTTGTCGATCGCATCCACAAGTGCTGCGTAGGTCTTCTGCGGAAGATATTCGAACATCTTCTGACGATTGAAGACTTTCTCGCCATAATACTTGTCTACCCTATCTTTGGGNAGATCNACTTTCACCGGTTTACGCGAGGTTGCCACCTCTACGCTCTTGAACCTTAAATCTGACATAGTTTGACTTATATTTAGAACCTTAGAAATATTTCTTATTTGAACCTTAGATTTAGAACCTTAGATTTGAATCTTGGATTTATCTTCTCAGAACGCCAGCTCCAGAATGATGCTGTCGCTCTTCATTATCCCCTCTTCCGTCAGACTGACATTTCCGCTTGACATGGTCACGTCTCCCCTTTCCACGAGCGGAATCAATCGCTGCTCCAACTGCTTCCGTTTTTCTCCGCCGAAGCGCCGTTCGTAATCAACGAGTGAAAATCCATCTTTCAACCTGAGTCTCGTCAGAATAAATTCCTCACGCAATTCCTCATCCGTCAGACTCTCTTCACCATAGAACTTGGTATCTTCCNCCACCTCGGCTGTACTGCCGAACCGTTTCAGATACCCTTTGATNTCGGGAGGATTGAAACGNCNCGTAGNNCGGCCGTCATAGGAATGGGCCGACGGACCGAGGCCAAGATAGGGAGCCCCGCGCCAATAGAGATTGTTGTGGTGCGACTCGAATCCGGGANGGGAATAGTTTGATATCTCATATCTGGAATATCCGGCTTTACNGGCTTCATCAGAGAGATCATTGAACATCGCGACCGATACNGCCTCGTCAACCGGGCTTATGCGCCCACGATCGCGCAAAACNGTCAACGCCGTTCCCGGCTCATACATCAGTGAATAGGCCGATATATGCTGAGGCGAGAGCGAGACCAAATTTTTTACATCGTCAAGGAATTCCTCACGTGTCTGGCCCGGAAGACCGAAAATAAGATCTGCGGAGATATTGGAAAAATAAAACCCGAGAGTTTTCAGGGCCTGTGCGGCCTGTTCTCCCGAGTGACGCCTGCCAACCGATTCCAAGAGTCGGTCATTNAAGCTTTCGATTCCAAGACTTGCGCGATTTACTCCTGACGACACCCAAGTCTTCACGTTTGACTCCGTGACGTCTTCAGGGTTGATCTCCATTGTTATCTCCGGCGACGATGAGAGGCGCGATCNGATTCGCGTCATTATCCCGGCCGCGAGTTTCGCGAAATCTTCCGGGGGCATCGCCGAGGGGGTACCGCCCCCGAAGTAGATGGAGACAACCCGTTCCGGAATCTCGGCTGCTCTTTCATCGAGTTCGTTCAACAGTGACAGGACGAGTCCTCCCCAATCGGCGGCAGATGCTCCCCCGCTGAAAAAGTCGCAATATAGACATTTTCTGCGGCAGTAAGGGATGTGAATATAGATTCCGCCCGAACGGGCATCTGGGCCTGAGATCATCGATATCTTGTTTATCGACCAATAATAATTGCAAATTTACGATTTTTTTTTGGTTNCCCCATAATTATTTTGTAATTTTAACCTTGATTTGTTCAATTCATCTGCTACCCCCGACTATGAATAAAGACTATACCCAGGAAATCGACCGCGCCGCCCAACAGGTGTTCGACGCAATGAAAGGCCGAGTTACGGACAAGGAAATGGCGACGCTTCACNACGCTTTCGAACTTGCNCGCGAAGCCCATGCGCCCCAGAAACGCAAGACCGGCGAGCCCTACATCTTCCACCCGATTTCCGTGGCTCTCATAGCGGCCAAAGAGCTTCAGCTCGACGTCAACTCAGTGATCGCCGCCTTTCTTCACGATGTCGTGGAGGACACTCCGATCACCAACGACGAAATCCAGAAACGATTCGGAGAGGACGTGGCCTTTCTTGTACGGGTNGTCACGAAGCAGAAGAAGGACAAATACGAAATGTCGAAACAGCTCGACAATTTCAAGCAGATGCTGAATTCGGTCCAGTATGATATCAGGCCACTCCTCGTCAAACTGGCCGACAGACTTCACAATATGCGCACACTCTCCTCGATGCGCGCGGACAAGCAGATGAAAATTGCGGGAGAGACAGATTACTTCTACGCACCGTTGGCNACACGTCTTGGCCTTTATAATGTGAAGACGGAACTTGAGAATCTCAGTCTGCGGTTCCGCTGTCCCCATGAGTATCACGACCTCGTTTCGCGAATTGAGGAAGACAAGGAGGCCAACGCCTCCCGCCTNAAAGTATTCACCGATGAAATTTCNGGCATACTNTCGCGGGCCGGAATCAAATGCCGGGTCTACGTCGAGTANCGCTATCCCTATTCCCTCTGGCGCAAGATGAAGAAGTATGGCGATGATTTCGACCATCTGAAATACCGCCATTTCATNGAGATTGTCTTCAANGGNGAGCCCGGAGAATCCGAAAANGCGACCACCCTTAAAATCTACGCGCTTCTCACCGACCGCTTCAAGGAGAAACCNGGGGGNATTTCAAACTATATCGACTCACCCAAGGANAACGGTTACCAGAGTTTCCACCTGAAGTTGCTGTCCGATTTCGGTCGCTGGCAGGAGGTCCATATCTCGTCGGAGCGAATGGTTCAGGAATCCCAGATCGGGTGTCTCTCCAACCGATCTGANAACAGTATCCGACGATGGATNGATAAATTTCGCGCCACCCTCAAAGATATCGCGCGCCAGACCCACGAAACGGGTGACTCATTTATNGAGAGCGTTGTGTCGTCATTCTATAACGATGACATAATGACCTTTTCGCCACAGGGAAAACCGATTGTCCTNCCCCAACGCTCAACTGTTCTTGACTTCGCNTACGAAATCCATTCTCAGTTGGGCACCCACGCAAAATATGCCCGCATCAACGGCCGTCTTGCTTCGATCAAGACTCCTCTNCACCGTGGCGACATTGTCGAGATATACCCNGACTTGAATTCCCATCCGGTATCAGACTGGCTTAATCACACCGTGACCTATAAGGCACGCAAGGCAATCCGACAGTATCTCAACAAGCACCCGGAGATTATACACCATCGTTGTCACGAGTGCCATCCCCTCCCCGGTGAGGAAGTGATCGGATTCAAGGAAGCGGACGGGAAAATCACCATCCACAAGCGCGACTGCCCCACNGCAATACGTCTCGCCTCCCAGTTCGGTGACAATATCTGTTCAGTCGAATTNAAGGAAGACAGCACCCTCTATTCTGTGGAGATCGAGATCAGCTGCGTTGACCGGTACCACATGATAATTGACATTGTGGACTGCATCTCCAACACACTGGGCTTGTCAATTGAGAGCATCAACACCGAAACCCACGATTCAATCGTTAGTATCCATCTCCGATTTGCTGTCCATAGCTTCAACGAGCTCCAGTCAATAGTCAAGCACCTATCGTCCATCCCCGACGTTGACGAAGTGAAGCTGATCTCAAACTCATAAGATACTATCCTGAGNATCCGGTGGCACAACGNCAAGACATCTACCANGACACAAAAGCTGAGGTTGTGTTAAAATGACAACCTCAGCTTTTGCAGAGTTACTNTAAATTATTCGATGATTACTTCGTCGTCTTCGGAGTGAAGATTAGATGTTACTTCGCCGTCTTCGGAGTGAAGGTTACGGGAATTGTGAAGCGGGTAGCCACCGCTTGACCGCCAGACTGCGCGGGTNCCCACTTTCCACTGGTAGCCTCTACTGCTTGCAGCGCTTCATCATTAAGCTCGCCAAGTTCAGCCGGAGCTGCGCGCATAATCTTGGCGTCTGAGACGGATCCGTCCGTGCCNATTGTGAACTGNACCACTACGCGAATAGGCTTCGTCAGCTTTTCGGGTGAATAGGTTATTGTCTTGGCGATGTACTCATTNAGAGCTGACATACCACCCTTGAATTCGGCAATCTTCTCCGCANTCACGGCAGTTCNCTCACCGGCNTGTTCGGTCACGATCATNATTTTGCCCATAGGATAAGCCGGGTCATTCTTTACGACGCTCATGCTCTTGATANCCGAGGGTTTAAGATCGTTGATATTTCCTGTAAACAGTTTGCCGTCAACGAAATATACCNGATCTGACGAGATCTCTTCAGAAGGGGTGCTTTCAACCCTCTCATTTATTTCTGAAGTTTGTTTCGCTTCTTGCACNACAGCATCGNCAGGTGAGTNAACGGCTGAAGCTGAGGTCNCGGGGAGAACAGTGCTTTCGNATGCCTCCTCAACTANCCAATCTTCTTGCNCGTGTGCGGGAGAATTAGTAATTTTGCCGGCGGAAAAATCAGGTATTGAGACCTGTTTTACCTCCTCCAGACTCCCGGCCACTGCCGGAAGTGAGAGTGTGAATACACCAAGCGCCGCCATAGCGGGGAGCGCGAGCACGGCCAGTCGGCGTGCTGAAACTGAATCTTTACGTAACATCATAGTTATACGCGTTTTAATTTGACTATGGTTCAGGCTGTCGGTGAAGGTCGGGAAACTCGAGCCGACAGTCTTTTTTAATAACATNAGTTGATAAGCNGTGGCGTTTCGGNAGGCCACTCGGGCGTCTGCCTGGTATTCGTGCACACATTTCACTTCATGCATGAGCAACCATGCCGCAGGACTGTACCATTGGAATATAATATTGAGCTGCGTCAGAACCAGATCCNCCCAATGNAGCAGACGCATNTGTGCAAGCTCATGGTTAAGNACCATCTCAAAATCCGAGTCGCAATCTTCGGGGCGTACTATCACATAGCATCCCCAACTCATAGGACCAGGGGNTTTCGGATTTTTAACCANNATATACCCTTCATGCTTCACGCAGTCCCCGCCCTTGATTAGGCAATAGACACGCATTATGCCGANGCACGTAAATGCGAATGTGGCCACAACTCCTGCGCAGTAAAANAGAAGCACTGCATGCAGGAAGCTGAAGGTGGGATCGGCGGGAGCAGATTCCTCGACAACTATGATTGCCAAGGGGTTCCCTAACTCGACATCAACGGAGTGAGTCACCCTTAAGAGTGGCAACCCGAGAGGCAGAAGCCAGGAGACTACGAGGATGCTTAGCTGCGCAAAGCGGTTAAGCGAATGGAAGGTAGTACCGGCCATCAACCACTTATAACCCAGGTAAAGTAGAGTCATGATCACCGACACCTGCAGCATATAGCTCAAGAAAGCACCCATTTCACTCCTCCTTTCCCTGCTCGATTTTCTCGAGCAGTTCGCGCAGTTCGTCGGAGGAGATTTTATCCTCTTTCACCAGGGCCGAAACAAACGACAGATAAGACTTATTGAAGAAGCGGTCAATGAGTCCGCGCATGGATTTCTCGCGCACCTCCTCCATCGGCACAGCAGGCGAGTAACGGTATGAGTTACCTATCTGCTCGCGCGTAAGCCATCCCTTGGCCTCGATTGAGCGCACAAAGGTAGCGACGGTATTGACATGTGGTTTCGGCTCCGGCATCCGATCCACTATTTCGCGGATGAAGAGGGGGCCTTCATTCCAGAAATAATTCATTATCTCCTCCTCCTTTTTAGAGAGGGGTCTGCGGTCATGAGTCATAGGGATTCTTTTTTAGTTACGGTGCAAAAATATAACTAAGTTTTTAGTTAACCAACTAAAAACTTAGTTATTAATAATTTTTAACAGTTTTACCTTCTAAGCCCGACCATTCTTAAGCTTTTTCCGGAGGGATGATTTCAATCAATTAGCCATCGGACGCCTCTATGAGTATGAAATAAAAGGGGGCTGCCTAAAAATGAACTTCACCCCAAAAGTTAGACAAAACTTTTGGGGTGAAGTTCATTACGACACGCCTCTTTTATTTATCATAAATTCAGCATACCGCTACTTAAAAAAGGCGTAAAATTTTAAGAAAGGATTATTCGGTGACGATACGTTTGGCGCCGATATAACGTCCTTCATAGTAGCCGGAGCAGGTGCTGACCTTGACACCTTTGATGCTGGCGTGTATGAAAGAGAATTCGCCTGTCTTGTTGTCGGCGCTGACTACGATGCCAACATGTCCGACATTGTTGCCGCTGCTTCGGCTGGTGAAGAAGACGAGGTCACCCTCGCGGAGATTCTTTCGGTCTACTGCTGTACCCTGTGTATACTGAGCGCGAGAAGAAGGAGAGATATTGTAACCGAACTGCTTGTATACATAGCTTGTGAAGCCGGAACAGTCAAACGTTTTCGGACCTTTCGATCCGTGAACATATCGTTTGCCGAGATGGGTGCGCGCCTCGCTGAGGAGGTCGTTGAGCATCGTCTTAGATTCTTTTGAGAGCTTTGTAGGTTCCTCCTCGCGCATCACGATGTCCTTCTCAACGAAGTTCGAAATGACAGATTTGTCAAGTTTCGATTTGGCATTAGCCAGCTGCTCCTTGTGCGCCTTCATGTGTGCGCTCGGTCTTGCGGCCTGTGCCTCAGTTGATGATGCGAGAGAAAATCCTGCGAAAAGCAGGGAAGCTATAAGAATCTTGATTTTCATGACGGTCAGTTAGTTAGGATCAAGCCAAAGCTTGATCTGAATCCTCGGGAGAGAGGTGCGGACCCGGAACGTTTTACCGTTTTCCGGACTTCATGTTCACAAAATTAACATTTTATTGTTTTACTTCCAAATCCAAACGTCCTATATCCCAATATTTTAAAAAACATTAAGATTTTTCACGGATTGCTAAAAAGTGTGCAATTTCGATTTTACACACCGGATTGAAGAGGATCCAAGACTGACAGGACGCACTCCAGGAGTAGATAGATCGAATGACATTTTTTGGCGAGAAAATATACAAGAAAGGGCATTTTCCACGTTGAATAAAAGATTCTAAACTTCAGGATCGCCAGCCCCTCTCTTCTGTTGGCATCTTAAATATATACCTATACACTATACACATGAGAAATTTGTATCTGTTGGCGGCAGGCGCGGCGGTATGCGCAATGCCCATGGCTGCTAAAGACCGTGTGACGCACAATCCCGACGCAGTCAATACCGAGTCGATTCTCCACGTTTGGAGCTGGAATTTCCCGACTATCGGTGAAAACATGAAACAGATCGCCGACGCCGGTTTCACAATGATCCAGACGTCGCCCGTCCAGACCTGCATAAATCCCGAGGGGGGCTCCAAGAAACTCTTCGATGAAAAGGAGGGTTCATGGTACTACTATTATCAGCCTACCGATTGGAAAGTAGGCAACCAGATCGTCGGATCGCGCGAGGAAATGAAGGCGATGATGGACTCCGCCGCCAAGTATGATATAAAGGTGATCGTTGACGTGCTTCCCAACCACACTGCATTCGATATCGACGCGGTTTCGGAAGACTTCTACAAAGCTGTAGGTGGTCGCGACAAGATGTTCCACTCCAACGGTCTCGAACCGATCCACAACTACAACGACCGTATGCAGTGCACCCTCATGGCTATGGGTAGTCTGCCTGACGTGAACACCGAGAATCCCGACTTCCAGAAATACTACATGGAGTTTGTCAACGACCTCCTTTCGCTCGGGGTCAAAGGCTTCCGCTATGACACTGCCAAGCACATCGGTGTTCACTCCGATCCGGTTGACACCGCCTCAGGCGTGAAAGAGAACGACTTCTGGGACGTAGCCACCGGCCGCAAGGCTGTCAAGGGTGTTAAGCTTGCTGTCCCCTATGACGATCTCTTCGTCTATGGCGAGGTTCTCCAGGACCGCAATGTCCCCGAAGCAGAATATGCCGACTATATGGGACAGACCGCTTCCGGCTATGGCCACGTGATCCGCGAGATGCTTGAAAAGCGCTCGGCCAATGGTCTCGACATCGTGAGCTGGCACCACTCGGCCGCTCCTGAATTCCTCACCACCTGGGTCGAGAGCCACGACACCTATGCCAACGCCCACGAATCGGCAGGTCTTACAGATGATCAGATTCGCACGGGGTGGGTATTCCTGACCGCGCGCCAGAACGGTACTCCCCTCTTCTTCTCGCGTCCCGCAGGCTCCACACGCCAGGCATACTGGGGCGACAATATCCTCGGCGCAGCCGGTAATGACGAATACTTCCACCCCGAAGTTGTGGCCGTAAACAAATTCCGCACTGCAATGGCAGGCCAGAAAGAGAAGATCGAAATCTCCGACAACGGCCAGGTGCTTCTTGTCAACCGTGGCAAAAAAGGTGCTGCTGTAGTCAACATCAGTGACCACGCTAACCAGGTAAATCTTCCGACGACCCTTCCGAACGGCACTTACAAGGACACCGTATACGGCAAGGAGTTCAAAGTGAAGAACGGCCGTCTGACCGGCTATCTCGCCCCCGAACGTACGTATATCCTTTACAAATAATCCGATATACCACTATTATTTCCGGAGACCTCCGAAGGGCTAAACCTTCGGGGGTCTCCGTGCGTTTATAAAGTGTACAGGGAAAGGTTTCCGTCATCCCTCTGCGACCGCGGGCCAACAGATCGTGCGTGTCATTTTGGCACACTATTTGTTAGCTGTTGACGCAGAACAATAATATAAAAACACTTAAAGATAATAATATCATGACAATCAAACCTCTTGCAGACCGCGTGCTCATCGAGCCGACAGCTGCAGAAGAAGTCACAATGTCGGGTATCTATATCCCCGACTCCGCAAAGGAGAAACCTCTGAAAGGTAAAGTAGTGGCAACCGGCAACGGTACCAAAGACGAGGAAATGGTTCTCAAGGCAGGAGACGAAGTGCTCTATGGCAAATATGCCGGCACCGAGATCGAATTCGAAGGAACCAAATATCTCATCATGCGCCAGAGCGACGTTCTGGCCGTAATTGCGTAAATTATCGAAAGCAATGGCTAAGGAAATTAAATTCAATATCAAGGCTCGCGAAGAGCTTAAGAAAGGTGTCGACGCACTCGCCGACGCCGTTAAGGTAACTCTCGGCCCCAAGGGCCGCAACGTAATCATCGAACGTAAATTCGGCGCTCCCCACATCACCAAGGATGGTGTGACGGTAGCCAAGGAGATTGATCTGGAGAATCCGTTCGAGAATATGGGTGCGCAGCTTGTGAAAGAGGTTGCATCCAAAACCGGCGATCTCGCCGGCGACGGCACAACCACCGCTACCGTTCTCGCTCAGGCCATCGTCAACGAAGGTCTGAAGAACGTAGCCGCAGGTGCCAACCCGATGGACCTCAAGCGCGGCATCGACAAGGCCGTGAGCGCTGTCGTCGAAGGCATCAACGCACAGAGTCAGGAGGTAGGTGACGATTTCGACAAGATCGAGAACGTAGCCCGCATTTCGGCTAACAATGACGAGGAGATCGGTCGTCTGATCGCCGAGGCCATGAAAAAAGTTAAGAAAGAGGGTGTGATCACCGTCCAGGAGGCCAAGGGCACCGAGACCACCATCGATGTTGTCGAGGGTATGCAGTTCGACCGCGGCTATATCTCCCCCTACTTCGTCACCAACACCGACAAGATGGAGTGTGAGATGGAGAGCCCGCTGATCCTTCTCTACGACAAGAAGATTTCGAACCTCAAGGACATGCTTCCCATTCTGGAGGCTGTCGCACAGAACGGCCGTCCTCTGCTGATCATCGCCGAGGATGTCGACAATGAAGCCCTCGCCACTCTCGTCCTCAACCGTATCCGCGGTTCTCTCAAGATCTGCGCCGTCAAGGCTCCCGGCTTCGGCGACCGCCGCAAAGAGATGCTTGAGGATATTGCCATCCTGACCGGTGGCACCGTTATCAGCGAGATCAAGGGCATGCAGCTCAGCAGCGCAACCGTCAACGACCTCGGTACCGCCGAGAAGGTTACCGTTTCGCGCGATGCCACCACAATCGTGAACGGCGCCGGCAACAAGGAGGCTATCGAGGCTCGTGTGAAAGAGATCAAGGCCCAGATCGAGACAACAACTTCCGATTATGACAAGGAGAAGCTTCACGAACGTCTGGCCAAGCTCGCCGGCGGTGTGGCTGTTCTTTATATCGGCGCTCCCTCCGAGGTCGAGATGAAAGAGAAGAAAGATCGCGTTGACGATGCTCTCTCAGCAACCAAGGCGGCTATAGCCGAAGGTATCGTCCCCGGCGGCGGTGTGACCTACATCCGTTGTCTCGGCAAGCTCGAAGAGCTTAAGGGCGACAATGCTGACGAAACCACAGGTATCGCGATCATCCGTCGCGCTATCGAGGAGCCCCTCCGTCAGATCGTGGCTAACGCCGGTCTCGAAGGCGCAGTGATCGTTCAGAAGGTCAAGGAAGGCACCGGTGACTTCGGCTTCAATGCCCGCACCGACAGCTACGAGAACTTCTTCGCATCGGGTGTCATCGATCCCGCCAAGGTTACCCGTGTGGCTCTTGAGAACGCTGCCAGCATCGCCGGCATGTTCCTCACCACCGAGTGCGTGATCGCTACCAAGCCCGAAGAAAACCCCGCTCCCGCTATGGGTGCGCCGGGTATGGGCGGAATGGGTGGCATGATGTAAGCCAACCGATCACATATCGAAATACAGAACGGTTGTTCCCTCTCGCGGGAGCAACCGTTTTCTATTGAACTCATTTCGNGAANCGNAGCATTCTTTTATGAGAGCGCATTTTTAAGAGATANCTTCGTCCAAATAAACATTCTCCAAGCCTCCCAAAGAGCCTTTTGTCTGAGAGGAGTTGGTAGAGTACGGATTTATAGGTAAATTTGCAGTATGAAGGATTTGAAAGCTATTGTTGAAGGTATCGGAAATGAACGCCCATTGCTGATCGCCGGGCCATGCAGTGCNGAAAGTCGACGTCAGGTTATGGATGCAGCCGAGGCTTTGGCCGGTTTCGGTAGTGANGGNACCGACNGAAGCNGAGTGAANGTCGACGTATTCCGNGCAGGTGTGTGGAAGCCTCGCACNCAGCCCGGATCGTTCGAAGGTATCGGTATCAAGGCGCTCGACTGGTTGCGCGAAGTCAAGGAGAAGACCGGTTTACCCGTAGCCACTGAAGTCGCNACACCGGCCCATGTCGAAGCATGTATCGAAGCCGGAATTGATATATTGTGGATAGGTGCCCGTACCTCTGCGAATCCTTTTGCGGTCCAGGAACTCTCAAATGCTCTCCGAGGAGTCGGAGACTCTGTTGCCGTGCTCGNCAAGNATCCGGTGAGTCCCGATCTTGAATTGTGGATCGGTGCTCTGCGACGCATCTACAATGCCGGGGTCCGTCGTCTCGGAGCCATNCACCGCGGATTCAGCTCATACGATCCGGCNCCTTATCGCAATCGTCCGATGTGGCAGATTCCGACAACGCTCAAGATNATGCTTCCGGANATGCCCCTCATNGCCGANCCTTCCCATATCGGAGGATCGCGCGATCTCATCGCTCCCCTCNCCCAACGCGCGCTCTCAATGGGCTTCGACGGCTTGATGNTTGAGACTCATCCCAACCCCGACGAAGCGTTGAGCGATGCCAGACAACAGCTGACCCCGGAGGCTNTGAAGCAAATACTCCGTGAANATCAAACCGCGCCATAAGTCATCAACCGACAGTCGGCTTGAAATATTGCGCAGCGAGATCGACGAGATCGANTGTGAGATNCTTCGTGCCCTGTCGCGGAGAATGGAGGTCTCGCGCAAGATCGGAGCCTTGAAAAACGAAAAGGGAATGCCGGTGCTCCAGCCGACNCGCTATAACGATATCCTCAAATCCCGGATAGCCGAAGCTGAATCCCTNGGTATAAACCCTGACATGATGCGAAAGATCCTCCTCGCCATCCACGACGAATCGGTCCGNCAGCAGATAGAGCTTCGCAACGACAACTGATAATNTCAGAAAGNNGANATGNGNAANGTGATGNTGTTTGACGGGGGTAAGGGGACGTGGTTGATGGGAGATTGTCGGNCGGGNGAATTGCCGGCNGAGCTTTGTTTGCGNAAGCCGGAGNTTGTCGCGCGNATGCATGAGGAGTATTNGGATGCNGGNGCCGAGGTTATTCTCAGCAATACGGTCGGGATTGACANTTTATGGATGAACGGAGAGAAGGAGCATGCCCTCAGAATTGTTGATAAAGGGCTGGAACTTGTTGTGACGGCAGTCAACAAACGGATGCTTAAGTCCGGAATAAGACGACGTGGCGGTTTGCTGATTTCGGCACCTTCGGCTACACCGGAACAGATGATAGATCCGGAATATCGGAAAGAGCTCGCCAGNTGCTATCAGGCTCAGCTGACAAGTNCTCTGTTGATACCTCCTGCTTGCTTTGTAATTTTCGAGACAATAACGTCACTTGAAAAGTTTCGTTTTCTGATGGAGGTCATCAATGATCCTCAGCGTCTCAAAACCCGAAACNCTTTCATATTTTCCTTTGCCACTCGCNCCGACGGACTTTTGTTTGACGGTGAGNCCGTGCCCCGATTAAATGATTATATGGAATCCGANATAGCNGTAAGACANCACGTCGGNGTCAATTGCGGTTTGTCGGTCCGCGAGGCTGAGAAAGGACTCTTTCCGGGAGCGACGTACTTCTCCCCTTCCGATATATATGGCGACACCTCTCCCGAGAAATGGGCACGCGAGGTCAAAGATGCGGTTGATCGTCACCATATAAAAATGGTCGGAGGCTGCTGCAACACAACCCCCGACCATATCAGGTTCCTGAAGCAAATTTTAGGATAATTTCCTTAGAAATTCTGAAGAATCATGACCTGACGCGGAGCAAAGGTCATTGTTTCCTCAACGGTAACGGGCGAGCCGCTGATGAGATCGGTCCACTGCGTACCTACGGGAAGGATTTCAGCGTAACGCTCCATGGTGCGTTCCGCGCTCTCGCTTGTACCGTTCATTATAACGACCACCTGCTTGTCGCCGAGCTTGCGTTCATAGACATAAAGGCTGTTCTGCGGGAGGAAATGCTTGAGCGAACCATTAGCCACGACCTCATTAGCCTCACCCTTGCGCCAGTTCAGAATCTTCGAAAGCCAGTCAAACGCCTCGTTCTGCTTGTCCGTACGGCCCGAAGCCTCAAAAGCATTGACCTTATCACCGGGGAAACCACCCGGCATATCCAGACGGATATAACCGTCGCTCTTCTCTTTTGAGCCGTTCATCAGCAGTTCTGTTCCGTAATAGATCTGAGGAATACCGCGCGAGGTCAGCAACCATGCGGTAGCCTGCTTCCAGCTTCCGAGATCTTCCGGCTCCTCGGCGAGGAAACGGTCTGAGTCATGATTGTCGAGGAAGGTCAGGATGTTCTTCGGATCGGGGAAGAGATAATCATGGCTGAGATGGTTGTAGAGCTTCTGCAGACCCGTGTTCCAGGGGTCAGTCTCCTCATTGAACATATCTCGGCCCTCCATGATGAACTTAAAGTCCATGACAGTCGGGAGCGCGGTATTCTTATCGTTGATCTTGCTGTTTCTCTGCCAGAAGGCCGAACCATCTTCCTGCGCATACCAGCATTCGCCGACGAGATTGAAATTGGGATACTCCTCAAGCACACGCTCATTCCAATAGGCCATCCCGTCAAGATCTGCATAAGGATAGGTGTCCATGCGGATTCCGTCGATACCCGACGATTCAATCCACCAGATTGAATTCTGGGTGAGATATTTCATCAGATGAGGATTGCGCTGGTTCAGATCGGGCATACCCGGAACGAACCAACCGTTGACCATGTGGTCATAATCGTAATCGGAGGCATAGGGATCGTAGGCGGTGCTCAGACGATGGTTGGTCATCACGTCCATCTCGGGATGGTTGTACCAGTCTTTCGACGGCATATCCTTCATCCAGCGGTGGTTTGAACCGGAATGGTTGAAGATCATATCCATCACGACCTTCATTCCTTTGGCGTGAGCGGCGTCGATCATCTCGTTCCACTCCTGATTTGTGCCGAAGCGCGGATCGATACGGTAATAATCTGTAGTCGCATAGCCGTGGTAGGAACCGCCCGGCATATCGTTTTCCAGAACGGGACAAGCCCAGATAGCCGTCACACCGAGTTCATCGAGATAGTCGAGATGATTCTCGATACCCTTGATGTCGCCGCCATGGCGAGCGTTGGGGTTCTCTCGATTGTTCTCAACAACATACTCAAGACCCTCGTTGACCTTTTTGTCGGCCTTCTTGCCCTGTGCGAAGCGGTCCGGCATCAGAAGATAGAGCACATCGGAAGAGGTAAAACCCTTGTGGTCCTCACCTGCCATCTTGCGCTTCTTCAATTCGTAGGGGACAGTCTTCGTACGGCCATCCTGCTTGAAGCTGAGCTTCACCTCACCCGGTGCGGTCTCGGGCGAGATCACCAGATAGAGAAGTTTATAGTTTGGAGAATCGAGATTGACAGATTCGGCAAGCGTCACACCGGAATAATTGACGGAAACCTGGGAGGCGGCGATATCCGGACCCTCGACCATCAGCTGGAGTGTGTCGTTCTTCATGCCGACCCACCAATAGGGAGGCTCGATACGGTCCACGTTGGGCGTCTTCGCCGCGTCGGCCGATGCCGAACAACCGGCAATTGCCAGAAGTCCGAGCGCAATTTTTCTAAACATAGATTTAAGGTGTTATTATATATGTTTATAGTTGGCCAAACATCTCATTGTAGAGCTGAAACGATACAAGGCCAACAGTTATGCAAAATTACGCAATTGACGCCATAAAATCAAAAAATAAGGGGAATATGTTTTTTAACATACGTCATAGACGAGGGATTGTGACTATTTTTTTATAAATTGCGAACGTTTTCCGGATAGGACCGGAATTCGGCTCTCCTAAGTAGTCATATTAACCTAAATCTTACAAAACCATGAGGATTTACAACACCAACGAAATCAAAAACATAGCGCTCCTCGGCTCTAAAGGCTCAGGCAAGACTACCCTCGCGGAATCAATGATATTCGAATGTGGCGTGACAAAGCGTCGCGGCACCATCGAAGCCGGAAACACAGTCTCCGACTATTTCCCCGTAGAAAAAGAATATGGCTACTCGGTTTTCTCGACCGTATTCAATGCTGAGTTCAACAACAAAAAACTCAACATCATCGACTGCCCGGGAGCGGACGATTTCGTAGGCAACGCATACACAGCGCTCGGCGTAACTGACATAGGTGTCATCGCAATCGATGCAGAATATGGCGTTGAGGTGGGCACGCAGAACATTTTCCGCACCACCGCCAAACTCAAGAAGCCGGTGATCTTCGCCCTGAACAAGATCGACGGAGAAAAGGCTGACTATGACAACGTGATGGAACAGCTCCGCGAGGACTTCGGCCAGAAGGTCATCGCGATTCAGTATCCCCTCCAGTCAGGACCCGGTTTCAACGCCTTGATCGACGTTCTTCTCATGAAGAAATATGAATGGGGTCCCGACGGTGGCGTGCCGACTATCTCCGAGATTCCGGAAGACCAGCTTGAAAAAGCCAACGAGCTTCACCACGCTCTCGTAGAGGCTGCTGCCGAGAACGACGAGAGTCTGATGGAGAAATACTTCGAATCGGGCAAACTGACCGAAGACGAAATGAGAAACGGCATCCGCAAGGGCCTGATCGACCGCTCGATTCTCCCCGTGATCGTGGTCAGCGCCGCCAAAGACATGGGTGTTCGCCGAATGATGGAATTCCTCGGCAACGTCTGCCCCTTCGTGGACGATATGCCCGCACCCGAAACGACCGATGGTATCGAGGTCAAGCCCGACAGCAACGGTCCCCTCTCGGTCTTCTTCTTCAAGACTTCGGTTGAACCCCATATCGGCGAGGTCTCTTACTTCAAGGTTATGAGCGGTACGCTCAAAGCCGGCGTAGACCTCGACAACGTTTCACGCGGAAGCAAGGAACGACTCGCTCAGATCTTCACTGTCTGCGGACAGCTCCGCACACCGATCGACGAACTGAAAGCCGGCGACATCGGTGCGGCCGTGAAGCTGAAAGATGTTCGCACAGGCAACACTCTTGACGAGAAAGGAATCGAATGGCAGTTCGACTTCATCAAGTATCCCGCACCGCGCTATGTGCGCGCAATCCGCCCGGTCAATGAGGCCGACGCCGAGAAACTCAACGGTCTTCTCACCAGAATGCACGAGGAGGATCCGACCTGGGTTGTCGAACAGTCGAAGGAACTCAAGCAGACCCTCGTCAAAGGACAAGGTGAATTCCACCTCCGCACCCTCAAATGGCGTCTTGAAAACAATGAGAAACTCGCCGTCAACTTCGAGGAACAGAAGATACCCTACCGCGAGACAATCACAGCGGCCGCCCGCGCCGATTACCGCCACAAGAAACAGTCAGGCGGCTCGGGCCAGTTCGGCGAGGTTCATCTGATCATCGAGCCCTACACGGAGGGAATGCCCGAACCGGACGGTTACAAATTCGGAAACCAGGAATTCAAGCTAAAGATCCGCGACAAACAGGAGCTTCCTCTGGAATGGGGCGGCAAGCTGCTTGTCTACAACTGCACCGTTGGCGGTTCGATTGACGACCGCTTCATCCCGGCCATCATAAAGGGTCTTATGGACCGTATGGAACAGGGTCCGCTGACAGGATCCTATGCCCGTGACGTCCGCGTAATGATCTACGACGGAAAGATGCACCCGGTTGACTCAAACGAGATCTCGTTCCGCCTCGCAGGTCGCAACGCATTCTCCGAGGCATTCCGCAATGCAAAACCGAAGATTCTGGAACCTATCTATGATGTTGAGGTACTCGTGCCCTCCGACGCAATGGGCGACGTGATGAGCGATCTCCAGGGCCGTCGCGGAATCATCATGGGTATGTCTTCCGAAAACGGAATCGAAAAGATCTCGGCCAAGGTGCCCCTGAAAGAGATGGCCAGCTATGCGACCTCTCTCAGCTCGATCACGGGTGGCCGCTCGTCGTTCTCAATGGAGTTTTCGAGCTACGAGCTCGTTCCCGGTGATGTCCAGGAGAAACTCCTTAAGGAATATGCCGAGAGCCACACCGAAGACTGACACTGAATACCCGATACAAACCTAAACCGAAAAGGGATGCGCCGTGGTGCGCATCCCTTTTCACGTTGTGTCAATAGACCATAAACCTGTTTTGATCGTGGAGATAACCTATTTCGATCGCTTCTGAAGAATCTTAAGAGATCCCCTTGTACCGATTAGAAGTAGAGGTAGAAGTCACGACCGAGGAGATGGTATTCGGGAGTCGGTACCCCGGGGGCAGTTTCCAGAACGAAAGTATTCTCATTCAGGAGTGTGTCGGAAGAAGCAGGAAATTCTGCTGACCGCCGGCGAAACTGGAGCAACGCCCTCTTGACCGGAGCATCGGCATGACCTTTGACCCATGTCAAACGCTCTGTCACGAGACCTTCTTCAGCAGCGAAGTCGATCAGGGAGGGGGCACTTTCCGACGGAACTATCATCGACAGAATTCCGTTGTCGGAAAGCAGTTCCGGCGCTCGGGCAATCAACGAGAGTGGTGAGAGAGATCCACAATGGCGAGCGCGCTCGCGCCGAGTAACCGGATCGGAAATTCCCGCATCGAAGTAAGGTGGATTGGAGACTATCAGCGAATAACGATTGTCTCCCGGGAGCATATCAAATGCAATATTCTCCACACCTAAAAAGTCGCTCCATAACGAACGTCGGAAATTATCAGATGCCTCTTCAACCGACGGCTCATCAATATCAATCGCGTCAACACGGAAGTCCGTGAACCTTTCAGAACAGCGCTGGGCGAGGATCAAAGAAATTACGCCACATCCGCACCCGGCATCGAGGATCAGCGGAGCACAATCAACCGAATCAACATCTATAGAAGTTGACTCACCCGGAAAGAGGGCGAGAACCTCCGGCAAAGCTGTCCACAAAGCGACGAGCACACCGTCGACGCCGACCTTATGGGCGCTGACGGTGTGCATCACTTCAAATTTCTTGAACCGGAACGGCTTGGTAATCTTGCGTGCCAAAACGGTCAGGTGATCAGAATGCCTTGAACGAGAGGTCAAGACCCTTGACGCTATGGGTCAATGCACCGACAGATATGAAATCGACGCCTGTCTCTCCGTAGGCTCGGAGATTGTCGAGCGTGATGCCACCTGACGACTCAGTCTCGACACGACCTCCAACAAGCTTAACAGCCTCTTTTGTGAGCTCGGGTGTGAAGTTGTCGAACATGATGCGGTCTACGCCCCCACAATCGAGAGCGCGCTGAATATCTTCGAGTGAACGGCACTCAACTTCGATCTTCAGGTCCTTGCCATTCTCGCGGCAATATTCCTTGGCACGTTCCACAGCCTTCTCCAGACCGCCTGCGAAGTCCTCGTGGTTGTCCTTGATGAGAATCATATCGAAAAGACCGATGCGGTGATTCTTACCACCGCCGATACGGACAGCCTCCTTTTCGAGCATACGCATACCGGGGGTTGTCTTGCGGGTGTCGAGCACCTTGGTGTGGAGACCTTTCAGCTCATCCTGATAACGGGCGGTCATGGTGGCCACGCCGCTCATGCGCTGCATGATGTTGAGCATCGTACGCTCGGCCGTAAGCAAAGCGCGAACAGGGCCTTCGGCAGTAAAGGCGATATCACCCGGCTTCACATGAGCACCATCCTCAATCATCACGTTGATCTTGATGGAAGGATCGATACGGTGAAGCACCTTTTTTGCGATATCCACACCTGCGAGTATACCTTCCTCCTTGACGAGAAGTTTGGAGCGGCCCATTGCATCGGCGGGGATTGTCGCGAGTGTGGTGTGATCACCGTCACCTATATCTTCGGCAAAAGCGAGGTCGAGAAGATCCTCGATCAGCTGGTCTGTAGTTTTCATATTTTCTTTTATTACGGGGATTTTGTAATTTTGCGCAAAGATACTAAAAAAAATGGACATTGAACTCCTGACAATCGGGAAAACCGGATCGACATATCTTCAGACCGGCATAGACGACTACTGCAAGCGTCTGAAACGATATATCCCTTTCTCTATCAAGACACTGCCCGACGCCAAGAACACTCGTAAACTGACGGAGGCGCAACAGAAAGAGGCCGAAGGCCGCGATATTCTCGCTGCCGTCGGCCCCGCCGATCTCGTTATTCTTCTCGACGAACGTGGAAAGGAATACACCTCTGTCGAGTTTTCGGATTTTATTAACCGTGCAATGGTCAGCGGCCGCAAGCGCCTCGTTTTCGTTGTCGGTGGTCCTTATGGATTCTCGCCTGCGGTCTATGACCGTGCGGACGGGAAAGTCTCTCTGTCACGCATGACCTTCAGCCACGAGATGGTCCGGCTGTTCTTCACCGAACAGATTTTCCGCGCAATGACTATTCTTCGTGGCGAGCCTTATCACCACGAATAACAGCACGAAACTTCTTTGGGTGAAATCCGCGGAAAATTTGCTTGCTGTATGATATGGCGACGAGGACAACAATAACTGAGATGTATATCAACCAAAGATTTAAGAGTAGCACACGGTTGTCTTCGCGAAGCTCGGAAAGATCTTTCAAAGTTCCATCTTCAAATCCGGGTCGCCACGCTCCGCGGAGCGAATTCTTCCAGACAATTTCTCCGTCGACAGTATAGACGAGAGACACCTTTCCGCGAACAACTTCCTTAATAAGCGTGTCCTCGGTCGTATATATCGGATAGGCCGCGAGCGAGAGGTCTTTCCAGTCGGAGATCTCAGCCGGCGAACCGTTGACAATAGCCCCCATTTCTACGCCGTGCTCCTCACACCAATCGTAGATTGAATTGATCTTCCACGTCTCTGAGATCGACACACCTCCGAGTTCGGGCATCATCAGCCAAAGCGCAGGACCCTCAACAGTCAGTAACGAAGTCACATCTTCGTCTCCGTCATAAATGCGGAAACTGTCGCCTCCGTGACCTTTCTTATCAACACTGCCCCCGGAAGGACTCACAGGACGCGACTCGACAAATTCCCAGCCATCCATCTCTGACGGAAGGGTATCGTTCTCCCCTACCGTCTTCTCCTCGTCTCCGCGACGGTAGACAAAGACATATTCCTCGTCATCGGTTGACTCGCCATAATCCGCAACTGCCAGAGGTTTTCCCTCCGGATAAGGCCGGTAATCAACAAGGGGCTGGAAAAGGTAACCGATCTCGGCGATCACAAGCAGAAAAAGACCCGAGGCTACGGTAGCCACCCACTGCAGATACGGAGTGACGAGACAACGGACAGTGCGGTTGAACTTCAGGAGCCAGATGAATCCGCCGGTCAGAGCGACATTTTTCCAGAAAGTCGCCGCGTCGGAAATGATGAAGGCGTCACCGAAGCAACCGCAATCGCTCACAGGATGTGAGTACCAGATCCATCCTGTCAGAGGAAGCATGACAGCCATGAAGAGCACCCCGAGCACCGGCGCCGAACGACGGAAACAACCGAGCAGGATAAAGACCCCGACCAGAAACTCGAAGACGCACATCGCCACTGCGCCGGCGCTCACGAGCGTCGGCCACACGGGAATCCCCATGGCTGCGAGATAGTCATTGATCTTCAGGATCGTTCCCCAGGGGTCGATACCCTTGACATATCCCGAGAAGATAAAAGTGGCGCCGACCGCGAGACGCACNCCCCAGGTCAGCCATTTTTTCCATGATTCAGAAAGGCCTTTCATAACTCTCCGGCGGCCTCATCAGGGTTTCAGAAGTTTGATCAGAGCGAAGAGGGAGTAGTTGATCATATCCATGTAGTTGGCATCGATTCCCTCGCTGACAAGCGTCTTTCCGTCGTGACCCTCGATCTGTTTCGTGCGCANCAGCTTCTGAAGAATAATGTCGGTGAACGAGCTGACACGCATATCGCGCCACGCCTCGTCATAATCATGGTTCTTGTCGGTCATAAGCGATGTCGCAGCGTCGAGCTCACGGTCATAGAGTTCGAGNGCCTCCTCGGCCGGAATAGGGTCGCCATATCCGAGACGGAGCTGGATGAGGGCAATCACACAATAGTTGACGATACCGATGAACTCCGGCTCGATTCCTTCGTTGACCGAGTGTTCCCCNTTCTCCTCGATTGAACGGATCCGGCGCGCCTTGATCATGATCTGGTCCGTCAGCGACATCGGACGCATTACGCGCCACGACGTCCCGTAGTCGTGAAGTTTATCCGCGAATACCTTTCGGCAAACCTCCTTCACCTTCGCGAACTGGCGCGGAGTGTCGTTCTGCTTATCCTGATTGCTCATTTTCTTTTGTCTTGATAGGTATTTTCATCTATGCGGGATTATCCGTAGTTTCCACNTTCGTACACCCTAAAAATAGAGTATCNGACCGCGAAATCCGGGTCACCCGCACATTATTTTATCGCGAAATTACAAAAAATATCCCTATCGCTTTTTATCCACGGCAATTTTCGTTACTTTTGTATCTGATAAGCTATGAAAAAGATTAAATTCCTTCCGGAATGGACCGAGTGCGATTCGATACTCGTCGCAATTCCGGGTTCACACACGGACTGGGCCGACATTCTTCCGGAGGCCCNGGCCCAATATAACCGACTGCTCCGCGCCTTCACCTCCGCGGACTATCATGTTGTCGCCATCTGCNCGGACCGTCAGGAAGCCGCCGCGGCTTTCGAGGGTGTTCGCGAGGANAGGCTGAACGTAATCGAAGTTNCCTATAACGACACTTGGACACGCGATTATGGTCCGNTGACCGTCATCAGACACGAACGTCTGAGAGCCCTTGACTTCGGGTTCAACGGCTGGGGTCTCAAATTCGCGTCAGACAAAGACAACCTCGTCAACCTGAATCTCTCGAAGAAGTATGTGATCATGCCCGAGACCTATCGGAATGAGCGAGACTTCGAGCTCGAAGGTGGTNCGGTAGACACAGATGGAAAGGGAACGGTCCTCACGACGAGCCGTTGCCTCTGTTCTCCGAACCGAAACGGAGGCAAGAGCAAGGAGGAGATCACCAAGATCCTCGACGAGCGTCTCGGAGCCGAGCATGTACTCTGGCTCGATTACGGTTTCCTTGAAGGCGATGATACCGACTCGCATGTCGATACTCTCGCACGAATGGCTCCGCACGATACGATTCTCTTCACCGGCTGTCGCAATGTCGACGACCCCCACTTTGAGGAACTTCTGAAGATGCGGGCTCAACTGACTCTCTTCCGCACTCCGGCCGGAGACCCTTACAATCTCGTGGAGCTTCCCCTCCCCGATCCGATCTATGATCCGGAGGGCAACCGCCTGCCGGCCACCTACGCGAACTACCTTGTCTTCAACCGGCATATCTTTATGCCGACNTACGGCCAGCCTCAGAACGACCTNCTGGCCTGCCAGACAGTCAGAATCGCATTNCCTGCCCACGAAGTTGTCGGTGTGGACTGCACGACACTGATCAGACAGCACGGATCGCTCCACTGCGCCACGATGCAGATCCCCGAAGGTGCGTTCAACCAGGGAATTTATCTCTAACAAAGTGATCGACCTTTAAAATTTTGACAGATGAACCAACACGACATACTCGAAACCGGAAAAGTCAAAGTCGGNATAGTCCAGCACTTCTTTACCTCGAACGTCGANGGGAACCGCCGACGCAATATCGAGGCTATCGCCAACCTCGCCTCTGACGGCGCTCAACTTGTGGTTCTCTCNGAGCTCCACGATTCTCTCTATTTCTGTCAGACAGAAAACGTCGACAACTTCGCCCTGGCGGAGACGCTCCCGGGTGATTTCGTTGAAATTTACGGCCGTGCTGCAGCCGAGAACGGTGTGGTGGTTGTCACCAGCACCTTCGAACGCCGTGCGCCGGGTTTGTATCACAATACTGCCGTAGTCTTCGAAAAAGATGGATCGGTAGCNGGAATATACCGTAAGATGCATATCCCCGACGATCCCGGCTTCTATGAGAAGTTCTATTTCACACCCGGCGANCTCGGGTTCGAACCTATCGAGACATCCGTCGGACGCCTCGGTGTGCTCGTCTGCTGGGACCAGTGGTATCCGGAAGCNGCCCGTCTGATGGCTATGCGTGGTGCGGAGATGCTGATCTACCCGACGGCCATCGGATGGAATCCCGACGATCCGGACGATGAGAAGGCTCGCCAGCTCGACGCCTGGATAACGGTTCAGCGTGGCCACGCGGTGGCCAACGGACTGCCGGTGATCAGTGTCAACCGCGTCGGATTCGAAGAGGATCCGTCGGAAGCGACCTCAGGCATCGACTTCTGGGGGTCGAGCTTCGTCGCCGGCCCTCAAGGTGAATTCCTGTTCAAAGCACCNACCGCTTCGGCTGTCGAAGAGATCGTGGAGGTAGACATTGACCGTAGCGAGAATGTTCGCCAATGGTGGCCGTTCCTTCGCGATCGCCGGATCGACTCCTACGGAGAGCTCACAAAGCGATTTCTTCGGTAGGTCGGAGATCTTTTTTGGAGTACTCGCTTAGGGTAGCTGATTGTAGCTAGAGCAGNAGCTAAGAGTAGCCCAAAGCAAGAAAATAGAAACTAATTTCAATAATCGGCGGCAGATTGCAGATAATTCTGTCGATTCAGCTGTCATTTATTCATTTTTGAGATTATGAAAGACGAAAATAAAGAATATCCTTTCGGTGGAATGAGAATCAACGGCTTCGCGATGATTTTCTTCACCTTCATCCTTATTCCGGCTCTGATGCTTTTTGTCGGGTTCGGAATCGGTGAGAGCGCCATTGCCCTGACCGTCATACTTGAGGCTGTTCTGTTCATCATATTCGTGCTCGGATGCGTCGGATATTTCCAGCAGGAACCGAATGTGGCCCGAGTGATGATTTTCTTCGGAAAGTACCGCGGGACCTGCCGTAACGTCGGTTTTTATTGGGTCAACCCCTTCCTGAGCCGTATCAAGCTTTCACTTCGAATCCGCAATATGGACATCGAACCGATCAAAGTCAACGACAAAGTCGGCAATCCGGTGCTCATCGGTATGGTGCTCGTGTGGAAAATCAAGGATACCTACCGCGTCGTGTTCGATCTCGATTCCCAGTCGCTCGGTGCGCAGGGAGGCATCAACAATGCCGCTCTCGACAAATTCGTAAGAATCCAGAGCGACGCCGCACTGCGTGAGGTTACGGGCCATTTCGCTTATGACCAGACAGACTCCGATCCCGACGAGCTGACTCTGAGAGATGGTGGCGAGAAGATCAACGAGCTTCTTGAACACAAGATCAACGAACGTCTGGCGATGGCCGGAATTGAAGTGGTAGAAGCGCGCCTCAATTATCTCGCTTATGCTCCTGAAATTGCGGCCGTGATGCTCAGACGTCAGCAGGCAGCGGCAATCATCTCTGCCCGCGAGAAGATCGTTGAAGGTGCGGTAAGTATGGTCCGCATGGCCCTTGACCGTCTTGACAGCGACAATATCGTCACTCTGGACAACGACAAGCGCGCCGCCATCGTCGGCAATCTGCTGATGGTTCTCTGTGCTGACGAGCCGGTGACTCCCATGCTTAATGCGGGCGCCTGAGAGAGTGTACAGCGTTGAACCCAATCACTCTCTGAGTCTTGGATAAAAACTACTGAAAAATCGATCGGATATAAAATCGGATATAAATGAGCGATCAGTATTTGGATATAAACGGTGTGAAGGTCCATTTCGAAGATTCCGGAGAAACGGACCTGAAGCCGGTGATCATCATGCACGGTTGGGGTTGCAACACCTCGACCGTCGCTTCTATCGCCAAAATTTTTGATGGCAACATGCGCGTGGTCAACGTTGACCTCCCCGGACACGGACTCAGCTCGGAGCCACCTGCGGTCTGGGGTGTCGCTGATTTCAGAGACTTGATCGCGAAGCTTATCAAGGAGCTCGATCTCGAGAATCCGGCGCTGATCGGTCATTCTTTCGGTGGACGCGTGTCAATACTTCTCGCGTCAGACACAGACCGCAACCCGGACGGCACCCCCGCGCCGAAAAATCTTCCGAAGATTTCAAAGGTAGTGCTCGTAGACGCCGCCGGTGTCAAACCGAAGAGACCGCTGAAATATTATGTGAAGGTTTATTGGTTCAAGACGCTCAAGAAACTGCTTCCGCTGATATTCGGACAGCAGAAAGGCCGGGAAATGATAGAGCGCAGACGAGCAAAGTCCGGATCGGCCGATTACCGCAACTCGTCACCGGTCATGCGTGCGGTCATGAGCCGCTGTGTGAACGAAGACCTGTGCTTCGCGATGCCCGGAATCAAGGTTCCGACGCTCCTCGTCTGGGGAGAGAACGATACAGCCACTCCCCTTTCGGACGCAAAGACAATGGAGAAACTCATCCCCGATTCGGGACTCGTGTCTTTCCCCGGTTGCGGCCATTACTCATTCCTCGACAATCCCGGCGGATTCAGAGCCGTCATCCGCGAATTCTTTAAAGATGACTTTAAAGGTGCGCGATAAAATCAAAGACTTCTTTCCGGAGTCTTGAATAAGATCAAACANCTTCACTCTCTAAGCAANAGACAATTTCTAATTCGCGCTCTAATTAAGACACACTTTCTAAATAAGATNNAAACAAGTGGTTACAGCATATTATGAATTGGTTTACGCCATTGTGGCGGCCTACGTTATCTTCAATCTGAAGCATGACATCCAGATGCTCCAGCAGAACAGCTATTTCCTATCGCGTTATTGGAAATGGNTGANGACCGACATAGCATCAGGATGGCGACTGATCGACCTCGCACTCATTTTCCTTCTGTTCTCGACTCTTCTGTCGACGGGTATGAACTGTGCGATCATCGCCTGTGTCTGCCTGTGGAAGATATGGAACATCACTCACCGCACCTATAAGAAACCGCTCGTTTACACTCCGCGCGTCAAGAGAATCTACTGGGTTGCATCCATTCTGGTGACCGCGACAGTAGTACTTGAAATAATCTTCCTCGGAGTCAAACCGGACGCTGCCGGTTATTATTCCGGAGTTCAGATCGAGGTCGGCACCCTGCTTCTCTGGGGACTNCTTTCGTGGATNCCCGTTTGNCTGGCNGTGATCATTCTCACCCCGGTCGAGAAAGCGATCAATAAACGATATTATGATGACGCCGCNCGTATCCTCAAATCAATGCCTGATCTCAAGGTGATCGGTATCACAGGGTCATACGGCAAGACCTCGACCAAGCATTTTCTTCACCGGATCCTCTCCGAGGAATATGACGTGCTGATGACCCCCGGCTCATACAACACAACCATGGGCGTGATCCGCACGGTGCGTGAGATGATGAAGCCNTACAACCAGATTTTCATCTGCGAGATGGGAGCTAAACGACCGAACGACGTGAAGGAGATATGCGATCTCGTACACCCGCAGATCGGCATTCTGACAGCCGTCGGCCCGATGCATCTTGAAAGCTTCAAGACTATCGAGAACGTACAGAAGACCAAGTTTGAACTTATCGATTCGCTTCCGGCTGACGGATTGGCCATCCTAAACAATGACTTCGAATATGTAGCCAACCGCAAGGTTGAAAATGTCGAGACATTCCGTTACGGCGTCTCGGCGCCTGACGGCTGCGCATACTGGGCGGAAGACATCCGGTATAGCGCCGAAGGCACAGAGTTNACCGTCCGCTCATCAGAAGGGCTCGACCTGCNTCTGAAAACNCGGCTTGTCGGCGAGGGTAACATCTCGAACCTTGTCGGCTCCGTCGTAGCGGCGATTTATCTCAAAGTTTCCGAAGAGAAAATCAGACGTGCCGTCATGGATATTGAACAGGTCGAGCACCGACTGAGCATCAAACGTACTCCGGGAGGAGTCACCNTTCTCGACGATGCCTTCAACTCGAATCCGACCGGTTCGCGCATGGCTATCGACGTGCTCTCCCAGTTCCGCGACGGACGCAGAATCGTGATTACNCCCGGTATGATCGAACTCGGAGACCGCCAGACNGAACTGAACGAAAAGTTCGGAGAATATATGGGCTCTGGCGATAAGGTTGACGAGATCATAGTCGTCGGCCAATATAACCGCGACGCCATAATCAAAGGAGTCGAGTCGACCGATTTCGACCGCGCTCATCTCCACACCGCCGCCTCGTTCAACGACGCTCAGCAATATCTATCGAGCATAATCAAACCGGGAGACACGGTCCTCTATGAGAACGACCTTCCCGACACATTCAAATGACACGATGAAGAAAATCCTTATAGCAGACGCAGGATCGACGAAGACAGACTGGATACTCGTTTCACCCGAAGAGGGTGCGTCGAACGCGAAGCGCCACACCACAACCGGAATCAACGCCGCTATCACGCCGGACGCGGACATCTCTTCTGCGATCGAAAGCATACGCTCGCTCGAAGGATGGAACGGCAACGACATAGAGGAGGTGCATTTCTATGGAGCCGGATGTGTGGGTGACGATATCAATGCCCGGATCCGTCTGAAGCTCGACTCAGCGTGGCCCGGAGCCGAAATCGATATTCAGTCGGACCTGCTCGGAGCCGCACGCGCACTTCATGATAAGGAACCCGGCGTTGCGTGTATATTAGGCACAGGGAGCAACTCGGGTATGTATGACGGGAAACAGATAGTGGCCAACGTACCCTCGCTCGGTTTCATTCTTGGCGACGAAGGAAGCGGGACGGCACTCGGCAAGCGATTGTTGGCCGATGTCTACAAGAAAGAGTTGCCGAGTCAGGTTCGCGAGATGTTTCTCGAGCACCTCGGAATGACGCTTCCCGAGGTTATCGACCAAGTCTATCGCCGTCCCAGTCCCAACAAATTCCTCGCGTCNTTCGTGCCGTTCATCAAAGANAATATATGGAACCCCTATCTGTATGCGCTCGTGCTGAAAGAGATGACATCTTTCATCAAGAGGAATGTCGCGAAATATGAGAANGCCCGCAGACTCCCGATAGGATTTGTNGGGTCTATCGCGTGGTACTTCAAAGACCAGCTGATCGACGCCACGGATGCGTGCGGATTCAAGGCGGGTAAGATAATCAAATCTCCTGCCGACGCNCTGGCCGCACATCATGCCGGATCGTCACTTCAATCATAAAAGACCTTATCCGTAATAACACCGCTCTCCATAATAACAATAACACAGTTCTCCTACATAGCGCCGCTCTCCGAATAAANCACCGCTCTCCGAACATGATCAATAATATGAAAATNGTCAAAACCATAGGGACCGCTCTTCTGCTCGCTTGCTGCGTGCCGTTCACTGCTGACGCGGCCCGGACGCCATATTGGAAACAGCGGGTGTCGCTGTTCGACAAGATTCCCGTGTATCCTCACAACATTGTCTTTCTCGGCAATTCGATTACCGACGGAGGCGAGTTTCACGAGNTGCTTGACAATCCTGACGCNGTCAACCGCGGAATCGTCGGCGACGTGATCAGCGGAGTGAAGGAGCGACTGCATCAGGTGACCTCAGGCCATCCCGAACAGATTTTTCTTCTGATCGGTATCAACGACGTGAGCCATGGTAAGTCCGCACAGAAAATCGCGACGGAATATCGCGAGCTCGTCGAGATGATCCGCAAGGAGTCTCCCGAGAGTGAGCTATTCATCCAATCGGTCATGCCGATCGACAATGGCTTCAAGAGATACAAAAACCTCCTCGGTCGCGAGGGTGTCATCGAACCGCTCAATGAGGAACTGAAGAAGATAGCGGCAGATAACGGCGTCACNTATATAGATCTCTGGCCCGCTATGTGTGACCCTAAGACCGGTAAGCTCAGGAAAGANTTCACCAACGACGGGCTGCACCTGACCGGCAACGGATACAAAGCCTGGGCAGAGCTGATCAAGCCCTACGTGAGACCCCACAGCGGAATTATCCTGCCGGGAGAAGGTGGTATTCCGGGATGTTGCGAACCCGGAGGAGACCTGAGACCCGAACCGGCTGTTGAACCTGCTCCNGATCCGAAAGCAGCTCCCGGTGAANTCAGAATAGACACCGAAGAAACANTCTAAGACAACCGGAACGAGCTTACCGAACGGTCTGCGCNCNGGGTAGGAATTTGAATCTGCAACCACGGTCCGACAATAGCCAACCGATAACATAATATGAAGACAATCTCACGATATATACTTTCCCTCTCGCTTATGATNNCTGCCGTCGCGGCATTGCCGTTGNCNGCCACGGCCCAGGAAGAGCAGGAGGCCATCATTATCGAACCGCTGTTCGAGTATCCCACTGCGCCTGACGATGTGCTTAATCTCAACGATCGCAGCGACTATATCATCGAACACTTCTGGGAACCGCTCGATGTCAAGAAAAAGGAGGCNGTCAACCAGAGCGCACTGAACCATGCATTTGACGTCTACGCAACCGCTATGCAGTGGGCAGACGCCGAAAAGGTNCGTCTATCGGTAGACAAGCTTCTGAAGAGAATTTCGAAAAATCCCGTGCTGCTTCTCCAGATGGCACGATCGGCCGAGGAGTCCCTTTACGGCCCCCGCGCCAACATGTGGATNGATGAGATCTACCTTCCCTTTGCGAAAGCTGTCGTTGAGAACAAGAAAATCGACAAGGCCCGAAAGCTCAGATACGAGCGCCAGATCCGCGCACTCGAATCGTCGGCCCCGGGACAGAGCGCACCGGAATTCGAGTTCACCAAACCCGACGGACGCCAGGGAAAGTACTTCCCGATGTCTACGCCGACTATCCTGTTCTTCGGCGATCCGGAGTGTTTTGACTGCCGGATGGGCAAGTTGAAACTTGACACCGATCTCGAATTTTCAGAACTCGTGAAACAGGGACGCTTCAATGTTGTTTATATTATACCGGACGCCGAAGAGGGTTGGGCTGAAAAAGTAAAAGACACCAATCCGAAATGGAGCGTCGGCAGCGCCGAAGACATCGACGAACTGTATGACCTGCGCCTCACACCCGCTCTGTTCATCNTCGATTCAAAAGGAAAAATCAAATATAAAAACGTGTCTCCGGAACTGGCCGTGCGCCTCGCCGTTCAGGTTCTTGAGGAACAAAACAACCAATAGCCATGAGTAAGCCCGAAAAATTGCTCAACAAGATAGCGCTCTTCTATGTGCGGTCTACCGGCCATTCATATACCAACCTCGGCCGTCTCTTCCTGAGACTGTTCGTCGGGATAATGATGCTCTCATTCTGCATCCGCCAGATCGCGCACTTCTATGAACTGCACGATGTNTTTCCGGGAGTACTCGGAATGNCCCACGAAACGGCTCTGATCGTCATGACCGCAATCGAGGGTATATGCTCGCTCTTCATCATGGCCGGTTTCCTCACGAGAATGATGATCATCCCCCCNTTCATCTCCATGCTCGTAGCGGAGATATATCTCATCAAAGATTATGTCCATGAGGCAACATATCTTCTCACATGGCAGCAGGAGGGNTATCTCCCCGTTATGTTCATGGCGATATTCTTCTTCCTNCTCCTTGTAGGTCCCGGAAAAATNTCGGTCGACTACTTTCTCTCACTCCATATCCTCCATACGCACGATCAGAACGAAGAGGAGTTGGAGGAGGTCTGAAGAAATATTTTGGAATGGGGAGTTAAATAATTTCAATCTGAACGAAGGGTTCAGACGTTATATAACTGATGAAAATTGCAGTATTAGTTTCAGGAGGAGTTGACAGCGCCGTAGTGGTCGACACGCTTTACCGCGAANGTCACGACCTGCATCTGTACTATATCCGCATCGGAATGGACAACGGCGAAGGNGATTGTTCGGCCGAAGAGGATATCGAGCTCTGCACCCTCATAGCACGAAAGTATAATCTTCCGCTCGAAATAGTGTCCCTTCACGAAGAGTATTGGGACCATGTGATGGCCTACACACTGCGCACCGTCGAGAAAGGTCTCACNCCGCACCCGGACATGATGTGTAACAAGCTTATCAAGTTCGGGTTCTTCGAGGAGCGCTGGGGCCATCTCTATGATAAGGTGGCGACGGGCCACTACGCNTCCATTGTCGAGGAGGGTGGCAAGTNTTATCTCGCCACNGCCGCCGATCCNGTGAAGGACCAGACGGACTTTCTCGCCCAGATCTCTTATGACCAGCTCAGTCACCTTATGTTCCCGCTCGGGAACATCCCCAAGGAAGAGGTNCGCAGACGCGCGCAGGAGGCTGCGCTTCCGAACGCGTCGAGAAAGGACTCGCAGGGAATATGCTTTCTCGGGAAGATCAACTACAACGACTTCATCGAGCGTCATCTCGGAACCAGACCGGGTCCGGTGATCGACATAGCAACCGGAAAGAAGATCGGAACTCACCGAGGCTATTGGTTCCACACCATCGGCCAGCGCAAAGGTCTCGGTCTGAGCGGAGGGCCCTGGTTTGTCGTTCGCAAAAACACGCGCGATAACGTTGTATATGTNTCCCACGGATACGACACACGCGAACAGTACGGTCGCTTCATTCCGGTTGANGAAATGAACTGGATCACCGAGGATATCCTNGAAGGGAAAGGNGANGAANCGGTTCGTATCAGTTTCAAGACCCGCCACACCCCCGAGTTCACCGACGGNTATATCCGTCGCAATCCCCACGGCGGTGTGACCATTGAAGCTGACNAGGATGTCCAGGGAATCGCTCCCGGTCAGTTCGCCATNATATACAGCCCCGACCGCAGACTCTGCCTGGGATCGGGAATGATCAGTCCNGTCGTAAACAAACCCCGCCGACACAAGAAACACACNGACGGGGACACTGAAAAAACCGAAGTTAATAAAGATCGTTTTGAAAATCTGAACCGGANAGTTTCAGAATCAAAATTCTAAGTATAACAATAAATNCAATGCAAGACCGCCGAAGACTCAGGGTGATCGGAATCACCTACAATCAGATTGAATCGGGAGTATACGCCCTGATTCTGCAGGAAGACGAGGGAACGGTTCGCATTCCCATCATCATAGGCTATCCNGAGGCTCAGTCGATAGAATGTCGCCTGCAGGATATTGCCACCCCGCGACCATTGACCCATGACGTNATGGCCCGTATGCTTGAAGAATTCAATATGCGACTCCTGGAAGTAGAGATCCGCAAGCTGCCGAACGGTGTGTTCGCAGCAGACCTTTTGATAGAGGACTCTCTCGGACAGCAGAAGACAATCGATTCTCGCTCGTCAGATGCGGTTGCGCTCGCGCTCAGGTGCAACGCACCGATATACACATCCCAGAAAGTTCTCGACGAGGCAGGATTCACGGCTGATGAACCGGGTGAAGGCNCATCNGCTCACTCNNGATCGACATCCACGTCNGAATCAACTGNCGAACGTCACTCAAGCAANCCANCCGATCCGTCTGACAGCGCTACCACCATTCTGAGNCGCATGAGCATCAATGAGCTCAACCGCGCCATGGAACAGGCTGTCGAGAAGGAGGACTACGAATCGGCCGCCAGAATCAAAACNGAGCTCGACCGACGCAAAAACGCGTGATCGCTGTTTTTTCTTGGGAAACGACTTTTTTGACAAATTTTATGGTGTAAATAAATTTTTTTGTATATATTTGCACATCTAAATTTATTGTTGAATCCAAATTATCAATATCCCGGGGTNCGGGAGACGGAGGATTCTCATCGAGAATGTCCGGATAATTTAAATCCGGCCNCTCTTCATANACTAACCTAAAGTTTGTCATACGCGGGAGGCTGTCGGGAAACCGACGNAGTTTTTCATTTGATTGAAGAATGCATTTTTCCCGCATAACACTTATCTAACCCTAATGAAAAACAGAAAGAAAAGAGTCGATCTGATCATTGATCTGATCACAAACCGCTGCATCTCNAGTCAGGAACAACTTTCGTTGTTGCTTCAGGANCAGGGTTTCAATGTGACTCAGGCCACACTCTCGCGTGACCTNAAGCTTCTCAAGACTACCAAGGTTCCGACCGACAACGGCGGATATATGTATATACTTCCCGATCAGAACCACGTTCACGACCAGCTTCTCGCCGCCGGCCAGACCCGTTCTCACGGTGCCCACGTCCTCGGCTTCAGCTCGATCGATTTCTCGGGAAATATGTGTGTTATCAAGAGCCGCAACGGCTACGCCACCGGTCTCGCGTATGACATCGACCTCCTGAANTGTCCCGAAATNCTCGGAACCGTAGCAGGNTCGAACACCATCTTCATCGTTCTCCGNGAAGGTGTAACCCATCGTCAGGCCCTGACAGCTCTCTCGCGCGTACTGCCGATAGACCAGGCCATGATCGACCAGATAACACCTGCCGGACGCTGAANGNCGACTCTTTTCCAATCAGCATACGGACCCTCCCGCCAGGGTTCTTCACCAATCAAAATCTGACAATATGATAAAAGTCGGAATCGTCGGCGCCGATTCTCCCATGGCCGGCGAATTGATCCGAATTTTAGTCAATCATCCCGATGTAGATCTTGTGACCGCACATGCACCATCTATGCGCGGTCGCAGTGTCACATCCGTACATCACGGACTGACGGGCGAGTGCGACCTGATCTTTTCGGACCGCATAGAACCCGNGAAGCTCGACGTTATCTTCATCGNCACCCACTCCGAGACGGCTGAAAGGCTACGCCTCCCCTCCGGANCCCCGGACACCGTCAAGGGTGATGAGGANACTGAAAAAAGTAATGAAGAAACGGGTCCGAAAATAATCGACATGTCCCATGCTCCGAGTCTCGATTTCGAGAATCTGGATATGATCTACGGCCTTCCGGAACTTAACCGCAAGCCGATCGTCCACGGAGCGAGACGTGCGGTGGTGCCNCGCTCTGTGGCAGGAGTATCGGTCATCAGTCTTTTNCCGATGGCNACCCATCTGCTCCTCAACGCACCGATCTCCATCAAGGTCGAATGTCCCGACGACATCGGTGTGCAAGAAAAACTTGAGCGCGCACTCAGCGAGATCAAGATCGTTCTGGGCAAGATCCAGAACAGCCTGACNACAGANGTCACACTCGAACGTGTNCCNTCCACCCATTCGGCCCGCGCGCTTCGCGTCGAGATCAAGACCGAAAGCGGGGTTCATCGCGACGAACTCGAACGGATTTATGAAGAGACCTTCAGCGACCACAATTTCACGTTCATCTCCGGCCGGCCGATGCCTCCGGAGGAGGTGGAGGGAACCGACAAATGTATCGTTTCNCTTTCGGAACATGAANATGGAGTGCTGACGATCGAAACCGTAGCCGACTGCAGAATGAGAGGGGGAGCCGGCGACGCGGTCCATATCATGAACCTGATGTTCGGTCTCCACGAGAAAACCGGTCTCTCGCTCAAGGCCCATAAGTATTGAATGGCCGGAGAGGTCAATATATAATAATACTCAAATGTTGAACTATGGGACTGAATAAAGTGCTCCTNATGGGCAACGTCGGAAGTGATCCGGAGATCCGCTATCCCGAGCAGGACAGGCCGATCGCCTATCTGTCGATGGCTACCAATGTCCGCCGTGGCCCCAACAACATTGAGGTGACCGAATGGCACCGCCTCGTTGTTCCGGGCGAAAATGCGCTTTTCTTCGAGCGCTACGTCCGCAAAGGATCGCGTCTGTTTGTAGAAGGATACATGCGTACCAGAGAGTACACGGACAAGATGCAGATCACGCGCCGGATCACCGAGGTGATCGTCGAGCAATTTGAACTGCTCGGCCGGAGTGTATGAAATTATTAAACGTCAACAANACAATTCCTCCTCCCGAACAATCCAAGCAAGAATAATTCCCCGATATGAGAAAATGGCGTATTGATGACTCGACCGAGCTGTATAACGTAGCCGGCTGGGGTCTTAAGTATTTTTCGATCAATGACAAGGGTCATGTCCAGGTGACACCCCGAGAGGGATGTGCCCCTGTAGATATAAAGGAGGTTCTTGACGACCTGCGTCTGAGAGATGTGACCCCTCCCCTTCTTCTGCGTTTCCCCGATATACTTGACGACAGAATCCGCAAGATCTCGAGCTGTTTCGCCAAAGCATCCGAACAGTATGAGTACAAGGGAGAGAGCTTTATNGTATATCCTATCAAGGTCAACCAGATGCGTCCCGTCGTGGAGGAGATCGTCAGCCANGGCAACAAGTACAACATCGGTCTTGAAGCGGGCTCNAAGCCTGAGCTACACGCNGTTCTCGCAGTCAATACGTCGGAAGACTCNATGATCATCTGCAACGGATACAAGGACGAGAACTATGTCGAGCTCGCTCTGCTCGCACAGAAGATGGGCCGACGAATCTATATCGTCGTTGAGAAGCTGAACGAGCTGAAACTCGTCGCTACCGTGGCACGCAGACTGAANATCGAGCCTAATATCGGTATCCGCATCAAACTGTCTGCCTCCGGCAGCGGCAAGTGGGAAGAATCGGGAGGAGACGTCAGCAAATTCGGTCTCAACTCNAGTGAGCTCATTGACGCACTCAATTTCCTCGAGAAAAACAAACTCTCNAATTCTCTCAAGCTGATCCATTTCCATATCGGAAGCCAGATNACCAAGATCCGCCGNATCAAGAACGCTCTCCGCGAGGCGATGCAGTTCTATGTGCAGCTNCAGAAGTCGGGATTCAATCTTCAGTTCGTCGACATNGGCGGNGGCCTGGGNGTTGACTATGACGGCACCCGCTCGTCGCGNGGAGAGAGCTCAATGAACTACTCTATCCAGGAGTATGTGAACGACGCCGTGTCGGCACTTGTCGATGTCTGCGTCAAGAACGAACTTCCCCACCCGAATATAATCACAGAGAGCGGACGCTCGCTGACCGCACACCACTCCGTGCTCATAATCGAGACTCTGGAGACAACGCANCTTCCNATTTGGAACGACAACGAGGAATTGNCCGAAGATGCACACGAGCTTTCNCGTGANCTCTACACAATCTGGGACAACATCAACCCCTCCCGGGTNTTCGAAGACTGGCACGACGCCCTCCAGATCCGAGAGGAGGCTCTCGANCTNTTCAGCCTTGGCTTGCTCGATCTTAAAACTCGCGCTCAGGTTGAGAAACTGTTCTGGTCCGTTGCNCGCGACGTCCATTCGATCACAGGCTCCATGAAGCATCCGCCGGAAGAACTCCGCAAGGTCGGCCGCATGCTCCCCGAGAAATATTTCTGCAACTTCTCGCTCTTCCAGTCACTCCCCGACAGCTGGGCCATCGACCAGATGTTCCCCATCATGCCGGTCGAAAGACTCGACGAGAAACCGACACGCGTCTGCACGATCCAGGACATCACCTGCGACTCGGACGGCAAGATAGCCCACTTCGTTTCGCCCCAGGGNATGTCCCATTCCCTGCCTGTCCATCCNCTCCGCTCCAACGAGCCCTACTATCTCGGAGTGTTCCTCGTCGGAGCCTATCAGGAAATTCTCGGTGACCTCCACAATCTTTTCGGAGACACGAGCGCTGTCCACATCGCCGTGGGCAAAGACGGCCACACTATCGANCAGATCATCGACGGCGAACCGGTTGCCGACGTNCTCGACTATGTTGAATACAACCCCAAGAAACTCGTGCGCAACCTCGAGACCTGGGTNACCGCCTCGATGAAGGCCGGCAANATCTCGGCCGAGGAGGGACGTCAGTTCCTNAACAATTACCGTTCGGGCCTCTACGGCATCACCTATCTCGAAAGAGACTGATAGATCACAAACCGTGGGAATCGTCCAGAACATAACCGANGCACTCGAACCGGCCGAAGAGAANTTCGACCTCTCCGAACTCGTCTCGACGAAGGAGCAGCCCGCTCCTCCGTCGAGATGGTTTCTNCGACTCGCTTACCGCGGGGCCCCGTTCCACGGCTGGCAACGTCAGCCCAACGCACCGAGTGTCCAGCAGACTATCGAGGAGGCGCTCTCGAAAATACTCCGTCGGGATANAAAGATCACCGGCGCAGGGCGCACCGACACCGGTGTCAACGCGGCCGAGATGTTCGCTCATTTCGATTATCCGGGTCAACTGCCGGCGAAGGATAAATTTCTGCGCTCGCTCAATCTGATGGTCGGACGAGACATCGCCATATATGACCTGATACCGGTAGCTCCCGATGCCCATGCTCGCTTCGACGCTGTGGCCCGTACCTACAAGTATTTCGTCAACACCACCAAGAACCCCTTCAACTATCCCCTCAGCTGGCTGGCGAGCGGGCCGTTGGATATAGAGGCGATGAACGAGGCCGCGGAGATACTCAAGGAGACGGACGATTTCACCTCGTTCGCCAAGCTCCACACCGACAACAAGACCAACATCTGCCGCGTCACACACGCCCGGTGGGAGCAGGAAGGAGAGCAGTTGGTTTTCACCATCACCGCCGACCGTTTTCTGCGTAATATGGTGAGGGCGGTCGTCGGAACACTCGTGGACGTCGGTCGCGGAAAGCTGACGCTCGATCAGTTCCGTGAGGTTATTGCCAGGAAGGACCGGTGCGCCGCATCAACTTCCATGCCCGGCGAAGCGTTGTTTCTCTGGAGGGTAGAGTATCCGTATATCTGAGGAGGGACACTTACCACTCCCTCAATAGGACGGCTCTATTTATNCGATTGTCCCTCTCCACTTCATTATAAAAGTATTTGCTCATGAACTCTGTCGAACAGGAAATCAAGCGTCTGCGCGATTACCTCAACTATCATAACCATCGATACTATGTCCTGAATGATCCCGAGATCTCGGACAAGGATTTCGATATGGCGCTCAAGGAACTCGAACGTCTTGAAGCGGAGAATCCGGAATTTTCCGATCCTCTGTCCCCGACTCAGCGTGTCGGATCGGACCTCACCAAAGGCTTCGAGCATGTCGTTCACGAGCGTCCGATGATGTCGCTATCCAACACATACTCGATCGAGGAAGTAGACGAGTGGTTCGACCGTGTGAAGAAAGGTCTTGACGGCGAGAAGTTCGACATCGTGGGTGAAATGAAATTTGACGGAACCTCCATCTCGTTGACCTACGAGAATGGACGGCTGGTGCGCGCCGTCACACGTGGCGACGGCACTCAGGGTGACGACGTGACGGCAAATGTGAAGACCATCCGCAGTATTCCGCTGGTGCTTCAGCCCGGAGACTGGCCCGAGAAATTTGAGATACGTGGAGAGATCCTTATGCCGTGGAAAGTATTCGACGAACTCAACAAGGAGCGCGAATATAACGAGGAACCGCTTTTCGCCAATCCGCGAAATGCCGCCTCGGGCACACTCAAGACTCAGGATCCGCGTGAGGTCGCACGGCGCCGTCTCGATGCGAGGTTCTATTACCTGCTCAGCGATGACCTGCCGTTTGACAATCACTATGACAACCTGCTCGCGGCCCGCTCATGGGGATTCAAGGTCTCTCCGGCAATGAAATTGCTTCATTCTCTTGAGGAGGTTAACGAGTATATCAATTACTGGGACAAGGAGCGCAAGAACCTCCCCGTAGCGACAGACGGACTCGTGTTCAAGGTCAACTCGCTCATACAGCAGATGAATCTGGGATATACCGCCAAGTCTCCGCGCTGGGCCATAGCCTACAAGTTCAATCCCGAGAACGCCTGCACCCGTCTGCGCTTCGTCTCGTTCGAGACCGGACGTATGGGAATCGTCACGCCGGTAGCCAATCTTGAACCGGTCCAGCTTTCGGGTACTATCGTCAAACGTGCGTCGCTTCACAACGACGACATCATCCGTGAGCTCGGAATTCATCAGGGTGACTGGCTATATGTTGAGAAAGGTGGGGAGATCATTCCGAAAATCACCGGTGTGGACACCTCACGCAGAGAAAAAGACGCTGAACCCATTGAATTCGTGACGACTTGTCCCGAATGTGGCACCCCGCTTGTTCGCGAAGCCGGCGAGGCAGCCTGGCGCTGTCCCAACCGATATGGATGCCGCCCGCAGATCACCGGCCGCATAGAGCATTTCGCGGCTCGACGGATGATGAACATCGACGGAATCGGTGAAGAAACCGCCGAGCTCCTCTTTGCCTGCGGTCTTGTTGAGAATATCGCCGATCTATACACACTGACGGTCGATAAACTCTCGAAACTTGAACGTATCGGAGAGAAGAGCGCCTCCAATATCGTGGCGGGCATTGAAGCATCAAAACTCGTACCGTTCGAACGCGTGGTCTACGCTCTGTCGATACCGAATGTCGGCGAAACGACATCGAAGCGTGTGGCGAAGGCCGTAAGAAGCATGGACCGTATGCAGGCAATGACCGTCGAAGAGCTGACCGCCATACCGGACGTAGGTCCTGTAGTGGCCAAAGGAATCTTCGACTATCTCCATGACCCCGTGAACGAGTCGATTATCGAACGCCTCAAGGAAGCGGGAGTGCAGATGGCACTCTCTGAAGACAAACTTGCAGCCGGAGGGGACAAACTCGCCGGAAAGACAATAGTAATCTCCGGTACCTTCACCCACCACAGCCGCGACGAGTATAAAGACATAATCGAACGCGAGGGGGGCAAAAACGCCGGAAGTATTTCGAAGAAGACCTCATTCGTCCTTGCCGGCGAGAATATGGGACCTGCGAAACTCGAGAAGTGCAAGACTCTCGGAATCCCGATCGTCTCGGAATCAGAGTTCCTCGATATGATCAAATGATAAAATGATAAACGGAAACGGGCAGACGTTCGAACGTCTGCCCGTTTCTGTTTATGATCAGCGCCATCAGGCGCAAGCGACTGAAACATCGCAAGGCGATGTCCGTGGAAATTCTGTTATTCCCCCTTTTCTATCTCGGGGTTCCGGCGTTTTGGATTCGCAGGGAACCACCCTTTGCGAACACGCTCGCGCTGCTCCTTGACTTCAAGAATTGACCAGAAGCAAGAGAAAGCGGTCACTCCGCAAAGGATCGAGGCAACTCCGGAGAGTTTCAGCGAGAAGATCAGGAAGATGATTCCTGCACCGGCAAACAGCCAGTTGCATTTCTGGCCCATATAATACTCACCTTTTATCACGAGGGGATGGAACACCCCGATAATCAGGAACGTCGCCAGACCGATGGCCAGCCCTTCCAGATTAATTCCTTCTATAAGTTCGTTCAGCATAATGTTCAATGTGTAACCGCTAATTGACGGAGGTCAAACTNTCTCTAAGAGACTGTTTAAATTTCATGGCATATAAGTATGATAGTGAAAATTTCGACATTAATTTAAACAGTTTCTAAAACAAAAGCGAACCGGGATTGGATCTCGATTCGCTTTGGATTGTGGAGCATACCAGACTCGAACTGGTCACCTCTTGACTGCCAGTCAAACGCTCTAGCCAGATGAGCTAATGCCCCAACTGTAGTTGTAACCGTTGCAGGTGCTTTTCGATTACGTTGCAAAATTAGAATTTTTGACTGACTTGTGCAAATTTTTCACTCAAAAATTTTCAAGATTTTTTCATCAAAAAACTAATCTGTTTATATCCAATTTATTACTTAGATTTGCGGTTGCCGGCATCTTGCATACGTCTCCNCGATTGACTAATTTTGCACCGTTTTCGTGAACGTCCTTCTGAAGCATCGTTTTCGTAGTAACGTCACTAACCTAAGACGGTCACAACCTAAACGGCTATTGCTATCATGGATAATACCATCTTGGAATCAAAAGAAACGACGGCAGAAACGAAAGAATTGTCCCCAAAGCTGTGGAACCGTGAATATCTCAAGGTTATGACCTGCAACTTTCTGCTCTTCTTTGCTTTCTATCTGCTGACCCCTCTGCTTCCCCTCTATCTCGACGAACAATTCAACACCGACAAACACACGATCGGCCTCGTTCTATCCGGTTATGTCATCGCGACGCTGCTTATCCGTCCATTCAGCGGATTCATCGTCGACTCGTTTGACCGCAAGACAGTGCTCGTCATCTGTTTCCTCGCATTTTTCATCTGTTTCACGGGGTATATCGGAGCCGGCACATTGCTGATGTTCGCGATCGTGAGGACCATGCACGGGATTCCCTACGGAGCCACAACCGTGGCCAACAGTACCGTGGCTATTGACGTTCTCCCCTCCCAACGGCGAAACGAAGGTCTCGGGTATTACGGTCTGAGCAACAACATCGCGATGGCCGTCGCGCCGAGCATCGGTATCTATATCTATCATTCGACCCAAAATTTCTCGCTCCTCTTCTGGATTTCTCTTCTTCTCGCATTCGCCGGTTTCCTATGCTCAACAACCGTCAGGCTCCCGAAACGCGAGAGTGTCGAAGGGAAACCTAAACTGAGCCTCGACCATTTCTTTCTCGGACGCGCATGGCTTCTGGCAGTCAACATCTGCTTCTTCGGACTTTGCTGGGGAATAATGAGCAACTATGTAGCCATCTACGGCAAGCAGGAGATGAACATAACCGACGGCACGGGCTACTTCTTCATGCTCCTTTCGATCGGNCTTGTTCTTTCGCGTCTTTTCGGCGCGAGGAGTCTGCGAGCCGGCAAGATGACCCGAAACGCCTCTGTCGGAGTCGTCCTCTCGATGATCGGGTTCGGCCTGTTCGCCTGTGTCGCCGAGCCGTGGAGCTACTATCTCTCAGCCCTTCTGATAGGTCTCGGCAATGGCCAGATGTATCCCGCTTTTCTCAATATGTTCGTCAAGGTCGCCCGCCACGACCAGCGCGGAACGGCCAACTCCTCAATCCTAATCTCCTGGGACATCGGAATGGGCCTCGGAATCGTGCTCGGCGGCTTCATCGCCGAACTGGCCGGCTTCCGCGCCGCTTTCTACGTAGTCGCCGGTATGCAGTGTGCCGGAATGCTCCTCTTCCTCCTCTTCACCCGCTCCTTCTTTGAACGCCGTCGCCTGAACGAGAACTGATACCGCCAATTTGCTCAAATTTTCATCCAATATACTCAATCCTCGGAGGTTCTGAGAGGAAAAACATAGCCGCCAATACCTAAAAGTAGGTATTGGCGCTTCCTTATATTTTTGGTAATTTTGCAGAAAGTTTTCCAATTTCCAATCATGAGATTATCTGATTTAAAACCCGGCCAAAGGGCCGTGATAACCAAGATCCTCGGTCATGGCGCCTTTCGCAAGCGCGTGATGGAGATGGGATTCGTAAAAGGCCGTGAGGTCACAACGATCCTGAACGCTCCCATGATGGACCCTGTCAAGTATTCATTGATGGACTACGAGGTCTCCTTACGTCGAAACGAGGCTAAACTAATCGAGATAGTCAGCCTCGAAGAATGGCAGAGTTACGAACACGACGGACTCAAGAAAGCCGAGACCCGCGAGCACGAGACCGACGAAGAAAAGGAGGTCCGTGAAGACCGCATCATCAACATAGCCCTCATCGGCAACCCCAACTGCGGCAAGACATCGCTCTTCAATATCGTCTCCGGCGCCCACGAACATGTCGGCAACTACGCCGGCGTGACAGTCGGAGCCAAGTCGGGATCGCTCAAGTACAAAGGTTACCGAATCAATGTAGTTGATCTCCCGGGCACCTATTCCCTCTCGGCCTACTCACCCGAGGAGGTTTATGTCACCCGCTATCTCCAGGCCGAGACACCTGACGTCATAGTCAATGTGGCTGTNGCCTCCAATCTGGAGCGAAACCTNTANCTNACCACCGAGCTGATCGACATGAACCGCTCTATGGTCATCGCCCTCAATATGTTCGACGANCTCGAGAAGAGCGAGGCCAAGCTCGATTACGAACATCTCGGAAAGATGTTCGGTGTGCCCATTGTCCCGACGGTNGCAGCCACAGGCCGTGGTGTCCANNAGCTTCTCGACACCATCATCGAGGTCTACGAGATGANATCTCCNGTGACGCGCCATATCCACGTTGTCTGCCGCCCGGAACTCGAGCGCGCGATCGACGCGGTCAAGGAAGCGATCAAGGCCAACACTGCGATTCCCCACCTCTTCTCNCCCCGNTATCTCGCCGTGAAGCTTCTCGAAGGTGATCCGGAGATCACGAAACAGATCAACGATGTCCCGGGAGGCGACAATATAATCGAGATCAGAGACCGCAACGCNGAGGANATAAAGAAAGANCTGAACGAGGATCCTCAGACCGTCATAGCGTCNGAGAAATACGGCTTNATCCAGGGAGCCCTCGCCGAAACNCTCGAAGGTGACCTCAAGCACGACGANAAGACCACCAAGATCATCGACTCGNTCGTNACCAGCAAGCTCTTCGGCTTCCCCCTCTTCTTCGGAGTCATGATACTCATGTTCTGGGCNACGTTTCAGATCGGATCCTATCCGATGGAGTGGATCGAATCGTTCATTNCGTGGATATCCGAACTCATAAGCAAGACGATGCCCGCAGGTCCACTTAAGGACCTGATTGTCGACGGCATCATCGGCGGCGTGGGTGGCGTGATCGTCTTCCTCCCCAACATTCTGATTCTCTATGCTTTCATATCGTTTATGGAGGACTCGGGATATATGGCCCGCGTGGCGTTCATCATGGATAAGATGATGCACAGGATGGGTCTGCACGGTAAGTCATTCATACCTCTCGTGATGGGCTTCGGTTGTAATGTGCCGGCTATCATGTCGACCCGTATAATCGAGAGCAAGTCAAGCCGGTTGATCACGATTCTCGTCAATCCGTTCATCAGCTGTTCGGCGCGAATCCCGATCTATGTCTTGCTCGTCGGCGCCTTCTTCCCGACCCACGGAACCTGGGTATTCTTCGGCCTCTATCTGCTCGGAATCATAATGGCCGTCATGACCGCCAGACTTCTGCGCCGGTTCTGGTTCAAGAAAGACGAGACTCCGTTCGTTATGGAGCTTCCCCCCTACCGTATGCCGACCGCCAAAGCTACATTGCGCAACATGTGGGCCAAGGCACGCCAGTATCTCCAGAAGATGGGCGGTCTGATCCTCGTGGCCTCCATCATCATCTGGGCGCTCAGCTACTTCCCCCACTACTCGGCCGACCAGGTACCCGAGGAGTTCGTAGCCGAAGCCCGCGCATCAATGCCGGCCGAGACCCTCGAGAGCCACACCGAAGAGGAGATCCACGAAATGTGCGTCTCGCAGTATCAGGAAAACAATTCGATCCTGGCCGGCATCGGCAAGTTCATCGAACCCGTCGTTCGTCCGCTCGACTTCGACTGGAAGACCGGCGTTTCACTGCTCGCAGGCTCTGCCGCCAAGGAGGTTGTCGTCTCCACTCTCGGCGTCCTCTATGTCGGCGACGATGATGCCGAGGCACTGAGCAAACGTCTCTCGACGCCATCTCAGGCAACGGGCCGCCCACCGTTCACGCACGCCACGGCACTTGCGTTCATGGTCTTCGTGCTGCTCTACTTCCCGTGTATCGCTACAATAAGCGCCATATACCGCGAGACAGGTTCGTGGAAATATCCGGTCTTCTCGATGGTCTACAACACGGCTGTCGCCTGGCTTCTGGCCTTCGCGACGCTCCACATAGCCCTCCTCTTCTGATCCGGAGCCCGAACTTTTAACTCTTTTAAATCGCCCGAATATTTTGGTATTCGGGCGATTTTTAGTAATTTTGTAGGAGTGGAGTTGTTTCATCTTCAGTATGTGGAAGTTCAAACTCACCACATACCGCAAACCTCTCGTCGGAAACCATCCTCCCTTACTTATCTCAGAACTATGAACAATAAATGGAATTATCAGCCGCTGACGCGACAGCAGAATGAAGACGCCGCACGGCTTGCCGAAGTGTGCGGAAATGTCGACGCCATCGCCGAACTACTGATAAGACGAGGTGTCTCCACCCCCGACGAGGCCCGCGCGTTCTTCTCGCCTCAGATCTCCGACCTCCATGATCCCTTCCTCATGCCCGACATGGAGAAGGCTGTCAACCGTCTGAACAAGGCGATGGGAGCAAAACAGCGGATCATGATCTACGGCGACTATGATGTTGACGGAACGACAGCCGTGGCGCTCGTCTATAAGTATCTCCAGAACTACTACAGCAACATAGAGTACTATATCCCGACCCGCTATGATGAGGGATACGGAATCTCACGCAAGAGCATAGACTACGCGGCCGAAAACGACGTGAAGCTCGTGATCGTGCTTGACTGCGGAATCAAGGCTATCGAGGAAATATCATACGCCAAGGAGCGCGGGATAGACTTCATCATCTGTGACCACCATATGCCCGACGAGGAACTCCCGCCGGCCGTGGCCATTCTGAACCCGAAGATGCCTGGCAGCCCGTATCCCTGTAAAGAGCTTTCGGGATGTGGTGTAGGCTTCAAGTTTATGCAGGCTTTCGCCCAGAGCAACGGTCTGACAAACCACAATGAGCTCGATTCCCTTCTCGACCTCGTGGCGGTCAGCATAGCCGCCGATCTCGTCCCTATTGTCGGAGAAAACCGTGTGATGGCCTATCACGGGCTGAAGCGTCTCAACTCCAACCCGAACCTCGGACTGCGTAGTATCATCCGTCTCTGCAAGCTGACCAACAAGGACATCACCATCAGCGACGTGATCTTCAAGATAGGTCCGCGAATCAATGCGTCGGGACGTATGCAAAGCGGAATCGAGGCGGTCGACCTCCTCGTCAGCCGCGATCTTCACGACGCATACGAGAAAGGAAAGGACATTGACCAATATAACAAGGACCGCAAGGAACTTGACAAACGGATCACCGAAGAGGCCAACGCGATCATCGAGCAGGACGTCAGCATCGTCCAGGGAAAGCGTTCGATCGTCATTTACAACAAGGACTGGCACAAGGGAATCATCGGTATCGTGGCCTCTCGTCTGACCGAACTCTACTACAAGCCGGCGGTTGTGCTGACCTTTGCCAACGGTCTTGCCACCGGTTCGTCGCGCTCCGTCCAGGGTTTCGACATATACTCTGCGGTTGACTCCACACGCGACCTGCTTGAAAACTTCGGTGGTCACCCTTATGCCGTCGGTCTCTCGCTCAAGGAGGAGAATATCCCCGAATTCAGCCGCCGTTTCGAAGAGTATGTGGCCGAGCACATCCAGCCCTCCCAGCTGACCCCTCACATCGAGATCGCAGCCGAACTCGAGTTTGCGGACATCACTCCCGAGCTCCTCTCGCAACTCCAGAAATTCAACCCCTTCGGACCGGGCAATTCCAAGCCGATCTTCTGCACGCGCAACGTGTTCGACTTCGGAACGAGCAAGCTCGTCGGCAAGAATCTTGAGCACATCAAGCTGGAACTTGAAGACAACAGCACCAGCCGCGTGATCAACGCCATCGCCTTCAACATGGCTCCCTATTTCGAACATATCCACGCCCACAAGCCTATAGACATCTGCTATACGATCGAGCAGACGCGCCACGGCCGTCACCATCCCGACTCGATTCAGCTCATGATCCGCGACATCCGCGTGTCCGGCAAGTAACAAGGAGGAATAATCGTGTCCGACAGGAACACAGACATACATGACCGTCTTCTTGATATCCTGAAGAAACATTGGGGCTATGACAGCTTCCGTGAGCTTCAGGAGGAGATCATGACTTCCGTAATCGAGGGTCACGACACCCTCGGACTTATGCCTACAGGGGGAGGAAAGTCAATCACTTTCCAGGTTCCGGGTCTCGCGCTCGGAGGGCTTACGCTCGTCGTAACGCCCCTCATCTCACTGATGAAGGACCAGGTCGACAATCTGAAACGCCACAATATCCGCGCCGTCTTCTTCCACTCGGCCATGACGGCCCAGGAGAATCGACTCGCCTGGGAACAGCTCGTGAACGGTCGTGCCCGCTTTCTCTATGTCGCTCCCGAACGGCTGCGCAACGAGCGCTTCCTCTTCGAGCTCCGACACCTGCACGTCACTCTGATTGTCGTCGATGAGGCCCACTGCATTTCCCAGTGGGGCTACGACTTCCGCCCCGCCTATCTCAACATTGCGGTCCTGCGCGATCAGCTCCCCGGAGTCCCGGTTCTGGCCCTTACGGCCACAGCCACACCGGAAGTGGCCAATGACATAGCGCGTCAGCTACGGTTTCGCGACGGCGCCGGATTCAGGATGAGCTTCTCCCGGCGCAATATATCCTATATCTCACGCGAGAGCGAGACAAAGCTCAGCGAACTCTACAACATACTGGCGAAGACCTCCGGCAGCGCCATCGTCTACGTCCGCTCGCGCAAGAAGACGCGCGAGATAGCCGAATTTCTGACCGCCTCGGGAATCTCGGCGGCCAATTACCACGCCGGACTCCGGTATGAGGAGAAGGAGCAGCGCCAGAACGAGTGGAAAGCGAATGCCATCCGGGTGATCGTCGCGACAAATGCTTTCGGAATGGGTATCGACAAACCCGACGTGCGGGTCGTCGTTCATTATGACTTTCCCCCCTCTCTCGAAGAATATTATCAGGAAGCGGGACGTGCCGGACGCGACGGCCTCCCCTCTTTCGCCGTGCTTCTCGTGTCGGTCCGTGACCGGGCGCTGCTGCGCCGGCGAGTGACTGAGACTTTCCCGCGACGCGACGACATCAAGGATCTCTACGAACGCATCTGTGACTATTACGGATTCGAAATCGGCGAGGGCTACGAGGCTCTCAAGGAATTCGATCCGGAGGCTTTCTGCAAGACCTACGGCTATCAGGAGCGGTTCGTCCGCGCCTCGCTCAATCTGCTCGGCCAGGCCGGTTATCTCGACTTCATCGAAGAGACGGAGAACGCCGCGCGCGTGTGGTTCAAGATAGAGAGAGACGACCTGTACCGCGTCCACAACATATCTCCCGAGGCCGAGGCAGTAGTCCGCACGATGCTGAGGATGTACACCGGGATGTTCTCCGATTTCGTATACGTGAACGAGGAGAGGATCGCGGCCGAAGCGAGTCTCCACCCCCGGAAGGTCTACGACGCACTGATCGAACTCCGAAAGGAAGATGTAATCAGCTTTGTCCCGCGACGCCGGGTGCCGTTCATCCATTTCGCGACCGCACGCGAGGAGAAGCGCTATCTGACCATCGGCATCGACATCTACGAACGCCGGCGCGAGGTGATGGAGCGGCGCGTAGAGGCGATGATCGACTACGCCTACAACAGTTCTGACTGCCGCGTGGCGCGTATGCTGGGATATTTCGGCGAGGAGGAGGCACAACCTTGCGGGACGTGTGATGTCTGTCGCGACAGACGCCGCTCGGCAGACCGAAACGCGACCGAAGATACGGCCCAGCGCATTCTTGATCTCGTGGCCGCCAGTCCAGAAGGTCTGACACCAGACGACCTGCTGCTAAGGCTCGGAGGCCGTGCGGGAGAGGCTTTCTCGCTCATTCCCTTTCTCAGAGATGAAGGCCATCTCATCCTGACCGAAGGGAGATATACAATCGCAAGCAAATAATTAAGGTAGTAAGGGAAAAGAGCCAAATTAAATCGGAACCCTTACTTCACATAGAATGGAGAATAAAGTATGATGGTAGGATTGGCAGACTGCAACAATTTTTTCGTTTCCTGCGAGCGCAGCCGCAACGGTGCGCTCAAGGGGATTCCGGTCGTCGTGCTGAGCAACAACGACGGCTGTGTCGTCGCGCGCAGCAATGAGGCGAAAAGTATGGGTATCAAGATGGGTCAACCGGCTTTCGAGATCCGTGACCACATCCTTTCAGGCAAACTCACGGCTCTCTCCGGCAACCACCTGCTCTATCGCGAGATCAGCATAAAGGTCCACGATATTTTTCGTCGTCACGTACCCAAGACCATAGACTATTCCGTAGACGAGGCCTTTCTTCTGGTCGACGAGATTCCGGAGCGTTATCTCCGGTCCATAGGCGAGAGAATAGTCCGGGAGGCTCTTGAGAGTCTTGACATACCGGTGACAGTTGGGTTCGCCCCGTCGAAGACCCTGGCGAAGCTCGTGACAGATGAATGCAAACACACCGGTAAAAGTGTCGGAGTCCTCGCCGAAGGAGACCGCGAGACAGCCGAAAAGCTTCTGCGCGAGACCCCGGTCCGGGAACTCTGGGGAGTAGGCCGACGGCAGGCCGCGAAATTATATACCGCCGGGATATACACCGCTGCCGATTTTGCCGCCCGCGATCTGGTATGGATCCGTAAACAGCTCGGGATCAACGGCGAGAAGATGTGGCGCGAACTCAATGGTGAGCACTGCATCGAACTCAATCACGTAGACCGTCCGCTTCAGGACTCGATCTCCGAGACACGTACTTTCCCAATGGATGTCACCGACTATGATTATCTCCGTGCCCGCATCGCCATCTATGCTGCCGACTGCGCCGCACGTCTCCGGAAGATGCAGGGTGTGGCAGGCGAGATCACAGTCTTTCTATCCACCAACCCATTCAACCAACGTTTTGCCGGCTATCATCCCTCGGCCACACACCGGTTCGCCGATCCTGTCTACGATACAGTCTCCATAGTGACCACGGCCAACAACCTTCTGAACCGTATCTTCAACCCCGAGATACCCTTCAAGCGTGGGGGCGTCATCCTCGGCGACATCCGTCCCGACCGGCGTCTCGTCTCGCTCTTCATGACCGAAGAGGAGATCCACCGGGAAAATGTCAACCGCAGATTGATGAACGCCCTCGATCATCTGAATCCGAACGTGGGCCGCTCATGCGTTAAACTCGCCTCCCAGATGACAAGCGGCCACCCCGGCCACAACGACGGCTACTCATCCTCGTTCCAGTCTCCGAAATGATGATTGCCGATTCGCCGTCCCGGCAAGGAGAGGTCCGATCGCGCGCGGCGCGGAGGAGTATATTTGGGAGGTAGAGGAAATTTGGCTATCTTTGCAGAAAATATAGAAGTCAATGATACCCGATATGATATCGTGCGCGATTTTCGACGCAAGCAGTTTCTTCCAGTGGTTTCTCGAAAACGCGAACTACTGGTTTGTGTTCATCTTCATGATGATCGAAAGCTCGTTCATTCCCTTTCCGTCTGAGGTGGTCGTGCCCCCGGCGGCTTATATCGCATGCTCCAATTATGGTGTCGGCGCGGATATGAACGTCTACGCCGTCGTGGCGGTGGCGACCTTGGGAGCGTTGTGCGGCGCATTCATCAATTATTATCTGGCACTCTGGATCGGACGTCCTGTAGTCTATCGATTCGCCGATTCCCGGTTCGGCCACATGTGCATGATCAATCGTGAGAAGGTGGATAAAGCCGAAAGATATTTCGACAAGCACGGCGCTATCTCGACTTTCATCGGACGCCTTATCCCGGCTATCCGACAGTTGATCTCGATTCCTGCCGGCCTCTCAAAGATGAACGTCGGGATCTTCGCGGTCTTCACCGCACTCGGCGCATTAGTCTGGAACTCGATTCTCTGTGCGCTGGGCTACTGGCTCTCGCTGACGGTCAGCCCCGACCGGCTTTTCGACAAGGTCGAGGAGTATAACCGCTACCTGACATGGTGTGGCTACGGACTGGCGGCTATCTGCCTCGTCTTCATACTCTACAATGCGTTCAAGCCCCGTAAGGAATCCAAATCCCCGGTCAAGAATCCAGACGAAAACTAACCTTAAAAACACATATACCTTATGCTCGTCTCCCCGTCTCTTCTTTCCGCAGACTTCGCAAACCTCAAACCGGATCTCGAGATGATTGACCGCTCCGAAGCGGACTATCTTCATCTCGACGTGATGGACGGTGTCTTCGTCCCCAACATATCTTTCGGTTTCCCGGTCATGCAGGCCGTGGCAAAAAACTGCCGCAAGCCCCTCGACGTTCATCTGATGATCGTCGAGCCCGACAAATGGATCAGCCAGGTCCGTGACCTCGGCGCCGAGTTCATGAACGTTCACCAGGAAGCGTGTCCCCACCTCCACAGTGTCGTCCAGCGTATTCACCGTGCCGGAATGAAGGCCGGTGTGACAATCAACCCCGCGACACCTGTTTCCATGCTCCAGGATATCATCGAGGATGTCGAACTCGTCCTCATCATGTCGGTCAATCCCGGATTCGGCGGACAACCTTTCATCGAGCACTCGGTCAAGAAAGTGGCTGAACTTCGCCGCCTGATCGACTCGACCGGCTCCAAAGCCCTGATCGAGGTTGACGGTGGAGTCAACGCCGAGACCGGCGCACGCCTCGCAGCAGCCGGAGCCGATATGCTCGTGGCCGGAAGCTATGTCTTCGGTGCTCCCGATCCCGAAAAAGCAATCCTCTCGCTCAAAAATCTGTGACAGTCCCCCGAGAGCCTCTCGGAAGCTTCCGTTTTTATCTGAGTATACCTGTTCCTAACCTTTCAAATACCGTCACTTATGCGCAAACACAATCTCATGGGCGCCGTCATCTGCTCGCTGGCGCTGGCAATTCCCCTCTCTTCCTGTATCGGAAGTTTCGGCCTGACCAACAAGGTTCTGGCCTGGAACAACCAAATCGGTAACAAATTCGTAAACGAACTGGTGTTCATCGCCTTCTGGATTCTTCCGGTCTATGAAGTGACGGCTCTTGCCGACGTTCTCGTCGTGAACTCGATCGAGTTCTGGAGCGGTTCGAATCCGATGACAGCCTCGACTACAGTCATCCCGACCGACCACGGCGATTATCTCGTCGAGTGTGACGGCAAGGGATACACGGTCACTCATCAGGAAAGCGGACAGTCCATGCGTCTTGACTTCACCGAAGAGACCCAGACCTGGAACCTCGTGACTGAAGAGGAAACCTATCCACTCCTGACCTTCATCGACGACAACCACGTCGCACTCCCCTCTGCCGACGGCAGCATGAACATCTACCCGACCGACGCACTTGGCGTTATGGCCTACAAGGCCACGGCCAACGGTGCGGCAATGATGGCCGCGCGCTGATCCGCAAATACCGGTCAGAAGATATTTTTAACATTTTTTCTGAACTTTTCCGTGCATCTTCGCGTTTAGTAGATAAAGTGTGGAGAAGAGAAGTGTAAAACTTTCTCATTCCACCCTCTCAAACAATAAAATTAACACTCAAAACATAATCGAAATGAAAGCATTGCACGTTATCAGCGCCGTTGTAGGCGGAGCAGTTGCCGGTGCGGCAATCGGTCTTCTTCTCGCTCCCGAAAAAGGTGAGAAGACCCGCAAGAAAATCGTCGAAATCCTCAAAGAGAAGGGCATCAATCTGAAGAAGAGCCAGCTCGAGGAAATCGCTGAAGAAATCGAGGACCAGATCGAAAACGCCCTCTAATAAGAAATAGACAATGAAAGCACTCAATATCCTTTACGCCTTCATCGGAGGCGCTATCGTCGGCTGTGGCGCAGCTCTTCTTTTCGCACCTGAGAAAGGTGAGGATCTCCGCGAGAAAATCTGCAAGATCCTGAAAAGAAAAGGTATCAAGATCAGCGACGCCGAGGTAGACGCTCTCGTAGCCGAACTCACCGGCGAGGAGTAATCGTTCCGAAAGGAAATTATCAAGAACTTAAACTGACGGGAGTGACGACCATCTAAGCAGATTCGCCGCTCCCGTCTTCTTTGATACTCCAATGAATGACAATAAACTGACAGACAAAATAAAGGAAGTCGTCCAGGACTCTAAAGATTGGGTTAATCTTCAGGTCGAGTATGCGAAACTAACCGCAGCCGAGAAAATCACCATCCTCGGAGGCGCGGTGGCTCTCGTGACGATCTGTCTTTTGATCGCCGTCGTGATCCTCTTCGTCCTCACGCAGTGTCTCGTGGACGCTTTCGAGCTGATCATGTCGCCGGTTCTCGCCTGTCTTTCGGTCAGCGGTATTCTGCTTCTTCTGATGCTTGTCTTCATCGTCTTCAAGAAGCCGCTGATCATGAATCCTATCGCGAAATTTCTAACCAAGCTTTTCCTGAGCTAAACCAGATTCCATTATGGCAAACGAAACGAACGACACCCCGGCCGAGGTAGCTGACAAAGTGCTTGATGAAAAGCCTAAATTCGCAGGTTACACTCTCGACGATCTCCGCTATCGTCGGGCAGTTGTGGCTCTGCGCAAGGAGTTCGCACGCGAAAAACTCGTAGAGGACTATGAGAACGTTCGCCATTGGACTCCTTTCGCGCAAGACGGCAAAGGAAAGAAAGCCTCCAAGGCCGCCACAATTGCCCGCAAACTGATCGGCGGTCTCAATTATCTCGACTACGCGATGATCGGACTCTCGCTCTTCTCCTCCGCTCGCAAAGTCGCCGGCTTCTTCAAGCCGAAAAAGTAAACTATCCCGATAGCTCAAAGACCTATCGGTTAATCAAGAAACTCAGAGTGTGTCCGGCCGACGGCCCGATCCGCTCTTTAACCATATATAGAAGCAGTGGACTACCAGAGTATCCGATTCGATATTTTTCCCTGTTCAGAAGACGTCACCGATCTTCTNGCAGCGTTCCTCGCCGATGCCGGTTTCGAATCTTTCGAACCCGACGAGAAGGGACTGACAGCATACATCCAGGACTCGCTCTATAAGGGTGAGGCCGTCAAGGAGNCTATCAGAAGTCTCCCCTATGACGTCGATATCATTTTCAAGGCTACCTTTGTCAAAGGGAAGGACTGGAACGAGGAGTGGGAGAAGAATTATTTCAAACCGATCGTCGTGGCTGACCGCTGTGTAGTGCGTTCATCGTTCCACAACGATGCTCCTAAAGCGGAATACGAAATCGTGATCGACCCGAAAATGGCTTTCGGAACAGGTCACCACTCGACTACCTCTCTCATGCTCACCTACCTGCTCAATATGGAGCTCGAAGGAAAGCGTATGATCGATATGGGCACCGGCACCGGCATCCTGGCTATTCTCGCAATGATGCGCGGAGCAAAAAGCGCAGTCGGAATCGAAATTGACCCGGGTGCATACGAAAACTCTCTCGGCAANGGCCGTCTNAACGGTGTNGACGTGGAGTTCCGTTGCGGTGACGCNTCGCTTCTCNCNGATTATTCGGACGTTGATGTGTTCGTAGCCAANATCAACAGAAATGTAATTACCTCCGACATTGATAGCTATTCGAAAACGCTCCGTCCCGGAGGGACAATGTTGCTCAGCGGCTTCTATGTCGAGGATATTCCTGTGGTCGAAGAGGCCGCGGCAAAGGCCGGCCTTGTGCTCGTCGAGACCCGCTCGGACAATAATTGGGCGGGTCTGCGGCTGACCAAGAAAGTCTGAGCGTGAACGGTCTGTGGCTCGGGTTGCTTCTGCCGCTCGTCGGCACAACCCTCGGATCNGCNTGCGTATTTCTGATCAAGAAGAATTTCGCGCCGCAGATTCAGAAANCCCTGACCGGTTTCGCCGCCGGNGTNATGGTCGCGGCGTCTGTATGGTCCCTTCTTATCCCCTCAATTGAAATGACNGGGAAGGAGGGNCTTCTCAGCGTTGTGCCTGCCGGAGTNGGTTTCCTTGCCGGCATTTTCTTTCTGCTCCTTCTCGATAATCTGATTCCTCATCAGCATATCGACAGTGACCGGAGCGAGGGACCGCGCTCCCATCTGTCAAAGACAGCCAAACTCGTCTTCGCGGTCACGATCCACAATGTTCCNGANGGAATGGCGGTCGGCGTGTCTCTCGCCGGTGCCCTCGAACATAACTCATATATGTCAATGGCNGGNGCNNTNGCGCTNTCNCTNGGCATAGCNATCCAGAANTTCCCGGANGGAGCNATNGTNTCANTNCCNCTTCANAGCGCGGGNAANNCNCGNNGGAAGTCGTTNCTNATGGGTACGCTTTCCGGTGTCGTTGAACCGCTGGCAGCCATTCTGACGATTGTTCTCGCCTCGGTCATAGTGCCGGTTCTCCCCTATCTTCTCGCTTTCGCCGCCGGCTCCATGCTCTATGTCGTGGTTGAGGAACTNATTCCCGAAACNCAACAGGGTGAACACTCCAACGCAGGCACCATAGGCTTCGCCTTCGGCTTCCTCCTCATGATGATCCTCGACGTCCTCCTCGGCTAACCCCCATCGACCATAGATCTTTTTTCGACCATAGAACCATAGAATCCATATCGTCGAATGTGGTTCCACCATAGATTCTTTTCGACCATAGAACCATAGAAACCATATTAGCCAACCAAACCGCAGTGAAATATGGTNCTATGGTTCTATGGNNAAAAATTATATNCTTTCTATGGTCAAAAATTATANCCTCCGATCGTCGAAAATATTATATCGTTCTNTGGTCGANAANATTNTATCNTTCTGTGGTNGNAGTNTTATATTGTCCTTTGGTCGGAAGNCTTGGNNAGAGCNAGTTTNTAGCCGATGCCTCGGACGTTNAGCAGGTCGAGTTCNGNGGANGCGCNGAGATATTTCCTTAGTTTGTAGATGAAGCCGTGCAGACGATTGAGNTTGTTATAGTCATCATTCTGCCATATTCGCAACATAAGCGTGCGCGCTTCAACAACCTCATTCGGATGGCGGAACAATTCGTCGAGTATCACCGCCTCCGTGTGTGTCAANTCTATAGTTTCNCCGCCAATCGTCAGGNGTTGGGCAGCGAAATCAAGCGANGCATCTCCAACCTCGACTTTGGTTTCCTCAGCATTTCCGACACGGTTACGCTTCAGCAGAGCCTTGATTCGNACAACGAGCTCAAGAATCTGAAACGGCTTCCTGATATAATCATTCCCNCCGAGTTNGAATCCCTTGACAACATCGTCGAGTGCAGTCCGAGCCGTAAGGAACAGAACCGGTACCGCCGGAGCGATCATACGTATCTTGCGCACCATCTCAAACCCGTCAACCTTAGGCATCATGACNTCCGTNACGATAATCTCCGGATTCTCNGTTCTGAANTTGTCNAGTCCCTCCGAACCATTGTCCGCGCTGATAACCTCGAACCCTTCNCGTTCAAGCGCNTCACTGATGATAAACGAAAGTGTCGAATCATCCTCGACGAGCAATATCCTGTCTTTTTTCTTCATCCTAGAAACTGTTTAAATTTATGTGCCAATGATTTTGAGAATATTTTTGGATGATTTTTGCGTGATGAAGAAGGAGTGATGCGGGCATCACGACTGATGAATCATGGCAAAAAGCGCCAAA
>JAAVFK010000010.1 GCA_014800785.1 Bacteroidales bacterium
GTCGTTTTCCCTTGTCTCACTTTTCTTGTCTTGTGGCAATGTTTTCAATGTTCTCTTTCGCTNCCGGGCCCGTCTCTCAGGTGAGGGGCGTTTCCCGATTGCGGATGCAAAGTTANGTTATTTTGGNCCCCGTGTCAAGGGGTTGTTCGCTATTTGTCCNTCAGNCGGGTTATTTTGNGNGGTAACTTGTTGCTGTTCTTTGCNTTCAAAATATGTTAAANTTTATTTCGTTTTGTTAATTCANGGATTCNNAGGAGTTTCTNAGAATGGGCTCTGNGGACAAATAAAGCCCGGATCTCGGCGGATCCGGGCTTTGGTGGGGGATAGTAAAGGTAGATCTATTAAAGTGGGCTGAACGAAAAGGGCCGGTTTTCAGTGCGCGCAATCCGCNCATCGGCCCTTNACCACGAGGTTGGCCGAAATNGCGGTGAAACCGGGAGGNAGTANCATGGNCGGNATAGATTGGTCGGACAGACAATANGTACGGCCGCAGACCACACAATGAAAATGAGGATGGAGGTCCGAATCTTCATCGGTGTGGGAGTGGGCNGTTCTACATATTTCATATTTGACCGAGCCGGATCCATCTTCTATAGTATGTACAAGTCCGGAGGCGACGAACAGGGACAGCGCACGCGTGATTGATGAACGATCGACCGTCGCCAGAGTNCACTCGATGTCCAGTCCCGAAACCGGACCCGAAGCGTCCGAAATGGCCTTGGCTATGAGTATGCGCACCGGCGATGTTTTCACCCCGGCTTCTTTCAACAAATTTTCTATCTCAGCGTGCGTCATATATAAACCTGTCTTTCAGTAAGTTGTTATTATCTACTCAACAATCGCAGAAATACTTATCCCAAAATTACAAAAAAATTTTCAACCTGACCGAACCAATCGCACACCAACCATGTTTTAAAGACAGAAAGAAGCAAAACTTCTTCATGATGTTAGGTTAGTTTGAAAGTATTATGGAAAACATTCACTTGCGGGTCGCTGGGAAGCGGCCCGCAAGTGGTTTATACCTTACCCAGCCATACTTTTTATANAATACTCTAATTCCTTCGGGCAAANATTNAGCATATCCTATCGGAATAATTCCTATCTTTGCAGAAAAATACTGACTTATGTCCAAAGGGAAACGGACACCGCTCTCAGCGCGTGAACGAAACGGAATGCTTGCTTTGATCATCNTCGGGTTTCTGCTCTCTATGAGCGGATGCCTGGCACGCAGTTGCGACTCAATGCGAGGAGGCCATCCCGGCATCATCGTTACCTCGGACTCCGACACCCTCGACACCGACAGCTTCTACTATGANCGCGATTCCCACTCCTCCTCTTCAAGAAAANCACGGGAGCGCAAGAAATCACGTCGTGAACGNTCNGANTCNACCGGNCGCAGCTCGAAGAANAAAGNAAAGNCNGTNCAGGAACTTCCCCAACGCCACCATCTTCAGGAAGATCTATCGGAGGGCCAATAAAAAAGTTAGTTGACCCTATTCCGGGGATTGCCGGNAAGAAAGGCAGCTACATTGGCCGTGGCTATATCCATCAAGCGACGGCGCGCCTCGGTAGAGGCCCAGGCTACGTGAGGAGTAATGTAGCAGTTTGGAGCTGACAACAAGGGATTGTCGNCCTTGGGCGGTTCGGTCGTCAGAACGTCGACCGCTGCTGCGGCTATGACCCCTTCTTTAAGAGCCTCCGCGACGTCACTTTCGTCTATCAGCGGCCCACGGCCCGTATTGATCAGTATCGCCGAGGGTTTCATCATTTTCAAGGTTGAAGAATTGATCAGCGAACGAGTCNCGTCTGTCAGAGGACAATGGAGCGACACCACGTCCGACCGGCTCAGAAGATCCTGAAGCGATGCAGCTTTCTCCACCCCCTCGGGCAACTCATTCTTATCTTTCGAGGTCAGAGCGAGTACCTTCATTCCGAAGGCCCGGGCTATCACGGCGACCTTGCGCCCGATATTACCGAGTCCCACGATACCGAAATATTTACCGGCCAGCTCCGTCAGCGGAGCGTCCCAATAGCAGAAATCGACAGAATCGCTCCACCGACCTATGCGGTTCTTCGCCGTAAAGGTCTCGACCCGATTCGTGACGGCCAGCAACAAGGCGAAGACCATCTGAGCTACAGAATCCGTNCTNTAGGCCGGGATATTGGTNACTACAATTCCCTTTTCTCGCGCAGNCTCAACATCAACCACATTATATCCCGTGGCCAACACTCCTATATATTTAAGATCAGGCAACCGATCAAGAATAGTGCGGTCGAGAACTACTTTATTTGTCAGGACTATTTCGGAGCCACACGCCCGTTCTACGACCATTTCCGGAGACGTCCGATCGTAAACAGTCAGTTCCCCGAGATTCTCAAGCTGTTCCCAGGANAGGTCACCCGGATTNAGGGTGAAGCCGTCCAATACGGTAATTTTCATATNTGATGAGGTTTATGNTTTTATAACAATGGATTCTTCGGNCGTATCTGCAAGAANGNGGCCAGCGATGCNCCGACAGTCTTGAGATTGGCNGCNGTCACNTNCGGAGTCAGAGCNTCCGCAAGCGTCATAGGATGAGTCAGGATCGGAAAGACTCCNTCAAATCCGGCTTTCAGCAACTCCGGNACCGACTCTACGGTGCCCGCAACCGCTACCACCGGCACACCGGCTTTCTTCGCGCGCCGACATACGCCGTAGGGTACTTTCCCGCTCAANGTCTGGCTGTCGATCCGACCTTCACCGGTAATCACCANATCTGCATCTTCGATAAAGCTGTCAAAACCGATCAGATCCAACACCGCATCCACNCCCGATTTCAACTCGGCATTGAAGAAGCTCTTGAAAGCCCAGCCTATCCCTCCCGCCGCACCGGCCCCCGGAAGCGAGGCGACGTCTCGCCCGGTCTGCCCCTTCACGATACGCGCGATATTTANGAGACCNCGNTCAAGCACCCCGACTTCTTCAGGCGACGCTCCTTTCTGGGGAGCATATACATAGGCCGCACCATCTTTTCCNAATAACGGATTGGTGACGTCGCAGATAATTGTGAAACGGCAATTCAGAATGTTNCTGTCAATATGACTATCATCAATTGATNCNATTTCNGTCAGCATTCTNCCCGANGGGNTCAGAACCTCACCGCGCGAATTCAGGAATCTGAATCCGAGAACCGAGAGAAGTCCCGTGCCCGCNTCGCAGGTGGCGCTTCCACCTATCCCGACCATAAAATTACGGCAACCGCGTTCATAAGCATCACGGATCATCTCACCNAACCCGACCGAAGAGGTAAGCATAACATTCCGCTCTTCATATTTCAGCAACTGAAGTCCGGAAGTCTCCGCCATTTCAATAAGGGCTGTCCTATNGGAGTCGATTCCGTCACGAGGGGTCACAATACCATACGAAGCCATTATCTTTCGGCCCAAAGGATCGGAGACCGTACAGGTCTGACGGATACCCCCNAGACTNTCAAGAAGTACGGCGGCTGTNCCCTCGCCACCGTCACCCACGGCGAGACAGNCCACATCGGTCTGAGGAGACNCCTCTNATATTCCCTCTTTGAGGGCCGCGGCNACCTCGGNAGAAGTGACGGAGTCTTTAAAAGAATCGGATGCTGCTACTATTTTCATCTCGTTTTATCCGCAAAAGTAACCATTTCCTACTTACCGACCAAACATTGAGACGCTGACACAGAGCCGCAATGAAGGATGGGGGCTAAAAACCACTTGCGGGCCGCCTCCCGGCGACCCGCAAGTGAATGTTTTCCATAATACTTTCAAACTAACCTAACATCATGAAACGAATTTCTTCTTTCTGTTATCTAAACACGTTCTCCCATTTGTTGGTTCGCTCCGGGATGAAAAAAATTTTAATTTTTTGGAGATGTGGGAGAGGAGGCGTTCAATGTTTCGGCGCTTTTTACGTTTATTAAGGTGATGAAGAGCATTTTCCCGTTTGGTCGCCGGCGGTTTTCGGAGCGCCGGAGGATGTCGGTCTTGGCCGGGGTCCTGTCGGTCTGTGCCGCTGTGGCGGTGCTGCTGACCGGCTGTTCCACAAAAAAGAATACGCCGGCGTCACGAAATTGGCATGCGTTCACGACCCGCTACAATGTATATTTCAACGGTTCCGAACACTATAAGGAGACACTCGACGCGATGGAGAAGTCGTATGAAGACGACTATACCCAGTTCGTGCTCACCCACCCGGCCGAGGCCAAGGCAAACCAGAAACTTCCACAGCCGACTGGAGACTTCAACCGCACCATAGAGAAGATGCAGAAAGCTATCCAGCTTCACTCTATCTCCAAGAAGCCTGCGAAGAAATCCGGCTCGGCCAAGGAGAAGGAGTTCCGTGCGCGCACGGAATTCAACCCGTTCCTCCACAACGCCTGGATGATGATGGCCAAGAGCCAGTTTCTCAACGGTGACTTCCTCGGGGCCTCCTCGACCTTCATGTATATCTCGAAACACTTCACCTGGCTCCCGGCCGTGGTGACGGAAGCCAAATTGTGGCAGGCTCGCTGTTATTGCGCGATGGACTGGGACTATGAGGCTGACAATATCCTCTCCAAGATAAAGGAAAAGGAACTGACCTCCAAGAGTCTCCGCAATCTGTATAACGAGACGNTGGGAGACTACTATGTGCGCACAAAAGAGTTCNCCAAGGCNCTCCCCTATCTGAAAGATGCCGCAGCAGCGGCTTCGGGNACTCAGAAGAACCGTCTGTGGTTCCTCGCCGGTCANGCNGCCNGNGCNTCGGGCAANAACCGAGAGGCATACGAGGCGTTCAAGAAAGCCGCCTCGGGTCTGGCGACTCCCTACCGCACGAAGTTTAATGCCCGCATCAAACAGAGCGAGGTCTTCACCGGNAAGGANATCTCGGGCGAAGTGCGTGCNCTGCGCTCGCTCGCCCGCTATCAGCGCAACAGCGAATTTCTCGACCAGATATATTATGCCATCGGCAACCTCTATCTTTCAAGGGGGGACACGGCCGAGGCCAAGAAGAACTACATCACAGCTATGGAGAAGTCGACCCGNAACGGTATCGACAAGGCNCTCGTGGGCGTAGCTCTCGGAAACATATATTTCGACGAACGGGATTACATCAAGGCTCAGCCCTGCTATTCCGAGGCGATCCCTCAGCTGGCGGAGACCTTCCCCAACTACAAGACTCTCAAGAAACGCAGCGATGTTCTCGATGAACTGGTCATNTANGCNGGCAACGTCGAGCTCCAGGACTCGCTTCTCCGGCTCTCCAAACTTCCGGANGAGGANCANCGCAAGGTGTGNCAGCGTCTGGTCGACGAACTGATNCGNCAGGAAAAGGANGCCGANGAGGCNGCCCGACGCGAAGAGGCGCTGGCGATGGCCGACGCNAATTCGCCNATGAANGCNAACNCCCCNTCGACCCCGACGTTCAACATGAACAANGACAAGTCGTGGTATTTCTATAACACNATGACCAAGAACCAGGGCAANACCGAGTTCCAGCGTAAGTGGGGNTCGCGTAAGCTCGAAGACGATTGGCGCCGCCGAAACAAGACCTCNTTCTCATTTGACGATCCNGCCGAAACCGAAAACGACGCAGAGGGCACCACCNCCAACGACTCGATTCCCGAAGAGGAAAAAGCAGCCCTCGAAGCGGCTTCTGATCCGCATAACGTCGAGTTCTATCTCTCNCAGATCCCCAAGACCGAGGAGGAGATAGAGACCGCCAACGATGTGATTCAGGAAGGTCTCTACAATATGGGCGTCATCCTCAAGGACAAACTTGAGGACTTCNCGGCCGCACGCCATGAATTCCTTGAGCTCGAAGACCGATACCCGGATAATGTCTACCGTCTTGACGTATACTACAACCTCTACCTTATGGCCGTACGTAGCGATGACCGGGCGGAGGCCGAGAAGTGGAAACGTCTGATAATCGAGNATTTCCCCGATTCNCCCTATGGTAAGGCGATGCTNGACCCCGACTATTTCACCAATCTGCGGACNATGCATGTCCGTCAGGAGACGATGTACGAGGAGGCATACAACGCATATCTCGACAATAAAAACGGTCAGGTACATAAGCTCGTGAAAGAGATGGAGACCACCTATCCCCTCTCGCCGATTCTCCCCAAGTTCGTGTTTATNGANGCCCTNTCNTATCTGACCGAAAAGGATTACGGTAAATTCAAAGAGCGTCTGACCGAGCTGCTTCAGAAATGGCCCGACACGGATATGACCGATATGGCGGGAAGCATCGTGCGCGGCCTCAACGCCGGACGTACCCCCAACGCCGGTTCGGCCAACACGCGCGGAATGATCTGGGATCTGCGCCTGAGCGACTCCGAGACTCCGCTNGCCGCCGACGGTCAACCCGCCGCGTTCGAGCGCGATCCGGACAAGCCGCAGTATCTTGTTCTGGCCTTCGACCGCGATTCGATCAGNTCCAATATGCTTCTCTANGAGGTNGCGCGATTCAACTTCTCGTCGTTCGTNGTTCAGGACTTCGATCTCGAGCAGATGAGTTTCGGAAACATCGGACTCCTTATTATAAAGGGATTCGAGAATCTCCGCCAGCTCGAACACTACCGGTCTGTCATGGTCTCGAAAGATTTCGAACTTCCGGAGGGNGTTCGGCCCGTGATGATCAGCAAGGCCAACTTCGAGCTTCTTCTCCGTGAAGGACGATCNTTCGAGGAGTATTTCCGATTCGAGGCTGACGAGGCAGCNGCCGAGGCCGAAGCCAAAGTACTCGAAGGTATCGAAGANGAGGACCCCGAGGCTCTCGATGCGGANTCCGGGGAGCTCCGGCAGGAAGGAACCGCNACGGAAGAGGGAGAGGTCGGTGAGGAAGAAGTGAACCCCGAAGCTCCGCAGGCCGTTAAGACAGAAGAGGAAACCTCCGAAGAGACCGAAGAGGAGACTCCGGTNGAAGCAGAGGAGGGTGACACCTTATAATATATAATAGGTATGGATAATATATAATAGGTATGGAAAAAATTCTATGGGCCGACGATGAAATCGATCTGCTCAAACCACACATAATGTTTCTCAAGGCGAAGGGCTATGATATCGAGACTGTCTCGAACGGGCGCGACGCGCTNGANGCGCTCGACCGCGAACCATTCGCCCTCGTGCTNCTCGACGANAATATGCCCGGTCTTTCGGGCCTTGAAACTCTTGCACGCATAAACCAGACNCACCCCGAGGTGCCGGTCATCATGATAACCAAATCTGAAGAGGAGAATATCATGAACCAGGCGATCGGAAACCAGATAGCCGACTATCTGATCAAACCGGTCAACCCNAANCAGATCCTGCTGTCGCTCAAAAAGAATCTGCACAGCGCGAAGATCGTCGCCCAACAGACAACCTCGGACTATCAGCAGGAGTTCGCCCGCATCTCGCAGNTGATCAATATGGCCTCTACCCTTGACGACTGGAAGGAGGTCTACCGCCAGATCGTTTTCTGGGAGATTAAGCTTTCNGATAGTGATACCGCTATGGACGAACTGGTGCTGCTCCAGAAAAGGGAGGCNAATTCAGGCTTCTGCAAGTTCGTCAAGCGCCATTATGAAAACTGGATCGACGGACAGGATCGCCCGCTCTCAAGTCCGGACATTTTCTCGAAACGTGTGTTCCCTCTGCTCGACGCCGGGGAGAAGGTGTGTGTGATTATAATCGACAATTTCCGTCTCGACCAATGGCGTGTCGTCCAGCCCCTGCTCGCCGAATATTTCAATGTGCAGGAGGANCTGTATCCCACCATACTGCCGACCTCNACCCAATATGCCCGCAACGCGATNTTCGCCGGACTGATGCCGCTCCAGATCGCTACCATGTTCCCGGCTCTCTGGGTGGAGGAGGATGAGGACGAAGGTCTCAATATCCATGAAAAGGAACTGATCCAGACCCAGCTGGACCGTTATCGCCGGAAAGACCGCTTCTCATACAACAAGCTGAACGACTCTTCGGCAGGCGAGAAGTTCCTCGGGAANATCAACTCCCTGCGGGACATCCCNCTGAACGTGATCGTGATGAACTTCATCGATATGCTCTCCCANGCCCGNACGGAGTCGAAGATGATACGCGAGCTGGCCAACAACAACGCCGCCTATCGCTCGCTGACCGAGTCGTGGTTCCGCCACTCNTCGGCNATNGACATCTTCANNCGTCTGGCCGAACTGAAGTTCAAGGTNATTCTGACCACNGACCACGGNTCGATCCGNGTNGANAANCCGATNAAGGTCGTNGGAGACCGCAACACCAACACCAACCTGCGNTANAAAGTCGGAAAAAATCTNAACTACAATCCGAAGCANGTNTACGAGATGAAGGATCCNAAGCGCTTCGGGCTCCCGGCNCCGAACCTGTCGAGCACGTTCATCTACGCGATGAACAANGACTTCTTCTCCTATCCCAACAACTACAATTACTATGTCCAGTATTACGACGGGACCTTCCAGCACGGCGGTATCTCGCTCGAAGAAATGCTCGTCCCGCTCGTGACGCTCTCCCCTAAATAATCTCCTCCATCGCCTTTCTTCAAGACNATTTATTCAANACTATGANACACATTATCATCGCCCTATGCCTNTGTATCTTCCCGGCNCTCNATCTCCGGGCNGANANGANNCCGGCTGAGACNCTTTCGTCNGATTCCNNTCCNATCGANAGCATACAGACCGAAAGNGCACTNCGGGCNCGTATCGCCCTGCGCGATCTTTCGCGCNGNGCCGAGCAAGGCGACGGTGAGGCTCTNTACCGGCTTGCCTACGTCCANGATATCGGNTATGANTCCATTCCNAAAGATACCGTCGAGTCNACACGTCTCTACCGGCTTTCAGCTATCTCCGGCTATGCTCCGGCACAGAATTATCTCGGTTTCCGTCTGATACGCGGTGAGGGTGTNGAGGCGAATCCNGAGGAGGGANTGGCCTGGATAGAGAAAGCGGCCGCCGGCGGTGACGCGAAAGCGGCCAATAATCTCGGCGCGCTTCTGGNTGAAGGGAAACTGGTGATGCCCGATCGCGAAAAGGCTCTCTATTGGTTCGGACGCGCAGCTGAGGCGGGNCTCCCCTCCGCNATGGCACANTTAGCCGATATGCTTTCCGACCCNGAGGCGCCCGACTCGGACTTTCCTCTCGCGGCGCAACTTTATATGGAGGCGGCCGACGCNGGGCTTCCTGACGCNCGAATCAAATTGGCGGCNATGCTCAACCGNAACGCCCCCACTGTCACCTCGGCCGCACGGTTAATCAAAAACAAACAGTTGTTGGCCGACGTTTACAGGTCTCTGGCCGACGGCTATTCNCTTGGCGACGGTCTCCCCTANTCCTATGAACANTCNCTCCGCGATTACTATATCGCATCGCTGTTAGGCGACGAAATATCAATCACGACTATCGACGAGTTGCTCGGAGTTCTTCCCGATGCTCTTGACACTCTTGATCTCCCTAATATTATAACTGACGTGGCCGAAGCGCTTTCTNTCTTTGAGGAAGAACAGCAATAATGTGANCNGCTACGTCCCTTTTTACACTCTCGCTTATGAAGAACNTCCCCATTCTCACATTACTGACACTCTGTCTGCTTCCGTTCGCAACCTTTGCTTACGAACCGTTGCCTCCGGAGNTGGACGGAACGATGATGCCATACGATTTCTCGGCCTGCGATACCGTCACGCCNTGGGCCGGAACCGATATGCAGCCGATTGCTGTTTCCTATATCGCACGCCACGGGGCGCGTTATCTCTCTTCCGAAAAAAAGGTAGAGCCTCTGATCAAGGCCGTACGAAAATCCCGCATGGCCGGGACAATAACCTCCGAAGGTGAGGCATTCGCGTCGCTTCTCGATACAGTCTGTGTTCTGTCGGACGGACGCTGGGGAGACCTCTCTTCGGTCGGTGCGGCCGAACAACAGCGATTGGGCGACGAATTCTGCTCGCAGGTCCGCAAACTCTCCGAACAGATCGTCGGCTTGGCTGAATCGTCGTGTGTCCCGCGTGTGGTACGCACCATGTGGGATTTTCTCTACCCGATAGCCGCACGTTCGGAAAACAATACGATCGCTACAGATGAGGGNCCGGAGTTTTCACCGCTCGTTCGCTTCTTCGAGACCAATCCACAGTATGCAGCTTATATAAAAGATGGNGTCTGGAAGGANGTATATGACATTTTCGTAACGGAGCATGTATCTCCCGAGCCNGCACGTCGACTATTCGGAAATATCGGAAANGACGATCATCTNCGCAAACTGACTCTGGATATGTATGGNGTTCTGCAGTCGTTCCGGTGTATCNATCTCCCGGCCCCNACTACGCAATGGATGTCGGTTCCGGAATATCGNGCATGTTGGGAGGCNACGAACCTCAAGCGNTATCTGACACGCTCTCACTCATCGCTTTCCGACGAAGCAATGATAGCCGTCAGCCCATTGTTGCGTACGGTTGTCATGCGAACCGATGCCTCGCTCGAATCCGCAGGTTTGCNTCGGTCATCGTCGCCGGATACGCTCTCATTCAAGGCTCAGGGTACCGATCTGCAGTCCATGAACAATAACGCCCCGGGACTTAATGCCAACTTCTGGTTCGGACATGCCGAAACNCTTCTCCCGCTCGTGGCCCTGATGGGNCTCCCCGATTGCGTGGCTCTTCCGCTTGACTGGAACGATCTCGCCACTCAATGGAAAGACTACGAGATTACACCTATGGCGGCAAACGTGCTGATCGTACTTCTGAANGCCCCCGGTTCCTCGGATGTNCACACCGCAGTCCGTCTCAACGGTCGCTGGGTAGTCCCCGTCGGAGGCGAAGGTCTGACCCCGACCTGGGAATCCGTACGCGGTCATTGGNTGCGACGTATCGACCAGCTCGGAGACGGTGTCGCAGATAACAGATAATNCCCCCGGGNGGTAGAAAAAGGNGAGGTATCCGAACCATTTCAAGGTGCCGGTGGTTATAAAGTCATAAAAATGAATATCCACTATGAGTGTGTGGTGATTTAATGGTGATCCATGCCGATTTTTGCCAACACTCACAAAACCGTATTGCAAACATGGGAAAATTCCTTTCTGATTTTAAAGAGTTCGCCCTCAAGGGTAACGTGATTGATCTGGCTGTCGGCGTGATCGTCGGCGGAGCATTCGGCAAAATCGTGTCGTCACTGGTCAACGATATCATCATGCCGATCGTCAGCATCGCAACCGGCGGTGCNGATTTCAAAACCCTTAAATACGTGATAACACCGGGTACCCCCGNAAGTGCCGATGGTACGATCGAGGCCGTCGAGGAAGTTGCNATCAACTATGGTATGTTCATTCAGAACGTAGTCGACTTCTTCATCATCGCTCTCAGTATCTTCTTCGCCATCCGCATCGCGATGAAGCTGAAGAAGAAAGAGGCCGAAGCTCCNGCCGAAGCACCGGCACCCGATCCCCAGATCGAGCTTCTGACCGAAATCCGCGACCTCCTCAAGTCGGAACAGAATCCCAAACAGGATTAAGACCCCATTTTGTGGGATGAGGCCTAACCCGGCTCTCGAATCGACCGGAAACACCTCGGGAAATGCCCGACTTCCGGCATACTCCGAAATCGATTTCAAACAGAAAATACCACGGGTTCGACCATCGCGGTCGAACCCGTTATTTTTGCCTCAGCACCCCCTAATCCAAAAATTCGACCAATTTTTTGGATCGTAATCCAAAAATTCAATTGATTTTTTGGATTAGCCCATTTTTAGCCCTATCTTTGTAATCTAAAAAANCATTATCAATGTATATCAAACGAAAGCTCGCCACCCCGGTTGAAGAGCATTTTTTCAAAGGAAAGGCAATCGTGATCTTAGGGGCACGCCAAGTAGGAAAAAGTACGCTCATGAGACACGTGGTCGGGAAATATGACTATCCTACTTTACATCTGAACTGCGATGATCCCGATGTCCGACTTATGCTCACCGATATAAACTCGGCCAATCTGCGTCTGATGATCGGTTCTAACAAAATCATAGCGATCGACGAGGCGCAGAGAGTGGAGAATATCGGATTGACACTGAAACGTATAGTTGATGACTATGCTGATGTTCAGGTATTGGCAAGCGGTTCGTCTTCCCTTCAACTTAAAGAGTCTATCAACGAACCTATGACGGGCCGTAAATATGAGTATGTGATGTATCCCATCGCAACGGGAGAACTTTACGATACATGTGGGCTGATTCAGACGCGCCAACTTCTTGAATCACGCTTGATATTCGGATCCTATCCGGATGTTCTGACTCATCCTCAGGAAGCCAAGGAGCTTCTCGGAACCCTCTCGGACAGTTATCTTTATAAAGATATACTTGAGATGGATGAGGTAAGAAAACCGGCTGTCCTGCAGAAGATACTTGTAGCGCTGGCCCTTCAGATAGGGAGCCAGGTATCATTCCATGAGGTAGCTCAGACGATTGGCAGCGATCCGAAGACAGTGGAACGGTATATCGATCTGCTCGAAAAATGTTATATCCTCTATTCTCTTCCGGGTCTTAGCAGAAATATGCGAAATGAGCTTAAGAAGAGCCGTAAGATATTCTTCTATGACACCGGCATACGAAANGCCGTGCTGCGCAACTACGCGCCTGCGGAACTCCGTANCGACATGGGAGCGCTATGGGAAAACTTTTTCATTCTCGAACGCGTGAAACATAACGCTTATTCAGGACGTCATGTAAATTACTATTTCTGGCGAACAACAACCCAACAGGAGATAGATCTCGTGGAGGAAAGCGACGGAGAGTTCACGNTTTTTGAAATGAAATGGAATCCGGCAAAGGCATCGNCAAANTTTCCTCAGACATTTTTAGACACCTATAAACCTAAGGAGACTCATGTCGTGACCCCGGATAATTATCTTGAGTTCCTGATCTNAGACCCCTTCCNACATAATGCNGGGGGNNAAGACCCATATCCGTCCACGCAAAAGCGTGGACGGATAGTTCAGAGATGGATCTTGCCGACGCCTTGCTCGTTGCGGGTGACGCGGTCGGCGTCGAGCTTGCTGGCGTTGATGCCTCCGGCGCCCTGGACGGTCAGACGGGCATTGGCCGCGCGGCCTCCTACGGTGAGATCTCCGGCACCCTGGACTGTGGCGCGCAGTGTCGAAACTTCGATCTTCGGCAGATCCGCATCATTTGCGCCCTGAAGAAGAAGATCAACCATAGAGGCCTCAAGATATTTGACCGTCAGATCTCCGGCTCCCTGAAGAGTCGCATCCACCGAAGCAGCCGAGACGTTTCCCAGATCAATATCTCCGGCTCCCTGCGAGAATATCTGGACCTGGGGAGACGTAATTTTTCCGATGGATATGTCTCCGGCNCCTCCACTGGATATTTTCACCGTGTTGGCNTCCANATCNCCNATCTCTATATCTCCGGAGCCAAGTAGTTTCAGGTCAAAAGTGGTAGCCACGATCGACGGGGCCGAGACGTCTCCGGAGCCGTTAAGCGTGATTGAGTTCAGCTCAGGAAGAGAGAGTTCTATCTGAACNCCNTGGNANTTGCGGTAATTTTTGTCTCTGTCCTCGCGACTCANTTCGAGAGTNGTTCCTTTCTGCTTGACCTGNATTAGATTTACTTCATCCTCCGGACCTTTTATTTTTATTCCCGGCTTTCCGGTACGATACTCTATATCNGCNGATACGAAGCTGACCAACTTGGTCATACCATCTGAAATGTTCACCACACGNGTNGTNNCANGACNNGAGACNTTNNTCTCATGAGTNANNGAACANGAGGTNAACACACCGGGACCGGTGACGAACAGTATGCTCAGGAACGGAATTGTTATGGCTCTTTTCATTTTCATTGCTTTTTCAAAAATATGACCCGTCTTGCGNATGATAGTTTATTTGNNTGACCACGCAAGACGGGTCATGAACTAAAGTATGAAGTTTCTCGGTTTTTGGAGTCCCCCCTTTTATCTTTGAAGNCCNTCTTTCCAGTCGACAACNACTATTTCGGCGACATTAGGAGCATCTGAACTCCAGATGATCATCTGTGTGAGTCGGTTGTCGGGAGTGAAGCGCTCGTATATCTCATAAGCTGACGATCCCTCACGAGTACGCATAACAACCTCAATATCCGAATTCTTCTTCAGATATGAGTCAAGAATCTTGTGTGCCTTGGCGACTGACTCAATAGAATAACAGTTATAGGTATACAGAGCCGAGAAGCCTTCACGCAGATCTATGGCATGGGTTCCTGTCATATTGCGCCAAGTCGGCATAGTGGGTGCCCAGCGCCCGGAAATATACGTGCTCTCGACCTGCTTCATATCCGTAAGCTCGGCGAATATCTCTTGTGCGTTGGCCTTGAAACAAGAGAAGAGCCCCAGGATTGTCATGACCGTCCCGACTATCAGGCGACGAACATATTTAGTTTCGGTCTTCATATCTTTTGGATTTGCTGAGATATTGAAATCTCATTGATCATATTTACTTTCTGCACTTCCGATGCATATTCGAGTCCGATCTCNCTGATTCGGCTCGACTCCACATCGACATATTGACTCATCTTGGACAGAATTGAACTGAGGATTGCGTCTGCCTCGTCATAACTCTCGACGATCCTGTAGTTGGCGGGACGGGCAAGTTCAGTCTGCGCCGCTATCGTGTTGCCATCCTGATCAGAACCATTCGCCCGGAGAGATTTTGATGCGGATGCGGATTTCGCGACTCCGGTCTTCACTTTCTTCTTGGGTCGTGGGCTGCCTGCTGTCGCCACGCTCCCCTGCTCAGTCTTTTCAACCGTAAGGGTGGCCGAGGCAATCATCCGGGGAGCCGGGGCCTCATTGGCCAGACTGTCGACAGTCAGCGTGGAGATGATGTTGCTCGTTGTGGTCACCAGATCGGCCACCAACCCTGTAGAGGATTCTCCCGGATTGCTGTCGGCGAAGCGATGTGTGGCGAAGACAATGGCCAGACATGCGGCGATTCCCGTGGCGGCAAGCCTGAAGTTTCGGCCGATGAAGTGACGACGTTTTCGGCTACCGCTGTCTGACGTCGCGGCGATTTCTCTGTCGAGAGCCAACGCGATGCGTGCGGCGGTTTCGGCCGGAATCTCGGGGGCACTCCCCTTTTCCGCCACCAAAAGGCCGAACAGATGTCGGTCCGCCTCAAGATCGGCCGGAAGATCCCGGACACCGGAGAGAAGATCAGCGAGACGCTCCTCTTCGACCGGAGAGGTCTCTCCCGAATACCATCGTCCGAGTAGTCTCCTTATATCTTTNTNTATATCGTTTTCTTTCATTTCTNTTTTCTTTTAACGTTCTCCTGAAGATCTAANCAATTTCTGAGCGACCTTCGCGCTCTCGAAAGCAGCTGACGAACATTCCCGGCGGTCAGACCTGTGGCTTCGGATATTTCTGAAACGCTGAACTCGCCGAAGCNACTCATGCGGATGACTTTACGCTGATTTTCCGGGAGCGTATCCAAAATNTTCTCGACATGCCGACNGGTATCTTTCGATTCGGCATTGTCGGCGCTCACGGCTGTTTTGATCTCGGCCGCNGTTTCNANNGGAAGNGTCTCGCGCCGTTTTCTCATGACCGACACACATTCGTTTCGCATCGTCGTCATGCAATATGCCCTGAGAAGNTATGTCTCGGTCGGGATCGANNCCCGCGACCGCCAGAGATTGAGGAGAGCCTCCTGAAGCGCATCGGCCGCGTCTTCGGGAGGNAGACCCGACTTCANCGCCANNCCNTACATNAGGCGCTGAAGCGGGACTATCCTTTCTCTGAATTCCTTCTCTTCCATATCTCTGTCTGGGNAACAATGGGCNGTTATTTATTTCCTCCACCAATCGCCGCGGCACTCTCTTTCTCAACGACGGCAGAGGTTTGTTTCACCGATGCCTTGAGNCCGCCGAAGCGATAAGATATCGACATCCCGACGCTCCACTGCTGAAAACGGTATACGGACGTCATTCTCATTGTCGCGTCTTCCTGAACATAACGGTTTGTGCGGTGGGTAGGCAACAGATTCTGCAGATTGACCTGNAGGGTCAGCGCGTCATCCTTNAGCCATGATTTCGAGGCGCCGAGGCCATANTAGTANCCTATGTTGTCGCCATGNCTCTGAAGNTCTCTCCANGGNGTCCAGAAACCGCCGTAGGCCGTCAGCCTCACTTCGGCGGGGAGTGTGTAGTTCANGTTTGTGTTCACGTTGGTCTGCCATCCGGCATTGGTCTGGCGGAGCATTTCCGAGTCGGCCTTAAAATAGCTGTATGAGCCCGAGGCGTAGAGTGACCAGCGGAGTTTCTGCGTGATGTTCCAGTCGCCGGAAAGATCGAGCATCGCCATATGGCTTNTACCGACATTGGCATATGTCATGTGGATCACATTNTCTTTCATGAACATNATGTCAGTCAGNCCATTGTCCTCATACCGATACGAGAGTTGCACGTTGCCTCCGAATTTACCGCCATAGTTGCTATAGTTCAGCGACACGCCATGACCGAGGGCNCTCTTGAGNTCGGGATTGCCATAGGATAGAACGCCCGGTGTCAGAGTGTTTACGTACGGATTGATCACATTGATGCCCGGGCGCGAAATCCTCATCTGGTAAGCCAAGCGGAGGCTTGAGGCGGAAGCGAGATTNTAGCTGACCGCAGCGTTNGGAACCACGTCGTTCAGATGTGTGGTGAAGTCAGGATAGTCTCCTATTTTATATCGCGCNCCCATTCGCGTATGCTCATAGCGGACNCCCGCTTTGACATTCCATTTCGAGAACGAGCCCGAGTAGGAGGCATAGAGTGCATATATATCCTTGAGCTGTCTGATCCCCACGGCACTCCCTTCTTTTTCCTGTATGCTTTCGGCCGATTCTCCGGAATATGTACGCGAGACGTTGTTGTCATCGTTCAGATTCATCTTGGCTCCGGCCTCGAGTAAGTGCTTGGGGCTGAAACGGTCCGCGTAATCTATCTGAACTATATGCGAGCCATATCCTGTCCAACTTTTCAGCTCAGAATATGGCGAATCGGTCAGACCGCCGGTGNTCTGNNCCAACAGATATTTGGAGAANTCGTTCATCCATCCGCGGTCAAATTGGTAAGAGGCCACTATGTTGTGGTCTTCACGTCCGAAGTTATGTTGATAGGAGGCCTGCACGCCGAATCCCTTGTAACCTCCGTCGCTGAGACCCCGACGTTCGAGCGACTGCATGAGCGACATGTCGCGACCATACCAGGCACGGGACTCTTTATAGTCNGAATCCCAGCCGTTGTCGCCGAAATTCGCGCTGATGGTGAACAGATTGAGNGTGTCCGGTTCCCAGGACATATTGAGATTGACCCCCGTGTAGTCCCACCCGCTTTTATTCTTTTGGTCAATAACCATCAGATGGTTGGAGCTGTCGTCCAGACTTTCGGTTTCAATGTGGTTGCTATTCTTACGGCGCAGCAGCAGACGCCCGGAGTTATAGTTTACCGACGCGTCAAGCATCACTTTGTTCACCTTTGTACGAGCATTCACTGAGCCACCGACCGAGAAGGGATTAGCCCAGGCACTGACCTGAGTCATAAAGCCGGCTAAAGTTCGCGAACGGTCTGTGACGATGTTAAGAATTCCTCCGACACCTTCGGCTTCATATTTAGCACCCGGCTCCGANATGACTTCGATCTTCTTGATCGTCGAAGCCGGGAGTGATTTTAGAACCGTCTTTATATCNCCTTTCANCATCGGNTCNTCGCGNCCATTGAGCAGTATCTTGAAACTCGACTGACCCTTCACCTTGACATTATCCTCTGCATCGACCGTCACTCCGGGGACTTTGCGCAGAATATCGAGTATATTCGAGGTGGCTGACGAAGGGTCCTCGGTCACATTATATGTAAGCGTAGCGCCGTCACTCTGAACGAGATTCTGACGCCGGACCACCACGAGTTCGTCCAATTCCGCAAACTCTGATTCATCGAATTCGAGTGAATCGGGAACCACAATTGCTGACGTCGCTTCCGTTTCTGCACNTTGGTTCAGGACCGGCTCCACCACCTCAGACGTTTTCTCTGCCGAAGATTCAGCCGGACCCGATACCGGTTCGGATCCACCGGGCATAACCGCAGCCCCTGCCACAGCGGCAGACAAAAGTGAGCCTGTCAAAAGCAATATAGTATTGAACTTGTTCATACTCTTTACGAAGTTAGCACCAATAAAATGATCTCCCCTTTTAGACACCTGATGTGATTCNACTCTATCAGATACCTGAAGTGATCCCCCCTTTCAAAAAGGTTTATTATGGAATAAGCCCNCATTCCGCTCAAAAAGAGCCCTTACCGTCTTTGTGGAATGAAGTCTCATATAGANGTCTCATATATAAAAGACGTCCCGACCATCAGAAATGTGACACNAACCTAAAAATTTTTCAAAAAAAATTTCAANNCTNCCGAACCATTTTCCCCACACCGATGTTTTAATTTCAGAAAGAAGAAAAACTTCATTCATGATGTTAGGTTAGTTTGAAAGTATTATGGAAAACATTCACAAGCGGGTCGCCGGGAGGCGGCCCGCTTGTGGTTTAGGTTATTNTTGACATTCCGGTTGAGTGGTAGCTATTTTTCAAGACCAATCAACACCCAAGGACAGGTGTCACACGTATTATATGTCTCTTTTGTTTTGACTCNGCAAAGTTAACACAAANGNCTGCCTACAATAGGCAGTCNTTTCCTAAATAAATTTAATTGNTCGGATTTATCTGAGNTCTCGTTCTCAATCTGGAAAAANTCTCTTTCTCAACTTGAANNAGAGGTGATCNCGTCTCAGCGCACAAGACGTTTCTCGGTCTTGCNCTGANGGCGCACGATGTAGAGACCGGGNGCAAGNCCATCNNGNGTGTCGCCGACACGACGGCCATGCAGATCGTAGACACCGTCGGGAACGGATNTCTCCGGAGCGACCGCCACGGNCTCANCCTCNATNTCCTCGACACCAGACANNTNCTNGACNACNGNCACTTTNGANTCGGCGGNATAGAGNTTTCCTTCCGTGTCGGCAAGGGTAAATGTTATCGTGGTCTCACCCTGCCCTACAGCCGTCAGCACACCGTTTTCGTCAATCGTGGCGACTGACAGATCCTCGCTCGCCCACTCTCCCCTCTCGGCAGCGACCGCTTCGCCCAACGGCATCACATCCCAAAGATACTCATGCGTCAGATACTGCTCTATCTTCAGTTCCGGCTCACTTACCAACGGGATCAGCTTGTCCGTGATCGGAAGGATCTCACCAACGGATCCCCAATATTCATCGCTTTCGTAGGCTTCCACAGATTCGGACGGAACGTATACAGTCCACTTCTTCGATTTATCACAAGACCAGTTATTGGAGAGTTTTACCTTTAGTGGTGTGATTGAATTAAGACAAACAATAACAGGAATCTCAGGATCCAGCCATTTTTCATTTATTTCAGACAAAGCGGTTTCTTCGGGATGCTGATGATCTCCAATAATTACTGCCTGAGGTCTTCCCAAATCATTTGCTCCTAATCGTTTAATGTCAGGAAGATCAAATAGCATTATGTTACTATATCCTTCAGCATATCCTCTGTAAATTTCTTGAGTACCTATAAAACGCGAAAGTTTTACTAAATTAGGACATGCCCTACAGCCAAAGCTTACTCTGTAATATGGACAGGTTTTCCATTCTATTTCCCTTAAATTGGTATTATCATTATCACTGAAAACATCACTATTATACTTTCCCTTAAAGACAACTTTTTGTAAGTTTTTGTTTTGCACTATAGTTTCACGCAATATCTCTACCAATGTCTCCGGCACTATGAGACACTTCATATTTTCATTATTATATATAGCAAATTGATCGCAGATTCTTTCGGTCTCCGGATGTAAAGACACTATGCCGTCCCTATGGCATTGACGAGGAATGAATATAAGTTGGGCATATCTGTTGTTTGAGGATGAACGATAAACCCCACCCTCATAAGACGCATACCATTCTGAAGCCGGATCTATTATCACCTCTTCCAGTGCCGACCAATTATTATATGAATCTATAATATCATCCGAACTCTCATTCCTAATTGTGAAGCCCATAGTTTTGGGAATATACAAGGATCTGATATTTCTGTTTGTCCAATATAAGTAATAGTGTGTCTGGGGCATCTCGAAACCCTCAGTAAAAGTTCTATATTTCCATCCGGTAACAGGATATTCCTTACCATCGAATTTAATCATCTCCGGAAAGCGAATATCCATACCTGCATCATCCAACACATCCTCAACCTCTGCATACGGAGTGGATGTTTCATAGAGCCTATAAACTATGCCTTCCTTAACGACCGAGAAGTTCAAGGTATCGGCATAGCTTAATTCACACATGCAGAATGTTACAATCAATAGCAACGTTCTGACAAATTTAGTTCTCTGGTTCATCGTTTTTCTCTTATCTTTATTTATGATCTTATGCTCCCTTAACAGGGAGCATAAGATACGGTTATCACTAAGTAAGTGTTCAAATTTAATTTATACAATATGTGAGCTTATTTTTGAGGCGATTCCGGTGCGGAGCGAAGGAGAATATAAACATATGCGACTGAGCGACAAATCGGAAGCGACCAATTGAAAATCGATGAGTTTCCTTTAAAATATTAAAGGACGAGTCAAAAAGAAGCCGCAGATTGTATAAAAGATTTTTCTACTATCGGTTAAATTTAAATACTTACTTATCCATTGATAGGTGATCGCGTCTCAGCGCACAAGGCGCTTCTCAGTCTTACCCTGACGGCGCACGATATAGAGACCGGGCGCAAGTCCTTCGGGAGTGTCACCGACACGACGGCCATGCAGATCGTAGACACCGTCGGGGACACTCATCTTCGGAGCGACCGCCGCGGCCTCATCCTCTATCTCCTCGACACCAGACACATTCTCGACAACAGTTACCTTCGACTCGGCGGTATAGAGGTTACCTTTCGTGTCGGCAAGGGTAAA
>JAAVFK010000011.1:0-16116 GCA_014800785.1 Bacteroidales bacterium
GAGGTTGCCGACTGGGAGGAGCCGNCGNCGCCTTCGGGAAGTCCGACCTCAACGAACACCTCATTCTCCCCCCGGACGAACAGCAGAAGCTCAACGAACAGCTCCTCGTCTATGACCTCTTCACCGAGTATAATGTGAAGTCCATCGACTACGGTACCAAAACCGTACAATTCTACGATAAACATGAATTTGATCTCAAGGAACTCACCAAAGACCGATTCTTTAGCTTCATTGATTTGAACAAGCAAAAGCTACTGACAGATCAGGCTATTCTAACTGATGAATCTGAAAATTGTTATCGAATACCTACAGCCGGAGAGCTACAATTACTGGCTCCCATAAATGTCTCGACACTTCCGATACCAGGATTTAGTGGTACAGAAATCCTCTATCCCCACCTCACAAACGCAACACTTTATAATGGAGAATTTAAAGAAGAGGTTTTCCTTAGGGATGAGAATAATAAGCAAATAACCAATGTTGATATTAATAACGAAAATGANTACGGCTTTGTAGGATATTCACAAATTCAAAGAGGGGTGAAAGGTACTAAGATAACATACAAAGGAACAAAATATACAGAAGACCCCGATTCTATAACTACCACCTTCGATATTANACCNGTNTATGGTATCAGATTCAAGGGAACAAACCAATATGCTGCATATAGATGGGAGCATACCTACGTAAATAATGATAGAACAAACCGAGTTATTGCTATTCGGATAAAGGCATTACCAAAGGATGCAGATATAAGAGTTAACGATATAGTTGATAATCATAGCTTTTGGAAAGATAACTATATCGAGTTGATTTTTCCGTTGATGGGATACTTTTTGCAGAATGCTCAAACTAAGGAATGGAATATGATGGGTTATACCGAACAAAGTTCATATATGTCCACCACTTTGACAGAGGCAAGTAATTCTAACTTCAAACGTTTTATAGTTGGGCGTATATATACTTCAATTTCTTCAGGTAGCACTTATACCCCTAATCAGATCAGATTAGTGAAAGTGAAGAAGNCGGAAGCAGAGGATCAGAAGTAAAACGATAATCGTAAATATGCGGGAACGAGGTTGTGCCAGATCATCATTACTACACAGCCTCGTTTTTTTCGTCTACTGTTACCGCAGGCGTGATGTCTGCGATACCATAAACAACATCAGGCGTTTGAAACATCGCAAAGCGATGTCCCTACATTTGACATCAGGGAGCCGTCCACACCNTGCGGTATGACAATTTTTACACCAAATCTACCACCCCCCTAAGCGCCATTTATTCCTTTGGATTTTGTCCGATTTTTTTGAGAACTCAGAGGGTAAGAGGGCCGGATATTTGCATGATTCAAAAGTTTTTTGTAATTTTGCACGCCAATTCAGCGGGATCGCGACCTGCTGAGCCAACCCGANGCGGNCCGGACAGACAAGCTTCCGTCTGAAAGTCCGCCTCTCGAAAATCAACTTAATTAACTGCAGAAATTAAAAATGAAAAAAGACATCCATCCTTCCAACTACCGCGAAGTGGTGTTCAAAGACATGTCTAACGACGAGATCTTTATCACCCGCTCAACTGTCGCTTCGCGCGAGACCATCGAGATCGACGGTAAGGAATATCCCCTCGTGAAGCTCGAAATCACCTCCAGCTCTCACCCCTTCTTCACCGGCAAGCAGAAACTCGTGGACACCGCAGGTCGTGTCGACAAGTTCCGCAACCGCTACGGCAACCGNTCTTCGAAGAAGTAAGGACCGGATATCGGATCCCAAAAATCGCAACGGCGTCGCTCCCTTTCGGGACCGACGCCGTTTATCGTTTTGTTCAGCAGGCGGAAATTTGCCGGATTCTTTGACACTCTATCATCTTAGTTTTGATATAATATCGTTTGGAGACTGATGCATTTGGCTGAAAGCAACAATCTTTTTGCCGAGGTCCTTGATAGATCCGCCGATAAAATAGACAGTATCGTCTATTATCAGGAATCTATCATGCACGTTTGTGCAGTGGCGTAGGCTAATTTCAGGATACTGAGCATTATGTCTTTTAATATCAAGACTGATTTGTGAATTNCGTGGATTAGTGAATACAGTAGCCGTAACACCTTCCTTACGTTTATCAAGTGTTTTCAGAACTCGATCATCAACATAATTATCTATCAGGATAATACGGGTATGAGCCATTCTGACTAAATCCGAAATCAGAGTATATGCATCGAATATTTGTCCTTCGTAAAAGAATCCTTCGATTGGCTCTGCTTCTTTGTCATCAAGTCGAGTCAGTATTTCCTCAATCTTCTTCTCTGTTTCGCTCTGGTGTTCCTGCATCAAGAGCTGATGATGCTCTACGGTTTCTAATCGTTGGAAAATTGTTGCGTTACTCATGATGAAACTACGCATTGCAATAAAAGCTCGCATAATGCGAATATTAACTTCTATTGCTGTATCTGATTTAAGCACACCACTAAGCATCGCTATTCCTTGTTCTGTAAAAACAAAAGGCATGTATCTTGTTCCTCCTCGCTGAGACTTTTCATTTGAGGTGCAGTTTTTGCACCTCAAACTATTAAATTCCGAAGGGGCTAACTCAAACATAAAATCAGATGGGAATCTCTTAATATTTACCTTTACCGCCCTTTTCAAGTATTTTGTTTCAACTCCATAAAGACGTGCCAAATCACTGTCGAGCATTACCTGCTGACCTCTTATTATATGAATCAGGCCCTCAATATGAATCAGGCCTTTATCAGAAGATTCCGATAAGCGAGCGGAGCTTATAATATTGTTTTCTTCCATCTGATTTCGATATTGCAATAAGTAGCTTACAAAATTAACAAAAAGTTCTCTTATAGAGTGTTCTTAACAATATATTCTAAAGTAAAGTAAGTGAATCAGCCAATACAAAGCCAATGTAAGTCGCTAATTCCCTCGTAGGAGTTTATAAGTACCAATTTTGCAGGTATCATTTGTCTGAAGGCGTTCATCGTTTTGTTCAGCAGGCGTCCCGCCTGCGCACCGGAGAATCTGATAGACCTTCGATGCGCAGGCGGGACGCCTGCTGTTCCGGGGACGTCAGGGGTACTGAGAACACCCGGGGTATTGGGGTTGCCTGCGGCCGACGGTGGGCTACAGGAAACAGAGGATTACGACTTGGGCTACGATGACGCGCATGAACATCGTCAGCGGGTAGACCGTCGAGTAGGCTACGGCGGGAGCATCGTTATTGGCCACCTTGTTACCGTAGGCGAGCGCCGGGGGATCTGTGTAGCCACCCGACATCATACCGATGATCGAGAGATAGTTCATCTTGTATTTCGAGCGGGCGATTATACCGACCGTAAGCAGAGGAACGACGGTGATGATGAAACCGTAGGCAACCCACGTCAGACCGCGGACGTTGAACACCGTAGCGGCGAAGTCCTTGCCGGCCGCTATACCCACGGACGCGAGGAAGAGGCAGATGCCGATCTCACGCAGAAGCAGGTTGGCCGAGGAGTTAGTGTAGGTCACGAGGTGAATCTTGTGGCCGAAGGCCGAAAGAAGGATGGCGACAACCAGCGGACCGCCGGCGAGGCCGAGCTTCATCGGAACCGACATGCCGGGGAACTGCAGGGGAATGCTGCCGACGAGGATGCCGAGGAAGATACCGATGAACATGGTGATCAGGTTCGGCTCGTCGAGACGTTTCACCGAGTTGCCGAGGCGTTCGGCCAGACGGTCGATGTCTGCGAGCTTGCCGACAACCGTCAGACGGTCGCCGATCTGAAGTCGGAGGTTGGGGTCAGCCACGAGTTCAACGCCTGAACGGTAGACGCGCGTCACGTTCAGTTTGTAGCCGTTACGCAGGCGGAGAGAACCGAGCTTGACACCGTTATATTCGGGTTTGGTAATCAGGATACGGCGCGAAACGACAGGACCCTGGACCATTTCCCATGTCTTTTCAACAACCGGGCCGAGGAAACGTTTAAAGATCTCCTCATCCTGGATCGAGCACACGACCAGCACGAGGTCATCGTGTTCGAGTGTGTCGGCAGACGTCGGGATGACTACTCTTCCGTCGGGCTTTTCAATACGCGAAATCACGTAGTTGCAGTTGATCAGCGTGTGGAGCTTGCTCAGCGAGAGACCTTCGATCAGATCGTTGGTGATTCTGAAGGTCACGATGTGGGGAGCGAGCTGAGAGTCATTCTTGTCGTTCTCGATCTCATTGATCTCATCCTGGATATTGATCTTGAAGATCTTCTTGATGACGATCATGGTCAGAATGATTCCGACCACACCGAGAGGATAAGCGGCGGCATATCCCATAGACATTTGCTGGCTGATGTCATATGCTTCCGAGTTGATCTGGAGCACTGTCTGTTGGGCCGCACCGAGGCCGGGGGTGTTGGTCACCGCGCCGCTCATCACACCGACAAGCTGGGCTATCGAGGTCTCGCCATCGGCTCCCCCCTGAATAAAGTAGATCGCCAGCATGATAATCACGTTCAGCCCGATTCCGAGCAATGCGAGTCCGTTCATCTTCACGCCTCCGTCTTTGAACGAGGAGAAGAAGCCGGGACCGACCTGCATACCGATCGAGAAGATGAACAGTATCAGACCGAACTCACGCAGAAAATGGAGAGTGTTTCCCTCGACCTCATATCCGAAATGGCCGAGAAGGATACCGACGAACAACACAAACGTGACACCGAGCGAGACACCGAATATCTTGATTTTTCCGAGATAAATACCTGCGAAGATCACGAAGGAATAAAGCAGGATGGTACTCGCCAAACTGAGCTGGTGAGGTGATAGAAGTGTAATTAACCAATCCATGAGTTAGGTAGAATTGCGTGAACCACAGGCCCGGGAATCGGCATTCGAACATGCGGACAAGGGCCTCGGTTTTCATTTGACGATGCAAAATTAACGATTTTTTCCGACATAGAGGACATACGCGCCTCAATTTGTGCTCCGTCTCACCTTGTGACACCCTCACCTTCCGACTTTTCGGATGATAGATTTTCGGTTTCAATTGTTGTTAAGAATGTGTCCTGTGACTCAATGGCGATTGTCTTGAAAGCGGATACGCATAGTAACTGACTATTATCACAAGATCATACACCTTTTAAAATGAAGAAAATTCGTGCAGCGGTCGTCGGCTTCGGCAACATCGGCCGTTATTCCCTGGAGGCTCTCGAAGCCGCTGAAGATTTTGAAATCGCCGGTGTGGTTCGCCGCAATCCTGCCGACCGCGAGGGAATCCCGGCAGAGATCCCCGTCGTAGGTTCGATCAAGGAACTTGAGAATGTAGATGTGGCCATTCTGGCCACTCCGACCCGCGAAGTCGAGAAGCACGCACTCGAGATTCTCGCACTGGGAATCAACACCGTAGACAGCTTCGACATCCACACGCAGATTCCCGAACTTTTCGCATCGCTCGACAAGGCCGCACGCGAACACAAGGCTGTCTCTGTGATCTCGGCCGGTTGGGATCCGGGAAGCGATTCCGTCATCCGCACTCTGATGGAGGCTATCGCCCCGAAGGGTGTCACCTATACCAATTTCGGTCCCGGCCGTTCCATGGGCCACAGCGTGGCCGTGAAGGCCATCGACGGTGTCCGCGACGCCCTGTCGGTCACCATCCCTCTCGGAACCGGAATTCACCGCCGCATGGTCTACGTAGAACTTGAGCCGGGCGCAGAGTTCGAGAAGGTGGCCGCAGCCGTGAAGGCAGACCCCTATTTCGTCAACGACGAGACCCACGTCTTTCAGGTTGAGTCGGTGGATGCCCTCAACGACGTCGGCCACGGTGTGAACATGGTCCGCAAAGGCGTTTCGGGCAAGACCCACAACCAGCTCTTCGAATTCGACATGAAGATCAACAACCCGGCTCTCACAGGCCAGGTGCTTGTAGCCTGCGCCCGCGCCACAATGAAGCTGACTCCCGGCGCCTACACCATGATCGACATCCCGGTAGTCTCCCTCCTCCCCGGCGACCCCGCCTACTGGCGCGCCCACCTCGTCTGATCCGGACCTCATTCTCTTGTGCGCAGGCGAGACGCCTGCGCTACCACAAAGACAACCCCACAAAAGAGCCCTACAGGGCGATGTAAAACACAACATCGCCCTGTAGGGCTCTCAATTTGTATGTTCCTGAATTTACCTGTTCGCAGTGTCGGGACATCCGAAGCCGAAATAGGCTTCGATCTTTCGGCAGGCGTCGACCAGCGCCGGTTCATCGTTGACGCCGGCGGCCTCTATGGCGCGGTCGAATTCGAGGTCTATCTCGCGCGGCATCGCCTGGTAAAGCTCTGAGAAGCCGTCGGTCCATATCCGGCAAGCCTCCTCGCTGTCATTCTTCTTTTTCATCGGGTCGGCCGAAACGAGCGTGGTAGCTGTCTCCGCCATGGCCGCGCGTACTTTGCCGACGGCTTTCATGTCGATGTCAAGCTCGATGTCAAGCTTCTGACAGAATATCGAGACGAGTTCTATAGCCGGTCCGCCGACGGCGCCACCGAAGCCCCAGATGGAGGTATCGATGATGTCTACACCCTTGATGATGGCCATCAGCACCGATGCCAACGCGACTCCGGGCTTGACCGAGGCGACGTAGATGTCTACCGGGACCTTGAGCGCGATTTTCAATTTCGGCATGAGCGAGAACAGACGCGACGGGGTCAGCAATCCCTCGGGGTCGGCTATTGTAATTATCCCGGCGCCATTGCGTTCCATGTCGAGCGCACAGCCTACGAAATATTCATCGGTAAATATCTTGGTCTCTTCCTTATGAGCCGGCTCGGAGTGTGGAAAGAGTCGGGCGAAAAATCCCCGCTTGGGCTCCTCCTCGACCACAGTCTCGGTTTCAGCGTCGACCATATAGCGGATCGCCACGTCCGGAAGGCCTCCGAGTTCACAGACCTTGCGCGTCGTGCGCCGAAGAAGCTCCGGATCATTATCGTCACACGAGAACCGAATCAGGTCGAGCCCGCTCGCGAAGGCGCGGCGGCATTTCTCGTCGAGAATCATCGTCGGACGCGAGCCATCGCCAAGCATGACACCTACGTGCGAAAGCACTCCCAGCATGGAGACTCCTCTAAGTTCACGGTCACACGCATGGAGACGCTGCCACGCCGCTTCGGCCACCTCTCTTTCGGTCTCCCGGTCGGTCAGAATTCCGCGCCAGAGTTCAAGGATATGGAAATGGGCGTCGCGATAGAGAGGGAGAAGCCTTTCGACATCGTCGGCCGGTAGCCGCGTCAGCGACAGCGGTTCATCCTCGTCACAAAGCGTCAGGTCTCTTACTTTAATCGATTTCGACATAGGGGGTATTCTGTTATGAGCACATCAGTCGAAGACACCCTCGACCATATCCTCTTCAGTCGCCTCAGACGATGAGCCGACATACCACGATTGGCCTCCGCAGGGGGAGAATCGATCCGGGAAGACGAACTTTTTATCTTGCGAATACGGAAGCTTCTTGTCGCCGTAGACTTTCTGCATATAGAGGCCGTAGATCGGCAGAGCCGCGCGTGCGCCCTGACCGAGAGCCATCGTGTTGAAATGGATATATCGCTCCTCGCCGCCGATCCAGACACCGGTCACGAGGTCGGGAGTGAAGCCGATGAACCATGTGTCGGAGTTGGAGTTGGTCGTACCTGTCTTACCACCCATCTCGGCCGAGATTCCGTAGCGGGAACGGAGGCTGGCCGCGGTGCCGGCGTTGACTACGTTGGTCAGCATCGAGAGCATCTTGAAGGCGGCGTCTTCCGAGAGCACCTCCGTGCGGTGGGGTGTGGCCGAGTAGATGACGTTGCCCTGGTTATCCTCAATTCGTGTGACGAAGACCGGGTCGGTGCGGACACCTTTGTTGGCGAAGGTCGTGTAAGCGGCCACCATATCGCGGACAGGCACGTCGACCGTTCCCAGACAGAGCGGCATAGTCGCCTCGATATAGCCCGTAAGGCCGAACATCCTCATCTTGTTGGCGAGGTTGATAGGCTGCAGCTCGGCTATCAGACGGGCCGAGATCCAGTTGTTGGACTGTGTGAGGGCCCAGCGCAGGTCGACCATCTCGCCGATTCTCGACGAACCGCTGTTTCGCGGCGACCAGTTGCCGAACGTGGGTTGCGCGTTGAGGAATGTCGAGCAGGGAGTGAAGTCCTGCTCCATCGCGAGCGAGTAGAGGAACGGCTTGGCCGTCGAACCGATCTGGCGTTTACCGGTCGAGACCATGTCATACTGGAAATGGTAGAAGTCGGGACCGCCGACGTAGGCCTTGACGTACCCGTTCACGGGGTCCATCGACATCAGACCGACGCGTAGGATCGACTTCATGTAGAGCAGCGAGTCGTATGGGGACATTGTGACGGTCTTCGTCCCGGGGACGTGGCGTGTGACGCCGTCGGCGCCGCGCTCGGTGGTCCAGGTGAAGACGTCCATTGTGTACGGTACATGGAACTCACGCTCCATCTCCGCTTCGGACATCCCGGCGAGTTTCATCACGCGCCATCTCTCGGTCTGCCTCATCGCGTTTCGGATCAGCCGTTTCACTCCGGCCGAACTGAGTTCATCGCTGTTGGTCGTGTATGGGCCGTTCGGGTTCGAACGCTTCTCCTGAGTGAAAGCGGGCTGGAGCGTGCCGCCGAGATGCTGGTTGACAGCCTCTTCGGCGAAACGCTGCATATCCACGTCAATGGTGGTGTAGATCTTGAGGCCGTCAGTATAAAGGTTATAGGGTTTGCCGTCGGGTTTGGGATTCTTCTCGATCCAGCCGTAGAGGGGATTCTGTTCCCACTGGGTGGAGTCGGTGTTGTAGTTTCCCCACGCGATATTGTAGGCCATCGTCGACTCGTAGTCCGAGCGATTGGGACGCACCGGTTTCTTGGCGGTCATCAGATGGCGGATCTCCTCGCGGAGATAGGGTGCGTAGCCCTCGCGGTGGTCGACCTTGTGGTAGTCGAGGCCGAGTGGGAGCTGTTTGAGCGAGTCGCCCTCGGCTCTTGATATCTTGCCGGCCTTTACCATCTGGTCAATCACGACGTTGCGTCGTTCGAGTGTGCGCTCAGGGTGACGGAGAGGGTTGAAGAGCGAAGGATTCTTCAGCATACCGATCAGCATTGCCGCCTCTTCGGCCTTGAGGTCACCCGGCTCCTTGCCGAAGTAGACGTTGGCGGCCGTCTTGATTCCGACAGCGTTGTTGAGGAAGTCGAAGCGGTTGAGATACATATTGATGATCTCGTCTTTGGTATAGAACCGTTCGAGCTTGACGGCGATCATCCACTCGATCGGCTTCTGCATCATTCGCTTCAGCTTGTTGGTCGAGGGCTGGGAATAGAGCTGCTTGGCAAGCTGCTGGGTGATGGTCGATGCTCCGCCCGACGACGCCTGGCGCAGAAGCAGGGTCTTGAAAACCGAACGGCCGAGAGCACGGAAGTCGATTCCGGAGTGGTCTTCGAAACGGACATCCTCGGTCGCGATCAGTGCGTCGATCACATAAGGCGACACTTTGTCATAGTCGGTATACACGCGGTTGCCCGCTCCGGCGAAATAGCGGCCGAGTTCTGTCTGACCGTCGGAGGCGATCAGCACCGACGCCAGTTTGTCATGCGGGTCCTCGAGTTCCTCGATCGGAGGCATGTAGCCGATCACTCCGTTGTAGATCAAGAGCAGGAAAATCGCAATGATTCCTCCGAGGGAGAGGAAGGATATCCAAAGCCATTTCACGATCTTGCGCGACCGCGAAACCTTTTCGGCGTCAGACTCTTTTTTCTTATTGTTCATTGATTTGCGCAATGTTAGGATAGCTCGTAGCCACCTCTGCCGAGAGCCGGGCCGTACATATTGCGGCCACGAGGCGACAACTCTAATTTGCAAAAATAATCAATTTCCACGTATCTGCAAAATAGATTTTTCGGAGCGACCCCAAGGAGTGACACCGGGACTACTTTAACATGCGCGAATCGAGATAGCCGGTGAGGATGATTACGGCTGCCATTTCGTCAGCCAGCTCCTTGCGCTGACGGTCTTTCTTCTTGACTCCGGCGGCGATCATCTCGCGGTGGGCTATGGTCGAGGTGAATCGTTCGTCGAAGCGCTTCAGCAGGATGTCGGGGAGGCGTGCGGTCAGACGTTTTATGAAGGGTGCGATATACCGCTCGCTTTCGGAGGGGTCACCGTTGAGTTGAGTCGGCAGACCGACGACGATCTCTTCGACCGGCTCGGCCGCGCAATAGTCGACCAGAAACTGTTCGAGGTCACAGGTGCGCACCGTCGGCAGACCGTTGGCCGAGATCTGCAACACGTCGGTCACCGCTACTCCACACCGCTTGCGACCGTAGTCAATACAAATTATTCTACCCATAATTCTTACCCATAATTTTTACATATAAAACAGCCCGACATCCGTCAACGGGACGTCGGGCCATTCCTTTATTTTATCTCGCGATTATTTCTTGTCACCGAAATAACGCTTGTAGAGACCTTCGAAACCACGGCCGTGGCGAGCCTCGTCTTTTGCCATCTCGTGAACGGTGTCGTGGATAGCGTCGAGGTTTGCAGCCTTGGCGTTTTTGGCGATACGCATCTTGTCAGCGTTTGCACCGGCCTCGGCCATCATGCGCTTCTCAAGGTTTGTACGGGTATCCCACACCATATCACCGAGGAGCTCGGCAAACTTGGCGGCGTGTTCAGCCTCTTCCCAAGCGTAACGCTTGAAAGCGTCAGCCACTTCGGGATAGCCCTCGCGGTCAGCCTGACGCGACATTGCGAGATACATACCAACCTCGGTGCATTCACCGATAAAGTGATTGTTCAGATCCTTTACCATTTCGTCGCCGGTATCTTTGGCGACGCCGATCTCATGTTCGGTTACGAATGCGAGGAGTTCCTCTTTGTTGAGCTCTTTGAACTTAGACTGAGGTGCGCCACACTGGGGGCACTTTTCGGGAGCCTGTTCGCCTTCAGCGACGTAACCGCACACGGTGCAGATCCATTCTTTTGCCATAATATTTACTTTCTATTTCTTGTTTTTCCAATTTGATTTTTGGACCTCCTCTTTAGGAGGTCCTCCTGAAGAAATAACATTCTACAGGCCCAATTGTTTTGTCGGTTTCGCTTAATTTTCGTAATTTCGTAAGTAAGTGTTCAAATTTAATTTATCCAATATGCGAGCTTATTTTTTAGGCGATTCCGGCGCGGAGCGAAGGAGAATATAAATATATTCGACTGAGTGACAAGTCGGAAGCGGCAAAAAAGAAGCCGCAGATTGGATAAAAGATTTCTGTTCACTTACTATCGTTTAAATTTGAACACTTACTTAAGCATGAAAGATGTAGATTTCGATTCTCTGCCGCTTGACCGGACGGTCGGCGAGGCCGTTGCCCGCTTCGGGTTCGGAAGTCTGGTCGTCGGACTCTCGGGAGGTGCCGATTCGACCGCCCTCGTGTGCGCCTTATCAGCCCTCACGAAAGGTGGGCTACGGCTGACGGCAATCCACTGCAATTTTCATTTGCGGGGCACCGAAAGTGACCGCGACGAGGAGTTCTGTCGCCGGCTGTGCGGGGAGTTGGGGGTTCCGCTCCGGGTATTTCAGTGTCCGGTCGATGAGTGGATGGCGACCCACAAGGGGTCGGTCGAGATGGCGTGTCGCGAAATCCGCTACGCGATCTTCCGCGACGTGGTCCGTGAGACGGGAGCCGACGCGGTGGCCGTGGCCCACAACGCCGACGATCGCGCGGAGACGTTCCTCCTCAACCTGATGCGCGGTGCGGGGACGACGGGACTGAAGGGGATGTCGCTTTTCCGCAACGGCATCTTCCGTCCCCTGATCTCGACTCCGAGGAGCGCGATCCTAGAGTTTCTTAATTGGTTCGGGCGCAAGTATGTGACCGATTCAACCAATCTTGAGTCGGTCTACCGCCGCAATTTCCTGCGCAACAAGGTGCTTCCGCTACTTGAGCAGGAGTGGCCGGAGGCGAAGCATTCGATCAACCGCAGCGCCGACATAATTGAACGCGAGAACAGTATAATCGAGTGGACTCTGGCCCGTATTCTCCCGGAAGGAGCGGACACCCTGACGCGCACTGATGTCTTGTCGTTTCCTGACCCCGAGTCGCTTTTCAGAAGACTTTTAAGCCCTCACATAGCCTCCGCATCACTGATCCACGAGATAGCTGAGACCGCGCCGCTCCCCTACTCCGGACGTCGGTGGGATCTCCCGGATGGATATAGGCTCTGGGAAGAGCGCGACGGATGGCGCGTTTCGGCGGTCAACCCGGAGACACCTACACCGAGGCTCAGCCGCGAGGAGTTTGAGTTTGACGAACCACTGATGGAACGGATCCGCCGTGCGCCACTGACTGAGTGCTGGGCAGACGCGGCCACTCAGCTTGAGTGGCGTCCGTGGCGACAGGGAGACCGCATCCGTCCGCTCGGAATGATCGGCTCTCGTCTGGTCAGCGACGTTCTGACCGAATCCAAGCTCCCGAACGCCGCCAAATCGACGTTCCATGTCCTGGCTCTCCCCGACTCAAACGAGGTCATCTGGATCCCCAACCTGAAGCGCAGCCACCTCCACCTCGTCACCACCCCCCGCGTCGTCGCCCGCTACCACCTCACATAGCCACCGGCCTCACCTCCGGGTCAAGAAACGACAGAAACCACAGGCGAACCGTACGAATAGACACGCACCCAATTTACAGAACCCCAATAGACACGAAGAAGCAATGACTTCATAACGAAAAAATTGTCTTTCAGTCGGTTTTGAAAACCGGCTGAAAGACAATTTTTTGACGTGGATATAACTTTAGTTAATCTGCTATTTTTATATCAACGACGCAGGGTTTTGACAGTCTTGGAGCCTTGACGTTCGATAATGAGACCCTTAGCTGAAGAGTCTATCTTGCGGCCTTGGAGATCGTAAGTCGAAATATTCAGCTCATTTGAGACATCTATGTTCCCCACCGAAGCGAGCGGACTCGAATAGACCACAACACCATCTGATACAACTTCGACCACATTAGAATAATCACCATCCAAATCGAAAATATTTTCAGTTGGATTATTTGGACTACCTATACCTATAATCCACTGTCCCGTTGAGACAATCGGGTCAGTTTCGGACCCTCTATATTGCTCCAGGTTCATCCATAACCCCTCCTTATCGGGATCGTGGACATCAGTCTTAACACATTTGAAGGAGAATTCCAACACTACTCCGGGAGTTGTATGAGCCCAAGTAATGACAGTCTCTTCCCCGGCCGTCAGGCCGAAGTCATACATAAGATGCCACTCCGGATATTCTTCATCAATAGAACGCCAGAAAACTTTATCCCCTTCGCTGCGCATATACATAGTTAACCTAGCGTTTTCTCTATCTCCATGCCCCGACCGATAGAAGGGAAGTACCTTCTCACCCTCTACTTCTATCTCATCTCCAATAAACTCATCATGAACAGAAAAATGCATGAAATCATATGACGTTTCTACTGTCCAGACAGTCCCGGGCCGGAAATAGTTTTCCGCAGCAAGCACCGGCAGACACAGAAAAGCCAGCGCTAAAATTATTAAATACCTCTGTTTCATAAGCCATTTTTTAGTTCGACATAGTTTAATGTACAATATCCTTCGAAGAATGCCACAAATTTAATCAAAATTTAGCTTTCACCAAAAAAAATAACTGATATTTTTTTTAAATTAACGAATTTAACAATAATATTATTGAAGAGGAACAGATGTGGGCTAAGGAGGTTCAGACGCAACTGCGCGAAGCAATCCATCTGCGGAACGAAAAACCGACCGATGTTATCCCTAAAGAAATTGGCTCACAAGGCTTGATAGCTTACTCAGACAGAACCTTGATACTCTGCGAAAAGAGGTCAACGAACTCAAACGGGGAATAATCAAATGCCGTGCCTACATCTTCAACTTCCTTGACAATCCCGCTATTCCATCAGACAACAACGGCTCGGAACGTAGAATCCGAACCTCAGTGCGCATCAATAATGCCTGTGTGCCGAAATTTATTTTTGCGGTTTACGGATATTTTGTTAATTTTGCAATGTGAAAGCAGACCTGTGTGGTCTGATTCAATGAACAAATCAATCTTTCACGGGGTTATTCATCTGAGGCCGATGCCTCCTTTCAACCCCTTTGGCGACCGATTTTCCATTTGGCGACCGATTTCTCCTTTTGCGACCGATTCCGATTCCATCGTATCGTTCCTCTGATTTTTTCCGGTCACTGATCTTGAAGCCCAAATGACTTCATTTCCCTTCGGTCACTGAAAAACACTCCACCTATTCCCATATTTAAAAGATTTAACCGTCTTCGGCAGTCCCGGATACGGATCAATGCCGGGGCAGCATATTCACCCCTCTGCCTTTTTTATGCACACATTAGAAGAACTGGAGACATACGACAACGCCCGTCTGAGAGAACTGGCGTCCGAACTCGGTATGTCCGACAGCGGCGACGCCTCAGACGAGACTCTCCGCTATTATATCCTTGACAATCAGGCCAACAATTACGCGAAAGCCGAAGTGAAGAATGTCCGCAAGAAGCGCGAGCCTAACAATAAGCGCGGACGCAAAACAAAAGCCGAGGCCGCCGAGGCCCAGGGCACCGAGACCGCCGAAGCCGGTTCGGACGAACCCAAACCCGAACCTAAGAAGCGTGGTCGCAAGCCCAAGGCCGTGAAGGAGGCCGAAGCCGTACAGGCACAAGCACCTGCCGACACACCCGCAGAGGCTCCCGCCGCAGAAACGGACGAAAAACCGGCTCCCAAGAAGCGCGGTCGCAAGTCAAAGGCCGAACTCGAACGCCTCCGTCGCGAGGCCGAGGCAGCCGAAGCTGCCAAAAACGCCGAAACCGGCGCCGAGCAGCCCGCAGCGGCTCTCCCCGCTCCCGAATCACAGCCCGCGGTTGCCGAAGCGAAAGCCGAAGGCGACAAGAACCGCGAGGCAACCCCCAACAATGACCGGAACGCAACGCAGCCCAAGGACCAGCAGGCTCCCCGCAAGGCCCCACAGCCCAAGCCGGGCCTCGATTCCTTCTTCTCTAACGCCAAGGGACGCACATTCATTCCGCGCTCTCAACAGAACCGTCAGGATGGCGAGGTACCGGTCGCTCCCGTAGCTGAACAGTCGGCTTCCTCAGCGCCGATAGCTCCCCAGCCCCAGCAGCCGGCTCCGGTCGTTCCGCATCTCCCCAAGACAGACCTGCGCCAGCTCATCCAACCCAAGCCGTTGACCAAACGCGAGCGTCAGCAACAACGCCGCCTTCAGCAACAGCAGATGCGCCAGCAGCAACAGCACATGCAACTCGCCGAAGCGCCCTACAGCCTCGAAGGAATCCTGACCTGCTACGGCGTACTCGAGATTATGCCCGAGGGTTTCGGCTATCTCCGTTCGAGCGACTACAACTATCTCCCATCTCCCGACGACATCTACGTCACCCAGCAGCAGATCAAGGAGTTCGGCCTCAAACCGGGCGACGTGGTCGAGGGTGCCATCCGTCCGCCGCGCGAAGGCGAGAAGTATTATCCGCTCTGCAAGGTGATCACCATCAACGGTCAGGACCCCGCCATTGTACGTGATCGTGTTGCTTTCGAGCACCTGACCCCGCTCTTCCCCGACGAGAAATTCAATCTCACCAAAGGACGCTCGTCGAACATCTCGACCCGCGTCGTAGATATGTTCGCCCCGATAGGCAAAGGTCAGCGCGCACTGATCGTCGCTCCGCCGAAAACCGGTAAGACCATCCTGCTGAAAGATATCGCGAACGCAATNGCCGAGAACCATCCCGACACATATATTATCATGCTCCTCATCGACGAACGTCCGGAGGAGGTGACCGATATGGCCCGTTCGGTCAACGCCGAGGTGATCGCATCGACCTTTGACGAACCGGCCGACCGCCACGTGAAAATCGCCGGCATCGTCCTCGAAAAGGCCAAGCGTCTCGTCGAGTCCGGCCACGACGTGGTGATCATGCTCGACTCAATCACCCGTCTGGCACGTGCCTATAACACCGTCGCTCCCGGCTCGGGCAAAATTCTTTCGGGTGGTGTCGACGCCAACGCCCTCCAGCGTCCGAAACGCTTCTTCGGTGCGGCACGAAACATTGAGAACGGAGGTTCGCT
>JAAVFK010000011.1:16121-34665 GCA_014800785.1 Bacteroidales bacterium
TNANNGNNACGGCNNTCACCGAGACTTCATCGAAGATGGACGAGGTGATCTTCGAAGAGTTCAAGGGTACCGGCAACATGGAGCTCCAGCTCGACCGCAAGCTCTCGAACAAGCGTATCTTCCCCGCCGTAGACATCATCTCTTCGTCTACACGTCGTGACGACCTGCTCCTCAGCGAGGAGACCCTCAACAGAATGTGGATTCTCCGCAACTATCTGTCCGACATGACCTCGACCGAGGCCATGGAGTTCATCAAGAAGCGTATGGAGATGACCCGCACCAATGAGGAACTGCTCGTGACCATGGACAGGTAAAGTTGTATATAACCCCGATATGAACATAAAGAAAACAAACGCTGCCCGGCTTCTCGACAAGCTGGGCATCGTTTATGAATTGATACCCTATACGGTCGATCCGGAGAATCTCGCGGCTGACCATGTGGCCGCCGAACTCGGGGAACCGATCGAACAGGTCTTCAAGACGCTCGTGCTCCGCGGCGACAAGACCGGTTTCTTCGTCTGTGTCATTGCCGGCGACCGCGAGGTCGACCTGAAAAAGGCGGCTAAGGTCTCGGGCAACAAGAAGGCGGAGATGATCCACATGAAGGAGCTGCTCCCCAACACGGGCTATATCCGCGGCGGCTGCACGGCACTGGCGATGAAGAAGCCCTATCCGGTCTTCATCTCCGAGGAGGCTCCGGAGTTTCCCTTCATCTACGTCAGCGCGGGCCAGCGCGGGCTTCAGATCAAACTCGCGGCCGATGATCTGCGCTCGGCCGTAGACGCGAGCTATGCCGACCTGACAATCGACAGATAACAACCCCATGAACTCTTTCGGAATTAATTTCAGGCTCACGACATTCGGTGAGTCACACGGCCCGGCCATAGGAGGCGTGATCGACGGCTGTCCCGCGGGATGGCGTCTTGACACGGCGGAGGTTCAGCGCGAACTCGACCTGAGGCGCCCCGGAGTCTCGCGTCTGACTTCGGCCCGTCGCGAGGCGGATCACGTGGAATTTCTCTCGGGGGTACTCGCCGACGGAACAGTTCTCGGTTCGCCGATTGCGTTCCTGATCCGCAACACGGACCAGCGCTCGGCCGATTATGAAGCTCTGCGCGAGGTCTACCGCCCGGGACATGCTGATTTTACCTATCAGCTGAAATATGGTGTGCGTGACCATCGCGGAGGGGGTCGTGCGTCGGCTCGCGAGACGGCCTCAAGGGTTGTCGGCGGTGCCGTGGCGCTCCAGTGGCTACGGCAGATTGCTGAAATCCGCATCGAGGCGGAGCTGACCCAAGTCGGGAGTGTCAGAACNACCGACGGCGGCGATGTGTTGGCCGAGATCGAACGCGTCCGCGCATTNGGCGACTCAGTCGGCGGAGTGGTATCGTGTCGCATCGACGGTCTCCCCGCAGGGGTCGGCGAACCGGTAGGCGATAAGCTTCAGNCGCGCCTCGCGGCGGCTATGATGTCCATAAACGCCGCCAAGGGTTTCGAGTATGGCGATGGCTTCGCCGCGGCCGAAATGCTCGGCAGTAAGGCCAACGACCCGATGAGAAAAGGTGCCGACGGTCGGCCGCTGTTCCTTTCGAACCATTCCGGAGGGATTCTCGGCGGGATCTCCACCGGCGAACCGGTGACGTTCCGCGTGGCGTTCAAGCCGACACCCTCAATTGCGCTCCCCCAGCAGACCGTCAACCACGACGGCGAAGAGGTGGAGATCAAGGTCACGGGACGCCACGATCCCTGCGTAGCGCTCCGCGCCGTCCCGGTGGTCAAGGCTATGGCTGCGCTGACCTTNGCCGACCTTATGTACGGATTCCCGGGAANGGTTCGGAAAGGATAAGATAACGTTTCTGAAAGACTTGTTTCTGAAAGATTAAGGATAACGATATGGTGAGTTTCAAGACATACGGCGAATATCTGGCCGAGAAGTTCCCCGGGGGCAAGGTTCAGAAGATCTCGGTCAATGCCGGCTTCTCGTGTCCCAACCGCGACGGAACGATCGGTCGCGGAGGATGCATATATTGCAACAACACCGCTTTCACCCCNGCCTATGCCTTCGGTAGCGAGGATGTCCGCCGNCAGCTTGAGCGNGGCAAGGAGTTCTTCGGNCGCAAATATCCCGACATGCGCTATCTCGCCTATTTCCAGTCCTTCACCAACACATTCGGCGGATCGGCAGAGGAATTGNGAGCNCTCTATCGTTCGGCGGCTGAAGTGGATCGCGTNGCAGGGCTNATCATCGGCACGCGACCGGACTGTATGCCCGACGAAGTGGCCGACATACTTGAAGAGNTCAACCGCGAGNTGCCGGTAATCGTCGAATTCGGTGCGGAGTCGTTTTGCGACCGCACGCTGGGCGTCATAAACCGCGGCCACACCTCCGCGCAGACCGAGGAGGCGGTACGTCGNCTGGCCAAGCGCGGGATTTCCGTCGGACTGCACCTGATATTCGGTCTCCCCGGCGAGAGCCGTCGCGATATGCTCGAATCTGTGGAACGGGCCGTGTNGCTNCCGATCGACACCATCAAGTTCCACCACATGCAAGTGATCGAAGGCACACCCCTCGCCGACCGCTACAAGGCCGGAGAACTGAGAGTCCATCCTACCCCGCCTGAAAACGACGCAGAGCCTTGCGACATCACCCTCTGGGACGTAGAATCCTACCTCTCCTTCTGCCACGAAGTGATAGCCGCCGTTCCCACTGACATAGCCATCGAACGCTTCACGGCCTCCGCCCCCGCCCCCCTGCTCCTCGCCCCCCGCTGGGGCCTGAAAAACTACCAGTTCATGAACCTCCTCACNCGNCCTACATAGACCATCGAACCATTTTAGATCNTTTNAGACCATATTAGATCAAAATAATTTTCAGACCATAGTACCATAGATCCATATTTCCTTTGCTTAGTGGCAGTAAAATATAGTTCTATGGTACTATGGTCTGAAATCCAAGAAATATGNGTCTATGGTATAAAAGCGGAGTTAGCGGCGGANGGTCTTGACCGTTTTGTTCCCTCTGCGNTCGAGGATCAGGCCGCGCGTGGCGGGGGCTGCGGGACGCCCTTGNAGATCGNAGGCANAGGANGCGGGNNCGGNNGNGNNGGAGANNTCNTCGANTGCNNGAGAGGTCGGTGCCGATCGGAACGATAGTCCGGAACTGCCCCCAACCGGGNGCATTGCGATAGGCCTCAACTGATTCTTCGGGAACGAAGAGNGGCGCGGTGTAGAAGACGACGTCTTCAAACATACCGACTCCGGGGANAATCATCGAGGTCTCTACTGCAGGGGGGACAATCGCCCGGCTCGTAACACTTACGAGGGCCTGATTCGCAAAGAAAGCGAGAGGTCCTACTACGGTCAGACTCGCCGGGAGTGTCAGGTTGGCCAACGAACGAACCTGAGCGAACGACATCTCTCCAAGACGTTCGACACCCTCGGGAACCTCATAGTCGAGCCCGGGACGCACGACGGGATATTGAAACAGCNTCTTACCGTCGNCTGTGAACAACACTCCCTCCGAAGCGCGGAATGTGTCGTTTNCCTCGGCTACCTCGAAACNTTCCAAAGCCTCACACTCAGAGAAAGAGAAGTCCTCGATTATACGGAGCGACGCCGGGAGAGTCAGATTCCTGAGAGTCGTGTTTGCACTCAGCGCATAGGTATTTATTGCCTTGGTNCCCTCGGCAATCTCATACGAACTCTCCACCCGGGAACCCGGATATACAAGCAGTGTCATACCGGACTGCGCGTTCACACCACCATACAATACACCGCCGACAGACTTGAATTCCGGATTACCCTCCTCGACTTCGACAGAGGTCAGGCCATAACANTGTTGAAAAGCCCCCTCTCCGAGTTGTCCGAGAGACNCCGGCAATGTGATCGACGCCAGATCCTCGCAATACTCGAAGGCATAATCGGCGATACGGGTGACCGTCGAAGNAATAGTTATCTCATACATGGAATAGCAATGGCTGAAAGCCTGTCTGCCNATCGANGTGACCCCTTCGGGAAGAGTGACGGTATAGACCGCCTGATTGTCGAACATCGCNAGNTCNCCGANCTGNGTNACNTTGAANGTCTNCATGTTCCAGCTGACCTGGGCCGGGATGACAATATCTCCTTTGTAGGTCGAGATGTAACCCGTCTCGTCGGGGGTTGTAGTCGCATAGGTGACGGCCGCTGTCTTGCGAGTACTTGTGTTCGAAAGAATGTTGAACAGNATACCTCCCGAATAAAAATCATAGGCCTGCGCCTGACCGGCGGCCAGACACAGGACTATAGCGGCTGAAAGAAACTTTANATTCATCTTTCAGAGTGGATTTAGATGATAACTTTAGCGACAGACTTGCCGTTGCGGACAACATACACTCCGGGAGCGAGACCGGCAGTCTCGAATTCTACCGAACCCTCGCCGACCTTTTCGGCCATCTTGGCACCGGCCGCGTCATACAGGGTCACGCCACCCTCGACACCGTCGACAGTCACCTTGCCGGCAGACTTGACGATNTTAAGACNCGTCTTGGNGACAACCTCAGCAACTCCGGAATGATCACCTTCCTGACGGACGTCGAGTCTGATCTGNGCTCCGTTCTGAGTGATGAATACCGGGGTCTCTATATCTTCGGCAGAGGTATTTTCNGGGAANGTAAGAGTCACATGGTAGAGGTCGGCTCTTTCGGTGATGATCTTGTCGTCAAGAACAGCNGAGAGCTTGACCCATGATGAGGGAGTGATATGATCGGTAGTGACAACCCACTCTTCAGGAGAGGACGAAGCTNTGATATCGAGTGTGTACTCGCCGCCTTCGGTCGGGATCTCGAGAACACCCGAGAGATCCTTGTCGGTGCTCATGTANGAGTAAACCGCNCCGAGGCTCATGGTCAGACCGGCGAANTGTCCGGATGCCATCGGGAANGCGTTCAGNTTATAGAANGTGTCNTAGTCACCNCCNGCCTCTTCGTTATCATGCATGAGGAGATAGGCCACTGANTTACCCCAGACGTCGTTATCCTCGGACTTCATGTAAGGGAAGACAATCTTGTCGTCACCTACGATGTTGGACGGGGTGAGAAGTACGAGAATATTGCCGTCTGCCACAACAGGAACTTCGAGGTTGAAGCGGAGGTTCTTGTAGATCTGGGAAATGCCGGGCTCAAGGTCNGGAAGTTCATTGATCTCGGCACCGGTCAGAAGCCCGTAACCGATCACGGTCGCNGTCTCCTCCCATTCGTCTTCGGGGAGACGGAAGACGGTAACNGCAAGCGCCGTTTCGTCATAAAGTTTNTCACCCTCTTCGGGNACGATCTGAGCGAAGATGTCGACATAGTCGAANCCGTAGGGTTTCGGAGCTACGGGATAAACGTTTCCGAGTCCGAGCACTTCAATGGAGCCNGGTAAACGGCCCATCACGAGTTCCCACTGCTCGTTGAGGTCTGCGTGGAAAGCGATCTGCGACGAGTTTTGGGCGAGTGTACCCTTCGGATCGAGGAAGTCGTANGAAGCGACTCCGAGCGGTCCGTCATATCCGTCCTTGCCGGTTCCACGGAGGCGTCCTCCGGCCTGCATGGCCGGNTAACGTGTCTGATAAGTTGCCGAACGGCTCTCGAACTTACCCGTCAGGACGGGAGCCTCATAGCTGTGCCCGTAAATATATCCCGGGGTCACGAGNTCATATACCTCAGACGTCAGTTTCTCTCCNNCATATCCGTCATAGCTCCACTCCTGGGTCANGATATCCTTAGAAGTGTTGGTCCATTTGGCCTCGGCTCCGAACGGAATCAGGAGCTGAGGTGTTCCGGAGATTTCCTGCATCGTCGGNGTCAGCGACTGCTGTTTGAAGAAGCCGTTGGGAAGAACGTAAGAGGGTTTGGGGATAGGAATACCCAAAGCGACATTATCCANGGCCATACCCTGGCCGTTAACACCGAAGAAGCGGAANGCGACTTTCACGTTCTTGCCTACATAGTNCTTCATATTGACGTAGACCGGTCGGTATTGCTTGCCGTCGAGATCGGTCAGATCGGCGCGAAGCTCCTCCTCGGTAAATTTNTCNCCGATATAGTCTTTGAGACTCCAGAGNTTGACCCAATCGGAATTGGTCGTGCCGTTGCCTTCTGTGACCCAGACCTCAAGAAGATTGTTCTCGCCTGTGAAATCGTTTGCCTGACGATTATAGAGACACCATCCGGGACGGAAGTTGAGCTGGAAGTAGAACCACTCCTCGGCCTTGGGTGTGAAAGCGGGGCTGACGAGCCACTCGTCCTGAGGATGATTGGTAGCGTAGTCAAGTCCGAGGTCGGGATAGGGAAGTTTCTCGCCCCACATGACGTCGGCCATGATATATGCGAATGAGTCTCCATCATAAGAAACTCTCTGATCTCCTGAGGGGAGAGATCCGACACTTTCGTTGCTCAGCGTGAGCCAGGTCAGATCCCAATATCCGTCGCCGCTGCCGACGTGTTTGTTGCCTTGTCGGGAAAACTGACTCCAGCCTGAGGGGAGCCATGCGTTGGCGGCGAAGCCGTAAGCATCGGGGTTTCGGCCTTCGAAACCTTCGAAGAACGAGTTGACGTTCTCCGAGTCGGAGGCTTTCTTGACGATCTTGGATAGGTTTTTGGAGAACTGGGGATTCGGATCCCGTTGAGCCTGTTGCTCCTGCGGAACAATCGCCATTGCGGCGATCGACGGGAGAAGAGCCGCGAGAGTCAAGGTAGATTTCTTCATATGGACCTTGGTTTCGTTTGTGTTAAGGAATCTGATTTGATTTTCGAAAGAAAACAGAATTGATTTGTTCAAGAATGATGGCCGGGGTGCAATCTCAACCGACTGGACCCCGGCCGAACTTATGGATAAAACCTAATATAGTATTTTAAGTTAACACTCTTGTTTCAGAGAGCNATCTTAAAGCTCTTCGAGCCTACGGTCACTACATAGATACCGTTTCCGGCTACCGCTGCGCGGAACTCTCCTTCNGCTTTGCCGGCGGAGATCAGACGGCCATCGGCCGATGCGATTGTCACCGTTTTGCCGTCAGCACCGCTGACATGTATCTCACTATCGGAAACAAAGACCGCAACTTCGCCCGCAAGGGTCTCGCCGACAGATGTCGGCGCACTGAACGACACCTCTACCGGAGCGGTTTCGTTGTCTTCAAGATCTTCGTCACCGTCAAAGACAACTTTCACGACATATTCGAATTTTGCAGGAAGTTCACCATCCCATGTCAGGTTGAATGTATAAGTTTCCGAAGTATCGGTAGCCAGACCCAGACCGGTCTCGGAAGCGATCCGGTTGCCGTCGCGGAAAAGCTCTACGCTATAGCCGCCGGTGAGTACCTGCTCGAATCCATCGTTAGTAACCTTGACGGATATCACACCCGAGGCGCCGACAGCAATATCGGTTGCGGGAGCTTCGAGAAGCTCGACAATGAGATTGTTGACATATCCGACCTTTACGGAAACGACCGACGGTTTCGAGGACTGATCGCCACAGTAGGCCACCACGCTGTAGCTCTTTATTCCACGCGGNGCGTTCTCGTCAACAACGATTACCTTTTCGCCCGGAACGAGATTCCCGNTGAGAGTCTCGATCACTTCCGAATTGCGGATAATCTCTACTTTCGAGATAGANGAAAGNGCNTCGCCTTCGGTTGACTCGGTCGGGAGTCTAAAGGACACTTCGACGTTGCGGTTATTGTCGGCCTCGGTCACCGCGCTGAGATCGGAGACCGCTTGCGGGATTACGAAACGGGCGCTGACAGCGATATCTTTGACACCTACGGAATAGTTGCCATANAAATCGGTCTGGTCCCACGCACGGAATCCGAGNTTATATGTACCATCTTTCTCAACGGTAAAGTCTACNGTATATTCGTTCCAGTCAAAGGCTCCTCTCTGCGGAACGATGTCATAGCTGTTCAGCAGTTTATATTCATCGGTCGTTCCTGAGGGGCGGTCAGCGATCACAACTCCGAGATTGGCTGAATAGGTACCCCATGCATCGGTAGTGGCGACACCCTTGAAGCTTATNCTGTAGTTCACGCCNGCCTTGAGTTCAACCGGGGGGAGATATGCGAAGTCAGACTGATAGAAATAGGCCTGCTTGTAACATTCAAGAAATTTCTCGCCGTCGTTGACCGATAGCTTCCAGCTCTCTGAGGGTCTGNTGTTCTGAAGATTTGTATCTATAACTTCAAGTCCGGCCTCACCGAATTCGGAGACAGATGCGAGGTCAAGTGCATAGGGGACTGTATAGGGGACGCCTGCGAGTACNTTCACGCTCNGGCTCTCGCAGTTCTCACCGNCATAGTTGACGGTCACGGCGTATGTNTANTGNCGATAGGCTCCCTCTACGGTGTTCCCGGTTTCGGTAGTCTTCAGACCCTCGGCGATTATTTCGCCGTCTCGCGAAACGGTATAGNTGAGTTTTGACGNGTCGACGAGACCGCCGTGAATTCCTTCCGGAGCTTCCCATGTGAGCNTNACNTTGGCTCCGTCNGCNTCNGCCTTGAGATCGGAGATGTTACCCGGAACGTCATATCCGGAGAAGACGGAGGTCTTGATNTCCTTTGATGTGCCCTCGGCGTTTGATAGCGTCACCTGAATTTCGTGGAGACCATCTTCGGGGNTGATCGNCACTTCGGCCGACTTTCCNGCTTCGACGCTTCCGGTGGCGGCTTCGGCGCCATCCACACTGACACTATAGGTCAGAGNCCCNGAAAGATTCTTGCCCCCGGCTGTCTTTGTAGGTGCNGTGAAGGTGACGACGGTCTCCTTGCCGTTGAAGAGAGCCGAGAGGTTCTCTGCCGGAGCGGGNGCTCCTTCGGGAATNGTGGAGCCGGCGATATATAGACAGTTGTANTANCCCGGCAACGCACCGAGGTTCTCCCCCTTATAGGTGTTGAGGTCCACTTTCGTCAGACACGAATATGTATCGTATGAACCGGTTTTGGCCACGACATACATCACGTCCGAAGACGGATCGATAGCCGCAGAAACGGGTGTAGAGGTCTGGAACTGCACTCCGCATCCGGCGTTACCGGTCACTTCGGTGGCCACGCCGGTGGTCTTGTCGATCTTATAGACATATCCGTATGCCCCGACGCCCCAGAGCTGACCTTTACTGTCGATTGCAAGTCCCTGAACCTGTGCACTGGCTGCAGATCCGATACGGCTCACCGTGTGGCTCGACGGGTCGTAGACTCCAAGCGCTTTCACATAACTGCTGACATCATACCAGCAATAGATCACGTCCGACTTCTCGTCATAGGCCATATCATACACTTTTTCGATATAGTAGGAAGCCGCATAATAGCTGTGGCTCCAGGGTCCGTCACCTCCTCCTGCAGCCGTGGCTTCAAACGGATAGGCGCTATAAGCATACTTCACACCCACGACTTTCTCGGGACTGAGAAATGTACCTCCTCCGCCGTTGCTCGAACCGGTATATTGGAGATAGGTACTGCCGTTAAGCTTCACCGGGCTCTGAAGATCGGTCAGATTCAACTGCCAGACACCGGCAGTTCCGCCGGCACCGATAGCATACATCTGCACAGCCTTGTCTTCCTGGATCGGAAGTCGCTTGGCCGCGCCTGAATCCAAAGTTCCTACTGTTGACAGAAGTCCTGCTACAGCACACAAGATGTAAGATCTATTCATAAGCAAATAGGTTATGGTGAAAAATCAGTAGTCCGCAAAAGCAAGGGTCTCGGAATTGATCTTCGGTAAGCAACCGATATTGATGGAATCAATTGACACTTTGGGAAAGCAAGTACAAACTCAGAAAGCTATCGATACTTAAAATAAATATAGATTTGCCATCCGCCACAAGACTTCCGTTGACTACATATAAATTAAAACTTCACTAAGAGAGTGTTTGAATTTAAATCAAATTTAATGTTTAGAGTTTTAGAAATTTTTGATTTCATCACAAAGGATCTTTTGGGCCCTTTTTTAAAGATTTCATCAGTCGCGATGCCCGCATCGCTCCTTCTTCAACTTAAAAAAATCATCCCAAAATCTCTCTTTGTGCTAAAATCATTTAAACTCAAACACTCTCTTACAAAAATCAGAATGACCTGCAAGAATTTATTGACAAGGTCCCGATTAGTCGAAAAGTGTAAGCAATCCAAATTGAATATGCCTGTCTTAACCGATGACAAAGTTAACTAAATTTTTATAACCGCCAAAATTTTTAACTAAATTTTCTCTCATTTTCCAAAAATATCTAAAAATACAAATATTTATCACCTCTCACTATAATGAATACAAACAAAGTATTTATTTAAGGATAAACACTACATACACAAGATCGGCCCACGTCACCGGCTCTATTCCGAACATTCCGCGGGGGACGGGCGTTGAATGGAAAAAGTTCTTGCTTATGAAAGAAAGATATAGTTTCGGAGGGAGACGTCTGCCGGTCGTCGCGATCATGGTGTTGTTCGTGGCGGGTGTGTTTGCGTGGGATATAAATGAGAAATACACGGGGCCGAAGACATTCGAGACCGATCTGGCATGGCACCCCGACATACTTCCCGGCTATGAGGCGCGGTATGTCAATCAAGGCATGGCCTTCGACGGTCCCTGTCGCTCGACGATCGTACGCAAGAAGGCCAAGGTTCCTCCGAAGAAGGGTTACCTCTACATTCACGGCTTCAACGACTACTTCTTCCAATCGCAGATGGGCGACAGATTTGTCGATTCGGGCTATCATTTCTATGCCGTCGATCTCCGCCGCTACGGCCGTTCGAAGGAGCCGTGGCAGTATCCGTTCAATATCCGCGACCAAAAGGAGTATTTCGCAGACATAGACTCGGCTATCGTCCAGATGCAACGCGACGGCGTTACCGACATCACTCTCGGCGGCCACTCCACCGGAGGTCTGACGGTGATTCTCTATGGAATCGACCGCGGTCCGCGCGTGCCGGTGAAACGTATCGTGACCAACTCCCCTTTCCTCGGTTGGAACTTCAACCCGTTCATGCGCAACGTCGCCATCCCGGCCGTCAGCATGATCGGCCCCCTTTTCAAGAACTCGAAAATCAAGCAGGACAAATGTGACGGCTACGCCTATTCACTTCTGAAGCAATATGACGGCGAGTGGGAGTATAACACGGACTGGAAGATGATCTACTCTCCTCCGGTCACCTTCTCATGGGTTCACGCGATCAATTCGGCCCAGAACGAGATCATGAAACATCCGGACCACATGGCGGTCCCCCTGCTGGTAATGCACAGCTCGCGCAAGATCGACGGGTGTAACTACACCCCGGAGTTCAAGACCGGCGACTGTGTCCTGAATCCCTATCAGATAGCCGAGCGCGGAGCGAAGATCGGCAAGCGGACCTACGTCTGCGCGATCGACAGCGGCATTCACGACCTTATTCTTTCCGAACTTCCCCACCGCGAGCAGGCCTACGAGTGCATCTTCTCGTTCATCCGCCAGAATCCTTGACTTTATCCGTCGCGCTGCTCCCGGAGGTGGCATCGCGATCAAACAAATCGGCGGGATTGACGCGGCGGAGAGAATTTTTTACTATATTTGCATTTTCATCTTCTCCGGGAACTATCCGGGAACCAAATCACCATCCCCTCCCGGAATCAAATAACCGTCTTCCCTATCCCTCTCTCGGATTTCAATATGGAAATGGACACACTCACAAACGGGCATCTCAGCTTCGCGGAACTTCGCGAGGCTGCTTCGCTGTTCCACAAGCTGGTCGCAAAGGTAGGCGACTCTTTGGCACCCTCTGCAAAAGAATTGCTCAGAAAGATATTCGCCGAGAGCCGCGGCGTGGAGCCATACGACTCCAAAGGACTTCCGCATCTGTTGATGACCCTGCGGACAGCCGACGTTTTCGCCGACATGATCGACACGGATATGTCCATGATCCTGGCTATCCTGCTCCACGATGCGGTCGATCTCGGACTGACCGACATCATGAATGTCAGACGAGAATTCGGAGAGGACGTGGCCTCGATCCTCACGGGTCTTTCGGCTGTGGCGCGTTTCTCGGGCATTGACGCCGTGCGCCAGGACAACTTCCGTGGTCTGCTGATCTCGCTGGCCGACGATATCCGCGTGATCATCATAATGATCGTGCGCGAGCTCGTGCTGATGCGCAACATCAACAATCACCCCGACACCCAGTGGGTCTCAAACGTGGCTTTCGAAGCCAACTGCCTCTATGCCCAGCTTGCCCACCGCCTCGGTCTGTACAAGATCAAGGGGGAGCTGGAAGACCTCTCCCTGAAATATACCAACCGAGAGATATACACCCAGATTGCCCGCAAGCTGAACGAGACGAAGCGCTCACGCGACGCCTACATAGCGGCCTTCATCAAGCCTCTGAGCGAGAAACTGACGGCTGCCGGACTGAAGTTCGACATCAAGGGGCGCACGAAGTCAATCTCGTCAATCTGGGCCAAGATGCGCAAGCAGAAGGTCGACATCGACCGCATCTATGACCTCTTCGCGATCCGCGTGATCATCGACACCCCGCCGGAGAAGGAGAAGGCCGACTGTTGGCTGGCCTATTCGATTCTCGGCGATATGTACACCCCTAACCCAAACCGTATGCGCGACTGGATTTCGATCCCGAAGAGCAACGGTTATGAGAGCCTCCACGCGACGGTACTCGGTCCCGGCAACAAGTGGGTCGAGGTGCAGTTCCGCACGCGGCGTATGGACCTCGTGGCTGAGAAAGGTCTCGCGGCCCATTGGCGCTACAAGGGGGTGAAGTCAGACTCGACCGACCAGTGGATGAACAACATCCGCGACATTCTCGAAAGCGCCGAGTCGGGACCGATGGAGCTGATGAAGGATCTCCGCCGTGACATATACACCCAGGAGGTCTTCGCTTTCACTCCGAAGGGTGACCTGTTCAAGATGCCGGCCGGAGCGACCGTTCTCGACTTTGCGTTCCAGATTCACTCGAATGTAGGTGCACACTGCACCGGCGCTATCGTCAACGGCCAGCACCGAAAGATCAACTATAAGATCCAGAGCGGCGACACAGTTGAGATCGTTACCTCGACCACACAGACCCCGAAGTCGGAGTGGCTCAACATTGTCGTCAGCCCGAAGAGCCGCAACAAAATCAAACAGAAGCTCAACGAGGAGCGCCAGAAACTGGCAGATCTCGGCAAGGAGACCCTCGAACGCCGCGCCAAGAACCGCAAGATCGAGCTTGACGAGGCCCTGCTGATGAAACTTGTGAAGAAGGAGGGCTACAAGTATGCCTCCGAATTCTTCGCCGATATAACCGAAGGGAAGATTGATCCTGCCAAGTTCCTGGCTACCTATCAGGAGGCCGCCGCTCCCGACCAGGAGGCGGTACGCATCTCGGCGGAGGAATTTCGCGTTGACAATACCCCCGACGAATCCTCGGACGATATTCTCGTGATCGGCGAGAAGGCGATCAATGGTCTGAAATACAAGTTCGCGAAATGCTGCAACCCGATCAACGGCGATGACGTTTTCGGATTCATAAGTGCGGACGGGATGGTGAAGATCCACAAGAAGGACTGTCCCAACGCCCGGAATATCCGCGAGCGCTACCCCTACCGTCTGATCCGCGTCAACTGGAGCGGCAGACAGGGTGACCTTATGTCGGCGACCCTGAGGATCATCGGCACTGACGACCTCGGAATCATCGCCAACATAACGAGCATCATCTCCAAAGAGGCGAACGTGATTCTGCGCAACATATCGGTCGACAGCCACGACGGCCTCTTCCGGGGCTATCTCGTGGTCGGAGTCCCCGACAACCAGACCCTCGCCTCCCTGACGCGCAAGATCCGCACCGTCAAAGGTGTCAAGGACGTGATCAGAAGTTGATAAACCGATTATTCGCCATGATAAATAAATCATTCANAAACANGCTCCTCGGAGCGATGATCATAATGACGGCNNCNGGNCTNACNGCCTGTCGCGACAAGAGTCGCAAGGAGGCGATAGCCGANCAGCGNGTNAAGTGGGAGGAGTCGCTCACAGACTCGCTCGTCCGCTATGAAAAGGAGCTGGAGGAAACGCAGCGGGCGCTCCCCGAACTGCGCGGACGAGTGAACGAATTGCTTCAAAATTTCACTCTCGTGAACAATCCGAGAGAGGTCGAGGGTTATTATATATATGCTCCGGCACGCGCGGCCTATCCGCTGACGTCGACCGGTATCACCGCGCGTCTAACCAAGAGCGAAGCGCCGGAGATAATTGCGGCGCTGAAGAGCGGCAATTTCTCGGNCATCCGTATCTCGGCCCCGGACGGCGCGTCGGTCACTTCGGCCACGGTCCCTTATGACCAAGCGCTCAACTACCGCGCGGGTGGACTGAACACGGTAGCCTTCACCGGCGCCCAGGCCGACTCNCTTCTNCGCTTCNTCGCCTCNCNCGGGTCNNANCCNCTNACGGTCGAGTATCTGAATCCGCAGAAAGTGNCATCGGCCAAGATAGCCGGTCAGCAGCTGGAGACGCTGACNNCNACNGCNCNNCTGCTCGAAGCCCGCGAGGAACTCCATCGCGCCGAGATCAGTCTNCCGGCCCTAAGCCGNAAGATCCANCGNCTGAAGAGCCGCGAGTCGACCGCCCCGGCCAAGCCTTAAGNGGAGCATAAACTTCCGGTTGAAATTTCCGGCGANAGATATCTTTGAATCCCTAAAAACAACTCAGTCTATGAAACTTGAAAAACATGACCTCGAACTTCTCGAGGAAAAGGGAATCACCCCCGAAAAACTCGAGGCCCAGCTTGAGAACCTCAAAACCGGCTTCCCCTATCTGAAAATCGAANGTCCGGCNACTCCGGGCCACGGCCTGACCGTAGCAACTCCCGAGCTTGAGGAGCAGTCCGAAGCCATCTGGCAGAAGTATCTCGCTTCTGGCGCGACTGTGCTGAAGATGGTGCCCGCCTCNGGCGCNGCGTCGCGNATGTTCAAGGANCTCTTCGCGTTCTTCAANTCGGACGACAAGAANCCTAAGGGAGAGTTCCTGAAGACATTCTTCGACAACGCCGAGGACTTCGCNTTCTACGGCCATCTGAATTTCATCTGCATGCAGCTCTTCGGCAAGAGCATCGGCTCGCTCGTCAAAGAGAAACGATATAAGGAAGTACTNGAAGCNCTCCTGACTGCCAACGGTCTCAACTACGGCTCGCTCCCGAAGGGCCTTCTCCTCTTCCACAAGATCATGGGTGGTGCGCGTACTCCGTTTGAGGAACATCTCGCCGAAGGTGCCCTCTANGCCTGCGGCAAGGATGGCAAAGTGCACCTCCACTTNACCGTCAGCGAGGATCACCTCCCCCTCTTCCAGGCTAAGCTTGAGGAGAATAAGNGTCACCTCGANAATCTATATGACGTNGAATATGACGTGACGTTCAGNGTNCAGAAGCCTTCGACTGACACCGTGGCGGCNACCAAAGACGGCGACGCGTTCCGNACGAAGGAGGGNAANCTCTTCTTCCGTCCCGGTGGTCACGGAGCCCTGATCGANAATCTGAACGATCTCGACGCNGANGTGATCTTCATCAAAAATATCGACAACGTGGTGCCCGACTCGCAGAAGGACGTNACCGTCCGCTGGAAGAAGATTCTGGGTGGTGTGCTCGTCGCAGCCAAGCAGGTTGCCGACCGCTACTGCAAGCGTCTNGCCGAGGGTGTCCCGACAGACGAGGAGATGGCCGAGATGCTGACGTTCCTGCGCACCAAGCTCTGCGTGACCGGCGACAACGCNGACAAGATGGCCCCGGAAGATCGCGCGGCCTATCTGATGCGCAAGCTCAACCGCCCGATGCGNGTCTGCGGCATGGTGAAGAACGAGGGCGAGCCCGGCGGCGGTCCCTTCCTCGCCTATAACCCCGACGGAACCGTCTCACCCCAGATTCTCGAATCGACCCAGATCGACCCGAAGAATAAGGAGGCGGTCGAGATGCTGAAATCGTCGACCCACTTCAACCCCGTTGACCTCGCCGTCAGCACCCGTGACTATCANGGCAAGAAATTCAACCTCCCCGATTTCGTGGATCCCGCGACGGCCTTCATCTCNGAGAAGAGCGTCGAAGGCACCGAGATCAAAGCCCTCGAGCTCCCCGGTCTCTGGAACGGCGCGATGAGCGACTGGAACACGATCCTCCTCGAAGTCCCCGCCGCCACCTTCAACCCCGTCAAGACCGTCAACGACCTNCTCCGCCCCGCCCANCGCTAACCNCGGGNNCTATCAGCGCCCCTCCCCCATCAGCGCAGGNNCGCAGGCGTCCCCGCCTGCGCANCAAAGACCCGCCTNCACACACAAACCAATNGCGGTCGGATGCAGGTTGCATCCGACTGCAATTGTAATTAATAGAGTTTGCGNAAATTAAAGAAAAATACTACCTTTGTCGAAAAAGGAAGAATATGAGAGGGATTATCGGGATTTTGGTNTCGGCCATCTTCGGGCTTTGGCTGGNCTGTGGGGCTTCGGCCGGAGGTGCCGAGAGCCGATCAGAGAGGCGAAGGGGTGTGGTGGTGGCCGATTCGACCAGTGGAGCTGCGCTATCATATGCGTCAGTCTATGACCGCTACGGACATCCACTCGGAATGTGCAACCGTCGGGGCGTTCTGCCGGCGATTGCCTGGGAAAGCTACCCGATCACCCTGCGCTACGTCGGCTTCAAGGACAGACAGGTCGGCGAGCTGACGGGCGACACTATCTTCATGCAGGAGGATGCCGCGGAGTTACCCGAAGTTCTTGTCGAGGCTGAAGGCCAGCGGCTGCTCCATATACTGGCATACACGAGAGAGTATTCGACACTGACGTCAAATAGCGACACCGTCTTCCTTTTCCGCGAGAAGACAGTCGACTTCATGATACCGGCCGGCGAGAAGGTTCGCTTCAATGGCTGGACCTCCCCGTGTGTGCTCGCAAGCCGTTCTTATTACCGGTTCAGCGACGAAAAAGGGCTTGACAGCGTCAGCGACGAGAGCCATCATCATTTCTCATGGTCCGACTGGGTCGGCATCTCGCCGGCTGAGGCTATCCCCGCGACTCTCTCCGGCATGGAATGCGGATCTGAAGCAATCCGCGGACGGTATGGCAACATCGAGACATGGACAAAAGATGGTGACCGGATGAGACTGGAGATAGACGTTCTGGCCGACACGACAAGCCGTAAATGGGTGCCGAATCTTTCATCGTTTTTCAACAATGGCCTCGACTTCGAATCGTTCAGACTCACCTATGACTTCGATAATGTAACCGGAGACTGCGTCTCCCCTCTTGATTTGAGCAGTTACCGCTTCAACATAGAGTCCAAAGGACGCGGACACGGAATGTTCCGATTCTCGCGTTCCAATCAGCCATTCTATGTCTCAACCCAGGCGGAGGTATACATTATGGACAAGGAATACATCACGGCGAAGGAGGCCCGGAAATGGCGCGACAGCAAGATTGACCTGAGCGAGATCGGCATCTTCGAACCGATGGAGGCACCTGAACTTTCAGCCTCCGTGATGGAGCTTGTGGAACGAGTGGACCGGCTCGACAAAGGGAATGTCCGTCTCGGCTACCGCCCGGACTATCGTCTTGTCAGCATCTACGACGGACGCCGCAATTTCAAGCTCGGACGCCGCGCGCTCTTCATGCTGAAAGGTATGACCGGAATAAGCGCTATCAGCGGCCGCCGCAAGCTCAACAAACGTTGGGACTCTTTCCGCGAAAGCCAAATTCAGCATAACCAGCTGCGCGACATCCCCAAAAACGAGTAAAAAAATGAATCGAAACAGCTCCACATTTTCAGACAATTATGAAACAACATAAAAATTTCCATTAAAAACTTGTCAGAAAATTTGGTGGAATCGAAAAAGTGTTGTAATTTTGCACTGCAATTCGACAGGGACCTTGCGAAGCCTTTAGTGGAAACTGTTTGGATTGCGACATGGTGAATGTAGCTCAGTTGGTTAGAGCGACGGATTGTGGTTCCGTAGGTCGTGGGTTCGAGACCCATCTTTCACCCAAAGCTCCCGAATCGGGAGCTTTTTTTGTATCCCTACTCCACCGCCCCATTCGGACCGCAAGCGGTCTGCACCACTCTGGTCTAAAAATCCCTTGAATTGTTAAAATTACAAACAATATTTGTGCGTTTTGAAACTTTTTTACTAATTTTGCATCTGCAGGCCGTTTGCAGAGACCCGGCGTGGGTAGTGCTGGCGGGCTGTGACATATTTTTAGCGTTTACTTGACGCTCTTTCTTGACAGTCAGAAATCTGGAAAATTTCATTGGTATAGTCAAGATCGAGGCAGCCGGTAGATGCCCTGTGGATTTGTATATTCACTGGCGGAGTGCGCGTGAGCGTATATCCGTTAGCGTTCATATACATCTGCGTGAGGTCTCTGCATGTCTGCTCGTTCGACTATACCAGGCATTCCAGAGCCTCTGACTGTAGGACGAGAAGACGGTAAGGCACCCACGCTTTTTTATTTTATCACAGACAGAGTTTCAGAACGCCGTCTGTCAACGGGTGCCTTGACAGCGGCATCAGGATTCTCTGTATGCTGCCGATTCCACAGTTCG
>JAAVFK010000012.1 GCA_014800785.1 Bacteroidales bacterium
TTCTTGCTTTGTATTTGTCTTGACCCGGTGTTATCTTGCTGGTCGGAATCGTTTGACGGGGAATCTTCCGCTTCCGGTCGTTTTCCCTTGTCTCACTTTTCTTGTCTTGTGGCAATGTTTTCAATGTTCTCTTTCGCTCCCGGGCCCGTCTCTCAGGTGAGGGGCGTTTCCCGATTGCGGATGCAAAGTTAGGTTATTTTGGNCCCCGTGTCAAGGGGTTGTTCGCTATTTGTCCGTCAGGCGGGTTATTTTGTGGGGTAACTTGTTGTCGTTCTTTGCGTTCAAAATATGTTAAANTTTATTTCGTTTTGTTAATTCANGGATTGGAGGAGCTTCGGAGAATGGGCTCAGAAGACAAATAAAGCCCGGATCTCGGNGGATCCGGGCTTCTNTGGGGTATTTATAAGGTCATTTTTCACTCGCGCTCTGACGGAAACTATACTCACGGAAGCAAATTCACTATGGAAGATTCGTCAAGAATCGCATATATCCGATTTCCGTTCGGGGTGTAAAGTGGATCAGGCAACGCAAAAAGCTCGGCAACCAGATTTTCCATCTCACGGTCCGACAGTTTCCGACCTCTTACTATGGCACTGCTCCGTGCGAGGATCAAAGCCATACGTTCGATCACATCAGTCGCCGCAACTTTGTCCTTACCATAATTAGCTCCATCTTCGCACACACTGTCGAGCACTCTGAGAACAACATCCGCAGGATCTCCACCCTGCAGTATCGCCGGAACTCCGACAATGCGCCAGCGCTCCCCTTCATCATACTCAAGAATGAAACCGATGCGAGACAGCTCGTCTTCCACTCCGGCAAGTGCCGCCTGATGCGCGGGATCAAGTGTCACCGTTTCGGGGAACATCACCCGTTGAGACAGCTGCTCCATCGAACGCACNCCGGCAAGACANTTTTCATAAAGTATACGGAGGTGCGCACGATGNTGGTCTATCACCAGCAAACCNTCGCGCGANTCGGTGACAATATATTTTCTCATCACCTGAAGACAGAGGCTGCCAATTTCCCCTCCGGCGCTCTCCATTTCGGGNAGCGTCGCCCCCGGCACCTCTCCCCCGCTCTTCTCCTCNCTGAGTTTCTCGCCGGTCTTCTTCATGAAGTCGGCATAAAGCGTATCCCANTTGCGGTCGATTTTCGTAGGCCTGTATGCCGAACCTATCCGGCTGTGGCGTGTCGGACCTTCGGCGGGAACAAACGGCTCTCCTTTCGGAATAAAGTCGTCGGCCGGCATATAGTCGCCGCTTCCGGCTGTCGGAGCCCATTGGTCATTTTTCCCTATTGACTCAGCCGGCGCAAACGGATTGTAATCGGAAGAGACATCCGGGGCCGGAGCATCCGGAGTCTCACCTTCCCGAGCCGGCGCCACAGGGAGCACATCCGAGTCGAAATCAATCGAGGGAACAGCGGCGTGTCGTCCGAGAGCGGCCTTAACACCGGCCACAAGTATCGGCCATATCTGTTGCTCGAATTCGAATTTAATCTCGTTTTTTGTCGGATGAATATTGACATCGATCGTATTCGGATCGACAGTGAACTTTATAAAGTAGCAGGGCTGCGTGTCGGTCGCTATCAGATTGTCGTAACAGGAGACGATCGCCTTGTGGAAATAAGGATGGCGCATNTTGCGTCCGTTGACAATCAGAAACTGCAACGGATTGCGGCGACGCGCAAATTCGGGGCGGCTGATGAAACCTTCGATCTTCACCAGCGACGTCTCAACCTCAACCGGCACGATCTGCATGTTGAGATTGTTCTTCCAGATGTCGTGAATACGCTGTTTGAACGACGCTCGCGGCAGGTCTATCACTCTCGTCCCGGTGTCGATCAGCATCCGCCGGTCATTATTGACCAAAGCAAGNCGCTCGAATTCCCTCATTATATTAGAGAGCTCGACATTCTGACTTTTCAGAAACTTCCGTCTTGCCGGGACATTGAAGAACAGATTGCGGACCGAGATATTGGTNCCCTTNTCACATACGCANGGCTCCTGNGTCTCGACGTGCGATCCGTTTATCACGAGGCGTGTCCCGATAGTCGAGTCGGCCGTCGCCGTCTTCATCTCGACCTGAGATATAGCACAGATTGATGGTAACGCCTCNCCNCGGAAGCCCATGGTNCGGAGCGTGAAGAGATCGTCGGCCTGCTGAATCTTGGAAGTCGCATGACGTTCAAACGCCATACGCGCATCGGTCTCGGACATACCCTTACCGTTGTCGATCACCTGAATAAGAGTCCGGCCTGCATCCTTTACATAAAGACGTATGTCGGTCGCTCCGGCATCAACCGCATTCTCGACAAGTTCCTTGACGACGGAAGCGGGACGCTGAATTACTTCGCCGGCNGCTATCTGGTTAGCAACCGAATCAGGCAACAGTCGAATGACATCCATATACTATATCTCAGTTCACGTTGAAATACTCTTCCAATTCTTCGGGCAACTCGCCCAGATCGTCGTCCCAATGGAGACGATCGCCATACCACGAACGGCGGGGGCGTATCATATCGAGCCAGCGGAAGCCTGGTAACATTCTCTGCTCGTTTCTCTTCACCTGGAAAATAGGTGTAACCGTTCCGTTCACATCGGGCCACATCTTCAGGTTCTCAAGATCCTTATCGTTCATATCGACCGTCATCCAACCCGATTCGGCATACACGAGACGCGATATCGTCGANTCGTTCTCAACCGGCAAAAGCATCAGCTGCACATTGCCGTCCACATCGAGATGTCTCAAGGTACCGTTCTCGAAAGTAGCGTTCATATATTTGCCGGANATCTGATTATAGAACTCCTCTTCGACGTGTTCCATAACTTTCGCGTCGGCGGGAATTCTNGCCCAGTCGGCCGTTGAGTCATTGAAGTGAACGAATATCTCGCGGCCCGATACCTGACGCTCGCCGCTCCATGCCACCGGCTTTCGGATCATCCGGAGAATGGAGTCGCCCTGCGAGACAATTATCGAGTCGGCCACNCCCTGAACATCCTGTCCGAAGAAGCGTGCACGCCTGAAGGCTTCGGCGACGCGGAATTCTCTCAGTGCCGCTCCCTCAGGGAGCGAATCGAGAGCGACCAAACCGTCGATGAAGACAACCGAATCTGCCTGCGCNACCGAATCNACCGGNGGTCTCGGGATCTTCAGCTCATTGCGGACAAAGGTGAAGATGGTGTCGGCGCGGAGGAAGATCGTGTCCTGACGCGAATATTCCATAAGCAAGGGATACCGCGTAGCCAGTGCCTCGCGTGTCATGTCGTTATAATAGGCATAGTCTGCCACAAGCGTCGTGTGGTTGGCCGTGTCAGTCAGCACCACAGGAGCACTCCCCTTCCGGCCGTCGCTGAAACGATATGCCCGCGAGATTCGCGAGACCTTGTCGTAGATGATCGAATCNCCNTCAAGNGTCGTCGTTCTGCCGACACTGTCGGTGTGGGCAATCCGCGAGCGGGCGGTNAGCTCAAGNGAGTCGGTCGCCGTGTTGTACCATCCGCGCGTTGCGTGAATCGTATCGGTAGGTCCGAAAATATCGGTCGGACTCTCGATACGCGCNATGTGGGATGAGGTNTTGTAATAGAGCGTGTCGGTTTGCAGAAGATATCCGTCTTTGGGGTTCTGCAGATCCACATTGTAGAAAAACTGTGCGTCTTTCGTATCAGTGTCATAGACACCCATACGCGAACGGAGAGTATTCACACCGTCGTCCAACGTTCCCCAGCAGTCGTAGTAGCCTCGGTTCTGATCCACATAGTAATGGAGCGTGTCGGTCACCAGCGTTCCCTGGCTGTCCTTGAGACGCACATTGCTCTGGGTCGGTCCGTTTTCGAGACGGGCATATTTCGCGTCACCGTCATAGTAAAGTTTATCGGCGAAAACAAAGAGCGTGTCTCCCTGCTGCATCTTCACATGTCCGAACGCATCCATGCTGTTGCGCTCCGGATAATAGAAGGCGGAGTCACAGAACATCCACATAGCGCCGTGGCGGAACTTCACCGCTCCGGAAACTATCTGGCGTTCTATNGTGTCGTTTCCNCTCTTATAGAGGCTATCCGCCTGCTCAAGGAAGACCTTGCCTGACTGATACCTGTTTGCCTGTGGAATCGTCGGTTTGAGAGGCTTCGTCGGCTGAGGCCGTTTGTATTTTTCGGTATTATGCCGATCGTTCTGNCTGACGGTCTGGGCGTATGCCATACGCCAAAGGCTCGCTCCCGAAAGAGCGAGCACTGTAAGAATCAACGATATGACAAAACGCTGTCGGGACATCATTTCACCCAACCCTCATATTTGAAGTCACAGTCTCCCCAGCCCTCTTCAATTCGGACATAGGTCTCCTTGATCTTCTGTTCAACCCATTTCTTGAGTATCTGCTCGCGCTCCCAGTCCTCATACATCTTCTTGATCATGTTGTAGTCCTCCTGCATGCTGGCGCGATGACCNTCTATTCTGTTCGTCAGACGGACGACAGCAACGACATCCTGNTTCTTCTGCGGATCCTTCATNACGAAAGGCTCCGAAATATCNCCGGGCTTCATGGAGTTGACTCTGGCGGCGACTTCCGAAGGAAGATCCTGCATCTCGAAACGCGATGAGCCGTTGTTCGGATTCACCATGATTCCTTTGTTGTTGCGCGAGTCCTTGTCGTGAGAGATCAACCGCGCGGCCTCGTCAAACGAGATCGAACCGGCGATTATCTCCTTGCGCACGGAGTCGAGNCGGGCCGTCGCGTCGTTGATGTCCTGCTGGCTTACTTTGGGGCGCATGAGGATGTGGCGCACGTTCACCTGGTCACCTCTCTTGTCGATGAGCTGGATGATATGATAACCATATTCGGTCTCAACGATACGCGACACTTTTGTCGGATCGTTCAGATTGAAGGCGACGTTGGCGAACTCGGGGACAAAATCGGCCTTGTTGTGATAGCCGAGCTCACCGCCCTGCATCGCTGAGCCATCATCTTCCGAATACATGATAGCCTGTGTCGAGAAGGGCACCTCGCCGCGGTTCACGCGGTCGGCGATGTCCCTCAGCCGGGCCTTGATNTCCTCGATCTCCTGACGCGGAACGATCGGAACGAGCTTGATGATCTGCGTCTCGACCTGCATGGGGACATAGGGTATGCTGTCCTCGGGAAGAGTGGCATAATATTTCTTCACCGCATTCGGTGTAGCCTTCACATGCTTGGTAAGCGAATTCTGCACCTGATCGACGATATAGTTGTTGCGCATTATGTCAACAAGCTGTTCACGCAATGCCGGATAGGGCTTGCGGAAATATTCCTCGACTTTCTCCTTTGAGCCGAGATTGGCCACGAAGAAATCAAGTCGGCGGTCCACGGCACTCTGCACCTGACCCTCCGGAGCCTCGATCGTGTCTATCTTTGCCTGATGGAGATAGAGTTTCTCGACGGCGATCTGCTCGGGAAGCACGCAATAGGGATCCCCCTCGACCGGGGTACCTTCCGAACGCATCTGGGAGTACATTTCCTCAACATCCGAACGGAATATGGCCTGGTCGCCTACNGTCCAGACAACCTCGTCTACAACATTCTTCTTGGGGCCGGCCAAAAGCGTGGCACCACACAGAAGTGCAAGCGACGCGAGAGGCAGATATCTTTTTATCTTCACTTTATTGCGGTTAAGTTTGTTATTTCAATTCTGTTTGCCGAGCGTCACCCGGCCGCGGCCGAGGTCATAACCCGGTGTCCGGAGACGTCCGTCGCCAAGTGCGTTCTTGCGCAGCTCTGTCATCAGACGCCGCTGATATNCGTTCAGCTGTTCATCTCCGAGTCGGTCCGAGACAACCCGACGCGCGTAATCGTAGGGCATCGTCTCGCCCGTGGGGATATAGTCTGTTATATGGACCAGATAGACAAATCCATTGTAGGATGTCTCGAAGTCCTTGGTCGATTTGAGGAACGCATCGGCGTCGTANAAGCGATAGGGAATCTGTTCGGCAAGAGATCCGAANTCTATCCACCTGTCCATGAAGTAATCATACTGCACAGCCTCTTCGAGTCCGTATTTCTCGAGTGCGTCGATAGCGTCCGGCGAGGCTGAGAACACCCATTTCCTGACATCTTCCGATCTCGGCGATTCCTGAGGCAGTTTGATATANAGCCCCTTGACGAGTGGCGATTCGAGTTTGAGATCTGCGATNTGAGTATTGTAGTATCTCTTCATCGAGTCCTCGCTCAACTTCACCGGCGCCGTCTGCCGCACCTTGCGCTTATAGGCCTCGACTATGAGCTTGCGGCGATAGTCAGAGACAAGCGCCTCGATCCTGTCGAGATCGTCGATATTTTCCTCGGCCACCGATTCAAGCAGACGGTCGTCTACCCACGAGTTCACGATGGCATGAAACAGACGAACACTGTCTTCCGGAGCGGTCCCGACAGGTATTTCCAGAAGAACGTCTCTCATCCTCAGCGACGAGTCATTGACCGTCACGAGCACATCGTCGTTCCCNGGCNCCTCCGTCTCTTTCTTTCCGCAGCCGAGGAGACCGATGCCGAAAAGGGCCGCCCCCAGCATGGGTACGAGCCATCGGCGCGCCGTCATTCCGGCTGCCGCATGATACGATCCGGTGGAACTTCTGTTCATTCTCCCAAAGCTTCGGTTTGAAACTGTTCAAATCAACTTCAAAGTTAATCATTTTTTTTCACCCCGCAATCATACAACGACATAAAAAAGGCCGGTCGACTTTCGCGAAGTCGACCGGCCTCTGTTTCCGACCGTCAGACGGTCTGTATTTTACTTATATTTCTTGCGGAGCTTGTTGAGTTCCTTTTCATTCTTGGTCACCGCATAACGGGCTTTGAGTTCTTCGATCCACTCACGCTCCAGCTCGTTCTGATAGTCGCTGGTGGCGAGACCGCGAACGTCGCCCACNTCTTCGGGAGCGTCGATTACCTTAGGTTCCCAGAGGTAGTACACAGTATANGCCGAGTTCAGCGGAGTGACAGCGGGCGCACCGAAAACGATGTTGTCTACCATTGCGTTCTGACCCTCTTCGACGAGGACTTTCTCAGCGGTCGCCAGNCCCTTGAACTCGCGGCGGATNGTCGTCACCACAGTGTCATTGCCAAGAACGGCCATGCGGTCGCGGACAGCTTTGCCCACCGAGTCGTTGGCGGCCTGAACAAGAATTGCNTTCACGTGGGGCTTGTCCCATTTATAGTTCTGNCGATTGGCCTCGAAGAATGCGGCAAGACCCTCTTTGTCTTTGGCGGCACGGTCCCATACTTTCTCNACGCTCACTTCATAGAGCAGCGANCCTTCGCGATATTCGGTCAGGAGGTTGTGGTAGTCGGGTTCGTTGGCGTCAAGCCATTCCTCTTCGGTCTCGACGAGTTTGTTATAGAGGTATCCGTTGGCCGAGCTTTCGAGAGTGCCCTGTGCCTTCTCGACATCGGGAACGATCGCCTCGCGGTAGCCGGCGATGAAGTCGCTGACGGGATAGCTCTTCTTNCCGATATTTACGATGGGGAGAGCGGCGAGTGAGCCTACCTCGGTCTCAACATAGAATACGGAGTCAAGACCATTGACAGCTGCGCGGTCTTTCAGAAGAGCAAGAGTCTTGGCGTTGACCGAACCCTTATGCTTCTTGGCCAGACGTGCGGCGGTATTTTCACGGTTGAGACGGAAGCGTTCGTCCTGAGGATTGGCTACCGCACGTTCCACAGACGCCTTGACTTCGTCAAAGCTTTCGGGGCCTTTGGCATCTTTCTTCAGGATGATGTGGTATCCATACTGACTGCGCACGGGCTTGGAGATCTCGCCGACATTGAGAGCGAAGGCGGCCGAATCAAATTCAGCGACCATACGGCCCGAGCCGAACCAAGGGAGATCGCCACCTTTCTGGGCCGATCCGGGGTCATCGGACTCCGCTTTCGCTACCTGCGCGAAAATTGCGGGATCGGCTNCAACCACGTTATAGAGACTGTCTGCCGCGGCTTTTGCACGNGCCTCAACCTCGGGTGTCGAACCGGGAGGCACCATCTTCATGATGTGGGCCGTGAGAACCTGACCGCGTGCGGGACGATGCTTGCCCCCTTTCATGATGTGATATGCGAAGGGTGTCTCGAACACTTCCGAGATCTCGCCATCCTTGAGAGCGAAAGCGTGCTTCTCAAATTCGAGCGGGAAGGTTCCGACGGTGATNTAACCGTAGTTGCCGCGGTTGTTCTTGGCCGAACGGTCTTCCGAGTACTGATATGCCAGCTCCCCGAAATCAGCGCCGGCGAGCGCTGCTCCGCGAAGCGAGTCGAGAAGTGCGCGGCCTCGCGCATTGTCGTTGCCCTTCATCACCATGATATGGCGCGCCTCAGCCTCTTCGCGCGAACGGTCATAAGTTTCCTGCGCGAGATTACGTATAAAGGCTGAATCCACGAGATAGGGCTTGGCCAGATCGCGGCGATAGCCCTCCATATCCTTGCGGAACGACTCGGTGGTGTCGAGTCCGGCCGCACGGGCATCGGCTACCTTTAGCTTATAGACCTCNAAAAGGTCCATGTACTCGTCTACCGGCTGTGCCGACAGTTGCTGCTGGCTGTTTTTGTTATAGAGATACTCAAATTCTGAAACAGGAACGGCGTTGCCGTTGACGGTCATGAGGACGGGGTCTTTCGCAGCCCAGCAAAGGGCCACGCCCGACATAAGCGCTCCTGCGATGATGTAGGTTTTCATCTTTCTATGTAATAGGTATATTTTTAACGAACGTCAGCAGTCGGCCGCAGCCGACAGTCAGATAGCAGGCGCCCGGCGCCCGGGCTATCGGAGCGACTTCTCGTGAAACCGAAACCGCTCTAATTTGGAAAACGCCGCTTCTAAAAAAAAATTGTCTGCCACATTAAATTTACTCGCGATTTCACACCTCCCCCTGCGACTTTTTGCCCTTTGTTTTGTTTTAGATGATGAAAGAGCTATTTCNACACGTATGAAATGGCAGTTTGGCACGTTTTTTGCANCTCNGTCTATTTNTCGGACAGANTGCATTCTGTGCGTCGTAAATATTTGTCGTAAATATTTAAGGTATATGATTCGTCTAAACGCTTTCTTCCGCATCAAGGAAGACAAAATCGAACCAAGCATTGAAGCAGCCCGCGAACTCGTCGAGGCCTCACGCCGTGACAAGGGATGTGTGTCCTACGATTTTTTCCGCAGCACGACACGCCCGGACGTCATGATGTTCTGCGAAACCTGGGAGTCTGAAGAGGATCTCAAAGACCATTCGGAAAGCGAACATTTCAGACGCCTCGTCCCGGTTCTTAAGGAATACGCATCCGATTCGAAGACCGAGCGCTTCGATTTCTGACCGCAGAGNGAATCCGCCGCACTGCCGATTTTGGCTATTCGTTGATTTTTGTTAACTTTGCATCTTGATACGAATAACCGAATTCTAACGCCATTGTCCGCACCTCCGCGCACACAACGCCGGAAACGGACGAAAGCACAAAAGAATATTTCAATATCAATAAATAAAATGAACGTAACTTTCGAAAAAATCGACGATGTAAACGGTGTTCTCACCGTCGCTATCGAAGAGAAAGACTATGCCGATCAGGTAAAGAAACAGATCAAGGAAATCGCCAAGAAGCACACTGAGCCCGGATTCCGTCCCGGCAAGGTTCCCGCTGCTCTCATCAACAAGAAATTCGGCGAGCCTGTCAAATATGACACCATCAATAAAGTTGTCGGAGAAGCCGTTTACGACTATCTCAAGGAACAGGACCTCCGCGTTCTCGGCAACCCCGTCCCCGAGAANAACGAAGATTTCGATCTCAAGAACTCGGACTTCACTTTCAAATTCAAGGTAGGCATCGCTCCTGAAATTGACACCCACGTCAACAAGGACATGCACATCCCCGCATACAAGATCCAGGTGTCTGACGAGATGATCGACACTCAGGACAAGAACCTCCGTCGCCGCTTCGGCAAGCAGGAGGCCGGCGAGACCGTTGAGCCCACTTCNGTAGTNAAGGGTGAAATGGTTGAGCTCGACGAGAACGGCCAGCCCAAGGAGGGCGGTCTCGTGATCGAGGACGCTATCGTAGGCCCCGAGCACTTCAAGTCTGAGGACGAGAAGGCTAAGTTCGTAGGCAAGAAGGTTGACGAGACTCTCGTCTTCAACCCCTTCAACGCTGCCGGNGGCAACGACATCGAGCTTTCTTCNATGCTCCACATCGAGAAGGAAGANGTCGAGAACCACAAGGGTGACTTCTCTTTCAAGGTGAAGGAATCAATCAACCTCACCCCCGCCGAACTCGGTCAGGAATATTATGACATGGTCTTCGGCAAGGANAAGGTGACCGACGAGGCCGGCTATCGCGAGGAACTCAAGAAAGCCATCGAGAACCAGCTCGGCGCTGACTCAAACTACCGCTTCTCTATCGACGCCAAAGACGCTATCCTCAAGGCTGTCGGCGAGATCCAGCTTCCGGACGAAGTGATGAAGGAATTCCTCATCACCCGCAACAAGGACCTCAACGAGGAGAACATCGACGAGGAATATAAGGTGATCCGTCCCCAGATCGAGTGGGAGGTTATCCGCGAGGCTATCGCCAAGCAGCTCGAGGTCAAGGTCAACGACGAGGACATCAAGAACCTCGCCCGCGCGGTTGCACGCAACCAGTTCGCCCAGTATGGCATGACCCAGGTGCCCGACGAAATGCTCGAGAAGTATACCGAACAGCTCCTCGCCGACGAGCGCTATCGCGACCAGCTTGTTTCTCAGGCTGTCGACATGAAGCTCTACCAGGCTATCAAGGAGGCCGTTTCGGCCGACGAGACCCCGATCTCTGTCGAGGACTTCAACAAACTGTTCGCACCGGTAGCCGAGTAATCCGCCCGGCAATCCGTCTCCGATAAAACGGCCGGTACGTCATCATTTCTGCGGACGTGCCGGCCGACTTATCACCCCGCCCCAAGAGAGACCAAGGCGTCTTGTCTCTCACACCTCTTCTCCTCTCACACCAAACCAAAATCGAATTATGACAAACGACTTCAGAAATTTTGCCGTACACCACCTCGGTATGAGCGGCAACACCCTCGACTCATACACAAAGGCGATCAACTCCGTGGCTCCCAAGAGCGTCATGACTCCGACTTCGGACTACATGAACCCCTACATCCTTGAGGAGCGCCAGCTGAACGTCACCCAGATGGACGTGTTCTCGCGTCTGATGATGGACCGCATCATCTTCCTCGGCACCCAGGTCAGCGACCAGAGCGCCAACATCATCCAGGCCCAGCTCCTTTATCTGGACTCTGTTGATCCCGACAAGGACATCTCCCTCTATATCAANTCTCCCGGCGGATCCGTCTACGCAGGTCTCGGAATCTACGACACGATGCAGTACGTTTCGTCTGACGTGTCAACCATCTGCACCGGCATGGCGGCTTCAATGGCAGCCGTTCTTCTCGTAGCCGGACAGCATGGCAAACGTTTCGCCCTCCCCCACTCACGTGTGATGATCCACCAGCCGATGGGCGGAATCCAGGGTCAGGCGTCCGATATCGAGATCACNGCCCGCGAGATCCTCAAACTCAAGGACGAGCTTTACCGTATCATCTCCGAACACTCCGGCCAGAGCCTCGAAAANGTTGAGCGCGATTCCGACCGTGACTACTGGATGATCGCCAAGGAGGCTCTCGAATACGGAATGATCGACAAGATCCTCTCCAATCCCCGCAAAAAGGATTAATCAGGATCCTCCCCGCATCAAGGATTAATTTCAATCCACCTGAAAAAGGATTAAATCAANTAAATGGCTACAAAACAGAAAACACCCGCAGTCTGCATGATGTGCGGCACCCCGGACTCACCACAGACCCCTGTGATCCATGTCCTCGACGGCCTCACTCTCTGCACCGACTGCATCGCCTANATAGACAACGCACGCGACGCACAGCTGAAGAAAGACGCCAAGTCAAAAACCACGGCCACGGATGAACCCAAGTCCATCCCCACGCCGAAAGAGATCATGGCGTTCCTCGACCAGTATGTGATCGGTCAGGAACAGGCAAAGAAATATCTGTCTGTGGCTGTCTATAACCATTATAAGCGTATCGCACGCATGGACTCCGTCCCCGAGGACGACGATGTGGATATCGAGAAATCGAATATCGTGATGGTAGGCCCGACCGGTACCGGAAAGACCCTCCTCGCGAAGAGCATCGCGCGTCTGCTCGATGTGCCTTTCACAATCGTTGACGCAACCGTCCTCACCGAGGCCGGCTATGTCGGCGAAGACATNGAGTCCCTCCTCACCCGTCTGCTTCAGGCCTGCGACTATGATGTCGACAAGGCCCAGCGCGGAATCGTCTTCATCGACGAGATCGACAAGATCGCACGTAAGAGCGANAANCCCTCGATCACCCGCGACGTGAGCGGCGAGGGCGTTCAGCAGGGTCTGCTGAAGCTTCTCGAGGGCTCNACCGTGCTCGTTCCGCCAAACGGCGGCCGCAAGCACCCGGAACAGAAAATGATTCCGGTCGACACGAAGAACATCCTCTTCATCTGTGGCGGCGCATTCGACGGAATCGAACGCAAGATTGCCTCGCGTCTCAATACCCACGTTGTGGGTTACGGCCACAACTCGGCCGACAAGAAGGAGGCACGCGAGAACCTGATGAGATACGTGATGCCCCAGGACCTCAAGTCGTTCGGTCTGATCCCCGAGATCATCGGCCGTCTGCCGGTTCTGACAAGCCTCGACCCGCTCGACCGGACCGCTCTGCGCCGGATCCTGACCGAGCCGAAGAACGCCATCATCCGTCAGTACAAGAAGCTCTTCGAGATCGACGGCGTGAAACTGGAGTTCACCGACGATGCGCTCGACCGCATCGTGGACAAGGCNATCGAGTANAAGCTCGGCGCCCGCGGACTGCGCTCGATCGTGGAGACCGTTATGGTCGACGCNATGTTCGAGGTCCCCTCGTCCGGCACCAAGGAGTTCACCGTGACAGCCGAGTATATCGACGACAAGCTCCGTCAGGCACATTTCGACAAAACCCACATGAAGGATTGATCCCCGATAAGAGTCAATCCCGACATATACCTCTACGGGCCCCGCTGATTCAANGCGGGGNCCGTNTNTTTTATTCCCACTGTTCGTTTTTCGCCACCATCTTCATTCAAATTCGGGCCTGACAAGAGTGTTTTTAATTTCCTTTTAGCCCCCGACTCTTTGCGAATCTGAAAAATTTTCGCTAAATTTGTAGAAAATAAGCAGAATAATCGGAGACTTATTCCCTCCCCGATCATTTTTCTATATGGCAGACATCAGCACGATAAAGAGAGCCTTATCCGACCATTTCGGATTCGAAAGCTTCAAAGGCAATCAGGAGCAGATCATCTGTTCCCTGATAGACGGACACGACGTGTTCGTCCTCATGCCCACAGGCGGCGGTAAATCTCTCTGTTACCAGCTTCCGGCACTCATGCTGCCGGGCACGGCCATCATTATATCCCCGCTGATTGCACTGATGAAAAACCAGGTCGACGCGATCAGAAACAGCAGCGAGCGCGAGGATATAGCCCACTTTCTGAATTCCTCACTCACGAAAAGTGCGATCAGGAAAGTAAAGGCCGACGTTATCGCCGGACGCACAAAAATGTTGTACGTCGCCCCCGAATCTCTGGCCAAGGAGGAGACGGTCGAGTTCCTTCGCACCGTCCCCATCTCGTTCTATGCCGTCGACGAGGCACATTGTATTTCCGAATGGGGCCATGACTTCCGCCCCGAATACCGCCGGCTGCGCCCGCTGATGCTCCGCATAGCGAAGGCTCCNGTCATAGCCCTCACGGCGACAGCCACACCGAAGGTTCAGCACGATATCCAGAAGACCCTCGGAATGACCGAGGCAAGGATTTTCAAGTCAAGCTTCAACCGTCCGAACCTCTTCTATGAAATCCGCCAGAAAACCAAGGACATTGACCGCGAAATCATCCGCTATATCAAGTCAAGAGCGGGAAAGTCCGGCATCGTCTATTGCCTCTCGCGAAAGAAGGTCGAGGAGCTTGCTGAAATTTTGAAAATAAACGATATCAAGGCGCTGGCCTACCACGCCGGCATGGATGCCAATTCGCGTGCCGTCAACCAGGATGCGTTCCTTCACGAGGAGGTCCAGGTGATCGTGGCCACTATCGCTTTCGGNATGGGTATCGACAAGCCCGACGTCCGCTTCGTGATCCACTACGACATTCCCAAAAGCCTTGAGGGATATTATCAGGAAACCGGACGCGCCGGGCGTGACGGCGGCGAAGGCCACTGCATCGCTTTCTACACCAACAAAGATATACAGAAGCTCGAGAAACTCGTTCAGACGAAACCNCCNATGGAACAGGAGATCTCGCGCCAGCTTCTGATNGAGACCGCGGCCTATGCGGAGACCTCCGTCTGCCGCCGCAAGTCGCTGCTCCACTATTTCGGTGAGCAGTATGAGTCCGATAATTGCGGAGCGTGCGACAATTGTCTCAACCCCGCGAAACGTGTGGACGCCACCGAAGAGCTCGGTGCGGCTATCGAGGCGGTCCTCTGTCTCGAAGAGGCCCAGAAGATGGAATATGTGACCCAGATTCTCATAGGACGCCCGACGGACGAGATCAAGTCCAACGGCCACGATTCTCTGGAGGTCTTCGGCGTTCTCTCGGACCATGACGATAAGTTCCTCCTCTCCCTGTTGCGTCAGGCCGTTGTCGCCGGCTATCTCGAGCGTCAGCTCGAAAACTACGGTTCACTGCGTGTGACCGAAGCNGGCCATCGTTTCCTCAAGCATCCGGTACGATTCGAACTCGTCGAAGACCGCGAGTATAAGGATTTTGACGCCGACGGTCCTCGTTCGGCCACAGGCACGACAGATCCCGAACTCTTCGCGATCCTCAAGGGTCTCCGNCGTGACATGGCTCGCAAACGCGAGCTTCCGCCCTATGTGATCTTCCAGGACCCCACTCTCGAAGCCATGGCCACCCACTACCCCCTGACGGAAGCCGACCTGCTCGGAATCCCGGGTGTCGGTCGCGGCAAGGCCCAGAAGTTCGGCGCGGAGTTCCTCGATGTCATTTCCCGCTATGTGGAGGAGAACGACATCATTCGCCCCGACGATTTCCGGGTGCGCACCGTCGCTTCTCCGAGTAGTGTCCGCTCGTTTATAATCAAGGGAATAGACCGNAAGATTGACCTTGAGGATCTTGCCCAGAACCGTGGTCTCGAATTCGACGAACTGTTGACCGAAATCGAAAAGATCGTCGACAGCGGATACCACCTTGACCTCCGCTATTATCTCGACGAACAGCTCGACCCGGANGAGCAGGANGACGTTCTTGATTTCCTCCGCGAACTGGAGGAAGACGATATTGAGGANGTCTTCCGTGAGTTCGGAGANGANTATACCGACGAACAACTGCGTCTGCTCCGTGTCAGNTTCATCTGCGAGACCGGCAACTGAGAAATCTCTAAATAGAAAAAACACTTACCTAAATATAATGAACAAGTATTTCAGAGGCGCTCTCGGAGTGCTGCTNTCNGTCGGTGCTGCGACCNCNATGGTNTCNTGTGACGACAANGACGATCCGAAACCTGTCGTGATTCCTTCCGACAATACCGTTTATGTCGGCAAGACCGTCACCTATCCCAAAGANGACCCGGAGAAGGTTTTCGAGTCTACCCGCGGAACCTATTCGATCGAGTACAACGAAAGCGACAACACGGCTGTGCTCAACATCAACAACGCCTCTTTCCTTCAGGGTATGCCGGAACTCGGCGTNATGTCTTTCACCGGTATCGCCTGGAAAGCCGACAACGCCAACAAGGGCTTCATGCTTCAGAAGGATGCGCTGACCCCCGAGATCGCCGGACGCCCCTTCCCCGCGTTCCCTATCTCTGATTTTACGGCGTTCGAAATTCCCGGAGAGTCTCTTGAAATCAAGTTCATCTGCGATTACCGCAACACCCCCTACGTAGTGACTTTCGAAGGCACTCCGGAAGAGTAATCCCCAAAAAACGAAAAGCACGATGTCTACAAATACTGAGGAAAAGAAAAAGATTGTAGTCAGCGGAATCCGCTCGACCGGTAATCTTCATCTGGGCAACTACTTCGGTGCGTTGTCCAAGTTCATTCGCATGCAGGACGATTATGATACCCGCTACTTCATCGCCGACCTCCACGCGCTGACCACCAACCCCGATCCCAAACAGCTCCACGAATCGGTGAAGACGATTCTGGCGGAGTATATCGCTTCGGGTCTCGATCCGGAGAAGAACACGCTCTACATCCAGAGCGATGTCCCCGANATTTCGGAGATGTATCTCCTGCTCAATATGCACGTCGGTATCGGTGAACTGATGCGTACAGCCTCGTTCAAGGACAAGGCGCGTAAGGCTCTCGGAATCACCTCCGATTCGGACGAGATCGAAAAGGAAATCATCGGCAACCAGACCAANCAGCGCGTGAACGCCGGTCTNCTGACCTACCCCACCCTCATGGCTGTGGATATTCTGATCCACAAGGCCGATTTCGTTCCCGTGGGCAAGGATCAGGAACAGCATCTTGAACTCACTCGCCGTTTCGCCCGCCGCTTCAATTCGTTCTATGGCGTCGACTATTTCGGCGAACCCGTAAACTTCAATTTCGGAGGCGAGGCCGTGAAAGTGCCCGGTCTCGACGGCTCGGGCAAGATGGGCAAGAGCGAGGGCAACTGCATCTATCTGAACGATGAGGAAAAGGTTCTCCGCAAGAAGGTGATGCGCGCCGTGACAGACCAGGGTCCGACGGAACCGAATTCGCCGGTGACCGAACCCGTCCGCAATCTCTTTACTCTCATGGAGCTTGTCAGCGATCCGGAGGTGGTCAAGTCTTTCCGCGATGCTTATGCCGATTGCTCGATCCGATATGGAGACATGAAGAAACAGCTCGCCGAGGATATCCTCAAGGTGACGACTCCTATCCGCGAACGTATTCAGGACATCCGCGACAACGACGAGTATCTCTCTCGCGTCGCCAAGATGGGTGCTGAGCGCGCACGCGCTTATGCAGCCGACACGCTTCGCGACGTTCGCGAAATCATGGGTATCCGCCGGCTCTAAGACNATCCATGTCCGGTCGGTTGAAAAAGAATCTGATTATAACAGTCACAACCCTCGCTCTCGCGGCGACGGGTTGTGGCTGTTCATATACCGGCACAGACAGCTCCGGTCGTCCGGTCGCTGCGGTTGTCTATCCCCAGCAGGCGGCTCTGCTCCGTCCGATCGTCGGCGACGAGTTCGAGATCGTCACCCTTCTTCCTCCGGGATCTGACCCGGAAACNTACGAGCCCTCGATGTCCACCATGAAGGCCCTCACGCATGCCGACATTCTCTTTGCGATGGGGACGCCCGGTTTCGAACAGTCCGTTCTTCGGGGTGTCGAGGCCAATTTTCCTGATCTGAAGGTTATTGATTCGTCGGCCGGTATCGAACGTCTGACCCATACTCATGGCTCTGCCGAATATGGCAAGTTGGATCATGGCCACGGGCATTCACACGGACATGATGACCACGAGGCAGAGATTGAGGGAGATCCTCATCTGTTGACCTCTGTCAGAAACGCCAGGATCATGGCTGCCAATATGGTCAGCGCATTGTCCTCCCTGAATCCTGCGGAGAGCGCGACCTATCGTCGGCGCCTCGCGTCGCTCGACTCGGTTTTCACCGTGACCGATGATTCGCTACGCTCTATTCTGGCTCGCGGCGCACGCCCGTTCGTGATGCTTCACCCCTCTCTCTCTTATTTCGCCCATGATTACGGTCTCACCCAGCTTTCGATGGAACAGGACGGTAAGGAGCCTTCGCCCCGAATGTATGCGCAGACAATGAAGACCCTCTCGGTCTCCGATCCTGCCCTACTCGTGACCGAACGGACCCACTCGTCCCCTCAGCTCAAGGCTATGGCCGACGAAGCCGGTATCCCGGAACTGGTCGTGGATCTGAATTCCGAAGACTGGATCGCGAATCTCTACAAAATAGCTGAGGCCCTGACCTCCCGGAATGCCAAAGGGGGCTCCCCTCAAAAATGAAGTAGCAAAATAATCCCACCCGCATGCGCCATGAATATAGAGAAGATGAAGGAAACTTTGATTGAGCTGAGCCACGTGACTGTTGCCTACGACAGCCGCGANATTCTCCACGACATAGATCTCTCGCTCTACAAGGGCGACTTCATGGCTATCACCGGACCTAACGGAGGGGGCAAGACCACTCTCCTGCGGACCATGCTCAAGTTGCTCAAGCCCACCTCGGGCAAGGTCACCTATTTCAGCAACGGTCACCCGGTCAGACACCTGCGCATAGGTTATCTCCCTCAGAAAAGCAAGATAGACACCAAGTTCCCGATCACTGTGGAACAAACGGTGAAGTCGGGACAGATCACCGGCCTTCTGGGTCGCCGATATAAGGATGCNGACCGCAAGTTCGCCGAGATCGTGGAACTTTGCGGAATCGGCGGCTACCTGGACCGCAATGTCGGTGACCTCTCGGGTGGCCAGCTTCAACGCACCCTACTCGCACGGGCTCTGGCTACTAAACCGGAAATTCTTGTGCTCGACGAACCCCTTTCCTATGTCGACAAGAAGTTCGAGTTGCAGATCTATTCCATCATGGAGGAACTGGCAAAGAAAATAACCGTCGTTCTCGTCTCCCACGAGATGTCGGTCATCTCCGGAATGGCCACACGTCATGTGATCGTGGACGGTGGGCGTCTCCATTTCTGTCACTCCAAAACCCACTACGTCTCCTCTTCCTGCGATTGAACAGACATTCTCGTCTGTCTCTATTCCGCAGTAAACAATACAATTTCTATGGTACTGAACTGGATTTGGATCGCATTCTTCGCGATAGCGTTCCTGATGGCCGTGGGCGTGACGCTCACGACCGGCGAGGTCTCCATNTGGACCGACATCATGAACGCCTCATTCACCCAGGCTTCGTTCGCGTTCGAGATTTCACTCGGACTGACCGGTGTCCTTACTTTATGGATGGGCATAATGCGAATCGGCGAAAAAGGGGGCGTGATCGAATGGCTCGGACGCCTGATCAATCCTTTCTTCTCGCGTCTTTTTCCCGGAATTCCGGCCAACGACCCCGCGCTGGGAGCCATTTTCATGAATCTCTCGGCCAATATGCTCGGTCTCGACAACGCGGCGACTCCTATGGGTCTCCGGGCCATGCAGGAGATGCAGAGACTCAATCCGAAGAAAGACACGGCCACAGACGCCATGATCATGTTCCTCGTTCTGAACAGCAGCGGTCTGTGTCTGATTCCGGTCAGCATCATGATGTATCGTGCTCAGGGTGGAGCAGCTAACCCTACAGATGTCTTCATCCCGATCCTTCTGGCGACCGCCATCGCGACCCTTGTCGGCCTCGTGGCTCTATGTCTCAAGCAGCGGATCCGGATGGACCGCGTGCTCTGGAGCTGGCTCCTCGGCATCGCGATCATAGTCGGCGCGATCGCCTGGTTCTTTACCTCGCTTCCGGCTGACAAAGTAGAGACCTACTCCACTTTCGCGGCCAACTTCATCCTCTTCTCGGTCATAATGGCTTTCATAGGAGCCGGCATCCGCAAGAAGCTGCGTGTCTATGATGTCTTCATCGAGGGAGCCAAAGATGGTTTCAAAACTGCCGTGAGCATCATCCCCTATCTCGTTGCCATACTGGTTGCGATAGGTATGCTTCGCGCCTCCGGAGCACTCGATGCCGCTACGGGAGCGGTAGAATGGCTCGTTGCCAAAATGGGCTTCGACACTCAATGGGTCGGTGCGCTCCCCACGATGCTTATGAAACCGTTGAGCGGCAGCGGATCCTGCGCGATGATGCTCGACGTGATGAAAGCCGAAGGCCCCGATGCNTTCGTCAGCAAACTCGCCGCCGTAGTCCGCGGCTCCACCGACACCACCTTCTACATCCTCGCCGTCTACTTCGGCTCCGTCGGCGTCTCCAAAACCCGCTACGCGGCCGGCTACGCCCTTCTCGCCGACATAGTCGGCGCCATCGCCGCCGTCTTCATCGCCTACCTCTTCTTCTGAAGCTCATCTCCATTTTTTCGACCATAGAACCATAGAACAATATCATTCTTGGTAGTTTTCGACCATAGAACCATAGAACAATATCATCCTTGGTAGTTTTCGACCATAGAACCATAGAACAATATCATCCTTGGTAGTTTTGNACCATAGAACCATAGAACAATATCATNCTTGGTAGTTTTNGNCCATAGTTAGTTCTATGGTCTAAAATGTTAAATTTGCTGATATTATTTGCAAGTATTGAAAACTTTTTACTAATTTTGCGCAACAGACTCCCGCAGAGACCTGGTCAAGGGTATGTGGGAGGGCTGATAACATCGTTGTTAAAAAGCGTTTATCGACGCTCTTTCTTGACGTTCTGAAATCTGGAAAATTTCAATTGGAGTCAGGATTGAAGCAGAAGGTAGATGCCTCGTGGATTCGTATATATTCCCCGATGGAGTGCGCGTGAGCGTATTCCCTCCGCGGTCATATACATCTGCGTGAGGTCTCTGCATGTCTGCTCGTTCTACTCCAATGGGCATTCCAGAGCCTCAGAACGTGGAACGAGAAGACGGTAAGGCACTCACGCTTTTATTTTTATCACAGACAGAGTTTCAGAACGCCGTCTGTCAACGGGTGCCTTGACAGCGGCANCAGGATTCTCTGTATGCTGCCGATTCCACAGTTCGTAGCCCGTATATCAGACACAGCCCGACGGTGTGTCCGCTCCCGGAGCGCCCATACTCGTAGCGTCCGCCCGGCCCTGCGTCTCGCCGTCGTGCCGATGGTCGTCTTCCTGCTGATCTATCTGCTCCTCTCGCTCTCGGCACGGCTGAGGGCCGAGTCAGTCGCGGTCGGCACCAATACGCTCTACTGGCTTTCGGCCACGCCCAACGCCGGCGTGGAGTGGGCCGCCTCGGAGCGGTTCTCGCTCGCCCTCTCGTTCGGATACAACGCTTTCAATTTCCCCAACCGAACCAATTCGGCCGGCAATCCGGCCAA
>JAAVFK010000013.1 GCA_014800785.1 Bacteroidales bacterium
AAGAGAGAGTTGGACGCAAAAATTTGATATGCATGCACAAACGCGTGCACATAATAAGAGATAATAAAAAACTAATTAGTAATCAGACGCTTGAAGTGGTTACGTCCCTCTCTCATAATAGGGGATCTAACGTTCTTTTATGATATGAATGCCTTATGGAACAATTATATTGGCAGCAATCTTCGAATTCTTCTTTGTAATAATAAAGGCGGATCGATAATGCATATGCCTCAGAGACCTCCGAGGGCAACCGAACTTCTGCCTAATTATATCTCAGCAGGAAAAGGACCGAACATATCAGCAAAAGCATGGTCGGAAGATCGGGGATTCGAATACTTAAGTGCGACTAATGATGAGGAATTAGACTTAGCTCTCAAGAAGTTTATTCGTTCCGATAGTAAAAGTCCAATCATTCTTGAGATTTTCTCCGACATGATAGAGGATACATTTATTTTAAAGAACTTCTATTCAAAAATTAATCCCTATATTCCGACTCTAAGAGAACGGGTTTCGGCTCATATTCCCACGCAAATTAAGAGTATGGCAAAAAGGGTCTTGCGCAAGTAGAGAATAGAAGATTCATAAATCCTTTACAAATAGTAGTTAATCGAAGAATGAAAATAGGAATTCTTACTCTACCCTTGCACACCAATTACGGAGGGATCCTCCAAGCTTGGGCTCTTCAGACTGTACTTGAACGTATGGGCAATCAGGTTGAGGTATTTGGGCTTAAGGAAGAATCTGCTATACGACCTATATTATGGAGTAAACGACTAGTTCTGAAGATACTGGGAAGATATAAGGGCCCCTGCTGTATAGAGTATATAAAGAAGTCTAATGGTGTAAACCTAAAAAGGTTTGTCGCAGATAATATTCATACTAGAGAAATTAAAGGCCTTAATTTTCTATGCAGTGAGGAATACGATTTAATAATTGTGGGAAGTGACCAAATATGGAGAAAAGACTATATTAGAGGATTATGGAAATGCACAGACTATTCAGATGCATTTCTAAATCTTGAAGCTTTACAGATTCCAAGAATTAGCTATGCAGCATCTTTCGGATTGGGAGATTGGCAATTTGATAAAGAAACCACAAGAAAGATAAAGAAAGCGTTAGATAGCTACATAGCAATATCCGTAAGAGAAAATTCAGCAAAAGAAGAGCTTTGGGATCAGCTAAACCTTGAAGTTCAGAATGTGATAGACCCCACATTATTACTCAATTCCAGTCTATATATTAATAAGTTTGATATAGATACAAATAAAAAAAGTAATAATTTGGTAAGTTACATCCTTGATGATTGTTCGGAAAAGAGAGAGATCATAGAAATACTATGCTCCAAAAATAAATTAAAAAATAAGGAACTGAACAGGGATATACTTAAGGACAAAAAAATACCGGTAAAAGATTGGTTAACTAGCATCGCAAATGCTGAAATTATAGTAACTGATAGTTATCATGGGTGTATCTTCAGCATTATCTTTAGAAAAAGATTAGTATTTATTAAGAATATGAGTCGTGGTAATACAAGATTTGATACACTTATAGATTGGTTTGGAATTGATAATAATTGTGTGAGTTCAAAAGAGGATTTATTAAATAAGGACTTTGCTTTACCCACAGATATAGATGTTAGATTGGATAAGCTTATGAAAGAATCCATGTCTTTCTTAAACAATAGTATTGCAAAGATTAAAGAATAGCGAAGGAATTAATGGTGAGTGCGTCTATAATCCTAACGACCTATAATCGAAAAGATTTATTAGAAGAGATGGTTTCAAACATCCAATCTCAGATTTTTCAAAACTATGAACTGATTATAGTCAACGATGGAAGTACTGATGGAACTGATCAATGGTTAATTGATAATTGTGAAAGTAATTCTAACATTAGAATAGTAAACAAAGAGAATGGTGGAATTAGTTCTGCTCGTAATGCCGGTATAGATGTTGCGAAAGGAGACTATATCCTATTTGTAGATGACGATGACGACATACCCACTACTTTTCTGTCAAACTTCTTCAATTGTCAAAAAAGAGAATATGATTTAATCGTGGACTCGTACTCACATAAAGCCGATAATAAGAAGCCTACCTTAATATCTTTTCCTGAGTGCGAAGTAACTGGAAACAAAGATATTTTGGATTACTTCTTTCATAATCTAAAAAACAAACCTTTCCCATATTTCGTCTATGCGAAGTTGTTCAAAAGGTCATTAATAGTAAATAATCATATTCGATTTAGACCTGATATTTGTTTGGGTGAAGACCGTTGTTTCGTATTAGACTATCTACAATACTGTAACTCCCTTAAATTCATTAACACTCACTCATATACAGTACGAGAAAGAAGTAATCAGAACTATCGTCTTAGCCAGGGTACACGTAAACCGGCTAATTATTTTTGGCGAAATTTTGATCTCTCCTACGATTACTTGGTCGAGTATTCAACTAAAATGGGAATGCCCATAATTGCTCGATATGCCAATAACTATTTAGCGGAGAAACTTTACTACTACATCTTGGTGCCGTACTCACAGGGTAAATACGAACGCAGTGCAATTAATAAGATTATGCCGTCAGTACAACAAAAACTTGAAAACTTAAAGCTCAGGGATATCAAATCCTCTGAGATGCGATTAATAATCGGTTTGTTTCGGAGTAATCCCCGAATTGCTGTCAGTCTTCTCAAATACAGAATGAAATTATCAAAACTGATTAAGTGACTTTATGTTCGGATTAACTCATTTTCAGACACTATATTTTAAGTTTAAAGTTATCAGAATCCTTAATCGGTTTAAAGGTAATTCTAAGCTATCTCTAAATATTAATACCGAGAAAAAGAAGTGTTTCATCTTTCTTGCTGCTGATTATGGTAATCTTGGAGACGTTGCCATTACTTACGCACAGAAAAAATTCTTACAAGAGAATTATCCGGATTATGAGGTTGTAGAAATTCCGATTGCACAGACTCTTCATTTGATGGATAAAGTGAAGAGAATTGCGACTAAAGATGATATCATCACAACCATTGGAGGCGGCAATATGGGAGACATGTATGGAGACATTGAGCTTCTTCGATTAATGGTAGTAGATCTATTCCGAGATCATAGAATCATATGCTTTCCGCAAACAATAGATTATAGTGAGTCAGAAGAAGCCGAATATCTAATGCGATTATCTTGTAAAATTTATTCTCAAGCAACTAATGTAACAATGTGTGCCAGAGAAAATATTTCCTATAAAACAATGATTGAGCTATATCCTACCATTAAAGTTCTCCTTACACCAGATATAGTAATGGGATTGGATACTAACATCAAAGAATGTAGAGACAATATAGTGACTCTATGTCTGAGAAAAGACAAAGAAAAGAAAGACAATTCTCTCTATGTTGAAAAATTAATGTCAGAAATAGATAATTTCCATTTAAGTGTACAAATGTATGATACACATATTGGTGGAGCAAGATACACAGAGGAACAAAAATACTTTGAGTTAGATAAAATATTAAAGCAATTCAGTAAAAGTAAAATAGTAATTACTGACAGATTGCATGGAATGATATTTGCATATATCACCGGTACTCCTGCGGTGGTTTTACCTAACTCCAATTTTAAAGTTCGAGCATGTTATGAATGGATCAAGAATTGTGGCCATATTAAATTCTATGACGAAATAGAAGAGGGAGGCATAATGAATATGATTATGAGATGTAACACCTCCTTTTTAGCGCATCGTCATCAGTCTTTAATTCAATCAAAACTCAAGTCTATAATATGAAGAAGACTAAATTACTGTTCCTTCATTTCGATCTCGGTAATGGTGGAGCGGAAAATGTTTTAGTGAACTTACTTAATCGTTTGGATAAAACCAAGTATGATATCACTCTTCGAACGGTCTTTTCTGGAGGTGTCAATCGCGAACGGTTAAGTAAAGATGTGAATTTCAAGGCACTATTCCCACGCAAAGCATTTCCGGGAACGTCGCATATTTTTAAATTTATACCCAACTTCATTCTTGAAAAACTTTTTGTTTCTGGAGAATTCGATTATCAAATTGCATTTTTGGAGGAAATCCCTACGAGAATTTTAGGAGTAAGCAAAAAGAGACAAAATTGTAAACGTTATGCGTGGTATCACAACACCGTAGATTCTCACATGTATTCTTTCCATTCATTCAGAAGTGAAAAAGAATTCTTTAGAGTATATTCTAATATTGACAAGATAGCATTTGTATCGGCAGGGGCTCTTCAATCGTTCGAAAACAACTTTAAAATAGATACGCCTAAGGAAGTTGTTTATAACGTATGTGACTTTGAGAAGATCAAAGAAGCTTCAAAATCCGAGATAGACATTAAACTGTCCAAAAATGTGTTGAATTTATGTAGCGTCGGTCGATTGACAGGTCAAAAGGGATATCATAGATTGATTAAAGCCTTGGGAAAAATCAATCAAGAAGGCGTTGATAATTGGCACTTGTATTTGATTGGGGATGGTCCGGAGAAACAAAATTTAGAATCACTGATAGAACGATTTGGACTCAGTAACATGGTTACGTTATTAGGATTTAAATCCAATCCTCACAGCTATGTTGCTAAAATGGATTTTTTTGTCTGTTCCTCTTATAAGGAAGGATACAGTACTGCTGTAACTGAGTCCATTGTTTTAGGTACACCAGTTCTTACTACAAGATGTTCAGGTATGGAAGAAATATTCGGTGATTCTAATTGTGGATTAATTGTGGATAATACCCAAGAATCTCTTGAAAAAGGGCTACATCAAATTTTGAAATATTCAAAAGAAGATGTTAGTCGGATTAAGCAAAATGCAGTTGTGCGTTCAGGTGATTTTTCCACTGACTCAAGAGTTATAATGTTTGAGAAATTCATTGGTACCTATGAGTAATGGTCCTCTAATATCAATAGTGATGCCTATGTATAATGTAGAAACATTTATTGGGCAGGCTATTGAAAGTATTCTAAGTCAGTCAATTTCTGAATGGGAATTGATCATAGTTAATGATGGCTCTAAAGATTCAAGTCTCGATATAGCAAAAAGATATGTTTCCAAAGATTGTCGTATAAGGATTCTTAATAAACAAAATGGAGGTCTCTCAGATGCAAGGAATTATGGTTTAGAAGCAACTGAGGGCCAATACGTTCATTTTTTCGATTCTGACGATTGGGTATCTTCAGATTTTTATGAACAAATGTTAGATAGTATTCCTCCACAAAGTGATCCAGATATAATCATAGGAGGATATGTAGTTGAGACTTTTGACAATAAGAAACATTGGTCAACAGAACGACGCCCAAATACAGATATACAAGACCCTAAGGAACTCTCCAATCTTTTATCCGGATTTCTGAATTTTGCATGGAATAAATTATTTAAAAGAGAATTCCTCATAGAACATAAATTGACCTACGAGAAAGGATTGAAACTCATTGAAGATTGTGAGTTTATGTCTAGGGTAGTTGATTATAATCCTAAAATAAAGTATTCTCAAGCAATTGGATATCATTATAGGAATGATAATAGACCCACCTTAAGCAAATTTTTTGACAATTCTCTCATCGAATTAAGTGAGAGAAGAATAAAGTCAAGTAGAAAGATTCTGAGTTTCATTCATACGCAAAAATCATTTATCGAACAGTCACTTAATATTGTTAGGATTAATACTATTAGATTTTTGATTCATTCTCTATTCGCGTTTACTCACAATATCCCTATTTGGAAGAAATATGAGACAATCAAGAGAATTCTCGGAACTACAGAACTGAAGATCACGAAACAGGTAAATGGGTTAACATCCGTTAGTGATAGAATAACAAGTTTGTTGATAACTCACAGAGCTACCTTACTTCTAACGATATTATATTTTGCCAAGGAACGGAAATGATTGAGATATCTACCATTAATATCGTTCGTATTGCGATAATTTCAATCATGGTTTTGTTTTATACCGCAATTCCAGATTCTACTCTACTTAACGATAAAAGAAATATTCAAGTTTCTACACTCAGTAGTATAGTAACCATTTCTATCGGAGTTCTATTCATTTACCTTTTTGGTCTAAGAAATTATATAAGTACTGATTCCGGAGACTCCTTTCTATATGCGTATGCCTATCAACATATTGAAACAATCGTAGGACCTACTTTTGATGATGCATTAAAATCAAGAGAATGGGCGTGGGCAACACTTCTCCTTTTCTTATATCAACATCATATAGATGTAAGCGGATTTTTTACAATTGTTTCCGTATTGTATATGGTCCCTATATTGTATGGGTGTATTAAGTTAGGAAAAAGTAATTCTTGGATATTACTCTTAGCATTCCTGTTAGGTATAACTTTTATGTCTAATGGCATGAATGGAATCAGAAATGGTGTTGCTTGTAGCATTGCGTTCTTGGGACTTCTACAGATTACTGATCATAGTAAGCTCAAATTAAGTAATTTTTTATCTGCTGTAGCCCTGTGTTTAATTGCGCATGGTATTCATGGAGCAAGTGTAATACTTATTATACCTGCATTTATAGTTTTATTCTTTATTAAAAGTTATAAAACTGCACTTATATTATGGTTGTCTGCAATTGTTCTCAGCCTTATTTTTGGAAATAGAATTGCCTTTTTAGTAGCAGACTTCGACGCCTCTGAGCGGGCTCTTTCCTATCTTCAGGGAGGTGAGAGTGAAAGTAATATGGCAAAATTTGCTCATAGTGGCTTCAGATTAGATTTTCTTCTCTATTCCGCTATACCAATAGTAGTTGGATACTATATCTCAATAGTTAAAAAAATTCATGATCGTAGATATAATATTTTATTATTCACGTATATGTTAGCTAACGCTGTATGGATTATTTTTATATATGCCGCATATTCAAATAGGTTCGCAATGATTAGCTGGTATTTGTTCCCTCTTACGATAATATACCCCTTTATTAGCATATCACAACTTGGAGATTTTCGAATACGTCTTTCTAAAATATCAATAGTTGGATTGTTTATTTTCTTCTTCGTCTTATAAAGAAGTTATAAGTACATCTTAATATGCTTTTAACAATTTTTACTCCTGCTTATAACCGTGCGCATACCATTGGGCGAACTTACGAGAGTCTTTTGCGCCAAACGTGTAAAGATTTTGAATGGTTGGTTATTGATGACGGCTCTACAGACAACACCGAAGAACTGGTGCGTGGATGGATCAAAGAGAATAAGATTTCTATTCGCTACATCAAACAGAAGAATCAAGGTATGCACGGTGCGCATAACACCGCTTACCATAACATCACAACCGAGCTCAATACCTGTATTGATTCGGATGACTATATGCCCGATGATGCCGTTGAGAAGATTGTCAGTCTTTGGAAAGAGAAAGGATCGGATAATTATGGTGGCATTATAGGTCTTGATTGCATGGAAAATGGGGATATTATCGGAACAAAATTCTCTGAGGATCTCAAGGAGACAACCTTGACAGGTATCTATGCTGCCGGAGGATCAGGAGATAAGAAACAGGTATATCGCACAGATGCAATAAACAGCTATCCTGATTATCCTATTTTTGAGGGAGAAAAATATGTTGGATTAGCTTATAAGTATATCCTCCTGGATCAGGACTACAAACTTCTAACAATTAATTCACCGTTGGTTGTTGTAGATTACCAACAAGATGGATCGAGCTATAATATGTATAATCAATATTGGAAAAATCCGAAGGGCTTTTCTTTCTTTAGAAGAACAGAGATGGTATACGCACCATCCTTAAAGCGCACATTTATTTCCTGTATTCATTACGTTGCGAGTTCGATAATTGCTAAAGATAAGAACTTCCTGAAAGAATCGCCAAAAAAGCTAATGACAATATTAGCTATTCCTTTCGGTATTGCCTGGTACTATCGAATCAAATCGAAAGTCAAGGCAGGTGGCAAGATGAATTTTAAAAGAAATAATCATTGACTCTGATATGAAGATTCTCCAGGTTATCACCTCCCTGCGAACCGGTGGAGCAGAGAAACTGATGATCGATCTGATTCCGAGGCTTAAAGAGAGAGGATTGGAGGTTGATCTGCTTCTATTCGATGGAACTGATACTCAGTTCAAGAGTGAGGGTATTAAAAAAGGGATTAAGATATTCGATCTTGGTATCGGTGGCTCAGTTTACGATCCACGACGCTTGATGAAGTTGATTCCGTTTATGCGCAAGTATGATATTATCCATACGCATAATACAGCTCCACAGTTTTTTGTAGCTTTCGATAAAGTCTTTGGAAAAGCGCAGTTTGTGACTACTGAGCATGGGGGATCTAATAGGCGAAGACAGTGGAAATGGTTTAAAGGAATTGACAGATGGATGTACGATCGCTATGACAAGGTTATATGCATTTCACATCAAGCGGAGAAAAACTTGCGTGCACATATTGGCTATTCAAAATCAAATATCATCACAATTAACAATGGTGTGGATATAAAGAAATATGCAACAGCTACACCAAGTGAAGAGCTTGAAAGACTTGCCCCGGGTACTCGAAAGCTCATTATGGTTGCGGGTTTCAGATGGGAAAAGGACCAAAGTACACTTATACGAGCGCTGAATTATCTTCCTGATATCTTCCATCTATTCTTAATAGGCGATGGTGTGAGAAGAGAGGAACTCCATAAACTTACCGAAGAAAAAGGTGTGGCTAATAGAGTACATTTTTTAGGTGTACGATCTGATGTTCCCCAGTTACTCCACGCAGCTGACTATGTAGTAATGTCCTCTCACTTTGAGGGATTATCACTTTCGTCAGTTGAGGGAATGTCTGTTGGTAAGCCATTCATAGCGTCTGATGTTGATGGGCTCAAGGAGGTAGTTGAGGGTGCAGGTATACTCTTTCCTTATCAACATGAAAAAGTTCTTGCGCAATATATTATGGAGTTAGAGAACGATCTCCACAAATATAGGTTAACCTCAGAAAGGTGTGTTGCTCGAGCTCAAAATTATGACATCTCAAAGATGGTTGATGCTTACATAAAAGAGTATAACTTGTTAATAAGTAAATCATCTAAATTTCAATAATATAAACGCTTTATTATTCCTTACATAATGCCTTCAATCACATTAATAACTCTCCATACCCCTACTCCGGAAAATGTTCGAGCTGCTTCAGCGCTTCCATATCATCTTATTGGTGCTCGCCCTAAAAATGTGAAAGTAATTATATACTCTTACAATTTAAATCAAATTGAACGAGAGGAAATTATAAAAATTGAGAAAGACTTAGATGTTACAATCTTTACGCTATCAATAAGCAAATTTGTAAGATCGCTATTAAGTAAGAAAGGATCTTTCTTAAGGGCCATACTTTCTCGACCAGCATTAAATTATTTAGAGTTACCAAGTGAAATACAGAAGAAGATTCTATCTCATTCTGACTACATTTGGATATATGGTGAGGATATCGGACATTTCTCAAAATACTTCAACGCATTCATATCTTGTGTTGTCACGGGTCCGGATTGTGAAGCCCTTTATTATTGGAGAATGTTAGGATGTCCAGAAAAATTAAATAAATTTTTCACTATTGTGAGATACTCAAGAGCGTATGGTCATTATTTATCCCTAACAAAAGATTTACCCTATAAGAATGTCTTTTACCACCTGGTAGGGGATGAAGATGCCAAATATCTAACCAAGGTAAATTCAAAACTAAATGTAGAATTTATTAATCATCCACATTATGAAGGTAACTTAGATAGAGAAATTGGCTTTTCTTCACCTAAAATTCGACTACTAATCTCAGGAAGAAATGATTTCTATGTAGAAAAAGGAATAAATGAAGCTATTGGGGCCTTGATAGAACATTCAGAGCTCAGAGAATCTTATTCCGTAACATTTCAGGGGAAAGGTTGGTCTCCTCTTGCAAATAAGCTTAGAGGTGCAAATTACGAAGTAACTGAAGTTGGATTTGTTACGAGTTATAAGGATGAACTATGTTGCCATGATGTGCTTCTATCCACAATAGGTGTAGGAACTGGAACCAAAGGAAAAGTATTAGATGCTTTCATAAATGGATTGCTGGTAGTAGGTACTCTTCGTAGTGTTGAAAATATTCAGGTACGGGATAAGGAGCATTACTTCCTCTATGAAGAAAAAGAAGATCTTATAAAAATTTTGAAATGGATAGCAACTCATAAAGAGCAAGCAGAAAAAATAGCCATCAGTGGAAGAGAGAGAGTTCTTCAAGAACATGGCATAAAACATGTATCAGATCTCTTTTATTCTCTGTTCCCAAATCTTAAAAAATAACTTTTATGCAAATAGTATTATTATCTGGCGGATCTGGAAAACGTCTTTGGCCTTTATCTAATGGTATCCGATCAAAACAATTCCTGAAGGTATTAAGAGCACCATCGGGAGAATTGGAATCAATGGTGCAAAGAGTTTATCGACAGATTAGAGAAGCCGGCATTAATGCGCAAGTCACAGTTGCTACATCAGCAAATCAAAAAGATTCCATAATATCACAGTTAGATGATAAAGTTGATATTGTTACTGAGCCAGAAAGACGAGATACTTTCCCTGCAATTGCTCTTTGTGTAACATATCTGAACAAGGTAAAGCACATTGATCCGGACGAAACTATAATCGTAATGCCGTGTGATGTGTTCGCAGACAGCAGTTATTTCGATAAAATATCCCAGATGGCTAAGGAGGTAGAATCTAATAAAAGCGATTTAGTCTTAATGGGAATTGTACCAACATATCCATCTTCTAAGTTTGGTTATATTATGCCTAATCGCCTAAATCCAGGAAAGATTGATGGATTTATGGAAAAACCTACTCTTGAACTTGCAAAAGAATTAATCCAAAATGGTGCGGTCTGGAACGGTGGTGTATTTGGGTTTAAGTTAGGCTATCTTATCGATAAAATTACTAAATATTTCAATGCTCAGACATTTGATGAATTCATACATCGATACGTGGAACTCCCTAAGATAAGTTTTGACTATGAGATTGTAGAAAAAACTTCTAATTTAAGCGGTGTATATTATAAAGGAAGATGGAAAGATCTGGGAACTTGGAATGCTCTGAGTGAAGAGCTTTCTTCATGTAAAATCGGAAATGTTATTCAGTCAGAATGCTTGGGAACCACAACGATCAATGAATTGAGTATTCCTATTTTATGCCAAGGGACAAATAATCTAATCGTGGCAGCTTCTCCGGACGGTATATTAGTTGCGGATAAATCTAAATCGGAAGATATTAAGGATGGAGTAAACGCCATCAATTCACGTCCTATGTACGAAGAAAGAAGATGGGGTTCATATAAAGTAATCGATAATGTAGAATTTAAGGATGGCTTCTGCGCTTTGACAAAACAGTTAACGCTCAATCTGGGATGTTCAATTAGTTATCAAAGACATTCGTATAGAGATGAGGTATGGACATTTATAGATGGGTCAGGAGAAATTGTCATTGATGAGAAGAGATCCCTTGTCAAGCGAGGAGATGTAATTATTATTTCAAGAGGTACCCTACATGCACTTAGAGCTGTAACTTCATTAACATTCATTGAAGTACAGCGAGGGGAAAATCTTGTAGAAGAAGATATCGAAAGATTTGAATATAACTGGGGATGAGTATAGGGTAATTTAAGTAGATCATGCGTCTGATAATCGATTGGTATTGTGTCTAAGTATGCTCAAAGATATTTTTCTAAAGTTGAGAAATATTAAAACGCTTGCCCAAAATATCCTGGATTTAGAGAAAGATTCTGTTACCTATGCTGAGGTGGCAGACAGATGTGCAAAGCGGGCTGGAGACTTCGATATCTCCAAAATGGTCGATGGGTACGTTAACGTTTATAACTCATTGAATGAGAAAGACCACTAAAATAATACGGACAACAACATTCCCCACTTCATTGAATACATTTTGTCGTGGGCTTCTGAGAGAATTGGAAGAGCAGGATGGATATGAGATTGTGGCTGTCAGTTCACACGGTAAGGATCTTGAGAAGATTGCGGAGCGCGAGGATGTGAGAACTATAGCTGTTCCGATGCACCGCCAGATTTCTCCACTCAATGATCTCAAGAGTTTATGGGGTCTGATCAAGGTATTCCGCAAGGAAAAGCCGACAATGGTTCATTCGATGACACCGAAGGCCGGATTGCTGTCAATGATGGCGGCTTGTGTGTGTCGCGTGCCGGTACGTCTCCATACCTTTACCGGTCTGGTATTTCCTACCTCAACTGGCCTTAAGCAGAAGATTCTGATCTTCACAGACCGCCTGACCTGTGTATGCGCCACCCATATCGTCCCCGAGGGTGAGGGAGTGAAGAACGACCTCATCAATTACAAGAATCTTTATCGGCCGTCTTGTCAGAGACAAGGGGATAAATGAGCTGGTCGAGGCTTTCAAACGGCTCAATGAGAAGTATCCCGACACATGTCTGATTCTTATAGGATCGTAGGAACGGGAACTTGATCCGCTGAGATAAGGAACAATTGATGAAATCTAAAAATAAGCTATGTACGCAAGATATATAAAACGCTTTCTTGATATTACAATCTCTTTCTGCGGGCTTTTAGTTATCTCCCCGCTCTTACTTACTCTATGCTTTCTTGTTAGGTCGAAGCTTGGGAGTCCTATATTCTTCCGACAACAACGCATTGGGAAAGACGAAAAGCCTTTCATGATGATAAAATTCAGGACAATGACTGATGCGCGAGATAAGGATGGCAAGCTACTTCCAGATACCGAAAGATTTACTAAGTTCGGTAATTTTTTAAGAAATTCCAGTCTTGACGAACTTCCCGAACTTTTCAATGTGATTAAGGGAGATATGTCTCTCGTTGGACCACGTCCACTTTATCCCATCTACCTTCCCTATTATACCGAAGAGGAAGCTAAGCGCCACAAGGTAAGAGGGGGAATAACAGGATTGGCTCAGATAAATGGACGTGCGCTTTGCCGGTGGAAAGAGAGATTCAGCTATGATGTAAAATATGTTGACGAGCTATCTTTCAAGAATGATGTAAAAATTCTTTGGAGAACATTCTTTAAAGTTGCTGCTAAAGAAGATATTGGAACACCATCAGTAACAGATGAGGGAGGACTACATATTATCCGAGAAATTCAACGTCCTGATTTAGTTGAAAAAGTGAAGAATATGAATTGCAGAAGCAATATTTAAATCTAAATTATCTATGAAAGTCAAAAATTGGGAAGTTGGAAGTCACTGGTTTGGAGATCTTGATGGGAAAGAATATCAAAATTCGGACTTATCCTATATTTATAAAATTCCGGCAACTGCCTGTCAACCTATTGAGCCACTTGAAATGGAGTTTTTATCGACTTGCAGAAGTGCCATAGGCAAAAGTATAGATAATATCTCCTTTGTAGGTGATGACAATGACGTGGCTTTAGTCCCGGCTTTTACATGCCAAAGTGTTCTGGAACCTTTTATTCAACGACGAATAAAGTGTATACCATATCCGATCAATATGGATCTTTCCATAGATGTCGAAACTTTATTTGATCTAATAAAAGAACATATAATTAGACCTTGCAGAATATTTAGACCTTGCAGAATATTAATTCATGCATATTTTGGTTTTGACACTCTTGTCGAATTAAGAAGAAAGTTAAAAGAGGAAGATTGTTTCATGCATTTATGTACCATTGAAGATAGGACTCAGTCAATGTTCTCCAACCTACCCAAATTGGAGACCGTTACTAAGGTTGGCAGTATTCGTAAATGGTTTCCAATTCCAGATGGGAGCTATGTTGCTTATGACATAGACCCCGACGATCAAATATCGCACGAACAATTTTTTGGTTGTTATCCTGAACACACCGATTTAATCGATGCCAAGAAACTTGCCTTCAGACTAAAGAATAATTATATCATGAAGGGAGAGGGATCTAAAAATATTTATATGCAGTTTTATTCAGCTGCGGAGCAAATTTTAAATTCACGAACAACCTGTTATGCCATGTCTACAGCATCAAAAAACTATCTTAGCCATGTGGATTATGACGCTATGAAAATTCAAAGGATAAATAACTATCAGCTCCTTTCTAATAGGCTAAGAAAACATGAACCATATATTCATACCCTCTTTCCTGAAGTGGAGAATGGCATCGTACCCTTCATGCTTCCTGTACTTATTCGAGAGAAGAGAAAGGAATTTCAAGACTTCATGGCCAAACACAATGTCTTTCCTACTATCATCTGGAGTTGTCCTGATACATTCAGACCTTTTATTTATGGGTCAGGAAAGTCGAAAATTAATTACAGCGATACAAAAGCTTTATACGATTCTATACTTTGTTTCCATATCGATCAGAGATATAATGAGAGGGATATGGAAAAAGTTGCAGATATTATTGATCAATTCTCATTTTAAGAATGACCCAAACAAATAATAAGTTGGTGATACTTGGTACGAACGAGTATCAAAATCCCTTAATCGTAAGAGCCAAAGAGTTGGGTTATGAGACCCATGTATTTGGCCTTCAAAGAGGTGAAATCGGAGAAACTACCGCCGACTTCTTTCATGCGGTAGACATTATGGATTACAAAAGGCTATGGGATGAATGTAAGAAACTTAGTCCATGTGGAGTGGCATCTGTTTGCTCGGAACTCGCAATGCATCCAATGAACTTTCTTCTCAGGAAAATGGGAATCCCTTGTAACTCTCTAAAAACAGAAATCCTAACGACTAATAAATACCTGATGAGAAAGGAAATGGCTGATGCAGGTATTGATGGACCGGAATTTACATTGGTCAGGAGAGGAGAAGAGATCGAGAAAATTGAGGAGAGACTTTCTAAATTCAAATATCCTCTGATAGTTAAGCCTTGTGACTTGAGCTCCAGTCGCGGAGTCTACAAAATAGATACTCCGACACAACTGCTGGAAGGAATTCTATACGCCATGGAATGGTCCCAAACTGGCGAGGCAATTCTTGAAGAATTTATAAAAGGACCAGAATATAGTGGTGAAAGTATCGCTTACAAAGGTGAATACAACTTATTGGCCATTACCGAAAAGTCTACAACAGGTGCCCCTCATTTTGTTGAAACCGGCCATCGTCAGCCTGCTCGATTAGATCATGTAACTATTGAACGAGTACGTGAAACCCTATTCAAGGCATTCAAATCACTCGGGATCGAATATGGAGCTATACATCCGGAGTTCAAGATAACAGAGGATGGACGAATCATTTTTATGGAAATCGCAACCAGAATGGGGGGAGATTGTATCGGTACAGACTTGGTACCTCTCTCTTCAGGCTATGATTATCTCGGAATGGTAATTAACATCTGTTGCGGTCAGAAACCAACCTTTGATAAAATAAGAGAGCCGGGGATAGCCCAAAACCACTATCTTATGACCCATAACGACCTTGAGGAATTCCAAAAGATCCAATTGGAGACTCCGGAAAAAATATGGCGTCATAGCACCTTCAAACCTATTTCCGACTCTCCTATACTTAAAAGCGCAGATAGGGCCGGATATTATATTACAGTAGAGTAATATCAATGAAACTTCTCGAATAAGTAAGAGCTTTATCTTTTTGGACAATTGATTCATTGCACTGAGGAAGGATCCGTTGTTATTTAAAAAATATAACGGAGATCAAAGACGACCCTATAACTGAACAAGAATTAGATGCATACTACAAGCAGCATTTACTTCGGTTATTAAAACATTCCGTTCACAGTGTTCCACAATATGCCAATTTTTCAGAGTTACTAAACAAAGACAATCCTATTGAAAAATGGCCAATAATGGATAAGGCCAATCTCAAAGCTTCCGGGGGACAATTGTTTGTCGAACATATTTAACAAAGAGTCCCTTATTCCTATGTCTACCAGTGGCTCAACAGCCACACCATTTACATGTTGGCAAAATTCAGATAAAAAAGCGTCATGTAAATGCTGAAGTACCATATTCTAATGGTAGAATTGGGTTTTCTATAGGCAGAAAAATAATTTATTTTCGATCTATAGTAAATGAAGTTAGAAAATCAAAGGTTCAACAGTATCTTCTGAACATCAATCTTCTTGACTGCTGTAACCTTAATGTAGAGGTAATCAAAGAACGATTAGTAGAAATAAAGAAACTATCGGCTAAAGGAGGAGCCATCACGTGGAATTCGTGCTTTCTGGAGTCTTATGCTTATACTACTTCCTATAGCTCTCCTTTTTGTCGAGAAGCCGCTATATAGCCTTCAAGGCGTGACCATAATCGCCGCGTTTCCCATCGGAATACTTCTTATACTGATAGTATGGAGTTTCTTTAAAGACTGTAATTCTTAGCTTAAAGGGTAATAAGTCTTTACGATATTATCTGCTGAAAAGTTAAGTAAATTTTTTCTATACTTCCCGAATAGTGGTAAGATATTAGAGATCCTTGTGCAACCGATTGAGTCTATCGTGATGACTAAACGCAAAATCAAAAGCAAACCCATCATATAAGTAAACTTAATAAGCATGGTTCAAAAATTTGAAATAAATAAAAATATCGAAATTATGAGTCGTCTAAAGCCAAAGATAATTAGAGCTTGTACTGTCCCAAATTCTATAGGATTTGTAACAGGTATGATACCGGAACTTTTGGAAAAATTTGAAGTAGGAGTTTTAGCCTCACCCGGTAAGTATTGGGAAGCATTAGATAAGTATGGAAATGAGGTAAAACGATTAAAAGTAGCCATGGAAAGACAAATTTCACCATGGAAAGACTGTATAAGTCTTTGGAAACTAATTCGAATTTTTCATAAGGAACGACCGGATATAGTACACTCGATGACCCCAAAGGCCGGATTACTTTGTATGATAGCTGCTTGGCTAAATCGTGTACCTATAAGAATCCATACCTTTACCGGGCTGGTATTTCCAACCTCGACCGGCCTTAAGCAGAAGATCCTGATCTTCACCGACCGTCTTACCTGCGCATGCGCCACCCATATTGTCCCCGAGGGTGAGGGAGTAAAGAACGATCTCATCAATTACAATATCACGAAGAAACCCCTGAAAGTACTGGGCTACGGCAACGTACAAGGCATAGATCTGAACCGCTTCAATCCAGAACTGCCCGAAGTAAAAGCCGAAGCCGGGAAGATCCGCAAAGAAGATGTCTTCACTTTCGTCTTTATCGGACGTCTTGTGGGAGACAAAGGAATCAACGAATTGGTCTCAGCGTTCACGCGCTTGAACCAAAAATACCCGGATACTCGACTGATTCTTGTTGGGAGATATGAGTCAAGACTTGATCCCTTGCAGGTTGAAACAGAAGAAGAGATCAAAAATAACCAAGCAATATGGGCGTCGGGTGAAACTCCAGATGTACGCCCTTGGCTTTTGGCCTCAGACACCCTTGTCTTTCCGAGTTATCGAGAGGGTTTTCCGAATGTGGTGATAGAGGCCGGGGCTATGGGGTTGCCCTCTATTGTCACAGACATTAATGGCTCGCGCGAGATCATTATTGAGGGTGAGAATGGAACCATCATCCCATCAAAAAATACACAGGCACTTGAAGAGGCGATGGAGCGAATGATTGTGGATAAACATTCAACTGAGTTCATGGCTTCCAAAGCTCGACAGATGATCGCGGAAAGATTTGAACAGCACTATGTCCGCAAGTGCCTGAAGGAGTACTACGAAGAAATTCTTAACTCTCGTAAGAAATGAAACCATACAGAGATTTTTTCAAACGCATTATTGACGTGACGGCTTCGGGCTGAGCATTAATAGTATTATCTATACCTTTGGTTATTGTTTCCATTTGGTTTTATTATGCCAATAATGGGGCCGGGATCTTCTTCTCTCAGGAACGACCCGAAAAAGACGGAAAGATATTCCGGATTTGGAAGTTCATGTCAATGACAGATGAACGCGATAGTAACGGAGAATTGCTTCCTAACGAACAGAGAATTACTACGGCGGGTAGATTTATTCGGAATGCCTCAATAGATTGGTTGCCCCAACTATGGAACGTGTTGAAAGGAGATATGTCTCTTATTGAGTCACGTCCATTGCCCATACGCTATCTGGAATTGTACAATGCCCGTCAGGAACGACGTCACGAAGTCAGACCTGGGATATCAGGATGGGCATAGGTAAACGGTCGCAATAAGATATCTTGGGGTCAGAAAATTGAGTATGATTTCTTTTATATTGATCATCTGAATTTCAAATTTGACCTAAAGATCCTATTCATGGCAATTAAAAAAGTTTTTGCCGGTTCGGATATCGATGCCGGTGTCAATAAAATAGGAGGAATTGGTTTTAATGGACACAAGTGAAAAAGACAATGGCGTTGGCCGGAGGCAACGAGATAAAACTGATAACCGATCTTCGAAAGCGCTTTCCTGAAATAGAGATTATTCTAATTGACATGAATCCCAATGTCCGCTCACGAGAATAGGCGGACCGTATGCTAGTCTTCCGTACAATGGATTAATATGGTTCTGGAAGCTGCTCGGACAGAAAATATAAATCTACTATTATCTGCTTGCGAAGATCAGCTAATGAGAACATTGACTTACGTTTTTGAAAATTGGGATTGACTTATTATCTGTCATTTGATCGTACATAGAGACTCCCCAACAAGGAGCTAATGAAGCCAATGAAGCCAATGAGGATCGAAGTCGGTATCCCAACATCGCGATTCCGGCGTTTTCGTCCCGAAGAAAACTCAAGCTTTGATGATCGGAATTTACGAGGTAAGAGAAGCCCATATTTAACAAAGGTAAATCCTCAGACGCAGTTCCATATCATTGACAATAGGATAGAGTAATAGCTAACCTCACAATTCAGAGAGAAAGCAATCTAAGTAATCACATAGTGGGTGTATAGATTTAAAGGGTCGGAAACCAAGGTGCAAGATCGTGAAATCAACAACCATAAGTATTCTAAAATCCATTATCCTTTAAATCAAAGCCCATACAAAGGTTCTACGATTATAAAATTATATCAATATGAAGACTATATTAGTCACTGGAATAGGTGGATTAACTCCTCGTTCCATTACAGGAATCATCCGAGAGAATCATCCGGATTATCATATAATCGGGGTAGACTCAAACAAAAAAGCCGTAGGATTCTTCATGAAGAATCTTGTAGACGAGTATTTCGTCTGTCCCCGATGTGATTCTCCCGATTACTTCCCTTTTATCGAAAAACTTATAAAAGAGAAGCAAATCGACTACGCATTCGTTCAACCTGAAAGTGAGATCGTAAAGTGGGGTGAGTATTTTGATGAGAAAGGAAAGTTCCCATGTCCGGTATTCATGGGCTCGAAAACTCTTTCTGAATCATTGAGAGATAAGTCTATAATGGCCGAACTTCTTGAAGGCAGCAAGTTTATCCCCAAAACAATAAAAGTCACTCAAGATAATCCACGATTTGAGGAAGTCGAAAAAAAGATCGGTTTTCCTTGCTGGATACGAGCGACAGAGGGTACCGGTGGCCTTGGATCTCTAAAATTAGAGGATATCAGTAGCTACAGAAGTTGGCTATTTATCAATCGGGCTATTCCGGAATTCACTATTAGCGAATTCCTCCCGGGACGTCACTTGGCCAACGAAATGCTGTACTACAACAACGAGTATGTTAAAGGAGCCGCTTTGGAATGCGCGGAATATGTTATGGCTAACACAGCTCCGTCAAAAGTAACGGGCAACACAGCATTCGGTCGCTTCCTTAACGAGGACCGTATAAATAAGTTCTGTGACGAGTGTATCAAATATCTGTGCAATAAGCTTGGAGTGCAGGCACATGGTATATTGTCCTTTGATCTCAAGGAGGACAAGAATGGGGAACTGAAAGTAACGGAAGTTAACATTAGACATATGGCCTATGCCGGTGTAATGGCGCATGTTGGTTTCGATCTGATCGAAGATACTATTAAATTGCTTGAGGACGGTAATGCAGATGGCCTCCAGAGAGATCCGTTCCACCATTATGACAAACCATATATCTTTCTCCGGGACGTAGACGTAGAACCTATCATTCTGGAAAGTGAAGATATCTTCAACTCAATCCCTATACTAAATTAGACTGAATGGTCTGCCAGGAAGTTCATAATCTCATTCCGATGCTGATGTATGACGACGTCGTGGTCTGCAAGGCTGACGATCTCGTCGATCGCAACTTCAAGACCATCTGATCCGTCACAATATACCAATCGAGCAGAGGACATCCGACTAAATCGGTTGCCCTCTGCTTTTTGATATGGGTAATAATAGGTTGTGTAATTGGTGAGCTTGAGCAGATCAATAATTGATCATTACTTTTTCTGCGGTGAGTTGACGCAGTTCTTCTTTCTTCCTTTCTTGGCGTAGGCGATCTGGTCGTAGCTTTTGCAGAGATAGTCTGATTTCATGATCCAAGTTCATTAAATTTGTGATTTTCGTGAGGAAAAGTGGAGATTCTCGGTGCTGAAAGACAAATTTTGAAGTTTTTTTGGGGATTTTTTGGGGAATATTTGGTGGTTTGGAAGAATTGGTGTAATTTCATGGCCTTAACCATAAAAAACACTAACAATATGAAGAAGTTAAATGGGCGCGGATTAAGTCTTGTAGCCCGTTTTCTGTTTATGGCGGTTGCTGCGGTTTTTGCCGTGGCTTCTGCTTCGGCTGCTGATACGCTTTATCTGCGTGCGGTGAACGGCGATTGGGACGCTTCGGCTTCTGATCAGTATAAGATGACACTCGTCAAAGACGAAGGCGACCTTCAAGTCTATAACTGGACCGGCAAGATCCCATCCTCATTCGTAATCGCCTCTGACGCCTATTCGGTTTGTCTGGGACGCTCGGTAGATATAGACGTTAACTCAAAGACAACATCTGAACTTTTTTCTTTCGATGCAAATGATGACAGCTCATTAATAAAATTGACTGGTTCTAAAAGAGTTTATCCGGAGATGATAGTCGTCACGAAAAAAGGTAATTCTTGGGATATTAAACCTGTTCTTGCTCTTGAAATCGCAATTCTGGATGCGGAAACTCCTTATAATCCGGCGATGATAGCAAGTTGTATTGAAGACAAGGTTATTTATGAGTGGGATGGAATTTTCTATACGAATGAGGAAAATTTCAAAATTAACACGAGAAGTGGAACCGCTGTGTGTAATAATTCTCCTTCTGGAGGTATAGTCCTCAATACAGAATTTAGAATTAATTTGATAACTAATAAGTATATAATGTGTACCGTCACAGACGTACCATTGCATTTTACGATAACCTATGATGAATCTCAAGGTACATATTCCTTGTTAGCGGAAGAAATTGTCGAAGAAAAAGAACTTGCCTACTGTCTCCTTCAGGAAGACGGGTCTATATGGCAGTTGGAAGCTGACGAGTCGGTTTATTCGCTGACGACGGACTTTGCGTTTGGCGGTTTTGTGGTAGCTGAGTATGATCGGGCTATTGAGAATCCGTCGTATTCGGATCTGACGGGCTATTACACGAATAGGGGAGGGGTGTCCTATTATTATGATGAGTTGCTCTCCAAAATAAAGGGAATGCCGGAAAATCAGGAGGATGTGGCGTTCATGACGCTTGCTGATCTTCCGGACGCGGAACGTGAGATGACTTTCAAGTTCAATCCGGAGAAGTCTACTCTTCGAGTGGATGGCGATACCGAGTGTGTGCATATTCCGATCTATTTCTTTAACGGGAATTTGAAACATGGCGAAGAAGCTCGTTTTGAAAAACCGCACATTCGTGTGGAGAACACGAGTGGAAAATACTATACGGATCCCCAGGGTTCGGCTATGTACCAGCATGAGGTGAATCTTTATGACGCGGACCCTTCCTTCTGGCGTTTTGATCTCTGGATTCCTGAGAATGAACTCAACTTAGCCAAGAACGGTGCGGATGGTCCGTCGAAAGCTGTAGCGCCTTATGCAGCTTCTCAATTATTTATCACACCGAATCGTGCCTCGACCATTGGGTCTTCCAATCTTCATCTGACTTTCACCGACGGCAAAGGCACGTCTGATCCTCAGTTCGCAAAAGCTCCGATTCTTAAGGCCGGCGTATATTCTCTGAACGAAGATGACTATTTCGTTTCGCCTCTCAATAATATTTATATGATAATTGAGGTAGGAGGCGGGAAGAGCGCAATAGTACTTCCGCAATCTACGGATGGTCAGTATCTTTTCACAGGAACGATCGGGCCTGGTCTCATGACAGAAAATTCGCCGGAGTTATCTTTCTACATCGCTACAAAAGTTGACAACAACAATCAGCCGGAAGGAACCGTTTATGGCGCGCCGGAAGATGTGACGACCGATGTCATTTCTGCTGATCTGAATTCTGCGATAACCCACAATAACTATGAAGGTACTATGGTGCGCGGAAGTGATAACCCCTGGGTCATCGACTACAACCAGTTACCGGCCGACCGCAAGGACCAGGATATCGCTTTCTCCATTGAAATCGGACCCGACAATGCTCCGACAATCAGCTTCGGCTATTCGGCAAACGATTTTCAGACCGTAGTTGAGGAGAACGTCGGCACAGATGACGAGATCATTTGGTTCAACCTACAAGGTGTCCGCCTCTCCGCCCCGGCCCCCGGCCTCAACATCATGGTCAGAGGCTCGAAGGCCCAGAAAGTCCTTATCTAATCCTCCAACCCAATAACTTCAGGCGCGCCACCGAGTTCTTACTCGGTGGCGCGCCGCTATTGTCAACCATAATAAGCTCGTACTTTTCAGACCCAATCCCACAAAGAATGTTAGAGCGGTATATTTTCGCGTTCTCGTTGTTCAGCCCATTTTTTGCGTTTACGCTTCTTCATAAGCGTATCAATATTTTCTTCCAGTATAAATCGTAACCATTCCGGGTGTTTCTATTTAGAGAGTGTTTGAGTTGATGCTTACAGTTGGCGCAGCTCCTCCGGGGTGATATTGAGAATGGAGGCTATCTGGGAGTCGGTGAGTTCGAGTTCCTTCACGTTCGCGATAGCTTCTTTCAAAGTCTGGCGTCGCCCTTCGGCGCGTCCTTGTACACGTCCTTCGGCGAGACCTTCCTCACGGGCTTCCTTTTTTGCGTATGCCATCTGGTTATGGCGGTCGCGGGCGTATTTGAGTTCGCGTTCGCAAGTCAGCAGGTCATCGTTCGAGAGATTCGCTACCGAGGCGATTCTTCCGAGTTTATGGAATATCGGGGTGTTGAAGGGCATCGTATCCATATTCTGTAAATTTTTAATGCAGTAAATCCATCTTTCCATATCGTCTTTGCATTCTTCCTCTTGCTCTCGCATCGGCAGAAGCTAAGACCCCACCCCGCAAGAAATGTTAAAGCCAGGGCGGTGTATTTTCGAGGGAATTTCGTTTATCTCGGAGGGAGTGATGTGAGCATTGCTTCATATTGAGTTGTTTTTATAGGTATTCAGCGATTTCCAATTGTGACCGGAGAGATAGACGAAATTCATCGGAAAGGCACCGGGCAAAGAATTCTTTTATATAGGAATGGTAGCAGGAAGTTAAAAAATCAATAAATGTCCCTCAGCAGCAAGAGATGAAATATTACCACTAGACCGCAGATGTGCCCCGCCTTCGGCCTTTTGGTTCAGTCGCATAGCCCGCTATGCTCCTTCACACTGCAAGGCCAAATTCGGGGCACATCTGCGACCCTGGCTTTAATATTTATTGTGGGATGGGGTCTTAGTCAAGAACACTACTGCGGAGAGTGGGACAGCGAAGAAGACTTCGCCCGGCATATTATCGAGGAGTGCTACAATCTTGAATTGGAAATCGCTGAATACCTATTGCATAAACTCAATATGAAGCAAAAGATGATGGGTAGCCTCGCCAACTACTTCGACTATGAAGCGTTCTTGCTGTGCAAGCGACAAGTCGATAACGGACGCGCTTCATGTGGGACTACAACATGGGAGCGAACGGTCACGTATTCCGCCGAATCTGACCCTCAGACCACTCCAAAAAATGGGCTTTTGGCTAGGTCAAGCCTCGCCGAGCTAAAGGTTCCGAAAGGGAAGGCTCTTTTTTAGAATGTATTATTTACAATATTATGGTACTCTATTTTAGCCTTGTCGTTGGCAGCCACATCTCGATAACTTAATTCAACTAATCCACCATTCCCTCTTGGGGCACAAGATATTCTTACTTCACCAATGACTTTATTACTTGCGTTTTTTATATAATAATACAACGCAAACATTTCTTTAAATTTATTGGACCCATCATGAATATAACCTAAATCCGACTTATTCTCTTCACGATGTCCTCCATATTTTTCTTCCAATACTTTAACAAGAAGCATTACATTTCCCTGTAAATCGGAAGAATGGGAATGTGTGCAAATCGTTCTAAATACGGTATTCGTTTCCCGGGATGAAAATGCCCAAAAATACCATTTTTCTGAATTTATGAAAGTGCTACCCCAATATCCGTTACAAATGTCTGAATTATAAATTTCATCTGACTTACTCCTGTAATATTTAGAATCCTCTCCCTTACAAAAATCTTTCATAAAAGTGGCTACATTCGTTCCAAAGGTGGCACCACTAAAACGAATATTATTTTGTGCATATATCGTAGCAAACGATATAAGGCACACTATTATTAATAGTATTTTCTTCATTTTTTGGTCTTTATTATATCATTCAAAACTGCAAAGATACGAAAAATTCCTGAAATATCGCGTCTTTTCCACCCCTAATATACAGCGGTAACTTCGTGGCAAAGTTAGTTTTGCCATGCCTAATATCGCTTACAACATATCGCTTAAAGGCTAAGTCGGAGGCATGGACTTCGACCGCTCAAAGGTTGACAAGGAACTTGTCAAAAACGATGACAAGGAGGTAAATGTGCTGATCGACAGACTCGGCGGTTCTCTTGCAACCGATCTGTCTATCTCCGTCGCTTTCCGCAATCACGGCGATGTTGCCGTGCATTTTGTCGGACTAAATGCTTCTGCCGCCACAATCGCTTCACTCGGTGCGGCTCACATCTCCATTGACCGCGGCGGAATGTATCTCGTCCATAAGTGCTCCACCGCCTTCTTCGAGTGGGGCACTATCAACAGCGACCCGTTCGATACTCTCATTGCCGACTGAGAGAAGATTAAGGCTGACCTTGACAAGCTCGACCTTAATGTAGCCCAACTCTATGCCGCCAAGTGCCGCAAATCGGTGACGAATCTGCTCGCACTTATGAAAGTCGGCGGTTGGCTAACCGCTAAGGAAGCTCTCGACTGGGGCTTCGTGGACGAGATTACTGACCTTGCCGACGAACAGGCTCCAAAACTCACAGACGCTATCGCTTCCGCTATGGCTAATGCCGGTATGCCGATACCGAACATTTCCATATCCGACTCCGAGAAGGAGTCGGCGTTAAGCAAGTCCCTCGCCGAACTCACTTCGTTCTTTCGACCTAATTCACCCACCGTTTCCAATACCATTCAGACCATCATGCACAAGACCTAAAAATTCTTGTCGGCTATCCTTGCCGACAAGCCCCTAGCCGTGACCGACGGCAAAGCCTCCGTGACCGAGGCTCAGCTTGACTCCATCGAAGCTCCTCTCGCCGATAAAGACAGAATCGCCAATGAAAGGCAGCAGAAGATTGACGCTCACGAAGCGACAATCCGCGAGAAGGATGCGACTATCGCTGACCTTCAGGCGAAACTCGCCAAGAAACCTGCCGAAGAATCAAAGCAGGTCGTTGACAGCGGCTCGAAAGGCGAGTCCGCCGACAAGACCGAGACTGAGATTTACTGCGATACAGTCAACTCCGCCCGAAAACTCTTCAACGAGGTTTAACCCCTACAATACTCATTTCCCACTATCGATAATTCCTAACATTCAATACTATGGCAGAAAAACTTTCATTTACCCTCGCCCAGTATCAGGAAGCTGCAACCATCTACCGCAAGGATCTGCTCATGTTGCTGATTATTGGCATACAGGAGTCCTTGCAGTATATGACCGGACGCCCCGGGTTGACCGCTAACCCTGTCAGCCACTTTTCCCCTCTCCCTCCCCACGCTGGCAAAATCTTGATATATTTCAACACACAATAGAACCTTTAATATTTTAAACCGCCGAAACCGGCACAAATATTTAAATTATGAAGACATATTCTTTTAAATTTAACGGATTTTGGATGCAGTTCAACCTTAACACATTCCCCAATTAGAGTGGCATTTACGCCATAGATCGATGCGATTACAATGTACGCACAAACAGAGTTGACATAAAAGAACTTCTGTATATCGGACAGGCTCAAGATGTGAATGACCGAATCAGCAAACATGAAAACCACCCGGTGTTCCAAAAGAAGCTGCAGTACGGTGAACAGATTTGTTTGGCATTTGCACCTCTCTCGCTTAGCGACCTCGATCGCGTGGAAAATGCGCTCATTTGCACTCAGAAACCGCCGTTGAACAAAGACCTGACGGACTCATTCAAACATCCATCAACGACGGTTGAAGTTCCCGGACATTACGCCTTGTTTAAACCAGGGACATGGAAACCAAATGACGGCAGAGAAATATTCATCGTTACGAGATAGTACCTTGTTTGCGAACACATAACCCATCTCCAAAACAGTTTGGAATTGCACAAAAGAGAGGATCGGCATCACACACCGAACCTCTCTTTTTATACTCCTTTTTGCATTAATCAAAAGATATAACGAGCAATACAACATAATGATTAAATTTGCGTCAAGAATCACTGAGTATTTACTATAATAACATTAAAGTAAATAACCGAACAGGCAAAAGAAAAACTAAGAACATGGCTAAGCCAGTTCCCTGAATCAACACACCTACTCGACAGCCGAAGAATGTATGGACTCGTTATAGAGCTGGAGGACACCGAAACTACAATCTATGATGAGATATCCGAGAGATGTTGAAAGAATGTAAGCTCAAATGGCTGAAGACGATATAGAAGTCTTCATACACGACAAGCAGTTTCTCATAAGCGAGCTTCACCACTTCCTCGACTACTACCGCTCCCTCCAATAACATCCCATAATACTCCGGACCGGTCCCCACCGCGGATCCGTCCGCGTTTTAACTCCTTTTTTTGATAGCAGTTACTGATCTACCTGATACTATCGCTATAAAGAATGCTTGCAGGAAAAGTGGGGGATGTTTACTTACGAGCAGTAGCTCCAAATATTAGAGTTAAATATTGTAAAATCTGCTGTAAAACATATTTTTAGTATCTTCAGGATGCCTAAGTTCTTAATCATCTGATAGTAAGCGGTTAATATTCTCTATTATGCCATAGAATAGAAGAATTCAATGTGTATCAATCACATAACTCTTCCTATGATATTGTGTATTCGAACTAAAATAGCTAATTTTGCGTTTCAAAACAAAGCACTTCACCCTCTAAGCTCTCTGGGGCAGTGAGTGCTTTAACCAATAAATAAGTCTTACAAGAGAGCGAACAAGGAGAACGCCTATGTGCAACAGCCCAAGTACTCTCGACCGCTATAGGGAAGAGTTACAGAGATGTGCCTCTGGACATTTGTCTGCGCGAATCACCAACAAAAATGAGGATTATGCGGCAGCCTTTTACGGTGAATTATTTAGAAACACAGAGACTACTGCAAAGATTTTCTGTGAGGGAGCACATTCGTGCATATGGCGCAATTTTGAGTTCCAAACAGCTTTTGAGGAGTTACTAAATAAGTCCAGAGTTCATATTTGGGTCTTAACAGAGGAGAATGAAAGGAATTTAGATCGATTCCCAGAGTACCTTCAGAAGGTAATTAGGGATAAATCTTCACATATCGAGTTTCGACACCTAACCACAAAGGCACGAGAAATTATTACTTCTCGTTTTGAGGACGATGTAAATTTTGCCGTCTTTGACAATGATAAGTTTAGATTCGAATTTGATAAAACTCATTATACTGCGTACGGATCTTTCAATGATCCGGATATAGTGAAGGAGATAAATAAATATTTCGATGAGGCTTTTGAGACGTCAGAAGTAACAGAGTTTAATTTACCGAATTCATCATTTGACGTTGCCATTAACAGTGCAGAATATAGGTATATAGGTGATGGATCGGAAAGTACTACTATTACCTCGGACACTACTCACATATCAAGATAAAATTGAGTTCAAATTTGGAACAGATAACATGCTTAACTCCATATGCTCCCGTTATTCAACTAATAGCGGGAGTATATTTAATCTTTTTCTATCAAACGGTATTTGATGAAAAATTCTTAGACGGTAGTATTCAAAAGAAACTTATCAGTAATTTAAATCAGGTTCTAAGAACAGGAGGAGAATATATATCGGAAAAGACATTTAATTCTGATATAGAAAAATTTTATACATGGTGGGAGAGATATACTAATAGCGTGAAAGCTGTTGCGAGGATGGGAGGAGTATATGGCATTACCCTTTTAATATATTGTGGCATAGAGGGATTTGAGAAAAAATTAGGTCTAGAGGCTGTCTTAGTAGACTCCATTATTTATGCTGTATATGCGTTAATAGTAGTGTTTGTGGCAAGAAAAGGCTGGTTGTGTAATTCTAAGACATGGGTATTAGGTGCTTTTATATATGGCGCAATAGGATATATTTTTCCTCCGCAAGATTCAATCGCTTTTGCAAATGGAGTATGGGGCTTAACACTAACCCAAGCATTACAAACAATTGTTTGGATTGCTCCATTAGGGATAATATTGGCAATATGTAGGTATCAGTTTGATGAGTGGCATTACGATCATACAAATAAATGCTTTAATAGGACAACGAAAATTCAAAATGATTTTTCAAATATTCGAATGACTATTATTACAACGGGTAATAATATGGATAAGGCAATGTCGATGTTTTATGAGGAATACGGGGATTTGTTGGAGATGCAAAAATGGAAATATGAAAAGCAAAATGAGACAAGAGATAGAAGAGAGTGGGGTGAAATTTTTGCGATATATTACAGAGATAGATACAAATATTGGGTTTCTCCAATACATAAAAAAATAATTTACCAAGTTATCCACTCTCCAAGAAAAATCTGTTATTGGAGAGCCCATTTCCCATGTCATTTTAGTATGTGTGTCGTATTGATTTGCTTGGGAATATTCTGTTGGTTGGTATCTTACTTTTACTGATAATATAATATATAAAGAAGTTATTTTATGATAGGAAAGTTAAGCACCATACATGAGCATGTTGATACTTACTATTTTTCATTTAATTGATTTACTGAGTAATCCTATACAGGAAACATTAGATCCAGTGACAGTTAAATTTCTGTACGCAGCACTCTATTCTACTCTCCGTATGCTTATTAATATAAGATTTGAATGAACGATACACAAGCTTTTTATTGTTCATAGACTTTAGTAGGGGAATTACAATGATTGATAGGGTTATACCTTGATGTAAAAAACGACCTTCTCTTCGAAAGTGGCGACCTTTCGCCTGATAAGGACTTTTACCGTTCATTATGCCTTTTGAGGGATTTTGAAACTCTACGACCTTGAACCTGTTGTTACATCGCCTCTCATCGGGGCGATTTTCTTTTTCTGCACCTCGTCTGCCAGGCTTCAATACATAAGACTTACGCTTCACCTTCAACGGCGAAAGCTTCACGGAAGAAATCGAAGCCCGCACTGCCGATGAAGCACAGGAAATCGAAGCATTGGTGTACGATGAAGTCGACTACAGAATGGTTCAGGGCTGCTTTGCAGATCGGTGAACCTCCTCTATCTCGCCAAAGGGTCTGACCTCCGGTACAGCCTTTTAGGTTGCTCTTTTGTCGACACCGTTGGAGCGACACCGTTTTTAATCCTTACGGTCAAATTAATTTATGATTGATTACTTTTATCTGCCCAAATTTTAGTAAATTTACAATATATTACTCTCAAATTTACCTGCTTACGCTCAATGAATACCTTCCAAATTCCATCCAAGGTAATAGATGCTTTGGAGAGCAACTTAAAAAAACCATACATAATCGTATTGGGACTCCCTCATACGTATTCATACTTTCAAATCGAAAATATAAAATGGCGGCCAATACGTACGTCTTCTGCTCTACTTAAATTACTGATAAATTCAAAAGAGAATCCTGATTTTGAAATTATGGAAAACTTTGTTAGTTACTATTTTCGTTAAATTTAGAATGATAAATGGCGTATTGGATATTACCATGGAATAAAGAGATTTTCAACTTGCCCCAATGTTTAATAGACTTCGGGTTTGTTGAATGGCGACAGCGAAATAACCTCGCTGTCGGAGACATTGTTTTCATATACTGCTCTAATCCATTAAGGCAAATTAAGTATATGATGAAAGTGTCTAAAATCAATATTCCTCGAAATGAAACTGTCAATGATCAGTACCTTTTCGGGTATGAGTATAACTTAAAGCCTACGGACTATTATGCCCGCTTTGAGCCTATCGCTGAAACAACCGATAGCAATACTAAACTATCGTTGTCCTCGCTACGTGAGTTTGGTATAACATCAAATTTTCAAGGAGGTATAAAAGTCCCTTACAACATCTTACAATGGCTCTTAGATTGCTTTGATGTTGTATTCGATGACTTATCACAAATATTCTACGAACAATCATTCAGTTACCTCATATGAGAGAAACCAGCAAGCAAGAGAAAAATGCTTATCGTATTTTGGCTATTCATGTCAAATATGCGGCATAAATTTTGAGAAGGTATATGGAGAAATTGGCAAAGGATTTATTCATGTTCACCATGTAGATTTTATTTCTTCTTTTGACGGTGCAGCACACGAAATAAACCCTTGCGAAGAACAGATTCCTGTTTGTCCTAATTGTCATGCAAGCTCCATCGGAAGCTGAACGGTAAATATTTAACACCTGATGAATTGAAAAATATCGTACAACAATGAACGACTTTGATAATTTAGATACTTACAATGGAGATTTGGGGCATGACGGCTGGGTAGACTTCGACTATAACGAAAACACGGGCGACGTGTCGGCCCTCTTTGAGGATTCCGACAGCGACAACTATTAACGGCCGGGGATTGACTTATGCGCATCATCAGTTGGAATATAAATGGTATCAAGGCGCACTTCGATGCCCTTAAAGACCTCGTAACTCGTTATGAACCGGACATCTTGTGTCTCCAAAAGGTAAAATCTTCAAAAGGGATAGAAGCCTTTCCTTTGGAGGGCTATGAATCATTTGATATTTCCACTTATCGATCTCGGTATAACGGAGTCGGCACTTATTATCGGAACATTGATTTTCCGTTGATGAACTTCCCAAACAACCTTGCGGCGGAAGGGCATTTTCAGGCTCTCCGTATAAGACCGCAAATGCATGTTCTCTTCAATATTTATGCTCCTTTCAGCTGTCTGAGAGACCTGAAATATAGTGAGGCGCGCAGGAAATGGGATGATCTGTTATTCCTTTTTGCAAAGGATGTATCGTCATATACGCTCCTTATCATGTGTGGCGATTTCAACGTGGTGAACCAGTCATACGACACATGGACCCGCAACTGCAATCATGACAAGCCTTGTTACTACTCATGGGAGCGTGCCAATTTCGGCAAATTACTTCAGCAGTGGGACCTTGTGGATGCATTCCGGCAACTGCATCCCCAGGAGATGAAGTTTACATACTTCGACAGTAAGGGGGATGACCGAGCCTCCAATCAAGGCGACAGCATAGACTATTTTCTCATCAGCCGTTCCTTAATGCCATACATAACCCGCTGCGATATCATCGATAATATAACCGCCTCCAACAGCAATCCGATCCTTGACTGCAGCGTTGCGGTGCCGTCGCCGGCCAATCGTTAATACAGGCGTAAGGTTTCGACGATCAGGCTAACTTCGAATAACTGATTATGGTAGTCATCCGATAATAAAGTCGAGCATAGAACCATAGGGCCATATCTTCGTTGGTCTGTCTCTTTTTTATTTTTGGCCGTAGAACTATAGTAGCAAATTTTCTTTGGTTTGTTCCTTTGTTTTTTGACCATAGGACCGTAGGACCATATTTTTCTTTGGTATGCTTTTCCTCAAATATGCCTACGGCAGATACAAAAAAGTTGAAGTCGAACTTATGAAGAATCGTCCGTCGCGGGGTGGAGTAGTCAACCCTGTAACAAAGGTGGACATCGACTCCAAGAGTGCGTTGTGCCTACCTCGCGAGGCTCACTGACGTCGAGCCGCTGAGTTTCACCGTCCGTTGCTTTACGGAGGTTGGCGCAACGTCAAGTTGCTTTCCTTCGGCGAATGTCGCATAATCGCTTTAGCGCTTTGCTTGCAAATAAATCCGCGACTGCTGCATCTTCCAAGTAAACGATTGCGAGGTATTTCTTTGATAACTCGCGGATTATCCGTAACTTTGCAGAAAATTTATGCCAAATTATGAAATCCAAAGTCAAATATAGCCAATATGTTACAATCTTAACAGCAATTATATACGGGGTGCTGTTTGTAGGGTGCATCGCAACTGTGAAAGAAGAACCTGAGTTTTTCTGTCTCTTGGGTATTTTCCTCATATTGTTTTTTTGCGCATTATTTTATGGCGTAGCCTATATTAAGGTAACTGGTGACTATATTATTATGGGTAGCCTTCTTAAAAGCAAGAAGATTCTAATGCGAAATGTGGAAAGTGTAGAACTTTTCNANCCGACGATGGGTGCTATAAGAATATTCGCTTCAGGCGGCTTTATGGGTTACTGGGGAATATTNCGAGAGGGAGACATTGGTAGATATTATGGATTTTACGGNAAAGCCTCAGATTGCTTTCTTGTTCGCATGAAGAACGGTGATAAATATGTCCTCGGCTGTGAAAACCCTAAAATAATGGTTGATTACATCAATGCCAATATAGGCAAATAAGCGTCTTTNCGCAACCGTCATAAGGTCCATAACTTCGCTGCATAAATCAGCAAGTTATGGACTTCTCTTTTTCTGACCTTAACCTTCAGCTCGATGGGCAACTGCCCATCAATTTCAACTCCGTTGTAATCNACAACGTCGCTATGCTTCCAAGCATAGAAAACCTGCCCGGCTTCGAGGCTCNTGCAGCGTTTCTTTGCCATGGCAAAGCGCTTCGCGGTAATCCCGTCAACTCCGCGTCAGTGTTCCGNGAAGACGTGGATATTGTGCCNACCNTNGTNGANGATACCCTCTCTTATGTTCCGTGGGGTGACGANAATCAACCTTTAGCTCATCGACCGCATGGGAGATAAATGCCTTTCGACTTGCTCGCGCTCGTCGAGAAAGACGTCATCGGTCTCCGGCCGCTTTCGTAGCGCAGCGAAGAAAGAAACACTNGCAANCTGCCAATGTTTCAACGCCGAAGTCTGCTACGGTTCGNGGCTGCAATACCGGTGTTATCATCTTCATTTTTCTGCGAAAAAAGTAGAAGGTTCTTCATAGATTGGTCTGAACGACAGGTCTGTGTTGGATTTGTCGCTCATTTTTCATAACTTTGTTGTTCAATAATCAAAAATATGAAAAAATGAAAAATCTTCTTTATTTCATAGTTCCTTTTCTATGTCTTGCCTTGTGGGGTTGTAGTTCTGATGAACCGGAATTTGATGATTCCACTGGCAAACTTATAGTTCATCTTCAACAGGACGGCGAAGATGATGTGGATTTTTCAGAATATAGTGTTGCGATNATCCCCGAACAAGGATTTGTTCCAAGTGCTCCGATAAAAGATATTGAATGGCCCGTCGAAGTATATGTAGGAACTTATACTATCGCTGCCGCATCTCCAAAAATTTCTGAAACAGAAACAACAGAATCATGGTATTATGGAGAGGTCAAAGACGTTAAAATCATAAAAGACCAGACTACCGAAATAACCATTTCNTTATCACTAACTGAATATCCTAAAGCCGAGTTGTAAATAGCGNTNATCCTTTAATAGACCCATTGCAATACATANAAGAAAAGAAGACCGTAATCTCCGAGAGATTAAATAATTTGTGTTGCAATGTATGAACAATATACATCAGCGNCCTGACGAAGCTGATGGGATCCGTTTTGGAGACTGGGAGATGAATACGATTTTACTTCATCAGNTCATTAATTATTTAAGTAGTTTTCGTTCATTGTCTCCACTCTCCAATATGCTCATTTGATGNATNGCTATTTGGTTCAGTTTCATAAGCCGCTCGCTCTGGGTCATCCCTTGCTCAATAAACACGGCATTTAAGTTTTCCATGTTTGAAAGGCATATAAGTTCGTTGATTGAAGCGTAGTCACGGATATTGCCTTTCAAATCCGGATTTTCTTCTCGCCATTGGCGAGCCGTCTTGCCGAACATTGCCACATTAAGCACATCGGCTTCGTCTGCATAGACATACGAAGCCTGTTCACGCGTGATTTCAGCCGGAAGTAAGTGAGTCTTTATCGCATCAGTGTGAATTCGATAGTTGATTTTTGACAACTCGCGCTTTGCCGACCANCCGAGNAATTTTTGTTCCTCGGTTTTAAGTCGCTGAAATTCCTCGATTAAATAAAGTTTGAACGGCACACTTATAGCCGACCCAAATTCAAACNCTATATCCTTATGTGCATAAGTGCCACCATACCGACCTCTCTTTACGATTATGCCGACTGCATTTGTGCGCTCTATCCAGTCAGATGCGCTAAGCACAAAAGAAGGAAGTCCGGCACTCATCCTAAAGTGGTCAAATTCGACCACTTTAAAATCGGGGTTATGTATCACTTCCCATGTGCCAAGAAATTCAATAGTGTAACGGTTGCGTAGCCCAGTTCTTGATTATATCGGCAGAGCGATTATCTCCCTCTTTGGCCGTTGCCATATCTGTAAGGGAGATATAATCCTGATCCTCTACCGAGTGTACAGTGATAGGTGTATTTTGTACGGTAATTTTAGCCATCAGATTTTAAGGTAGCTGATATTAAGACACAAAGTTACAATAAATAATTGAAAAATTTGCTATCTTTGTAATTCCTTATGGCACAGTTCAACTCATATATGGATTCTTTAGATTTCACGGCAGCTATTGATTATTGCCGTGAAAATGGAACACTATGCCGGTATAGAAAAGGGGAGAGGTTTGNNCAGCAAGGTTCNATCGCTCGTNACGCAGCCCTTGTAGTGTCCGGCTATTTCAAAATAGCNACTCTTAATGATNCGGGGGANGANGCANTATTTAATTTCGCTTTCCCGGGTCAATTCATTACNGATTTCCATTCGTCTTTACACGGTGAATCATCTCAATTCTCAATTATNGCCGGNGCNGATTGCNAGATAATGCGAGTGCCGTTAAAAACTTTCAAGNATTTTCTTTCCCCTTCTCTGATAGACGAATATAAGGCGCTGTTCAACATGGCATTCATGCGGTTGCTAAATCTCTACCGCAAGTCGCCACGTCAGCGTTATGTGGAATTGTGTGAACAATATCCACAAATTCTTGAGACTGTTACATTGAAAGATTTATCCTCTTTCCTGTTGATCACTCCCAACCATTTAAGCCGTATCCGACGAGAANTGGCAAAAAATTCAAANACCANCAACAANAAATAATGCGNTCTATACATTTGTTAAGACCAAATCCANTTACCCNTGCTAAATTTACGGNCGGAAAGGCTTCGACAGAGCCATGATTTTTTTGGAAAATCAAAATCTTATACTATATACTATATGAAGAAGTTATTTTTAATTTCCTTGCTTNTCGNTNAGGCGTGCATTGCGTTCGCGCAGAATTTCTGCGTGAATGACACCATTGTCCGCGAAATCCAATTCCCTCTTACTGAACGNGACACTGAAACCGTATTNTACTATTACAACAACGAATGGATTCGGGGAGCTGACCTTGTGAANATGCCGGTAGACTCCATTCAAAAGNNGGAAGTAAAAAATGACGAGTATGGAAATCGTGCCCTCTTTCTGACNGTATCGCCCGAAACTCTTGCACATATAAAAGCGGAAGCNCGAAAAATCTGGGTTTGNGATGACCCTCAATGTGAGTTTCCCGGAGGNAANGGAAAATTCAAGGAATGGATNNANGAAAACATCCGTATTCCCGAAGGATTCAAAGGNAGCGAACAAGTATTNGTTAAATTCACCGTTCATCCTGATGGCTCAATCAGCGACGCTAAGATATTTCGCGGACCGAGCAAAAACGAGGCTGTCAATCAAGAGGCGTTAAGACTTGTGAATGCGTTGCCCAATTTCCGTGTTAAATACTATACTCCCCAAAAGAAAGACCTGTACCTATACGTTCCCATCACTTTCAAAGAGCCAGGTGCTATATTTATAAGAGGCGATGAAAACAAATTTAACACTCAGACAACAAATGCGACCACTGTAGAAGAAATACCTGTTTATATCAACGGTGGAGATAAAGGGCTATTAAGAGACCTATATAGTAATCTTTCAAGCGCAACAAGTTCTCAATCTGACAGTATTAANGGGAGATGTGTCTTTAAATTTGTTATTTCTAAGGATGGCACAATTGAAACTGAAACGATTGAATTGGTGCGGAATACTTCTTTGCCCGAAGAATATGTCAATGCTGCAAAAGAAGCAATCAAAAAATTAGGTAAATTTGAGCCGGGAAAAATGAATGGTACGCCAAAAAGAGTATGGTTTAACCTATCTGTCATATATCCTTTTCCTTTAGATAAAATCAAACCGAGTGAATAAAAAACTCGTCTTTTACCGCATAGAACGGCTTATGTATCTTCGTGGTACATAAGCCGTTTTTTATGTCATATCCTAACGCTATCGAAGTTTGCCGCACCGAACTCTTTACAAAAGAGGTCGAACTGCGCGACCGTTATCCGCAAGCACTTGTGGATAACGGTGCTTCATGTGCGCGAAATGTATGACTGGTTCATCGCCAATCCTGACGGCACAACTTCATAGGGTTGTAGCCGATGTTACTATATTATATACTTCAACTTATCGCAAGGTGTAGTTGAGTTAATGCTTACCTTTGAGCCGGATGCCTTCAAAAATGGCGGACGTTACAGAAAAGTCTCAGGCAAGGTAATGAAGGTAGACGAAGTGGATAAGGTTATATTATTAAACAAGCACTCAATTCCCCTCTCCAACATTACAGATATTGAAAGTTAAGTATTTGACTATATAGAGTTGTAGTACTCATATACTCTAACTATACAAAGCTATTAGCTCTTTCAATGAAATGTTAAGACCAATCTTTTTTAATCTGGCAATTCTTGACGTATATATTTTTGTCAATAAATCTCTACGTTCATCGCTATTCCCATAATGGAGTAATCTATGGCAAGTTGGACATAGACAGACAATATTTTCAATACAATCAATATTTACTCCAAATTTATTCCAAAAATTTGACGCATTTGTGGCAGTACAAGGCACCAAATGGTGTCCTTCCATATATTGTATACCATTCTTATTCATGAATGTCTTGTGTGAGGGATGAGCTTCACAGGTGTAGTTTGCCAGCGAAAGTGCAGCCTTAGAAACCCCAATTTTTTTCTTTACTTGGCGTCCATTGCTGCCTTCATTATATTCAGGTTCAGTGAATCCGTTGTATTCTATCTTCGCTATAGAAACTTCTGTAATTTCTTGTAACTCTTGTTGAAAAATTAAATCGTCATTATCAACGTCATCTGTTGATAGATTCTCAAGATAATCTATGAGCTGCTTATCCAATTTTGGATATTTACCTTTATAAAATCGCTGTCTCCTAAACATCGAAATTGAGAAATCACTCAATGAGATTCTAAATCGTTTACTTTCAGGAAGTCCATCAAAGGAATAAATTTCATCCGATTCTATTGAGTAAGAGCAATCCAATGTCTTGCTATTTTTATGAATAATACGTTTTAGGCTTTTATCAACCTTGGGATTGGCATATATTGTTGCATTATTAATAAATGAAGAGATATACCTATCGTTTCCACCTTCAATCTTCTTAACATATATAACAAGCACTCCAGAAATATGATTATCTGATTTTCTTGCCCCAAGTCTTTTAATGTCAAGCCCCCCATATGGGGGAGCGTAGCCATAATATTTCCCGGTTATAGGATTTTGAATTTCATTATACTTTTCGTGGCCCTCATTTTCAGCTAAATAACTGCCAGACCCAAGATCTATTACTACGAATGGTTTTTCGGATAAATTCTTCATTTTAAAGTCATTTATTTTTCGGTAAGCGGATTTTGCCATTTTCTTCTTCCCAGGACCCGATGATGGGGGAGAGGGCTTCTCCGATAACGTCTTTGAGGAGATTGTTCTCGACGAGGGAAATGTATTTGAGCTTACGGACTACTTCCTGATCCACGATGAACGTGGCCCGGACTTCGCTTGTCTTGGTAGAGCCTGACTCACCCTTGCGCGGACGGCCTACATTCCGGCGCCGTTTAGCCTCCAGACTTTCCTTCATTTCATCAGTTACCTCTGAAACCGGAAGATTCTGTGACTCTTCGGAAGAAGGTCGATCAGCAGACCCCGTTTCCCCTCGATAGCGAGAGCGCTCCCGATGGATGCGGTGGAAGTTGTCTTGCCTACTCCACCTTTATGATTGGCGAAGGTTATTATCTTAGTTTCCAAGTTGTTCTAATTGACTTACAAAGATAATAAAAATATTTCGGATTATATTTTTCACTACTATGTTATTAAGCATAAGTAAGTATTCAAATTTAATCGATAGTAAGTGATCAGAAATCTTTTATACTATCTGCGGCTTCTTTTTTGACTCGTCCTTTAATATTTTAGAGGAAACTCGTCGATTTTCAATTGGCCAATTCCGAATTGTCGTTCAGTCGCTTAGCTCGCTAAACTCCTTCTCTCCGCATCGGAATTGCCTAAAAAATAAGCTCCCATATAGTATAAATTAAATTAGAACACTTACTTATAGATTATTAGTTTATCTATTTATTCAAAGATAATTCCGACCCTCGCCTCACGGAGAGAGCAGGATGTCAAACATTTCTGAACTATGCGGTTGCCCTCGTTTTGATGAAGCAGTGGGCGCTGGCGTTTACGAGATTTATGATGCGGTCGTGATCCTCTGTGTTTGAGATGCAGACTCTACGCTGAAAAGGGGGGAGAGTCAGAAATACACCGTTTTGCATTGGTTCCGCAAGCAGGACAGCGACTCTATGTATTCTCACTCCTTCGTCATGTAGTCAGAACGAACAGCTAACTCTGCCGGAGTGGAACAAATCAACATCTCCGTCGATGAGATTACAGCCGATGCCGCCTCTTTCGTCACCGCAAGGCTCGGCGAAATTGAGCTGGTATCGTTCACCGTCCGCCTCGGTCAGCGGTCAATTTCATGCTTCATTGACCGGCTCTCGATAACTCGGAGTTGTTCTTCTTCCGCAACTGTTTCAACGTGTGGGATTGGCTCATGCTCCCTCCACTAACAACTGCTAAGACCGATGTCGGGCGTTCAACCGCTCTCATCAACGGTTCTTCGCGGTTCTACGACCAGTCCGTTACCAAATCTTACGAGGTAGAAGTCGGTCCGCTAACCTCGGATGAAGCCGATTGGATAGAGCAGCTGTTCTGCTCATACGATGTTATCCGCATCTAGCGGAATCAGACCGACCATTACGACCCATATACATTTGCCCCGATACTCATTACCGAGTCCACTTGCGAAATGCAGGATGGCTCAGAGAAGCTGAACTCCACCAAGTTCACATGGCGTTATGCAGACAATCGTCCTGTTCTACACCTTACTGCATCGCCGGGCATATTCACTTCACCTTATAACATTGTATTCTCCTGATGGCTGGCTCGATACACATATCCACCGCTCGCACAGTGCTCAACAGCGATGATCCTGTCGATATTTCTTCGGCAAACCCGAAGCGTTTTGCTTTTATCAAAACGATAACCGTGTGGTTATCGGCCTGCCGCTTTCGTAGTGCAACGGAGAAAGAACTCCGACGGCTCGATCCTCGAACTCCGTAATTGCATCTCCTTGAGATACAATTTTTACGGAGGTTGGCGCAATGTCAAGTTGCTTTCCTCCGGCAAATGTCGTATCATCGCTTTAGCACTTTGCTTGCAAAGAAATCCGAGACTGCTGCAACTTCAAAGTCAATGACCTTGAAGTTTTCCTTTGATATCTCGCGGATTATGCGTAACTTTGCAGTATGAAAAGGCTTGAAGATAGGACTTTTGAAGAATTATGGCAACTTTTCCCTATAATTCTGACTGCACCCAATCCCAAATGGGCGGAATGGGCATCTCAAGAAATATCAAACGTCCAAATTATACTTGGTGATTTAATTTCTCATATCAATCATATCGGAAGTACAGCTATTAAAGGGATATGGGCTAAACCCATAATAGACATATTATTAGAAACTGACAAGACTACTAATTTTTCTTCCATAAGAAGTCTTCTTATTAAAGCCGGTTATATTTGTATGAATGAAAATAAAAATCGGCTCGATTTTAATAAGGGATATACACCTGATGGCTTTGCAGATAAGGTATTTCATATTCACGTCAGAATGACAGGAGATAATGACCAAATTTATTTCCGGGATTATTTGAACTCCCATTCTGACGTTGCGAAAGAATATGAAGACCTCAAACTTTCCTTGTGGAAATCGTTTGAACATAACCGGGACGGTTATACCAATGCTAAATCAGATTTTATAACTTATTATACAGGTCTCGCAAAACAAACTAAATAAGCGTCTTTTCGCAACCGTCATAAGGTCCATAACTCGCTGCATAGATCAGCAAGTTATGGACTTCTCTTTTTCCGACCTTAACCTTCAGCTCGATGGGCAACTGCCCATCAATTTCAACTCGGTTGTAATCGACAACGTCGCTATGCTTCTAAGCATAGAAAACCTGCCCGGCTTCGAGGCTCGTGCGGCGTTTCTTTGCCATGGCAAAGCGCTTCGCGGTAATCCCGTCAATTCCGCGTCAGTATTCCGCGAAGACGTGGGTGCCTACCGTTGTGGACGATAGCCTCTCTTATATTCCTTGGGGAGGCGACAATAAACCTTTAGCTCATAAACCGCAGGGGAGATAAATGCCTTTTGACTTGCTCGCATTCGTCGAGACAGACGTCATTGGCCTCCGGCCGCTTTTGTAGCTCAGCGAAGAAAGAAACACTGGTAACCTGCCAATGTTTCAATGCCGAAGTCTGCTGCGGTTCGGGGCTGTAATACTGCGCCATTGGTATATAAATTAGTATTCTTTATAAGTTACCGGTATCCGCGCTTTTGCACAACCGTATAACATATGCCACCTGTTTAAACGACGGCAATACCGAATTGAATAACACGCCGCGCACCCGACGTGTCAAGACGGTATTCTTCGCCATGCGCCATACCGCTGAAGATATGGAGGCTCATGCCGAATGTATGGAAACCATGCGCGAACTGTTCCGGCAATTCATGTCGCGGCTTCTCCCTGAAAAGGTCAGGTTAGAGCAGAACTGCATCTACCTCGACCCCCGAATAACGTTAAACGAGATTGACCGCTATTTTTCAGCGGGGCAGCCGGGGCTTATTTCCAGATAGCCGTTGATGTATACACTGATTTAAGATACAATGCCGATGAATGGGACACCGAAAAATAGCGTTGAGGAACGCCACAAATATGTAACCGCGTTCAACGCCACGATGATTAAGATATAGCGCGAGCAGATGGCACTCCTGGGAGTCATAGACACAGGAGCGTTGTACCGCTCAACCGTTGGTGTGTCGCTGACTGCCGACGGCAAGTTCATCGACATAACGCTCTCACAAGCGTTCAACACCTACGGTCTGTTCGTTGACTAAGCACTGGCTCGAACACGCCTCGCGGCAACTCCGGGGATATTGGCCGCGAGAATAAGCGTAAACGCAAGCGCTAGTTCTCGCGCAAGTATTTCGCATCGGTAAGGAATATTCAAGTATTTTATGCAGACTCCTTAGGTCAGGAGTTCTGCCGTGCCATATCCAACGCCCTAAACGACCACTCATTCCGAGCCTCTTTAATCGAATAATTTAGGTTAATTGTCAGTCAATTTTTGACTTGTCAAGTAGTTTTCTGACTTCGAATACAATGTCATACATGGAATTTTCCCCAATGTCAAAAGTTAAAGAATGTCTGTAATCCCACGCATTAGTTTTGTATATTGTGGGAAGAACCGTGATCTCGGCATCGTTTTGTCTGACGTGTACATAAGTCGATTGATTATGAAGTTTTCGCCATGAACACTGTTTCAGTGCTTTAATCAACTGTGCGGATGTCAGCTTCTCGTATTTCCCACTATTACTGGCAATAAATACTTCTCCAAAAGCATTGTTGAATTCAACATCATCACAATCTATGGGAATAAATTTTATAGGATAGCTCATAAAGTATCCAGTCCCTGTTTTCCCATATCCTGTTAGGAAGATATATTGTTTGGCTGTTCGATAAATTCCACATCCTCTTTGCGTTTTAGTATCTTTGGGCATTATCAACTTCGTAAATTTAACCGTTATATAATCAAATATCTTCTGCCATATCTTCATTTCAATGCTTCAATTTTGGTAATGGTAGAATCCGGCAATATGTCTATACCGTAGAATAGATGGCTGCTTCTATAACCCAAGAAGTCTATATATTTGAGGATAAGTGCATATTTGCTTTGTGTTCTCGCCATGTCAAGGTTGCCGTCCTCATCAAAGCAAATAGCCTCGTGATGGGCTATGCGGTTACGGAAACCCTTTATCTCCTGTAACTCATTGAACACAGCACGTTGTCCTAATCCTGCTGTTCGGTTCGGAAATATACGCAAAAGATTTTGGCCGCCCAATCGGTAAGGCTGACGAGTGAACAAATGCGTCCAAAAGCCGAAAGACACGGACGAAACGACACGGTCGTTTGTATATCGCCCGTTTTGCCGAAGCGTGGCAATTATACGAAGCACCTCATTTTTCTGCGGTGCGTTCTCAATCATACCGCCTGGCCGCATCTGATTCTCTACCCAGTCCGAATCATTGAATACGCGTTGATAGTGAGCGTTAATAGCGTTGCGAAGCACAACCTCGAATATATTCAGTATGCCATAAAACTTTTGGCACAACTTTACGTTATGCCTATACAATGTAAGTGCTTTGGCTGTATTGCCACCACACGCAACTAAATATTTGTTCAGGCGAGCCGGAGAAAACGCCTTTTCATACTCAGAATACTTCACTTCGTAATTTTTAACTTATTTCGATTTGCAAATTTAAGAAAATATTCCTAACTTTGCAACGGAATCCCCCGAGTGTCCCTGTCTTCGGACAAACCTCGGGGTTTAGTCTTTTATAGCCGCTCCTAATTAAGGCGGCTTTTGTTGTCTTTTCGCTTCACTATTTATAGCCATACTTNTGCATAAACTCATAAACACATAAACTGCGTTACCGGCGCATCCAAGTATCGCTATTGATACAAAATCCGTTTCGCCATTCATAGCCGAGTTCCGAAAACTCCAAGCCAAAGACACTATCACGCCGGAGTCTTTGGGCTACATCTTGCGGCGGCTCGCCGACCTGCTCGCCACTGCCGGTACTTCCGACACCGTCGAGAAGTTACGTTACAGCGTTGCTCGACGGCTTCAAGTCAGCCGGCTACGCTCTCTCTAAAATTCACCCGCTCTCCGAAGACCGCAATCACGTTTACGCCAGCNTCGCTAAGGTCAGCNTTACCGACGGCTCAACTACTACTGAGTGCGTTGAATTTATCCATCAGGCTACCACCGAATGAGCTGGTGCTATGCGTGCGCAGTAGGAAACAGACCTCAATACGGCGCGGAAGAATGTTACCGAACTGCAAAAGCAGATCGTCGAAGCAAACAATCTCATCGACACCATCAGCGTCAAACTCGAACTGTCAGGCGGCAACGGCTTGATAGTCAACTCGCAGATTTCATGCGTCGTTATTGACGGCTATCTCCACGTTATGGGTGCAGCGAACTTGATTGCCAACGGCTACTTGCCGTATCTCTTTCGCAATGTCCGNAAGCGCAATCAGTTCGAGGATAAGGATATACCCNCTGAGGATTGGAAAGACTACGGACCCGCCACCAAAGGTTGGGGCGTGTTCGGCTCTATCTATACCACAAAAATCGTCGGAACAAAAGTGCTGATCTCCACCAATTCGCATGAGCACATGAGTACCGAAGCCATAGATTATTCTCCCGAACCCGACTATTTTGTTTCTCGACGAGTGCATAAGGACGGCAATATCTACACCGTCGGCTACGGTCGTTCATCGGTCAGTCTCCTTAACCGATTCGGCAAACGCCGGCTTATCCGTCTGCGCTTCGGTATTGGGTTCGCAAAACCCATTTATCCCGGACGCGCTAAAATCACTCCGGCTAATCTTGCAAGCAATCTTGCCGAGTTCTCCCTAATATATAATCCGGCTACCAAAACATGGCACTTCGGAAAGTAGCACTCTCTCTTAAAAAAGAGAGCCCTCGCTGCTTGTGCAACGAGGGAGTGCTATCTTTTATACATCGACTTCGGGGAGCTGCAGCCTACTCACTTTCGCTTTCAACTGCTGTCTTGCTGCCNGTCATGCNCCGCCCTGTAAGCTCTGCGGCTTGGGCCCGAAGGCTTACACTGAGAAAAATGCTAACGGGCATCCCGCAGAGGTATCACGGTTCTTTTAGCTTGGCTTCACTTGCGTCAGCGGCGTCCGGCTCTTTNAGCTTGGTTTCACATGCGGTGCAAAGATACAACTTTTTCTCCACATACACANCCTTTTAACCCACAAAGTATGAATCTNAACAAACATAAACCAACNATTCAGNTNATNGCNGCTCTNTTNCTNNTCGCNGTCGGTTGCGGNCTGCTCATAACAGGNTTTATNGTNCATNCNCCNGGNGANATNCANAACTCNGTNCTNATNGCNTTCGGTGAGATTCTNANTTTCGCNGGGGCATTATTCGGCATAGATTATCACTANAAATTCANACATAATGAGAAAAATTGACAAATTCATCATCCATTGTTCGGCAACNCCTGAGGGCAGNGATTATACCGTTCAACAGATACGCGAGTGGCACGTCAANGGTAATGGTTGGCGCGACATCGGTTATCATTACATCATCTATCGCGACGGCTCTATCCATACCGGTAGACCTATTGAGCAAATTGGAGCGCACACCACCGGCTNCAACTCCCACTCAATCGGTATATGCTANATCNGANGGTATGCNGCAGACGGTAAGACACCGAAGGANACTCGCACCGNAGCGCAACGTCGTGCGCTTATCAAACTTCTTCGAGAGTTAAAGGCGAAATATCCGTCAGCAACCATCCACGNTCATAACGAGTTCGCAAACAAGGCTTGTCCTTCGTTCATCGTCAANAATGATCCTNNCCTATGCGCTATTTAATATTCATCGTGGTACTTGCACTCTTGGCAGGGTGCAAGNNCCACAAAAAAATAGTCAGCGACAAATCGCTCGACATCGACAGCATCGCACGGTCTGAACATCACCGCACAATNGCGGTGATAGACTCTCTGGTAANNAATATTNATTTTAGCTTCGACACACTGAAAATCAATNTCGAGCGACCGGTGNAATACGCCGAAGCCCCAGAGGTAATGNGCCTTACGGTAACCAAAGGGCGCGTCATAGACCTGCGTCGTGTTTATAGAGATAGCGTTGAAGCCTTCAATCAGCTTGATACGGTGGCTTATAAGAAATCCGCTGCCGAGGCTTCAACTGAACACACCGCCACAACGCGCCTCTATAATNCGCCTGACGGCACAGTNGTTTCAATCTTTGCAATTCTGGGAATTNCCTGNCTGATTTATCTTTTCTTCCGAAAAAAGTAATCTTCATCTTTTATTGAGCGACAATCCATAACGGATATATCGNTAAATTTTCGTAATTTTGCAGTATGGAAATTAAGAAAGGAAAATACAAAATTACAGGAAAAGACATTTGTCTTATTGTTGGAATTTTTATGACTTTAGCCGGTATCTATTGGATGTGGTTCAACAACTCAGAAAATTCAACAACAACCGCCTGTTGTTGCTTTTGTGCGGCAGCCGTGCTTTTTTTTAATAGGTCTCGTAAGTAGCGTTNATCTTCATNNACCCNCCCGGCTGNGGCGAATGGCGNCTGATACNAACCTCACTCCGTCCTNCGNTTGNTGCCTACATCNTTCCAAGTCCGAGNATTTTTGGCCGNNNTNGNNCGTNNCTCCACTNCGNCTNAAAANCGCTNCGGNTGTCGGGNCGATAGATTGNTCCNTCCNGCTTGCCAANGCTTNNTCCNGACACCGCTCCTGCGTCACGGTGTCAGGCGCGTTGTCTGCACCCGTTGTCTGCACCTACACGCACAAACTATCTTTGACGGCTACGCTTCTCTCCGCTGTNAANTCGCCACCTCCGTTTGCTTTTCCGGGTCGTCAATGCCGTTGCGCTGCACTCCCTCCTGCACTCGGCGCTGTCGNCAATCTTCACGTTCCNCCCANCCGATAGTGGAGTCTGCCCTTGTTATCATCNGNCGGCANATTTATTTTACGCCCACCCCGGACCCCGATGTGAGGCGCGCCGATGCACTGACTCCACTCCGGCAACGAGGGCTACCGCTGCGCTCACTTCGAGCAGCCTANGGCTCACGGCACGGAGGGGTCGGCTCATAGTCTTAGTGCAAGCCCACGACAAAGAGCCTGTCGTTCCNTAAACTCCACGANACCCCTCTGTGCTGTTTGCTCCAAGNTCCCTCCGCTCCTTAGCCCTTNTTCACCTCTGTTACGCGCCACATCGTCATCCCAGCACATCGCCACATTTGAAGTGCTACGCACCATTTCATCATTAGTCAGTCGCCGCCCCTGTCGGGGTANACATCGCTNCGCTCCTCGGCTTTGTGACGCAACATCCCATATCGCTCCTGCGGAGTAATCATCGCTCTCGCTCCTCGATATGGGTGGGGCTGTGCCCCCCACAAGTGGTTCCCTCCGAAGCTCACTTACGTTCGCACGAAGAGGAGTTACCGTACTTTCGCAGTACGTTAAAGCACCGACGCTTTCGATACTCTCTACATCGGCGCCGAGAAATTCCCTTGTCACGACTCTTTCAGCCTGTCAATGTTAGGTGTAATCAAAAAATATATTGTAAAATTTTATTTGTAAGTAAAATATTTGTCGTACCTTTGCGTGTATAATACGAAACAGAAGATACGACAATGAACGAAGTTGAATTATTGTTAAGATGAAGGTGAGAATTGCACAATTTACACTCTGCAATTCCTCCGTGATGTGGAGTCTGAATTGTTTGAGACACTACTTAATCAAGAAGTGGCTTAGCGGCCAACATAACTTTACTATTGCTACGCTTGGAGTGATATCCTCTTTTTTTGGTCAGCCTATTATTACAGTTGGGTAACACTGAAATGTATGTTATGAAAGACTTTTATAAATTTTGGTTACTCAGTATGATCATCCTTTTTCTTCATTGTCCTTCAATTAACGCAACCAACGTTATAACCTATGTTGTTGCAGACAGTATCGAGAGTGCCTCCGAGAAACTTAAAATTGAATTTGAAAGCCTTTCAAATGAAGATGATAAGGTTAGAATTTCTTTCAAATTGAAAAGTGCTAACCTACCGTTTACAATTTATGATGCTAGATGGGTAAATTGTGATTCTACGCTTGTTCCGACAGACCCTTTTTCACTGATTGCTCATCCTAATGAAGTGTCAGGGAAAAACACCGAATGGCATATTTCTCTTGATTTCCCATTTTCTGATACATTTGAAGATAGTGATGTTTTAATTCTTAACACCGATAAAGGAATTGTAAGATGTCCTACATCAATGGCCGGAAAACTAAGAGAAGATATGGATCTTCTACGCACGGAGTACGAAAATAAGCTTGATAGATCAATAACGAGTTCCCGAAAAGCTTGGATATTCTTTTATATCACATTGGCCTCTGGTATTGTTATCGGTTCTACAATTCTAATTATTGTCAAGCGAAGATTGACTCGAAAGCGGAAAGAAATTGAAGAACTTTCAATGCTCATTTCCGAGAGATCCGACCGCAACCATGAACTGGAAGCGCAGGTAAATACACTCTATAGTAGCAGGCTCGACACCCTGAATATGCTATGTAATGAATATTTTGAGAAAAGTGAATCCGAGAAGGTGAAACTTTCGCTATATAATGAAGTTGAAAAACACATATTGGCTTTACGTGATACCAAGAGCATAAATGAACTTGAAGGTATTGTCAATAAGTATATGGATAATATACTTGTTAAGGTTCGTGAGCAGCTTCCCGAACTTAACAGAAAAGATTTGATATTCCTTACTTATCTTTATGCCGGTTTCTCCCCACGAGCAGTTTGTATATTTACCAATATTAAGATTAAGAATTTTTACAACCGTCGAAGCCGACTCAAAGAACGCATCCTCGAAACTAACGCGCAGGATAAAGAATTTTTTGTGTCTAAAATGTAGTCTTAACAGGCTGATTTTCACAATGAGGAATTTTTAATTATTCTTCGATTTGATTATCAAATGATTAGATGCTATAATGAGGACTGTTATTTTGTGATATTTCTTGGGCACACTAAAGACCGATGCTAATTTTGCGATGTCAAATTCAAAAAAATATCACATGAAAAAATTCTGTTTAATTGCAGTATTGAGCCTTACAGTTTTAGGGGCTTCTGCTGAAATCAAGTTCAAGAGTCTGGACAACATCAAAGGAACTAACGTCGTATTGGTGGATGATAATGTACAGCAAACAGTCAAAATCACCGATGCCGTTTTATCAAATAACGGTAGCGAGTACCCTGCAAAACAAATCAGATGCGACGTTGTAGACGGGATAGCTACCTACAGACTGAATTTCAAACGACTTACCCTTTTTAAAGACTGTAAGGTTACACTAACTGTCAACGGTGAGAAAATCACCATAAATCTTCAGAAAAATCTGTTAGACAGATAAGTTGCGACTCCATCGCTGCGCTTACGTTAATCGAGACTAAGAAGTCGTCTTGACTTTTTACGAAAACAAAAAATTTGTTTAAAAAGGTTTTCTTCAAGGTCAATCTTCCTTAAGAGAATGTTTGGATTTAAATGATTTTAGCACAAAGAGAGATTTTGGGATGATTTTTCAAAGTTGAAGAGGGAGCGATGCGGGCATCGCGACCGATGAAATCTTTGGAAAAGCGCCCAAAAGATC
>JAAVFK010000014.1 GCA_014800785.1 Bacteroidales bacterium
CCCCATCCCCACCTCTCCCACCGACTCAAATGTAGGGACATCGCTTCGCGATGTTTCCCCCGCCACAGATTCCACCACCGAATCATTCCCCACCATCTCTCCCTCCGAGTCAATTGCAGGGACATCGCTTCGCGATGTTTCAAAGCTACCCCAAGCTACCCCAAGCTACTCTAAGCTACCCCAAGCTACCCCAAGCTACTCAAAGCTACCCTCGGCTACCCCCACAATAATAACTGTAATCAACAAATCCGACCTAACCTCCCCCCAAGAGACCTCCGAAATCACCGGCGCCACGATCACCATCTCCGCCAAAACCGGACAAGGTCTGAAAGAGCTTGAGCAAGCCCTGGTAGCCGCAGCCACCCCCCACACAGAAGCCGACCTGACGGTAACCAACGGCCGCCACTACGAAGCCCTGAAGAGAGCCTCAGCGGCCCTGACCAGAGCCGCCGAATCCCTACAGACGACCCTCTCCGCCGACTTCATAGCCCAAGACATCCGCGAAGCCCTCCACCACCTCGGAGCCATCACCGGCGCCATCACCACCCCCGACCTCCTCCACTCCATCTTCGCCCGCTTCTGCATCGGCAAATAAAGCGGGCGAAGACGACCCCACCCAACCGACAAAATACCTTTCGGCTCCTCTTCATCATCATCAAAAGCAAACCAATCCAAAGTCCAACAACCTGAAAAATAACCAAAACCAACAACACGCCCCAACAGACTATCACCACTCTAAAACAAGCAACTCAAACCCCATCCCCTACTCATCCACCATATTTTGTTGCTATTTTGTTACTATTTTGTTACTCGAACCAACACGAGCAACAAAAGTAACAAATTTCCATACCAACAAACCCAACCACAACCTTATCCACATCCCAGAAACTTCATCAATTTCCTAAAGAAACTCAGAGCCGCACACCTTATCCAACACCTCTCCATCGCCTTCTCGAAAGAGCAATACGCCTACTCCCAACGTCATCCCCTACCGCAGATGTAAACTGCATCCCCCTCTACTATTCCCCTAAATTATTCAACTCGCCCCGACAAGAAATTCCCAATCTTGCCGGGATGGCTTCTGTTTTCGTACTCAGGCTCTTGCCTAAACCATTTTTTCTTTGTAATTTTGTAACTGTTAAACTTCATTTATGAAGAGATTTGTGTAAACAATTTAGAATTTGAATAATAGTGACTGCGGTCATATATATAATTTGCATAATCTATCATGCGGTCACGGTTCAAAGGCCAGATTGCTCTTGCCGTGAAGAGGTCAGCATATTTCAGAATGTTGACATGTATTACTATGCATTTCCGAAATTGAAATGAGGTGGATTATGGGAATAATTCTGAATTACATAGAAAAGAATTCATACGGAAAGGTTAAGGTATACGATACTCAGAAACGATTTATTGAAGAATATGAATTAGATACCTTTGGGGAGTTTGATGATCACAAGAATGATGTTCAACCCAAAGACAAGGCAACTCTATTTGCCGAATCAAAACCATCAAAGTCTGACCAAATTGAAATTCCCGCTAAAGATATATCATTAAGAAAGGACTATAGTCTTTTCAAATATTTTATGGATGGGACTCGCCATGTTTATAAAGTTGGGGATATTGCTATAGATGGTGTAGTATACCCTCTAGCCGTTGGTCAAATAATTGTGGGTTATTGCGGCCGAGATAAACGGGACATTAAGATTGGACAGTTCCGTAGATTTATTGTCCTGGCAGTTCCAATTCAATATGACACCAACCATCAGGGTCCCAATTTCTTCCGCCATAAATGTGATGAGTTAAATGCAACTATAAGGGAGACTCCACTTTATACGAGATTCGGCATTCAATTGGATAGCGTTATCCCCTACGGGAAGCCGGAAGAAGGCCAAGGCGAAATGGGTAGAAACAAATATCTGCGTCTGGCTGTTGCACGTATTCAAAATGAGATGCTTGATCAGGAACGCATTTTGGTTAACGACCTTGTTATGTCTGCTAAGATTTCAGATAATAATGAAATGTTAATTAAAGATGGATCCATTGAATACAAGAAAGACTTTACCAACCGCCCATACGAGAAGGCTTTGTTCACTTCTAAGTTCGCTCTTAATTTTCAGTATGTAGTCGGCGTTTCAAAGATGTTTGATCCAGAATTACTTGGTAAAAGAGAACCTCGAATTGGAACAATACTTGCAGAATTGAAACCTCATCATCGCACAAATGCCTATCAGTATTATCATGAAGGGAAGGTGTATTGTGTTTGGTATATTCGATTAAGAGATACCATCAATCGTCCTAATCGTTATGCCGACATTATTAAGGTCGAGATGATAATGAAAGAGGGCGAAAATATAAAGCAAACCCCCTTGATTAATAGTATATCTGCACATCTAATTAACGAAGCCTATCCTGTTTGTTATGGCAATGATGCCCGTTGGGCAAACCACTTATATCCAGTATATGTTACTGAACGATTTTGTAAATCCATGTTCATTGACGAAAAACTAATCATCCGCATGATATGAACGACAAAGATAAAATCATAGGAAAGGTCTCTGCAACGGAGAAGAATCCTTCCACCATTGACAACTTCTACTTTTGGACAGATTCACAGAGTGATAATCTGAGCCCTTTTGATGTGGTAATGGTTAAGAATCTAAATAACAATTCAACGACTTATGCTGTAGTCGAAGAAATAAACCATGTTACAGATTCAGCGAGTCATTTTGCAAGTTACATCTCATCAGAGTTTGGATCTCTTGCGGATGAGACCAGTTTGGGGAGTGGCAATACAAATCGACTTTCTTTTAGTTTCGTAAAAGCAAAAGTTGTACATAATACTGCTAATAGGTATACTCCTGTTTTACATGATTCTCCGGTATCCCTTTGCTCTGCCGATCAGATTAGGGATGCTCTAGGATTGAAAGGAGTACAAAATGCCCTGACATGTGGTTACATGGAAATGTACGGGGAAAAAGTAAAGGTTGAGATTAACGATAAATTCCTTATTGGTCCTGACGGAGCACATCTCAATGTTTCGGGTATATCTGGCTTGGCGTGCAAGACATCCTATACGATGTTTTTGCTGAATGCTCTCCAACAAAAATATATCGCACAATACAAGAAGGATATTGAAAACGAAGAGGAGAAACCGCGAAAAATTGCATATATAGTTTTCAATGTCAAGGGCCGGGACCTTTTGACGCTTGACGTGCCTAACGAAAAATTAAGCAATGATGATAAGGGAATCTATATAAATGAACTCGGGCTTCAGCCGGTTCCCTTTCAACAAGTGGATTACTATTACCCATATAGTTCAAAAGCTAACAGGCAATATACCCAATCTAATGCAGATTGGGACGACCTTAAGCAACAATTTGATATTGAAAAGAATGCCAAACGTTATTTCTACAATTTTGCAAGTTGTAGAGACAAATTACAATATCTATTTGCAAATGAACCCGACCCATCTGGAACATTGGAAAGCATCGTAAGCTATATAATGGATTACGGTCACCCATTTGGGGAGAAGGTGGAATCGTGGACCGACTTTTACACAGCCTTGTCTAAGGTCACGACTCCTGGGAATGCGGTAGCTGGAACCAATATTGCATTGGCCTCTTGGAAAAAATTCGCTCGAATTGTGCGCAAGTTCAATGTTGAGGAACTATTTACCGATAAAGGATTCGATAAATTTGACACTCCGGACTTGGTTCAGGATATTTTCGACAATCTCAAGCATAATGATGTTAAAGTCATTGATATAGCACAGCTTGACCCAGCCATACAGGGGTTTGTGTTTGGTGATGTAATTCAGCAAGTGGTCGAAAGAATGAGCGCTAAAGAAGCTGAAACACCAGACCAAATTGTAATATTTGTGGATGAGTTGAATAAGTATGCATCAACTGATGTGCCTAAATCGTCCCCGATTCTTCGCCATCTACTCGATGTTGCAGAACGAGGGCGAGCGCTGGGCATCATACTATTTTCTGTAGAACAGTTCAGAAGCGCCATACATGACCGAGTAAAAGGCAACTGCGCTAATTCGGCCTATGGACGAACCAATTTTGTAGAGGTGACAAAACCTGATTACACCTTCTTTGGCTCGATCTATAAAAACATGATGACAAGATTAGCTCCCGGTGATTATATTATAAATAATCCGGCGTTGCGTTCTCTCGTCAAGATTAAATTCCCATTCCCAACTTTCAAATCCAATAATTGACATGGAAGGCTACAACAGTAGAATCGGTAAAGACCAGATGCGTCAATACATGGGAAGCATGTATGAAAATTCAATGGTAGTTTATCGAGAATATTTACAGAACGCTTGTGACGCGGTGGAACTGGCTCTACGCAAGGGCTTGATCCTAAATCGTAGGCAAGCAAATATAGCGGTCACTATTGATCGATATAATAAGACTATAACTGTTGAAGATGTAGGAATTGGCATTGCTCGGAAAAATATAGGGGATTATCTCGTCTCTGTTGCATCATCCAATAAATACAAAAAGGGTCTTGTCGGAAAACATGGTATTGGGCGTCTTAATGGATCTAATTACTGTGATTCAATAATTTACGAAACATCTTTCGCAGGAGAGCCTATTAAGTCCACATTAATATGGGATGTAAAGAAGGCTCGCGAAATATGCGATGACGATTCGCTTGATTGGGATGTTACTCAGATTATTGATGCCGTAACTCATCTAAAGGAAGCAGAGTCTGAAGACACTGACAAGCATTATTGCAAGGTAACGCTGGTTAATGTCAATGACGAGCGCCTACTCGACCGGGACTTAGTAAAACAATATGTAGAACAAATAGTTTCAGTTGATTATTCAACTGAATTCAAGGATAATGTTCGCAATCCAGCTCTTCTTAAATCAGAGAACGCTTCATATAAACAGAGGTTTGAAGATTTATGGGTCTATCAAGTCACAGTAGATGATATGCCGATTCAAAAAACTTATGCGTCTGAGTTTGATGATAAGGTTTTAGGCGGAATGCAATTATTTGTTTTGCGAGATGAGAGAACGCAAGAGGAACTTGCATGGGGTTGGTTTGCTCTTAATCGTAGAGCTGAACAATTCAATGGTCTTCCTTTTTCGTTTATACGTGCCAGACATCATAATTTTCAAATCGGTCGAGATGATTTATTAAATTCATACCACAAGAACTCAACTGCGGCATCCTATGTTGTAGGTGAGCTCCATATTACCCATCCAAATATTGAGCCGACAGGAACAAGAGATGGAATAGAGGGGGGCCCAGATAAAGATAGATTAGAACTGGCACTTAGGAAGTTATTCAAAAAGATTTATGATCTATATAATAATGCCAGCAAATTCAAGAGCAATGTGGTAGAGAAAATAGGCACTTTAAATACCGAGATAGCTCGCCAAAAATTGATTCTTAAAGGCGAATCAGACCCTGATGAACGTAAAAAGATTAGAAAGAAAATAAAAGAAAAAGAAGAGGGTCTCCAAAGTGCATTAGATGCTCTTCCAAAATACCAAACATTCTTTGAATATAACGACGCGTGGGATGTGGCGCAAGACGTTGTGGATGCTGTCAACGATGGCGTTATTAAAAGTTATAACACTTCCGCAAAGGTTGAAAAGGCAGATGCTCAAATCAAAGAATTAGATTTGAGTGATTTCAAACCGAGTGTGCCAACGCAACCAGTTCAACCTACGCACCCTGGTAATTATACTCCATATAATGATAATCCAGAGGAGAAGCCTCATACCGTTCCCGGCGAATCTATAACGCCGATAGCTCCAGAGCCGCTGACCGGACCTCCCGTACCAAGTGAAATGGACCCCTATAAGTCCTTGAGTACAGTAGAACGAAGTATTGTCAGAAAAGTTCTGTCCGTCATTAATTCTATGACTGAGATTCCTGACAAGCAAAAGCAGAAGCTAAAGAATAAGCTGCAAAAGAAGATCGTCAAGAAATGAGAAACGTATTGCTCATAGAACCAAACTACAAGACAAAATTTCCCCCAATTGGACTAATGAAGTTAGCTACATACTTCAAGTCGTTAGGGGATAATGTCGTTTTCTTCAAAGGAGATTTGAAGGATTTCATCCTCAATCGTATAACTGATAAATGTATTAACATTCTGACCTCGGTCTGTCCTGAAATTAACTGGAAACTTAAACATGATATACTTCAGCAATATATAAAAACAAGAAAGTCCTCATATATTAATGCTTTACAAATTGAGGATTCTGATACTTACGATTTTCTTGTTTCTTGGATAGATCAATTTAAAGATTACTATTGGAAGAAACAATATCTGAATCCTGGAGAGAGAGAATGGGATTGGATCGGCGTAACAACAATGTTTACGTTCTATTTCGACATAACCGTAAAAACCATAAATCAGGCAAAGGACCTACTTAAGCCCAATGGAACTCTCATGGTCGGTGGTGTCCTTGCGACTCTTCAACCGGAAAAGATTTTAGAGGCGACCAAAATTCAACCCCACATAGGGCTACTAAATAAGCCGGGCATTATAGATAAAGACAACGAAATTATTATAGACACCTTGCCCCTCGACTATTCAATATTGGAAGAAATAGATTATAAGTACGAAATGTCTGATGCCTATTATGGTTCCTTGACAAAAGGATGTGGAAGAGACTGTGCTTTTTGTGCAGTTCAGAAACTGGAACCGGAATACGTCCATTTTATGCCTATGTCTAATCGTATAGAGGCAATTCAATCTGAATATGGTTCTAATCGCAATCTCTTGTTGATGGACAATAATGTCCTTGCATCTGAAAAGTTTGAAGATATTATTGAAGATATCATAAAATCAGGGTTTCAGAAAGGGGCTACATATCTTGAACCGGATAAACTGAAACTCGCGATTGAAAAAATCAAGGATCCCTCGGCTAATCATCGTGCATATAGGAGAATGGCACAGAGATTAATGCTCGAATATTATCAATCAATAAAAGACAGGGACAAATCATATAAGGTTTATAGCGTATTATTCGAAAGAGGATTATTGTCAATAGGTTCTACGACAAACGCCATGCTATTGGAAGCATACGAACTTCTAAGAGAAGACTATGAAAAGGTTATTGCTAAGAGACGCCCACGACAACGAATAGTTGATTTTAATCAAGGAGTAGATGCTCGGCACTTCACGGAACGTAAAGCCGAAATGCTTTCCAAGATTGCCATTTCTCCTTTGCGAATTGCATTTGATTGGATAAGTGTTAAGGATGAATACCTTCAGGCAATTCGATGGAGTGCGAAATATGGCATTCGGAATTTCTCTAACTATCTTCTTTATAACTTTAATGACCATCCCGACGACTTATACGAGCGACTAAAAATAAATGTAGATTTATGTGCTGAATTGAATCTGAATATTTACTCTTTTCCTATGAAGTACCATCCTCTTCAAGGGAAACACAGCCATGACAGAGACTATATTGGTAAATATTGGAACAGGAAATATATTCGTGCCATCCAAGCTATCATGAACTCGACCAAAGGTAGTATTGGTCGTGGTCAGTCTTTCTTCTATAAGGCTTTTGGTAGAAATTTAGACCAATATCATACATTATTAGAAATGCCAGACACACTTATCATTTATCGCTTCTTTTTTGAATGGCTTGATAGCAAAAAGCATCCTCTTGGAATGTCGAATTGGGTAAAATCAATTAATTGTATGACATATATTGAGCAGCAATTATTCTTCTCAATAATTCACGATAATGATTTCGACCCACAACACATAAACGAAGATTTACCAAAGCGAGTAAAACATGCATTATCGTTTTATCGAAATAGAAGAGATGATGTTGCAAAAGTAAAGGGAGAACTTTATTCTCTAAAAAAAGAATTTGATACTCTTCCCAAGGAATCATTGGGGTATATTAAGAATTCATTTGCTGGCACGATTAAATTCAAAAGAAAGTATAATACCAAAATTTGATCATCTATCAGAAAACAGGAATAGCACTCGAAATAAAAAATTAGCATCCCTCAACTTATTAATATGCATCTTATATATTTGCTTTCGATAGACAAGAGTTTACTTTGGGATGGATTCTCATACAAAGTTGCTTCGTAAGCATTAACTGAAACACCTTGTAGGTCCAACTTATTACAGCGTCGGCTACAACTCACATAATTTGTAGCCGACGTTATAATTTATTGCACCTACAAGGTGGTAAGCATTAACTGAAGTACACCTTTTGGAGGTTGCAGTTAGGTTGTAATTTTGCAGAGTAAAGTTGCACTAACTGCAACCTTCAAAAGGTGTACTTCAGTTAATGCTTACCGTCTTTCCATATGCGCTTATGCTCAGTGTTCTGATTCTCATTGTTCATATCAGGCAACAAAATGAATCTCAAAGGACTACTTATTATGTCTACTCTCGTTATACATAGTTAGAAATATCTACAATCAAAAAAACTTATGACACTTATCATTAACTCTACACATTAATATAGCTATAAATCATCTATATAAAACACTGTTTTCAAACTCCATCTAAAATTTGTTGAATAGGTTCTAAGGAATAATTCCTAAAGAGTCGAGTTATAAATAAAATAAAGTGTTCATTAAGATTTTTCAACTTTGTTCTATTGTCATCCGACATCATTATTCTAAATCGGTGAACGATCATATTCCTAACAGAATATAAGGCAGAAGCCAAGTCCTTGGCTTCTTTATGTCCATTAGCTTTTAAAAATTCATTACAGGCTTCAAGAAATTGTTTGTTATCAATATTATCATCACCATTGCTGTTGATTTTTCCACAGTCGAAAACAATTGATATTCGTTTCTTTTCAGCAACGTAATTCTTTAATATTGTATCATAATCTCTTAGTCCTCCATTTTCCTGTTTAATTGTACGTATCATGGACTCAAGTATCTTAACAAGTACTTCATCCATGAGAACCTCAATTATTTGATACAAATCAAAAAAACGTATATATGGATTATCCTCCACGAATACATGTTCCCAGACCTCAGAATAATAACTATGAGCAAAGCCTACATCTTCTTCTTTTTCAGAATTGAATATCTGTTTTGAACATGACTTAAGAGTAATATAGTTTATTCCCCACTTTTTGTTTTCGCCATCCTTAATGGCCTTCACTTGAGAATTAGAAAAAGCACTCTTCCCAAATACAAAACCTTTTTCGATTAAAGCAGGTTGTATCTCGGGGAATTTAATTTTAGGTTTATCTTTTAAAATATCTAATACTATAATCGAATTATACCAAGAACTATAATCAAGATTAATATCTGGTGACAATTCAGACAAACTATGAGTCGATAACATATCGAGCAATTCAGAAAATAGCAATGCATCGTTATCTAACAAATATTCTTGGATTTGTGGAATGGACAATAGATAGAAAAATGCATAAAAAGAGTATTCCCTAAAGTACTGATTATTTGCGAAGCTCTCATCTTCTGTAAAAAGTACATTAAATGGAATAAACCACCCACGATTTTCGGCATCAGTTTTTCGCACTGTATCATGGTAGCGAAGGATACAGGTATCAATTTCCTTACAAGCAGGACGATGTGTCAGATAAAAATAATGCGTCTGATCCGATGGGAAAGAGAATTCTGTTCCATCATCGAAAGATGGTCTAAATGGATATTTTACCGAGACCGAAGAGATAATTTTACTTTTGTCATCATCACTCCTTTTATTAATAATAAATTCTGAAGTTTCAGATGAGAAAATAACATCTACCATCGCTGACTTTTATAACGATTAAAACCTAGCTCAATAGATTTACTGATATTTAAGAATGAATCCATATCGCTTTGCAAGAGAACTCTAAAGAATGATTTAAGAAATGCTCGTTGCTCAATTCCGATTTTTTTTGCTTTATCACGAACTTCGTCCATTCTTTTAAGGAGTTTTTCCCATGTATCTTCTGCTGTTCCTCCAAGTTGAATTTTATCAATAAGCGCACGGAAATCAGATATGGAGTTAAAACCTTTAATGTACGGATTCTCTTTAATTTCTCCAATAGCAGCTCCAAAAGCAGCTAATGTCTGTGGTTTAGAAAAAATCGCTAATATATTCTTCCCATAGGGGTGAGACATATCCCCATTGAAAACCCACTTATCAGATAACGCATCCAAATATACGACTAACTGATTATATATTGTTATAAAGTCATCAAATATATCCTGAGCACTATTTTCTTCGGAAAGTTTCTCAAGATTCTTAATATTATCGAGAATATCAATGCGATCAATACCTGTCTCATCTCGCTCTATGTAAGCATTAAAGCCTTCAATAACATCATCAAATTGGTACTGTCCTATTTCTTTAATAGATTTTTCATCAATTTGTCGAAACAATGTAATTCCATTTTTTGTATGTTGATAGTAATCAGAATACAAAATTTCAATCTGATGGCGTGTAGACATTGGAGTTTGTCCTGTATTAAGGGTTAACATCCGATATAATATACCTAGTCGATTAATTCCGATGTATAGCTCAATACGCAGTTTCTTCGATGCGAACTTATCAAAGTCTGCTTCATCTTCTACTTTAAATTCTTCTACGGCTTCAATCAGGTTATATGTCCGTTGTAACCCATCAAGAATAATGAGGTTATTAGCAGTAAACAACTTATTAATCTGATTTTCCGAAAAGGATGATTCTTCTGATATTTTTATGCTATCTAAAATATCGCCGCCCAAAGCTAAAACTATTGGAGGAATGGTGCATCCTTTCTTCAAATCGCTACGTAATAAAGAGTAGACAGTTGCCGTTCGTTTTACCTTTTTTCGCTGAAATTCATTCTTTTGTAAAATATTTCTCGCCACCTCTACATAATCTTTTATAGAGATTTCCATAAGTACATTACATGCACTTATTCGACCATCAAATATTGTTGAGACTATTTTCATACCGAATATCGAGTATTTATATGAATTTAATGTGCAAAGTTACAAAAAATTCGGCAATTAGACAAATTCAATCCGATCAATTTCGACTCATGCCCAGAGTATAATCACCCTTTTTTATAATACCTACCAAAAATACCCATTTTTAATCTTTCAAGATTGTAAATAATCCCACAATCTAACAGTTATTCATGAGAAGTCGTCTGTCTATCTTGTGCAATGATTCAACTAACACTACGTCTATAACGTACTATATCAGAGGAGCGTCAGAATCACTTTTGCACCAGGCTGGTGCAGTCTGTTCTTTTGTAATCTTCAACTGACAAAATTTCTCTGAACTTTTCCCTGAACCGTAATGGTGGGTAATATGAGTAGAACCTCCGAAATAGACCGCCTCAAATCTTTTCAAGGGAAAAATCCTGATACCCACAAGTTAAAATAAATTTAGCTAACCCAAAAGATCCAAAAATCCGAATAAAATCGTTATATTTGCAGACAGTAACGGATGGGTGCATTAAGAGAGCTGGAATTGTTAAAATTGGAGGTATGAACCACGTAAATTACAATTTTGTATACTTAAAGTGCAACTACCTAACTCTCTATCTTATGCTATAATTGCATCGAAAAATGAAGCGGGCGAAGACAACCTGGACCAACTGACAAAATTGCCTTCAGCTACTTTTCAGCGTCATCAAAAGCACACCAATCCAAACCTAACAAACTGAAATAAAGCCAAAATTTACAACACAACTCCGAGTGAATATCCCAACTCTAAAACACGCAAATCAACCACCATCCGCTCCACATTCCTCGACATCCCCTCCTTATTCCCTACTCATCCCCTACTCATCCCCTACTCATCCACAAAATTTTGTTGCTACTTTATTGCTACTTTGTTGCTCGAAACCAGGGTAGTGTTTCACTGAGTGTGTCTTAGGCGAGTTCACTCAAGCCTGTAGACCTCAGATGGCGATGCAAATTTAACACTTATCTTTAATATTTTTCTGTTTGATGAAAAATAAGTAATTTGGGAGTGCAGCCGTACGTGGAAACAGGCTCTGCTGAGGAGCAACCCGTCAGCAACATGGCTGCGCCATAACTGGAGATAGTAGACTACAGGAGCCGTTCCATATGGGGTGGCTTCAACTTCTTCCCGCCTAAATCGTGAGCTCCAAAAGAAACAAATCTGTGACAATATTCGCCATTCAGACGAAGTCAGTCGCAGATTTGGTTGTTTGCTACGATTCAAGTTGCTCTCGTAAAGAACTTACGGTATCACGCTTGAAGTCGAGGCGATTGTAGCTTTCTCCGGAACACATTTCGCAGTTGCAGGGCTGACCGGTAGTACGATACACCTGACACCATTTTACTTTGCGAAGTTCTTTCCAAGTTGCAGCTTCTCGAATTGGTCCATGTGAACCAAACTCAACATACACTGGCGCAAATGCTCTAAAAATAGTGCGTAACCTATTACGCCACACACGTTTCTTTTGGATGCGTCGCCACGCACGGGGTGATGTTCTGTCCATCGTCACATTCAATTATTGGTTTCATGAACGTGAAGTTTAAAGAGGACATAGTATAATTTTCATTCATAAGTCTTAGGTTTTTAAGTCTAACATGCAACAAGAATTGTGCCAAAGTTCATTTAGACGCTTGAAGCTATTTCAGGATTTTTGTCCTGAGTTGCTTGGATGACAGGGGCGTTAAATTCTTGTTGTCAACTCCTACATCGAGTTGCGTTTGATAAAGATATTGGAGACGACCTGCATCGTTTCAGATTTTTGCGAGCGAAAGTTAATATTTTTTACAATTCTACCAAATGTTTTTAAGCTCCTGAACATCTTTCGGCTGATCCATACACTCAAAGTATAATATACCATACCTTTTATTCTCAAAACCCCTTAATACTACCAATCTTTATCCATAAAGTATGCTTTGTCGTACTTTTGTTTGATCTCGTCATATTTTCTTATTATCTTTGCGCAAAAGTTTATTATGTCATACTATGGAGCTGAAAGATATAATGAAGCAACGCCGGGAAACGCTATCCCTCACACAACAAGACCTCGCTGAAATGGCGCAGGTCGGACTTGCCACAATCAAAGACATTGAGCGTGGTAAAGGAAATCCTGCGTTAAACACCGTAAAGAAGATTCTTGAGGTTCTTGGCATTGAGATTGACTACAAGGTACGACAGACTATATAATTCCCATTGACAAATGAGAGAGTTGGCAGTATATTACAATGATATAGAAGCCGGGGTACTCACAGAGAAATATCCCGGAACAGGCTACACATTCCAATACAAGGAAGACTATCTAAATTCTGCGTTGCCCCCGATTTCAGCGACTTTACCCAAGCAAAGTACCGCATTCAATTCCGAGCATCTTTTCCCATTTTTTTCTAATATGATTCCTGAAGGTGCCAACCGTAAGGTTATCTGCCGTACACTGAGGATTGATGAGAATGATTTTTTCGGACTGCTTGAAGCTATGGCAGACAAAGACTTCATTGGAGCTGTAAATGTAAGGAGGATTAGCCATGACTGAAATTAAAACCTGTCCATCATTACTTTTAGATGACTTTAACACATATAGCCCCAAAGCGACAAAAATGCTCTTTAACGGAGTAAAGGTAAATCCTATTCTCAATTTTGATGTTGATGAGTTTAGAAATGCCGGTGAGATTGCCGAGGCGATGCACCGTATTTCTGTCTCCGGTGTGCAAGAAAAATTCCCTGCAATAATTAAATCGGGCGAAATCAGAATTGCGGGGGACGATGAACGCTCAACGCATATCCTGAAACCTGCACCTTGGGATAAAACGCTTCGTGATCGCAAACTGATTCCGGTCAATGAGCATCTTACCATGCAGATAGCATCGCAGGTCTATGGCATACATACAGCAGCTAATGGATTATGCTTCACCGCCAAGGGACAGCCGGTATATATCACTCGTCGTTTCGATATTCAGCCCGACGGCTCAAAACTTCCGATGGAAGATTTCGCTTCGTTAGTCGGCAAAAACGAACAGACCGCCGGCCTTCATTTCAAGTATAATGGTAGCTACGAGGATATTGCCAAGGCGATTCGTGCAAACGTGGCTGCATGGATGGTTGACATGGAACGATTCTTTGAATTGGTCGTATTCAACTATATCTACGCAAACGGCGATGCTCACCTTAAAAATTTCTCACTGATTCTTAATGGGCAAGATTACCGCTTAACTCCTGCTTACGACCTTCTGAACACCAACCTCCATGTCAACGGGGATGATCTGGGTCTTGACGGAGGACTATCACCCGATATTGAGAAAAGCGATGTCTTTGAAAGAACCGGTCATCCCTGCCGTCTTGACTTTGAAAGATTCGGCAACAAAATCGGCTTGGTCAAAAGGCGTATGGATAAAATCCTCAACAAGTACACCTCCCTACCCGATGGCGCAATAAAACTCATTGCCCAAAGCTACCTCCCCGACAAAGCGAAACGCAACTACACCCGTATCGTCAACGAGCGAATAACCCGCTTCATCCGAGAATCGGAGTGAGGGAAGCAAAGTGTGCAGCTTTCCAACCACTAAGTTTAGTTGGTATTAATCTCGGTCAATCATGTCAGCACAACGTCCTATCGGCTCAAATTATATACAAATATGGCTAAAATTGGCTCAAAGTGAGCCGATAATTCAAGAATTTTTAGTAATTTTGAGCCGATAAGACTCTCAAACATGAATCAAGATATTGAAATACTCCAGTTTCTTCACTATAATCCGGAGGCTACACGGGCTGAGATTGGTTCGGCACTATCTAATGCACCCAGCCCAGCGACCCTCAAACGACTAATCGCTGATTGTGTCTCAAAGGGACATATCGAAGTGATCGGTCGCGGACCTTCTACCCGATATAAACTTTCTCCTCAAGCTCATGTTACTATGGAGCTAAATCTTGATACATACTTTGATAAAGACGTCGATGAGCGACAGATTCAAGAAATATTTAACTTTGAACTCATAAATGACATTCTTCCAAAAGTAAATTTATTTACACCTGACGAATTGAAGCAACTTGATGAAGCACAAAATTTGTTTCGTCAGCATCTCTCGGAAATGTCAGAGATAGAGTACCGCAAGGAGATGGAGCGACTTGGAATTGATCTGTCTTGGAAATCTTCACAAATAGAGGGTAATACTTACTCTTTATTAGAGACTGAAAGATTACTAAAAGAAAAACATACAGCAAGTGGTAAAACAAAAGAGGAAGCCATTATGCTGTTGAATCATAAAGATGCCCTTGATTTTATTCTTGATGTGCCGGATTATCTAAAAGATTTGACTGTTGCGCGCATAGAAGAAATTCATGCACTACTCACAAAGGAATTAGGGGTTGAGAGAAATATTCGCCATCGCCGTGTTGGTATCACCGGAACGAACTATACTCCACTTGATAATGAGTTTCAGATACGCGAGGCTCTTGAAGATTCAGTTAGTCTTATCAATAGTAAAAGTAATATATTTGAGAAGGCATTACTTGCGCTTGTTTTACTCAGCTACATTCAGGCCTTCACAGATGGNAATAAACGTACTGCAAGAATAGTNAGCAACGGCATCCTTATCGCCAACGGCTACTGCCCCATTTCATTCCGCACAGTAGATTCGATTGACTATAAGAAAGCTATGCTTATGTTCTATGAGCAAAATAATATCGCAGCCTTCAAACGTATATTCATTGACCAATTCCTTTTCGCTGTCAAAACCTATTTTTAATTTAATTAGACAATCGAGCGTTACGTCAGGCGTGGATTTAAAATCAAACCGGAAGACGTCCTCAAGGAGTCAGTCTTCCGGAGTCAGGGTGCACGGAATAATCCGATTTCCGATGCGAAATTAGCAAAATTATTCGGGCTTAACAAGAACATTTTTACTAACGAATAAACTGCCACCTATTACACTTTTCCAAACGAATAATCAAGAAACACCTACTTTTCTGGCTGCAAAGGGCCATAGAAATAGGAGGCTGTGGCTCCACCGTCTATAAGAAAATCCGCACCGGTGATGAATGCCCCTTGCGGATGCATCAACAGTTCTGCCACATTGGCTACCTCATCAGCCGTACCGGGTCGTCCGGCAGGACATTTGGCGAACATATTCTTATAGAAGTCGCCACGAGGACCGTTGAACTCGTCGAGTGCGAGCGGAGTTACGATGATTCCGGGAGAGATGGAGTTTAGACGTGCACCTCGTTCTCCCCATTTCACAGCCTCGGCCATCACTCGCTTCACGTTGCAACGCTTTGCCATCTGATATGCGTGTAGGGTATTTTCGATATTTTTCGGCTGGAGCATCGGAAGAGAAAGCAGATCCTCGGTAGGTGTCATGGCTAAGAGTTGATCCTGTTCCGGAGTGAGAGCTGGCATACGGTGTCCCGACTGGCTGGAGATGGTCACTCCTGCTCCACCCTTGGCAATCACTTTACCCACCTCTTCAAGTAGCACAGCCGTACCGTAGAGATCCACCTTGAGTATTGTTTCTATCGGCGCTTGCGAAGGTGAGACACCGGCGGCATTGACCAGCATGGCTATGTCGCCATAATTCTGAGCCTCAGCGATAATACCCTTGACTGATTCACGGCTTGAAAGATCCATCTCTAAAGCCACTGCATCAAATCCGGCCTTATTCATTATGTCAGCGATTGTCTCGGCATTCTTGATATTTTTATCGCCGATTACAATCTTCATTCCGTAACCCATGCGGCGGACTATTGCCATACCAATCTGACCTGCACCGGTTAGTATCATTACATCTTTCTTCATAATATTGAGTTTTATTATTCNAANGCAAAAGATACTCAGTTGACTNTCANTATCATCGGTAAAATTTGCACATATTTACCTAAAGTATTAACTTTGCCNTATGGCAAAGNATCTACATNAATTAATNGTGTTCTCCGAGGAATTCGGCTTGATCAACTCTCCGGCATTCTATGACTGCATCGTGCATCTGATATGTACCGCCGGTANCGGANNTTTCNCATANAATNACCGTCATTTCGAGATAACGAGGAATGANATAGCGGTCATTTCCCGCCCTCAGNTNGTTTCGGCTATAACATCGGATGAGAACTTCCGTTGCGANTATATAGCTGCTCCCGATAAANTCCTCCACAATCTGCTTCCGGCTAATAACTATGCCATTCAGGGTTGTGTGAGCCTGTTCGANAATCCGATTATCAAGGTCAGCGAGATAGATGCCTCCCGTTTCAGGACGGACCTCGCCAATATAANNAACCGCATAGATAATACCGATCACAAGTTCTATCAAGAACTTATGGGGAGTCTATTGCAGACTATGGTCTATGACCTGTTTGACTTTCATGCCAAAACCAATGAGAATATCCTTACCACCGACCGGGTAGGCTATATTACCGCACAGTTNTTTGCGCTGATAGAAGGAGGACGACCGAAAACCCAAAGAGAGGTATNCCATTATGCCGAGCAATTGAACGTCACGCCCAAATATCTGTCCGACACGATAAAGCGTGTGACAGGTACCAGCGTGTCAACTCATATCAATAATGCGGCTNCTGCCATTGCCTTGTCTTATCTTANGGACAGCACCAAGTCCGTGTCCCAGTTAGCTTATCTCCAGCCCATAAACATCTTTGTCACCTCGCCATCGTGATGGTCGAAGAAGAGGCTCTTGCCGGTNTCGAGCTTTGCAATTTCTGCCATATCCTCGTCGCTTGAGAGTGAAATCAAGGATATTGAGATTCTGTTCCATGCGCTCTATATGGACAGATTTCGGAATTATGATAACGCCACGCTGCACAAGCCAACGGAGCGCCACCTGTGCCACCGACTTATCGTATTTCTTACCGATTTCTTCAAGNACCGGATTGGAGAAGAANTTGTTTCGGCCTTCGGCGAGAGGTCCCCACGACATGATTCGACATCCGAACTCCTCCATGTATTTCTGAGCCTGCACCTGCTGGTCGAAAACATGAGTCTCCACCTGATTTACCATCGGAGGAATCTCCACATTGCTTGCAAGGTCTATGAAGTGGTCGGGATAGAAATTGCTGACACCGATCGCACGGAGTTTTCCTTCCTTATATGCTTCTTCGAGAGCNCGGTATGCGCCATAGCGGTCGCAGAACGGCTGNTGAAGCAGCATGAGGTCAATATATTCTGTGCCGAGCTTACGGAGACTTTCTTCAATGGATGCCTTNGCTTTCTCATATCCGTAATTGGAGATCCATACTTTCGATACTATGAATAGCTCTTCGCGAGGAATTCCGCTTTTGGCTATTGCTGCTCCTACGCCCTCNTCNTTATGATANGCCTGAGCGGTATCAATCATGCGATAGCCCACTTTGAGAGCGTCACTGACACATCTTTCACATTCGNCCNGGTNTACCTGATAGACTCCGTAACCTATCTGCGGCATTCTTACGCCGTTATTTAATTCTATGTATTTCANAATCTCTATTTTATTTTTCTACAGTATATTTTATCGAGAGCCGCTGTAGTCCGGTCATATATGAAAATCATTACGACCGATTGCCCGGAATGTCTCCTTTTTACCTATGGGGGTATTTCGTANATCAGTTTTTGAACCCAAGACGTTCAANCCAGCTGTCAACACTTTTCTGAGCGGAAGACTGATTTTCCTGTGCAACTTTACCCTGAACGGCAAGTCCCTTACCGATCAATGTGTTGGCTCCTTCACAAGCTGCCGCTATCTTACGGTCTGTACCTCCCATGCCGCTGCCCTCGTGAGTGATGAAGGGGATGACGGTCTTGCCGTTCCAATCGTGCTTTTCGATAAACGTATAAACACACATCGGAGGATTTCCCCACCAGTTGGGGTAGCCGAGAAAAATCACNTCATAGTCCTCAACTATTACATCACCCTTTACAGCGGGTCGCGCATCAGCCTGTAGTTCTTCCTTGGCAACCTCAATACAAGGGTTATAATCCATAGGATAGCNCTTTTCGGGCACAATCTCAAAGATTTCAGCTNCTGTCGCATCCGCAATCATATCTGCAATAATATGGGTATTGCCTTTCTCGATGTTACCGACATTNTAGTTNTCACCGGTATGTGAGAAGAAAACCACGAGTTTCTTTGAATCTTCATTCAAAGCGCTTTGCGATGACTTACCGTCTGTTTTCATTTCTGTATTTGTGTTTTTATTAGTTTCTTCAGACTTATTTNCCACTGCCGAACANGAGTTCATGCCTAACANGGTGCATAACCCNATNANTAATGGTTTTACGAATCTGAGTTTCATAATACATTTATCTATTTGCCTGCAAAGTTAACGTTCTTATATGATAGTAAGGTTTCACAAAACAGAGTAGAACTTTCACTATTTTACCAAATCGAACAAAGAGACGCNCGTAATTGCCATNTATTATCCATTNATCTTCCNTTANGAGTNTGTCTAACTGCCTGTCAAACTCTTCACATCCNATTACCGTGCGGGAAGCCCGATGCCAAATCATATCAAGATAAACCTTAGTCAACATTTTTCAGGATGACTCAGTATGTTGCAAACATTCAGTACCANAANNACTAACAAANTTAATTGNTTTTGCAGGCATTTTTACGGACAGAAAGAAAATTTTTAGTTGCATGGTCAACCATTTTGTGCATTTCGGCGTTATCGTGTCGTATGAAGACAACACAAACACCTACGGAATCCCCAACCTTGACTGCTTGCTCGGAATGGTCTATNAGCAACAGCTTGCANTGCTGGGCGACACGCTCAAAGAGTCAGAAAAGGCTTCAGAGTCAACGGAACACCCCCACGTGTGCGCTCGAGGAATCAATCGTCAACAAAATACTCACCTTACCGCCTGAAACAATCCTCCTCTCAGNNCACTCCTCTCCCATCACAGTGGAGCAGGAGCGTCGCCTGTTGTTAGGCTAAACCCAACAAAATTATGGAGAAAGCATTCACCCCATTCACTATACTCGGCACTACGGCTAAAAACCGCTTTATCCGCAGCGCAACCAATAGCCACCTTGGCAACACCGACG
>JAAVFK010000015.1 GCA_014800785.1 Bacteroidales bacterium
AGGGGGGCTGGGGGAGGGTCGGGAGGTTGGCGGGGTCGCGGCGGTCGTAGAAGGCGCCGGAGGTCAGTTCGCCGTCGGGGAAGGTGATCGGGGGTGAGTCGGGCGAAAGGCGGGCGGTGAAGGCTACCATCAGCTGGTGGGGGTAGGGCCAGGATTGGGAGCCGAAGTAGCGGATNTCTTCGATCTTGAGGCCGGTCTCCTCCCCTACTTCGCGGGCCACACATTCCTCGAGAGTCTCGCCGGGTTCGACGAATCCGGCTACGAGGGCGTGGACGTCGCCGGGNAGCGTGCGGGCGTGTACGAGGAGGCCTTCGTCGCGGTTATCGCCTCGGGTCACGAGCACGACGATTGCGGGCGACAGCTGGGGCCAGTATTCCGCNGAACATNCGGGGCANANTTTNGGTTTGCCGGCCGGGAGTCNGTGCTCCGCAGCGGGGGCAGCNNTTCATCTCNNNTTCCCAGTTNNGNAGNTCGAGNTCNCNGGNNGCNCGGGCCCAGGCCTCTTCGCCTATCAGGGCGTAGGATTGGCGGAAGGGGACCCAGGTGCCGTCAATTCGGATTTCGTTTTTGTCGTTGAATTCGAAAGCGGTCATTTTCCGGGGGTTATTGGGGAAGGAGGCCGGCCAGCATNTCGGCCGGGGTTTGGTGGAGGCGGGGGTGGCGCCAGGCGGGGGCGAGNTCGTNCAGGGGGCGGAGGTAGAAATCGCGCTCGGGGAGGCGGGGATGGGGAACGGTCAGGTCGGGNGTGTCGATGANGAGNTTGTCNANGGCNANNATGTCGATGTCNATCACGCGGTCGCGATAGGTGCCGTCGGGGTTGCGGTGGGAGGCGCCGTCGATCAGGCCTTCTATCTCCTGAAGTTTCTTCAGTACCTCCTCGGGCTGTAGATCGGATTGAAAGCACATTCCGATGTTCAGGAAGTCGTTGGCGCTCTCGAATCCCTGAGCGGGGGTTTCGACGATGTGGGAGGTGTGGCAGTCGGTCTCGGGGTTACCGGTGCGGTCTCCGAAGACGTCGCCTACGGCGCTGACGGCGCGCGCCACATTGAGTCGGCGCGCGCCTTTGTTGGAACCTATATTGATGAAGTAGGTGTGCATTTGGACGGATTTATCGTTGGGGGTCTCCGGAGGGCCGGGGAAACATCCCGAAGGGATGTCCCTACATTTGTCTTCAGAGAGGTCTCCGGAGGCCCGTTGGGAAGCTTATTTGGTGAAGATCAGGAATTGCCAGGGGGCGAGGGTTTCGGGGAGCTGAGCGGGGGCTCCGGCGAAGTATTCGGTCAGGGCGGCGGTGCGGGCCGGGAGTGCTGAGTTGGTCAGCTTGGCCTCTTTGTCGCTGAGGTTGACGATGACGATCACTTCGTCGCTTCCTTTCTTGCGGGAGAAGGCTACCACCTGNTCGCTGAAGTTCTTGCCTTCGGTNGGAATCCATTCGATTCCGGATTCGCAGCATCCCTTCTTGCAGGGGAGTGCGCCGAGGGCCTTNTGNTTATGCTTCAGCGAATTGAGCATCTTATAGAAGGTGGTNATGTCGTTGGCGGAATAGTCGGGAATCACCTCGTCGGTTTCGAAGAACTCGAAGGGATGGTTGAAGCCCACTTCCTGGCCGGTGTACATCATGGTCATGCCGGGGAGCGTGTAGCTCAGAACGGCGAATGCGCCGAGGCCCTTTCCGTAGCGTTCAAACTCGGTTCCCTCCCAGGTATTGAGGTCGTGGTTGGTCACCATCTGCATGTGGACCGCACCCTTCGGGGTATCTGTCTTCTCAACCAGATCGCGTATATCCTTGGCGGTCTTGCGCGCACGCTTCTGACCCTCCTTGGCGGCATAGGCGTTGACGCCCTGGGTGGCGGCGATGTCATTGAAGAGATCCTTCATCGGCCACGCGTAGTCGGCGTCGAANGCATTGTTGAGNAGTTCGGGCTTGTCGGCCTCAGCCAGCATGAATACAGGCTTGATGGCTTCGAGCTGAGGGCGAACCTCTTCCCAGAAATCGGTCGGCACCTCNCCGGCCACGTCACAGCGGTAGCCNTCGATGTCGGCCTCGGCAACCCAGAACTTCAGAGCGTCGGCCATAGCGGCGCGGGTCGCGGGATTAGAGTAGTCGAGCTTGTAGGTATCGGTCCAGTCGAAGGGGCCGAACATCTCCCCTTTCTCATTGCGGGCATAATATTCGGGATGCTCGGTCACCCAGGCGTTGTCGCAACCGGTGTGGTTGCAGACCTCGTCGAGGATCACCTTCATTCCGAGGGCGTGGGCGGTGCGGACATACTCCTTGAGGTCCTCCATCGTGCCGAACTCGGGGTTTACGGCCTTGTAGTCCTTCACCGCATAATAGCTACCGAGTGTACCCTTGCGGTTCAGTTCGCTGATGGGGTGGATCGGCATGAGCCAGACGATGTCGACACCGAGGTCTCGCAGACGCGGGAGCTCGCGCTGTGCGCCCTTGAGATCACGCGTGGGGGTGCCCTGACGCAGATTCACTTCATAGATNACNGCGCGGTCCATAAACTCAGGATTGGGAGCTGCCGCACCGGCCGACATGGCCACAGACAAGGCGGCGAACGCCGCGATTACGAATTTTTTCATATCGTTAGATTTTATCGTTCCGGTTTTTCCTGCGACTAAGAGTGTATTTGATTTAAATTCAGACGACTTTCTAAGTCGCGATTAATCTTTTCACGAAGATAGTTAATTTTTTGCGGAAAAGCAATTTTTTTCTTAACTTTGAAGCTTAGAACTACATCATGAAGAGAATCCCCACTATACTTTCGATAATATTCTGCCTTTCCATTCTGACTGACGTTTCGGCCGGAACGACTTCCGCGTGTCTGCGCGGGCTTCCGAAACGNCCTGCCGAGCGACGGATGACAGCGGTCACTCCCGAGGTTAGAAAAGTACTTGTGGTGCTGGCCGAGTTCAGTGACTGCAAATTCAGCATGTCTGCTCCCAAGAGCTACTATGACGCCGCNCTGAACGGGAAGGGGTTCAATCAATTCGAGGCCACNGGCTCGGTCCGCGAATGGTTCGACGCCAATTCAGGGGGCCGTTTCATCCCCGAGTTCGAGGTCGTCGGTCCCGTAACACTCTCCCGACCGTCACGCTACTATGGGAACAACAACCCGTATGGCGACGACCTGCACTCAGACGAGATGGTCGAGGAGGCGTGCCGACTGGCCGCCCCGCTGACCGACTTCGGGAAATTTGACGAAGATGGCGACGGATCCGTTGACTTCGTATATGTCTACCACGCCGGCCGGGGGGAATCGACCTACGGAAGCGAGGCCGATCTCTGGCCCCGCAGCGGNTACCTCCTTCAGGAGGGNCTCTGGGCACAGGGAAACGGCGTGCTCATCGACAGCTATGCCTTTTCGAATGAAATGGGNAAAGAGGAGCCCTACGGCATCGGCACTTTCCTCTACCAATATCTCATACGGCTCGGGCTGCCGGTACTTTCCGAGTCAAACGTCGGTGCGCCGAGCTGTTCGCCGAACAAATGGGACATAATGGACACCGGTTTCGCCAACAACGAAGCGCGCACGCCCCCCAACCTCTCGGCTGCGGAGCGTATGTATTTCGGCTGGCTGGTTCCCAATACGCTCNACACCCCGCGCGATGTCACGCTCCACGCGCTCGGGACCTCGAACGAGGCCTTTATGATCCCGGCCGGAAACAACGGCAACGAATANTTCCTTCTCGAATACCGCGCGCTCNAAGGGTGGGACGCCGCGCTTCCGAACCACGGNCTTCTCGTCTGGCACATAGACTATGACGAGGAGGCNTGGGCCGCCGGCAACATCAACGCCGACGGGAGCCGGCCGAGAGCCGAAATCGTGAAAGCCAACAATGTGGAAATCGTCTCGGAGAGTGACGCGAAGCTGCTCGAAAAGCTCGCGGGATGGTGCTACCCCGGAAGCACGGCCAACACGGAGCTCTCCGACAAGTCGGTGCCCTCGATGAGAAACCGCAACGGTGAGGCCACCGGCTTCCCCCTCGCCAATATCACGGAAAACGCTGACTTCACGGCCGTCTCCTTCACGGCCGGCGACCCTCTGCTGGCCGGAATCCCGGTCGGGATCGCCCCCGGATCGGAGGGAATCGGTGACGACTGGTTCGAGGCATCCTGGAATCCGGTCGAAGGTGTCGACACCTACCTGCTGACCATCTACGCAGGAAAAGAAAAACACTCCGGNTCGGCCGTCTGCGACTTCGGAACGGGGTCGAACCTTTCGCTTCCCTACGGCTGGGAGACCACAGCCGCCACCGGCTACACCTCACCGACATATTGCGGCAAAGCCGCCCCCTCCATCCGTCTGAAGGATGACGGCGCCTCGATCCACACCATACGTGTCGGCGCGGCGATCACGGAATTCAGCTTCTGGGGACGCTCGGTGACGGCAGGCAACTCGACGCTCAACATCAGCGGACGTGACGCCGACAACCGCTGGCATAATATCGCCACTCTCANCCTCCCGGAAGGGGGCGACACGTTCTCGTTCTCCGGCGACGAGATTCCGGCGGGAATCCTCCAGCTGAGATTCATTTTTCAGCGCCTGGCCGGATCTTTTGCCATCGACGACATTACGATCCATTATGGCGAGGAGCCGATCGTCTGCGAAGGATATGACCGCGTTCCGGTGACAGGGACGTCGATGGTGATCGACCGTCTGCCGGAAGATGAAGACTCTTATTACTTCACCGTGCGCGCGATCACGCCCGACGGCGAGACGGAAGAGTCGGTTCCGGTGTCGGTGCTTCTCGGACGTGCCGACATCGCGACGCCCGAAGCGGAGGCCGCGTTGAAGACAGAGGGGCGCCGNCTTTCGGCGTCACACGAGTTCGAGGTTTACACGACCTCGGGCATCAGAATCGGACGCGGACGCGAGGTCGAGGTTCCGACGGAGGGGTTGTATATCGTCCGTCATCTCATCGGAGCGGGAGCCAAAACCGAAAAATTGGTTGTCGGTGTGAAATAAAACCCCGTTCGGGCGTTATAATAGATAGGAGAAGATCACGATTGACACCGCCAATTGTGATCTGACTNTTTAAACGAAATATTATGGCTATTTTCCTCATCATAGTCTCGTGCCTGCTCTGGCTGCTCGCTATCGCGTCGCTGTTCAAGAGGCCGATTCTCGGACCGCTCCTCTCCTATCTCGGTCTGTGGTTGCTCTCGTTCGCACGTCGGCCGGGAGTTGNCGGCGATATGACCTATCCCGTGCTTCCGATCAACAACACGATTCTTCTCGTGTGGGCCTGCATGACGGTNGTGGTTCTGATCGCGACCATTCTCCAGCCCGATACGATCAAGTCCCAGACGCGCGGAACGGGTTATATGACCNTGGGTGCCCTGGCCGGTCTGGCCGTGGGGCTGATGGCCTTCTCATTCTCCGCCTCCCTCTCTCTTCTCTATGCCTCGATGGTACTCGGGGTCATAGCGGGTGTGTTCTTCGGATTTCTCCTCTTCACCAACACCCCGGACGGTGGGGCCGTCAACCTTCGGTCCGGCCGATTCTTCACTTATCTTCTGGCCAAGGGCTTTCCGATAGCCATCACGGTCATGCTTCCCGGCGTCGNCTGCGTTCTCGCGCTGGCGATGACCACACTCATTGCCTGAGAGGCGGTCTGAAGCATCGGACCGTTCCCGGCGACCTAATCCTGAGATCCACATGTCAGCACGAATCAAGTCTACTATCCGCATATCCCTCATAGCCGTTTTCGCCGCCGGGGCATTCCTGACGGCCGGCGCGGCACGCAAGGTCAAGGTCGAGAAACCCGACCTTGCCAAGATCGAAAAACAGACTCTCGACCCGTCGAGCCCGATGTATTTCCCGAAACTGATGGCGAAATACAATGCCAACGACACGACGATGACGGCCGACGAATATCGCAACCTCTATCTCGGATATATGTTCCAGGAGGACTATGACCCCTACCGCCAGTCGCAGTATTCGGGTGTGACCGACGAGCTCCGTCTGAAGTCGTCACACACCAANGAGGAAATCGACACGATCCGCAAATATGCCGAACTGACGCTTAAGGACAATCCGTTCGATCTGCGCCAGATGTCGTTTCTCGTCCACGTCNTGAANGAGAAGCGCAAGGATATGAGCGCCAAGATCTGGGAGTATCGTCTGGAGCATCTTCTGGCGGCCATCAAGTCGACCGGCACGGGTGAGGACGCCGAGAATGCGTGGTATGTGATCTACCCGATGCACGAGTATGACCTGATCCAGCTTTTGGGCTACCGCGCGACGGATGTGGACTATATCGACCCCGGGTATGACTATCTGACTGTCGAAGCGCTCCCCGAGACCGCGGCGCGTCTGCGCAACCGCGCGGCGAAAGGGTTCTACTTCAACGTCGAGAATATCCAGAAGCAGTGGGAGCTGAAGCANCCTGAGGAGGTGGAGGCCGAAGAGGAAGCTGGGGGAATTTGATGGAGGGTCAGATTGACAAATTGACATTTTGACGAATTGACGAATTGACAAACAAACATATNTACTAATGGCAAACAACGANAAAGTAGGGCCCGGCAAATTCGTGGCCTACACCTATAAAGTTTATGACGAGCCGAGCGGCGAGCTTCTTTTCGAGGTTCCGGCCGACGCTCCCGACACACTGGTCTATGGTGTGTCTCAGGATGTGATCCCGGGGCTTTTGGCCGCTATGAAGGATCTCTCGGCAGGCGACAAGTTCAGCGTGACGCTGCCTCCTGAGGTAGCCTTCGGTGATGTTCAGGAGGAGTATCTGATCGACGTTCCCCACGAGGCCTTCGGCGACGAGCTTCCGGAGCAGGTAAAGGTCGGCGCGATTCTTCCGATGATGACCGACCAGGGCTTCACGGTCCAGGGGAAGGTGCTTGAGATCACTCCCGAAGTCGTCAAGATGGATTTCAACCATCCGTTCGCCGGCAAGACGGTCCGTTATGACGGCGAGATCATCGAGGTCCGCGAGGCGACAGCCGAGGAGCTGAAGCCGACCCACGGATGCGGTTGCGGCTGCGGTCACGACCATGGTTCCTGCGGCGACGGTTGCGGCGACGGTCACTGCGGTGACGGCTGCGGTTGCCACTGATCCNGNTCTGAAAGAAAAAGCAAAGCGGTCACGTCTCACGACGTGGCCGCTTTGTATTGAATGGGACGCATTGCCTCGCGGCTTGCTTTGGTGTCCCTGCAACTTTGATTTCGGTAATATATGCTACAATAAAAATAGATGTTCTATGTTTTTGGGATCTCCGCGCTTGCGCGGGGCAGCGGGGATAGGGGTTATTTATAGACGAGCTTTATCGGGAGAGCATCGGATATGTTAGTGCTGTTGCCTCCTAACTTTTCATCGTCTTTGGGTGCATCGAAGTTGGCCAGACTATTATACGCATACTTGTTGAAGGTAAGCGTGAAATAGTTGATATCCCACGCAGCATAGGCTTTCAGTTTGTCTCCGTTTGCGTAGTATGGCAGCTTTATCCAATATGTCGCTCCCGGGGTTCGATAATGGTTATAGGTGACGGGACGATATTCTGTCTTCCAATGGTACAGCACACTCGAGACACCTCCGTAGGAGAGAGTTCCCGCTCCGGGACTTGGAACGCTTAAATTGGATGGGGGATTGCCACTATGGCCGGCCCCACCAGCTGCACGGCGCCCATTTCCATAGTAGCCCAGAGGGAAGAGGACATTAACGCCGGTACTGCTATCATACGCGACACACGCACGGGTTCCTTTTGCGCTTGTCACGCCGGTATTGGTCGCGTCAAGGTATCCGTAGGCATCGTCGAGAAGTTCGGCGGTGGTGGTGGCGCCATCCGCATATGCGATTCCGAAGCCGAAATCACATTGGTCTCTCAACGCCTCGTATTGCTGGCGCGTAGGCACAGTCAGGGATCGGCCAGCCTTATACTGGACAGTAGTCCAGGTATCGGCCCATCCTATATTATAGCGAATATCGGTACCGGCATAATTTCGCCATCCATAAGCCTCAATGGACCTCCATAGTGCTGTTTTGATAGCAGCAACTTTACTGGAGTTCACATAGGCCAAGGATAACGAGTCATTCGTAACCGATTTGAGCCACCCCGGATTGTCGGCTTCCCGAATGGAGAAGTTATATTGGCATCGCTTGAGCAACGACCCCATCGAAAGAGGACTTTGCGTCACCACCACATTACAGCTGCTAATATTTTCAGGCTGTGTATCAGTTCGGTTGCCTGCGGTTGCATATACCTGATAGTTGCTCCATTTCGTACCGGCGAGGGTCATGTGGCCTTTGTCGCTGTTGTCATAGCCCTGACGTACGAAAATCAGGTGATTGCAGGTATAGTCGTGATACTCGACAAGGATAATGGCGCATCTTTCGGAATTTGCCGAGGCACATGACCCCTTAGGCTCATACGTGAACTCAATGGTGGTGCCTGTCGAACCGTTTATATAGTCGCCTACCCTCTCGACCCTCTTTCCATCGGGACCGGTGAGTCTCACGAAATCTTCGGTAGTCGTGAGAATAGATGCACGCCACGGTCCGTCGGAGGTGAAGGTGGTGAATTTAGTGGCGAGAGTAGTCGAATTCGGGTTCCGGAGATGCATCAGTTTGACATCGAACGGGGCCGAGTTGTTCCAAGCACGGTAAATGGCCTTGGGGTTCTCCACACGACGCACCTGAAACACCGGGACATCACGATGGTCCACTTCCTTATCATTATCCGTGAGATCCTTGAATTTCACCTGCTTTCCCTTTTCATCCCAGAGCGTGAAGCGGACCAAGGCCCGGCGCATATAAGAAGAATAGGGATTGTTGCCCGTGAAGTCCGCTTCTGAAATCATCTTCTTCGGGCGGGTGTACATAGGNATACTCAGAGTCACTGAACCATCCTGATCCCTTTTCACGGTATATTGCCCGTCGGAACCGGAACCGGTCGTGAACGTATTGTTGGACGTGTTGTAAAGACCTACGTTTCGAGTACCGTCAGCTAAAGTATAGGCCGCATGAGCAACATTGTGGCTGACATAGTACTCTCTCAGTTTGTCATTGTGCAAGGGGCCGTAGTTGTTGTCGAGAAAATCAGAGCTTGTTTCTTTGACATCAAACTCGATATCGGCATACTTTCCGTTTTTCATCTCCGGTTTCCGCAACGCGAGAAAACCGGCGAAGTCTCTGTTCGCCCCAACATAATATGGGGTTGAAAGGACTCCTCCCGAGACTCCGTACTCGACGGCGCTCTTCATCCATGCGAAACCATTGATATCATCCCCCGCTCCTACATATAGAGGGGGATAGCCACCGGAATCCTCGTCATAGGGCCACCAGGGATTTTCGATTATCTCGGCCTTGAGGGTATAGCGGGAGGTGTTTTCGTCGTCGCCGGTGATGATGCGGACCGGAAAGCCCGACTCCTGACCATAGAGATAGGAGACATAATATTTGTCGGGGGTATAGAGGCTCGGGGTCGGTTCGGTGTATGAGATATGCCAGTCGGCCTCGTTGGCGAAACCGCGGAGCTTGAGGGTCAGCTTATAGTGATAATTTCGCTGGGCGTTATAGTCNTAGGTGATGTTTTTGCCGAGCATGAAGCGGTACTTGATGTTACCGGAGCTCATCTTCTCGGTGTTCTTCGAGACGTAGTAGGCAATGACCTCGANGTAGGTTCCGTAGGGGACGCGATCCTTGAAGTCATTTGTNCCCTGGCCATAGAGATTGTCGCCGGGGGAGTCGATGGAGNTTCCGGTTTCNTCNGGAATCTGAGGCTTCCATTTGCTTCGGTCACCCTCATAGTCGCCCTGCATATTCTCGAAGAAGAAGAGGGCGTTGTCNGTGTTGGAGTGGTTCGAGCCCTTTTTGCCCGAACCTTTCTGGAGGATTATANCCCACTTGGTNTAGTCGTTGGCAGTCTCGGGAGTATAGTAGTCTATCGACTCGCCGTTTGCGATCAGGTCTTTGTCGCTCGCGGGTTTATTGTCGCGTCCGAGGGGACATGTGAGGGGGATGTCGTGGATCGTGACGCTCTTGATGTAGACCGTCACGGCCTCCTTGAGTTCCGAGGGGTCGAAAGCGACGGTCACCTTCGAGACGAGGCGCTTGATCCAGGCGTGGAGGTCGATGTTTTTGGAATTGACGATAATCACGGGTGCGTCGAATCCGGTCGAGGCCTGATCGTCGGCACGCGTGAAGTATCCGAACATCGCGTTGTTGGCGGCGATATCCGACGAGTTCCATGTGAACGACAGGGATTTCAGTTTCTCCTCCGTCTCACACTGTTCGTCGGTCAGACCGGGGACATTGGCGACGGCATATATCTTGTATCGGCCGTAAGGGAGGGGTGAGTAGGTGTAATCGGCNTGNTCCGTGGTCTCGCCCGTCGAGCCGAGGGTCGGATACTTCTGATCTGCTTTGTCGACGTCTCCGGGCTCGGCCGTGTTGGTGGTCGTAAGCTTATAGTCCGAGAGGTCATTGCAGACGACCCTGCGGAAGAACGAAGACTTGCCGTTATCAACCTTGTAGATGACCATCTGGAGGTTGGAGACGGGGCCTATGGCATTGCCGGGGGTGCGGGTTTCGAGAGCCGGGGTCAGGTTCTCGAACTCGACGGTCGCGCGGAGGTCGGNATCACCCTCGCCGATCTCGCCGTCATATCCGGCGAAAGTCTCGTCGAGGCATCCTGTCAGCAGGGAGGCCGTCAGGAGAAAGACCAAAGGAAGTATATATCGTCTGATCATATTCATGATGAACTACAGTCAGTTTGAGAGAGTGTTTGGATTTGAAGACTTACCTATTCGGAGTATGAGCAAGTGATATCGGTATGTATAAGCGGAGGAGTCACTGGTCTGATTGCCGGAGCCGGCTCTCAATCGCGTTCGAGCCCGAAGTAGGGATCGAGGACACATCCGCGATAGGGAACGACATCGACGGCACAGTTCAGTATGAACTCCTTGACGCCCATATTGACCACGACGTGGGTATTCCGGGGAAGAAGAGGGAGATTAGGGAGCGTATGATCGGGAAACCATGTTCCCGTCCCGCCATCCAGACCCAACCGGATGCTCATGGAGAATTCCGAACCGGGGGTCTCCATGAGATATATCGGGTCGTAGCGATATACTTTTGATTTGACGCCGGTTTCGTCGGTGAGTTCCACTTCGGTTCTTCCCGTCAGTTCGACCTCGAAATCAGAGCGGCGTGTGGTTTCCGGAGAGAGGAACGAAACGATGTTTCGGCCGGCGATTCCGTTGATTACTTCCGGCTTCAGGTATTTACCGGGGAAATATTCAGCGGTGTTGGGCATGAAGAACTGGTTNGTGGCCATACCGTTCAGGCGCACCGTCACCTTCTCCAGATCCTCGCGACAGAGGAAAGTGTANTTGACGGCGATTCTGGTCACATAGAGGTCGGCGTTGACGTAGGTCACTCTTTCATCATCGCTGTCGAGAACGACATCGAAGCTCTCACACATCGGAATGTCCTGCGCGGCGGTGAAGAACGGAGCGTTCTGAGTCCGGGTCAGCTGAATGGCCGAGAACCGGTCGGCGGGGAAAACCCCGTCTATCTCGATAGAACTGAAAAGAGTCTTGAATTCGGAGGGGAGAGAGGTATCGTTTCCGAAGAGGTAGACCTTCTTCTTTCCGCGATCCAATTTAAATGTGAGGGAATTGGGGGTCTCAGTCACCGCGTTGTCGAACACCACGCGACGCATAGCCTCAAGAGTGCCGTCTTCGCGGACAATGTAGACGCGGAGATTGTTAAGCATCTCGTTCTTCCGCAGGGGCTCCTCGTAGAAGTAAGAGCCGGCACGGGTAGAGGCCTGAGTTCCGATTCCGTCGACGACCCCGATGTTGAGGGTCAGGTAGACGGTGCGGTCCGGATCGAATGCTTCCGGTTCGTCGCCTGACGAATCGTAGACACAACCGGTCAGTCCGACCGCCAGGATGATGGCGATCAGTCCGAAGAGGAAGTGATATGTAATCCGTTTTGACATTGAACTAATACGGTTAGCTTTCGATTTAAACTACGGCAGTGACTTACTGCTCGATATCGTTGATTCTGACNACCCAGTTTTCAATCTGTATGGAGACGTTTATCCAACCGACCGAAGTTTGGTCAAGGAACATGGACATTTCCCATTCGCTCTTGCGGTCGAGGAACTCCTGGTTACCCATCCGGGAGATATTGGCGCTCTTATAGAGAAGGAGATACTGAACGAGGGGAATCGAGAGAACCGTCCGGCCCGAAGAGACCTCNTCGATCACGAGACGCGACTTGGATCCGGTCACGAGACGCGACGTCGAGATTTCGGCGAATGCGAAAGAGGGCATTTCTCCGGCGGACCCGTCATCGCTTCGGGTAGCGCCGAGGTTACCCGTTGTCCAGGGCCAATAAGTCACCTCNCCCGAGGGGATAAGGGAATTGTCGTAATTGAAGAGGGTATTGTCGTCGGTCACATAGAAACGGAAATCGGCGACATCGAGGGGNGTATTNTCAACATTGTGAAGAAGGATACGGATATTGTTGGTNTCCTTCATCATGTAGACGGTCACCTGCTGATAGTCGGAATCGTTATATCCGACAACGGGGAGTTCCGGTTCTTCCTGCGANCCGGGGTGTTTCAGCTCACCGAAGAAAAGGGGGTGCAGGTTAGGACCGACGGGAGAAGTGAGGAGGGAGGGTATGAGGGCGACGCGACGGTCGGTATTTTCATTGTTGGAGCCTTCAAATCTGAAGGAGGCGTTTTCACAGGCCATACCGCCATAGGCATAGACCCGATACGTACCTTCCGGGAGATCAACGGTCATGCGCCAGTTCTCGTCCGAGAGTTTCGCGCGATCTGTTTCGACAACGGTCTTCACGAGTTGGCCCTGTTCGTCATAGATGAGCGCAGTCAGGCAATGGACCTGAGACATGAAAGCGTTTGCATCTTCCATGTTATAGTCGTAGACAAACCGGATGGAGAGCCCTTGGGGGCAGACCGGCTCATCTTCCCAGACTGCGTGGCAGGAGGTAAGGGTCCCTGCCATGAGGGATGTCAGGAGAGTGAGTATCAGGGTTGACAGATAGCGAACACCTTTAATCTTCATATCGGAACAGATTGGAAGGTTTAATTAGTTACGGAAGAGAGGGGGATGGAGAATTTCGGAAGAGAGGGAGTCGGGGGTGTGACGTCGTGGAGATTTGGGAAAACGGGCGTCCGTCCGCTTGATGACGGACGCCCGCTTGTTATCTGATTCGTGGGAGATTAGAATTCGATGTCGTTGATGCGTACAACCCAGGGGAGGACCTTCACGTCAACGCTGAAGTAAGCCTCTTCGTTCTCGTCCTCGGTGTTGGGATCGGGAGGAGTCGGACGGCCGAGAGAGTTGACGGTAGACACGCGAAGCTTGTAGACATTGTTGCGGACAACGCCGAACTCGTTTGTGCCGAGAGTGGTGTTGATACCGTTTGAGTTGTGACGGTTGTAGTAGAAGTAGTACATCAGGTAAGAACCGTCGGCATCGGTCACGTAGGCGCTGAAGCCGTTAGACTGCTCCGAAGTCAGAGTGCTCAGGAGGTTGGTCTGAAGAACCTGGTCAATCTTGTCGTCAGCTACATTGAAAGTTGACACTTTCGCGAAAGCCTTGGCNACGTCAGTGTCGGGCGAGGTAGNTACATAGTCCTTCAGAGCTTTGAAGTCACCGTAGACGATATTGTTGTAGACATAGACNACGTTACCGTTCCAGACATTCTTGTCGTTAGGGGTGAATTTACCCTTGAAGGCAACGCCGGTGGTGATACCTACACGCTGGCTACCGTTCTTGTTGTCGCTGTCACCCCACTGCGGGATAGTGTTCTCTGTTGCATAGCGCCAGATCTTGTAGGTGGTTCCTTCCGACGGATTCCATCCTTCGTCGGTGTCGTTTTCACGGTTGTTCCACGCAGTGGGCTCGATCGACTGCCACTGGTAGCCGCTCATATCGTTGATGGGCCAGAAGAAGTAGGTGCCGAGCTGAGAGGCCTGGAGAGGTGTGGTTATCTTCAAGGAACGGTTCGTGCTGACAACGAAGTTGTTGCTGTTGTCAAGACCGCTGCAGAGGGTAGTCGTTCCANTCCAGTTCCACTGGCTGTTGGTACGGGGGAGATAGTAGAAAGTCTTCGAGATGTTGAACATCGCCATGTCTGTGAGTTCAACGACGCCGATGGCAGTCTTGCCGTCGATATCCTTGATGACATATTTGTTCATACCCTCGCCGTCAACGTCGACAGTCATGAAGTCGAAGCGGGCAGCCGCACGCTCAACGTCGATAGAGCCGAGGTTGAGAGCATTCGCCGGGGTGTTGTGCTTGCTTACGAGCACGTCGCGGGTCGGGATGCGGTGATCTTCGTAGTCAGTCTCGACCTTGGTGATGGTATAGTTGGTCATCAGGAAGGTGTTCTTGCTCCACATAGCCTCGTTCCAAGCGCCGTTTTCGGTTGCGATGCTACCGATCGATGAAGCGAGATTAAAACCGGGTTCCCAGCTTTCGCTGATCTGGGTGAGCAGAGCCTGCGAGGGGTTACAGTATGCGAAGACATACACATCCTGGCTGTTGAGGGTGTTATTGCCGGTCGTCTTGTCCTCAGNGACAACATCGGGGGTCATCTCCTTTGAAGAGAAGTTAAGAACGTACTGGAGCTTGTTGCTGCCTACTACTTCTTTGGAATCTGAGATAGCGTAGGTCAGAAGATTGTACTGTCCCTCGTTGACTTTTGTAGCGAGAGCGACAACGATCTTGCCCACGTTGTTTTCGTAGTCCTGACCGACCTCGGTTCCGTCGGGAGTATAGATACCGTTTTCGTCAACCGCACGGGTTCCTGAAGAAGGAAGGGTGACGGTAATTGTAGCATAGGTGTCTTTCTCACCGGCAGAAGGCTGGTCTTGAACCTTGTTTACCGGTTCGTCAGTTGCACAGGACGCGAGGCCTAAAACGGCAAGTCCGAGTGCAAATGAACCAATTTTCTTCATGTTCATTGAGTTAAGTTGTTTATTTTTATTGATATTTTATTATATTTCAGTTTATTAAGTTATTAAGCGGAATTTCAGCTTATGCGGCCGAGAGGTGTGACGCAGATCACGCCCCGTTATCGGAAGTCTTCGAATATCACCACACCGGGGGTACGGTTCGCGGCGGTCTCGACATCGGCGACAGCCTTATCGGCGCGGGGGTCACCCTTGGCGCGTGCGCTCTCGAAGAAGGACTTGGCAGCGCTCCAATCTTCCTGAAGGGCGAGAAGGGTTCCGCGGGCGAAATCGGCTTCGGCGCCGTCGCCGGCCTTCGAGAGGAGGCTTCCGGCACGCGAATAATCTCCGCGTGACATCGCCGAGATGCCGGCGTTCAGGTTAGCCACCGGGTCGTCGGGATAGATGCCGACCGCGACGGTGAAGACCTCGTCATATCCGGGAGTGCCGACGCCATAGCTGTTGGCAGCCAGATAGAACTCGTTGAGGTCGAGGTTCCGGGGATTGGTCCTGATCACACGTTTGATCTCCTCGACATCGGTGTATTGCTTCACGTCATATTCGATCAGGTAGTCGGTGTGGCGGAGCCAGGGATATATGTTCTTCAGGAGATAGGCGTATGACTTGGGGAACTTCGCGCGGAAGACATCGTTGCGCTTCTCGATGGGGACGTTGCCGTTGTCGATGAACTCAAGCATCTCGTAGCGGTCCTCAAGGAATGAGACGGCGATCGAGTCGCGCAGGCCGGCCCAGTCTTCGGGAACGGAGTTCGTATGATAGACCGACGCGGGGAAAGAGTACTGGCGGGCGACGTAGTTCTTGAGCGACTCAGTACGACCGGCGGCCAGACGCACGTTGTTCGCATAGGGGCCTTCGGGCGAGGCGTAACCGGTCAGGGTTATCGATCGCACGGTTGCGTCGGGGTCGTTCCTGACGGTGTCTATCGACGAGATGATCTTCCGGAGTTCGACGGGGTTGACCATATAGTCGGGATAGATCTCGGTGCGGTTCACGGGGAAGTTGACGTAGGCGCGGCCGGAGATCTGGCGCTGTTTGACACCGCTCGCGGGCGGCGGGGTGCAGCTGAAGTTCGCCGGGAAGGGCTTCGGTTCGAGATCGATCTCACCCGCCGGCACAATCCCGTCGGGTTCATTCTTCTCGCCGCAGCAGCCGGAGGTCTCGGTCAGGAAATCGAGTTCGGAGAGCTCCATCCATTTTTCGAAAGGTGCGGAAGCGATATATTGTTCCGGGGCACCCTTGCCGGCGCGGAAGAGATTCTTATGGCCATCGGCCGCATCGTCGCGGAGGGCGTAGTAATATGAGTTCTTGCCGGCTACTTCGATCGAGGGGAAAGCCACGGAATCGGTTCCCGTCTTCGACCGGAGGACCGGGGTTATCTTAACGAGCTTATTGAGCGGGAGGCTCCACTCCGAGGGATCAAAGCTGAATTCAACCCCTACCCTCTCGGCGGAGGGAGTGACGGTCAGCGACTTTATCCCCTGCGAAACGTTCGGCGCGGCCGAGACAGCGAGTGCGCAGAGAGCGGGAAGAGCTGAAAGGATCATTCTGCGGAAACAATTCTTCATCATGATAAACCGGGGTTGAGGTTAGAAAAGGTAGACTATGTTCAGGGCCGCTTTCGTGGGGCCGACATAGTTATGGGTCTTGTTCTCGTCGATTTTCCGGCCACAACCGACGCAGGGGAACGAGTCGTAGCGGGTGTAGAGCCAACCGACACCGACCTCGGCCTCTACGTTCCAGTGGCGGGCGACGGGCCACGCATAGCCATAGGCGACGCCGGCTCCGGCAGCCCAGCCCTGATATCTCATGTGGCGGAGGTTGCTGAAGTCGGATCCGAGGAAGTTCTGCTTGATTCCGATATTACCGAAATTATATTGGCCGCCGATCGCGTGAAAACCGAGAAAATGGCCGCCGAAGCGCTGACAGAACCAATAGCGGGCTTCCGGCTGGACGACCCAGTGTTTCCACTTGTGGCCGTCTATGGTCCAGAAATTCACCTGCCCTGTAAGGTCGAGGGTCCATTTGGGGGCGAGACCGATCTCAACACCGAGATTGGGATTGAGAGTCACATCGGTCAGAAGATTTGTTTTCAGGGCGACATCCTGGCCTATGGCGACAACAGGCGCCGTCAGGGCACCCGCAGCCAGCGCAAGGCCGGCGAAAAGATTTCGGAGAATGCTTCGCATAAGTGGCTTATAAATACTTATTTAACCCGTATAGAGCAGACAAAACGCCCCATACGCGATTCCATTGTGTCAGTGGTCTGTAGAAAGCGCACGGGGGCCATAGACAGCCCGGTGAATTCGGGATTAAGTGAGTTAGTTGGCAGGATTGGTGTTGCTTAGCCTAACTATGAATTCGTCTACACGCACTCCCACAGTAACACAGTAAGAGGGAGACATAATGAAAAACGTAGTGAAGTCGTTTATGTCGGAAACGAGGATGGCCTTGTTTCCGGAGCGCAAAGTTATAACATTTTTAAGTATCTGTCAAGAGAATAGATAAGTTACCCCCCCCCCATTTTAACTATTATTAACATTTGCAAATGACGCTTTATAGCGTCCATTCGACCTCTTAGCTTAGTTATAAGCCCTCTCAGCACGGTTTTCTCAATATTTATTAACAAATATCGGGGATACTCCTATTTATCTATTTTAACAATTATTCAACCTGNAATACTCAACGTAGAGGACGCACCGGAGTGTTTCCGGTGCGTCCCCTATGTTCAGCGTCTTCTTTTGCGATTGGATTTGGACTTTGTGCCGGACTTCGATTTGGTGCCGGATCTGGTGCCGGATTTGGCGGTGGATTTAGCGGTTCCCTGGGTGGGGACCTTCAGGGTGGCTCCGGGCTGGAGGACGTCTGATTTCAGGTTGTTGGCTTTCTTCAGCTCGTCGACCGAGACACCATGTTTCTTGGCTATGACGAAGAGGCTTTCGCCGGATTTTACGGTGTGAGAGACGGTCTTGGGCGCGGCGGGTTTGGATGTCTTCGCAGGGGTCGATTTCGCAGGGGTCGCCGTCTTGGCGGGTGCCGGAGTCGCGGCGGGTGCGGCGGCCACGGTCTTTGCGGCTACGTCAGCCTTGGCGGTGGTCACCTTGAGTTGCTGGCCGGCGCGCACGGCCGAGCGGCGGAGGCCGTTTTCGGCCTTGATGGCGGCCACGTCGACATCATAGAGGGTAGCGATCGAGGAGAGGGTCTCGCCCTGNGCTACGGTGTGGGTGACGGTGCGGACCTTGCCGGTTGCGGCGGCAGGTTTCCTTGTGGAGGCCGTCGGGATGGTCTCGGCAATCTCCACTACCGATTCGGGATGGGAGGCGGTCATCACCTCTTCATCGGGTGAGGCGGTTTCGACATATACGTCTTCATTCACTTCCTCGATGTCGCCTGAGGCACCGGGAACGACGGTCTCGCGACGCGCATATTTGTCGGCGTTGTAGGCGAGGATCTCATTTTGAGAGAGGAGGTAGGCGTGTACCTGCTGGCCGGGGAGGGTCAGCATATAGACCTTGTCGGCCGAGCCGGGGATGAGGTCGGTGCGATACTGGGGATTGAGGATGCGGAGTTCCTCGACGGGAATATCGAGAACCGCGGAGATCTGATCAAAGTGGAGTCGCGAGGAGATCCCGACGGTGTCGGTCACGAGGGGTTTGGTGGGGAGGACGGGAGAGATGTTGTGCTTGTCGTAGTAGTTCATCACATAGTTGGCGGCGATGAACATGGGGACGTAGCCGCGGGTCTCTGGCGAGAGATATTCGTAGATGGACCAGAAGTCGTGGCTTTTCGGGTCACCGCCGGCGCGGCGGATGGCCTTGTTGACGTTGCCGGGGCCGCAGTTGTAGGCGGCGATGGCGAGCGTCCAATCGCCGTAGGTCTCATAAAGGCTCTTGAGATAGCGGGCGGCNGCTTCGGAAGATGCGTAGGGGTCGCGGCGCTCGTCGACGAGAGAGTTGACCTCGAGACCGAGACCGTTGGCCGAGGCGAGCATAAACTGCCAGAGGCCGGTGGCGCCGTGGCGCGAGACGGCGTTCGGATCGAGGCCGGATTCGATCACGGGGAGATACTTCAGCTCAAGCGGAAGTTCCTCGGCCTCGAGGGCCTGCTCGAAGATCGGCATATAGTAGTTGGAGAGGCCGAGGAGACCGGCGACCTGGGCGCGGCCGCGACGGGTGTAGCGGTCGATATAGTTCCTCACGATCGAGTTGAAGGGGAGCTCGATGACGGTGGGGAGCGCCGAGAGGCGCTTGCGGATCTCATCGTCGGAGGTTTCGACGTCACCGAGTTGCTCGTAGCGCTTGTCGGTGGCGGTATAGTTCTTCATATACCATCCTTCGAGAAGCTTCTGGGTGTCGGCCTCGAAAGATTCGGGATAGACGATTGATGAATCCTCAATCGAGTATTTGAGATCGGCCACACTGGCCTTCTTCTGGGGTCTCGCCGAGAGCGACGGGAGAGCGACGGCGGCGAGGAGTATTGCGGAGATTATGTGGCGTTTCATCGGATGCGTAGATTATATACGGATGCGTAGATTATATAGGGGTGTTATAACTTGCTTGTCAGAAGGTCAGCGCCCATTGGAGGCCGACCGAGGCTTTGGAGGAGAGGGATGGTGTCGGGGCGCCTTGCTGAGAATTGGGGATCACGGCCGGCGCGACATCCATTGCGACGTCGGGAGAGATGTCGAAATGAGCGAGAGAGGCGTCGACATAGGCGTCGACGATACAGAGGAGATAGAGGCCGACCATACCGATGATACAGAGGTCACGGTTTCGCCGGTAGTAGTCCTTGCGCGTCTTCATCACGTTGGCGAGCCACTTCGGGTCGAGGTCTGCTTCCTGAGTCGTCGGGGGGAAGAAATTCATATAGCTCTTCGTGTCCGGATCGGAATCGAGAAGGTCGCGGTAGGCGCGGGTGTAGTCGGTATACTGGTTGTTGTTCCAGGTCGTTCCGTAGGCGAGACCCATGAATCCGCCGACGACGATCGGGAGTTTCCAGTAGCGGCGGTTATATATCTGGCCCAGACCGGGACAGAGAGCCGACATCCAGACGGCGCGCGTCGGGTCGGGGTTGAAGATCTTCTTCTTGCCGACGAGATAGGGATTGTCCGGATCCTCGACGACGGTCTTGACCGTGTCGTTTTCCGCCTCCACCTCATATGGAGTCGGGACGGCGATGACACCCTCGACATAGGCCGCCGAGTCGGCGGGCAGAGGGCGACGCGGACGACGCACGGCAGCCTCCTGAGTCACCCGAGGGGAACCGGCGGGTTCCTGAGCCTCGGCCGAGAGGATGGCCACGACCGCCATCACGGTCAGCAGACAATATCGGAGAAATCGCTTCATCGGCATCTTGAATCGCGGAATTTACGGATCTTGAATCGCGGATTTTAACGGAACCGCTCGAAGAGGGCAACGAGTTTATGGAGTTCCTCGTCGGATGAGAACTTGACAGTTATCGAGCCCTGGCCCTTGTCGTTGCGCGAGAACTTGACCGGCGTGGGAAAATAGGTCGAGAGCTGTCGGGCGAACTCCTCATACTCGCCGGCCTTATCGTTTGCGGCCGGTGCGGGCTGAGGCTTCTGCTCGGGTTCGGAGGCCTGGCGCGCGAGCTGCTCGACCCTGCGGACCGAAAGGCCCTCCTTGAGGATCAGGTTATAGAGTTTCAGCTGGAGCTTGGGATCCTCGACGGCGAGCAACGCGCGGGCGTGGCCCATATCGAGCTTCCGGTCGCGAAGTCCGAGCTGGATCTCAGCCGGGAGCTTGAGGAGACGGAGGTGGTTGGCGATGGTGGTGCGCTTCTTTCCGATACGCTCCGAGAGGCGTTCCTGGGTCAGGTGATAATTGTCAATCAGCTTCTTGAACGCGAGGGCCACCTCGATTGCGTTCAGATCCTCACGCTGTATGTTCTCGATCAGAGCCATCTCGGTCACCTCGGTGTCGGAGACGGTGCGGACATAGGCAGGGACGGTTGTCTTTCCGGCCCGCGAGGCGGCGCGCCAGCGGCGTTCGCCGGCGATGATCTGATAGCGGCCGTTGCCCAGATCGCGCAGCGAGAGAGGCTGAACGATTCCGAGTTCACGGATAGAGGCCGCCAGCTCCTCAAGGGCCTCCTCGTCAAAGAGGCGGCGGGGCTGGTCGGGGTTGGGGCTTATGAGGTTTATGTCGATTTCGTTGATAGCCGAGGAGCCGACGGTCTGGACCTCGCGAGACGAGGAGATGAGCGAGTCGAGACCGCGTCCGAGAGCATTTCTTTTGATCGCCATAATTCAGCGGTATTTATTAGTTTAGAGTATGGGGAGCTGAGGAGGCAGGGAGGAGGGACGGTCAGGAAACTTTGGGTTTGCGGCGCTGGCGGGTGTTGAGCTCCCTGGCGAGCTGGCCGTATGCGATAGCGCCTCGCGAATCGGGGTCGTAGAGGACGACGGGGATACCGTGGGAGGGGCTTTCGGAGAGCTTGATGTTTCGCGGAATCACGGTCCGGAAGACCATGTCGCCGAAGTGGCCTTTCAGCTCCTCGAAAATCTGATTGGCCAGGCGCAGCCGGGCGTCATACATCGTCAGGAGGAAACCTTCGATCTCGAGGGTCGGTTTGAGGCGCGCCTTGATGATACGGATCGTATTCAGGAGCTGGGAGATACCTTCGAGTGCGAAATATTCGGCCTGGACGGGGATGATGACCGAGTCGGCCGCGGTCAGAGCGTTGACGGTGATCACGCCGAGTGAAGGAGAGCAGTCGATAAGTATATAGTCATACTTGTCCCGCAGAGGAGCGAGGACACGGGAGAGCTCGCGCTCACGGTCGGGGCGGTTCATGAGCTCCACCTCCGCACCGACGAGGTCGATACCGGAGCAGATCATGTCGCAACCTTCGATGAGGGTGGGGACGACAGCGTCGGGCGCGGGATATGAGTCGACGAGACAGTCATAGATCGTAGCCGGGGCCTGTTCGGGATCCACGCCCATGCCGGACGTGGCGTTCGCCTGAGGGTCGGCATCGACAAGAAGCACTTTCTTGCCTCCGATGGCGAGACAAGAACCGAGGTTGAAGGCTGTTGTCGTCTTCCCTACTCCACCTTTTTGATTTGCTATAGCAATTATCTTACCCATAGTGATTTGAATGCCTCGGGAGTCCGGAAACGGACACCTTCGGGCGCAAACGGATTACAAACGTGAAATCCAAACTGCAAAATAAAGCTATTTTTTTGAGAAAACGGCTGTTTTGGTCTTAAAAAGAGTTAAAGAACTCGTCTGAAGAAAGGGTGAGAGTCATTCGGGACGTGTCAGGTCGAGGGCTTCCCAGCCGTCGCGACGGATTCGCTCCCACTCGGTGCGCGAGCCCCACGCGGCCTTTATCCGCGGCTCGTCGTTCTCTTTCAGCCATCGGAGGGGGCTCAGAGGGGTGGAGCGTGCGACGCGGCCCATGAAGGCCTTCACCAACGGCTTCGGGGCGAGGGGAGCAAGGCGCATATACCAGGGCAGATCGCGTTTCAGACGGGCGAACCAGTCGTCGGCCGTTTCTCCGCTACGGAACCGGAGGATATTTTCGAGATCGTCCGAGTCACGATACCACATACCGTGGAAATTGCGGGTCGCGAACCAGTAGGCTTCGAAAATATCTTCGGGGCGACCGAGNCCGAGNGNNGCGAGAATCTTGCACTCGAACTCGTAGTTAGTCATGCGGAAAGAGGGCCCGGAGCTGATGTTGTAGGCCCGGCCCCAGAACGATTCCGGGACCTCGGGACGGCAGACCCGTTCGAGCAGACGGCCGGAGTCCTCGACTGTGGCCCATTCGAGCACCCCCTCGACCGGGACGTGGAAAGCGATCGGGTCGGAGGCATTTCCGAGCAGACCCTTGTGGAGGATTCCGCTCTGGCGCAACGACACCCAATTCCGGATTCCGCTCTCCACGAGCATCTTCTCCGAGTCTACCTTGGAGCGGGCGTATTCGTCGAAGGAGGCAGGTATCTGGGGGTCCGAGGCGCATCCCCAGTGGTTCGGGCGATCATGGGGACCATATTGGGCCACGGAACCGATGTAGACGACCTTCACGCGGTCTTTGCCCCCGATCTCCTCCACCGCCTTGATGATATTGGCCATCGCCTCGGTGTTGGTCTTGTAGCAGAGCTCCGGATGCCAGTCTGCCGCCGGGGAGACCATCCCGCCCACATGAAGGATTATGTCGGCCCCCTCGACGGCCCGACGCACGGCGGCATAGTCGCGGAGATCGCCCCAGACGACACGGACGTCGGACATCGGGGCCACGAAACGGCGGTTCTTCTTCGAATCGCGGACGAGGAGGGTTATGTCGTGGAGACCGGACTTCCGCAATTCGCGGAGGCCGGCGGCGCCCATCACACCGGTGGCGCCTGTCAGGAGAACTTTCATAGATTGGGACTGATAATCAACGACTCGATGCGGTCGGCGTCGACGTCGGGAGTGGCGATATACAGGAGCGTGTCGCCCCGGGTGGAGGAGAAGAAGAAAAGAGGGGTCAGCACGTCGCGGGCCACAGTCCCGCCGGCAAGGGTCACGTCCGCACGCGACGGGGCATTGAGGTAGAGAGGTTCACCCTCGGCGGGGAACAGCGTTTTCGGCGGACGTGCAACGAGGTGACCGCAGTAACGGTATAGGGCAAAAGGCTGAGGCGTACGGCCGTCCTGAACCTCCGCGCGATCATCAACCAGAAGAGCCGGAACAGGGGTCAGCGAGGGGGCCGGGACGCTATCGGCGACCGGGAGAGGGGGAAGCGTCGCGAGATCAGCCGGAACGACGGCAAGGTTGCGGTCACCCTGAGCATAGCCCATCGAGAGAAGATTGAAGGGGGTCAGCCACATCAGCCGCGAGGGATAGTAGAGAGTCAGCGGAGAGAGGGCTCTTTTCGGGATGACGTCGATGAAGACGGTGCCGGTCTCACTGCGTTCGAGCTCGGCCAGAACCTGCTCCGCCTCGCGGTGGTAGCGGGACTGCCAGCTGATCGCGAACAGGAGATGAAGTACACACAGACACACGCACAAGGCTCCGACCACACCACGCCACAACTTGGGCAACGCCCGCCAGAGGGGGCGATAGAGAATGAGGAGCGCCGTGAGCGCGCAGAGCGACGACCAGAAGCAGACGCGCGGAGTGTAGTTGGCGAGAAGGGAGATTATNGCNCCTGCGACAGAGACGGTGAAGAAGAGAGGGAAAAAGGGAATCGTCACCCTCGTCTGACTGTCGTCTGAGGAAAGGTCTTCACCACGGACCAGAGCAAGGAGACGGGCACGCCCTTTGCGGAAAAGCATCGCCATGACGGTCGAGGCCACCAGGAGCGCGAGAGGGAAGATATCGACGAGGTATCTCAGGCCGAGAGGGTTCGAGTGGCCTCCGATTTCTTTCGAGGCGCGGTTCAACATTCCGGGAGAGAGGGTCATCAACGCGCCGGCAACAGCATAGAGCACGACGAGAGTCCACCACTGAGGAGACATTCTGAAGCGGCGGATCAACGCCACCACACCGAGACCGCAAAGGGTCGGGACGACAAACCCCTCGTGCCACCAGCCGGCAGCGACTATCACCGGGATAGAGAGGAAGAAGCGCAAGTTCCACCCGCGGACGGTCAACAGAAGCCACAAAGCGACGAAAGTGACGGCTGCGGCCCAGACGTAGTTGAGGGCGAAATCACGGACAAGCAGTGCGTCGCGCCAGGGAAGGAAGAGGGCTATCAGGAGCCACGTCACCCCTACCCCGCTCCACTCNACACGACGCCCGAAGCCNACGCGCGAGACACTCCAGACGATAGCCCCCACGGCGAGGCCCGTCAGCCAGGGGAACAGCTCCTTCCAGGGGCTCCAGAGGGTCGAGACGGGAGAAAGGATATTGGAGAGACGGCCGTTGTCGTTCGCNCGGATCTCAGCACAGGCGGCGATCCAGCTCGAGAGGGAGAAGGAGTCGGAGCCACCGTTATGGTTGCGGTATGCGCCCATGAACATCCAGTCGTCAAGCTGATAAGGGGTCAGATAGTAAAGGACCCCGAAAAGGATGGCGATCAGCAAAAGGGTGGCGGCGGAGAGTCCGGAGGGGAAGATTGTGGGCTTTGGGCCGCGGGATGTATCAATGGGTCCGGATTTCATGGACAATGATGTTATCGAGGGGAACATTCACTTCTCTGACCCTATCGGCTCTATCGATGTCGATCTCACAGGGGTAGAGATAGAGAAGCGTGTCGCCCGGGNCNTTCACATAATATATAAGCATCGCAGGCGTAGGGGCAATTGTCGTGCCGTCATCGAACGTCAGGGAGCAGTCAGGCACCACGTTTATATAGCGGACGATATCGGGAGGCAGACGGAGAGCCGGGACGTTGCGGGGATCGATGAACAGAGTATTTCCGGCGGTGTAAACAGGCACGTTTCCGCTGAGGGCAGACGAGTCGCCGGGGCGCGCGTCGCGCAGAGAACGGGGCACGACTGCAATCTGGCGGTCACCCTTGGCGAAGCTGAGAGCCCAGAGATTGAGATCGCTCGCCCATATCTCTTTCGTGGGGTAGTAGAGGGTGGTTTTCGGGAGAGCCGAGGTTGGGATCACGTCATAGAAGATCGTTCCGGTNGGGGAGGCGTCGAGAAGGACGTTGGCTTCCTCATACTGATTGTAAAATTTTGCCTGCCACTCTATGGCCACTATCAACTGGAGCGTGCAGACTATTATGGCGATCAGGCCGGCTGAAAAACGGAACCATGAGCCGGAACGAGTCCAGAGCGGACGCCAGAGTAGCCCGAGAGCGATGATGGCGGCGAGCGATGGCCAGAAGCAAACGCGAGGAGTATACACGAACAGGAAAGCGAGAGAGATGCCTGTGACCGCTATAGTGAAGAAGAGAGGGAACTGCCAGCCACGGAAGAGGGTGGCGAGGTGTCGGCGACCGGTCTTGAAGAAGAGGGCACACCCCATAGAGAGGAGGAGACAGAAAACCATGAAAGCATCGACGACAAGGCCNGGATGAAACCATCGGCCTGTGGTAGATGTCTCGTCGGCGATACGACCCATCACATGGGGGGCAGAGACAAGGAGGATGACCGTGAGGCCATAGACGACACAGAGAATCCACCACTGGAGGGGCATACGTCCGCGACGGAGCAGCATCACGAAACCGAGGCCGCAGAGAGCCGTGGCGGCGAAACCCTCGTGCCACCAGCCGGCAAGCATAACGAGCGGTATTCCGAGCCAGAAACGGAGGTTCCACCTGTCGGTCAGCATGATGTANCGGACCAGGAAGAGGGTCAGCACGGCGGGATAGAGGTAGTTCAGACAGTAGACCGGGGTCAGGAGGAGATTGCGCCACGGAAGGAAAAAGTCGACCAAGAACCAAACCACAGCATAGGAGGTCCAGTCGAGAGCGCGTCCGAGAGCGTATCGGGCGGCCATCCATATCATCAGGGCAGTCAGAAGACCGGAAAGCCAGGGGAAGATCCATTTCCAGGGGGACCAAAGCATGAATGGAATGGAAAGAACATTCGAGACACGTGCAGTGTCGCCCTCGCGGATATCACAGATGAACTTCCACAACGCTGATAGCGATGGTGAGTCGGACATTCCGTTACAGGCGCGATAGGATCCGACAAAGCTAAGGCCTTCCACGAGATTCGGCGTCAGGAAGTAGAGGACACCCCAGAGAATTGCGGTCAGAATACTGACGGCGAGTATATCGGTCCCCACGCGCTTTTGTATCGGGCAACGGCCGGATCGGCAGGGGGTAAACGTCGGTGTGTGGTCAATCATAACACAAAGTTACGAATATTTCACGCAATGTCCAAAATAACCGAAGTCGGGGTCCGGGAGGGAGTAATTTTGCATCGCAATCGGGCGGAAANAGGCCCGGAAAGTCACTCACAATTAAAGGCAAACGAAAATGAAGAAAGAAGAAAGAAGCGTTCTTGAACGTATTCGCCGGCTGATCGGGCCGGAGGCGGAGTCGGAGTCGGAATCACACGAGCTTCGCTCGTGTCGCTCAACAAAGCCAACGACCGNGGAAGAGGAGGAGGTCGAGGCTCCTGAAGAGGAAACCGAAAGAGAGGAGGGAGCCGAGGCTCCTGAAGTAGAGGCGGAGAGCGTCAAGGGCGTCGAGGCTTCTGACGAGGAAGCGGAGGCTTCTGACGAGGAAGCGGAGGCTTCTGACGAGGGGGACCAAGAGGAGGTTCCTGAAGAAGAAAGCGAAGAAGAGAACGAAGAGGAGGCGGAGAGCGCGGAGGCGGTTCGGGTCCGGGAGCTGGAGGCTGAGAATGAACGGCTGACGGCGGAGGTCTCGGAGCTTCGGATGGCGGTCGAGGCGGCTCGGATCGAGGGGGAACGCGCAGGGCGCAACGCCAGGATCGAGGAGCTTCTGGAAACGGATCCGGACGACGGGCTCCCCTCGCCGGGAGCGGGATCCGCGATTTCGACGCCGGCCGATTCGATCTTCTCGCTGGCCGCCCGGGCGCGGTGATTCGGGGCGGGACACGAGCTTTGCCCGTGTCGCTCAACAAAGACTCGGGGTTAAGGGGGAGGATTCTGAATGATTGATTTTTAACACTTTAAATTTTTAGATTTTATGAANAAGTCTATTGTGCCGGGACAGCCGGCTACCGTTTCGCANCTTGCGAATTCTTCGGCTATTTTCGAAGCCGACATCGACGAACAGCTTTTCAATTTCAATTCGGACGACACGCCGCTGATGAATCTGATGCTCAGGGCGAAGCGCGTGAAGGTAAGTTCGCCGGAGGTGGATCATTTCATGATCGACGAGCCTAAGGCGTCGGTGTTCACCGCCTCGGCGATGAAGGGGGGTTCGACCCAGTCGCCTCTGCCGCTGGCAAGCTCTGACCAGGAGTTTCCGCGTGCGTACACCACCCTTTTAGCCAAGGGTATCACGGCCTATGCGGCCGACGGAAAGACGGAGCTTCCGGGTACGGATATGATGCTCTTCGTCACCGGTACGGACCCCGCGACNAACAATCCCCTCGTGCGCGCCGTCAANGGCAAGAAGGAGAACGAGANCGACGAGATGTGCGTTCTGCCCGACATCCCGAAGGGGACGGAGATGGTTATTCTGGCCAATTCGCTCTATGAGACCCAGAAGGAGGTCGATCCGGATCTGATCGTTCCGCAGGCGCAGACGATCTATCTTCAGAAGCGCGGCATGAACCAGGTGGTTTCGGACTATTTCGATTCGCAGCGCAAGCGTATCCCCTTCTCGAAAGCGGTCATCGCCGAGCGTGCGATCGCGAACTTCAAGGTCCGCGGCAACCGCACCCTCTGGGCGGGTCACGCAGGCAAGTTCTCGGTGCCTGTTCCGAGGATGGGAAGTCAGACGGTCTACACAACCGAAGGATTGCGATGGCAGTTCAAGCGCGAAGTCTCGGCTATCGGCGAGTGGACGGTGGAGCGTCTGATCGGTCTGGCCAAGGTGTTCTTCACCGGTGAGGATGTCCCCAAGACCGGCCTTCTGCTTGCGGGCAAGCAGCTTCTCGAGAGACTGCAGTGTATCGACTATTCGAACCATCCCGAGGTGCAGATTCATCAGACCACGAACTCGCTGGGATGGTCGGTGACGCAGATCCACACCGTCTTCGGCGACATCCAGATCAAGCGCGAGCCTACGCTCGACCGCCTCGGATGGGGAGGTTCNGGTGCGCTGATCGGCGAAGACCGCCTCGTCCATTATGTCTACTCGAACGAACATTCGTTCTCGGACCGCGTGGAGGGCGAGGAGGCGACGCGCAGCGGTATCCTCATCTGGGATGCGCTGGCGCTGAAGGGCACCTGCCATCTCTGGCTCAACGGTGACGAGGAGCCGCGTCCGGAGACAATCCAATTCTGGGGCGATCCCGAGACGGCGCCGACCGCGGAAATCGGTTCGCTCTTCTATCTGACGGCTGACTGCGAGGCTATTTCGCCTGCCGCACGCCAGGGCGAAATCTGGATCCGCAAGACTTCGGGCTGGGATCTCTATAAGGGGGATCTGATCGTCTGANTGTCTGAGAACTACTGATTTTTTTACTAATCGGGGCGCGTCTGTTTCCGGGACGGCGAAAGTCCGCACGGAGGGGGCGCGCCCCTTAACTTAAACGATTATGAAAGAGATTCTTTATTACACTCCGGGAAAGCTGGAGTGGCATCTGCGAATTCCGGCTTCGCGCCGAAATAATCTGGTGATCAGCTTCACNGGNGGGTCATTCACTTCGAGGGGGATGGTCTGCGGNTCGTTCGCCACCGATAACCCGGTGGTTCAGACTCTGATCGAGGAGTCGCGTGAGTTCAAGTCGGGGTTGATCCGGAAGAGAGAGTTATAGGTTATGGTTGTTTCGCAGGCGGACCTGATCAGGATGGTCCGTATCAAAATGAATGAGGATCCGAGGAGCGATGACATAGCGGCGGGGATCGGCCACAGCGGGCTGATGCTGGACAGTGTCATTTCTTCGGTTGCCAACGAGGAGATCGAGAAGGCGCTTGAGGTGACGGTGTTCACCGGTTTCGACGATCTTCAGCGACTTAAGGGAGAGATCACGGTCAAGCGCGGTGTGGGTCTGCTCAGATTGCCGGAGGATTTCCACCGGTTGGTGGAGCTGAAGGTCAGCGGATGGGAAGAGCCGGTCACCGAGGCCGAGCCTCCGACCGGAACCGCCTATTGGCGTCGGAAGTCCGCGAGCATGTCGGTTCGCGGGACCCCTTCGAGTCCACGGGCATATATTGTCAAGGATGGCGAGGGGGCGATGCTGGAGTTGCATCCCTGCGAGGCGGGGGCTGTGGTCGAGTATGGGGACTATATCTCGAATCCCTGGAAANTNCCGGCGGGAAGCTACTATGTTCCCGACAGGATGATAGGGACGGTCACCACGGCTATCGCCCTCAAAGCCCGGGAGATTGTCAGCCAGCCTTAGCGATAGATTAGTTTATGTTTAACCCAGAATCTGCCTACGCTTCGTTGCTCTTGAACGAGGCTTAGGCAGATTCTTAAAAATTTCTGAAATATGATTGATATTATCGGGATGATCGGGGGGTTGGCGGCTTCGCTTGGCGGAGTTTCGTTTCTGACCTTTATGGTCACACGGTCGCAGATCAGACGCGAGTCGGCCGCCAAGGCCTTAGGGGCAGAGGCGGAGACTGTGGAACGGATCGACAGGATATGGCGCGAGCGCGTTGAGGAGCTTTCTCTCCGNATCGCCCAGCTTGAGAAGATGGTGGCCGAGCAGACGGAGCTGATNCTGACGCTCAGGCGCCAGCTCGCGGGGCTGGATGACGTCTGAGCGTCCGGNCGAAGGCTATGCGGTAGAGGACGGCTGCGGCGAACAGGGCCACCGAGAAGGAGTAGTAGATTCCGACGTTNCGNCCCCCAAGCGGGCCGGCGAATAAGAGGAGNGCGGGAACACCGAGACCGAGATAGGANATGATCGAGATCCAGAGCATCGGTTTCACGTTTGAGGTGCCTCGGAGGGCGTTGGCATACGAAATCTGTATGGCGTCGCCATATTGGTAGAGCACCAGCGGCGGAACCATCAGGAGCGCGGCGGCTACGACGGCGGCCTCGTCGGTGAAGCGTTCGATCAGCCAGGGGGCNCCGAAGAAGAAGACGATCATTGCGAGAGTCGCGAGAATGAGGTTCAGATGAAGGCCGGCGGTGGCTGTGGACCTCATCGACGCGACGTCTCCCACNCCGGCGAAATTCGCGACGCGGACAGCTATGGCCACACCTATGCTCATAAAGATCATGAAGCCGAGCTGGGAGATGGTCAGTATGACCTGGTAGGAAGCGAGCTGAACGGTTCCGAACCATCCGCAGACGATCGCGCCGAAGGTCCAGAGGAAACANTCGACTCCGCTCTGAATCATCACGGGATAGGAGGTCACCCAGACACGACGGCGCGGGCCGCGGTTACGATGGCCGTCGGGATTGCCGACAGCGAGAGGGTCCACCCCCTCCCCTACTTTCGCAAGCGCGCCCGTGATATAGGGTCGGTAGCGACGGCTGCGGAGAAAGACGGCGGCTATGGCCACGACACAGAACCATCGGGAGATAAGGGTGCTCAGACCGGCACCGGCAAGCCCCATCTCNGGACAACCCCATTTGCCGAAGATGAGCAGCCAGTTGCCGAAGACGTTCAGCACGTTTCCGATGAGTATTATCCACATCGGAGTGGCCGTGTCGGTCACTCCGTTNGCNGTTTGCTGGCAGCAGCTGAANATCGANCAGGCCACGAGGCCCCCGAGCACGAGGAGNTAGTATTCACGNATATAGGGCATCAGCTCGGGGGGCTGGTTCATCAGGTCGAGGAAGGGGTAGATGGCCGCCATCACGACCGTGGCGACNAGACCGATCACGACGTTGACGGTCAGACCGGCNCGGAACATACGTCCGGCGGCAAAGCGGCGGCGCTGTCCGAAAAGNGCACCGATCAACGGGGTCATACCGTTTCCGAAGCCCATGAGCATCACGAAGGCGACCATGAAGAACGAGTTGACGAACGCGGCGGCGCCGAGTTCCTTCAGTCCGTAAGCCCCGACCATCATTGTGTCGGCAAAAGAGACGACAATCATTCCGAGCTGGGTGACGAGCACGGGGAGACCGAGACGGATCAATTCGCGGTGATGAGTGAAGTATCGTTTCATTTCAAGGGAAGTTCTTCTTAACTCTATACGCCTGCGACAGCCGGTTTATTGCCCTGTTCAGAAAGTCCCTCTCTGAAAATTTTTCAAAAAATTATTGTGTTTTATTTGCATTGTTAAATCTTATTGTTTAACTTTGCAAATNTAATTTTAAACATCTANAACTAACTTGTTAAACTTGAATACAATGAGAAAACTTGGGGCAACCTGCGGTTTTATAGCCGCACGCAACAGAGAACTNGCNGAGAAGGCGCGCCGTATGGCGGTCGAACGCGGAACGACACTCAAAGAGGTGATCGACGAGGCGGCCGAGAGCGAGGCATCACGATTCTGGATTGAGGAGGACCGGGCGCTGCGCCTTGTGCGCGAGCTGCGTAACGGGCTCAGGGAGCGACAGCCGAGGCGCAAGAGCCGCGAGGCGATGATCAGCGAAATTCACCGTCGCGCGGAGGCGATTCTGAGAAGCGACCCGACCAAGAACCTTCCGGATGCGGTTTATGAGGTGGTCAATTCTCCGGCTCCGTCATATTATGTCGGCGCGAGNTCTGTCCAACGCGCNTTGTCCGCACGCAAACGCGGGTTCGTCCCCGACTACCGTAACAGGGAGCGGAAGNGTCCGGCCGNAAATNTGGAGGTGCCTGTGATTGCCGGCATCAGCGGAGAGGAGGTGGCGGAATGATGACCGACTACGAGCTTATAGACCGCGCCGCGGCGGCATGGACCGGCTGGGAGCGATTCCGCGAGGAGCGGCGCCGCAACAAGCGCTACACGTTCGGCGACCAATGGTGTGACACGATCACGGTCGACGGCGAGAGCATGACCGAAGANAGATGGATNGAGAAACAGGGGTGTGTCCCGCTGAAGAACAATATGATCAGGCGCCTTGTCAGGAGTGTCGTCGGCGTTTTCCGCCAGAATTTCAAGGTCCCGGCCGTCAGCGCCAGGGACCCGGAGGAGAAACCGCTGGCGGAGATGATGAACCGGCTGCTGGATATGAACGCCACGGTCAACAATCTTCCGGAGCTGTATGCGCGGACGATGGAGGAGTTTCTGATCTCGGGAGTGGCGATCCACAGGAAGTGGTATGGCCGACGCGAGGGAACGACCGACTGCTGGACAGACTATGTGCATCCCGACGCCTTCTTCGCCGAGACNGGCAAGGGGGANTTCCGCGGATGGGACATTCCCTTTCTCGGACAGATTCACGATTATCCTTTCGAGGANCTTTGCGCGCGATTCAGCCGCACGCCCGAGGATTATGACGTCTTGGGGAGAATCTATGGCGGGGCCGGGAGGCAGCCCCTCTCCCCTATCGATTTCGGGTACGCGCCCTCGACCCGAGGGTTCTTCGAACCGCGCGGGGGAGGATGCAGGGTCATCGAGGTCTGGGAGCGGCGCCACGAGACGGTCTGGCGCTATCACGACCGGGGGTCCGGGAAGCTATACGAGACCACGCGGCGGATTGATCCGGGGGTGATCTCCGACCTCAACGCGGAGAGAAGAGCATCGGGGGCCGAGGGAATCGAGACTCATCTCCGGCATACGGACCGGTGGCGCTATACGTTCATGGCGCCTACGGGGGAGATACTGGCACGCGGATATTCGCCATACCGCCACGGAGAACATCCGTTCGTAGTCAAGGCCTACCCGCTGATCGACGGCGAGGTCCATTCGTTTGTGGCCGACGTGATCGACCAGCAGCGATATACCAACCGTCTGATCACGCTTTACGACTGGGCGATGAGGGCTTCGGCAAAGGGTGTGCTGCTGATTCCGACCGGGTCGGTNCCCCACGGGCACAGCGTGCAGGAGATGGCCGACGAGTGGAGCCGCTTCAACGGAGTGATCGAGTACCGGCAGACCAACACGGGGGCGAAGCCTGAGCAGGTCTCGGCCAACGGGAGCAACATCGGAATCACGGAGCTGCTGAACATACAGATGAAGATGTTCGAGGAGATCTCGGGGGTCAGCAGCGCGCTTCAGGGGAAGCTGGAGAGCTCGACGATGAGCGGCACGCTGTTCGACCAACAGACGCGCAACGCGCTGGCGGCTCTGCTGGATCTGACGGAGTCGTTCCGTTCGTTCATAGTCGAGGGGGCGGTCAAGGACGCTTCGAATCTCCGCCAGTTCTACACCCGGGAAGACCTGGAGGCGGCCGCCGGCGAGGGGGCCGCGGCGCTGGAGGGGGACACGGCGAAATTCGGGCGTCTGACACGTGATTTCCGGTTCATCTGAGTCACACGAGCTTCGCTCGTGTCGCTCAACAAAGACTCCGGAAAGACACAGAAGGCAACGAGGAATAAAAAGGAGAGCTTGGAGATGAAAGAGCCCGGCCGGGGATTCCGGTCGGGCTCTTTTATTGGGGTCGGCTTTCGCCGCGGGGGGCTTTACTTCTTGACCATCTTGAGGGTGTAGACGTGGTCGTAGCCGATGGTCAGGGTCACGTCGTAGGTTCCGGGCTCGCAGGTCAGGTTGGCGCCGCCATAGTTGAGGTCGTCCATGTCTCCACCGAAGTTGAGACCGTCCCAGCTGCTGTTGGCGCGGATCTTGAAGTCACCGTTTTCGGGGAAGGTCACGGTCGCGGTCCAGATGTTGAAGTCGGCGTTGGGGGTCATCTCGATGTCGGGAGTTTCACCCCAGCCGGTCATGTTGCCGACGAGGCCGAGGGTCTCGGCGGTCTGGATCTTGTAGGTGAGGGCGGCCAGATCGACATCCATCCACACGAGGCCTTTGGTCTCGACAGTGATGGGGAGCGAGGTGTTGCCGGCCACGAGGGTACCCTCATCGGCGGTTCTGCTCGTTCCGAACTGGAGACCCTTGAAGTCCTTCTGGGCGGTCAGTTTCCAGTTGCCGGTCAGAGTTGCGGCGCCTGAGAAGTGAACGTTGTCGTCGGTTGTGAGCAGACACGCACGGTTCCAGTTGCTGGGCCATACGTAGAGCTCGTCGGCGGCATAGGAGATGTTGTAGGTGTTCTCCAGGGCGTTGAAGACGATGAGATACTTGGAGGCAGCGGAGAGCTGGCCGGCTTCGCCGTTGACGACGAGGTCGCCGGTGAGCGTGTCGGCGGGAGTTCCGGCGGCAACACCGAGGACACCGTCGGTCGACTGGGTGTTGTAGACAGACTCGGGGATGATTTCCCAGGTCACATTGCCACCGATCGAGGTGAGGTCATCTTCGGTCACGTCGAGAACGTAGCTGAAGACGGGGTCGTCATACTGGTGTTTGTCGCTGTGGAGCATCTTGACGGTGCCGCCGACATTCGACTTGAGGTAGTAGACGGGCTCGATGTGCTCGTATGCGGCATCGAGAGCCGGAACAACGGTGATTTCCTTCAGGCCGAGTTCATTGCTGAGCAGGGTCAGCTGGGTGCCGTTCACGAGATAACCCTGGACAGCGATCCAGAGCTTGCGGGCCACGGGCTCGCGGCCTACGAGGTCGATCACGGCGTCGTTGAGGTCATCGGCATCGACAAGCACCTTATGGCTGTCGGTTTCGGAGGCGGTCAGGTCGAGGTCGATCTCGTCCGAGAAGTTCTGATCCGTAGCCACGCGGAGGCGGAAGAAGGGGAGAAAATCCTCGGGGAGGGTGTAGCCGTCCTGAGTGACATTCCAGGTCAGGAGGTCGAGCTGCTGACCTTCTGTGCCGGAGAGATTCAGAGATCCGGTCTCGAAACCGTCCTGATAGGAGATGCCGATACCACCGGCTTCCATCACAGGTTCCTGACCGTTGATCTGCATCTTTCCGAGATCGGAAGTGTCGTCACAGGCGGTGAATCCGAGGGCGAGCAGAGCTGCGCAAAAGATTCCTATTTTTTTCATGTGTGATGTTCGTTTTTGATTAGAGGGAAACCGAGTAGTAGACCTTGTAGGCGGAGGTGCTGAGGTCGACGGTCATCTTGAGGTCGGCAGCTTCGCCGCCGGTAATGTCGGCCCAGTTGGAGATGCTCCAGGAGCCTTTGCCGTCGACTGCGTCGCCTTCGAAAGACATGCTTGCGGGATCGAGCGCGATGCTGACGGCGTTATCGTCAACCTGAGCGCCGATGGAGTTTTCATCCCAGCTGCCGAGGGCGGTGTAGAAGCGGAATGCTCCGGGGTTCGCGCCGGCTTCGATGTGGATGGTAGCGCTGTAGACCTTGCTGCCGATAGCGTTCTCGGGCTCGGAGAGGAGGACGAGGGGCTTCGGAGCGTCGATGCTCCAGCCGGTATATTCACCGATCATCCAGATGGTGCCGGGGACAGCGACAGCGAAGTAGGGAACTACAGAGAGTTCGATCACGTTCGAGTAGATGTCGGAATAGGGGGCGTGATTGACATAGGCGTGAACGCGGACGAAGACCTTCTGGGCCTTGCCTGCGAAGTTCTCGTTGAAGTAGCCTTCCTGATCCTTGTCGGTGATGCCGTTGAGGGCGTTGATCGCCACAGCCATATCAAAAGCGGAGCAGTTGATCTTGGCGTTGGTGTCGATGGTTCGCAGAGACTCGTAGTTGGCCGGAGTCACGATGTTACCCTCTTCGTCGAGGACAGCGTCTTCGAAATCCTTGCTGAGCGAGGCCTGCACCTCATACTGGGTCACCACGCCGAGACCGTAGTTGGGCTGTGAGACGGTGAGCTGGATCGAAGTCGAAGTTGCGTCTTCGCCCTCGCCGCCTTCCTGAAGGATATAGGTCTGATTGGCCAGGGCGGGCGTATTGAGAACGAATTCGGTGGGTTTCTCAAGACGGGGCTGTGTGTCGCTCTTGCAGGAAGTCATCAACCCGCAGGCTGCGACAGCTGCCGCCATCAGAATCGATATTTTTTTCATGCTTAGTTCTGATTTTAGTTAATTGAGCGATCAATAGCCGGGGTTCTGAGGGAATGAACCGCTGTAGGAGTTGATCACCATGTTGGGGAGCGGGTAGAGATTCATGTATTCGGGGATACCGGCGCCACCGGCGACATTGTTCTTCCACGCCCAGTTGTACTGGGTTCCGGCGAACATGCCGAAGCGGACGAGGTCGGTACGACGGTTGTTCTCCCAGTAGAGCTCGCGTGCACGCTCGGAAAGGATGTTGGGAAGTGTCAGTTCGGCTGCGTTCCAGGCTGCGATACCGCCTGCGCGTTCACGGACGTAGTTGACATATTTCAGAGCGTCGGCCGCGCTGCCCACACCGCCGCGGAGGTGAGCCTCGGCTGCGGTCAGATAGATTTCGGCAAGACGGATGACGGGATAGTCGGTGTCGGCGAAGTCCGCGGTAGCCTTCACACCATAGTTGTTACGGTTCGAAAGGTCGTGGACACCGGCGCGGTTGAGACCTGCGCCGTCGATGGGGTTACCCTTGTCGTCGGTCGCGGGCTGCTGCCAGCGGGGCATTGTTCCGTCAGCGTTACACTCGACGTTGGTGAACTTGATGGGAACGTAGCCGTCGGTGTATGTGGTGAAGTCGGTGTTCTCGGGTACGAAACCGCTGTCTTCGGTCAGCCAGAGGTATGTACGGCCGTCGGGACACTTACCGTCGGTGAATTCCCAGTTGTTGAGCACGAATTCCTTGCGGGCGTGCATACAGGTCCACTGGCCGGTTACGCCATACCAGCCCGGAGTCTGGACGGTCTTGTCGGAGATAGCGGCCAGAATGAGGAACGATGTTCCGCCGTAAGACTGGGTGGCGGCGACTTCCTGCTCCTTGCCGTCGACGGTGACGGTCATGCGGTACTTGTAGGGGATGTTCCAGAGGATCTCGTTCTGGTCTGCGAGCGAGCCGCCGGGGGCGAACATGTCGTTGTTTGCGCAGAAGACGGAGAGGTAGTCCTTGGCCAGACCGTGGTTGGCGTTGGTGTCGTGGCGCTTGATGACCTTCTCACAGTAGTTCCAGCAGTCGGCATAGCGGTCGCCGCAGCCCCAGGTCTGTGCGTTCAGATAGAACTTGGCGAGAAGCGCGTAGGCGGCGTCGATGCCGATTCGGCCATAGACGGGAGTGTTGATTCCGCGTGCCTCCCAAGCCTTGACAGCGTCCTCAAGGTCTTCGGTAGCGATCGCGAAGAGTTCGGCGCGGGTTCTGTAGGGAGGTTCCTCGCCGGTCAGCTGAGTGTCCCATGCGTAGGCGCCGTTGCCGAAGAGGTCGATCACGTAGTAGTATGAGAGGGCGCGGAGAACGCGGGCCTCGATCAGGAACTGATCGACGTCGTCACGGAAGGAGCTGAGATCGATTCCGTAGTCACCGGCGCTGCGGATCAGACGGATGAAGTCGTTGCAGACCGCGATGTGACAGTAGAGACGCGAGTAGGTACCGAAGATGTTCTCGTTGTTCGACGACCAGGTGCCGGTGCAGAGGTCGAAGACACCTGAGTCCTTGTGGATCCAGGAGCACTCGTCGGTGGTGAACTCGTTGAGCATGAAAATTGCGCGCGAGTAGCAGGAACGGCCGTTGTCGAGACCGCTCATGTCTGAGGAGCCGGCTCCGGTCTGGCCCGAAACGGCGAGACCGCTGTAGCACTTGGCCATTGCGCCGCCGATATATTCGCGGGGGTTGGCCTTGAAGTCGGCTGCGGTGGTGGTGCGCTGGTCCTTGGGGAGCTGGTCGAGGTCACCTACGCAGGAGGTCATTCCCATAGCGGCGAGGGCAGCGGCACCGATGATATATTTTGAGAATTTTGCTTTCATTTGATTTCAGATTTGGGATTGAATCAGAAAGTAGCGATCACACCGAGGGTGAACGACACGGGACGCGGATATACGTTGTTGTCGATACCTGAGAATACCTCGGGGTCGAGGCCCTTGTACTTGGTGATGACGAAGGGGTTCTGGACGGCGCCGTAGACGCGGAGACGGAGGTGGTTGTCGATCAGGTCGGGCCAGGTGTAGCCGAGCGTGATGTTGTCACAGCGTACGAAGCCGGCGTTCTCGAGCCAGTAGTCGGAGAGGTAGGTGTTGGTGGTCTCGCCGCCCTGGAAGTAGAAGTCGGACTTGATCATGTTCGACAGGCCGTTGCGGAAGGTCTCGGAGAGGGTCGAGTTTCCGGAGAGGGCGTTGTTGTAGACGTAGTTGCCGATCGAGGCGCGGAGCTGGAAGCCGAGGTCCCAGTTCTTCCACGAGATCGAGTTGTTCCACGACATGGTCACCTTCGGGTCGCGCGAGTGCTTGATGATAAGGTCGTTCGCGTCGATCTGGCCGTTGCCGTCCTGGTCAACGTAGCAACCCTCGATGGGTTTGCCGTCCTGGTCATAAACCTGCTCGTAGAGGTAGAACGAGTAAGCGGGGTGGCCTACCTGATGGATCTGACAGGTGTTACCGTTACCGCCGGAGATGCCTCCGGTGAGGACTGCGGTTCCCTCGTTGTTGAGCTTGGTGATCTCGTTCTTGTTCCAGGCTACGTTGAGCGAGGTGTTCCATGTCCAGTCGTCGGTCACGACGGGCTTGGCGCTGATGGTTCCCTCGATACCGATGTTGCGGAGCGAGCCGATGTTCTGGTCGAGCATGTTGGTGGTGAATGCACCCGGGGTCGCGGTCACGAAGGCGAGAAGGTCTTTCGAGTCGCGGAGATACCAGTCGAGGGCGACGTTGAGGCGGTTGTTCCACCAGCCCATGTCGAGGCCGACGTTCCAGGTGGTTGTCTGCTCCCACTTCAGGTTGCCGTTATAACCGTTGGGATAGTAGGTGTTCGAAACGACCTGGCCGTCCTGGACGTACTGGCCGGTGAACATGTTGGGATAGTATGAACCGTCGGTAGACTGCGAGTAGGTCGCGAGATAGGGGAAGTATCCACCTACAGACTGCTGACCGGTCACACCCCAGCCGAGACGGAGCTTGAATTCGTTCATGGTTGCGCGGGCGCTTTCCATGAAGGGCATGTTGTTGATCTTCCAGCCGAGAGCGACAGCGGGGAAGAGAGCCCAGCGGTTGTCTTTCGAGAAGCGCGAGGTTCCGTCGTCACGGAGAGTGAAGGTCAGGAGGTAGGTATCCTTGAAGCTGTAGTTGATACGGCCGAAGAAGGATACGAGCACGAGGTTACCCGACTGGTAGGGGAAGACGGTGCCCATCGGCATGCCGATCTTTTCAGCCGAAGCCTCGTCGACGATGAGCTGGCCGTTGTTGTCGCCGGGAGCGAGATAGCCCATGGTGGTGCGGACGCTGCCGTTCGAGCGGTTGTGGTCGTCGAAGCGCTGCCATCCGTAACCGGCGGTCACGTCGAGGCTGGACTCGATTGCGTCGAAGTCTTTCTTATAGTTGAGATAGAAGTCGAGCAGGGTGTTACGGTACATTGCGTAGTACTCGTTATAGTATCCGGCACCGTTCTTGTCACCCTCACCCCAGGATGTGGGTGAGTTCTGGGCGGTAGTGGTGTAGGATGTCGACTTCGTCACGTCATAACCGAGGTTGAGGTTGGCGTGGAGTTCGGGGAGGAAGTGGAAGGCGTAGTCAATCTGGAGGTTACCGTTCGAACGGTAGACGTCCGAATAGTTGTCGACTTCCTTGATCAGGGCGACGGGGTTAATCGCGCCGTTCACGTTGAAGGCCTGGTTGTTGCCGACGATCGTGGTGTAGCCGTTATAGAACTTGGTCTCCTTGCCGTAGATGGGGTCTCCGAGCTCGTTGTAGCCGGTGATCACGCGCACGACGTCGTTGTTGTGGACAGGAAGAGTCGGGTTGAAGCAGATAGCCGAGCCGATAGCCCCTTCGTTGGTCCAGTTGTTGCGCATGTAGTAGCCCTTCACGTTGGCGTTGACTTTCAGCAGACCGCCGAAGAACTGGGGAGTCAGGTTGAAGCCTGCGGTCACACGCTGCATACGTGAGTCGAGGAGGATACCCTCGTTCTGGGTGTAGGAAGCGGAGACGCGATAGGGAAGGAAGCCTGCGGTACCGCCGACAGAGAGGTTGTAGTCCTGAGAGACGGTGGTGCGGAGAACGTGGTCCTGCCAGTTGGTGTCAGCGTCGCCGAGTTCTGCGGCAGCGGCTGAGTCGGCACCCCAGTAGTTGCGGATGATGTTGGCATATTCCTTGGCGCCGAGAACCTCCCAGGTCTTGCGGGCGGTGTCGACGCGCATGCTTGCGGAGAAGTTCACCTGCGGGCGACCCGATTTACCTTTCTTGGTGGTGATGATGATCACACCGTTCGACGCGCGCGAACCGTAGATGGCGGTTGCGGAGGCGTCCTTGAGGATGGTCATCGACTCGATGTTGTCGGGCGAGATCATCGAAAGGGGGTTGGCCATACCGGAGATGCCGTCGCTGGTCAAGGGCACGCCGTCGAGGACGATCAGCGGGTCGTTCGATGCGTTGAGCGAGGCGCCGCCGCGGATACGGATNGTAGCGCCACCTTCAGGCGAGCCGCCCGAGCTGGTCACAACCACACCCGGCGAAGCACCGGTCAGAAGGTCCTGGGCCGACGTCGAGATACCGGCCTCGACCTCGTCGGGCATCACCATGGCGATCGAACCGGTAGCGTCGGATTTCTTGACGGTACCGTAACCGATGACCACGGTTTCTTTCAGCATTGTGGCGTTTTCCTTCATCACAACGTTGAGTTCGGTGCGGCCGTTGACAGCCACGTCCATGGGATCGTAGCCGACATAGCTGATCACGAGGGTTGCGTTTGAAGGCACATTGAGCTCGAAATTACCGTCGATGTCCGCGGCTGTGCCGTTGTTGGTGCCTTTTTCCATTACGGTAGCACCAATCAGGGCATCACCGAGTTCGTCCACGACTGTGCCGTGTACGGTAATGCGTTGAGCTAATGCCGGCAAAGCCATGGTCATGAGCACGAGGATCGTGACCCAGACTTTACCATTCAGATGAAAACAGATGTTCTTCATGCGTGAATAAATTAGTTCTACATTGGTTATTAAGATTATTGTCTCTTTCAGATTTAAGGTATCGAAGTCGATTTTTTAAGGTATCGAAGTCGATTTCTCGAATTCAAGCGGCACATCCCGAGGGGACGCCTTTCCGAAATCTCTGTCGGGCTCCATAGGAACAGACACATACAGTCAAGGCTTCAGATATCGGGGAGATTTCTGAAGCTCGCGATGGTATCCAACTTGTATCTGCCGGTCGTTTTTTCACGGTCTGATAAGCGCAGGTTACTATATTTCTGTTCCTTAGGTACTCTTCCTTCTTTCGGGAAGTCTACCGGAGAGAGAGTAGGCTGGCCAAAATGCAGTTGCAAAAATAGCAGATTAATTATTTAGTTAAGATTTATTTTCACTTTTTAACAGTGTTAATTAACACTTGTTAAGTCACACNNCGACGAGAATCCNCGCCGGGACGAAAAAAAACCACGCAAAACCAATCGGCGGGAAACCGATTGTGTTTTGCGTGGAGTTAACCTATACTTGCGGTCNGCGTGTACTNGCGGTCCGNTTTATTTTACGAAGCGGCCGAAGTCGGTCTGGGACATATCGCCACATTCCATGAAGGTCTCGTGGAGCGCGAAGGCTGCCTTGAGGGTGTGGGGGGTGTGGCCGCCCTGAGAGAGCTTGAGGTAGTCCCACATCATCTCCTTGTACATCGGGTGTACGCAGTTCTCGATGATGGTTTCAGCGCGCTGGCGCGGATCCTTGCCGCGGAGGTCGGCTACGCCCTGCTCGGTGACGAGGACCTTGACAGAGTGCTCGGAGTGGTCGACGTGGCTGACCATCGGAACGATAGCCGAGATCTTGCCACCCTTCTGGATAGAGGGGCAGGAGAAGATGCTCAGNTATGCGTTGCGCGAGAAGTCTGCCGAGCCGCCGATACCGTTCATCATCTTGGTTCCGAGAACGTGGGTGGAGTTCACGTTGCCGAAGATGTCGGCTTCGAGGGCGGTGTTCATGGCGATCAGGCCGAGTCGGCGNACNACCTCGGGNTGGTTGGAGATCTCACCGGGACGCATGAGGATCTTGTCGCGGAAGAAGTCGATGTTGTCCATGAAGTTCATCATGGCCTCGTCCGAGAAGGTGAGCGCGCAGGTGGAGGCGAACTTACACTTGCCGTCGAGCATGAGGTGCATCACGGCGTCCTGGATAACCTCGGTGTACATTTCGAACTGAGGGATCTCGGGGTTCTCGCCCAGACCGTAGAGAACGGCGTTGGCCACGTTGCCCACGCCCGACTGGATCGGGAGGAATTCCTTGGGCATCTTGCCGGTGCGGAGCTGCTCGGCGAGGAAGCGGCAGACGTTGTCACCGATTTTCTGAGTCACCTCGTCGGCTGCGGTGAAGGGNTTGATGCTCTCGGAGTCGTTCGAGGGAACNATACCGATGATCTTGGCCGGATCTATCTTCAGGACGGTCGAACCGATGCGGTCCGAAGGCTTGTAGATAGGAATCTCGCGACGGTGAGGAGGATCGAGGGGAACNTAGTTGTCGTGGAAGCCACGGAAAGATGTCGTGTAGTAGGATGAAAGCTCGATGATGACTTTCTTGGCCATCATGGCGATCGTCGGCGACATGCCGAGACCTGCNCCGAGGATAACATCGCCGTCGGGGCTGATCTCGGTCGCTTCGATCACGGCGACGTCAAGATCGCCGTAGAAACCGTAGCGAAGATCCTGAGACACGTGTGAGAGGTGCGTGTCGAAATAGTTCATCTTGCCGGCGTTCACGAGCTTGCGCGCGTCGGGATGGCTCTGATAGGGGGTGCGGATAGCGACAGCTTCGGCGCGAGCGAGCTCGCCGTCGACGTGGTCGTTTGTAGAAGCGCCCGTGAAAAGATTGATCTTGAACGGTTCGCCTTTTTCATGGAGCTCTTTCGCNCGNTTGGCGAGAGCTACCGTTACTACTTTGGGAGTACCCGAGGCAGTGAAGCCCGAGAAGCCCACATTATCTCCGTTTTTGATGTATGACGCAGCCTCTTCGGCTGTGATAAAAGGGATACTCATTTGTAACGTTTAGATTTTAATGGTAATTTTGTAGCAAAATTAATTGTTTTCTGTGGTAAATGAAAAAGAAAAGCGATATATTTTTGGTTCAAGGGCCAAAAAACTGCACTATTTCCCCNAAAGTGCGCATTGAGACCTATGGTTGCCAGATGAATGTGGCCGACTCGGAGGTCGTGGCNTCCATGATGGACATGGCCGGTTATGAGCTGACCGAGAATGACGACGAGGCCTCGGCGGTCATCTTAAACACATGTTCGATCCGTGAGAACGCNGAGCAGAAAATNTACTCGCGCATCAAATACTGGCAGGCTCTGCGCCGCAAGCTCAACCACCGTATCATCATCGCCGTGATCGGGTGTATGGCCGAGCGTATCAAGGAGAAACTGCTGACCGACTACGGCGTCGACATCGTNGCCGGTCCCGATTCATATCTGGACCTCCCGAANCTCGTGGCGGCGGCCGANAACGGCGAGAAGGCGATCAACATCGACCTGAGCACGACCGAGACATACCGCGACGTGATGCCGCGACGCCTCGGNGGAGGACAGATCGGCGGATTCATCAGTATCATGCGCGGCTGTAACAATTTCTGTTCCTACTGTATCGTTCCTTATACACGCGGACGTGAGCGCTCGCGCCAGCCGGAGTCGATTCTCCGCGAACTGGCTGACNTGCGCGCCCGTGGCTTCAAGGAGGCGACGCTTCTGGGCCAGAACGTGAANTCCTACCGCTATGAGGCCGACGGCGAGGAGANGGTAGACTTTCCGCGTCTGCTCGCGATGGTGGCCGAGGCGGCGCCGGATATGCGTATNCGCTTCACNACCTCCCACCCCAAGGACATGAGCGACGAGACGCTGCAGGTGATCGCCGACCATGAGAACATCGCGCGCCATATCCACCTCCCGGTCCAGAGCGGATCGAACAAGATTCTGGAGTCGATGAACCGCAAGTACACCCGCGAGTGGTATCTCGACCGCGTGGCGGCTATCCGCCGGATACTTCCGGACGCCGGNCTTTCGACCGANATGTTCACCGGCTTCCACGANGAGACGGAGGAGGATTTCGANGAGACGCTCGACCTCATGCGTCAGGCCGGGTTCGACAGCGCCTTCATGTTCAAGTATTCGGAGCGTCCGGGCACCTTCGCNTCCAAGCATCTGCCCGACAACGTTCCGGAGGAGGTCAAGATCGACCGTCTGAACCGGATGATCGAGCTCCAGAACGAGCTTTCGCTCAAGAGCAACCTGAAGGATGTGGGNCGTGAGTTCGACGTTCTGGTCGAGGGGACNTCGAAGCGCAGCGACGAGGAACTGTTCGGCCGCACGTCCCAGAACAAGGTCGTTGTCTTTCCGCGCGGAGAGTTCAAGGTCGGCGACATTGTCCGTGTGCGCGTTGAGTCGGCATCGTCGGCTACACTCCGCGGAACGGCGGTGTGATTCCGTTGCGTTAAGCTTCAACCGGAGAGGAGTGGAAAACATCAACCGGGGGGAGGGTTTAAATTTCAATCAAATGGAAAAGAAGAGAGTGCTGATTGTCGGCGCCGGCGGATTCGTCGGCGGCTTTCTGGCGTCCGAAGGTCTCGGGCGCGGGTTCGAGGTCTGGGCGGGAGTGCGCANGAGCACGTCGCGCCGTTATCTGACCGACCCGCGTCTCAAGTTTCTCGAACTGGATTTCGANGAACCCGCGTCNCTCGCCGGGTCGCTNCGCGCCGCTCTGCCCGAGGGNGAGCGCTGGGACTGGATCGTGTTCAATCTCGGCGCGACGAAGTGTTTGCGTTTCAGTGATTTCGCACGCATAAACGCCGGCTATCTGCGCTCGTTTATAGAGGCGCTCAAGAGCTCGGAGATGGTTCCTGATCGCTTCCTGTATATGTCTTCGCTGTCGGCCGTCGGCGTCGGCGACGAAAAGGGGGGCACCCCCTTCACCGAGGAGATGATTCCCCGGCCCAACACACGCTACGGCGCGTCGAAGCTGAANGCGGAGATGGAGCTGACCATGAGCGGCATCCCCTATATCATCTTCCGCCCGACGGGTATCTACGGTCCGCGTGACCGCGACTATTATCTGATGTTCGACTCGATCGCCAAGGGTTTCGACTTCTCGGTCGGCTACAAGCGACAGTATCTCTCCTTTATATATGTGGAGGATCTCGCACGCGCCGTCTTCGACGCTCTCGAACGCGGACACACGGGCGAGGTCTACAANATAGCCGAGGAGCGTGTATATTCCCAGGCCGAGTTCCGGCGTATGGCCGGCAAGGAAATCGGGCGCAAGCTNGTGGTGCCGATGAAGATGCCGTTGTGGGCNGTGANGCCGGTCTGCTGGGTNGCCGAGAAGATCGGGGTGGCCAAGGGNNAGCCCTCGACGCTGAACACCGACAAGTTCCGGATCATGAAACAGCGGAACTGGGCGGTCTCGACCGAGAAGGCGGCACNCGATTTCGGATTCCGCGCGCAGGTGCCGCTCGAAGAGGGGATCAGACGCTCAGTCGAATGGTATAAGAAAGAGGGATGGCTGAAATAAACACTCAAATCAACGACACGCTTCCGGAACTNCCCGAAGGAGCGGATACGCTCAACGCGGCGGCCGACACGGTCCCGCCCGTCTGGGGCGTGGTCATCGACAAGCCCGCGGAACCGAAGCCGGCCCCGGAGCCCGACACNTCGATGTCGTGGCTCATCGCCGGTCTGCTGCTCTGTTTCGTGGTCGTGGCCATACGCTTCAAGAACAACGGCAAGTATGTCGTCTCTCTGTGGAAAGACATCACCGAGGTCCGCGAACGGCGCAACATATTCGACGAGACCGTCAAGGAGACGTCGTTCCTGGTTCTGCTGAACGTCCTTCTGATTGCCTCGGGCGCTATTCTGCTCGGGTGNCTGATGCTTCAGCCCGGAGTCCCGGACATAACGGCGGGGATCTCNTCCGGAATANTTCGCCATCCGATGCCCCGGACGCTGCCGGCGATGGTTCTCGAGGGNGCNCTCCCGGCGATGNTCATCTACACCCTGCTCATGTTCTTCGCCTACTGGATGGTCGGAAACGTCTTTTCCGACNCCCTCCANACCCGGATGTGGGTCCGCGGATATGGAGCGACAAACGGTATACTTTCCGTATGCCTGTTTCCGGTCGCCCTGCTGACACTCTGCTATCCGTCGATAACCCGCGAACTGCTGATCGCCGGGGCCGTTTTCTTCATTTTGGCCAAAATCCTCTTCCTTTACAAAGGATTTCGCATTTTTTTCAGCCAACGTTCTTCTTGGGTGCTGTTTTTGTATTATCTTTGCAGTCTTGAAATTGTACCGCTCGTTCTCCTGTTTGCGGGCACTCAGTTTCTCGGACGCATTTTGTGACCAGAAGTGTATATTTATACACTAAAAAGTATGTACATGCACCGCGGCGCAATCACTGTCAGCCGCGATTTTGGCCATATAGATAAATGAGCATAAAGAAAATTCTGGTTTCCCAGCCGAAACCGACTTCCGACAAGAATCCGTATTCGGATATTGCAGCCAAGCACAATGTCGAGATTGTGTTCCGTTCGTTCATCAAGGTCGAGGGGCTCTCAAGCAAGGAGTTCCGCCAGCAGAAGATAAACCTGGCCGACTACACGGCGATCATCTTCACCTCTCGCCACGCAGTCGACAATTTCTTCAGGCTGTGTGAGGAGAACCGCGTGAGCGTTCCGGACACGATGAGATATTTCTGTCTGAGCGAGGCTATCGCCCTCTATCTTCAGAAATATATCGTCTACCGCAAGCGCAAGATCTCGTTCGGCCTGACCGGCAAGATCGACGACCCTCAGCTTGTGGCAGCGCTTCAGAAGAACCACAAGGAGAAGTTCCTGCTTCCCGTGGCGGAGGTACACAACAGCACGGACCTCGAGTTTCTGAAAGGAAAAGGATATGACGTGACCGAGGCGGTCATGTTCCGCACGGTCAGCAACGACTTCGGACCCGACGAAGCGTTCGACTACGACATGCTGATCTTCTTCAGCCCCATCGGAATCCAGTCTCTCCGCAAGAACTTCCCCGACTTCGAACAGAAGGACACGGTGATCGCCACTTTCGGAACCCAGGCTGCGAAGGCCGTCGAAGAGGCGGGCCTCCGTCTCGACCTCGCGGCTCCCACCCCGCAGGCTCCGTCGATGAGCGGCGCTCTCGACCAGTATCTGACCGAAAAGAACGGCGACTGACCTCCGGCCGCCACCGATCTTCCCCGATATGAAACGACGGAATCCCTGCGAAAGACACTCTCGCGGGGATTCCGCGCACATATACCACTCCTCCCTCCTCACTAATCACTAATCACTCCTCCCTAATCACTCCTAATCCCCTAAAGCTTTGGACAGCGTCAACGAAACCCTTCTCAGCACCCTTTATCTTAAGGACACCGCCTTTCAGAACCTGATGCAGAACCGCATCTTCAACGTTCTGCTGATCGCCACGCCCTACGACGCCTTCATGATGGAGGAAGACGGACGTGTCGAGGAACAGGTCTATTTCGAATATGTCGCCCTCAACCTCTCGTCGCCCCCGCGCTTCACGAAAGTGGCCAACTATGAGGAGGCGCGTCTGGAACTTGAGCAGAAGAGTTTCGACCTGATCATCGCGATGCCCGGCGTCGACGTCAGCGAGACCTTCCGCGAGGCCAGGGAGATCGACCGTATGTATCCCGACATCCCGTTCGTCGTCCTGACCCCTTTCTCCAAGGAGGTGCGCCGGCGGATCGCCAACGAAGACCTCCGCGGCGTGGACTACGTCTTCTCCTGGCTCGGCAACGTTGACCTGATCCTGGCCATCATCAAACTGATCGAGGACCGGCGAAACGCCGACAACGACATCCTCGAAACCGGCGTCCAGGCCGTGCTGGTGATCGAGGACTCGATACGCTTCTACTCCTCGATTCTCCCCACCCTTTTCAAATACCTGCTCAAGCAGTCGATGATCTTCTCGACCGAGGCGCTCAACGAGCACGAGCAGATGCTCCGAATGCGCGGCCGTCCGAAAGTTCTTCTCGCCCGCGACTATGAGGAGGCCGTGGAGCTTTTCGACAAATATGGCGACCATCTTCTCGGCGTGATCTCCGACATGCGCTTTCCGCGCGACGGNAAAAAGGATCCTCTCGCCGGCCTGCAGTTCGCCCGCTATGCCCGCGAGCGCCGTCCGAGCCTGCCGATCATCATCGAGAGCCAGGAGAGCGAGAACCGCGAAGCCTCGGAAGAGGCCGGCTATCTCTTCCTCGACAAGAATTCGAAGACACTCCCGCTCGACCTCAAGCGCGCAGTCGGATATATGTTCGGCTTCGGCGACTTCATCGTGAAGGATCCCGAGACCGGGAAGGAGATCATGCGGCTCAAGGACCTGAAGGATCTTCAGCGCAATATTTTCGATATTCCGGACGACGCTCTGTTCGCCCACTGTCAGACCAACGACTTCTCGCGCTGGCTCTACAGCCGCGCCCTCTTCCCCATAGCCTCGGCGATAGCCGACTACCGCTTCACCCGACCNGANCAGGCCCAGACCGTCAAGAAGCTGATTTTCGAGTGTATCGTCAAGTACCGCCGGATGAAGAACCGCGGNGTCGTGGCCGTCTTCCGCAAGGACCGCTTNGACAGATACTCCAACTTCGCGCGCATCGGCGACGGTTCGCTCGGAGGCAAGGGTCGCGGCCTGGCGTTCATCGACCAGATCATCAAGCGCCACCCGGAGTGTGACGATTTCGACGGNGTCCAGATCCAGATTCCGCGNACNGTCGTTCTCTGTACCGACATCTTCGACGAGTTCATGGAGTCGAACAACCTCTATCCCGTGGCGCTCTCCGACCGTCCGGATTCGGAGATTCTCGAAGTCTTCCTCAAGGCGGAGCTCCCCGCGAGCCTGAAGGAGGATTTCCTGGCGCTGTTCGACGTCGTTGACCGTCCGCTGGCGGTGCGCTCGTCGTCGCTGCTCGAAGACTCCCACTATCAGCCTTTCGCCGGAATCTATTCGACCTACATGATCCCCAACCTGACCGACCACCGGGAGATGCTCCATCTTCTCGAAGAGGCGGTCAAGAGCGTCTATGCCTCCGTTTTCTTCGCCGATTCCAAGGCTTATATGAACGCGACGAGCAACGTGATCGACCAGGAGAAGATGGCNGTCATTCTCCAGGAGGTCGTGGGCGAGCGTCACGGCGATTTCTACTATCCGAGTTTCTCGGGTGTGGGCCGNTCGCTCAACTACTATCCGCTGAACGACGAGGTGGCCGAAGATGGTGTGGCCGAGGTGGCCGTCGGTCTGGGCAAGTATATCGTCGACGGCGGCATGGCGCTCCGTTTCTCGCCGAAACATCCGTCGAAGGTGCTCCAGACCTCGACCGTGGACCTCGCGCTGCGCGACACCCAGAACTATCTTTTCGGACTCCCCGTCTCGGCCGANGAATCGAAGAATTTCACGACCGACGACAGNTTCAATATCCGCCGGATCCCGGTGGCCGACGCGGCGAAGACCGGGGCCCTGAACTATATGGTCTCTACCTTCGATGCCAACGACCGTATGATCCGCGACACATTCATCGGTCCGGGACGCAAGGTNGTGACCTTCTCGAACGTTCTGAAGCAAAACGTCTTCCCGCTGGCCCAGATCGTCGATTTTATGCTGACCACCGGNCAGTATGAGATGGGNCGNCCCGTAGAGATAGAGTTCGCCGGGGTGATCAACCCCAACTTGATGAGCGACAAGAAGCACAAAGGGTCGGTCTACTGGCTCCAGATCCGTCCGATCGTGGACAAGAAGGAGATGCTCGACGACCACATACTCGAAGTCGAGGACAAGGATCTGATCCTGCGCTCGTCGACCGCGCTGGGCCACGGCGTGATGGACAATGTCCGCCACATCGTCTATGTCAAGCCCGACACGTTCGACTCGGCCGCCAATCCTGAGGTCGCCCTTGAGATCGAGAAGATAAACAAGGGATTCGTGGACGCCAACGTCCCGTACATCCTCATCGGTCCGGGACGCTGGGGTTCGTCNGACTCGGCGCTGGGCGTTCCGGTCAAGTGGCCGCAGATCGCCGGGGCGAGACTGATAGTNGAGTCGGCCCTCCCGGGTTACCGTATCGAACCCTCCCAGGGCACCCACTTCTTCCAGAACCTCACCAGCTTCGGAGTGGGCTATTTCACCGTCGACCCCGACGCCGGCAACGGTTATTTCGACGCCGCCTATCTTGACCGCCAGCCTGCCGTCTACGAGTCGGACCGCGTGCGAATCGTCGAGTTCCCGGAGCCGCTGATGATCGCCATCAACGGCCGCAAGTCAAAGGGTATCGTCAAGAAACCGGAATGATAGTCAGAGATGAGAGGGTGTCATCAAGAAACCGGAATGATATTGGGAAAGAAAGACAAACTTGAAATGGAGCGTCTGCGCGAGGCGGAGGCGGCACTGACCCAGAGGGTGGCTGACCTCGAGGAGGCCAACCGCGTGCTGACCGAGGCCATCGGACGCCACCGCACGGAACTGACCGAAGCGGAGAAAAAGATCGGAGAAGCGGAGGCCCGCGAGGGGCGTCTGCTTCTCGACCTTGAGCGCGAACGCGCGCTGACCGAGGAGCTGCGCGGCCAATTGGCCGAAGCGATCGACGTCGAGAAGGAGGCCGAGGCCATCAACGCCCGTCTCGACCGCATAGCCAAGGAGCGCGCGGACTACGAAGCCAAGATCGCCAACCTCCGCCAGACCATCGACGAGCTGCGCGCCAACACCCCCGGCGCCTCCCGCCTCACCCTTCCCGTAGACTTCACCGACCTCGAAGACGAAGTCGCCCCCGACACCCCCGCCCCACCCAAGACCCGCCCCTACGGCGAACCCTTCCGCCCCNCCCNNCCCCCCTCCGAATCCGACCGCGCCTGGCTCTCCGACCTCCCCCCCTTCTGATCCTCCCCGGCCCCCGAAGATATGCTTAGAGGGTCGTATATTCGGCTCAAATTAAGAGAATGTTTGGATTTAAATGATTTTAGCTCAAAGAGAGATTTTGGGATGATTTTGCAAAGTTGAAGAGGGAGCGATGCGGGCATCGCGACCGATGAAATCTTTGGGAAAGCGCCCAAAAGATCCTTTGAGATGAAATCAAAAATTTTTAAAACTCTCAGAATATTAAATTTGGTTTAAATCCAAACATTCTCTAAGTTGTGGCCTTTTTCTTTCTGACTGAGGGGTCGGAATATTGGGGTCGCTCACTTCATTTTTAGCGGTTCCGGATGTGGTGGTTCGCGAAATTTTTGCTAATTTTGCTTATATTCGCGGGCGTTCGCGCCTCAATCATCCATGATTACAGGACAGATAAAGAATCAGATAGACCAGATTTGGGATACCTTCTGGACCGGAGGCATCTCAAACTCCATAGATATTCTCGAACAGATGACATATCTGTTCTTTATGAAACTCCTTGATGACAAGCAGCTCAATCAGGAAGCTACCGCTGCTATCATCGGCCAAAAGGTCAGCAATCCGACTTTCGGCGAGGGCGAGTGGCACAATCCCGACCAGGACCGCGACGTGCCGTTCGATGATCTGCGCTGGAGCCGCTTCAAGAATTTTGAACCGACCCGCATGTTTCAAACGGTCAGCCAGGACGTTTTCTCTTTCATCAAACATCTCAACAGCGGCAAGGAGTCGGCCTACTCGCGCTTCATGGAGAGCGCGATATTCCTCATTCAGTCGCCACGAAACCTCGTGAAGATTGTCGAGGGCATCAACTCTCTCGACATGAACAACCGCGACACGATGGGCGACGTCTATGAATATATCCTCGGCAAGATGGCGGCGAGCGGCAACAACGGTCAGTTCCGTACTCCGCGCCACATCATCCGCATGATGGTCGACATGATGAAGCCGACACTCGACGACACCATCTGTGATCCGGCTATGGGTAGCGCGGGCTTCATAGTGGAGAGCGCCAAATATATCACCGAGCACTACCGCACGGAGCTTATGAAACGTGACCGCGCCCGCCACTTCCGCACCACCATGCTCAACGGCTTCGATACTGACCCTAAGATGCTTCGCATAGGTGCAATGAACCTCATGCTCCACGGCGTTGACAGCCCGACGGTAGAGTTCCGCGATTCCCTCTCTACCGATAACACCGACGAGAACCGCTACACGCTCATTCTCGCTAACCCGCCGTTCTCGGGGAGTCTCGACAACGAAGCCGTCGCCAAATCTCTTCTCGCCATCGCCAACACCAAGAAAACCGAGTTGCTGTTCATCTCGCTTTTCCTCCGCTCGTTGCAGACCGGTGGCCGCTGCGCCTCCATTGTGCCCGACGGAGTACTCACCGGTTCGTCGAAAGCCCATATCGCACTGCGCAAGAAGCTCGTAGATGAAAACCGTCTGCAAGCGGTTATCTCGATGCCCTCGGGAGTCTTCCAGCCCTATTCGGGTGTCTCGACCGCCATACTGATCTTCACCAAGACAGGCACCGGCGGCACTGATAGGGTGTGGTTTTACGACATGCGGGCCGACGGCTACTCGCTTGACCAGAAACGCAACGAAGTCGCCGAATCGGATATACCCGACATTGTGGCTCGCTTCGGCAATCTCGAAGCCGAGACCGACCGCAAACGCACCGATCAATCGTTCCTCGTTCCGGCAGATGAGATCCGCGAGCACGGCTACGACCTCGCATTCAACACCTACAAAGAGACCGTTCGCGAAGCAGTAGTTTACGACGCCCCCGAAGTCATCCTCGAACGCGCCGCCACCCTCTATGCCGAAATCGGCCAAGGTATGGATAATCTCAAACGCCTAATCGCCAACAGCCATGAAGCATAATTGGGAGTATAAACGGCTCGGGGAAATATGTTCGTTTATTGGTGGTGGTACGCCATCAAAAGCAAACAGTGCATTTTATTGTGGCGATATTCCCTGGGCTACTGTTAGAGATATGGCGGATTTCAAACTATCAGCAACAGAACTCCATATTACTCAGGATGCAATAAAACAGAGTGCTACAAATTTGCTTCCTAAAGGCATGATTGTTATTAGTACACATGTTGGGCTTGGTAAAATATGTGAGTTAATGCAAGATACTGCGATCAATCAAGATTTGAAAGGCGTTTCTTTCAATCAATGTTCGGTAAATAAACACTATTTTGTACAATGGTATCGCAGTATTGCAGATTATATAATCGCAAATGGCAGAGGCGCCACAGTAAAGGGAGTTACTCTGGATTTTATTAAGAATCTATCTATTCCAGTGCCGCCAATGGAGACACAGGAGAAGATTGTAGCGGAGCTTGACCAAATCAATGACTTGATAGCCAAGAACCGTGAGTTGGTTTCGCAACTCGACGTTCTCGCACAATCTCTTTTCTACGATACCTTCGGTGACCCCATCACCAACCCCAAAGGCTTTAGCAAAACATCCCTTAAAGAAGTGTCTACAGTTAAAATCGGTCCATTCGGGAGCCTATTGCATAAAGAAGATTATATCAGCGGTGGTACTCCATTGGTTAATCCCATTCATATGCAGGATGGTTATGTCGTGGCTGACAATGACTTCACCATTGATGATAATAAAAAAGAAACTCTCTCAAGTTATGTTTTGAAACGTAATGATATAGTATTTGGTAGGCGCGGAGATATAGGACGATGTGCTTTAATCACGGGTAATGAAGATGGGTATTTATGCGGCACTGGTAGCCTTTTTGTCCGTTTTATTATACCAATAAACTCCTTATATGCGTTGTGGTGCTTTAAGCAACCTACAATTACAAAGTATTTGATTGAAAGAGCCAAAGGTGCAACAATGTTAAATATTAATTGTGGCATAGTAGAATCAGTTCCGCTAATTCTTCCGCCCATCGCTCTGCAAGAGGAGTTCGCAACTAAGGTGGAGGCTATCGAGGCTCAGAAAGCGAAGGTGGAAGCGGAGATTGCTGAATTGCAAACTCTGCTTGATGCCCGTATGGATTATTGGTTTAATTAATCAGCGTGATACGTCTCACATTTTCAAAGGGAAAAGTAAGATTATGAAAAAGAAAAATGATTCTCCTACTTTCGTAAAGCGTGATGCAATAGTGTCGGGGAAGGAATATGCGCAACTTCTTGCCTCTCTAAAACAACGTTATCGCAAATCTCAAATCAAGGCTGCGGTGAAAGTCAACACCGCTATGCTTGAATATTATTGGGAGATGGGGCGAGACATATCCGCTCTATACGAACAAGCCACTTATGGTAGTGCATTTTTTGATTGTTTGAGCCTCGATCTTAAAGCCGAGTTTCCTGATCAGACTGGTTTCTCTGCTACTAACATCAAATATGTAAAACGCTGGTATGAATTTTATAATCAGAATGATATAATTCGTCACCAAGCTGGTGACGAATTTAAAGGTGGGAATCGGCGACGGGTTGTTGATTTGCAAGTCTAAAGATCGAACTATGGTGGAATGGTCATTCCGAGGCATGACACAACCGTTAAGTGTTGCAGCTTACAAAATCAATGAAGCATTGGAAGAAAACCTTGTCAAAATGCTACCTACAGAAGAAGAATTAAAGCGCATTATTGAGACCTACGATAATGAAAACGAGAACGAATAGACTATGTTGAACTTCGACTATCTGAAGAATGACGTGATGCTGGAACAGCTGTATCGCTATTGCGATATGGCTGAACAGCGGATGACTTCGGAGCCGGAAGTGTCGGCTCTTAATGCCCGACGTGCGCTCGATTGGGTTGTCAAATCGGTCTATGAGATGAAAGGGGAGCGGGTCGGCGAACGTACCTCGCTTTTCGAGCTGACCGACGGGGCGACTTTCCGCGATTTCATCAACGACCCGAATGTGATGAAAGCCGTGCATTGGGTGAGAAAGGTCGGCAATCAGGCTGCCCACGATGGTAATGTCTCCAAAGGAGAAGCCTTCTATTCTCTTGTCAACATCTACAATGTTGTCAAGGCGATTATGCTCAAACTACACCGTTTCGACTCGATACCTGACTTTGACCGCACACTCATTCCCGAGCGCCCGCGTCGCCTCCGAATTAAGGTTGCAAAAGTAGGGATGCACCCCGGTGCGTCTGCTTCTGAAACCACCAAGCAGTTTGCCGCGACCATCGGACACGAAGTGATCGAGGCCGCTCCCGCGGTCGTCACCAACTTGTCGTGGGGCGATATTGACGAAGCCGAGACACGCCGACTCCTAATAGACCTCATGATCCGAGAAGCCGGTTGGGAAATCCTCACGGCAAAAGGTGCGAAGCATCCCGCAAAGGCTTGCATCGAAGTCGAAGTTCACGGTATGCCGAACAATCATGGCAAAGGTTTTGCCGACTATGTCCTGTTTGGCGACGATGGCAGACCCTTAGCCGTCATCGAAGCCAAACGCTCCAGTGTTGATCCCCACGTCGGGGAGCAACAGGCGCGTCTCTATGCCGATTGCCTCGAAGCCGAGTATGGCGTCCATCCGGCAATCTATTTTACCAATGGCTTCGAGACGTGGTTCATCGACGGCATCGGCTACCCGAAGCGTCAGGTCTATGCCTTCCACTCCAAAGAAGATTTGCTGTGGCTGCACCAGCAGCGCAAGCGCAAAGATATTACCGATATGTCGGTAAAGGATAATATATCCAACCGCCATTATCAGAAAACAGCAATCAAGAAACTCTGCGAGCACTTCAACTCGAAACATCGCCGCGGGTTGCTCGTCATGGCAACCGGTACGGGCAAGACCCGCACCGCCATATCGCTCGTCGATGTGATGCAACGAGCCGGATGGGTCAAGAACACTCTGTTTCTTGCCGACCGCACTTCGCTCGTCAAACAGGCTCACCGTAACTTTGTCAAGCTCTTGCCGGAGGTGCCTACCACCGTACTGAGCGACAAGGAGAACAAGCCCGACCTTAACGCAAGAATCACGTTCTCGACATATCAGACGATGATAAACCATATTGACGCCGACGACAAGACTTTCTCTGTCGGTCGTTTTGACCTTATCATCATTGACGAGGCCCATCGCTCGGTGTTCGGTAAGTATGGCGCGATCTTCCACTACTTTGATTCTCTGCTCGTGGGTCTGACAGCCACCCCTCGCGATCAGGTGGATAAATCCACCTACGACCTGCTCCAGTTGGAAGGCGGTATCCCCAATTTCTCATACGAGCTTGACGAGGCCGTGGCCGACGGCTACCTTGTGCCCCCGGTCGGTATCAAACGAGATTCCGACGTGATGAACGACGGCATCAGGTATGACAACCTCACTGACGAAGAGAAGGAGCAACTGGAAAAAGTATGGGAGTATGAAGCCGCCAATGGCGACCCCGACATACCTTTACAACCTCGCGACATTGAGAGCAACGAGATATACCAGTATATCTTCAATACCAAGACCATCGACCTCGTTCTTCAGGACCTCATGGAGAACGGTCTGAAAGTCGACAGCGGTGAGAAGATCGGCAAGTCAATCATCTTCGCTTTCAGCAGTCCGCACGCCGAGCTGATCGTCAAGCGGTTCAACCTGCTTTATCCCGGTCTCGGTCCGGAGTTCTGCCGTCAGATCGATTACTCGATAAAATACGCGCAGTCGCTCATCGACAACTTCGAGCAACGCGAATCAATGCCGCAGATCGCCGTGTCGGTCGATATGCTCGACACCGGCATCGACGTGCCCGACGTGCTCAACCTTGTTTTCTTCAAACGAGTGCGCTCGAGGATTAAGTTCATGCAGATGATCGGTCGCGGCACTCGCCTCAGTCCCGACATCTTCGGCGCGGGCAAGGACAAGAAGGAGTTTTACATCTTTGACTACTGCGGCAACTTCAACTATTTCGAGACGCACATCAACGACAAGACCGCTCCGGCCGTGCAGTCGCTCACGGAGCGCATCTTCGGAGTCCGAGCCGATATAGCCTACTGTCTGCAGGCATCCGAATATCAGCAAGACGAGTTTGCCAAGGGTTTTCACGACGAACTGAAAAACACCTTGCACAATCAGATTGTGTCGTTGCCCGACAGCCATATTTCAGTCCGCGCCCATTGGGAAGCGGTAACCCGCTTCCGCGCTCCCGAATCCTGGCTCCACATCAAGGCCACCGACGTTCTCGAAATGAAGAACGAAGTCGCGCCGTTGGTGTCAAACGCTTTTTCCGCTTCGGGCGTATATCGGTCGGATGTCGCCGCCGAATCGGAAGCCACATACGGCAACGCCTCTGACGATGAGAAAGCGAAGAAGTTTGATCTCCTTGCGTTGTATGTTCAGCTCTCGATGGTGAACGATACTTTTGCCGCCGCTCAATATGAGGCAAAGATTACCTATATCGTTGATGCTCTGCGCAAACAGGCCGGCATCCCTGAAATAATCGCAAAGATGGATTATCTCAACGAGGTCATGACTTCTGACTTCTGGAGCAACAAGACTCTCGCCTCGATCGAGAATATGCGCAAGCAAATCCGCGGTCTCCTCAAATTTCTTGTCGGTGAGGCCTCCAAGACCTTTGAGGTTGATATTGATGATCACATCTCGGATGGCGGAATCGCCTCGGGCTTCGTCACATCAGTGACCTACCGCCAGAAGGTACTTGATTTCCTTGCGGAGAACCGCGACCTCCCGGTGCTCAACAAGATCAAGAACATCGAGCAGCTGACACCTGCCGACATTGAGGAACTTGAGCGAATCATGTGGCAGGAACTCGGCTCTAAAGAAGACTATATGCGCTTCCTGAGCCATGAAAACCTTGCCGACAGTTGCGCCGACAGTGTCGCCGCATTCATCCGAACCATCGTCAAGGTGGACCGCCAGAAAGCCGTTCAGCTCTTTACGGACTATATCTCTGAAAACTCGCTGACATCTGAGCAGGAAGAGTACCTAAAGAATATTCTCGACTACGTCTGCGAGAACGGCGATATGGAAACCGCCGCGCTCATCAACGAGTCACCGTTTGACGAGATCAACGTCCTCGAACTCTTCCCCGGTAAATTCAAGCAGGTAGCTGACTTCGTCACCAACCTCCACAAATCGATCACCGCCGCGTAATATAAAAAAGTCATGCGGCCGTTCGGCCGTTAAGAAACTATTTAAATGAGGCAGTTCATTTTGAACTGCCTCTTGTATGCTGTAAAAATGTAGGGTTATCTTGTGGGGTAAACTATTTTCTTGCCTCCGCTGACATAAATACATCCGGGCTGAAAGTTGACAGTCTGACGACCATAGAGATCATACACCGTAGTATTCTTTTCGCCCTGATTCTGAATCTCCGCCACACCGGCTTCTGCCCGTTGGCTTTGATAGATTACTTTACCATCCGGCAGTCTGACTTCACTGACGAAATGATATGTAGTACTGGAAATTATTGACTGATTGGGATAGGCCAAAAGTCCACAGAATCCCACATATCCGATACCCTCAATCCAGATGTTGCCATCTTCAAGGTCACCTTCTTTTGAATAGTAGGCCCAAACTTCCGGTGCTCCGGCATAGGCTTCAGGCAACTTGGTACGATATAAGAATTCAATATCCCGACAATAGTAATCTCCGATCTCTTCCTCGTATGTGCCATACCATTTAGTGCTCATTTGCTCCTCCCAATTGGTGAAGTCAAACAGATACACCCCGGCCTTATCTTCGACACCCTGCTCCGGGTCTGAACACTCATACACCCGGTTGGAATCTACATAGATCCATACCTCAGTCTTCTCACCATCAATCGCAAGATTTGAATACACCCTTCCATCAACAGTCTTTGAGTCAACCAAAGTGTATTCTATAACTTTCGGCTCGTCCCAAGACAATACTTTTTGCAGCTCAGTCCAGGACATACCCTCTGCCCACACCTGCTCCGCTGTCAGCTTTTCAGCGCTCATGCCTAACGACGTCAACAAAACCGCCGATAGCATCAAAATTCTAATCGTTTTCATCCGTTTCCGAGTTAAGTGATAAGAATGTTATTAGTTAGTTTCTTCAAAGTTATATAAAATTAATGGTAAGTCACAAATCTCAAGAGTTAATAATTGTTAACACAACACCTCTCCTCCGAATTACTCTCTCCACATAATTACTCTCTCCACATAATATACGACTGCAAGCCTTCAAAGCACCTGCACAGACTTTACCATAACATCGCCCTATCGGCCCCCCTTCTGACCCTCCCCCGAAGATATACTTACATATCATTCAAAGTAAACAAACGGGTTTCTATATCATATCCTGATAAGATGCTTGTTTTAATGCGATCTACTTTCTCCATAAATGCCTTGTGGTCGTAGTTTCGCTGCTGGCGCTTTACTTCTGCTACGAGAGCAGTTTTCCCTTCTATCGAGAGGGCAACGATATCAATCTCGTTGGCCTCCTTTCCCTTCTTGCGTTCCCACCATGAGCCGATGTCCGAATACTTATGGCTTTCCATCATCTTCAGGCGGAACCATTTTTCAAGTGCGAGGCCGGAGAAAGTCGGATAATCAGAGAGAACGATCTGACGCAGATATTCGAAGTTGTTAAGCTCCACCAAGGTCTGGTTCCTGTCAAAATAGTTAAACCAGAAGCGCAGGAAATTATCGTTGATCTCATACTGAACATTCTGCGAGCGCGGCTTTGATAAAATCGGACGCACTCGCTTGATGAGGGAGTAATCCTCTATCAGTCTTTTCAGATGACCTGCTACTGTCACTCCTCCCAATGCGCCCTCGATCGCTCCTTGGGTGTTTATACCGGATGCTATACAGCTCAACACTGAGAAATATAATCCATAATCCTTCCCGAATTCCTCAATCAACAGGTTACGGCCTTCGTTTACGAACAGGGAGTTTTCCCGAACTACATAATCAAACATTCCCTCGACTGACAAATCGGTATCTTCACACAGCAACTCGATATATTTCGGAACTCCACCGGTGATGGTATACAGTGCAAGCAATTCATCGTCGGTATAGTCCGGTCGGAAATCGCGCATGATTTCCTTCATAGTCCCGGTACCGAATCCCGAGAGACGTATCATGGCATCCGCTCTGCCAAAAAGCGGTTCGTGATAATTTTCAAAGATCTTGTGCATCATTGAATATACCGAGCCCATAAGAAGCAAATTGACATGCGTCTCGTTCCGGTAAGAATCCCAAATATTCTGCATATCACTGTAAACCGACGGATTGATATTGAAAAACTCCTGAAATTCATCAATAATCAAGTTGAACTTGCGCGTCTTCGCAAGCTCCATCAACATCCGGAACAATGAGCTGAATGACTTTATCTCAGACGGCACGTAACAATCAAGAGCCGATGAAATCAGTCCGGCAAACTCTTCGCACAAAGCCGCCTCGTTCTTTCTACTTACAAACAGATATACAGTAGAATATTCGCCTTGCGTCGCACGCAAAGCAAGCGATGTCTTGCCGATTCGGCGTCGACCGGTTATTACAGTCATCCTTGACCGGGAGTCAAAGGCACGTCCCTGTATTCGTCTCAGTTCCTCTATTTCCTTGGTTCGATTATAGAATTTCATACTTTATCACCGTCGTAATTATTACCACGGTGACAAAGTTACTAAAATTTCTCCATCCGACCAAAATCAACGGACCAAACGACCTCAAATCGATGTAACAAACGACTTTAAATCAAATCGATGTAACCAATGACTTTAAATCAAATCGATGTAACAAATAATCTTGTAGGGACGCACGGCTCGTGCGTCCACAACACAATACGTCCACAACACAAGACATCCACCACCATACACATTGACTAATTTCGGATTCTATGTTACTGATAATGGACGCACGAGCCGTGCGTCCCTACAAGGTTATTTGTACCGGTTCATCTACGCTCGATATTGAAAACACCTCACAGAGAAAAATATGGCCCTATGGTCCTATGGTCAAAACTCCACCGGAGTAAAATATGGCCCTATGGTTCTATGGTCAAAAAAAACCACAGAGCAAAATATGGTTCTATGGTCAAAAAACAGAGAAGCCAACCGGAGAAAAATATGTGGTTTCGAGGGGTGATTGCTCGTTGTCTCGGTTTTTTTTTGTAACTTTACTTGTTTAAATATTGTTAGAGTTATTGAGGCGGAGACCCCGGCCTTGCGGACCCGCACGGATTCCGCTGTCGGAGTGTGCCTCGCGTTATAATTCAAAGCTATGGAACAAGAAAATACCCGGACCGGCGCAGAGACTACCGAGGAGGTGCTCCGCGACGCCACAAAGGGCGAATATAAATATGGTTTTACCTCTGATATCGACACCGATGTCGTGCCTCCGGGCCTGAGCGAAGATGTCATCCGCTATATCTCGAAGGTCAAAGGGGAACCCGAGTGGCTTCTGGAGTTCCGTCTGGAGGCCTACCGCCATTGGCTGACTCTGAAAATGCCGGAGTGGGCCCACCTCGATATNCCCGAAATCAACTATCAGGCCATCAGTTACTATGCAGCCCCGAAGAAGAANGAACTGAAGAAGAGTATGGACGAGGTCGACCCNGAACTGGTCAAGACCTTCAACAAGCTCGGAATCTCGCTCGAAGANCAGAAACAGCTCGCCGGNGTGGCCGTCGACGCCGTGATGGACTCGGTCAGCGTCAAGACAACCCACCGCGAGAAACTCGCCGAATTNGGCGTCATCTTCTGCTCCTTCTCCGAAGCGGTCAAGGACTATCCCGACCTGGTCCGCAAATATCTCGGCAAGGTCGTCTCCTATCGCGACAACTATTTCGCAGCCCTCAACTCGGCCGTGTTCTCGGACGGCTCGTTCGTCTATATCCCGAAGGGGGTCCGCTGTCCGATGGAGCTTTCGACCTACTTCCGCATCAATGCGTCGGGGACAGGCCAGTTCGAGCGCACGCTGATCGTGGCCGACGACGATGCCTACGTCTCCTATCTCGAAGGATGCACCGCCCCGATGCGCGACGAGAACCAGCTTCACGCCGCGATCGTCGAGATCATCGTCGAAGAACGCGCCGAGGTCAAGTACAGCACCGTCCAGAACTGGTATGCCGGCGACAAGGACGGNAAGGGTGGCATCTACAACTTCGTCACCAAGCGAGCCCTCTGTCGNGGCCACAGATCGAAGGTNAGCTGGACCCAGGTCGANACCGGNTCGGCNATCACNTGGAAATANCCNTCATGTATCCTCAAGGGTGACGACAGCGTGGGCGAGTTCTACTCGGTNGCCGTCACCAACAATCACCAGCAGGCCGACACCGGCACGAAGATGATCCACGTCGGGAAGCGCTCGCGCTCGACCATCGTCTCGAAAGGTATCTCGGCCGGACANTCCCAGAATTCNTATCGCGGCGAGGTGAANGTCGTCAAGGGGGCGACNGGNTGCNGAAACTTCACNCAGTGTGACTCGCTCCTNATGGGTTCCGANTGCGGCGCCCACACCTTCCCCTATATCGACGTCCGGGAAAACACNTCNACCGTAGAGCACGANGCGACCACCTCGAAGATCAACGAACAGCAGCTNTTCTATTGCCGCCAGCGCGGAATCCCGATGGAAGAGGCCGTGGCGCTGATCGTCAACGGATATGCCAAGGAGGTGATGAATAAACTTCCGATGGAGTTCGCAGTCGAGGCCCAGAAGCTGCTCGCCATCTCGCTCGAAGGTTCCGTAGGCTGACNGGACCGGTAAAAAAATCCAAAATGGTATAGATGAACGAAAGAACAGTTATTATAGACAGCATAGACCCGCAGACNTTCTACGGCGTCAACAATTCAAACATATCGCTGATCCGNAACCTCTTNCCGAAGCTGCGGATGGCGGCGCGCGGAAACGTGATCAAGGTGATCGGCGAGGANTCCGAGACGGCCGATTTCGAGATGAAGATCCGNGAGATCGAATCGTACGCGGCCAAATATAACAAGCTCACCGACGACGTCATCATCGACATCGTCCGCGGCGANGTCCCCAAGGCGGTCAACGCCGAAGGGGTGATCATCTTCGGCCAGAGCGGCCGCCCGATCGCTCCGCGCAACGCCAACCAGGCGAAGATGGTCCGCTCATTTGCCGAGAACGACCTCACCTTCGCGCTCGGNCCNGCCGGAACGGGCAAGACCTATATCGCGATNGCCCTGGCCGTGGCGGCTCTCAAGAACCGTCAGGTCAAGAAGATCATCCTCTCGCGTCCCGCCGTCGAGGCCGGCGAGAAACTCGGCTTCCTCCCGGGCGACATGAAGGACAAGATCGACCCCTATCTGCGCCCGCTCTACGACGCGCTCGAAGATATGCTTCCGGCCGTGAAGCTGAAGGAGTATATGGAGACCGACACGATCCAGATCGCTCCGCTCGCNTTCATGCGCGGCCGCACGCTCAACGACGCCGTGATCATCCTCGACGAGGCNCAGAACACGACCACGCCCCAGATGAAGATGTTCCTCACCCGTCTGGGCGTNAACGCCAANATGATCGTNACCGGCGACGCGACACAGATCGACCTTCCGCGCTCGGTGCGCAGCGGTCTGATGCAGGCGCTCTCGATCTTGCGCGGAGTCAAGGGAATAGGCTTCATCGAATATGAGAAGAAGGACATCGTGCGCCACGCCCTCGTCCAGCGTATNGTCGACGCCTACCANCGCGAGGAGGAGAGGGAGAAGAATGAAAAAACCGATAACAGCAGCATAGAAGAAAACGATGAAAGCCGGTGATAAAGTAAGATACCTCAACGCCGTCGGCGGCGGAACCGTCAGCCGTGTCGAGGGTAAGATCGCATACGTGGAGGAAGATGGTTTCGAGACNCCNTTCCTNGTNTCNGATCTCGTGGTCGTCCTTCCCGCCGGACATGAGAATCCCAAGTCGGGNGCGCGTCTGCTCTTCGACCAGGANGCATACGANATGGGCCGCGGAAAGAAGGCGCAGCCACGCCCCGAACCGCAGGCACCCTCCAAGGAGACCGCCAACCCGGTCGAGTCCGTCGCGCCGGCAAAACCCAANCCGAANCCCGTCGAGACCGACTANGGCAACAAGCTCTCACTGACGCTCGCTTTCGAGCCGACCAACCTCAAGGCCCTTTCGGACTCGAAATTTGCNGCCGTGCTGGTCAANGACTCCAACTACCGCCTNCTCTTCACCTTCATGAGCCGCGGCACGAACGAGACGGGCTGGAAGCTGAGATATAGCGGCGAGGTCGAGCCCAACGAGCTGATCGACCTCGGCGTCTTCACCCACGAGACCCTCGGCGAGTTCGAGAAGGTGGCCCTCCAGGCCCTCGCCTTCAAGGACACCGATTCTTTCGAGCTGAAGTTCCCCGTCAACTCGACTATAAAGCTGAACCTTACCAAGTTCCATAAGCTTCACTGCTTCCGTCCCGGNAAATATTTCGACGANCCGGTGATNGAGATCCCTCTTGTCGAGGATGACCGNGCGGCCGACAACCGNGAGGATGANGANGCGGCTATCCGCGCCCTGCAGGCCAAGTATGAGGACTCGCTNAAGAAACCGCAGGCCAAGCCCGCGGCNAAGGGAGACGCCCCGGCCCGCAAGAAGGTGGAGAAGATAGATCTCGACGCACAGAATCCCCACAAGCTCCTCCCGCTGATTCAGATCGACCTCCACATGGCCGAGCTGACCGACAGCCTCGCCGGGATGACCAACGCCGACATGCTCACCATGCAGCTCGACGAAGTGCGCAAGACCATGAAGGCCCACCGTCTTCGCAAGGGCCAGAANATCGTCTTCATCCACGGCAAGGGGGACGGCGTTCTCCGCAAGGCTGTCCGCGACCTGCTCCGCAAAGAGTATGATTGTGATATTCAGGACGCATCTTTCCGCGAATACGGCTTCGGCGCGACACTCGTAACCATATTCTGACACGACATGGCATACTCTGAAGAATGGGTTTCCTTTCCCGCCGACGCCGAGAGCGGACGGACGGTGATCGTCACCCTGCGCGAAGAGATCGCGCGCTATCGCGACAGCGGAAAATATATCTACCGNATCGACGTCCANTGGGANTATTCGGCCAAANCGGACGGAATGCCCGACGAGACCGACGAGNCCCTGCTCGAAGAGGCGACCGACAGCCTGCTNCTCGCCTTCAAGAAGGACCCCGTGGCGGTGATGACCGGNATCTACACCGGCGACGGNCGNCGCGACTGGGTNTTNTATACNCGCTCGCTCCATATTTTTCAGAAAGTCTTCAACCGCGGTCTGGAATCGATCGACCGTACCCTTCCGCTTCTGATCGAGGCGGAGGAGGACCCNGAGTGGGAGGANTACACGGAGCTCCGCGCCAACCTNCCNGAAGAATTCTGAAACCCCGGCCCCCCGGAAGGTTCCTGACCCGGATTCGCAAGTCCGGATTCGCAAGCCATTGACAATAAAGTTTCTCTCCATACACACCTATACTTTTATATACCTAATTTTCCTATTCTACTTATGAAAAAACTTTTACTGACTCTGGTCGCGCTCTTCATGGTCGGCCTNGCCGCNANGGCGCAGGTGACNACCGATCCGGCCGTCGTCCAGGAAGACTCTCAGAACCTCTGGGTCTACTTCCATGCCGCTGAAGGCAACGGCGCTCTGAAAGGACTCGCCCCGACNGCCAAGGTCTANGCCCACACGGGCGTTCTGACCTCCTCCTCAANCNGTGACTCCGACTGGCGTTACGCNCCGACNTGGCTCGACAACGATCCCAAGTATGAACTCCAGTATGTNGAGGAGAATCTCTGGAAACTCTACATCGGNGACATCCGCACATATTACGGTATCACCAACCCCTCCGAGACAGTCAAGAANCTCGCCTTCGTCTTCCGCGACGCGGGGGGCGACAAGCAGGGCAAGACCGCNNCGGGGGGNGACATCTTCGTCGACGTGATGGANAGCGGTCTGCAGATNGCNGTNGATTTCGGNNTCGACGGAAACGTCGTGACCGCCGAGAACTCNACCCTCAANATCAAGGTCGGAACGACCCAAAAGGCNGACATCACCCTGATGGTGGGTCAGGAGGATCTGAAGACCGTCAAGGATGCGACCGAGCTCAACTATACCTANGAGCTCCCCGAACCGGGCGACTATATCTTCACCGTCAAGGCCAACAACGAGAACGACTCAAAAATTTACACCACCAAGATATACTACGCCCAGGCNTCTCCCGAAGTNCCCTATCCCGGCGACAAGATCAAGTTCGGCGCCGTCGAGAACGAGGACGGAAGCGTGACCTTCTGTTTCGCCGCTCCGCAGAAGGCCGGCGTGAACCTCGTCGGCTCGTGGGACGACTATCAGGTGCTCGACACCAACCTGATGAACCGCTGCGAGGATGAGAACGGCCGCTATTTCTGGCTGACCGTCAACGGTCTGAAGAAGGGCGAGACCTACCTCTACTACTATTACGTGGATGGTCAGACCCGCGTCGGCGACCCCTACGCCAAGCTTATCCTTGACCCCTCGAACGACAAGTATATCCCCAAGGATGTATATCCCGACCTTCCGGAATATCCCACCGGCAAGACCGGCACCGTCTATCTGGCCGTCTACAAGTCAGACATCAACGACTATGACTGGCAGGTGAAGGACTTCAAGCCGGCTGACCACAACAACCTGATCATCTACGAGCTCCTCTTCCGCGACTTCACCGGAACCGAAGGCCAGGCCAAGGGCAACGGAACCGTGCGCCAGGCCATCGAGAAGATCCCCTACCTCAAATCTCTCGGTGTGAATGCCGTCGAGGTGCTCCCTATCACCGAGTTCAACGGCAACGTCTCCTGGGGCTACAACCCCAACTTCTACTTCGCTCCCGACAAGGCCTACGGCACCCCGGACGACTATAAGGAGTTCATCGACAAGTGTCACGCCGAAGGAATCGCCGTGATCGTCGACATGGTGTTCAACCAGACCGACTGGCAGCACCCCTGGTACCGCCTCTACCCCACCGGCTCCAACCCCTTCTACAACGCCACCGCTCCCCACGCATACAGCGTCCTCAACGACTGGAACCAGGGCAACCCGCTCGTACGCCGCCAGTGGGAAGACTGCGTGCAGTACTGGCTGACCGAGTATAACGTTGACGGTTTCCGCTTCGACCTCGTGAAGGGTCTTGGCGACAACGACTCTTACTCCAACTCAGGCGATTCGGGCACAAATGCCTACAACCATTCGCGTGTGGTGAACATGCGCCGTATCCAGGACGCCATGAACGCCGTGAAGCCCGGCTCGATCTTCATCAACGAGAACCTCGCCGGCGCTCAGGAGGAGAACGAAATGGCCGAGACCGGCCAGCTCAACTGGGCGAACATCAACAACGAGGGTGGACAGTATGCAATGGGCTACAGCACCAGCTCGTCGCTCCGCCGCTTCTATGCCCCCAACGACTCGCGCACATGGGGCTCGACCGTCTCCTATCTCGAAAGCCACGACGAGGAACGCCTCGCCTACAAGCAGATCACCTATGGCGTCGCGTCGCTCAAGAATAACCTCGACGCACGTATGCAGCGCCTCGGTTCAGCCGCCGCTCAGATGATTCTCGCGCCCGGCGCACACATGATCTGGGAGTTCTCAGAGATGGGTAACGAGCAGTCTACCAAGGATGCCAACGGCGGCAACAACACCGACCCGAAACGTGTTTGCTGGAACCTGCTCGACGAACCTGCCCGCGCCGGTCTGGTCGAGAACTATTCGCTCCTGATCAACTGTCGCGCTCAGAACCCCGAGCTCTTCGCCGAAGACGCAACCTTCGACGCAGCTGTGGCCGCCACCAACTGGAAGAACGGCCGCACGATGGCCAACGTCAAGGGCGACAAGGGTCTCTACACCTTCATCAACCCCAACATCGACGGTTCGCTGACGTTCGACTTCGATTTCCCCGTGAAGGACCAGAACTACTATAACGTCGTGACCCACAGCTATGGAGCCGACTTTACCTGGGACATCCCCAACGGCAAGGTGACCGTTCCGGCCAACTGTTTCATTACCTTCGCCTCCGGCAATCTGAGCGGAATCGAGGGCGTTGACGCCGACGGTTTCGACGCCGACCTGACAGCTCCGGCCGAATACTATGACCTCAACGGTCTCCGCGTAGCCGAGCCCGTCAAAGGCCTCTACATCGTCCGCCAGGGTTCGAAGACCTACAAGGTCGTGCTCTGACCCGCCCCATAACCCTAACCACCACAAAAGCCCGGTCCCCCCTACGGACCGGGCTTTTCCGTTACATTTTCCCTAAGAATACTCCGCTTTTTTAACGTTCTCAACCAGCGTCTTAGTCTTTTCTGATACGTTCAAAAATCCATATTCCGGTTTTATCAGGGCCCTCGTGATGAATATCTAACCAAGATTTTACTTTCTTGAATGTATAGCGAATTGACATGACTGACGCTCCCGTAGCATCAGAACAAGCCTTTAAGCTTGCTGATGGGTGATCAAGCAGATATATTAACACCTCCTTTTGCGTCTCTGTCAGATTTACTTGTTCCTTTACTTGTTCCTTTACTTGTTCCTTTACTTCGTTTTCTTGTTCTAATAACTCTGACCGGACGATTCCAACCCCATCAGCTACATAACCCGCTATAAAAGCCCGGTCCTCCCGTGAACTGCAACCGACGGACCGGGCTTTTCCGTTTTCGGCCGAGCCGAGAGTCAGTGATTAAGAGAGATTTTGGTATGATTTCAGTTTCTCGTATTCACAAATTTGTGAATATGGAAAACTTTTTATATCTTTGCAGTGTAATAGAATTATTATAAGTATCTATTCTGACTATCTGTAATATTGTAGAACTCTCAAACCATTACGATTGATATGATTACATTACAAGGTATTGCTCCAGATATGATAGCAAACAATCTCACACCATTTGAACCTACCCATCCGGGAGAGCTTATCAAGGATGAACTTGAGGCGAATTGTCTTACTCAGGCAAAGCTTGCCGAAAGTATAGGCGTGAAGCCTTCTCTACTTAATGAGATTATCAAAGGGAAGAGAGGGGTTAATACAGAGATGGCGCTATTAATAGAAGCGGCGTTAAATATTCCGGCAGATCTGTTGCTTAATCTGCAAAGAGATTATAATATGCAGGTGGCAAAGTCTGACGCATCATTTATGAAGCGACTTTCATTAATCCGTAATATTGCAGCAGTGTTTTAAGGTTTCGACCAGACCATGCCACCCTCTCAGAAGGAGACACATACCTTATCGCCCAAGGCAACGCCGAGCGTATTTTCAAAATCACGCTCTGATAAAGATACTGACCTGACAAGAGGCCGCACCGTAGAATCAATAACGGCGCGGCATCTTGCTATTATAAATACTTACTTAGTAAATTATTTGTCGCGAAGATACCTAATATACCACTAATACGCATATATACTACTCATACGTAAATATACCACCTGAAAAGTGGTACAAATAATAATGATAGACTCGAACGCAGTAGAATCAGCATTCGAGCCATACATTATTGCTCTATCTGAGTTTGATCGGACATCAATAAATTTTTTTAAATTTTTGGTCAATTTATTTGCTTTGCTAAATTTAATTGATTAACTTTGCAGCGTATTCCTTAAAATGAGTACAGCATTGTTTAAATAAACTCCTTAACTGTAACTAATTTTCTTGACGAAGTATGAGTATATTTGATCTTACCAAACTCTTCTGGAGGACGACGCGGGCTTCGGGGCCTAACCCCTACGATGCGTTGCTGTTCTTTTATCTGGTGGAGCGCTGCAACCTCGGTGGGTGGAAGAATCCGTTTACCGTCACCACGCACGACGCCACCAAGGATCTCCATCTTTCTAAGAAGAACATCTCTGACATAAGACTTCGACTCAAACGAAATGGGCTTATAGACTTCATCCCGGGGAAGAGCAAAAAGGAAGCTCCCGTCTACTGCCTCCCCGAAATTTGCAAAGACGGCTCTGTCCGTTTTCCCCGATCCTTTCAGCTCCACAAGCCACGCCCCATCAATTCAGCCTCTCCGTGCTCTTCGAAAACTGAAGCAATGATCAATATGGTTACCGTTCCGGTTACCGATTCGGTTACCGATTCAGTTACCGTTCCGGTTACCATAATAAAAGACTATAAGACTAAAAACATTGATGAAGAAGATGCGCGAGAGAAAAAATTTGGTTGTGAGGATGGCCTGAAAGATCAGGCAGGGGTTACGCCGGATTTCGAGTCTGTGCCGGGCCGGGATAAGGCGACCGTAGGGGAAGCGGCGCCGGCGCGTCCCGGCGACAGCACGGAAATGCGGATCAGGCGGGCGGAGGCCGAGGTGCAATGCCATCATGTCCGTCAGGATGTGCTTTCGCGCCCCTCGATGATCGAAGCGCTCGCCGTCAAGCACGACACTACCCCGGAGACCGTGACAGAGGCCGTGGAGGAGGTGCTGGGCGACTGGACAGAAGGAGGCATCCTCCACACCTCCGGCGGACATTTCGACCTCTCGAATGCACTTTTGCATCTTCGGCATCTTCTGCCGATCAAACTGGGAGTGATCCGACGCCGCCGGGACCATCAGCAGGAGTATGCACAGGAACGCAAAGTCACTAAATATCAAAACAATGGAAAACATCAAGACAAATATGCAGCGCAGCGCGCTGTTGAGCCACGTGCTAAAAAACATGCCGACTTCAACTCGGCGTTTTAACATCCCCTGCGAGATCCGCGACATAGCCAACGGTCTATATCTCAGGGCGGCCGTCGCGGCCGCGAAACGTGGGGTGGACTACACCCTGACCGAAGGTCTGCGCGAGATTATCTGGAGCTCAGCCGAGTGGCTATTCGACCCTGACGCCAAGCCGTGGCTCCTCTTCATGGGGCTATGCGGCAACGGCAAGAGCACGCTCGCCAGAGCCATTTTCGACCTTATCAAAGACTCAGCTGACCGGATGCTGGGATATAACGAGTTCAGCGTACGCTATCGCAACGCCAGGGAATTGGTCGACCTCTTCGTCCGCGACCGCGACGCATTCGACCGTGTGGCCGACGCTGACTTCCTCGTGATCGACGACCTCGGAACCGAACCGCAGGAGATACGGAACTACGGAATGACCCACACACCGATCATCGACCTGCTTCTATATCGCTACGAGCGCAACCGCATGACTCTGATCACGACCAATCTCGAAGGCGACGAGCTCTGTCCCCACTACGGCGAGCGCATCGTAGACCGCCTCCGTGAACAGTCGCTGACCCTGACCTTCCTCGATTCATCGTTCCGAGGTTCCGGAAGCGGGAGCCCACCGACCCCGCCGCAGACGAGGATTGAATGAGGACTTCATTGCTAAATTGTTAAAATTGCAAACAATATTTGCGCGTATTGAAAATTTTTTACTAATTTTGCGTCTGCAGGCCGCACACAGAGACCCGGTGTGGGTAGTGCGGGCGGGCTGTGACATATTTTTAAAGCGTTTACTTAACGCTCTTTCTTGACGCCTTGGAACTTCGCAACTTTCAGAATAGGTCAAGATCGAAGCAGACGGTAGGTGCCCTGTGGATTTGTATATTATATTCACTGGCGGAGTGCGCGTGAGCGTATATCCGTCAGCGGTCGTATACATCTGCGTGAGGTCTCTGCATGTTTGCTCGTTCAACCTATTCGGGCAATGCGAAGGCCTCAAGGCGTGGAACGAGCAAACGGTATGGCACTCACGTATTCTATGTTAAATTCCAAATATTTTTGGGATTTTTTTGTTTTATGAGGGCATAAATTGAGCATTAAGGCGATCCCGATAGAATTTATAGGACTCAGGGTCGTAAAAA
>JAAVFK010000016.1 GCA_014800785.1 Bacteroidales bacterium
GCCGATAGCAATCAGCGGAAGTTCTCCGGGGGTCGGCGAGACATAGGGTTGTTTGCTGACCGATCGATAGACCTCGGTCATAGGATTCTTGACATCCGCCATGAAATCCTGACTTCGGCTCTGAGAAGTGTCATTTTGTATTTCACTCATAATTCTTAGTTTTTGATTGGTTTTCATTATTACTATATCCGGAGTATCTTCCGCACCGGTTCGGAAGATACTGCAGATAGACTTGAAGTGTGTTTATTCCGAAAGGCCGAAATCGGTGAGAGGGCGCTGACGTTTGAATACGCACCACTCGCCTGCTCCGAGATTCGGAGTGAACTTTGTTCCTGAAAGGTCGTCGTTCAACAGCTTGACTGTAGTGTCAAACTCTNTGTCAAACTCTATTTCCAGAGTTCGGTCCTTTCCGCTGAGATTCACNATAACCATATATTCCGAACTGCCGTTGGGATTGATCAGACTGGAAATAAGAAGTGGATCCGAATTGCCGGCGGTATCTTTCAGGGACGAGACATGATGGTTCTGCACCCAAATTGCTCCTACAAGTTCCATAAGCGTTCCGTCACCATAGCGTATGCCACAATCAGAGACGTATGTACCCTTGAAGGCTTCCGAAACCTTGTTGATATCATCAAGAACCGCTTTAAGACAACCTCCCACTACACTGGGTTTCTGAGGATCGTTTGCAGGATACCATAGTCGGGAATCCTCACCGCAGACTGAATCGAACACCAGACCTTTGGCTCCCATTGCGAGAGCCGCGCGGGCTTCTGTGCCGATACAGCGTGAAATGATATTGAAAACCCAAAAAGGCAGAATTGTAGGAGAACTGCCTGTAGTGGGATAAATGGGCGACATCGAACAATGGACAGTACTCCACAGACCTTTGTTGTCGCGCAATGAACGTTTCTGCAGTTCGGAAAGCTGCTTTAGAAACTGTGGATTTATCGGCTCCTCTTGCGCCTGAGAGAGGAAGGCTTTCTCCGTAACCCACCATATCGAGGGGGGACATCGCTTCTCCAGCTCGTCGCAGTAGCGATCAAACTTGTTGGCTTCTGTCCAGCCGTCGGCGGCGCTTCCGCCAAGCTCCTCAATCGTTGAGCTCCCTGGAAGAAGCGGATAGATGACCGGTTTGTGCCAGTGGTCCTGTTCGAGAATCGTCGTGGCCGTATCTGAGATACGGTCCATATTATCGACTGTCGCATTGACATTCAACATCCACGCAGGACATCCGTACTTGTTCTTGTGATTGGACGCTATTGCACTCCAGGCTATCTTGTCGTATGCAGCTCCACTTGTGATTTCTTTCACAGCGTGTTCAGTTCCGGCTATTACCCTCATGCCTACGGAAGCACCCGCCTGAATAGACTTGGTAAGATTTCCGTCATATGTCACATAGGTGTACATATAACTACCGGTTACTCTTTCGAACTTTACTTCCATCGGAAAGTGAGCCGACATAGTGTTAAGGCCCATCGACTTAAGAGCCTTCAGATCGGCTTCTTCATAACTCGTCTTTCCTTGCGGAAGACCCAGACCGACGAGCGGAAGAACACCGGGGATGGGATCCGAACCGCGCCGGACCTGCTTCATGATGGACTCAGAGACATCCGAAGCATCATTCAATTGTGATGTGTCGTTCATACATTCTGTTTTTTGAAGTCGGTCGCCCGCTTGTGGGCTCCCGACTCCGGGTTGATAAAAAATTTAATAATTCTCCGGGGTATCATTTATACCCTCTATGTAAGCTACTTTATAAGATTGGCCGACTCCATGGCCTCGGCCTCCCCCTCTGTCGCTTTCACGTTGCAAAATTACAGCGGCTTTAGGCCCTTTTTCGGTTATTTTGGACATTACGGTTGAATTGTCGTCTTTTTCGGATGGGGTCGGGAGTTTGGAGGGATGGTCGGGTTAGTAATGAGCTTGGGATGTGGTGGCGGTTATAGGGCGCTCTTCGCTCAAAAATTTTTTTGATGTTAGCGAACCATTCTCGGGGCGGNGCGTTATAATATCAGAAAGAAGGAAAACTTCATTCATGATGTTAGGTTAGTTTGAAAGTATTATGGAAAACATTCACAAGCGGATCGCCGGGAGGCGGTCCGCTTGTGGTTTATATGGTGCCGTAGACTCAAAAGGTTTTGGCATCCGAGGATGTAATCAAAAAGCTTGGTATCCGGGGGGATAATCAAAAGGCCTTGGCATCCGGGGGGATGCCAAGGCCTTTTGTGTTTTATTGAGCGGTGGGCTACTGATTACTTCAGGAGCGAACGGCCCTTTTCGATAGCCTGTTCGTTGAGGGGAATCAGCTTGTGGTGACGTTCGGGGAGTGACTTCTTGAGACCCTTGATCACGTTCTCCATCGGGAGCTTGTAGGGCATTGCCTCAAGAAGAGAACCCATTACGACCATGTTGTAGGCCTTGGAGTTGCCGAGGTCGAGGGTTGCCTCCATCGCGTCGATGGGATAGATGGTGATGTCGTCGCGGGTCGGACGGTTGTGAATACCGTTGGTGTCGTAGATCAGGATACCGCCGGGCTTCACCTTGGGTGCGAACTTGTCGAGACTCTGCTGGTTGAGAGCGATCACGATGTCATACTTGTCGAGAACGGGCGACGAGATCTTCTCGTCGGAGAGGATTACGGTCACGTTGGCCGTACCGCCACGCTGCTCGGGACCGTATGAAGGCATCCAGGTCACCTCCTTGTCGTCCATAAGGCCTGAATAGGCAAGAATCTTGCCCATCGAGAGGACACCCTGGCCGCCGAAACCGGCGATGATAATTTCTTCTTTCATTGTGTGTCGGAATTGGATGTATGCGCGGCGTCGGAGTTTCGGAAACCGGACGGAAAATGCCCGGTCCTTTCCGGCGCCTCGCGAGGTGATTGGATATTATTCGTTCTTGAGGTCTCCGAGGGGATATTTCGGGAACATGTTCTCGGCCATCCACTCGTTGGCTTTCTCGGGGCTCATCTTCCAGCCTGAGTTACAGGTTGCGACAACCTCCACAACCGAAGTACCCTTCTTGGCCATAGCGTTCTCGAAGGCTTTCTTGAGAGCAGCTTTGGTCTTGCGGACAGCAGCGGGGGTGTGGACGCTCTGACGGGTCACGTAGCAGGTGCCGTCGAGGATAGCCATGAGGTTGGTGATCTCGAGGGGGTGACCGTTGAGGTCAATGCGACGACCGTAGGGAGTCGTGGCGGTCTTCTGGCCAACGAGGGTGGTCGGGGCCATCTGGCCGCCGGTCATACCGTAGATCGCGTTGTTGACGAAGATCATCACGATGTTCTCGCCGCGGTTGGCGGCGTGGATAGACTCGGCGGTACCGATAGCCGACATGTCGCCGTCACCCTGGTAGGTGAACAGCACGTTCTCGGGCCAGAGACGGCTGGCGGCGGTAGCTACTGCCGGTGCGCGACCGTGGGCGGCCTCGATCCAGTCGACGTCGATATAGTTGTATGCGAACACGGCACAACCTACCGGCGACACGCCGACGGTGCGTTCTGTGATTCCGAGTTCTGCGATTACCTCGGCTACGAGTTTGTGGATCACGCCGTGGCTGCAACCCGGGCAGTAGTGCATGTGAACACTCTGGTCCAGAAGTTCGGGAGCGGCATATACCTTGTTCTCCGCGCAGATGATATCTTTGATGTCCATATTTGGATGCGGCTTCTTATTTGTTGATAATTTTCTCTTCGAGAGCCACCACAACCTCTTCGGGGCTGGGGATGATGCCGCCGAGACGGCCGAAGTGCTCTACGGGGAGGTTGTCATGAACGGCGAGGCGGACGTCCTCGATCATCTGGCCGGCGTTAAGCTCGACGCAGAGGATACCCTTCTTGCCTTCGGCGGCTTTCGCGATGGCGTCTGTCGGGAAGGGCCAGAGGGTGATGGGGCGGACGATTCCGACCTTGATACCCTTTTCGGCGGCGAGTTCGCGGGCCTTGTCACAGATACGTGCGATGGTACCGAAAGCGACGATCAGGTAGTCAGCGCCTTCAACGTCGATCTCTTCCCAACGGGTTTCGTTCTTCTCGATTTCGCGATAGCGGGCCTGGAGCTGGTGGTTGATGACCTCCATGCGGCTCGATTCGAGTTCGAGCGAGGTGATCACGTTGCGCTTGCGGTCACCCTTGCGGCCGTCGGCAGCCCAGGGACACTGTTTGCGGATCTCCTCTTCCGTGCGGCGGGGACGCTGTTCGGGGAGAACCACTTTCTCCATCATCTGGCCTACGATACCGTCGGCGAGAATCATGGCGGGGTTGGTATATTTGAAGGCGAGGTCAAATCCGAGGCCTACGAAGTCGACCATTTCCTGAACGGTCGAGGGGGCGAGCACGATAAGGTGGTAGTCACCGTGGCCACCGCCCTTGGTAGCCTGGAAGTAGTCGGCCTGCGAAGGCTGGATTGTACCCAGACCCGGGCCGCCGCGCATAACGTTGAGGATCAGCGCGGGGAGTGAAGCGGCGGCGATATACGAGATACCCTCCTGCTTCAGGCTGACGCCCGGCGACGACGATGATGTCATGACAGCCTTGCCGGTGGCGGCGCCGCCATAGACCATATTGATTGCCGCAACCTCGGATTCAGCCTGGAGAACAACCATACCGGTGGTCTCCCAGGGCATCAGTTCCTCGAGCGTCTCGAGTACTTCCGATTGGGGCGTGATGGGATATCCGAAGTAACCGTCACAGCCATAACGGATGGCGGCGTGAGCGATCGCTTCGTTGCCTTTCATGAGTCTTACCTCTTCTTTCATATTATAAAGGTGTGTTCGTTTGATTTCGTTTTGTTGGTTGGTTAGCTTGGCCGGCGTCCGGCTTCAAGCAATTCCTCAGTCTACCTTCACGCGATAAACCTCGAGACATGCGTCGGGACATACCCAGGCACACGAGCAGCAGCCGGTGCAGTTGTCCGGGTTGGCCATGTATGCATAGTGGTAACCGCGGTCGTTGACCTCATTGGGCTGGAGGGAAAGGGTGTTGGTGGGACATGCAACCACACAGAGGTTGCAACCCTTGCAGCGCTCGACATTGACAGTCACCGCTCCTTTTACTTTTGCCATAATTATTTGTGTGTGATGTTGGTTAGATTCATCTTTTACACGGCCGCCTTCCGGCTGACCGCGTTGTCGGTCGACAGTCACGAACCGTCACGAAGCTTAACCCGCTATAAATTAGCGGTTAGAACCTGACAGGCGCTTCTATCTCTACAAAAGTAGTCAATATTGATGATTTATCAATCCAAACAACGGATGTTTTTAAACATATTTCTGTCATAAGATACATTTTTTATTAAGAGGATACCCTGATTAGGGTATCCTCTTAATCTATACATCCGCGTCAGATTAATTTATACATCGCGTCGGAGGGATGAAAACTCAGTCTACGCCGAGAAGCTTGGCGAGCGTCCGGACACCTTTGGTCGCGGGCTCGGCTATGACGGTGACGTCGCGCAGATGGCCGATCGGGGCCGGGTTGGGATCTATATAATAGACGGGGGTCCCGGGACGCACACAGTCTATCAGACCGGCGGCGGGATAAACAACCATCGACGTACCGATCACGACGAATATGTCGGCCTCGTGGGCGAGCTCCATAGCCTTCTCGATGTTGGGCACCGGCTCCTGGAAGAAGACGATATGCGGACGCATCGGGTCGCCGTTCCTGCCGCGTGTCTCGGGACTCGTCTCAAGATGTTCCGGGTCGAGGGTCTCGACATATTCGGGATGTGTTATGGAACGGATTTTCATCAGTTCGCCGTGAAGGTGAAGGATCTTGCTCGAGCCGGCACGCTCGTGAAGATCGTCTACGTTCTGGGTGATGATATAGACGTCATAGTCTTTCTCAAGTTCTGCAAGCGCGAGATGGGCGGCGTTTGGCTGCGCTTTGAGGAGATCGCGACGGCGCATGTTGTAGAATCGGTGGACGAGTTCGGGATCGCGGCGAAAGCCGTCGGCCGAGGCGACCTGCATCACTGGATAGTTCTCCCACAGGCCGTCCGCGTCCCTGAAAGTTTTGATTCCGCTCTCGGCGCTGATTCCCGCGCCAGTAGATATGACAAGTTTCTTTTTAGCCATGGTTCGGATGGGTTTTACCCGGAACAGCTCCGGGAATTCTTCATACTGTTAAACAATCAAGGCGCCCCGGAGGGTCCGGAAGCGCCTTGAATATGCTTGGGGTTCGGTATGGCTTACTTGAAGATAACCTTGGTTGCCTTGTTGCCCTGAACCTTGATGAAGAGACCGTTTGCGGGCTCAGCCACGCGACGGCCGTTGAGGTCGAAGTAAACTGCGGGTGCGTTCTCGTCGGCTACGATAGCCACACCTGAGTGATTAGCGTCCTTAACGGCAACTTCTTTGATTTCCCAGGTAACAGAGATAGCGTCAGTAGACATGTACTTTGCACCGAGCTGGATCTTCTTGCCTGCGTATTCGGCGATGTCGAGGTCACCTGCAGAAACGAAAGTCCAGTCAACAGGCCAGTTGGTCACGTTGAGCTTAACCCACTCGCCGGCCTCTTCGCGAACGTAGAAGCCACAGTTTTCCTGGAAGTAGTTCTTCTGCTCGTCAGACATGTTCTTGGGACCTACAGCGTGCTGGAAAGTAACGACGGGAGCCTCAGCCTCGGCGAGGTCGATCACGGGAGAGATAGCCCAAGATTCGCTTGCATAAGACTGGCTGTTTGCGTAGGCAGAAGCTTTGAGACAGTTGTACTGAGCGTCCCAAGACCACACATAGGTGAGATCCTCGGGAAGAGTGACGTTCTCAAGAGTCCAGTCGCTCGAACCGTTGAGACCATTGTAGAGGTCGTCACCACCCACCGGAGGCTCGGGAGGAAGGATAGTTGCGCCTTCAGCTGAAACAGTGAAAGAAGCGATCTGGATGTTGGGGTTATTGCCGTCTGAACCCTTGGCGGCGGGGAGAGTGAAAGTTACGCTCGAAGCTTTATCGGTATTGTTCCAGACGATCTTCTTGTTGGCGATTTCGCAAGAAGCCTCACCGGTGCTTACGGTAATGTTGTCAACACCCTTGCCGTTCGACAGATTCCAAGTGATGGAACCTACCTCAACGCCTTCCGGGAAAGCGATGGTCATCTCGCTGCTTTTGTAGAGACGGATGGTGGGGGTAGCGTTCTTGTGATAGAGAGCCGGAGCCTGACTTGCAGCAGCATCTTCACCGGCAACGAATGTAAATGAGAAATCTCCGATCTTGAACGATGTAACGGGCTGATAATGCTCAGCGGTAACATTGTCACCGTTCTGAGATTCCTCAACGAGTGTACCAACGATGTCAGTAGCTGCACCGGCCGACAGAGTCACGTCCGCAGCCATCATTGAGCCGACTGCAAGAGCCGCAGCGGCCATAGTAAGTAAATATTTCTGCATAGAGCTTAATTTTGATAATGGTTAATTGGCGCAAAATTAACCCAAAAAATCACAACTACCAAACACATAACGTTAAAATTTCGTTAACGAACAATTTTTATCATTCCTCGGAACTAACCCTATGAGTAAACCACTTGCGGGCCGCCTCCCGGCGACCCGCAAGTGAATGTTTTCCATAATACTTTCAAACTAACCTAACATCATGAAACGAATTTCTTCTTTCTGACATTAAAACATACCCAACCCGAAAATGGTTCGGATAATCCAAAAAAAATTTTTATCATGCGTTCCATAACTGCCTTTCCCAAGTCCCGACTTCCTCCGAACCTCTCTGCCTCCTAAACTGTCTGCCTACGGAACTATCTGCCTGCGGAACTCTTATTTTAAAAAATTTTCACTTTTTGAAAACCTTTTTTATTTATTGGGCGTTAGAGTTTCAAAATAACAAAAAAACGCTTTCGCTATGAAAAACATTCTACGACTTATCGCTGCGACCGCGCTTGTCGCACCTGCTTTTGCTTCTGCTGATGTAGTCAATCCATCAACCCTTGCAGACGCGGCTTATTGCGACACGACTTCACACGAGGGTCGCAGACTCCGCCTGTCAATAGCAACCGATGAAGACCGCAAGCTTCTCCAGGATGTCCGTGAAAAGGATCCTACCGGAGTACCGGTCCCTAAATTTCTCCTGCGTACTGACGACAGAATGTTTGTCATGGCCATAGGCGGTCAGCTCAATGCCATCGTCGGCGCCGACCTCGGCAATAATCTCTACAACAGCAACGACGCCGGTATCAACTTCATCACTCAGGACATTCCCGTCCCCGCTCCCGCCGGCAAGAAAGGTGACTTCTATATCAATCCCTTCAACTCCTATATCGACCTGCAGGTCGTAGGTTTCGGACACACAAAGAACGCTATCTCGGCCTACTTCAAGCTCGGAACCAACGGCATGTCTCCTTCGATCAGCCTCCAGAGATGCTATATCTCCTGGCGCGGTCTGACAATCGGTCAGAAACTGACCCTCTTCCAGGACGGCGCAGCCTGTCAGCCCCCGACGATCGACCCCGAGGGTCCTTCGGGTGAGGTTTCGGCTGTCGCATACGAGGTCAGCTACATCTCTCCCTCGTTCAAGGGCTTCCGCTTTGCCGTCGGTCTTGACAAACCGACTTTCTATACCTCTTCGGGACGTTATCTTGGCAACGTTCACAAGAACCTCGAACAGTATTTCGAAGACAAGGGCATCACTGACGATCAGGTTGCCAACGGACTCTACGCCAACCAGAATATTCCCGACATCCCGGCATGGGTTGAATATACCGATCCCAAAAACTCCAACAACCGTATCCGCCTCTCGGGTATGTTCCGTGCGTTCACTTATCGCGACAATATCCAGAACAAGACNCGCGTATCTCCGGGCTGGGGTCTGATGGTCAGCGGTAACCTGAATCCCGTCGAGCCTCTTATCCTGTATCTCCAGGCAGCTTATGGTAAAGGTATCGCAAACTATATCCAGGACCTCGCCGGTCTCCCCTACGGCTATATTCCCTCCGATTCCAAGATCGGCGAGATGACCCCGGTTCCCATGATGGGTCTCAACCTCGGTGCCACCTGGAACTTCAACTCTCGCTGGCAGGCCAACCTCGTAGGTTCGACCACCCACATCTGGAATGTCGGCGCCTATGCCCGCGCGCAGGACAACTCCCTCAACTACAAGTCGGCCGTCTACGTAGCAGGCAACGTCTTCTACACGATGACCTCCTATCTCCAGTTCGGTATCGAATATCTCTACGGACATCGTCAGACTTACGGTCACGGCGGTGCAAGTGATCACCGAATCCAGGCCCAGATCTCGTTCTCCATCTAATCCCCGTATACAAGATTTAAACAAGACAGGTCACAGTGGATAACACCGCGTGACCTTCTTGTCGACATAACATAATTTCACCGACAGACTATATCTAACATCAATCAGCGGGCGCCCCACTCTCGATGAGCAGGGCGCCCGCATTCATTTTATACCTTCTCTGAAACATAAAAAAATCCTTCGGAACCGATGGAGGTTTCGAAGGATTGGTGACCCGGGTGGGGCTCGAACCCACGACCCAATGATTAAGAGTCATTTGCTCTACCAACTGAGCTACCGAGTCATTCGCTCGCGGGCTATTTCCCGTTTGCGAGTGCAAAATTAGCACTTATTTTTTATCTGACCAAATTTTCGACGATTTTTTTTACTTTTTTTTGTCGTTTTTTGGTTCAGGAGGGATCAGACCCCCTATTTCACCAAGAATGGTGAGGCCGGGGCGCTATTTTTGAGGGGTCCGAGTCTTATGCCGGACGCTTATCTTAGGTCCGGCGCAGACGCTTATCTTAGGCCGGGACCTTATTCATAAGGTCCCGGATAAGTTACCGAGGCGGCGCCAGAGACAAGGCGGGATAGCGCGGACGAGCGCGGCTACGGCACCCCAGCGCGGGCCTACATAGGCATATCTGGGACGACGGACTATGGCACGAATAATCTGCGGAACGGCTTCGTCGAGTTTGATCTCCATCGGATAGAGCTTGTCGGGATCGAGCAGAGGGGTGCGGATCCATCCGGGACGTATGTCGGTCAGCGTGATCGGCTGTTTCAGCATCGTGATCTTCTGGTCGAGAGCTTCGAGATAAGTATAGTCGAATCTTTTCGAGGCGCTGTAGGCAGGCAGTCCGGCCATTCCGCGGACACCGGCCACAGACGTAAGCGCGACTATCGAACCACCCTCGGGACGCGCCGAGAAGTAGCGGTAGGCAGCCGATATCATCCGGGCGAAGCCCGTGCAGTCGGTGTTGACTACGTCGGCTTCGAGAGCCGGATCCATATCAGGATTTGAGTGGCCGATTCCGGCGATATGCACATAGATGTCCATGCCGCCGAGACTCTCTACAAGTTCTTCGAGATGTTTGGGGGCTGTGGTGGTGGTCACATCTATCTGTCGGTAGACGACCGCATCGGGATACTTCTCCTGAAGCTCATGGAGCACATGGGTCTTGCGTGAGGCCAGACCCACCTTCACGCCGCGCGAGGCGAGCGCTTCGGCTACGGCCAGACCTATGCCCGACGACGCGCCGACTATCACTATCTTCTTCATATATACAGGCAGCCCGTACTTGTGGACCGCCTATATATAACGTAGGTCAGGGTTTATTCACGAGAATCACGGGGTTTACACAACGCAAGAGTCACGAGGTTCTCCCGGCCCGCGCACCGCGCAGGGCGGTCGAGAGCTCCCATAGGGCGATGCCACCGCTGACCGAGACGTTGAGGCTGTGCTTGGCGCCGTGCATCGGGATCTCAAGTACGATGTCGGCCATGTCTACTATCTCCTGCGAGACTCCGGCCACCTCGTTGCCGAGCACGAGCGCATAGCGGTCGTCCGGAAGTGCGCGGAAGCGGTCGAGGGGGATGCTCCCGTGGACCTGTTCGAGCACACAGAGCTTCCACCCCTCCTCCTTGAGCCGGCGGCACTCAGCCACAGAATCGTCCACATGCCGCCACGCGACGCTCTCCTCGGCACCCAGGGCCGTCTTGGAGAGCTCCGGATGGGGCGGGACGCCGGTGATACCGCAACACACCACCTCAGCCACAGCAAAGGCGTCTGCGGTGCGCATCACCGACCCGACGTTCTGGAGCGAACGGACGTTGTCGAGCACCACCGAGAGGGGTAGCTTTTCGGCCGCCACCGCCTCCTCGGCACTCATCAACGTCAGTTCGACGGTAGATTTCTTCTTCATTTTGGGATTCCGTAGAGAGCCGTTCATGAAAGGGCGAGCATGCGCTCGATGGGACGCACGGCGCGTTCGGCTATCTCGGGATCGACGGTGATCTCGGGCTTCATGTCGCGCAGACAGTCGCGAAGCTTCACGAGTGTGTTGAGCTTCATGTACTCGCAATTGTTACACTGACACTCCGCGTCCTCGGCCGGTGCGGCCATGAAATTCTTTCCGGGACACTTCCGGCGCATCTCGAAGAGGATTCCGCTTTCGGTCACCACGATGAAATCCTGAGCATCGTCATTGGCGGCGAACTCAAGCAGAGCGGCGGTCGAGCCGACCTTGTCGGCAATCAGCTGGAGCGGACGGCGACACTCGGGGTGGACGAGGATCTTAGCCCCGGGGTGCTCCTTCTTCATCTCCTGTATGCGCTCGATCGAGAAACGGTCGTGGACATGACACGCGCCGTTCCAGAGCAACATCTCGCGTCCCGTGACGCTATTGATATATCCGCCCAGATTCTTGTCCGGACCGAAGATTATCTTCTCGTCGGCCGGGAGCGAATCTATCACCTTGCGCGCGTTGCCCGAGGTGACCACTATATCGGTGACGGCCTTCACCGCTGCCGAGGTGTTCACGTAGCTGACCACGGTGTGGTCGGGATGCGCCTTGACGAATTTCTCGAACTCCACCGGGTCACAGCTGTCGGCCAGCGAGCAGCCGGCTTCCGGATCCGGAATGAGCACCGTCTTGTCGGGGCAGAGAATCTTAGCGGTCTCCCCCATGAAATGGACACCGCACATGACGATCACGTCGGCATCTATCTTCTGGGCCTGGCGGGCGAGGGCGAGAGAATCACCGATGAAATCGGCGATCTCCTGGATCTCGTCGCGCTGATAATAGTGGGCCATGATGACCGCGTTTCGTTCCTTCTTGAGGCGGAGAATTTCTTCAACCAGTCCCTCGCTCCGATTTTCGGCGGAGCTGTTGTCACCCTCTTTTTTCATTTTCTTTTCTAAGGATAGAAAATATTAAAATAATGAATCTAAATCTTAACAAAAACCATAAAGCCTGTCAATAACTGCCAATAACTTTCGGCCTGAAAATTTGGAACTTTGGGTTGTTGACGTTGGTGACAGCTTTATGAACCGGTTATCTACAGGCGCCTCTTCTCATTTTCAATCCGATGCGCACTTTATCGACAGATTGTAGATAATTCGCAAAGATAGGAAAAATTATCATCATGGCGGTCAAAACCTGTCAAAAAAGGGTAGAGAAAGCGCCTCTTCCGGTGTCGAAAACTTTCGGAAACTTCCGTAAAATTTGATTTGCATATTTCAGATGCGTTTCGGGATATACAAACTCCCGGAATCTCCAAATTTACTGGTAATGAACTTATTGAAAATCTTTCGACACGTTTTCAACGGCTTTTCATCAGGTTTTGAACAGCTTTTATGACAGCTTTTCGACAAGTTATCTACAGGTTATTGACAACTTGGGAGCGGTGGGGGTNGATGGTGCCACCCGCAAGCGGGTGGTGCGGGNGACGAACGCCNGGGGGAGGCGGGGGTGGAGGANGGGNNACCGGCGNAAGCGGGTGGTGCGGGGGACGAACGCCCGGGGGAGGTCGAGGGTGGGGGACGGGGAACCGGCGGGGGAACCTTGGGGGGTGGAGGCG
>JAAVFK010000017.1 GCA_014800785.1 Bacteroidales bacterium
GGGTCACGGACCGGCCGGACAGCGCGGCGGCTTTCCGAAGGAAGCGAAGTGAAAGACAAGAGTTGTGGTTCTCGGAAGTGAGGACACTGCGAAGTGAAGTTTTGAAGTAACGCTGTCCCGGACGGGACCTGCTTTCAGGGACGTCGAAACGTTTCCAAACCGTATTCAGGTGATGACAGCATAAGGGCTCCACCTCTTCCCATTCCGAACAGAGAAGTTAAACCTTATCACGCCGATGGTACTGCGAAAGCGGGAGAGTAGGTAATCGCCACCTTANCCAGAGCGCCGGTTCTATTGANCCGGCGCTCTTTTTTTGTTTGGGCATNACCGTCCTNCTCANGGAATANNCNNGGGGNAATTTGGGGNTTTNGGTTTATTTTTGTAACTTTGTTTGTTGTCATGGGAAAGTTAATTTCTATTATTACGATTACGTTCAATGCGGAGCGTACGATCGGTGACACTCTGAAGTCTTTGCGNGANCAGAGTTTCAGAGATTTTGAGCATATCATTGTTGACGGCGCTTCAACTGACCGNACGCTGGAGATCGTCCGGACCCTTGGAGCGGAGGATGTCCGGATCCTTTCGGAAAAGGATCGAGGCCTTTATGACGCAATGAACAAGGGTCTGCTGATGGCTAAGGCTCCCTATNTACTTTTTTTNAATTCCGGTGACCGTTTCTCTTCTCCCGAAGAACTTCATANATATGCCGAAGCCGTATGCAAAGGAGCAGATATAGTTTACGGGGATACGCAGCTTGTTGATTGCGATGGCAATGTANTCGGNCCTCGACATCTCTCTGTACCCGAAAGACTCACTTACGATTCATTTAAAAGGGGTATGCTGGTTTGTCATCAGGCTTTTCTGGTCCGTAAGGATATCGCACCCATGTATGATCTTCAGTATCGGTTCTCCGCCGATTATGATTGGTGTCTCGGATGTCTCGAAAAAGCCGAGCCCGACAAGTGTGTCAATTTGCACCGTGTCACGATNGATTATCTGACCGACGGCCTCACAGATAAGAATAAGATTGCTTCACTNAAGGAGCGGTATAGAATCATGTGCAGACGATATGGCGTGGCGAAAGCTACGTTGGCGAATCTGTCATTTATTCCGCGAATGNTTAACCGTATGATAAAGCATGGAAATATCTGATATTGCTCCGGACAATCTCATCGAGGTNTCGTTTCATCAGCTTATNGACAAGATGAAATGCGCTTCGTATGCGAATGAGATAGCTCTTCTCAATGTGAAGGCACCTTTCGAAACCGTATCAAATCCGATCAGAATAGATACGATGGTGATAGGACTCTGTATCAAAGGTAGGGCGAGGGTNAAAATAGATCTCCGGGAGTATTCGGTNGGGCCTCAATCATTGTTGCCCATCAATCCAAAGCATTATCTTACGGTTCTTGAAATGTCTCCGGATTTTGAGGCGCTGGCCATAATGGCGAGCCGGCAGGTTTTCGAGTCGATAATGCCTAAATTGACAGAGTTGTTACCCCTGATGCTCAATATGCCTCCTTCTCCTATTGCGGCTCTGTCCGANTCAGAGTATGTGGAGATTATGAAAGATCTGAGATTTCTCGAATCGAAGATGAATCTGCCTGACTCCCCCTTTAAAGGGCAGAAGATCATCACGCTTCTGCAGTCAACTCTACTCGAGATGCTTGAGTTTCATCATCGCCGATCGGACGGGGCGCAATTCAAGAAATCGCGCAAGGAAGAGATCATGGCGAGATTCATCATCTCGGTCAGCGAGCATTTCAGGGACCATCGTGACGTCACGTTCTATGCCAATGATCTTTGCATCACTCCGAAGCATCTGTCGGCCGTGGTTAAGGAGCTCAGCGGCCGTCCGGCCGGAGACTGGATTGATCAATATGTGATCATGGAGGCAAAAGTGTTGTTGAGATCTACCGACTACTCGGTTCAGCAGATAGCCTCGATCCTTCATTTTGCCAACCAATCGTTCTTCGGCAAGTATTTCAAGCATATCGTCGGGGTGTCGCCGTCGGCGTTCCGAAACTCAATGATGTGAATTCAAACACTCTCTCAGAGTTANACCAAATNCTCTGTCAACCCACTCTGAGTTTAGACGCCGTCTAAATTAGGGTCGTTGGCCCCGATTCTTTTGGGAGATTCGATATTTAGCTTTAATTTTGCAGTCAGAGAAAACAATTTATAACCCGTTTCGGAACGGATTGAGGTCTTTCGGGGCTTGGATCCGGCCGGAGTAAAACAAGAACAAATTATGGCATATGTAATTGGTGACAACTGCGTAGCATGCGGTACTTGTCAGCCCGTTTGCCCCGTAGAGGCAATCAGCGAAGGTGAAATCTATCACATCGATCCGGATACCTGCATCGACTGCGGAAGCTGCGCTCAGGTTTGTCCCTCCGACGCAATCGCTCCCGGCGAGTAATTTCACCCGCCAATCGGGAATGCATTTTCCCGAAATAAAGAAAAACGAGGTTTCGCTCCTGAACAACGGAGTGAAACCTTTGTTTTTATCAGGGGGATTAGTTATCTTTGCGTTCACTTTTTGAGTCTTAACCCACGGGTTAAGATCTCTCTTAATTCAGTTGATTATGAGTCTCCACCATTTACCGGTCAAAATAATAAACAAGAGCCATCACCCCCTGCCCGCCTATGAGACACCGGGAGCCGCAGGTATGGATGTACGCGCCTATCTTCCCGAAGGTCCCGTGACGGTTGGTCCCGGCGAACGTGCGCTTATTCCCACCGGCCTCTATATGCAGTTGCCGCAGGGTTACGAATGNCAGATCCGTCCGCGTTCGGGATTGGCACTGAATTACGGAATCACCATCGCCAATTCTCCCGGCACGGTTGATTGCGACTATCGCGGAGAGATCGGAATCATTCTTCTCAACACGAGCAAGTATGACTTCACCGTCAATGATGGTGAGAGAATCTGCCAGATGGTCATCACGGAATACACTGCGGTCAAATGGGAAGAGGTCGAGGAACTCGACCGTACCAAAAGAGAAGACGGCTCGTTCGGCCACAGCGGCGTAAATTGATGAGAAGAATTTTCTACAGCTTCGGTATAGTCCTGTGTTCCTTGTGGGCGCTTGTCGCTTCGGCCGGATCATCGGCAGGAGATATCCGGGAGAACGAAGCGCGGCGTGCGAAGGCAAGATATTATTATCTCGCCGGGACTGAGGCCAANGCGGCCGACAGTCTCGGCAAAGCTTTCACGCTTTTCCGAAAAGCATACGAGACCGACCCGGACTATGACGAGGCTGCGTATGCATACGGCACCTTTCTGATGCCGGTCGTAAGTGCTGACAATTCGGAGGCCGGACGTGCCAGATGGGAAGAAGCCGCAAACCTTCGTCGGAGACTGATCGATGCCTATCCGGCAGACTATGCGCAGGTGCGTCTCTATGCCCAGCAGATAATGTCCGATCCTGCCCGTACGCTCAATGGTCAACCCGTGGCAGTGGAGGCTGTCAGAGTGCTTGAGAGGCTTGACAGCCTCGGCGCGCCGTCGGCCTACCATCTCATGCAGCTCTCGGGAGCCTATTCTCTTCTTGAGATGCCGGACAGTGTCCTCGGGGTGTTGACGCGCTATGAACGTCGTGAGGGTTCCTCTCCCGAGCTTCTCGAAAGCAAAGTGGGAATGCTCTTCAGAAGCAATGCCAATGACAGAGCCGTAAAGGAAATCGAGAGCTACCGCGCCACTCATCCGCGAGATGAGTTTCCGTTGGTTCTGATGGCAATGTTGAAATATGCCAACGAAGATCTCGATTCGACCGCCTATTATCTAAATGAAGCGGAGNGGCTGAACCCAAATAGTTTCGAGGTAAAGACAAGAATCGGAATGTTGGGTCTCGAACGTCAGGATACACTCCTTTTCTCGACAAAGATTCTCGAGGCCCTCGAACTTCCGGACGGTGAGTTTGAGGATAAGATCGATCTGCTCAAACAGTATCTGGAGACGGTCGATTTCAAAGAGGGTACGAAAGAAGCCTCTCAGGTTCGCCACGCTTTCACAATTCTTCACGGCCAGTTCCCTCAGGACGCAGAGCTCTATCTTCTNGAAGGGGCTACNGAATCCTCGATGGGCAACAAAGATAAAAGTGAAGAGCTGATCAGACGGTCGATCGCCTTGAATCCGGAAAATCCCGTAGCNCGCGGTGCACTCGTTCAGAATTTCCTCATGCAGAAGAAAGAGANGGAGGCACTGGCCGAGATCAAGAAAGCATGGGAGGAGATCGGGGTCATCCAGGAACTGCGCGGNGTCGGAGTCGTTCTGGCTATGGATCAGGGNGANTTTGANTTTGCCCTCGATCTGCTTCGCGATTCGCTGAACGATATAGATCCCGGCCTGAGTCTCGACAAACCGTTCACTCTCGACGACGAGGTCGTGGGAANACTGACCTATAACGGATTCGTGAATCTGGCCTCGGTCTTTCAGGAGGCCGGCGATGTATATCATAAGATGGGGGATGATGCANGTATGGCCAGAAGCTACGAAAGCGCCCTGACGATTACTCCGAACAGCGCTCTTGCGCTCAACAACTACGCCTACTATCTCGCTCTCTCGGGACGTCTGCTCGACAAGGCTCTCGAAATGTCGGAACGGGCAGTGACGCTCGATCCCGGCAACCCGACCTATACGGACACCAAAGGTTGGATCCTTTTCATGAAAAAGGATTATGAAGAATCCGAAAAGGTNATGGCCGAGACACTCCGTCTCTTCGACGAGGCGATAGAAAATAATCCGGCGCAAGCCTCCATGATTGAAGACAACATGGATGAGACACTGATCCATTACGGAGCTGTGTTATGGCAGTTGGGCAAGCATGACGAAGCCCGAGCACAATGGGAGAGGGTCCTGAATATCGATCCCGAAAACGCTGAGGCGAAGCGCCTGATCAAAGAGGGGTGGAAGGAGTGAAAAAGTATGTCCTCACCGTTGAACACAATGTGGTNGCGNTGACAGACAAGAAAACCGACACATGAAAATGAAGATAGAAAATCTTATACATAAGTTCGGATTGGCGGCAGCGGCTCTCACCCTGCTTGCCGTTTCCGGAACGGCCAATGCGCAGAATCAGCTCCCGACCGAGGAAATTGAGATCGATGAGACCGTTGAGGTGACTGAACCTGAGTCTCCGGTCACTTATACGCTTACCGGCAGTGAGAAAAAACTCATAGCCGAACGTATTGCGCAATGGAATAATCCGTGGAAGAAAGTTGAGCTCTCCGGCAAAGTCAATTTGTCGGGGTTGCCGATCAATCCCTCGGTTAAGATTTTCATGGAGAGTGACAAGACCATCCTTATCTCAATCAGGGCGGTGTTCNTGGGAGAAGTGGCGAGAATNGAAATGACTCCCGATGAATTCGTAGCGGTAAACAAGCTGAAAAAGACCTACTATAAAGCCGATCCGCNCGCCGTCTTTGAGAAAGACCCGCATATCATTTCCGAGCTTCAGGCTTTGCTGCTCGGCCGAGTGGCGATTGTCGGAAGCGGAGAATTCAAAGCCGATCAAGCCTCGAAAGTTGACATTGTCCAGCAGGAAGAAGACTCCTTTCTCGTCATCCCGACAGATCTTCAGAGCGACGGAGTGGTTAACTTCGGCTTCAGTGTCGGGGCNGACGGTCNGCTTGAAGAAGTGATCGGCGTTTATGCACGACTCGACGGATATGCCTCCCTCTCGTATGCCAGAGCCGGGGAAAAGCTCCGCATAAAAGGGGAGNTGGTCGGATCAAAACGTACCACCGGCGCCACGCTTGAATTTGAGGCTCCGGACTGGAACCCGAAGGGATTCGAGAGAATAAAAAAACTTTCCGACTATCGCGAGGTATCGTTTCGTGAGGTCCTGAAATTCAATTGAAGATGAAATTGTTTCCACGTCGGTTCCTCTCTCTGTCAATAGTCCTCCTCTCAATAGTTGCGTTCTCTACGGAGAGTGTGGTCTTCGCTGCGCCTGTGCCGCAAGCTTCCACACGCAACGGCAAGAAGAAAAAAGGATCGGGAAACGCTTCCTCGGCCACGTCGAAGAAAGCCCCTGTCAAAAAGTCCGGTAACGGTCAGGGAACAGCCAAGAAGGCTCCCGCCAAAACGGGGACAAAAAAAGGAACGTCTGCGTCAAAAGCCAAGGGTAAGGGAAATGCTTCATCAGCTAAGAAAGAGACCTCGGCTGATNTTCGGAAACGTCAGGAAGAAACCCGACGTGAGATCCAGCGTACACAGGAGGAGCTGAAACGCAACGAGGCCGAGATGAAGAAAAGTCTTGGAGATCTGGGTCGCATCAACGCGGACATCGAGAAGAGCCGCGGCGAGGTAGCGTCGCTGCAGGGGGCCGTCGGAACGCTTGACCGTCAGATCAACAGTCTGACGAAGCAGATAACCGACAATGAGGCCAAACTCAGTCAGATGCGGGCCGAATATCTGAAGGCGGTCAAGAAAATGCGCACAGCCCGCGGAAATACCTCCGCGCTTGCCTTCATATTCTCGTCTGACAGCTTCAATCAGGCTATGCGCAGAATGAGATATCTGCGCCAGTTCTCAGCGTGGAAAGATAAACAGAGCGCCGAAATCAACCGTAAGGTGGCGCAGCTGAACGATCAGAAGAAAAGTCTGGCCGCGGCGCGTATGCAGAAAGACGACGCTCTGCGCAAAGAGCAGATAGCGAAAGCCGAACTCGAGAAAAAAGGTCGCGAACAGGATGCTGTCGTGGCTGATCTCAAGCGCAACGGCGATCTCCTGACGGTTCATCTCAGCAAGAAACAGCAGGAAGCAAACGTGCTGAAAAGCCGGATCGCTTCGCTCATCGCCGAAGAGGAGCGTAAGGCAGCTGCCGAGCGTGAAGCCGCACAGCGTCGCGAAGCCGAGCGCAAGGCAGCTGAAAAAGCAGCCGCCGAAAAAGCCGCGGCTGAGAAAGCGGCAGCAGAACGTGCGGCGGCNGAGCGCGAGCGTCAGCTGGCTCAGGCCGAACCGGCAAAGGAGACTCCGGCGCCGAAAGCAGAGACGCCGAAGAAAACCGAGACNCCNAAGAAAACCGAGACTCCTAAAAAGGGCACTCCGAAGAAACAGGAGCCCGNAAAAGGGGGTGATAAGAAGGGGGACGAGGGTAAGAGCTATGCGGACGCACGTCGGCGCAAACCGAGAAGTGACTCCGGAACGCCTGCACCCAAAGCCGAGACCCCAAAGAAGGAGGTTTCNAAACCGGCCCCTGCATCCAAGCCCGTTGTGGCTGATGGAGGATTTGCCGGTATGAAGGGTGCGCTTCCGCGTCCTGTCGACGGTTCGTGGAGAGTTACTTCCCGCTTCGGACGCCAGGAGCTGCCGGATCTTCCCGGAGTAGTCTACGACAACCCCGGAATCAATGTCGANGTACCGATCGGCGCCACCGTTAAATCAGTCTACGCCGGCAAGATCAGCGGAGTCTACATGGTACCCGGCTTCCAGACCGTGGTCATTGTCAACCACGGCAACTACTACACAGCCTACGGCAACTTGAAATCGCCAGCGGTCAAGGTNGGGGATGCNGTCAAAGCCGGCCAGAAACTCGGCAGCGTCGCCGAGAACATGGACGATCCCGGNCACGGNGANCTNCACTTCGAAGTCTACCGCAACCGCGACAAACTCAACCCCCTCGACTGGATCCGATAACTATGTGGAAGATNGAGCGGTATGAGGGCGCGCGGGCCGATGAGTGGAACCGGATGGTCGCTGAGTCGCGCAACGGGACGTTTCTGCATGACCGGCGGTTTATGGATTATCATGCCGACCGGTTTGCGGACTGCAGTCTGTTTGCTTTGCGAGACGGGGTNCCGGTGGCGATACTNCCGGCCAACGTGACGGCTGACGGTGTGCTTCATTCGCATCAGGGGCTCACGTANGGGGGCTGGCTGACTCCGAGACACCACTTTNACGGCGCGGATATGCTGGAGCTCTTCGACGCCTGGNTAGANTGGGGNCGAAGCGAAGNCCTTCGCGAATTTGATTACAAGCCGGTGCCTTACATATATTGGTCGCTCCCCTCTGCGGAAGATGAGTACGCATTGTGGCGTAACGGAGCGGTTATCTCTTCGGTCAATCTGTCTTCCGCTTTCCCCANATCTGAGAGACCCGCTCTTGAAAAACGNCAGAAACGGAATCTGAAGAAAGCANTGAAAGAGGGGACACTCACGATCAAGCGCACCGGTGANGCCGAGCGCTTCATCACTCTCGTCAATTCTTGTCTCGCGGAGCGTCACGACGCTACGGCCGTGCACACNGGTGCGGAACTGAACAGATTGATGGAAGCACTGCCCGGCAATATTGATCTTTGGGTGGTNGAAGAGGAAGGTGGNGAGTGGTGCGCAGGAGTCTGCATATTCAATACGGGCATGGTAGCCCATACGCAATATATCGCCACGACCTCTTCAGGCCGATCCAACGGTTCGCTGCCATGGCTCTTCGATCATCTCGCGACTTCATATCCCGAAGCACGCTGGTTCGACTTCGGAACATCGAACGAAGATGGCGGACGGGTACTCAACCCTGGACTGATTCTTCAGAAGACGGAGTTGGGAGGTCGCGGCGTGGCTTATCCGCGCTATTCATTGAAATTGTAGCGAAATTGCAGGGGTCTGCTGCGAAATTGGTTACTGCGCGTCGAGAAGTGCCTCACCGGCTGGAGAGAGAAGATCTGAGAGCTCGTAAGAAGCGAAATCAACGCGAATCTCTCCTGACGAATAGGGAGCAACTTCATAAAGACCGTAGACGAGTGTGAGACCGTCGGTGGTCACGCAGAAATTCCGGGGAACGGACAGCGAATCATCTGTAGAAACATCCTGACGCTCGGCCAGCTTCTCCTTAATCAACTTGAGCAGTTCCTTCTCATAACCCGGCTTGAAGAAATCATTAAGAGAAAGGATCTTGTTGTCAGTGATAGAATAATTCACATAGGTCGTGGAATACATGCCATGAGCCGCTCCCACAACATAATTCTCATTGTAGTTTTCCCATACGGCGACCGTCGGGGTGATAAGATAGACTGACAATCTGTTGGAAAGATATGACGTCGGCAGATCGCGCAGGGAGTCAGGGAGATTGCGATAGGGGAGAATNCGGTTGACCGAATCCACGACAGGCACAGCATCGCCGGCATTGAACTGGATATTGGCCAGACTCATCAGAGAATCGCGCAACGTAGGAACCGACACACCGCCGATCTTAACAGGGAGCACACCGCGGCCCTGCATCTTCCAGTACTGAGCGCCCGGAATGGTGATGGAGTCGGCCTGACGGTCATAGACGAGAGTGTCGTATTGATATGTGGAGAGCTGAAGCTTGGTCGAGCCGTCTCCGGTATTATTGCAGGCGGCTACGATACCGCCCAGAGCGGCCACAACCGCCAATGGCATGAGTTTCTTCATTTGTGTTGTGTCTTATCTTTCTCAGATAAACGTTCCGGGACCGGATTGGTTTATTGCGGGCACGACTCTTCCGGTTAGATGGCGTCGGAACTTNCGGTTATNTGGTGCCGGACTCACCAGCGNCCCGACGCNCCGCCNCCACCGGANAAGCCNCCNCCGAAGCCACCGAAACCTCCGCCTCCGCCGNAGCCGCCACCACCGCGTCGGCGTGAAGCGGCACCCAGCGCGGCCGCCCCTGCTGCGATAGCCGGGCCGGTACTTGGAATTGTATAGCGNTCGCGACGTTCATGGCCGCAATGCTCGCAACGATAGATACGTTCGCCCAGACCATTGCGGATTGCGGATGGCCTTTGAAGNGTAGCGGTCCCGACAAGGTGCATCGCCTTCGTTCCGCATCGGTCGCAGACAGAGTATNTGGACGAGGNATTGTCGAAAGTGTCGACGGTGGTAAGACCGCACTGATCGCACTTCCAGACNTCGTGGTTNCGGCTGTGGAGNCGGGTTTCTGTCATTTGGGACGGAGTNAGATATTGGGNGGCCTCAANTCCGGAAAGAAGTTTCCTCTTCTTGTTGCCGCAATTGGGACACGGGTCGCCCGTGCGNCGTGCCTTACGCAGCAGGAGCCATGCGATCAAGGCCCACACCAGTCCNGCTCCGAAACTCACAACGCCCAGAGCAAGGAGGATCCACAACATATTCCGGTAGGCGATAACCTTCTGCTGACGCGGTTTCTTCCGATTACCTTTCCACATATAGACAAGCACGACCGCGCCGNCGAAGAAGAGGATNGTTGCGAGCCATGACAGTGTGCTTTTGATTGCCTGTTTATCAGTCTCGCTCAATAACTCTCCGGATCCGTAGCCATTTTGGGNCGAACGCAGTTCATCCGCATACTTGGGNTCNGTCAGCATCCGGGATATGTCCGAAACAGCNCCTTCGACCGCGCCGTCAAGATCACCNTGACGCATNGCCGGTATGATCTGATGTCTCATTATGAGATCCGCGTCCGCATCGGTTATCACTCCTTCGGTGCCGTAGCCGGTCTGGATACGTGCCTGTCTCGACCCGGGCGAGATAATAAGCANCACACCGTTGCTCTTATCCTTCTTGCCGATTTTCCATCGGTCGTAAAGCCGGTTGGAGAAATCCTCGACCTCCATATCGCCNAGATCCGGCACAATGGCCACACCCACCTCTGCTGTTGTCTGCTCNCGCACGGCGGCCANCTGGCGGTTGANCGCGTTTCGGGTCTGAGGAGACAGCAGATTCTCCGGATCCGCAATGTATTGTCCGGCCATAAGGTTCGGCTCCCGGAGGTCATCGGGCGAATACNCNCGGGCCTCCGACNGNANNACNCCGGCCAGAANGAANATGAAATAAANAGGTATNANTATNTTCCAGCGTGNNGCTGTAATGGANAATCTGTTCNCTTTGATCTATGAATNAGAGAGTGTCNCAGTTNTCGAGGCCCNCAGGCTGATAGGACGGAGANANGGTTTTTATATTAAACGGCCGGAAGGGTATGGCCGTTCAGTTTNCGNTAGAGATTGAGCGCGTAGACGTCTGTCATGCCCGAGATATGATCGAGAACTGACTGCACGCGCTCGTAAAGAGTAGGCGCAGAGGTCTCATACTGCTGAGGCATCTGTCCCAGCAGAAGTTTCGAGTAATTGCGTTCCGGATGAAGGACAGCCTCGGTCAGATGTCTCAGCAGGTAGGTGATGATNCGGTTGCCGGCGATCTCGATGTCGCCCACTTCCGGCGCATTGTAGATCCGGTCATAGGCCGCAGCCGAACAATCGGTATATCCCTTCCGGNGATTGCCCTTGAGGTTGCCNATAAGGGTCCCTTCATACGAACCGGCGAGAATTGCCTCCTCATTGTCCACAAACTCANGGGCACAGGCCGTCACCAATGCTCCGATTACGTTGGAGCGCAGATATGCGATCTGTTCGTTGGGATCCGCNAGACGGTCTATGTGTCTCTGAAGTCTTCCGTGCTCCTCCTCTCCGAAGAAAGCGAAGAAAAGTTCCTTGACCTCAGCAGTAGATACGATCTTCAGNTTGTGGGCATCCTCCATATCCATGATCTGGTAGCAGATATCGTCAGCGGCCTCCATGAGATAGACGAGCGGATGGCGCGCATAGCGTCCTGTCTCCTCTATCAACGGAATGCCCAGCTCGGCCGCGACCTTCATATATGTCTCCTCCTCNGAGGCAAAGAANCCGAACTTCCCGTTCTTGTTGGCCTGAAGCGAAGAATGAGGATATTTGACGACAGCCGCCAGAGTGGAGTAGGTCATGGCGAAGCCACCGTCCCGTCGACCGGCGAACTTATGGGTAAGCAGTCGGAAAGAATTGGCGTTACCCTCGAAATGGGTGAAGTCGTTCCACTGCTGCGGAGTCAGCTCAGAGCGGANCTCAAGCCCCGGACCTTCGGTGAAAAACGACGAGATTGTCTTCTCTCCCGAGTGGCCGAAAGGGGGATTTCCGAGATCGTGACAGAGACACGCCGCGGCTACAATGTCTCCGATGTTGCGCAGCTTCTCACGTATCTCAGGTTCTGTATGGCGTGCCAGAAGGAGATCGGTCACCTCGTTGGCCATTGACCGTCCTACTGACGACACCTCCAGACTGTGGGTGAGNCGATTGTGGACGAAGATACTGCCCGGGAGGGGAAACACCTGGGTCTTGTTCTGCAGNCGGCGGAAAGGNGAGGAGAAGATCATTCNGTCATAGTCGCGCTGGAAATCGCTGCGCGAATGAGTCCGCGGATCATGAAACTCCTCGAGGCCGAGGCGCTTGTCGGATATGAGCTGTTCCCACTTCATGGAAAAATCGGTTTTAAGAGAAAAACACTGAGTCTCTCGCATACGAGTGACTTGAACTGACAAATTTACAAAATACACTTAAAATAGACAACGCCATGGCCAACGAATTGCAGTCAATTGCAATAAACGGCCGCGAATCGCCGTTTAAAAATCGATGAACAAAGCCCTCCATAATATTCAAAACCTGATATCCGGCCTGAACAGGCGTATGCGTCCGCGCTTCATGCGTGTGTTGCTCGTCGTGCTCATGGCTGTCGCCGGCGCCAACGTCGCTTCGGCGAAGTGGGGAGATCCGGTGCTGAACAGACCTTATGCGGACCTGAAGAGGTTCCATCTCGGTTTCTCGGTGGGTATGCAATTTCAGGATCTGTCGTTCACCCATTCGGGCTTTCACAGTGAAGAAGGGTCGGAATGGCAGGTCGAGGTTCCGAACTTCTCACCCGGATTCTGCGTGAATGTGCTCGGAGACCTGAGACTCTCCAACTACCTCAATCTCCGCCTCACCCCCGGAATGTATTTCGGCTCGAAGACAGTCCACATGCTGGATCTCCCGACCGGACGCCTTGAGAAACAGGATGTCAAGAGTTCCTATGTGGTCGTTCCTCTGGATCTCAAGATTTCGGGATTGCGGTATATTCAGTCTCGGCCGTATGTGACAGTCGGAGCGATGGCCACATTCGATGTCAGCAAAAAGCGAAGTGACTTCCTGCAGTTCAACACGACCGATGTCTACCTGACGCTCGGACTTGGGTGTGACTTCTACCTACCTTTCTTCAAGCTCATACCGGAAATCAAGTTCTGTTTCGGACTGACCGACATCCTTCGCCACGACCGTCCGGACCTTGACGACAATCCCTCGGCAATGGCGATCACGCAGTCGCTGAAGAAAGCTAAATCGAACATGGTGGTGATCAATTTTTATTTCGAGTAACTGACCTGAATTCATGACCATAAAATTAGAAATGCCGGTTTGGATAACGGTCCGGAGCCTGATTCCGACACGTCTCCTGCTGCTCCTGTGCCTTCTGGTCTCGGGGGTGTCGGCGGTCCGTGCGCAGTCAGATCCTCAGCTTACTCAATACTGGGCGGTTCCCACCCTATATAATCCCGCAGAAACCGGCGCCACTGATTTCCTCAGAATCCGCGGAGGTGCCAAACTGCAGTGGGTCGGCATCAAGAACGCCCCCCAGAGTTTCCTCGCCGTCGCGGACTGTCCCTTTCAGATAGCGGGCAAACGCATCGGTGTCGGTGCCAACTTCGTTTCCGAGAAACTCGGCCTCTTCCAGAACCTTCAGGTCAACATTCAGGCCAGCTACAAATTCAAGATTTTCAAAGGGCAGCTTTCGATCGGAGTCGAAGGAGGATACTACAACTCCAAGTTCAAAGGTTCCGAGATCTATATCCCCGAGGGGGATGAATATCACCAGCCCGACGATCCGGCATTGCCTAACAGTGATCTGACAGGCAACGCCTTCGATCTTTCGGCCGGCCTGAGCTACACCCATAAATACTTCTCCGTCGGACTCTCCGGCCTCCATCTGCTTGAGCCTACCGTAGAGCTCAATCAGGAAGGAACCGAGACCGCGGATACCCATGATTTCGAAACGATGCTCGGAAGAATGATCTATTTCACGGCTTCCGGCAATATCCCGTTAAAAAACACGTTATTTACATTACAGCCGTCGGTCCTCGTAAAGACAGATTTCCGTATGGTGGTGCCGGAAGTGACTATGCGTGCCACATACAACCGTTTTCTGAGTGCCGGCATAGGCTATCGGTTGAACGAGGCGGTTTCGGTCATGATAGGCGCCGAATTCAAAAACTTTTTTCTGGGGTACGCCTTCGACTATCCTCTCTCAAAGATAAACCGGGCCAGCTCGGGCAGCCACGAGATTATCGCAGGCTACTCTCTGAAACTGGACTTTTCCAAGAAGAACCGGAACGCACACCGTTCAATCCGACTGATGTAGAAAAACCAACCGAACAAAATGACAAAGCATCACTTAACCTCAACAACTCGTCGCTCCGGAAGAGCGCGCAGCCTGATTCTCGCACTGGGTTCGACCCTCGTGGGACTGACGGCCCTGACGTCCTGTATGGCCGCCCGTGGCGGTGGCGCCGGGGGCGAAGTGACCGGTGTCGGCGGTTCGGCGATGGCCGAACCCACTCCTTACGGTATGGTCCTCGTGGATCGTGGCGCCTACGCTATGGGTCCCGCGAAAGATGACTCCGTGTGGGGTGTCAAGGCAGATCCGCGCGGTGTGTCGGTCGATGCCTTCTGGATGGACCAGACGGAGGTGACCAATTCGAAATACAAGCAGTTTGTCTTCTGGGTCCGTGACTCGATTATCCGCGAGCGTCTCGCCGATCCCGCCTTCGGCGGCAACGAGGCCTTCAAGATTGAGGAGGATAAGGAGGGCAACCCGATCAAGCCCTATCTGAACTGGAGCAAGGCGATTCCCTGGCGCAATCCCAACGAGGATGAACTCCGCGCGATCGAGAGTGTTTACCGCACCAACCCGATCACCGGCCGCCGTGAACTCGACCCGACCCAGCTCAACTATCGTTACGAGATCTTCAATCATACCGAGGCAGCAAAGCGCAAGAACCGTCTTGACGCCACCCGCCGCGAGTATAACACGGATCTTCCTGTCAACACCGATCTGCCGATCATCTCCAAGGATACGGCCTATCTGACAGACGAGGGTGTGATCGTGCGCGAGACCGTCTCGCGTCCGCTGACCGGAGACTATGACTTCCTCAACACCTATATAGTTAACGTCTATCCCGACACCACGGCGTGGATCAACGACTTCGAGAACGCGTACAACGAGCCCTATACCCGTATGTACTTCTCTCACGCCGGATATAACGACTATCCCGTTGTGGGTGTGAGCTGGGAGCAGGCCAATGCGTTCGCAAACTGGCGTACCGACTATCTACGTCGCTCGCTCGGCCGCGAGGGTGTCTATGTGGAGCCCTACCGTCTGCCGACCGAGGCTGAATGGGAATATGCCGCCCGCGCCGGTAACTCCGAGAGCTCCTATCCCTGGGAAGAGATTCTCCCGATGGATGAACGCGGATGTTTCTACGCCAACTTCAAACCTATGGAGGGTGACTTCGTGCGCGACGGCCATGTGATCACATCGCCTGTCGGAACGTTCAAACCCAATGACTTCGGTCTGTATGACATGGCGGGTAACGTATCGGAATGGACCTCGACGGCATATACCGAAAGCGTCGGCAAACTGACTTCGGACCTCAATCCCGAATACCGTTACGACGCCGCGATCGAGGATCCCTACAAGATGAAGCGCAAGATCGTGCGCGGCGGCTCGTGGAAAGACGTCGCCCACAACCTGAGAAGCGACCTTCGTATGTGGGAATATCAGAACGAACAACGCTCCTATATCGGATTCCGCTGTGTGAGATCGCAGATAGGTTTCGCGAAGGGTACTCAAAAACGTAAGAAATAAACCGTTATGGTCAAGATAAGAAAATATGCCAACGGCATCGAACGCTTCCTTCACGGACAGAAGGGCCAGCGTTTCTTCAACTTCGCCTATTCGATCGGCGCCGCGATCGTGATCTGGGGTGCGCTCTTCAAGATCCTGCACCTCCCCGGCGGCGCGACACTTCTCTGTATCGGTATGGGTACCGAGATCGCGATGTTCATACTGACAGCCTTTGACCGCCCGCCGAAAGAATATGCCTGGGAAGAGGTGTTCCCGGTTCTCGACTCCCATAACCCCGAAGACCGTCCCGATATGACGGGCGCCGGCGCCGGGGGTACGGTGATCGTCAACGGTCGTCCGGTTCAGGCTACCGGAAATTCCGGTGAATACTACGACGGCGAGGAGGGGGCTTACTCCGGCGGCGTGGCCGGGTATGCCGGAGCGCAGGTTCCGGAGGTAATCACCGAGACCGCCGGTCTCGGCCTCACCGAAGAGGAAACCGGTTCGCTCCGCGAGAGCATCAGCAAACTCGCCGCTGCTTCCGAACAGATTTCGCAGATGGCTGATCTGGCTGACGTGACCCGTTCGTATGTCGAGAGCATGAGTGGAATAGCCGAGCAGATGACAAGTCTGCGCGACACGACCACAGCTCTCAACCAGGTGAGTGCCGTTCTTCTCGACTCATATCGCGCCATCACTGAAAACTCGGAAACCATCACATCCTCTTCCGCAGGATATGTGGACCGTCTCGAAGATCTCAACCGCAACATCGCGGGTCTGAACACAATCTACGAAATTCAGCTCAAGAGCATCTCGTCGCAGCTTGAAAGCATCGACCGCGTCAACCGCGGCCTGAAGGATATCCGCGACATGTACGAGAAATCCGCGGCTGAAAGCTCACGCTATTGCGAAGAGACCGAGAAGATGGCACGCTATATGAAGCAGCTCAACGCTGTCTACGAGAAGATGATCACCGCGATGACCATCAATATGTACAACCCGATGATGGGTGGCGCCCAGCCCGGACAGGCTCCGGCGGAGCCCCAGAATCCGTTCAGCCGCACCGAGGAGTGAACGTAACCCGTCAAAAAGTCAAGATAAAGGAATAAACTCATGGCAGGAGGAAACAACGTAGCCAGAATGTCACCGCGTCAGCGCATGATCAACCTCATGTACATCGTGCTGACCGCCATGCTTGCGCTCAATGTCTCGAGCGACGTCCTGAACGGCTTCTCGCAGGTTCACGACTCGCTTCAGCGGACAAACCGCAACATGACTGCAAAGAACGAGCTGCAGTTCCAGTACCTTGCCGACCTGAATCGCCAGAATCCGGCCAAGGTCGGTCCCTGGTTCAAGAAGGGTGAGCAGCTCCACGAACGTTCCGCGTCGCTCTACGCGATGATCGACTCTCTCAAGACCGAGATCGCACGCGCTGCAGACGGCAAGAACGGCGACTATACCGACATCAAGAACCTTGACGACCTCGAAGCCGCCTCGGTCGTGATGCTTAATCCCTCGACCGAACGCGGACGTGCACTGCGTCTGGCTGTCGACTCATATAGGAAGTATGTAACCTCAATCGTCACCGACACGACCCGTCGCGGAGTGATCAACGAGATGCTCTCGACCGAAGTCACGGCTCCGAAAGGAACCGTCGGCCCGATGGCCTGGGAGACGAAGATGTTCGACAATATGCCGGCTGTGGCCGCGGTCACCATGCTGACCAAACTGCAGAACGACATCCGTTCGGCTGAGTCGGAGGCCCTTTCGAGCCTTATCACCAACGTAGACATCGGCGACGTGCGTGTGAACGAGCTGAACGCCTATGTGATCCCGAACTCGAACATGATCATGCGTGGCGGAAAATATTCGGCCAACATAGTCCTGGCGGCCATCGATACGACCCAGCGCCCTTCGATCTACGTCAACGGCTCCAAACTCTCCTCGCCCAACGGTCTGTATGAGTTTGTCGCCGGAAGTGTCGGCAACCACGAGTATTCAGGTTATATCGAGGTAGCGCGCGGCGACGGGACCCTTGACCGCCGTCCCTTCAAAGGACAGTACACGGTGATCGAGCCCATGGCGACGATCTCCCCGACGATGATGAACGTTCTCTATGCCGGAATCGCCAACCCGATATCTATCTCGGTTCCCGGAGTTCCGATGAACGCCATAACCGCCACAATGACCAACGGCACACTGACCCGCAACGGCGATGTCTGGTCCGCGCTTCCCGGCAAGCCGGGTTCGGAATCTGAAATCACGGTGACCGCCACCCTTGACGGCCGCGCCCAGACGGTGGGCTCCATGAAGTTCCGCGTGCGCAAACTGCCCGATCCCTCGCCCTACATCCCTATGAAGGACGCGCAGGGCAATACAATACACTACAAAGGATCGCCCAAACGCATCTCGAAGGCTGCTCTGATGGCAGCCGACGGACTCGGGGCGGCGATCGATGACGATATACTCAACGTCTCATACTCCGTCGTGTCGTTCTCGACGATCTCTTATGACTCGATGGGCAACGCAATGCCCGAGAACTCAGACGGCTCCCGCTTCTCCGCGCGTCAGCGCGAGCAGTTCAAGCGGCTCAAACCCGGGGCGATGTTCTTCATCTCCAACGTGAAGGCAAAAGGTCCCGACGGAATCACCCGCGACATTTCCCCGATGCAGGTGATGCTCAACTAACTCTAAACAACTGATTGAAGATGAAGATATTTCGCAGTTTTATTCCGATGGCCGTCGTTGCGATGGTCGCTGTCGGTGCCATGGCTCAGGTCGAATCCGGGTCAGGTGTGCGCCGTCGGTCAGAGCGCGAGTCGCGGAAAAAGACCGAGGCCGAAGGTCCTCAGGTGACCCAGAGGATGCAGGGATTCTACGAGACGAAAGAACCGCATGACGCCGATCTGGCCTACATGCGTCAGATATACCGCGAGATCGACCTCAACAAAGATGCAAACCAGCCTCTCTATTATCCTGAGGATGTGATCGACGGCCAGCAGAACCTCTTCCGTATAATTCTCGGAATGGTTCTCGACGGTCGTATCCCGGCATACGAGTATCTTGACGGCCGCGAGATCTTCACCGACCAGTATAAGGTAAATGTCGGCGAGATGCTCGATCGTTTCGGGATCTACGCCACTGAAGCACCCGGAAGTACCGAGAAGAATCGCCGCTACGTGATAGAGGAGGCGGATGTCCCGACCGGTCAGGTGATGACCTACTACATACTGGAGAAATGGGAATTCGACCGTCGCTCAAACCAGATGAAGACCCGTGTGGAGGCCATCTGTCCCGTGCTCACCCGTTCGAGCGATTTCGGTGGCGACGTCCGCTACCCGATGTTCTGGGTGAAGTTCGACCAGCTCCGTCCCTTCCTTGCCCAGCAGTATGTCTTCCTTTCGGACAACAATAATCTTCCGCAATACAGCCTTGACGACTATTTCGTCCTCGGAATGTATGACGGAGATATCTACAAGACCCGCAATCTGCGCAACCTCTCGATGAACCAGCTTTATGGTGACGAGGATGACCGCAAACGTGCCCAGGACAGCATCGACCGCTCGCTCCGCGAATTCGGTAAGAATCTCTGGGTGCCGACGCGCGAGGAATATCTCGCCCAGAAAGAGAAAGAGGAGGCGGCCAAGAACGGCGAGACCGTCGGTGACTCGATTCCCGAGTCGACTGTTGTCGAGAGCGCTCCCGTGAAGTCAACCCGCTCTGCAAAGCGCAAGACAACGACCAAGAAACGCGCTACCACCAAAGTCAAGAAAGCTCCGGCTCCTAAATCTGACGGTGCAAATTCGGGAGCCACCAAATCGGTGCGTCGACGCAAGAAATAGCGCATAGCTACCGAAGATAACATGACTACCGTCACAAGACGACTTATATCACTGACCCCACCGGCGTTGCTGGTGGGTTTTGTGGTTTTGTTCAGTGCCGTCCTCTACTGGACCGGCGACGCGGTCATGTACCAGTTCATCTACGATGACGCAACAAGGGAGTTTACCTGGGAACCTATTCGCACAGCCGGAGATATATGGAGGTCAATGACTGACCATTATCTTTCGCAGAACGGGCGGTTCATCTGTCATGTGATCGTCAGTGCAGTTGCGAGTTTTATGCCCCATTGGCTGTTCGCCATCTCGAACGGCCTGATACTCGCCTCCCTTCTATGGATGGTATGCGGACTCAGCGGCGTGAAGGTCGGTTCCATCCGGGGGGTGTGGTCGGTGACATTCATGGGTTGGCTCGCCTTCGACAACCTTACCGATCCAGCTTTCTATATCAACTATATCTGGATGGGGACAATAGTGGTCGCATGGCTGATGATGTTCCTGCGCCATCCTGCCGTCCGCGGCCCGCGTCTTGTGCTTGTCGCCCTTTTTTCGCTGATAGCCGGCCAGGCCCATGAATGTTTCGCTCTCCCGGTCGGACTCGCCCTGATCGTCTATCTGATTGAGATGAAGGGCAAGCTGAGCCGTTTTGATTGGGTCGCAGGGATATGTTTCTGTGTGGCAGGTCTGACTACATTTATTTCACCCGGAACGTTTCATCGCGTCGATCATGTGATTGAGAACAAATTGTTTGTACCTTCTCGCTATGATGTCTTTCTGAGCGTGATACTTCCGCTTCTATTTTTCTACATTATAGTCAGGTACAGAAAGAGACTTAAGGAGGTGTTTTCAGGGCGCGGCAGTGCGAACCGTTTCTGGCTCTGGGTACTTATCGGCAACCTGATTCTTGCCGTAGTTACGCTTGACGGCTATGGTACCCGAGCGTTTACTATCGGATCGATCGCAATCATAATATTGGTAATCAGAATTACCCCGCGTCATGGACTCGGTTGGGTGCTGATGGGATTCTTCATCTGCATGGCGGTTTGGCTCACATGGGTGCGGTGGCGCTACACCTTCGGACTGACCTCAAAATATGAGTATGTGGAAACGGTCTTCTTTGCCGAACGTCCCGATACGATCTGGATGCCTGACAAAATCTATCAGGTGGAATCGAGATTCTGCGATCTCCTCGAAGAAGATATACTCAGACCGTATGTGAAGGCCTCCGGAGACTCCTCGCGCGGCACGATTCATCCCTTCAAGGTTCTTCCCGAATCGCTAAGAGATGTCCCGAGAGATTTCGAAGGAAATCTTTGTCGGAAAGTCGGCAGAAACCTATACCTGCTGGTTCAGTCAAAGGAGAACCCGGCAAAATTCGTGGTTCATAAGAATCTCTTCCCGGGGGTGCTGAACCTAAAGGTGATTCCGGACCGTGAATTGCACTTTGTAGCCGATAAAGATCAATTCGATATATACGTCGATTCGACCGACACGTGGATCGCCGCCTTTTACTCCCAAGAATATATACCCCATGCAGATTTCGAGATTACGATGGAATGACGTGGCCCGGTTTGATGTGGTCGGACTGATCGGAATCTGTGTGTTCGCACTTTTCGGAGGGTTGGCGGCATTTGAAGAATACTTTGCGACTGATGCGATAGGCTATCGCTTTTTGGTCTCGGACAAACTGAACGAATGCTCGATGGTCCCGGTCCGTTCGCTTGCGGATGTCTGGGTCTCGCAGGTTCATCATTGGCATAGCGTCAACGGGCGTTTTGTCTGCCACTTCATTGTTCAGATATTCTGCGGGCTGTTGCCTCAGTGGGTATGGGCTGTCGCCAACGGAGCGGTCTATGGATTTCTCGCGTGGCTCTGCGCGCGCAAGACAAAGATATTCGGCCAAGGAGTCTGGATAGGAATGGCGACGTTGCTCATATCCGTGCCGCGGCTTGCATTTTCACCCCCGATGCAGGTAAACTATATGTGGGGATATGTCGTTGAGCTCTCGTTTATCTATCTGTTCCTGGCCCGAGGCAACGCGAAAAGTGGATATGGCTCAGTTGTGAGAGTAGTAGTATGGACCGTTCTTGCCTTCTGTGCCGGCCAATGGAACGAAGCTTTCTCAGTTCCTATCGGTGTGGGACTGGTAGTGTTGTTCTTAGATAGAAAAGGTCGGTTTACAGGAAATCAATGGGTAGGCTTCATCGCTTTCTCAGCCGGGGCGCTGTTGCTCTGTCTGGCCCCCGGAAATATGGTTCGTCTCTCCGGAGAAATCAACGAGGGCTTCAAACCGGTAGACTATATCCGCCACTTCACCTTTGCGTTTTATCCGCTTGTCGCGGGTGGACTGATCGCGTGTCTGCTGTTTGGCCGGAAGAGAGTATCGGAAATGTTCCGGGACGTGAAGGAGCACGCCGTCATCTTGATGCTGTGCGGAATTGTCTGCGGAAGTTATGTGTTCGGGCTGCTGACCGGCTTTTCGAGTGGCAACCGCGTGGTCGCGGCCGTTCCGCTGGTCGTGATCTTGTTTCTCAATCTGCTTGGCCGGACAGGGAGACCGCATTTTGGGGGACTGATAATTCTGCTCGTGGGTGGAGGCCTCTGTGGAGTCGCCCGTCTTGAAAAGGCGCGCGAGACAAACACAAGGTACGAAATGTACGATGTGCTGTATCGGAAATCCTCAGACGGACGTGTGTATGTCCCGGTATCCATTTTGGAAACCGATTGGAGGGAAGACCGCTTCGCATCGTTCTTCATCACCTACCAGAGAAAATCGGAAGACCCCGGCGCCCCGGCCATAAAACTCCTTCCCGAAGAGGCGAGAGGGCTGGCTGAAGGTTTGGCTAAAGACTCGGATTTCAACGCCGTCATTCCACTGTCCGAGCGCTCCTGGCTCTTTGTGCGCAGTGAGACATCGCCTGCCCGCTTCCTGTTGAAGCGCCGAATCGGTATACCCAACACTCCCCTTACCCTACCCATATCAGACCGTGAACTCGATTTTGTCTCCCCAAGCAATGACATAACGATCGACACTCTCAAACATGTCCGCCTCGGCCTCTACGTGAACGAGCGCCCGTATGTGGAAGCAATTCCGTATATGGCAGACTGAAAGACCGGTTACCAGCCGTTGACGAGGCGGTAGAAGTGGTAGGCTCCGCGGCCTCCCCGGCGGGTGTATTCGTAGATGAAGCGGAGCATTGCCCTGTGGGTCGGCGGGAGCAGGCGCACTCTGTGGGCCGGGAAGCGTGAAGAGGGGAGGGCTGGACCGCTTTCGCGTGCGTAGAGCGCACAGAGAATCACACGGCGGTAAATCATCCAGCGCATCCATTTTGCTTTTTCGGGACTGGAGGATGCGGAGATGTTGCGTTCTATGGCGTCTATCGCCAGTTCCCATTTCCCTGCCTTCGAGCTGAAATCGGTACCGGTCAGGGATTCCTCCTGCATATAGAAATCACCCCCTATCCGATCTTCGCTCTCGATGACGGGAGCGGCGAGAAGGAGTCGGGTGCTCCACTCATAATCGTCCCAGACGGGCAGTGTCTCGTCCCACCCTCCGGCCCGGCGGATCAGATCGGTCTTCATGGCCATAAGTGAAGTCGAGAAACAGGTGTGGACAAGGTGTGAGGTCATCGTGTCTCCGCCGTGTGGCAGGAGGGTGGTGATGGCATTCCCGTTTTTCGCTATGTACCGACCCCTCCAGGAAACGAGGTCCGGTTTGGATGGGAGGGCAAACTGTTCCATCGTGCGCTCGACATGGTCACGGGGAATGGTGTCGTCAGAATCGAAAAACATCGCATAGGAGGTCTCGATCTCCGCGATCCCGCGGTTGCGCGCCGCTGCGGCCCCCGGTTTCATTTCCTGAAGCACGAGCAACTCGAAAGGCAAGGTCCGTTTCTGATACTCGCACAGAACCTCGAAAGTGTTGTCGGAAGAATTGTTGTCGACGACTATAACCCGTTTCGGAGGACAGGTCTGTTCCACGACGCTGTCAAGAGCGCGTGTGACGAGACCGGCACGGTTGTAAACCGGAATTATGATTGTGATATCCTGCTGATTTGCCATTTATCGGTTTATTGCTGCGTAAAAAAGATGTGCGCCTCTGAGACCCCTGCGCGTCCAGGCGTAGACTGTCCGGAGAACCGCACGGTGAAGAGGCGGAAGAGAGCGGACGCTCTCTTCGGGGAAGCGGCCGGCGTCGGAGGAGGCGGGATTGGCTTCGCGCGCATAATGAGCGGCGAGTATGACACGGCGGTAGATCACCCAGCGCAACCACTGGTCCTTCCATCTGTGGGCCGACCTCATGAGGTCGCTCTCGACACAGTCGAGAGCGTTTTCCCAAACTCCCCTCTTCTCCATATAATTATCTCCTGTAAGAGACCCTTCTGTATAATAAACATCTACCAGCACCTTGTCGCGGACGACCATGTGGAGGCTATTCAGGGCCAGCCGGAGCCCATATTCGAGATCGTCCCATCCGGTCAGAGACTCGTCCCACAAGCCTGAACGACGCGCCAGGTCAAGAGACATCGCCACCGCCTGCGTCGCGAAGCAGGAATGGATCAGATGGGTTGAGACGGCGTCCGCGCCGGGGAGGTGAGAGAGGCGTTCTCCGCCCGATGGAAGCCTGACAAGCCTTCTGAAACAGACCAGATCGGCATCCGGTTCTCGGGTGAAGGCGCTCCACACCGTTTCGATATGGTCAGAACGCATGACGTCGTCCGAGTCGAAGAAGAGGAGATATGGAGTCGACACAGCCCGAAGACCGCGGTTGCGGGCAGCGGACGCGCCCTGTTTCTCCTCCGTCAGTAAATCCAGCTCGAAAGGGAGTTGGCGTCTCTTGTAATCGTCGATTACTGCCGTGAGATCATCCGTCGAGTTGTTGTCGACGATGATTACCCGCTCCGGCGGTATCGTCTGGGCGACGATGCTGTCGAGAGTCCTGCCGATCAGGTGCGCCCTGTTGAAGACGGGTATGACTATGGATATCGGGGCCGTAGTCATTTCGCTCGTTTTGAGGTGAGCGCGCCGCGGATCCATGACTTAACGAAAGTGCCAGCGCTCATATCACGGTGGCGGCGAGGAAGATGGGTGAGCATACGGAGCGGCCAGGTGAATGGAAAAAGAATACGGAAGACAGCCCCTTTAGTCTCGACATAACGACCTTTAGCCGCTTCCCGGTCGGAGGTTGTGGAGCCGTCATGTCGTGCTACCGGCAATGGGACGAACCGCAGACATAATCCATGCCTCTTCGCGTCGTGAACGAATATATCCTCCTCGCCCGACGGCCAGCGGGCACCAATTCCGAAATTTTCATCGAATTTCAGTCTTCCTGCGACACTCTTTGTTCGGAACGCGATTTCAAACGAGGTCGTGAAGTAACCCTTGGGAGAATGTCGGAGATCGAAACTGAAATCGGGAAAGGTTTTCGGATAATCCTTCGACTCGTATTTAAAGGTGATTAGATCGGCTTCGGGATATTGACCGAATGCCTTGAACAGGTTGTCGAAATATTCCGGAGTGTAGCGCACATCATCGTCAGAAATGAGCGCCAGTTCTCCCGAGGCTATCTCCAGCGAGAGATTACGGTTCCGCGACAGTCCGCGCGTCCGACTGACCGAGACTTTTATGTCGGGACGCCGAAGCGCATCAGGAGTCACGGCCTCTCCCTCCGGAAGTTGCCATGAGATGCAATATTCCACTCCGTCGACCACTGGGTAATCTGCCTCTGCGACTCGTCGGATCCCCGCGTCACCGAAAGTACAGACAAGCACCGAGAGACGCACCTCTTTTTCAGGTGAGTCCGTTTCAGACTTCTTCGTTTCTTCTGCCCGATAGTTCATAATCAGAGTAAAGTTAAGCATAAATTTCTGAATAAGCCATAGCGGGATGATAAATTTGACGCTTGTGAGTAAAGTTAAATTGGCAAATTCGATAATTATGGCTACCTTTGTCAATAAGAACCTACATTATGAAGAAGATAACCATTCTGATTCCGGCATATAACGAAGAGTTGAATCTCCCCAGGATGATCGAGGCGCTCGATCGTCTGGCGACGGGACGTGTACGTGCGGCCGAAGGTCGCGAAAGCGCGGACATGACCGACTATGAATGGGAATTTCTAATCGTCAACGACGGCAGTCGCGACAATACGCTCAAAGTCGCGCGGGAGTTGCGCGAGAATGACCCGCGGGTAAATATAGTCAATCTCTCCCGCAATTTCGGAAAGGAGAACGCCATGCTCGCCGGGTTCGACTTCGCGACCGGTGACGCCGTGATCGTGATGGACGCTGATCTTCAGCATCCCGTCGAAACGGTACCGGAGATGGTCTACTGGTGGGAACAGGGATATGAGGATGTCTATGGTCTCCGCCGCACGCGCGGGAAGGAGTCATGGATGCGCAAGAACCTGTCGCTCGCGTTCTACAATCTTCTTCAGGGAACCACGCGCATCGAGATTCTGCAGAATGTCGGAGACTTCCGGTTGCTCGACCGCCGGGCTGTCGATGCGCTCCGAGCGCTCCGCGAGACCCAGCGTTATACCAAAGGACTCTACTGCTGGGTGGGCTATAACAAGAAAGAGGTTCTGTTCGACCAAGGGGACCGCGAGGAGGGTGTATCCTCCTTCAACTTCAAGAGCCTGCTGAACCTCGCCATCGAGGGAATCACATGTTTCACGACGGCCCCGCTCCGAATCTCGACCGTCATCGGCTTCCTGATTTCGCTGATTGCCCTGATATATATAATCGTCATCGTCGTCAAGACCTTGGTATGGGGCGATCCGGTGGCCGGCTTCCCGACATTGCTTTGCGTGATACTGTTCCTGGGAGGCATGCAGCTTGTCGCCATAGGTATAATAGGCGAATATATTGGACGTATATTCAGCGAGACGAAGGGGCGCCCGGTCTACTGGGCCGAATCATACAACGAAAAGAAGCTCTGAGATCCAAGAGTCCGGCCAACTTTAATTCCGGCCAACTTTAATATGGAGCCGGGGGGATCAATGTGTATCCCAGGGCCCGAGGTTTCGGCGGCGTGTCAGAGTAGGGTCGGACGTGAGGGGGTATGTGGCGGAGGCGGAGACAGTCGCCGGGGCCCAGCTTGAGCCGTAGAGGCGCAGAGGCCGCTCGGTTGCCCATCCGCACGAAGTGTTGCGGATCCAGACCTTTCCGAGTCCGCGAAGATGGCGAGCGCGCTGGCGCAACTCGCTGATCACTTCGCTCAGGCCGTTGGCCATGGTGGTGTAGAACTCTACGGTTTCACCTGTGTTCATAGTCAGTCGCGCGAAAATGCGATCGCCGGGTTTGATTGTACGTTTCTCAGGCGCCGGCGGGGTGAAGGCCATGAAGACCTTTCTTCGGTTATATTCGGGGTTGATGAATTGAGTCATAGCTATTGCCCTTTCTGTGTTGGTTTGAAGTTGTTCGGCCAACTTCGGTTAACGAAGATGTCGGGAAAATCAGCGTTCAGTTTTTGGAACACTTCCTTAAAGAACCCTTCCTAAACCCTTCCTTAAAGGAAGGTAAGAGTGCAGGTATCTTTTTCCGACGATGCAAAATTAATAACTGATGGTGCCAAAAGCTTGCAGTCAAAATCTAAATAAAGTTATTTTGAAATAAAAAAGAGTAAGGAAGGCCAAAAAAACAGGGTGTTGTGGGGTGGAATCCGTCGAAAAACATTAATTTTGTACTCTCAAACAAGGCTGCAGAAATGGTGGAATGGTAGACACGAAGGACTTAAACTCCTTTGGCCACTAACCGGCCGTGTGGGTTCGAGTCCCACTTTCTGTACCACAATATAGGCTGACGCTTCCGGATTAACTCCGATGCGTCAGCCTAATCTGTTGAAATTTAAAGCGGGTTTTAACCCGGAAACATACTTTTTATTCCGGTTCCGATGTTGAGGAAACATCGGAAACAAAGGAAATAACGAAGAGAACATCAAGAAACGAAATGAAAGCTAAATTAGATTTTCATCCGGCGCTTATCGAAGCAATGAAGAGCTATAACGCCGCGAAATTCAAACAGGATCTCATCGCGGGTATCGTGGTCGGAATCGTCGCCCTGCCGTTGGCGATCGCCTTCGGTATCGCATCCGGCGTCACTCCCGCCGTAGGTCTGACGACCGCCATCATCGGCGGATTTTTGGTTTCGGCCCTCGGCGGAAACTCCGTCCAGATCGGTGGTCCGACCGGTGCGTTTATCGTCATCGTATACAATATAATCCAGAACTACGGTCTTTCCGGACTGGCTATCGCCACATTGCTGGCGGGCTGTATTCTGATTCTCATGGGTGTCTTCCGCCTCGGAACGGTCATCAAGTTCATCCCCTATCCGATTGTCGTCGGTTTCACGGCCGGTATCGCCCTGACCATCTTCTCGACCCAGATGCCCGACTTCTTCGGCCTCCGCATAGACGAGGCCGTCCCCGGTGACTTCCTCGACAAATGGGCCGTCTACTTCCGATATGCTTCCACCGTCAGTCTGCCGACCCTTCTCGTCGGCCTGGCGTCGCTGTTCGTGATCATCCTCGTCCCCAAGATCTCCAAACGTCTGCCCGGAGCGTTGATCGCCATCGTGGTGATCACTCTCGCGGTGTGGGCTCTCAAGGTGTTCGCCGGTGTCGAAGGTATCACCACAATCGGTGACCGCTTCGGTTCGATGGATGCCTCGATTCCCCGTCCCGAAAGTCTTGATCTCAGCATCGCCACGATCAACAAGCTTCTTCCCTCGGCCTTCACTATAGCCATGTTGGGCGCTATCGAATCGCTCCTCAGCGCCACCGTGGCCGACGGTGTGACCGGAGGACATACCAACAACAACACCGAGCTTATCGGTCAGGGCGTGGCCAATATGGTCGTGCCTATCTTCGGCGGCATCCCCGTGACCGGTGCTATCGCCCGCACGATGACCAACATCACCAACGGCGGCCGCACTCCCGTGGCCGGCATCGTCCATGCCTTTGTGCTCCTCGCCATCTTCCTCTTCGCTATGCCGCTTATCAATCTCGTGCCGATGGCATGTCTCGGAGCTGTCCTTATTATGGTCAGCTACAACATGAGCGGCTGGCGTGTGATCAAGGGTATGATGTCGAACCCCAAGGGAGACGTGTCGGTGCTTGTGCTGACCTTCCTGCTGACCGTCATCTTCGATCTTACAATCGCTATCGAGATGGGTATGCTTCTGGCGATCCTGCTCTTCCTTAAGCGTGTGACAGAAAACACGCAGATCCGCGTATATGGCCATCAGCTCGATGCCGCCGACGGCACCGACCTGACAACCCACGAGCTTCTCGACCTTGAAGATGGCGTTAGTGTCTACGAGATCGACGGTCCATTCTTTTTCGGTGCTGCCACGAAGTTCGACGAGGTGGTCCGCCACTCGCTCGAAGAGACTCCGCTCGTCCGTATCATCCGTATGCGTAAGGTGCCCTTCATTGACTCGACCGGTATTCACAATCTCGAGATCCTGATCGACTCCTCACATAAAGAGGGTATCGCTATCGTTCTTTCGGGTGTCAACGAGCATGTTCGCGACGCCCTTCACAAAGCTCATATCGACTCTCGCATCGCGAGCGACAGAATCTGTGACCACATATCGAAGGCCGTCGTTGTCGCCAACCGACTCGCGGCCGAGGCCCGTGGAGGTGAAAATGTTATCACAAAGAGCGGAAATAAAGCTTTGGACTGATTTTAACATTTGCGTCCGGAGACCGCATTAAAAGCCGATTTTCGGGGTTCTGAAGAGACAAAAATGATTTTTTTTTGCAAAAGTGTCTAACATTTTTTTGGGTTGGTGTGTTATACAATCACAACAAACATAAACAATCTAATTAAAGTTACACTATGAAAAAGATTATTCTCGCTGCCGCTGTACTCGCAGGAACAGCCGCTTCAATGAGTGCTCAGGAGCTCACTCTTCAGAAACCCAGCTTCGGTGATAACTGGTCAATCGGTGTCGAAGGTGGTGTAACAACTCCTCTTACGCAGGGCCCGTTCTTCGGAAACATGCGCGGCCTCGTAGGTCTCCACGTTCAGAAACAGCTCACTCCGGTATTCGGCCTCGGTGTTGAAGGCCTCTGGGGTATCAATACTTCCAACTGGAAAGGTTCTCAGCACAGCTCGCTGGCGTTCGACAGCTCTTATGTAGGCGCCTACGGTTCTGTAAACCTCTGGAATCTCTTCCTCCCCTATGGCGCACAGCCCAACCGTGTCTTTGACATGGACGTTGTAGCCGGCGCAGGCTGGGGTCACCTCTACTATCAGAAGTCAGAGGGACATGACTGGAACAGCTTCGACACCAAGGTGGGCCTCAACTTCAACTTCTATCCCTGTAAGAACGTGGCTATCCAGATCAAGCCTTCTGTAATCTGGGATATGAGTGATTCCCACACCAAGAACTCTTCCGCCTCCTATAACGGTCACAACGCAACGTTCAACCTTACCGCAGGCGTATCTGTTCTTCTCGGAAACGGCTTCACCTATCTTGAACCCAACTACAATCTTGACGAACTCGCTGCCCTCAACGCTCAGGTCAATGCACTTCGTGGCGATCTCGACGCAGCCAGCGTAGCTCTCGCAGCCACCACTGCCGACAATGCTGCTCTCGCCGCTCAGCTCGAGGCTTGCCAGAACCAGGCTCCTGTCGTAGTCAAGCAGAACACCGATATCCTCTCGACCGTACGTTACGTGAACTTCGCCCTCGGTCGTTACAATGTACCCGCCGATCAGCAGCCTAACGTAGCAGCTGTGGCTTCTTACCTCAAGAACCACCCCGAAGCAAAGGTAGTCGTTAAGGGTTACGCTTCTCAGGACGGTCCCGAAGACGTTAACATCCGTCTCGCCAACCAGCGTGCGGAATCAGTCAAGAACATGCTCATCAACAAGTATGGCATCAAGGCTGACCGCATCCAGGCAGAAGGTCAGGGTATCGGCCACATGTTCGAAGAAGAAAGCTGGAACCGTGTAGCAGTCTGCATCCTTGACAATGCACCTGTGACCACCACCACTGTCAGCAAGTAATCCCCGACACAGAATGACTATAATAGTAAGCGATACAAATACCGCCTTATAGATATAGAAACAACAAGTCCGAAGGGTCTCCGCTCCAATGAGCCGGAGACCCTTCTTCGTTATGAACCCGTCTAAGAGCGTGTTTGGCGTTGACTGACTTTTTTGTTATATTTGCTGAGAAAATACGTGTTTATGGATAGACCTCCTAAAATATTACTGTTGGGTGATTATAGCCGTTGTCACTCAACGCTGGCTACAGGCTTGCGTAATCTCGGATGTAACGTGACGCTTATGTCAGGCGCTCTATCCTGGGCTGATAGTGAACCGGACATTGACATATCCCGACAGCCCGGAAAGCTGGGGGGCATGTTGTTATCTGCGAAGTTGCGTATGCCGACCGTAAGGAATGCCATGCGCGGAAATGATATCGTCGCGATACATGATCCGAATTTCCTTCTGTTGCGTTCACGCCGCCTGTACCCCTATTTCGACAGGCTGATCCGAGACAACGGATCTGTGTTTCTCACAGCCATGAGTTATGATATAGCTTTTCTCGATATGCTTGAGGCTCCCGATTCACCTCTGCGTTACAGCGAATGGTTCGTGGATGGCAAGCCCTCGAGATTCTTTCTCGAAGACCCTTCGCAGTGGGAGAAATGGCATAATCGGGAGCTTATGGACTATGAGAATCATGTATTCTCCAAGATAGACGGAGCAGTTTCGGTGCTTTATGAGTATCACCTCGGAATGGAGAGACGTCTGGGAAAGGAAAAGGCCGGCTATGGAGGAATCCCCATTGATACTTCGCGTTTCGAACCGGTAGCTTTATCTGACAGACCCGAGAAGGTCAGATTGTTTTTGGGGCGTGACAGAAACCGCAAATTGGAAAAAGGGTCGGATTATCTGGAGATTGCGGCCAAGAGGGTAGTTGAGCGTTATCCGGCCCGCGCGGAACTTGTCATAGTCGAGAATCGTCCTTATGGCGAATTTGTCGAGCTTCTGAAAAGCGCACACGTGGTTCTCGACCAGATATACAGTTATACGCCGGCGACCACGGCCCTGATGGCCATGGCCTATGGTCTGAATGTGGTGAGCGGTGGTGAACCTGAATATTATGATTTTATCGGGGAGCACGAAAATCGCCCCATAATAAACGCGCCCTTGGAACCGGACGCGCTTGAGGCCACGCTGACCGACGTTGTGCTTCATCCGGAGCTCATCGCCGAGCGAGGACAACGTTCACGGGAGTTTGTGGTCAGGCACAATGATACGAATATCGTAGCCCGGCGTTTCCTTGATTTCTGGACACGTCGCGTTGCTGAAAAATCTTCCCGTTGAGCCGCTCTGACTGCGGTGGCCTCCCAATATCAGGAATTGGAAATATCCGCGCCATATCAGCGTTAGTCTACCTGTTCAGCGTTAGTATATACGTAGGCTATGGAAGAGACCGACTATATCAGGGATTAAAGAGGTCCTTGTTGTAGAAGTCCAGGATTTCGTTGGTGGCTTTCAGTGCCTGGACGGCGCGTGACTCGGGATTAAGACGGATAGCGGCAAGATAGTCATTGATGGCGTCCGCACGGCGTGAGAGACCCCAGTAACGCATTCCGCGCATGGTCAGCGCCTCGTCGCTTTCGGGATGTTCGGCGATATATTCGGTCAGACGTGCGATGGCTTCGTCTGCGGTGAGTCCCCGGGTCAGTTCCCGGAGTTCCTGCTGTTCGTTCTGCATATCGGTTACAATGGTATTTGGACGGATGATACCGGTGATTGGAGAAAAAGTGAGGATATCGTGTCGAATTTAAAGGTAGCTTCGGTTGTTTCGTAGATGGTCGTGCCGTTTCTGGTCAGACGGCTGTCCATTTCCGGATGGCGCTTCAGGTAATCCTTCAGCGATTCGGCCACGAGATTACCCTGCGGAACGACGCTTATCCTTTCGGGAACGTAGGCCCGAATCTTCGGATAGAGCATCGGGTAGTGGGTACACCCTAAGATCAGTGTGTCTATCTCCGGATCCTCTAACAGAATCGCGTCAATATATTTCCTGACAAAATAGTCTGCGCCCGGCATATCGGCCTCGCCGTTTTCGACAAGAGGCACCCACATCGGACACGCTTTCTCAGTCACTTTCATCTCCGGGAAAAGCTTCTCGGTCTCCAGCGTATATGAGCGGCTGAGGACGGTTCCGGGGGTAGCGAGCACACCGATATGTCCCGTCGTAGTCAGTTCGGGCAGACGTTCGATCGTAGGACGTATGACCCCTAAGACACGACGTGTCGGGTCGATCTCGGGCAGGTCCTGGACCTGGATAGTGCGCAGGGCTTTGGCCGACGCTGTGTTGCAGGCCAGGATCACGAGCGGACACCCCTGTTCGAAAAGATGGTTCACGGCTTGGGCTGTAAACTCATATACCAGTTCGAACGACCGATTGCCGTAGGGGGCGCGGGCGTTATCTCCGAGATATATGTAGTCATACTCCGGCAGAAGACGCCGGAAGTCGCGGAGAATGGTCAGACCTCCGTAGCCGGAGTCAAAGACTCCTATGGGACCTCTTTCAGAAAGGGACATGGTGTGGACAGGATATAGACAGGATATAGAGTGAATATCGGGAGAGACGGATATAAACGAAGCGCGACGACGCCGGTGTCCCGCGTCGGGGTCCGCGTCATCGCGCTTTATACAATTCAGATTTGGCCGTCGGCTATCAGAGACCGAGTTTTGCCTTCACGCCGTTCGTGATGTCAACCACGGGGTCAGCGAAATAGAGGACAAGCTGGTCTTCCTTCACCTGAACGAAATTGAAGCCGTTCTCCTGAGAGTAGGCAGTCACTGCCTGCTGAACTTTCTGGTAGATGGGCATCATCAGCTGCTGCTGCTGGTTGGCGAGATCCTGCTGGGCGGTCTGCTCGAACTGCTGAACCTTGGCCTGGAATGCCTGGAGGTCGTTGAGCTTGCGCTCGCGGATTGCGGGAAGCTCGTTCTCGCCTTTCTGAACCTCGTCATAGAGACGTTTCATCTCCTCGCCGAGTTTCGCATACTCGTCCTCATAGCGCTTGGAAACCTCGGCGAGCTTGTTCTGTGCCTGCTGGGTGTCGGGCATGAGGGAAATGATGGAGTTTACGTCTACGAGACCGACCTTGAGGGTCTGAGCCGAAGCGAGCATCGGGAAGATGAGGGCCACGGCCAAAAGGATTTTCTTAATCATGATATTTTTTTGAATTTATTTCTTGCGATCAATCTGTCCGGAGATCGAATTTAAAAGTACACACTATTAAATTCAAACACTCACCGGGGAGCTTGCAAATTTAGCTAAATTATTTGGAATAGCCAAGCTTGGCAAGCACCTCGTTGCTGACGTCGATGCGGGGAGAGGCGAAGACGATGCTCTGTGAAGACGCGCGGTCGAATATCACCTGATAGCCTTTCTCCTCGGCCACAGCCTTGACGGCGTTGTAGACATCCTCCTGAATAGGCTTCATGAGCGACTGTCTCTTCTTGTAGAGTTCCCCTTCGGGACCGAAATATTTATATCGGAGGTCAGTGACTTCCTTATCCTTGGCCACGATCTCTTCTTCCGACTTCTTCTTCTGATCGTCGGTCAGGAAAACCTGTTCGGCCTGATACTTCTTGTACATCTCCTCGGCTTCCTTGGCCATCTGGGTGACTTCTTTTTCCCAACGCTGGGAAACCTGATTGAGCTGCTCGTTGGCCATCTCGTATGCGGGGACATTGCGGAGCACATAGTCCATGTCGACGAGTGCGAACTTCTGGGCCGACATGCCCAGAACGGCCGAAACGGCTATCATCAGGGTGAGAATAATCTTTTTCATATCTTTGTGTTTTGGTTTTCTTGAAAATCCGCGAGGAGCGGTGTCGCCGGCTCCTCACAAGGTTTAGACACCGGCTGCCATCTGCGGTTTAGGTCCGGATTCTTAAATTTATATTAAAAAAGGTTATGACTGAAAAGGTTCGGATCAGAACTCCTGACCGAGCACGAAGTGCAGCTGCGAGCCGCCTTTGCGTCCCCAGACCTTGTCGAAACCATAGCCCCAGTCGATACCGAGGAAGCCGAGCATCGACAGATAGATGCGGGCGCCGACACCTGCCGAACGCTTCAGATTGAACGGAGCGAAGTCTTTGACCGACGTCCAGCAGTTACCCGCTTCCGCGAAGGCGAGAGCGTAGATGGTGGTCGTCGGCTGGAGCATGAAGGGGAAGTGGAGCTCGAATGTGAACTTGCCGTAGGCATAGCCTTCATAGCCCCAGGGAGTGAACTGGCCGTTCTCGTAACCGCGCATCGAGATGGTCTCTGTCGCGTAGGTATAGCTTCCGCTCATACCGTCGCCACCGAAATAGAAGGTCTCGAACGGTGTCTTATAGTACTTGTTGTACGATCCTAACAGACCGAAGTCTGCGCGGGTCATGAGAACGAGGGTCCACTGACCGTCGACATCGGTGAGCGGGGTGAACGTCTTGCTCTTGAAACGGACTTTCCAGTACTCGATCCACTTGTAGAGCTCAGTCTCGGCTTTCTGAAGGTGGAGCTGGGTGGCTTCGTAAGAGAGGGTCTTGTAATCCTTCTTCTGCCACTTCGACCACGGCGGGGTGAGCATCACGTCGATCGAGAACTGCGAGCCGCGACGGGTATAGATCGGGTTGTCGATCGAGGTGCGGCTGAGGGTCAGACCGAGGGTTGCCGCGTTTGCGGTACCGTTGTGCATGAAGTAGAGGTAGTCCCAGTTCTTGAGATAGTACCAGCGATAACCGAGCGTGGCCTGGAACTGGAAGTAGTCATCGGGCCACGTCAGGCGTGTGCCGAAACCGATCTGCGCGCCTGCCATCTGGAGGACCTTGTTCGGGTCGTAGGCGTTCTGGTAAGAATAGGCGCTGTAGTTGTTGCCGTATGAACCCGAATAGTAGATCGAGTTCATGTAGGCGTTATACCAGTTGTCGTTAAAGTAAGAGGAGTTGATACCGGTCGAACGGCTGTAGTCAACAGATACAGACAGAGAGTTGGGGCGCTTGCCGCCAACCCACGGATCGAGGAACGAGATGTTGTAGCTCTGGTAGTAGGTCGCGTTGGTCTGGGCCGAGATCGAGAGGGTCTGGCCGTCACCGCGCGGGATTATACCTTTGTAAGACTTCGGGTTGAAGAGATTCTTCATCGAGAAGTTGTTGAACGAGAGCGCAACCTGACCGGTGATACCTGTCTGGCCCCAACCGAGCGAGAGCTGAACCTTGTCGTTCGCCTTCGATTCGAGGTTGAAGACGATGTCGACGGTGCCGTCGCTCTCGTTGGGCTCGGGGCGGATGTCGAGGTTCTCCGGGTTGAAGTGGCCGGTTGCCGCGATCTCGCGCGCCGAACGCATCAGGTCACTCTTTGAGAAGAGCTCGCCCGGACGCAGGCGCAGTTCGCGGCGGATAACCTTCTCATAGAGCTGGTCGTTACCGTTGATGACAACCTTGTTGATCTTCGCCTGCGGACCCTCGTAGACGCGCATCTGGAGCGCCACGCTGTCGCCGACCACATTCTCCTCGATGGGCACGAGCTGGAAGAAGAGATAGCCGTTGTCGAGATAGAGGCTGGAGACGGCGTCTTCGTCGTCGGTCGTGCGCTTGTTGAGTTTCTTCTGATTGTAGACAGCGCCCGGATAGATACCGAGGACGTTGTTGAGGACATCGGTCGAGTAGACGGTGTTGCCCACCCAGGAGATGTCCGAGATATAGTATTTCTTGCCCTCGTCCACGGTCAGGTAGACATCGACATACTTGTCGTCATATTTCACGACGGAGTCCGAGACGATCTGCGCGTCGCGGTATCCGAGTTCGTTGTACTTGTCGATGATACGGTTCTTGTCGTCGGCATAATCCTGCTCGACGAACTTCTTCTGCTTGAAGAGATTGAGAAGATTGCCGTTCTCGTTGGTCTTCTTCATCGCCCGCTTCACCTTGTTGTCCGAGAGCACCTCGTTGCCGTTGACGTAAATCTTGTGGACCTTAACCTTGTTGTGACGGTCCACGAGTACGGTTAGGATCGTGTGGTTCTCTTTCGAGAGGTCAGGCTCCTGGCGGATGATCACCGAGGCGTTCTTGAAGCCCTTGTCGGCATAGAATTTCTCGATCACCTGTTTGGTGCGGTCGATGATGTTGGGGGTCAGCTGCTGGCCGGTGACCATTCCGAGTTTCTCGTTCAGGTCCTTCTTCTCGCCGTTCTTGACTCCCTCGTATCTGATTTCGGAGAGGCGCGGCTGCTGGCGCAGAACGATGTCGAGCCAGACCTTGTCGCCCACCATCTTCTCCACATTGATCTCTACCTTCGAGTATAGACCCTGTTTCCAGAAACGTTTGACCGCCTGAGTGATGGCGTCGCCCGGAATCTCGATTCTCTCGCCTACGGAGAGACCGGAGTAACCGATGATCACGTAATCGTCGATACCCTTGACTCCGGACACCTTGATGCCTGCGATCTCATACGAGTCGGGCATCGGCGAATAGATGATCGTCGGGGAATATATTGTGTCCGCAGCAGCTATTGCGGAGGCTGTCAGCGGATTTGAAGATGCTGTATCCGGTGTCTGCGAGAGGGTCGGAACCGTAGCTGACCCGATAGCGGCCAGCAGGAGCAGAGCGACCTTCGATCTTGTGAGTCGGAAGAAATTCGTCAGTCTGAAGATCATGTTAGGCTTGTTGTTTGGGGGCGACTTGTTCGGATGTCTTTCCAAACCGGCGTTCGCGGTTCTGGTAGTCTATGATTGCTTCCGCATATTCGGCCTTACCGAAATCGGGCCAGAGGGTCGGGGTGAAGTAGAGTTCCGAATATGCGTTCTGCCAGAGGAGATAGTTGCTGATTCTCTGTTCGCCGCCGGTGCGGATCAGCAGGTCGGGGTCAGGTATTCCCCCGGTGGCCAGGTGAGAGGAGATAAGGTCTTCGGTGATTTCTTCGGGCGAGAGGCGTCCGGCGGCCACGTCGGCGGCGATCCGGCGTGTCGCTTCGGTTAGTTCCCATCGGCCCGAATAGCTCAGACACATGTTGAGCTGGAGTCCGGTGTTGGCCGCAGTAGCGTCCCGGGCGCCGGTCAGACGTGCGCGGGGTTCCTCCGGAATACGGTCGATATCTCCCAGAAGATGGATGCGGACATTGTTGCGCATCAGATCGGGGAGTTCCTTTTCGATCGCCCATCCGATCAGGTGCATCAGCAGATCGACCTCTTCCTGAGGACGGTTCCAGTTCTCGGTCGAGAACGCATAGAGGGTCAGATACTTGATTCCGAGATCGGAAGAAAGTTCGGTCACGCGGCGCACTGAGCCCACACCCTCGGTGTGGCCGTCGCTGCGTCGCTGTCCGCGGCTCTTGGCCCAGCGGCCGTTGCCGTCCATTATCATGGCGACATGACGCGGAAGGCGGGTCATGTCTATCTGTCGGAGTAGGTTTTCGAGATGCTCCATAGGTCAGTCCTTATAGTTGCAGACCGCACACCGTTTGCTGAACTCGTAGGTCAGCGTGAAGGTGAAGGTCGAATACCAGTCGGTGTTCTTGAGAAATGAACTCTTGATCGCATGAGGATCAGCGAGTGCCTCGGAGTCGAGCTTGTCGGTAAAGGTCTTCTTCATCAGACACTCCAGGCCGAGGTTCAGCCGCTTGTTGATCTTGAATTTCACTCCCGCGCCGACAGGCAGGGTGAAGGCCGCTCCGGTGTAGCCGTCNGTTGTCCAGACGGTCAGNCCGAGGCCGGCCGTGATGTAGGGGGTCCAGCGTTTCAGCTTGCGGTAGCTCTCTCCGATTCCGTAGTTGAGGAAATTGAATTCGAACAACTCCGAAAGCTCGTAGAAACTTGTNGAGAACTTNTAGTTCGCGCCGCCGGGAAAAACGTCGGNCATATCCGAGGAGTCACCGCTCAGCGANCCGGCATACAACCCCGTTTTCAATCCCATGCGGGGATTGATGATGTATCGGAACACAATCTGGGCGTCCCAGCCCGGATGNGCAAGCAGATTCGCCGTGTTGGCGTCGCCCAGGTATCCTGTCATTCCGACACCTCCGCCCATATCGAAGCGATAGTCTTCCTGNGCCCACACACGGGGTGCGGAGCANATGAGGAAGGCCACGAGAGCGAAAAGATATTTAAGATGTCTCTTCATGACAGGTTGTTGATTTCGTTTGATGAAAATATCAGATGATAGGCGCGAAGGTCAGTCGCGTAAGNACTCCGCGGCGGATCGTCGGGTTGAAGCCGCCCCCTTCGGTATATCCTCCGAAAAGGAAGATGTAGGGACAATCCCACGAGATGGTCATGCCGTCGACGGTATAGGGTAGCTTCTTGTACATACCCGAGGGTCGGGAGGCGACTTTGGTCCATGCGTCGGCGAGAGAGGCCGACATCGGCGTCGACTGGACGATCTGGTCGGCGTTATAGAGAGGCTTCAGCGATTCGGGCAACTGGAGCGATGCGTCTCCCTGATGCCAGTTCACGCCATAATCATAGGAGATATAGGTTGTCTTGTTGACTTTCCCATCCTTATCCACACCGCCGGTCAGGAACCAGGTGGTGTATTCGGTCTGGATCCAGAGGGCCGATGACTGGAGGTAGCCGAAATAGGGAACCACCGTGGNGCCGCGCAGAGCCGGAGTCTTGCCTTCGGAGAGGATGGCCCACGAAGTTCCGTCAAATGCCCAGGTNGCGCTCGTCAGATTGCCGTCGAGTGTCTCGCCACCGAAGAGCGTGCCGACGGGGTGGGGTGCCCACTTGTTGAAGAAAAGTGTGAAGTTGGATGCGTCCTTGATCGGGAAGGCGGGGTCCGCTTCTGTTTCCGCAAACTCCCCTTCGGGCCACGAAGTGTGGAGGATACGGCCGTTTTCATCGAGTCTGAGACCCAGAACCCAGTCGCTGTATCCGCCGATGACCGAAATCCATTTCTTTCCTGTGGCATTCCATGTCGCTGCGTCGGTCGATTCATAGAGCGAACCGTCGGTCGAGAGGGCGTAGAGAGCCTTGCCGCTTGAGGTGATTGTGCGCAGGTCTATGTCGAAGCCGGGTTCAAAGCCGGCTTTGGTCCAGTTCCCCTTGAACAGATTGTCGCAGNAAGCGACGGTCAGTCTGCCGCTCTTTTCGCGGATGAACGACAGGGTCCGGTCATTATACGAAACCGTTCTCTGGTCCGCGGGATTGCTTTCGTCCGAAGGAAGGTCGCGGACCGCCAGATTGTCCCACATCATCAGATCCGGATCCGACTTGTGGACATTGACTTTCAGACGGTAGGTCGCGCTGGTTTTTCCGTCCTCGGCCACGAGGGTGAAGAGAACGTCGCCCGAGAAGTCGACCGAGTCGGTAGGGTTCTTCTTGTAGTTGACCGTCTCCTCATACTTGCCTCCGATAGACTGGAGGGTGGCGTTCGAGATGTTGCTCGGATAGACGATCACCGGCACCAGACGTGTGACGTCGGTTCCTACCGGGAGTGAGTCGGCNTTGAATATGACACCATGTTCCAGGTCGATCGAGAAGAAAACCGAATCGAGATTGGCCATCACTTTGGTGTCNGGACGCAGGCGGAACGAGGATATGGCTACCGACGACGACGGCTCATAGCTTGTAGAGGAATCAGACTTCTCGTTACAGGCTGCGAGTGTGATCATGGCCGCGGGCATCAGCAGTCCCAGGGCGCGACNGGCGAGTCTATGGAATCGTTTCATTCGAAATTCAAATTCATGTGCTGTGTCGGAATGTCGATAATACTTTGAANCATAAATNATTCCGTGTATATCGACACGCACCGACCACCCCTCTTCCGAAGGGCGGTGGCGTTGACGCAGTTATTACAATCTGCAAAATTAGCATTTCTCGGCGTAATTTGCATAATCTCAACGGCTCAAAATCTTAAAAAAACGAAATTTAGTCGTTTTTAGAGTTCTTTAACCCTTTTTTNGGCCNTNGGCTCAGTCTCCTGACGGGGAGGGTTTCTGCCATTTGAGGAGAGTCGAGTCGGAGGGAAAATCGCGGTCGGCGATTCCCCCTTCGAAGNGCGGTGCCTTAAGTCCCCGACCGAGGCGCAGGGNGGCGATCTCCACGCGGGTCTCGTCGACGAGTCCCGCTTCGATGAAGGCGTTGAGGATCGTCGGTCCCCCCTCGACCATCAGAGNGATGATCTTGTGCTCCTTATACAGNTTCCTGAGNTTCTCCTCAAGAGGAAGCGTGGGGTCAAGNANTATTGAGCCCTCGCTGTCGAAGCCTTCCGGNCTCGTCCCGGAACCGCGGTGGGCGAACGTGATCCTCAGCGGAGCCACACGNGAGGGCCAATGGCGAGAATCNAGACGNGGCGCGTCGATCTCCGCCGTGCGCGGCCCGACAAGTATCGCGTCCACACCGGCGCGTTCGCGGTGCATCAGCACTTNGGTCAGCGGTGTCGATAGCTGAACCGGTTCCGGATTGCCGNCGTTGTCCGTAGCCGCCATAAATCCGTCGGCACTCTGNGCCCATTTCANAACCACATAGGGGCGTCCGAGAGTGTGNGCCGTCATGAAGCGNCGGTTGAGGTCGCGACACTCGTTTTCAAGCACTCCGACAGTGACTTCGATTCCNGCCTCTTCCAATATGCGCACACCGCGACCCGAAACCTCGGGAAACGGGTCGAGACAACCGATGACCACACGTTTGAATCCGCATCTGACGAGAAGCTCGGCACATGGTGGNGTCTTTCCGTAGTGTGAACAGGGTTCGAGAGTCACGAATATCGTCGCCTCGCGGAGTGCGTCGCGTTCCTTGACAGAGGCGACNGNGTTGACTTCCGCATGTCCCTCGCCATAGCGGCGGTGCCATCCTTCGCCNATGACNGCNCCNTCCGCGTCGANGATNACNGCNCCGACCATNGGGTTCGGCGACGTNAAACCATACCCCAGCCGTGCCAGCCGNAGCGCNCTNCCCATATAGAACTCGTCAGAATATATCATATTTAGATCAATGTTATTTTCAGATCAATGTTAGTGCAAAATAAACGAAAATCCGAAATTTATGCAAATGAAAACGGNCGGTATGCACCTCGCATACCGTCCGTCGTCACTTATCTGATAGGGGAGGAGCNGCCNGGCTCCTCCCTTATTGTCAGAGNACTGTTATTTCTTNTTTGANTTGCCCTTCTTTTCGAGCTTGGGCTCGAANCCGCGGAGGCGGAGAAGNGCNTGGNNGTCGGGNTTGTGGCCGCGGAAGCGCTTGAAGAGAACCATAGCGTCTTCAGTGTCGCCGGTTTCCAGGATATTCTTCTTGAACGAGGCGGCAGTCTTGGGATCGAANATACCTTTCTCTTCGAANAGTTCCCAGGCGTCGGCTTCGAGAACCTGTGCCCAGATNTAGGTGTAGTAGCCCGAAGCATAGCCGTCGTCACCGAAGATATGCTTGAAGTAGGGCGAACGGTAGCGGAAGGTTATCTCNTCGGGCATACCGATCTTCTCAGCAACCGTAGCCTCGAACTCGGGAATGTTCACGTTCTCGCCGTCGGTCTGTCCCCAATAGAGATCGAGGAGGGCAGCGCCGGCCAGCTCGGTGGTGATGAAGCCCTGGTTGAAAGTGCCGGTGTTCTGGATCTTCTCGATCAGCTCGTCGGGGATTACCTCTCCGGTCTGATAGTGTTTCGCGTAATATTTCAGGAGCTCGGGAGAAGTTGCCCAGTGCTCGTTCATCTGCGAGCACATCTCGACGTAGTCGCGGTCAACGTCTGTTCCGGCCTGGGACTTGTACTCGGCGCGGGTCAGCATGCCCTGGAGTGCGTGGCCGAACTCGTGGAATGCGGTCTCGAGCTCGTCGAGGGTCAGAAGAGCGGGAGCGTCGCCGGTCGGACGGCTGAAGTTGCCGATGTTGTAGACGATCGGACGNTTTGACTGGCCGTTCTCGTAGAGACCTGCAGCCTGCATCTGTTCCATCCACGCACCCTGGCGCTTAGACGCGCGGGGGAAGTAGTCGGTCATGAAGACAGAGATGTGTTCGCCGGTCTTGGCGTCCTGAACGTCATAGACGGTCACCTCGTCCATATATTTGGGTGCGTCGGGCATCTCCACCATCTTGATGCCGTAGAGTTTTTCNGCGGCGTGGAACATNCCGTCAAGCACGTTGTCGAGAGCGAAATAGGGACGGATCTCGTTTTCGTCGAGGTCATATTTCTGNTTCTTGACCTTCTCGGCATAATANTAATAGTCCCAGGGAGCGATCTTGAAACCGCCGTTTTCNGCGTCGACGATGGCCTGCATGTCCTTCACCTCCTCNGCCGAGCGCTTAACGGCGGGCTCGAATACCTGGAGAAGAAGTTCTTCGGCAGCNTCGGGAGTCTTGGCCATNACGCGCGAGGTCATCATCTGGGCGAAGTTGTCGAAGCCCATCAGTTTGGCTTTCTCATTGCGGAGCTTGACGATCTTCTCGATCACGGGATAGTTGTTGTTGTCGCCGTATGACGCGAGGTTGATGTACCCCTTGTAGATGGCTTCGCGAAGGTTGCGGTTGTCAGCGAACTGAAGAACCGGGAGACGGCTCGGAGCGTGGAGGGTGAACACCCACATNCCGTCGAGCTTGCGAGACTTGGCTTCTTCCGCGGCCTGGGCAACGGATGAGGCGGGNAGACCGGCGAGGTCAGCCTCGTCATATACGGTCACGAAGAACGAGTTGGTGGCGTTCAGCAGATTCTTGTTATACTGGATGAANAGCTTCGACAGTTCGTCNTTGATGCGCACGAGCTCGGCCTTCTTGTCGGCGGGGAGAGCGGCGCCCTGTTCGGCGAACTGGCGGTAGTATTTCTCGACGAGACGTTTCTGGACCGGAGTGAGGCCCATCTTGTTGCGGTTGTCATATACCTGCTTGATGCGCTCGAAGAGAGGCTCGTTGAGGTTGACCATNTTNGTNGCCTCGTTCAGCAGGGGGATGGCCTNTTCGCCGATGGCAGCCAGCTCGTCGCTNGAGAGGGCATTGTCATAGTGGTAGAAGAGAGCCGCTGTGCGTTCGAGGATCGGCGACAGGTTCTCGAGGGGGAGAATGGTGTTGTCGAAATCGGGCACCGCGCGGTTCGAGGTGATCGCGAACAGATTCTGCTTCTGCTCCTCAAGACCGGCTTTGATAGCCGGGATGATGTGCTCGAGTTTGATCTGCTCGAAAGGGGGGATCTCATACTTGGTCTCGTAGGCCGAGAGCAGAGGATTGTTGCCTTCCGCCATAACGGGGAAAGAGGCACCGCCTACCGTAGCAACGGCGGCGAGGGTCAGGAATGTCCTTCTGATCATTTTTTATGGTGTTAGGTTAGTGAATANNCNNNTCTNGAATNGNNGNCNGNCNTTATCTGGANGNCCGTCCGGCGCGCGGGTCGAAAGGTTTGTTTCCGTCTTTCGTGACCGGAAGCGCAAACGTGGCTACGAGCGGATAGTGGTCCGACGCGTTCATCGTNGCGCGCTTGACGCTCAGCGGCTCTATATCGCCGCGATAGAATATCTGGTCTATATGGAAATAGAAGAGATGCTTGTTGAAGGTGAACGTAGGTCCGAACGAGGTCTCCGTATAGGCATCCTCGAAGCCGGATTTCACAAACTGGCGGTAGCACCACGAGGCCGGGACGTCGTTGAAGTCTCCGCAGACGATTATCGGGTGCTTCACGAGTTTGAGTGCCGCCATGAGACTGTCGACAGACTCNGCACGTCTCTTGAACGCCGACTTGAGCTTACCGACGATGCTGTTCTTCATCTCGTCGGCACTCTTCTTGGCCGAGCGGAANCCGCGGATCTCNGTCATGACGTTGCGCTCNTCTTCCGAGAGNTGNTAGGAGGGGAGATGNACNTTGGCNATCATGAGGATGGTNCCGTTNACGNTCACGCGATAGAAACGGTAGGCGGGGGGCCAATAGGGGTTGTTGGCNGGATTCAGTGTCGGTTCCGTGTGGGCCGGATATTTCGAGAAGATCTTCAGATCGCTGTATCCCATACTGGGGTGNTAGGGATATTTCTTCATCAGCGAATCGATCAGCACGGGATCAAGCCACGGACTCTCGCGTTTGTCGAACTGGAGAAGAAGCTCCTGAAGACAGATGATGTCCGCGTCGCTTTCGAGCAGAAACTTCAGCGACCGGTTGAGATCACGTTCCTTGCGGATGTCATCCATGTGGAGACAGTTGAATGTCACGAGCTTGATGGTCTGGGTGTCCGGTTCAGGCTTNTTCTTGAACGAGAGGGGAACAGCCATCGAGATTGATGACCACCCGACAATGAGGNTCACCAGACCGAGACCGCCGGTGATCAGTTTGCCGGAGCAGAACCAGGCTACNGTCACAATCGCCGTCGCTATCGCAAGATATTGGAGCGGCAGNACGAGAAGCGANGGNAGNGGAAAATATTCCGGATTGACCATACCTCCGAACGCCGACAGAAGGGTGACGAAATAGAGAATGTATGANAGAATNCGCAGNATGGTTCTGATAAGAGGTGATATGATAAACACTTTTTANGATNNAANNTTGAATANTGANNTCATTTTTCAGTCGCGTGAATCGAGACGGTTGGAAAGAGCGTTGAGCTCGGCTCGTTCCGAACGNGAGAGGGAGGCGTAGCCCGAGGCTCTTATCTTGTCGAGGAGCTCGTCCAGACGTTCGCGGTCGGCGAGNCGTCCNCNGATGCCNGACANTAGTTCTTCATCCGCACGGCGTCTGANGTTCGCTTTGCGTGCGTGACGCTCCGNCCGGATGCTNTCAAGTTTGTTCCNGAGGCCNGCGAGCNGGCGAGCCGGATCTTTCCCCTTTCGGAGTGCGTAACCGTAACCNCATCCGAAGAGGATGCCGCCGATATGGGCTATTTGGCCGCCACTGTTGCCTCCTCCGAGACCGGTAAGGGTCAGTAANANNACGATGAGNCCAAAAAGAACCATGTTGACGGAGCCCAGGAGAAAGAGATTGACCCGGTAGTTGGGACGGTAGANCGCCGCGGTTACGATGATGGCCACCACTGCCGCCGANGCGCCGAGAAGAGATTGGGNCGAGGGGTGTATCGCGCTNAGGATCAGAAANGCCACTCCACCGGNCAGNCCGCCTCCGATATAGGCGGCNGTCAACTGTGATTCGGANATGACAAGCAACGCTATNCGNCCGAANCAATACAGTATCAGNAGGTTGGATAACAGATGCAGGAAGTCGGCCTGGACGAACATATAGGTGACCANTCCCCAGGGTTGTCTGAGAAACTCCTCGATGNTACCCGGGAGCGCAAGCCATTGCGCGAGCTTCACNTGACCGCCGAGGCCAAATAGCCACACGAGCACATCGACGCCNATATTGATGCCGATCAGCCACGNGAGAGCNCGGGAGCCGATGANGCGTCTGAAGCGACCGCCTCTTCCGTCAATAGTAGCGCCCGCCATTCAGAGTTCCTTTCTTTTTCCAGTACANCAGCAGTATCAGACCNAACAACAGGCCTCCCAGATGGGCGAAATGTGCGATCGTGTCTCTGCCGGCGACACCGAGGAAAAACTCGATCACACCATATCCCAACACCATCCACTTGGCCTTGATGGGCACCGGGATGAAGAAGAGATAGAGCGGCATGTTCGGAAACATGAATGCGAATCCGAGCAGNAGTCCGAACACGGCGCCGGAAGCTCCGACAGTCACAATCTGCGACTTGAAGAGNGATATGGCTTCGAGTATGTGNTGATCTCCCGAGGCTATGGCNTTGCTGACCATTAAATCCATCGAGTCGTAGGTCAGACCGTTGAGCGGCGCGATNCCGGAGACATATTCGTGATACCACGAGAGNCTCCAGACTACCTCCTGGACAATCGCNGCTCCNATTCCGCAGACGAAATAGTAGATGAAGAAGCGGCGTGANCCCCAGACCTGTTCCATAAGCCGGCCGAACATCCACAGCGAGAACATGTTGAAGAANACATGCATCGGNGTGAAACGGTCATGTATGAACAGGTAGGTGATGAGCTGGACCGGATTGAATCGGTCGCCTCCGACGTAGTGNAGACCCAGAAGGTTGATCAGGGTCTGACCAAGCGACGGCACACAGAANTCAACCAGCCAGATGATAATGTTTATCANTATGAGGTTTTTGGTCACCGGCGGCATTGAACGCCACCATAACGGACCGGAATTATTGAATCCCATTTCGTTCGGTTTAATCCGCAAAAGTACGAAAAAATCTGCATACCTGCCAAATAAATCAGCAAAACGAGATACAAACGAGAATCATCCCTATATGTGGATTTATATGAGTGGGAAAATAAAAAACTCCGCCCGTCGGGGCGGAGTTGATAGGTGAGAACTGTTGTTCTTCAGTCGCGGCTGCCGCCGAATATGCGGAGCAGGAAGAGGAACAGGTTGATGAAGTCGAGATAGAGGTTCATCGCGCCGATGGTTGCCAGTTTGTCGGCCAGCGAGGGGTCGAGGTTGGCGGCGGCCATGCGTTTGATCTGCTGGGTGTCCCATGCGGTGAGACCAACGAAAAGGAGCACGCCTACGATCGAAATGACCCATCCGAGCGCGGACGAATGCAGGAACCAGTTTACGATCATTGCGATGAACAGACCGATAAGACCCATGATCAGGTATGTACCCATTTTCGACAGGTCGCTCTTGGTGCAGTAGCCATAGATCGACATAGCTCCGAATGTACCGGCGGTGATGAAGAATGTCGAGATAATAGCCGACATCTTGTAAACGAGGAAGATTGACGACAGCCATGTACCCATCAGTGCTGAGAAGAGCACGAAGAGTCCGATGACCGTTCCGTTTGACATCTTGTTGACGCGAGANGGAATGACCCATGCCATTACGAGCATACCGATGAACATCGCCCAGAAAACGAGCTGATTTCCGAAGAAGAAGCTGAGGAGGGCAGGGCTTGATGCCACACCCAGTGCGCAGAATGCCGACACAAGCAGGCCGATCGTCATACGCACATATACACGTTTCATAACCGAACGTACCTGATCGGTCAGCGCGGTCTGTCCCCATGCTCCCTGATAGGGAGGAGGAGTCATGTTGTTCTTGTTGAGATCCATGTTTTTATCTTTTTTGTTTTGGGTTACATACGTTCGGGCATCTCCATTCCGAGAAGCGAGACACCGGCTTTGAGGGTGCGGCCTACGAGCGCGGAGAGACGCAGACGCATCTCGCGCACCTCGCGGTTCTCTTCCTTGAGAATGGAGTAGTCGTGATAGAACTGGTTGAACTCCTTGGCGAGGTCATAACAGTAGTTGGCTATCAGCGACGGGCTGTAGGTGCGTCCCGCTTCAGCAACGACCGTGGGGAAGTCGGCTATCTTCTGAACGAGGGCAGCCTCCTTTTCGTTCGGAATGGCGGTCGAGGGAGCGTCGAGGTCGAAGTCCTCTCCGGCACGGCGGAGCACCGAACGGATTCGCGCGTAAGTGTACTGGAGGAAAGGACCGGTATTGCCGTTGAAGTCGATGGACTCAGCGGGATTGAAGAGCATGTTCTTCTTCGGGTCGACTTTCAGAAGGAAGTACTTCAGAGCACCCATTCCGACCATACGAGCCACCTCTGCGGCTTCGTCGGCAGGCATGTCGGCGAATCTGTCGGCCGAGGTCGAGGCGGCGTCTGCGATCATCTTGTCCATGAGGTCGTCGGCGTCGACTACGGTGCCTTCACGCGACTTCATTTTGCCGGCGGGGAGCTCGACCATTCCGTAGGAGAAGTGGGTGAGGTCCTTGCCCCATTTGAATCCGAGTTTGTCGAGAAGCAGCGAGAGCACCTGGAAGTGGTAGTTCTGCTCGTTGCCGACGACATATATCATCTTGTCGATAGGATAGTCCTGATAACGCAGTTTGGCTGTGCCGATGTCCTGGGTCATGTAGACTGACGTTCCGTCGGCACGCAGGAGGAGCTTATGGTCAAGACCGTCGTTGGTCAGGTCGGCCCAGACAGATCCGTCTTCCTTGCGGTACATGATTCCCTTCTCGATGCCGCCGAGAACGAGATCCTTGCCTTCGAGGTAGGTGTCCGACTCGTAGTAGATCTTGTCGAAACCGACGCCGAGACGCTTGTAGGTCTCGTCGAAACCGGCGTAAACCCAAGAGTTCATGGTCTTCCAGAGCTCGCGGACTTCCGGATCTCCGGCTTCCCACTTGCGGAGCATCTCGCGCGCTTCGGCCATGAGGGTCGAGGCTTCCTTGGCCTCATCTTCGCTCATGCCCTTGGCCTGAAGCTCCTTGAGTTCGTCGCGATAGTGCTTGTCGAAGGCCACGTAATAGTCGCCGATCAGATGGTCGCCTTTTTTGCCCGACGATTCGGGAGTCTCGCCGTTGCCCCATTTCTGCCAGGCCAGCATGGACTTGCAGATGTGGATGCCACGGTCGTTTACGATGTTGGTTTTCACCACGCGATGTCCGTTGGCTTCGAGAATCAGAGCCAGCGAGTATCCGAGAAGATTGTTGCGGACGTGGCCGAGGTGGAGCGGTTTGTTGGTGTTGGGCGAGGAATATTCGACCATGACAAGGTCGGAGTTCTCGTCGGCTTTGCGGAAACCGAACTCCTTGTCAGCGGCGATCTCGTTCAGCTGGTTCAGACGGAATGCAGGGTCAATAGAGAGGTTGAGGAATCCCTTGATCACATTGAATCCCACCACCTCGTCAAGGTTCTCCTTCATCCACTGCCCGATTTCAGCGCCCGTGTCTTCGGGTTTCTTGTGACTGGCTTTGGTGAAAGGGAAGACAACGACTGTGATGTTGCCTTCGAAGTCTTTTCTTGTAGCCTGGGTCACAACCGATTCGGGTGCGAAATCAGCTTCGTAAAGTTCTTTCGCAGCCTTGGCCGCGCCTTCGGCGATTATCTGGTCAAGTGTCATTTCTTTTTTACAAACTGGTTTGAATCTACAAAATTAGCAATTTTGCACCACAATTCCAAATCAGCAAAAACGATGCCAGATTGAAAACCCACCACGCCCGGACACTTCCTCCGACATAAAGAAATCCGGTTCCGGTGTGCGTACGCACACCGGAACCGGGGCTTGTTCTTGACAGTTTCTATCTCGATCAGAATCGGACGTCGGGTCCGGTCTGATTTATTTTGCAAGTGAATCGGCGGGTTTGAACTTCACAACCTTGCGGGCTGCGATTTCGATTTTCTCCTTTGTGCGGGGGTTGATGCCGGTGCGGGCAGGTTTTTCGGTTACAGAGAATGTGCCGAAACCGATGAGCTGCACCTTATCCTCGTTGGCGAGAGCCTGCTCGATCGATTCGAGACATGCGTCGAGAGCTGCCTTCGATGCAGCCTTGCTGAGACCTGCCTTAGCGGCGATCTCGTTGATAAGATCTGTCTTGTTCATAATTGTAATCTATATATGTAATTGTGTTTATCTGATATTCTCAGCAAATGTAGGTGTTTTTCTTCACTCTACAAACTTTTCTTTCAAAAAAACACTCCAAACTCGCTAACTTCCAACAAAATCGTCTCTTTTAGCCGTATTTAAACTTAATTTATGATTTGACTGCAAGCTTTAGGCAGTCGTTTGCGCTAACTTTGCACCGTCATTCAAACACTCTCTAAAGAACCCGAATGGCCTCGGACACCTTTGTGTCTGAAACGCATCGAGCTATGCGACCTTGCGCAATGCTGTCGCCTAAACAAAATTATGAACATAAAGACATTTTCCTATGAAGACCACTGTTCTTTTTGAAACACAGTCCGATTTTCTGACAGATTTCACTGCGGCCCTCATCCGGTTGCCGGAGGCCGCCTTCGGTTTGACCTGCCGGTTGCTTTGCTCGCTCGCGAGAGCGGGCAAGCGCGCCTGCCGGTGGCTCCGAAGCGAAAAAGGCGAGTTCGCTCTGATCATCGCTCTCGCTCTTCTAATCCTCACCCTCCAATTCCGCAGCCTCCTTTAACACTAACCATCCTTAAGCTATCGGGTCGCACCAATCATTGGTACGACCCGATAGCTTATCATCGCAGTTTGCGACAGTATTTGTATTTGGGGGGGAGAGTCAGGATTTGTATTTGGCGCATTTGTCGCTGTAGGCGAGGCAGACTATGTGGTCGTCGCTTCTGTAGGCGAAGAGTTCGAGGCGGATCGTTTCCGGCTTTCTGTTTTCACTATCTTCGGTGCCGTTGCGGTCTGCGGTGTGGCGCGTGGCTATGGCGTGGCCCGCGGGTTTCTTCTGAAGGGGATAGTCGGCAAGCTCGGGGAGACTTTCAATACGGATGTCTTTGCGGAAGTCAACGCCTTCAGACAGAATGGCCTTGAAGATGGCCTCTTTGGCTGTCCACGCAAGGATGTTGAGCTCGATGTCATCGGCCGGGATCATCGCCAGTTCTTCGTCAGAGAGGAACTTTTCTCTGATCTTCACTACCTGCGAGCGGTCTTTGCGCTCTGTGTCGACTCCGAGTGCGGTTCGGAGTGAAAATTTCTCGAGATCCGCCTCGGGGGTAGAGGGGAGCATGGCCACGACCAGAAGTCCGGGGGCGTGGGAGACAGATATTCTCTGTGTCGAGTCTTCAAGCAGCGGTGCACCGCTTTCCGTGTGGTATATCTCGCGATAGACCCCGTTCTTTCCGTTCTCGGCGAATATCTGGCGCGCCATGGGCAGCCATGCCTTTGGCGAACGGCCTTCGCCGCCGCTGACTTCCTCAACTCTGATTCCGACCGCTGTCGGGTGTGCCCAGTATACGAATTCTTCCATTTTTTGTTCAGTCTGACGATTTATCCCCCCTGTTTTCATCCTCTCTCGTGATATTCACCCGCACTTCCGTGATTCTGTGCTTCTCCATTTTGAGCACGAGGAAATTGCAGGGCCCGCGGCGGAACGTTTCCTTGGGTTTGGGAAAGTCTCCCTTGATCTCAAGCAGGAGCCCGGCGAGCGTCTCGGCGTCACCGATGTCCCCAAGTTCCTCCTCTTCGATATCCACGTCGCGACAGAATTCGGATAGAGGTACTTTGGCATCGAAAATATAGGTCGAGGGGGCGATGCGTCGGTACATGGAGTGGCGTTCGTCATACTCGTCGTCGATTTCGCCGACGATCTCCTCTATTATGTCTTCGAGGGTAACGATTCCGCGTGTGCCGCCATACTCATCGACCACGATCGCGATATGGATCTTCTTCTTGCGGAAGTCTTCGAGCAGATCGTCGATCATTCGCGAGTCGGGGATGAAATATGCCTCGCGGATCAGAGTCTGCCAGCGGAACGAGTTGTCGCGCTTGCCGATATAGGGGAGCAGGTCCTTACTGTAGAGGACACCGCGGATTTCGTCCTGGTTTGTGTCATAGACAGGTAGGCGTGAGTAGCCCGTGGTGCGGATGATCTCTACTACCTCCTCCCACGTTGCGTGATACTCGATGTCGGTCACGTCCACGCGCGAGATCATAATGTCCGAAACCTCTTTCTCTCCGAACGAGAGAATGCCTTCGAGCATTTCCTTGTCCTTGCCCTCTTTGAGGTCAGAGATTTCGAGAGCTTTCTCGAGCTCGTCGGTGGTCAGATTAGCCTCCTTCTTGGTGATGAGGTGGTTGATGAGACTTGTGGAACGCACCATCAGTCGCGCGAGGGGCGCGCTCAGACGATAGAGTACGGATATGCCGGGAGTCGCCCACATCACCCACTTCATCGTGCGGTTGCGCGCGATCAGCTTGGGGAGGATCTCTCCGCATAGCAACAGCAGGAAGGTCAGGAAGACAGTCTGGACAAGAAAGTCCACGACCGAACTGTTGAACTTGACGGTCTGGTTGATCGCGAAGGTCATCAGCACGACCATGGTGATATTCACCAGATTGTTGACGATCAGAATTGTGGCGAGAAGCTGCTCGGGATTCTTGAGAAGCGCCATCGCTTTCAGGGCGTTCTCCGACTCATCCTCTTCAAGTTCCTCGAGTTCCTGACGTGTCAGTCCGAAGAAGGCTATCTCGCTTCCGGAAACGAATCCCGACAGCACGAGACAGAGACAGGCGATCAGTACGATCGCGCCCCAGGCCACCCAGTTGTCGGGCGCCATGAATTCTATGGCTCTTGTAGTTACGCTTGCGAGCAGGCCACTCAGATTAGTGGCCGGTAAAGGGTCTGTATCCAAAGTTAAGTTCTTTTGCTGCCGGGTTCAGAGCTGCGTTTCACAGCATTTCACCCTCTTCCCGACCGGCAGACGGTTGACTTCGCAAAATTAGTTAAATTTCATCGTTTTACCAAATTTACGTCCGAGATCCCCCGTCAGACGCGAACAGATACCCTCAGGAAGATGGCATAGCCACGCCTCGATTCGACCTTCGAATCCGGTCTTGCGGAGTGCCCGCATATGTGAGCGGAGCTGCGTCCATTCGCGCTCTTCCGGCTCACGAGTGAGCTTGAAGTTGATGACCAGAGCTCTCTCTCCGTCGGGCGAGATATGGATGCGGTCCGGGATTCGGGTCTTCCGGCGTCGGTGGACCAGGGGACGGTTGGCATAGACGGTCCACCCCTCGGGCGGAAGCATATATTCGCGTGTCTCTGCCGAATCGATGAACGCCGACAGGAGGCCACGGATGTAGTCAAGTTGCGCCGCAGTCCATCGGCCGCAGACCTTCATCGGCAACATCGCCCGGTCAAGGTCGCGTACGACCGCCAGACGGCCGAGCACCTCGCGGAGAAGCGCCAGTTCGGACCCGGGGATGATCTCATCCTCTTCCGCGATCTCGTCTTCATAGAGTTCCTCCGGATCCTCATCACCGGTTGCGTCCGGAGCTTTCGCATCAGTCTCCTCCTCCGCTTCATCGTCCACGACGGGAAGCGATGTCTCGGGCTCGAAATGGAGCGCGGGGAAGGAGTCGTTGACAGAATAGTCCGAGACGACAGATGAGGTCAGAACATCCTCATCGCCACCCTTTGCTTCCTCCTGACTACGCTTGAGACCGAGGTCGAAGGGCTCGCCGTAGGTTATCTCCAGCGTCTCGCGCATACGGTTGCCGGCGAGCGACACCATCGTGTCGAATTCCACCGAGAGATCATCCTCCTCTATGACGTAGGGGAGCTTGGACGAGGGGACGGTGTCGAGATAGCGCCCCGAATTCAGGAAGGTCTCGAAAATGCCTTTGGCGAGACTTGCGACGGCAGGAATCTTCTCCACGTCCTCTTCAATGTCGTCGCTCTTCCGAGACTTCCTCTTCGACTTCTCATCCTCATCTTCGGGATTTTCCGGCCACGATGTCCTGGCGATGTCCGAGAGTATGTGGAGTTCGTATCGGGCACGGGTGAAGGCAACATAGGCCGCGTTGAGTTTGTCGGTGGCAACATCCTTGCGGTTGGCGAACAATACGTTCTCGTGGAGTGTGCCGTCGAGGTCGCCGTTGATCTCGATAGGCAGAGTAGGGGGAAGCCGGAACTCGGCGTCGCCCGCGACCAGCGGAGTCAGCCACGCCGTCTCCACCTTTCCGAACGCCGGCGAGAAGCTGTAGTTGGCGTCGGGGATAATGACCGCACCGAACTCCAGACCTTTCGACGAGTGGACGGTCACGACCTGCACCGCGTCCGTAGTTTCGGGTGAGGATATGGATAGGGCCTCGCCATGCTTGCCCCACCATTTGAGGAACGACGAGATGTCGGCCAGATGGGTCTCCGAAAATTCGAGAACCGTGTCCTGGAACGCAGCGAGGAAAGGGGCTTCCGATCTGCGTATCGCGTCGGGAACGAATGTGGCGATGATCTGTTCGACCAGCGCGGGGAGCGTGACAACCGACATCCTGGCGAGCATCTCACGCAGGTCTTCCGAGATACGGGGAATCTCCTTGTCGGCATATATGCCGTATTTCTCTATCGGGTCTTTCGCCTCCTCGTTTGCTTTTGAGGCTTCAGTGTCTGACTCTTCTTCTTCAACCGGCTTGATGTTGGCCGGGCGTGTGAAAGGAATTGAGCCGTCGATCGCGCGCAGGGCTTCGAGCACGGTCTTGACACCGCGAGCGTTCGATACCTTCAGCGAGTCTTCGCTGACGAAGCGGATATGGCGCGCGCCGTTCTCCTCGCCGTCAAGACCGACGCGGGAGTTGAAGTCGAGCAACGCGCTGATGACCTGGCCTCCGACTTTGTGCGTGTTGACAAGGATTGCTATGTCGCGCTGGCGATAGCCGCGGTCCATAAGCTCCATGATGATCGGCCCGATCTCGGAATAGTATTCGGGATAGTCGGTTTCCTCCTCTTCGGTGTTGTCTTCAAGCAACGTGTCCTCCCCCTTCTTGAAGAAGCGCATTCGGACGTACCCGTTTTTCCTGGTCTTTTCGGGATTGGCGACCTTATATTTGCTCGAGAACTGGATCACGTCGCCATAGCTCGACGTGTAGTCCATACCCATCGTGGCGAGCGAATGGAACAGAAAGTTGTTGAATCGGACGATGTTGAGCTCTGAGCGCCAGTTGGTGTTGGTCTTCGGGTCCACCCCGGCGTCGTGAAGACGGGGAAACTCGTGCTTGACGGCTGTGGTGATCAGCGACGAGTCGGCGTTTCGGAAGCGATAGATACTCTGCTTCGGATCGCCGATGATGAGGTTCTCTTTTCCGCGTCCCTCGCTCTCGCGCAATAGCGGAAGGGTATTCTCCCATTGCAGCCGTGATGTGTCCTGAAATTCGTCGATCAGGAAGTGGTCGAGCTTCGCCCCGAGCCGTTCATATATGAATGGTGTCTCGTCGTCACCGATGATGGTACGCAGAATCGAGTTGGTGTCCGAGAGCTGGAGGGAGTTGGCGTCGAGCATTAGTTCGTCTATCTTCTTCTTGATCTCCCATGTCAGCGCGAGGCGGCGGATAGCGTCGGAATAGACCATCCACGATCTCGTCTCGCGGCTCTCGGCGCGTTTCGTGTAGTCCGCGAGCTTCTCTCCGATCCTGTGGACCATAGCGAGGAGTTCCGGATCCGAGGGGACACCTTTCTTCATCTCGGAGCTGACAATGAACGAGTCGGCATTGAACGAACCCTCGTAGCCCTTCTTCCAATTGAGCTGGGACATCTTCACGATTCTCGAATGCAGGAAACGGGCCATGTCTTTTCCATCGATGCGGTGGGCTGCCATATAGTCGAGCACTGCGCGGGCCGCTTTGCGGACATCGGAAGCGGCATTGCGCAGACCTTGTATGTATATGGTATCGAAGTGGGCCATCATCCGGCCGATGTATCCTCCCGGGTGTCCCTCGCCGAGCCCTTCGGTGTCGTCGAAATACTCGCGCAGATCCTTCAGCCGCTCCTTGAAGCTCTCGCTCTCCATGGTCTTCAGCATATCGAGCACCTTGTTGTAGATCGAGCGTGCTCCCGGCGCGAAAAGGTTCCATCGGCCGGAGCTGTTGAGTTCCGTCTCGACGGTTTTCGAGGCCCAGTAGCGGAACTGGTCTGATGACCTGGAAGTGTTCAGGTCCGTGAGGGCCGAGTCGAGGCCGAGGCCAGCGACGTAGTTGGAGTCGAGCTCAAGCTGGAAGTTGTCGGGAAGCTCCGCCTCATAGGTGAAGGTGCGCATGACAAGCTGGAAGAAGCTGTCGATGGTAGAAACCTGAAAGTCGCTGAACTCGTTTAGCAGGATCTCAAGAGCCTGGCCGGCCACGCGGGCTACCTCTTCGTGGGGGACTCCGAGAGTATCGGCAAATTCATCCAGATAGTCCGTGTCGGCTCTTCGTTTCCGGTCGGCCTCCATCTCTTCAGCGGTCAGCGCGCGGCCGTCGGCTGGAACCGGGGCGCGATACCCGGCGAGCGCCGCGAGTTTCGAGATGATACGCTGTTTCATCTCTCCGGTGGCCTTGTTGGTGAAGGTGATGGCCAGGATGTGGCGGAGAGAATCGGTCAGTTCCGCTCTCGTGCGAAGACGGCGTGCGGTCTGCTCCCCGCCATCGCCATCGGCGGGGATGGTGATGAAGAGCAGGATGAACTGTTTGGCCAGCGTGTAGGTCTTTCCCGACCCGGCCGATGCGAGCTGTCTGGTCAGCATGGGTGCCTCCTTAGAGTATGTTTACTTTTAAATGATTTTAGCACAAAGAGAGATTTTGGGATGATTTTCCAAAGTTGAAGAGGGAGCGATGCGGGCATCGCGACCGATGAAATCTTTGGGAAAGCGCCCAAAAGATC
>JAAVFK010000018.1:0-380212 GCA_014800785.1 Bacteroidales bacterium
GGGTTTTGGGGGTTGGCGGGTTTTGAAGTTTGGGGGGATTGGTGTTTTTTGGGGAGGGGTGGGGGTCAATTTATTTAGCTTAGTTGAAGATGAGTAGTATTGCTTGTAAGTTTGGGTCGATTCGCCAGAAGATCAGACGGTTGGTGGCACTGCCGGCTTTTCCTGTTTTGCTGGCGCTCTCTGCGGCCCATTCGCTCAATGACCTGCTTCAGTCGGTCATCACGGCTGTGTATCCGATGTTGAAGGCTGATCTGAATCTTGATTTTGCACAGATCGGTATCATAACTCTTGTCTATCAGATCGCNGCGTCGATTTTTCAGCCTGTGGTCGGCTTTGCGTTCGATAAGCGGCCGTTTGTCTATTCTCTGCCNATGGGGATGGTCTCCACAAGTTTGGGTATCGCAATGTTTGCGTATTGCAATACGATGGCCGGGATTCTTGTCTCTGTGTTTTTGGTTGGTATCGGTTCGGCTACGCTTCATCCCGAGGCCTCGCGCATCACGTCGCTCGCCGGGCGGGAAAGACGCGGATTCGCCCAGTCGATCTTTCAGGTCGGGGGCAATTTCGGGGGTTCGATCGGCCCGCTTCTCGTGGCGCTGATCGTTGCGCCGCACGGTCGCCATTATGTGCTCTGGTTCCTTGTCTTTTCAACTCTTGCCTTCGCAGCGATGCGGCCCATCGTGAAGTGGTATAAGGGATATCTGAATGATGTCAGGAATCATCCGGAGTCTCACAAGAAGAGCCTCGCCCTCCCCCTTTCGAAGGGAAAGACAACGTTTGTGATCTGCGTCATCATGGTGCTTATCTTCTCNAAATATGTATATATGGCGTCGCTTTCGAGCTATTATACTTTCTATCTGATGGAGAAGTTCGGCGTGTCGGTCAAGATGTCGCAGATATTCCTCTTCATATTCGTGGTGTCCACGGCAGCCGGGACGCTCGTCGGCGGACCTATCGGTGACAAGTACGGGCGCAAGCTGGTGATATGGGTTTCGATTCTCGGAACCGCGCCTTTCTCGCTTCTTCTTCCGCACGTTTCGCTTCCGCTCACGGCATTGCTGAGTTTCTGCGCCGGATTCATGCTCTCGTCCGCCTTCCCTGCCATCCTTCTCTACGCACAGGAGCTTCTTCCGACAAAGCTCGGAATGATTTCGGGCCTATTCTTCGGTTTCGCTTTCGGTGTGGGAGGCATCGCGTCGGCGGTGCTCGGCAACTTCGCGGATACCTACGGCATCGAAGCCATCTACAATTTCTGCGCCTATATGCCGCTGATCGGTATCGTGGCGTGTCTGCTTCCGAACCTTAAGAACCGCGAACTTCCGAAGTAAGACCCGGGTTATCGACAGGGGTTANCGGGTGGTCAGGTCTTGGATCAGGAGGCCGGCGAGGGTGAGGCCGAAGATGGCGGTTATGTGCTGGAGGGAGCCGTTGATGCTGGCTTTGTAGAGGTCGCGACCGGTTCTTTCGGTCGGGGCTTCGCCTTTGTTGGCGAGGAGTTCGTCGCTGTAGACACAGAGGAATTTTCTCTTGGGGTAGCGTTTCTGCTTCTTGAAGCGCTGACGAAGGGCGCGCGCGAGTGGACAGCCGGTGACTTTCCAGAATTCGGCTACACGGATTCTGGTGGGGTCGAGTTTGAGGGCAGCTCCCATAGAGGAGTAGAATTTGGCTTTGGTGGCGGTGGCCATCTCGATCAGGAGCATCTTGTCTTTGAGGGAGTCGATGGCGTCGATTATATAGTCGTAGCTGTCGAGATCGAAGCGGTCGGCGGTTTCAGCGGTGAAGACCTCTTCTCTTGCGTCGATGTTGGCGTCGGGATTGATTCGAAGCAGATATTCTTTCAGGGCTTCGACTTTCACGCGACCGACGGTCTCGGTGGTGGCCATCAGCTGACGGTTTATGTTGGAGTCGCTGACACGGTCGCTGTCAACGATCGTGATGTTCGTCACGCCTGTGCGCACGAGACTCTCGACACACCAGGATCCGACGCCGCCAACGCCGAAAACTATCACTTTTGCGTTTTTTAGGCGCTCCATGTTGTCGTCTCCGAGAAGGAGACGGCTTCTGTTGTGAATATCCAGTTCTGTTCCCATGATCATTTGTGTTGTTGTCGCAAAATTACAAAATTGCGATTGAATTTCAGCCGTTGGAGAGAGATTTATTGAGGACTGTTTATTTTCGGGGTGATTTATTGGGGGTTTCGGTTTATTGTAGTAAATTTGTATAGAACTCATTTAAATTCAAACACTCTCTTAAAACTATGATATGAGAAGAATTTGTATTTGCCTTTGCTGTTTTTCAGCCGTGCTCGCTGCGTCGGCCCAGCAGGCTTTGTGGGATGTGAATGATCTGGTTTCTCCCCAGATCAATCCCGACAACACCGTGACTTTCCGCATTTATGCTCCGGATGCGCAGAGCGTCGAACTCAATGGCGATTTTCTGCCGACCAGAACGGTCGAGAATCCGCGCGGAACACATGAGGAGCCGATCACGGCCAAGCTGACCAAAAGTCCTGAGGGGGTATGGGAGTATACAACCCCCTCTCCCCTATCTCCGGAGCTATACAGTTATACCTTCACGGTCGACGGAGCTAAGGTCAATGACCCGTCGAACGTCTATCTTCTTCGTGACATCGCCAGCCTGAGCAATGTATTCATCATTCCCGGTGGCCAGGCGGAGCTTTATAAGGTGAACGACGTTCCTCACGGGACTCTCTCGAAGGTGTGGTATCATTCGCCGAGTCTCGACATGGACCGCAGGATGACCGTCTACACCCCGGCCGGCTATGAGTCATCGGACAAGCGTTATCCTGTTCTCTACCTGCTTCACGGTATGGGAGGCGATGAAAACGCCTGGTCCGAACTCGGACGCGCATCGCAGATACTCGACAATCTGATCGCCAGAGGTGACGCGGAACCGATGATAGTAGTGATGACCAACGGCAACGGTTCCCAGCAGGCCGCTCCCGGCGAGACTCCGGCAGGATTGGTCAAGCCGACGGCCCGTGTGCCTCAGCCGGCTAAAGGTTCGTTCGTCGGNCACTTCCCGGAGGTCGTGGAGTTCGTTGACAACAACTACCGCACGGTCGCCGACAAGGCGCACCGCGCTGTGGCCGGTCTGTCAATGGGCGGAGGCCATTCGCTTCAGATTTCGCTGGAGAATCCCGACACNTTCGACTATGTCGGTCTTTTCTCATCCGCGATTCCGAACAACGCCGACCTGGCGGAGAAACTGAAAGTGCAGTTTGAGAAAAAGCCGGCGCTCTACTATATCGCTATCGGTGATCAGGATTTCCTCTACGATATGAACAAGGAATATCGCGCGCTTCTCGACTCGAATAACTATCCTTATGTGTATGTCGAGTCACCCGAAGGTCATATCTGGCGCAACTGGCGCAAGTATCTTTCGGACTTCGCTCCTCGCCTCTTCAAATAAGGGAAAGCCAAGTTGAATGCAGGNCATCTGCAACAAGAATAACTCTCGCCTACGGTGAACACAAAAGCGGCCGCGCTGATCAGCGCGGCCGCTTTTTATTCGGGGATTAGAATGGGATTACTTAACNANAACCTTGGTGCTCTTGCCGTTCTGGAGACGGATGTAGAGNCCGGGGGTGAGTTCGCCGTTTACGCGAACACCCTGGAGGTTGAAGTATTCAGCTGCACCATCCTCAACGCCNACGGNTTCAACAGCNTCTTCGATCTTTTCGCCGGTGAAGTAGAAGTTACCGATGACGAACGAGCTGAAGTTAGGATGGTTGACTGCGAACTGACCGATCTTGGTGCCATACTGAGGATAGCCGAAGTCAGAGAGGGGGAGTTCGACGTGGTTCCAGACATTACCCTTAAGATCAACCACCTTGTTGGGAGTAGTAGCGCCGTTTGCATCAGTCCACACGGGAGCAATTTCGAGAACGCAGTTCTCAGGAGCCTCGATGGGGAAGATATCCATGTGGAGAGTGTTGCATACATCACCGAGCTCGGTTTCAATATTGAGGCCACCCCACTGGTCGAAGTAGTTGGTGAAATAGAGAACATTCTGGCCGTTATCTGTTGCGATAGTGCCATAGGTACCGGCCGATCCCCAGGCGTCGAATCCGGGAGCTACGGTAGCGCCGAGAGAGTAGCTGAAGACAGCCACGACGTCATACTTCTCGGTGTCNATAGTCACTGCGGGAGCATCTTCAAGACCTTCAGTCTTCACGGTCACGGTCTGAGGATCTGTCCAATTGAGTCCGTCACCTGCCTTGACAGAGAAAGTATATTCGGTNCCCATAGCGAGNCCCTCTACGACATACTTGAACTCTTCGCCTGATTTGCCTTCGACAGTCACAGACTGACCGGGCCACTCGATATTGAAGTCAACGACGTCGTTGAGATCGTCGGTAGCCTTGAGAGTGAAAGTCACGTTGCCCTGACCACCCTCGGCTTCGAGAACGTCAAGGACGGGAGCAGTTTCGTCACCCTCAACATAGAGNGCGGTGAAATAGATGTTGGTNACGAGAGCGTCACACATNTCAGCCTCAGAGAAGCGGATCGAGTAGTTGTTTATGGTCTCGATACCTACGAGATTCACGTCAACAGAATTCCACTTGTTTGCNGTGAGCTGAACNTTATTGTTCTGACGGTCGCCGGCGCCTTCGAAAGTGATGTTGGCGGTCACGTCTTTAGTCACGTAAACCTCCATGTGGAGATTACGGAAGCCGCTCTCTACGGGATTAAGTTTGGTATTCCAGTTGCCGAGAGTNGCGCTGTTGCCGAANAANACGCAACGGGTNTCNGTGAACGCGAGNGCGATNTCNCCGTCNGGGAAGNCNACATTGTCGAGACGGGTCGCGCCGCCGTTGTAGCCTACCATGAGATTNANGGTAGCGTCAAGTTCCTCGTCGTTAGAGAGGAAGATCGGCTCTTTGTATTTGCCGGGGGCGCCGGGAGCCTCCGCGATAGCGGCAACGGTGCAGGTTAGTTCCTTCTCGCCCATCTTGGCGGTGAAGACAGCCTCGGTTCCTTCCTTGATGGTCAGGATGCCGTCCTCGTAGGTAGCGTTGTCGGAAACNGTNACGGTNACCTCAGCGGGATCGATGGGTTCGTCGAGCTGGTTCGAGAAAGTGAAGCTNACGGGAACNGGNGTGTTGAGAAGAGCCATCGAGGGGCTTACGGTGAAGGTAGTCAGCTCAGATACATAAGGAGCGATAGCGCTCATNGAGCGGATCTTCACGCCCCAGCCGTAGTTGGTTGCGTTAGTGGGNTGGAAAACCAGGTAGCGGCCCTTGCTGCCCTCGGGGAGAGTNGCCTTGTTTGAGGTGTACTGGCCAAGACCGGTTGCTGAATAAGTCGGCTCGGTTTCGAGGATGTCGAGGGTCGGAACGTCGTTGGTCAGGTAGATGTCATATGCGCTGGCTGCGGCACCTTCCCAGGTTGAGCTTACAACTGNGACTTCCTGTTCAGACTCCATGTCTATATAGAAGCCCTGGATACCGATTTCCTTGTTGGCATCAGTGTTGAAGCCGCCACCTTCATAGAAAAGGTAGATGTTTGAGGTGTTGGTGGGGACGGCTACGATCTTTGNCAANGTTTCGGGATCGAAAGTTCTNTCNCCGTCTGTNCCGGTCCAGGTNTTTGCCGGACCCAAAGTGAAGATGGGCTTTTCTGCAAGAAGGTCAACCATCTGTGCACTCGCACCCTGAGCAATTGCCAACGAAGCAAGAGCCAGAGAAATTCGTGAAAAATGTCTGTTCATTTTTACAAATAGGGATGGGGTTAATTTAATCAGGGATGTGTATTCACACATTTATCTTGCAAAATTAACACTTTTTTGGAAACANACCATCTTTTAGGGTTATGTTTTATAACATGCTTTCACTTACATTGTCGACACAAAAAAAGGTCGGAACCTGTCCGGTTCCGACCAAAAAGTTGTTTTTAATATTTCTCTGTGTCTGCTGGAGACACTTCTTTTTCTGCAGGAAGCAGGCTTCGGTCACTTAGCACTCTCCCTGACACTCGCATCCGAGCTGTGCCTTCACACTCTTCTTGAAGGCCTCGAACTGCGGGCCGAACTCNGCNAANATCGCATTGTCGGAGTTCTTTTTGATAACATGNTGCATGAAACGCATCGCAAGGATAAACTCCTTCACATGTTTATCCTTCTTGAGTCCGAGTTTTTTGGCATTCTCGACCATCGCAGCCAGATCGTGATGACCACGGAAGTTGAAGTCGAGAACCTCGGCCATTTTCACTTTACCCTCGTCTTTGACGTTGGCCTCCACTACATTGACGTAGTAGTTCTTTTTCTGTTTTTCCATAATTAAGTTTCGTTTTTTAGTTCAAAGCTTAGAGAGGTCCGAGGACATGGCCCCGGGCTTTTCATCGGCCTTTGACTATAAAACGTCCTGAGATTCTATCGGTTGTGCTAAAAATAGCTTAATAATGTTGTGGTAGTTTAGGAGACTGCCGTCGGAAAGGGGGTGTGTTAATTTCAATTAAAGTTATGGTTGCGACGTCAACCATTTCACAGATTCATCCGTTCTACCTACGCTATGAGAAACGAAACAAGGACATACGCCACTCCGGCACTCGGGTGTCTGGTCGGGACAGCCTATCAGACAATGGTCAGACAGCTATCGGCCGAACTGAAGAAAGCCGGGCTCGATATTTCGGCAAGCGAATATCTCGTCTTGCGCTCCTTATATTATAAGAACGGAAGCCAGCAGTGTGAGATCGCCGAGATGGTCGGGAAAGACAAAGCCTCGGTATGCAGAAGTGTCGCCGGTCTGGAGAAAAAAGAATTGGTGACAACCGAATCCGTAAGCTACAAATGTCTGCGCGTCTATCTTACCGGGAAGGCCCGNGAGATCGAGCCGCGAATAATGGCCGTAGCCGAGTCGAGACACCGCGCACTGACAGAGCTCGCGACTCCCGACGAGATCGAGGCTTTCACCAAAGTCCTGCGTAGAATAGCTGAGACAAAATGAACGGTCCGACAAACCTAAAGAGGATATTGGGACCTACATTATACATTAACTACCAAGAAACCAAAAGAAAGGATTAAAACTATGATGAACATAACAATCTGGAGCGATTTCGCCTGTCCTTATTGCTATATCGGCGAAACGCGGCTCGAAAAGGCAATCGAAGAACTCGGAATGAACGATCAGGTCAAAATCGATTACCGTGCGTTTGAACTCGACCCGACCGCCTCGAAAGAAGTGGTGTCGTCGACACCCGAGCGATTCGCGATGAAGTATCGTCTCAGTATTCCCGAAGCCGAAAAGCAAATCGACCATATCTCGGAGCTGGGCAGGGAACTCGGAATCGACTTCCGTTATGCCACCACACGCTACTCCAACACCTTCGATGCGCACCGTCTGATGAAGCTCGCGGAGAATAAGTATGACCACGCGGTTGTCGACAAACTCAACACGCTTCTTTTCGACGCCTATTTCACCAAAAATCTCGTTCTGGCCGACCACAAGGTTCTTGAAGATGTTGCAAAAGAAGCCGGAATGGACGAGAGGGAAGTGCGAGACGTTCTTGACAGCGAGAAATATGCCGACGACGTTCGCTTCGATGAACGCGAGGCACAGATGCGCGGGGTCCGCGGCGTTCCGTATATGGTATTCAATGGCGAATTCGCAGTCCCCGGCGCAATGACGATAGACGGAATGAAATCGGCATTGGAGCGTGCAGCCAAGCGTATCAAAGAGGCTGAGAAATCGGCCGATAACGGTGAGCGCCCGCATGTCTGCGGACCCGACGGGTGTGAGATAATGTAAAGCTTGTAAAGCTATGGTAAAGGAACTTATGGTGCAAGGGGTGTTTGCCGAAAACACCTACTTCTATATAGATGCGCACTCGCGCTCGGGGTTTCTGATAGATCCCGGTGCGCAGGCAGGGGTGATATATGACGTTATCCGGCGCAATGGGTGGCACATCGAAAAAATTCTTTTGACACATGGTCATTTCGATCATTTCGGAGCTGCTGAACTCTTACGCGAAAAGCTGGTCGCGCCGATCTACATATATACTCCAGACGCGCGTTATCTAACGGATCCGTTCCTCAATCTGAGTGCTAACTCTGGCGAACCAATGACCGTACCACACTATGAGGAGGTATATGACGGAGAGATAATTCGCCTCAAAGCTAACTCGGGGTTCTATCTCAAGGTCATCAGTACACCGGGCCACACACCGGGGTCTGTCACCTATTACGCTCCTGAGGAAAATGTAGCCTTTGTGGGAGACACACTCTATCAACATGGCCCCGGACTGACCAACTTCCCGGGTGGCAACCGCACGGAGCTTGAGAAGTCTATTGTCGACAAGATTCTTACGCTTCCTCCGGAAACTGTTCTTCTCTCAGGCCACTCCTCTCCTATTTCTGTCAGAGAGGAACGGCGGCTCTTGCTACGGGAATAATAATGACAATAATCTAAGAAACTGTTTAAATTTATGTCGAAATTTTTATTATCATACTTGTATGCCATGATTTCAAGAATCTTTTTGGCGCTTTTTGCCATGATTCATCAGTCGTGATGCCCGCATCACTCCTTCTTCATCACGCAAAAATCATCCAAAAATATTCTCAAAATCATTGGCACATAAATTTAAACAGTTTCTTAGGGAAGAAGATACTCGTAAGTGGGTATTCGTAGACTATCGCGTTCTTCTCTTGTTATGGTACGAAGTTTTATCTCAGGACATGAAGGTGTAGGATATCTACCATCTGCGCATGCTGACGGCTTCCGTTTTGAATTGAGGGTATTCTTTGATATCTTCATTGTCTTTTAGATTTACTTCATTGCAAAGTTAGTGTTTCATTCTTAACTATGCAATTAATTCATGATATTTTAACGCTTTAATATCTTTTAAGTTCACGTTTCTTTCACCTGAGGTGTGGTTGGGAGGTTAGGGAAAAATATTGAAGTGGGCGCGGCCGGTTGGTCGCGCCCGCTCGGTCTTTCGTGGTGGGGGGGGTTAGGAGAGGCGGTTGCGGAAGTTTTTGAGTTTGAAGGCGAGGGCTATGCGGTAGGTGCCGTAGCAGAGGAGGGCTACGCCTATCCAGATCCAGGCCATTAGGCCGAGGCCGATGGGGTTGAAGATCAGCCAGAAGCTGAAGAAGAGGGTGCCGATCAGGAGCAGAGTCGCCAGGATGGTGGCGCCGGTGCTGAAGAGGGAGGCGGAGAAGAGTAGCCCAACAGCGTTGAAGGCGGCGAAGATTAACCAGATGCCGATGATGTACAGGAAGGTGAGGGTCATTTCTGCGGGGGTCATCGTGAGCATCCAGATGCCGGCGATGATGTCAATGACGGCAAGACAGATGTCCCATCCCCAGCCGGGGTTGTGCTTCACCGTTGAGAAGCCCCAGATTGCGTCGAAGAAGCCGACTGCGAGCAGTCCTATGGCGAAGGCCATGGCAAGAACGGGGAGTGACTGGGCTGGTGCACAGATTGCCCAGATTCCAAGGGCTATGCAGACCAGGCCGGTGATTAGAGGGAGCCACCAGTAGCGGGTGATCCCTTCGAGGAAGGAATTTCTAAGCATATCAATAAGTTTTTAATTTGTGTTTTTCAGTGTTAGAACAATAGGGGGAATTTGTTGGTTCGTTGGTTGGGTATGAAGCAGGCACCATCCCTTGGGGGGGGATGGTGCCTGCTTGGTATTTAGGGGGGGTGGAGTAGCTTTTGGTAGCTGGGGGTAGCTAAGGGTAGCTTGGGTAGCTAAGAGTAGCTACGGGTAGCTGGGATAGCTTTCCTTTCTTTGGTGCGCAGGCGGGGACGCCTGCGGTACCGGGGGCTGCGGTACCGGGGCTGGGGCCCGGTTAGGGGAGGGTCGCGATGGCCCGGCGGATGCGGGCGATTACCTCGGATTTGGGCATCAGTTCGGTGATGTCGAACATGTGGGGGCCGCGGCAGGAGCCTACTACGGCGAGGCGGAAGGCGTTCATTACGTTGCCGAGGTGGTAGCCGTTTTGGGCGATCCAGTCAAGGACGATCTTCTCGGCGTTGGCTGAGGTCATGTCGTCGATGCTTTCAAGGACTCCGATGAGCTCTTCCATGATGCGCGGAGTGTCTTCTTTCCAGCGTTTCTTTACGTCTTTCTCGGCATATTCCGTGGGGGCCTGGAAGAAGAAGTCGGCCTGTTCGAGGAGGTCGCTGACGAAGTCGATACGGCCTTTGACCATGCCTACGGCACGGGTGATGTATTCGTCGCTGAAGCCAGTCCACCCTTTCTTCTCCATCAGGGGTTTGAAGAGTGCGGCTACTTCGGCGTCGGGTTTGTTGATGAGGTATTCGTGGTTGAACCACGCGCCTTTCTTGTAGTCAAATTTGGCTCCGGACTTCGAGCAGTGTTCGAACGAGAACTTCTTGATGAGTTCATCCATAGTCATCAGCTCGGTGTTGTCTCCGGGGTTCCAGCCGAGGAGCGCGAGGAAGTTGACCACGGCTTCGGGGAGATAGCCCTGTTCGCGGTAGCCGGCAGAGATGGCTCCGCTTTCGGGGTCGTGCCATTCCAGGGGGAAGACGGGGAAGCCCAGTTTGTCGCCGTCACGCTTCGAGAGTTTGCCGTTGCCCTGGGGCTTGAGCAGGAGGGGAAGGTGGACGAAAGCGGGCATGGTGTCTGTCCATCCGAATGCTTCGTAGAGAAGCACATGAAGCGGAGCGGAGGGGAGCCATTCCTCACCCCGGATCACGTGACTGACCTCCATCAGGTGGTCGTCGACGATATTGGCGAGGTGGTAGGTCGGCAGATCGTCGGCCGATTTGTAGAGCACCTTGTCATCGAGGATATTCGAGTTGATTACAACTTCTCCGCGGATAAGGTCATTGACCTTCACGTCGCGGTCGGGTTCGATCTTGAAGCGGACCACATACTGAGTGCCCTCGTCGATCAGTCGCTTGACTTCGTCGGCGGGGAGGGTCAGTGAGTTGCGCATACGGCCACGGGTGGAGGCGTCATATTGGAAGTTGGGAGTCTCCGCTCTGGCGGCGTCGAGTTCCTCGGGAGTATCGAAGGCGATGTAGGCCTTGCCGGCGTCGAGGAGCTGCTTCACGTGCTCGCGATAGATGTCGCGACGTTCGCTCTGCTTATAGGGACCGTAGGCACCACCCTCGCGCACACCCTCGTCGATTCCGATTCCGAGCCACGAGAGGGCCTCGTTGATATATTCTTCGGCTCCGGGAACGAAGCGACGGCTGTCGGTGTCTTCGATTCGGAGAATCATGTCGCCTCCGTTTGCCTTGGCAAACAGATAGTTGTAAAGTGCGGTGCGCACACCGCCGATGTGGAGGGGCCCCGTAGGCGACGGAGCAAATCTCACGCGTACTTTTCTTTCCATTTCTATCAGGTCAGTTCGGACCGGCCGTGCGGGCGTCAGGATTCAGTGACGCCCGGATTTCAGACCGAGTGGTCGGGCGCGTAAGCCCGACGCCTCAGCGGTCGGTCCGGATTTTTTCAAGTTTATATTTTTTCCCGTCCCAGCGCCATGTCCGCGAGGGAACGAGATAGGGTTTCAATTCTTCTTTCGCCTCCTCGCTGAGGTAAGTGTCTACAGTCAGAGAGCCGGTAATTGTCCTGGCATCGGGCGAGACGGTGAGGATATATGTCGGGAAGGGCACGAGCTCGGCCACCTTCTTGAGGTCGACCTTCTCCCCTTTCCTTGCGGTCAGGAAGTCCTTGATTTCGGGCATTTCCCAGAACTTGTCTTTCGGCAGCTGGTTCCACTCCCCGTCATAGAACTCGATATCGGAGTCTTTCGATATGCCCTCGGCGCCGACAGTGTAGACAGCCACCAGAAGAGGCTTCTTCTTGTGGTCTTTGGTCAAGTTGAGGGTGAGTTCCGACGCTTCGGTCAACTTTAACTTCAGGTAGTCCGGTTCAAGCGTCTCAAGAACCGAGACCGAATAGAGTGTGCTGAGGGCCGTGGCGGATTGTCCGGCATGGGAGCGTTCGATCATAGCCGCGCGTGATGCAGGGGGAAGTATCTCGAGTACGGAGATCGGCGACGAGACGAAGAGCGAATCGAGAGGAGAAACGACGGAAACGGAGGTCATCACGCTATCGGGAAGCGCCTCCACCACCTGCTCAGACGCGTTCTCCCCTTCCGGACCCGCCATCAGGCGCAACGGAAGAAACGCGGCGACAACCGCCACGAGGACTCCTGCGAGCCTCATGGCGGTTGCCGTTCCACAGTTATAATTAAGGGTTACACTCATTTTTTCTTTTTCATAAAGATGTCGTAGTTACCGTTATATGACGGACGCTTCGACGAGGGGGCCGCATCAGGTGCGGCCTTAGCTTTTTTTGACTTTCCGGCCTTTGAGGGAGCTTTGGCTTTCTTCCGTCCGTTGCCTTTGGCGTCGGCGTTCTTGGCGGCCTTCACCGCGCGTTTCTTCGCGCGGTCTTTCGCTTCGAGAGCATAGTCACGGTCGGTTGCCACCTCGGCACGGAGACGGTTGCCGAAGAACTCGGCGTTGCGCAGAGCGTCGATCACGCGACGAGCATCCTCTTTGCGGACATCAAAGAGGGTGTAGTCCGGGAGCAGGTCGATGCGGCCGATATTCGGTTTCGAACCGACAACCGAACGGTTGACGAGCTCCATCAGGTTGCCGGGGAAGAATCCCTGAGCCTTACCGACGTTGAGCATCAGACGCTCCATGCCGGGGTCGGCCGTGCGACGGTCCTTGTCGCCCTTCTCCCGACGTGTTCTGCCCTCGCCGCGTTCCGAGCGCGAGCTCTTCTCGTCGGCGTTGAGGTCGATGTCCGGCNTATTCTGGTAGTAGCTCAGNAGTCGGTTGAACTCGAGAGAGAGGACACGTTTCAGGAGGTCCTCNTCAGAAAGCCATTCCAGTTTCTTGCGCACACCGGGGAGATATTTTTCGATCTCGGCCTCGTTGACCTCGACNCGTTCGAGACGGTCGGCGAGGTTGTAGAGCTGTTTCTCGATGATATGTTCCGGAGTGGGCACCTTGCGGTATTCGAAGGTCTTTCCGATCTTCTTTTCGATCAGTCTCAGGCGGCTCTTCTCGCGCGAGTGGATGATAGCGACCGANACNCCNGTCTTGTTCGCNCGGCCGGTACGGCCCGAACGGTGGGTGTAGACAGCCACGTCATCGGGGAGTCCGTANTTGATCACATGGGTGAGNTCATCCACGTCAAGACCGCGGGCGGCCACGTCGGTAGCGACGAGGAGCTGGGTCACATGGTCGCGGAATTTCTTCATCGCCAGGTCACGCTGAGCCTGCGAGAGGTCNCCGTGGAGNCAGTCGGCGTTGTATCCGTCCGCNATCAGTTTGTCGGCGATTTCCTGAGTCTCTTTCTTGGTTCGGCAGAAGATGATGCCGTATATGTCGGGGTTGTTGTCAGCGATACGTTTCAGGGCCAGGTACTTGTCGTGGGCCTTGACCATGTAGTAGATGTGCTTGACGTTTTTCGAACCCTCGTTCTTGTTNCCGGCCACGAACTCGACCGGGTCATGCATGAAGCGCTTCGCGATGCCGGCGATCTCCTTAGGCATAGTGGCTGAGAACATCAGCATCTTGCGGTCTTCGGGGACATGTTCGAGAATCTGGTTGATGTCGTCGATGAAGCCCATGTTGAGCATCTCGTCGGCCTCGTCTAGGATCACGGTGTGAACGTCACCGAGTTTAACCTCGCCACGCTTGATGAGGTCGATCAGACGGCCCGGGGTGGCGACGACCACCTGCACCCCTTTGCGGAGCGAGCGGATCTGGCTGTCAATACTTGAACCGCCATAGACGGGGAGGATACGGAGACCCTCCTGATATTTCGAGAAGTCGGCCAGGTCGCCTGCGATCTGGAGACAGAGCTCGCGTGTCGGGGCTATAACAAGGGCCTGGGGAACATTTTTATTCTTGTCGATACGCTGAAGGACAGGCAGACCGAAAGCTGCCGTCTTGCCTGTACCGGTCTGGGCGAGGGCGACGACATCTCCATCTTTTGATAGAAGATGGGGAATCACCATCTCCTGTATGGGCATCGGATGTTCAAAGCCGAGCTCTCCGATCGCGCGGAGGAGTTCGGGAGCGACACCGAGTTGGTCGAATGTAGTCATTTCAGTATCGGGGGTCTGCTCGACTACCGGCACTTCCGGGTCGAGTTGAGGAGCGTTATCTGTGTTTGACATAGTACTTTTTTATTTCTTATTACAGGTATGTTCGAGGAGGGTTTGCCCGTANAATTCAGCTTTGTGGACACATCACCGGTAAAGNAGCGGNAACGTCCGGAGCACATACGGGNATTTTCGTCNGGAATCAATAGAAGCCAATCTGACATCTATCCCCTGCGTCTATTATAACGCTCAAAAGGGGGANAATTCCTGAAGACTCCACAAATTTAGTTAATTTTTTTGGATTAAGACCTATAAACNCTCTTGCAAATTACAGAAGCACAGGTAGGATTGGTCATTTCTCGAAATTTTTCGTTATTTTTGCACCAAACTAACCTATTCAAGACGATGAAGACTTCAAAGATATTGACTGCGGCAGCTATCGCCGCAATCATGGGGTCGGCCACTACCGCCGACGCCTGNACNAANCTTNTNGCCGGCAAGAAGGCCACGACCGACGGATCGGTGATGGTCACCTATGCCGCAGACTCNCACAACCTCTACGGNATGCTGACNCACACCCCNGCGGCCGACCACCCGAAAGGGGCGATGCGNGANGTCGTGGACTGGGACACCGGCAAGCCCCTCGGCAAGATTCCCCAGCCGGCCCACACATATAACGTGGTCGGCAACATGAACGAGCACCAGGTGTGTATCGGCGAATCGACCTGGGGAGGCCACAAGGAACTTGAGGATACGACCGGCAACAGCATCATCGACTACGGCTCGCTGATCCAGATCGCACTCGAACGGTCGAAGACCGCCCGCGAGGCNATCAAGGTNATGACCGATCTNGTGAAAGACTACGGCTACGCCTCGTCGGGCGAATCGTTCTCGATCGCCGACAAAGACGAGCTNTGGGTGATGGAGATGATCGGCAAGGGAGCCGAGAAAGGTGCGGTGTGGNTAGCGGTGCGCATCCCCGACGACGCCATCTCGGGCCACGCCAACGAGCCCCGCATCCGCAAGGTGAACTACAAAGANAAGAAGAACGTCATGTACTCGCCCGACCTCTTCGACTTCGCCCGCAAGCGCGGCTACTTCTCGGGCAAGAACGAGGACTTCTCGTTNGCNGANGCCTTCGAAGACCACACCGCCTCCACNCGCCGCGGATGTGACGGCCGAGTTTACAGCTACTTCCGCCGCTTCCAGCCCGCNGCCGAGGAATATTTCGCATGGGTAGACGCNAAGTCAGACGAGCCGATGCCCCTCTATATNATTCCGGAACGCAAGGTCTCCCTGGCCGANATGCAGGAGGCTATGCGCGACCACTTCGAGGGNACTCCCTACGATATGCACAACGACATCGGNGCNGGCCCGAACCATGTCCCCTACCGCTGGCGTCCGATGGACTTCGAGGTNGACGGNAAGACNTACTGNAACGANCGNGCGATCGCCACACAGCAGACCGGCTGGAGCTTCGTCTCGCAGAGCCGCGACTGGCTTCCCGACGCGGTCGGCGGAGTCCTCTGGTTCGGCACCGACGACACGAACACCTGCGTCTACATGCCTTTCTACTGCTCGATGACCGAGATTCCCGCACAGTTGGGCCACGGCGACGTAAACACATTCGACTGGAACTCGAACTTCTGGATGAACACATGGGTGGCCAACCAGGCCTATAACCGCTACGACCTGATGATCCCCGATATCCGCAAGGTCCAGAGCGAACTGGAGACCAAGTACCAGTCTTCACGTCCCGAAACCGAGGCACGTCTCGCCGCGCTCGCCGAGAAGCAGGACTACACGACTCTGACTTCAGCGGTCAACAAAGAGGGCGCCGACATCGCNAAAGAGGCTACGGACAGATACCGCGACCTCGGCCAGTATCTTCTGGTCCGCTTCATGGACGGCAACATGAAGAAGGTCGACGCCGACGGCAAGTTCATGTATAACGAATACGGAATCGCNCAGTATCCCGAGTTCCCGGGCTACAACAAGGAATACTACGAGAANATCGTCCGNACCACCGGNGATCATTTCCTNATTCCCTCGGANNAAAAATAAAGACNNGTGAANGAACTNATCCAGAAGACAGGCCGTTGGCTCAGCGGCCTGTCTTTCCGTACCGGGGCGATCGTGGCCNGGATATGTGCGCTGTGCTATATCGCGTCGTTCGCCCAGATGGCGTTGCCGATCAGTGTCGCGGCCAAGGGGACACTCTGGGTCGTGCTCTTCGGGCTCGCCAAGGCNACGCAATATACAGCCATNCTCATNCTCGGNAANGAGGGATGGNGNCGNCTNCGNTNNTNNNTNNGNCGAAGNANAGGTNNGNNAGNGNNNGCAGAAAGCTGNNATAANGCTATTTTCATNCNNGTNCCTGGAACGGCGNACACAACATCGGGCCNNCGGANCACGTTNATTNAGAAGCCNCTTNNNTNAAGNGGCTNCNNANACAGGCATGAACNGACGAAAGATACGATTTGATGACCACCCGGAACTCCCGTTTGAAGAATGGGAGACCAAGCCCGTGCCCAAACGTCCGAGCGCGGGAGTATATGACAAGGTAAANATCGAAACNCCCCGAACCNCCTCTNCTCCCGAGAAGCGAGACAACCGTCTGTTCTANATCTCGCTGGCNTCCGGNTCGAGCGGCAACTGCTCATATATCGGCACATCGAAAGGGGGCGTGCTGATCGANGCCGGAATCAAACCTGANCAGATTGAAGAAGCTCTGGCGGCCAACGGACTNGACCTGCGGATGGTGCGCGGAATTTTGCTCACCCATGACCACGGAGACCACACGAANTANGTCTACCCGATACTCCGCAACAACCGCAANATGAGNCTCTTCTGCACCAACCGCGTGCGCGACGGGCTTCTGAAGCGCCACAACGTCTCCAAACGCATCAACGAATATCATGTCCCGGTCTTCAAGGANATTCCGTTCAAGGTCGGCGAACTGGAGATCACAGCCTTCGAGGTCAGCCACGACGGTGTGGACAACGTCGGCTTCTCAATAGAATTTGACGAACGTCGNTTCGTCATCGCGACCGANATGGGNATGGTCACGCCCCGCGCNCGCCATTATATCTCGCAGGCGAACTATCTCGTTTTCGAATCGAACTACGACTCAGCGATGCTCACGATGGGGCGCTATCCCGAATATCTGAAAGCGCGCATCCGCTCCTCTATCGGACACATGGATAACGCCGCCACCGCCTCATTTCTGCGCGAGATATACACGCGTGAACTGAAGTATATCTTCCTCTGCCACCTGTCTCGCGATAACAACACGCCGGCCAAGGCCGTCACCGCCACCCGCGATGCCCTCGAAGGGGCCGGGCTGAAGGTGGGCCGGGCTGAAGAGACCCTATCAGACAAGGCGGCAGACGTACAGCTGATGGCTCTTCCTCGCTTCGAGGCGACACGCCTGTTCGTATTCCGACCGTGACCGACAGATAAGTCATCTTGACNTCATNACTCCCGCCAACATACTCTCAATCTTCCTCCGGATGAAAAAGATATTTTCACTGATACTCATCGTTCTGGCTCTCGCGACCGGACTTCCGTCATGNAAGTCGGTCAAGATGGCCGATGCCGATGCGGCNATGGCCCGCGGCGAGTTTTTCGAGGCCCAGAAGATGTACCGCAAGATCTATGGACGTCTGACCAAACGCGAGGAACGTCCNCTNCGCGGCGAGGTTGCATACAAACTCGCCGACTGCTACCGACGTCTCAATATGTCGGCCCGCGCCGCNGCCTCCTACCAGAACGCGATCCGCTATCAGTATCCGGACTCGATGGCCTTCTATTGGCTCGGCCGCTCACTNCAGGCCGACGGGAAATATCCCCAGGCAGCCGAGGCATACCGCACGTTCCTCGAATGGCAGCCGGACAGCTATCTGGCCAAAGAGGGACTGAAAGGATGTCAGCAGGCCATNGCNGCCAANCAGGGGAAGGCGACACGATATATCGTCAAGAACGCGAAGCTCTTCAACTCGCGCCGNGCCGANTTCGCGCCGATGTATCTCGACAANCAGCTCGANCAGCTCTACTTCACGACCACAAATGAGAAGGTGACGGGAAACAACCGCTCCGAAATCACGGGTATGAAGAAGAGCGACATCTGGTTCGCGAAGAAGAACGAGCGCGGGGAGTGGGAGCGACCGCAGGCGGTCGAGGGTGAGCTGAACTCGGAACACGACGAGGGTATCGTGGCCTTCTCGCCCGACGGTCAGACAATGTACCTGACGATGGCCCGCCGTTCCGAGACGTCACCAACCTCGGTAGAGATCTACACCTCCAAGCGCAGCGATGCGTCATGGTCCGCGCCGGTCAAGTTAGAGATAATCGCCGACACGATCTCGGCTATGGGACACCCGTCGGTATCGCCCGACGGCAAGTACCTGTACTTCACCTCCGACATGCCCGGAGGATATGGTGGTAAGGACATCTGGCGCATCAACCTCAACGAACGTCAGGGAAGCCTGGAGAACCTCGGCCCGCAGATCAACACTCCGGGCGACGAGATGTTCCCCTATGTCCGCACCGACTCGCTGCTTTACTTCTCGTCTGACGGTCACCCAGGATTCGGCGGTCTCGACCTCTTCCGCGCACGCCTCAACTCGACCGGAGACCGATGGAGCATCGACAACATGGGGCTTCCCATGAACAGCGCCGGCGATGACTTCGGCATCACCTTCGGTCAGGGAGAATCGGGCTACTTCAGTTCCAACCGCGGAGACGGCAAGGGGTATGACCATATCTACTCATTCGAGCTTCCGGAGCTCAACATCACCATCTCCGGATGGGTGGTTGACAAGGATGACGAACCTGTGCCGAACGCCGTGATCAGAATTGTAGGCGACGACGGCTCGAACCAGAAGGAGGTCGCGCGCGACGACGGTTCGTTCAAGTTCCGCCTGTCACGCGGCGTGAAGTATGTGATGATGGCCGGTGCCAAAGGATACCTGAACCAAAAACAGGAATTCGAGAGCGACGACGAGGAGGCGGACGCCGACTATGGTGTAGACTTCGTGCTGGCCTCCATCAACAAGCCGCAGATCATCGAGAATATCTTCTACGACTTCGACAAGGCCACGCTGCGGCCCGAATCGAAAGAGGCGCTTGACGCCGTGGTGGTGATGCTCCGCGATAATCCTCACGTCTCGATCGAGATGGGGTCGCACACTGACCGCATGGGCTCTGACGAGTATAATATGGCTCTCTCCGAGCGCCGTGCCAAGAGTGTGGTCGACTATCTCGTGTCCGCAGGGATTCCGGCTGATCGTCTGACCTGGAAGGGTTATGGCGAGAGCGTACCNAAGACCGTCACCAAGCGCATCAACAAGGAGTATCCTCAATTTGAGGAGGGGACGGTTCTCAACGAAGAGTTCATNGAGAGCCTTGAGGAAGAAGCGGACCGCGAGGCGGCCGACCAGATCAACCGCCGGACAGAGTTCCAGGTGACTTCTACGGAATATATTTATTAGAGGCTGGGNGGCTTTTTGAGCTTTGGGGCTTGGCGGATGGGAAATTTTTGATTACTTTTGTATTATACTTTCCAACTAATTACTCGCTTATGAGAAAATCTACAATTCTTTCTGCCGTTCTCGCGATATGCGCCGGAGCCGCATTGTTCACTGCGTCTGCGGCCGAACGTCTTTCCGAGACTCTTTTCAACGAGACTGTCTTCTATGACGGCTATCAGGACAAGACCATCTTTGACGAAGCACTCGAAGACGGAATTTTCCGTTTCCGCAACCATACATACTCTATGCGTCTGACCGAAGAGTTCTGCAAGTCGTTTGGTGACAACGCCGAGCTCGACGTAATCGTCGGCGCCCTCTGTGACAACTATGANCGTCACGGCTCGATCTCGATCGCATTCGCTCCCAAGGGTGAGGCNACATACGANCCGNTGACCGTTCCNAAAATCGAGATCGCACGCTTCATCACTCCGTTCATGAACAAGAACAAGACGCCGGACAGCGTGCCCTACAATTATACCCTCCCTGACCTCGGTCTGATTCTCCGCGACCCTTCGATCCACGAGCAATATGACTTATGGCTCGAAGCCTATCTCTTCGGCGTCCCCTATGCCGCCAACGAGCAGNTCGCCGGGTGTGAAGGCCGCAGCGACGTCTTCCGTCTGACCACGACATTCACCCACGATCCGGCTTCGGACGCTCTCGTGATGGAGCCCCGTCACCANCTCGTCCCCATCGCCACCGTCCGCACAGAGGAACANGGCAANGTGAACTTCAANAACTTCAATGAGCAGGCNACCGACACNCTCGGNCTNACCACCAAGACATGGNGTTTTGANGTTCCGGCCGACGTGACNGACGCCAAGATCGTACTGATCAACACNAACCACGGCGCGAACGCCAACGGTGAGGAGTATGTGCGTCGCCAGCATCTCGTATATGTAGACGGCGAGATTTCGCTGATCTACTGGCCCGGTGGCGTCAGCTGCGAGCCCTACAGAAAGTATAATACCCAGCCCAACGGCATCTACGGATATTTCGTNCTGCCCGACTGGCAATGGGAAGAGTGGAACAACTGGTGTCCCGGNCAGGCTGTTCCTATCCGCGAGATTCANCTCGGCGCNCTCAANGCNGGNGANCANTCGNTCATGATNCGCGTNCCCCANGCNGTATTCTCCGATGGNCAGGGTGACTTCCGTCCCGCGCTCTATTTCCANGGTGTCGAAGAGGGCGTTCTTCCCTCTACNGTNATCGCCGGCGTCGAGTCTCCCGAAGTGCCTGTGGAATGGTCAAACGAAGGCAACATATGGAACTTCAATTCAGAAGTACCTGTCAGCGAAGCGCGTGTCTACAGCTATGACGGATCTCTCATCTATGGTGAGTATAACGCCACGAGCGTGGATCTTTCGGACTGCCAGCCCGGAATCTATATCATTTCGCTCACCAAAGCCGACGGTTCCGACACTTTCCGCAAAGTGATCGTGAAATAATATCTTTATATCTTTAAATGAAAGAAGTATATAAGTTTCTAAAAGACTTATCACGCAACAACAACCGCGAGTGGTTCCTGGCCAACAAACAGCGTTATCTCGACGTCAAGGCCCGGGTCGACGAACTTGCAAGCCTGCTGATCGGACTCGTCAGTGAGTTCGATCCGCGGGCTTCGCGTCTTTCNGCNTCCGACTGCACCTACCGGATCTACCGCGACACACGGTTCTCGAACGACAAGACCCCGTATAAGACCCACTTCGGTATCTTCATCAATCCGCCGCTCGGCAAGAAGGGTGAGACCTTGGGCTACTATTTCCATCTTGAGCCCGAAGCGTCGCTGGTTTGCGCGGGGACAATATGGCTCCCGCCGAAGGTTCTGAAAGCTGTGCGCCAAAGTATTGTCGATGAAATCGACGAGTATCGCGGAATCGTGGAGAGTCCCGACTTCAAGGCCTNCTATCCCGAACTCGGATTCGACAAACTCAAGACCGCTCCGAAAGGATTCGACAAAGACTGGGAGTTTATCGACTACCTGCGTCCGCGCGGATTCGGNGCNCAGAGTCCNGTTCCGGACAGCTTTTATGACCTNGACGGACTGACCGAGCGNCTCCGGCCCTATATACGCCAGGCGTGGNTATACAACCGCTTCATCAACTATACCGTCGAGGAAGAACTNGGGGTGGAATCATAACNACGGAGAATCATCGGNTCTCGTCCCCTCCTCAACTGTCAACCGAACCGAAACAAATCTCTCAGAGAGTGTTTGATTTAAACTCAAATAGTCTCTGAGACAACAAAATAAAATATGGAAAGCAATAACTANTACATCATCATAANCGGGCAGCAGCAAGGCCCTATGAGCATCGCTGAGCTCGTTCAGAGAGGNCTCAAGCCCGAGTCAATAGTCTGGCGNCCCGGAATGGAAGACTGGGTGCCCGCGAGCGAAGTGCCCGAACTCCGGGAGTGGNTCTCGCAGNCAAATGCNGAGCCTCAGCCGACCTACTGCCGGCAAGCGGAAGCGCCCCGGGAGCCCTANAAATATCCNGAACCCGGTGNGCCCCACAATCCCTACGGGCAGCCCCAACAGCCATATCCGCCCTACAGCCCCAATCCTTATCAGAANCCGTATGGCCAACCCTACGGACCTAATCAGGTTCCGCGCCACACGAACTGGATGACGGCCGCAATCATCGCCACCGTCATCGGCGCGTTATTCTCATGTATCGGTCTNGTGTTCGGTATCATCGCCATCANGCAGGCAAGCAGCGCCAACAATGCCTACGCACGCGGCGACGTCTATGAAGGAGACCGCTACAACTCGAAAGCAAAAACCTGGACCATCGTCACCTATGTAGTGTGCGGCCTCGGATTCATAGCGACTGTGATCTGGGGTATAATCACAGTCTTTGCATCCCTGGCCACAATATGAAATATTTCGCAATGATCAACGGGGAGCGCAAGGGTCCCTATACACTTGACGAACTCGCCGAAGCAGGAGTCACGCCCGAGACCTATGTATGGTGCAAGGGGATGAAAGACTGGGAGAAAGCAGAAGAGGTGGCCGACATCTGCCGCTACTTCCGTCAGCGCATCGCGGCCCTTCAGCATCCCGGGACCATCGAGATGCCGGGGGCACATTCTGACACTGAGAATCAGAGAGAGGCCCAGAATCCCGACGACGGACTGACCGACGAACAGCGTCAGGAACTCGAGAAACTTCCGATAGCNTTCAGNGAGATGATCCGGAANTCNGGNATGATNCCGAACGGNAGTTCCGAGCCTCCGCAGGACATTTATGACTTCCGCCCCTACTCGATGCTCTTTCCGGCGGTGCTTGCTACTGTTTTCTGCTNTCCCGTCACCGGATTCATTGCCCTTTTCTACTCATTCAAGAGTCAGACTCTGTGGAACAAAGCAATGAAGCAGAGTGAGCAGAAAGACACCGGCCGAGAATTGANAATACGTGCCCACCANGCGGCGCGGAATGCCCGGATCTGGACNGGAATCACCATCTGCGCCGGGCTCATGCTGACCGGNCTCTTCATAGGAATGGGTAAATTCTGAGCAGGGAAANTAAACACACTCTGAAGGGAANGGACATAAAAGAAAAAGTCTACCCCTTTTCCCAAAGAGATAGACACTTCCTTCATAAAAAATAAATACTATGAAAAACACTCTGCAAAGTTACGTCAATTTTCCTACTTGTCAATACTTTGTAGAATTTTTAACATAAAAAATTCCGGAGCCGAATTTGATTTAACACTTTTTGCGTCTCTCCGAGACTGCGATCCCACTCCGAAAGCCCGAGAGCCCGATCTCTCCGCGATCGAAGCCACGACCGGAAATATCCCTGCGTTCAGATATGGAACTGATTTACCATTACCTATGGAAAAACCGTCTTTTCGGGCTCCGACCCTCGCTCGATTCGGGCGAGAGGCTTGACATACTCGACCCCGGTTTGTCCAACTCCGACGCAGGGCCCGACTTCTTCAACTCCAANATCAGAATAGGGGGAACGGAGTGGATCGGCAACGTCGAGATCCACACCCGNGCATCTGACTGGTATCGCCACGGACATGACTCNGACCCCCTTTACGACTCGGTCATCCTCCACGTTGTCGGCGATCCCGACCGCAAGGTCATGCGCACGGACGGGTCCGAGATCCCGCAGATGTCCATACCTCTCCCCAAAGACTTCGTGATGACNTACTCGGAGCTCAAGGCCGGACTCGGCACACTCCGGTGTGCCTCGCGCCTCGGCTCCCTATCGCGACTGCATCTCAGCGACTGTCTGGACTCGCTCGGNATCGAGCGTCTGCAAACCAAGGCGGCGCGGATACTCTCGCTTCTCGAGAAGAACGGAGGCGACTGGAACACGGCCGCCTTCGCGACCCTGGCACGCGGACTCGGATTCGGGCTCAACTCCGAACCATTCGAGATGCTCGCCCGCAGTGTGCCGCTGAAATATCTTCTGCGCCACTCCGACCAGCCGTTCCAGCTCGAAGCGCTCCTTTTCGGACANGCCGGATTGATTCCCGCGCCCGAATACTGTGACGCATACGCCGAAAAGCTTAAAGCGGAATATCAGTTTCTCTCCAGAAAATATAACCTCTCCCCCATCGCGCCGAACGTCTGGCGGTTTGCCAGAACCCGGCCGCAGAATATGCCCCACCGCCGNGTNGCGTTTCTGGTCCGCGCACTCTGCGGAGCCTTNCCNCTCCCCGGACTGCTGAAGAGCAANGCCGGTTCGCCCGACTCGCTNAGAGAGGTCTTCGGTTCGTGGCGTCTCGAAGGTTATTGGGCCGACCATTATTCATTCGGCGTCCCGGCTCCCTCGNGCAGCGTGTCGCTTTCGAAAGCGAGCGTCGATCTGCTTNTGATCAACGTCGCGGCGCCATACGTCTACGCCTCGGCCACGCGCACCTCCGATCCGGAGCTGTCGGAAAAGGCTGTCGACATCCTCCTCTCTCTCGCTCCCGAGAAAAACTCGATCATCACCGGATGGCAGAGGTGCGGGATCACCCCTCTGAATGCCTTCGAAAGTCAGGCGCTCATTCATATACGCCGGGAATATTGCGACCGATCNAGGTGTCTGCGATGCCGACTGGGGACGACGCTTCTTCGCCGTCAGGTCCGCCCTCCGAAAGGATTCGCCACCTCCCCGCCCCTCTCCGCACACTGAAGTCATTTAACCTTGAAAAAAGTCAAGATGACTTCACTTTTNCGCTTCTCAGACGTTATAATATAGATAAAGCCGGCCGGCGTCGCAACCGGCGTCCGGCCTTCCGATAAATACTATGGCAATTAAAGATTACAGATCACAGAAGAAACGGGGCGGTGCAACCCAGGGTCCCGACAGAATCCTACAGTGGCAGAACCAGACCGAAGAGACTCCGGGGCTGCTTGCGTTCGTCACGTCGAAGATGCCGGACGCGAAGCGCAACGACCTCAAGAAGTGGCTGAAATTCGGCCACATGATGGTCAACGGATCAGTNACCACAGCCTTCGACGCCGAGATACACCCCGGCGACTGGGTTGAGCTAAATCTGTCGCGTCCGTTCGTGGTCTTCAAACATCCCAGACTCAAGATCGTCTATGAAGACGACGACATAATCGTGGTCGACAAGGGCTACGGCCTCCTCTCGGTCGACACAGACTCCGACCGCAAGGAAGACACCGCCTATGCGATTCTCCGCAACTACGTGAAGAAGGTGGATCCCTCGCAGAAGATTTTCATCGTACATCGTCTCGACCGCCACACGTCGGGTCTGATGATGTTCGCCAAATCGATGGAGGCCAAGGAGAGGATGCAGCACAACTGGAACAACATGGTGCTCGACCGCACCTATGTGGCCGTTCTTGAGGGTATCGTCGAAAATGACGAGGGTGTCATCAAGAGCTATCTCGGCGAGACCTCGCGCCACGAAGTCTACTCCACCCCNGACNCCAAGGAGGGGAGCAAGCTCGCCGTCACNAGATACAAGGTNCTCAAACGCGGACGCAACTACACGCTGGCCGAGTTCTCGCTCGACACCGGCCGAAAGAACCAGATCCGCGTTCACGCCAGGGANCTCGGCCACCCCATAGCCGGNGACCGNCGCTACGGNGCNAAGACGAGCCCCATCAACCGCCTCTGTCTGCACGCGCGCACACTGCGGTTNGCTCATCCGATCACCAGAAAGGATATGCGCTTCGAGGTGCCCGTGCCCCCCAAGTTCTGGAAGATTTCGTGACCACGGTNGCGGTTCCNNACCCAACNAAAAACAAAGATTATGGAAAACGACTTTTTTCCCTCACACCACGATGAGGAGCGCCATATAGCCACCTCCGGAAACGGATCCGTGCCCGCTCCGAAGCCTGATAAGCAAGCCGCGTCCACACAGGACGTGGCCACCGANTCGGCCATTCCGGAGACACGGACCGTGAGGATCATNGATAAGATAGCGACCGCCTTCTCATGGATTCTCGTGCCGCTGAACATGCCTCTGTTCGGACTGTGGTTCCTGTTCGGGCTGTCGATACTGACCGTATTGCCGACNGCCTTCAAGTGGGAGCTGACCGGCATATTCTTCGGACTCGACATCATCGTGCCGATGGGTCTCATCTTCCTGCTGAAATGGTTCGGGNTGGTCGACGACCTCGGACTGAACGGACGNAAGGAGAGGTTGATACCATACCTCATCTCGATCGCCGTCCTCGTNGGGTCAGGCTACTGGTGCCAGCGGCTGGGACTCCCNTTGTGGGTCGCCGGATTCTATTACGGCGGGGCTGTGGCCGGAGCTTTCAACCTGATCGTCAATTTCCGGTGGAAGATTTCGGCCCACGCGGCTGCTATGGCCGGAGTTCTGGCGCTGCTTGTCAGACTGTGGACCATGGGCAACACCTTCGGTCCCGTCGAGACGTGGATCCTGATATGGATCGTGCTGANCGGCNTTCTCGGTGCCTCGCGCATCTGGCTCGGGCGCCACACTCCGATGCAGGTTCTCTGCGGATCAATAGTCGGCTTCGTCGCCGTCTACTTCATGACTTTCATCTGATCTTNTATCGGCCACACCTCCCACTCTTTGAGCGTGGTGGATATAAGAGTCATTCCATATTCTTTCCAAGACTTTCATCATGTCAAGATATAACTATCGTCGCCGGAAATCCGGCACCGCTGTCGCCGCCGGCGTAGGAATAGGGGGCGAGAATCCGATNCGNATCCAGTCGATGACCAACACCGACACTGCCGANGCGGAGGCCTCCGCACGCCAGGCGCGTCAGATAGCCGACGCCGGAGGCGAGATCGTACGTCTGACCACCCAGGGTGTACGCGAAGCCGAGACAATGGCCGAGATCAAGCGGATACTCANGGAAGGAGGATGTGACGTGCCTCTCGTGGCCGACGTCCACTTCAACCCCCGCGCCGCCTTCGCGGCCGCGAAAACCTGCGACAAGGTGCGCATCAATCCCGGCAACTTCGCTGATCCGGGGCGCACGTTCCGCAAGCTCGACTTCACCGACGCGGAATATGCCGCCGAACTCAAACGCATCGACGAGGCGGTCACGCCCTTCTTCGACCTNTGTAAAGAGCGCGGAGTCTGCGTNCGTCTCGGCGTGAANCACGGTTCACTCTCGGACCGCATCATGAGCCGTTACGGGGANACCCCGGCGGGAATGGTCGAATCTGTGATGGAGTATCTGCGAGTGGCGCGCAAGCGCGGCTTCGACAACATCGTCATCTCGATCAAGGCCTCGAACACCGGTATCATGGTCGAGACCGTGCGTCTTCTCGACCGCGAGATGGCCCGCGAGGAGATGAACTTTCCCCTCCACCTCGGAGTCACCGAAGCGGGCGANGGAGAGGATGGCCGCGTGAAGAGCGCCATCGGTATCGGTGCNCTCCTTCTCGACGGACTNGGCGACACGATNCGTGTGTCGCTTTCGGAAGATCCNGAACTCGAGATTCCGGTCGCACGCCGAATCGCGGACTTCGTNGAGTCNGTGAAAGGACACGCCNNCATAACCGAACCGACTGAAATCAAGNCCGGCAACGCCCGCGACTACTCGGCGCCGCTTCCCGCCTCACTCGGCGGTCTGCGCTACGTCGCANTGACGGCNGACACCGAGACTATCCCTGAAGAATGGCACCGCGCCGACGCGTCGGATGCGCCGACCCTATACGCCGATACGCTTCCGGTCATACTGACCTCCGGTCACCNNCACAAAGNGGGGGAGCTGAAGAGCTGGATAGACCGCTTCACAGCCATGGGAGGCANCAACCCGATCATCGTATCNCTGCGCTTCGACACCGACGATATGGAGCAGCTTCAGGTTGAGGCCGGCATGATTTTCGGCGCGCTTTTCCTCAGCGGTTACGCTTCGGGTCTGCAGATNATNGCNCCCTCATTCCCGCGCGAGACGATCGCNCGTCTTGAACTGGGAATACTTCAGGGAACACGNCTGCGCATGACNAAGACCGAGTATATCAGCTGTCCGAGCTGCGGGCGCACCCTCTTTGATCTTCAGGAGAACCTGAAGAANGTCAAGNAGGCAACCGAGGGACTGAAAGGACTCAAGATAGCCGTGATGGGGTGTGTGGTCAACGGACCCGGCGAGATGGCCGANGCCGACTACGGNTATGTCGGCGCCGGNGCGGGACGTGTCAGCATCTACAAAGGNAAGGAGCTGATNGAGAAAAATATTCCGGCCGCCGATGCACTTCCGGCCCTGCTGGAGCTTCTCAGAAAAGACGGACACATCAAATGAAACTCGCGGTAATNATTCTCAACTGGAACGGCCGNNCCCTGCTCGAACAGTTCATCCCGGCCGCCGANCGGTTTACCCGTGGCGAGGGGGTGCGTCTGATTGTGGCCGACAACGGATCGACCGACGACTCGGTCGAGTGGATGAAGGNCAACTATCCTCAGGTNGGCCTCATCGAGTTCAAGGAAAACTACGGATTCGCAGAGGGCTANAACCGCGCCATCGCGGAAACGGACTCCGAATTCACAGTCCTTCTNAACTCCGACGTAGANGTNACCGAGAACTGGTTCGAGCCCATGCTCCGCTTCATGGAGGAGCATCCCGAGGCAGGAGCCTGCCAGCCAAAGATCAAGTCCTATCACNACAAGACAAAATTCGAGTATGCCGGTGCGGCCGGCGGTCTTCTGGACCGTCTGGGCTATCCCTACTGNCGCGGGCGTGTATTCGACAAGCTNGAGACNGACCGGGGGCAGTATGACGACGCTCCGGCCGAGATAGCCTGGGCATCGGGTGCCTGTCTGATGGTACGCCGCGAGACTTATCTCGAACTCGGCGGACTCGACTCNTCCTTTTTCGCCCACATGGAGGAGATAGACCTGTGTCTGCGCATGATCGGAGCGGGNCACGGGGTGTGGTATGTTCCGGGAGCCGAGGTCTATCATGTCGGAGGGGCGTCGCTTCCCAANGACAATCCTAAGAAGACCTATCTGAACTTCCGCAACAATCTTCTGATGCTNCACAAGAACATGCCTCGCCGCGAAGGGAAACGGCTTCTGTTCATCCGTNGTCTCGCCGACACGCTGGCCTTTTTCATGTTCCTCGCCACATTGGATCTGCCGAACGCGAAAGCCGTTCTCAAGGCCCACGGCGATTATAAAAAAATGCGGGGAGCCTACACAAAGCTGCCCGAGGTCAATTATCTGAAGAATGTGCCCGGTCGCAAGCGCATGATCCTGTTAGACAAGCTCGGGNTTAGCGNCAGAAAATGACCCGGAATTATACGGGAAGAAATTATAACTGAACAGGGACGCACCTTGAAGGCGCGCCCCTGTTCGTTTATCGGATTGTTGTACGTTACATGCGTTTGGTGGAAACGGCTCCGGTCTTCGCTTCNAGNGAGTCGGTGATCTTGTTGAAGATCTCGTCGACAACACCGGTTCCTTCGATCGGAAGATAGAGGTTCTTGTCGACATAGTGAGCCTTCAGNGGCTCNGTCTGGCGNTGATATACGTTGAGGCGCTTCTTGATCACCTCCTCATTGTCGTCCGCACGACCGCTTTCCTTGCCACGGTTGATCAGACGGGAGATGAGCTCCTCTTCCGGCACTTCGAGACCTACGACCGCGTCGAGTTTGCCGCCGCGCTTCTGAAGCAGTTTCTCCAGAGCCTCNGCCTGCGGGATTGTACGNGGGAAACCGTCGAAGATAACGCCGTTTTTGGCTTCGGCGTGCTCAAGTTCGGCGTCGAGAATATCGATCATGAGTTCGTCGGGAATCAGGTTGCCCTTCGAAATGAAAGAGTCGGCCACCTGGCCGAGATGTGTACCGCGTGAGATGTGGTCACGAAGAACCTCGCCGGTCGAGATGTGGTACAGTCCATACTCGTCGATGAGGCGTGCGCTTTGAGTCCCTTTGCCACTGCCGGGACCTCCAAATAGAACGATGTTCAACATTTCTTGTGGAATGATATAAATCAATCCTCGTTTTCGAGGACATAGATATCTTTCAGGCCACGGGTCTTTCCGTCAAGGTCGAGGCCGTAACCGATGATGAATTTCGGTGGAATCTCAAAAGCCGCATAGTCGGGCTTGAAGCCGTTGCGCGAGCTTTCGGGCTTGTGGAGGAGGGTCACGAAACGTACCGAGGCCGGTTCACGCTCCTTGATGTCGGCGATCATGCGCTCGGCGGTCAGACCGGTGTCGACGATGTCCTCGATGATCACCACGTCCTTGCCCTTGATGTCCTCATAGAGTCCGACGATCTGTTTTACGTTTCCGGTTGTCGAGGTTCCCTCGTAGCTCTTGTAGCGCATGAAGGTAATCACGCTGTCGGGGAGGTTCACCTCTCGGTAGAGGTCGGCGGCAAAGATGAATGCGCCGTTGAGCACGCAGAGGAAGATTGGATCCTTGCCTTCGAGGTCGCGGCGGAGATCATCGGCTATTCGTTTCACCTGACGCTGAATCTCTTCGGCTGTCAGATACGGCACGAAGGTCATGCCGTTTACTCTCACTTTATTTTCCATTGTCTTAAGTTGACAAAATTGTTCGTATTAAGCGTTTTTTCGGAACGTTGTCCGAAAAATCATACAAAATTACATCTTTTCAGCGAAAGTGGCAAAAATAAGCGGTCTATTCGGCACTATTCCAGCATCCGCGTTATATATTCACTATTGCGCCCGGTTATCAACGGTCCTCCGGCGTGTCCGTAGGCGGGTGCGATATACCATTCCACCGGGGTGGTCACCGGAAGATTGGGCAGTATCGGAGCCTGTGTCCAGGGGGGACAGGTATTGTCCTGAAGCGTGATTCCAAGAGCGAGAGGGACGGTCATCTTTGTCGCGATATTCTTCGTATCGAAATAGGCCAACGTCCGCAAAACTTCGGAACGGTCCAATCCGGTGGCGTTCACGAGGTCTGCCGGCCATTTGGCACTCTGAAGGTAAAGCGGGAAGTTGCCCATGAAGGGAAACGAGAGCACCGTGAACCGGGGCTTCAGGGGACTCAGGGCTGAGGCTGCCAATGCGAGTGCGGCACCCTGACTTCCTCCGGTGGTGTAGATACTCTCCTTGTCGACATTATCCAATGTAAACGCAAACTCAAGGGTACGGACCGCATCGAGGTAGGCTCCGCGATAATAGTATTGGTTCGGCTCGGCCAATCGACTCACGAAACAGTTACCATAGGGATTGTCACGGCCATCACGGTTGTTCAGTCCCTGACCGCGCGTATATACGGAGAGGGAGGCACCCCCATTTGAGGGTATGGCGGGACGCGGAATGGGACGGTCCATGTAGGCCGGTTCTTCGTAGCCATAGAAAGAGACCTCAAGCGGGAAATTCTTCTTTGCTTTCGGTTCGACGTAGTAGCCGCGGATGATCACGTCGGCGCCGGTGAAATCACCGGCGGAGTGAAGCGCCACATCGTAGACGTTGTGGGTGTCGGAGCTGTAGTTCTCGTTGAGTGTGAGTTCGGGATCTATCGAGACTTTCGCAAGGTCAGCGAGCGCCTGATCCCAGAATTCGTCGAAATCTTCGGGCCGATCGTCGGCGACCTCATAATGCTCGATGTCGCAGGCGACATTGAAGACACGCACCGTTTCCCCATTGAGTTTTGCCGTGCAGGTATAGAAACCGGGGGTGGGGACAAAGTCTGATTGAGCTTTGCCTGTAAATGTTTCTCCGACCGAGGGGGAGTCCATCTCGCATGTATATGTCCATTCCTCAGTTCCTATTCCCGGAATCACTGCACGGATCTCAAATTTCAATTTGCCGGAGACATTCTCCTTGACGGCTAAAGAGTATGTGAACGAGAAGGGTTCATCCTCACCAAGGACCCACTCCGACTCGTCAGACACCTCACATCGGACTCCGGAGACTGCATCCGGACGATACAGACCGATCTGCTCCTCTTCGTTCTTCTCACAGGCGGAGACCATCAACGCCAGAAGAGGGAGCATACGAATTACGCACACCCGCCCAAAACGCCTGATATCATTGAAAACTTGCTTCATGCTTCGGGTAAGTATCAAATAATAAAGATTGGAGATTAGAGAAGTCCGGCGACAAAGATGATCAGGATAAGCACCGGAGCGATCCATTTGAGTATAAACGACACGAGACCGGCACTGCGTGTCGGGTGTTGCCCATCGTTGGTCAACTGCGTCTTCATGAAACCTTTCGGGGCGACCCATCCGAGATAGATCGACATCAGCAGACCTCCGAGGGGGAGCAGAATGTTGGTCGAGAATGCGTCAAGACAAGAGAAGATGGTCATTCCGAAGATCCGGAAGTCACTCAGCACTCCGTTTGAAAGCGAACAGATTGGACTGAATACAAGCAGAGGGAGCATGACGGCCAGACACGCTTTTTTGCGCGTCATCTTCAGGTGGTCCGAGAAGTAGGCAACCGAGACCTCTCCGATTGAGATCGTGCTGGTCAGTGCGGCCACGAAAAGCAGCAGGAAGAAAAGAATCGACCATATCTGGGTTCCGGCCATACGCGCGAAGACTTCCGGGAGAGTCACGAAAACGAGTGTCGCACCCTCGAAGCTCTCACCCTGAAGGCCGAACGACATGACGGCCGGGAAGATAATCAGGCCCACCATCACGGCCACGAGCAGATCGAGCACAGAGACTGTCACTGCCGTCTTGGTCAGACGGGTATCACGCGGGAAATAAGAGGCATACGTAATAAGCACACCCATTCCGAGACTGAGCGAGAAGAACGACTGGCCGAGGGCATCGATGACCACTTTCGGGGTGATCTTCGAGAAGTCGGGAGTGAGAAAGAAGCGCAGACCTTCGACGGCGCCAGGCAACTGAAGCGCCACGACGACAAAGATCGCGAGCAGACAGAAGAGGAGGGGCATCAGCAGATTGCTCAGGCGCTCGATACCTTTTTGTACCCCCTTCAGAAGCACACCGAGATTGATCGCTATGACCACTACCGTATAAAGGAGGGGCTTCCAGGTGGAACTTACATATTGGGCCATTCTGTCGGCGAACTGGGCCGTGCTTCCCGGTGCGTCGCCCGGGATCGTCTCGTAGAGTTCTCCGGTAATCGACTGGAACAGATATTCGAAGGTCCATCCGGCGACAACCGTATAGAACGACAGGATCACGTAGCTGGCGACGATTCCGATCAGTCCGGTCATCCACCAGGGTGTTCCGGGCGACAGTTTACGATAGACGCCGACAGCGTCCGTCTGGCCATAACGGCCGAGTGCGAACTCGCCGAGCATCACCGGGATGCCGAGCAGGAACACACACGCGATATAGACAATGAGGAAGGCGGCACCCCCGTTGGCCTGAACCTCGGCAGGGAAACGCCAGATGTTTCCCAACCCGACAGCCGATCCCACCGTAGCGGCGATCAGCCCAATTTTCGATCCAAATTGAGCTTTCAAATTCGTATTATATTTTCAGAACAAACTATGGAGAGAGGGGGTATTTTATGGAAGAACTCATTTAGAGAGAGTGTTTGACGTCATCTGTTTTTCCAGAACGGAAGTGAGAGGTTTCTCTCAATGAACTCATTAAGTTCCTCTCTCATCTCCGGACCGCCACCATGTGCATTGTCAGGATCCATAGACCATTGGCGCTCCGTATTCTCGGGAAGATTGAGGATTATGGGACTCTGAGTCCATGGCGGTGCTATGGCGTCCTGAAGCGTCATCTGTATAAGGATCGGACAATGGATCATTGTCGCGAGATTCTTAGTATCAAAATATGAGAGTGACGAAATTATATGGTCTTTACTGATACCCTCATTTTTAACCACTCTATTGACAAGATTGTTCGGCCAGCCGGCAGTTTTCAGATAGAGCGGGAAGTTGCCCATGAAAGGGAAATCGGCCGCGGCAAAACATAACTTTTCGGAGCATAACGCTGCGGCAGCCACAGCCAGACACCCTCCCTGGCTTCCACCGGTACAATAAATCTTCTCCTTGTCTATCTTGTCGAGAGAGGCGAGGAACTCTATGGCACGTACCTGATCAAGATAAGCGCCGCGATAATAGAACTCATCCTCATAACCGAGTTTGGACATGAACCAATCACCATAGGGATTGACTATTCCGTTGCGACAGTTCTCTCCTTGTCCACGCGGCGACATAACAAGCAACGCCTTGTCAGGCCCGGGCGTAGAGACCGGCACAGTCAAAGGCTTGTTCGGGTTGTCATAACCGGCACAGACAAACTGAACGGCGAAGCGATCGCCAACCGCCGGCTCCACATACCACCCACGGATCTCCACAAAGTCACCGGTGAAATCTCCGGCCGACTTGAGTTTCACGAAATATACGTTATAATTCTCGCTCGAATGTTCCTTGCTCAGTACCATTTCCGCATCCATAGGCACCTTCGCGAGATCGGCGAGCGCCTTTTCCCAGAAACTCAGGAAATCGGGATGGCAGTCAGGTTCGGCTTTGCTGTGGAGCATATCGAACATCACGTTGAAGCTCTTTATCTCCGTTCCGTTCAGCATAACCTTGCATATATAATAGCCGGGGGCCGGGAGTGTCTCTGGAGTAAGAAAACCTTCAAAGGAGGAGCCGGCCTGCGGATTGATAAAGTCCTTTCTGACGCTCCACCGGATCTTGTTACTCCCCGGCTCCAGACCAAGAATTTCCAACCGCAGATCTCCTTCTATCTGCTCTTTCACTTTCAGCGTGAATGAAAACGACGGTAGTTCCCCCTCCTCCTTGATCCACTCGTCGGGGTTGGAGACATCGTGATCGACGCGAGACACCGACTCACTTCTGAAGTCACCATCTTCCGAGTATGCAGGCTCCTCATAATCGTCCGGAATCTCAGTGTTACCTCCGGTATTATCAGGCACTATATTCTCGTCATCACACGCTGTCAGGGAGACAGCCAGCAACAATGACATTATAAAGGTTCTGAAACAGTATTTCTTTATCATGAGTCAGGGATAGGAAATAAAAAAGTGTATTCGGGTGAATACACTCTATAAAATAAAACGGAATGGATTAGGTTTTTAGTATTGGGGGGAGGCGGGAGTGGTCGCGGTGACCGTGACGGTCACGAGGGGACCCTCCTTGCCGGTGGCGGTCTGTGCCGGGCGCACGAAATATTCTATCCGGCAGCCGTGGGCGCTGTAGGTCCGCGTCTCACCCATCTCGTGTTCACGTCGTCGGGGGGCGCTCTTCTTTCCGGACGTTTCCCCTGTCTCAAGCGCCTCGGCCAGACCGAGATTGTCAATCAGGTATCTTTCGAGCTGGGCCGGCATCAGGTCTCCGAGATGAAGATTCGACACCTTCAATTCGCGGGGCCCGGTCACATCGACCTCCCACTCGCCCGGACCTCCGGAGGAGTCGGTATAAAGGGGACGCCCCTCGCCGTCGGTCAGGACGCCGGTGAAACGATAGTCCTCGACCGTGATCGTGTCGCCGCTCTCGAAGGTATCCATGACACTGCGAATAGTCATCACGATGTCATTGTCAGCGTGATATTCGTCTACAGGTGCAGGCTCAAGGGGTTCTACCGGCTCAACGTCAGCACTATAGACAAGGTATCCCAGCCCGACTCCCACGACGGCGAGCCCGGCTACCAGCAACCCTTTGACAACAGGGTGCATCCTTGAAAAGACATTGTTCATAACTTCTTGAGTTATTCAGGGGGTCGGACGGGGCCCGGGGCGTGCGGGCGGACGCACGAGCGTGCGTTCCTACAACATTGACAGGCGGGCGCATAGTCCGGCGGGCAGTGCATCGTGCGGACGCACAGCAATTCAATGCGAAATTAGTTAATTTATCTTAATTTACAAAATTTGCGCCCTACGAATATTTTTTGTACTTTTGTACGTGACTACACGCCCCGCGGTTTTCAGTCGCGGAGCGCGCTGAAAAAACAATCACAGACATGACAATCAACGAAACGCAAGACGAAATCATCGAAGAATTCGAAGGTCTGACCGACTGGATGGACCGGTACGCATATATCATCGATCTCGGGAACACTCTCGAGCCGCTTCCCGAAAACGAGAAGACCCCCGAGAACCTGATCGAGGGGTGCCAGAGCCGTGTGTGGATCGACGCCAAACGTGGAGAGAACCACGAGATCACTTTCGACGCCGACTCGGACGCACTGATCGTCAAGGGAATCGTCGCCCTGCTTCTTCGTGTCCTTTCGGGTCACACCCCCGACGAGATTCTCGAAGCCGACCTATATTTCATCGACAAGATCGGTCTCAAGGAGCATCTCTCTCCTACCCGCTCGAACGGCCTCGTGGCGATGGTCAAGCAGATCCGCAACTACGCCCGCGCCTTCAAGATGCTTGATGCATAAAACCTTAAAATTTAAAACCAAAATAACCCTATCATCATGTTTGCAAACCAACCAAAGGGTCTGATCCCGGCAGCGTTGAGTAACATGGGCGAGCGTTTCGGATATTACATCATGAACGCCGTGCTCGTGCTCTTCCTCTGCTCCAAGTTCGGACTCAAAGAAGAAACGAGCACCATCATCTACTCCTGCTTCTACGCCGGAATCTATGTGCTCAGCCTCGTCGGCGGTGTGATCGCCGACCGTACCCGGAACTATAAAGGGACGATCATCTCCGGCCTCGTCATCATGACGCTCGGCTACGTGATCCTCGCCTTCCCGATCCTCGCCACAAACGAGAATACATCGTGGCTGCTGACCGTGACCTGTGTCGCTCTGTTCCTGATCGCTTTCGGCAACGGCCTGTTTAAAGGTAACCTCCAGGCACTTGTCGGCCAGCTCTATGACGATCCCCGATACAGCGCACAGCGCGACTCGGGCTTCCAGATCTTCTATGTCTTCATCAATATCGGCGGTCTGATCGCACCGTTCGTGGCTCCGCTGCTCCGCAGCTGGTGGCTCGGCGAAAACGGTCTGACATATAACGCTGACCTGCCGGCCCTCTGCCACCAGTATCTCTCCGTCACCGGAAACATGGCACAGATGGGCATGGAGAACATCGAGAACCTCTATGCACTCGCCACCCAGGTAGGCGGCGGCGTAGGCCCCCATTCGACTGCAGCCGAGGTATCCGCATTCTGCACCAAGTACCTCGACGTCTTCAACACCGGTATCCACTACTCGTTCATCGCGTCGGTGGCCGCCATGCTCATCTCGCTTGTGATCTTCATCATAACCAAGAAAGGTCTCCCCTCGCCCGCCAAGAAAGAGGCAGCGGAGGTTCAGCAGTACACCGCAGCCGAGAAAGCCGCTATGGCCACCGAGATCAAGCAGCGTATGTATGCCCTCTTCGCAGTTCTCGGTATCGCGATCTTCTTCTGGTTCTCGTTCCACCAGAACGGCACCTCGCTCTCGCTCTTCGCCCGCGACTTCGTGAAGACCGACTCGATTGCCCCCGAAATCTGGCAGGCACTCAATCCCTTCTTCGTGATCGTACTCACTCCCTGCATCATGGCCTACTTCGGCTGGCTCGCCTCGAAAGGTAAAGTCATCTCGACTCCGCGCAAGATCGGAATCGGCATGGGTCTGGCCGGTATCGCCTATGTCTTCATCATGTGCTTCTGTCTGGCCAAGGGTTATCCCTCGGGCGAGGAATTCCGCGGCATGGCCGTCGGAGCGCGTGACGCCATGAAGACCGGTCCCTGGGTACTGATCCTCCTCTATTTCTTCCTCACCGTGGCCGAGCTCTTCATCTCGCCGCTCGGTCTCTCGTTCGTCTCCAAGGTCGCTCCCAAGCACCTTCAGGGTCTCTGCCAGGGTCTGTGGCTCGGCGCGACAGCTGTCGGCAACCTCCTTCTCTGGATCGGCCCGCTGATCTACAACCGCGCTCCCATCTGGGAAGCCTGGGCTGTCTTCGCCGCTGTCTGCGTAATCTCCATGGGCACCATGTTCGGCATGGTCAAGTGGCTTGAGCGCGTGACTTCCGACGAGGTTGTCAAGGAAGCCGAGAAGATTTCCGAGGAAGAGATCTGATTCCGGCCCGGGCCGGTTACTCCAAAATTTGGAGATTCAGAAATTATTTAGTAACTTTGCACACAATAAGAGACTCCGACGGTCCGAAAGGCCACGGAGTCCCTTATTACTTATATAGGAGTGTAGCCCCCTCCGGACCCCGCCACGGGACGCAGGGAGCTACACTAAAATATTCTCAAAACACAAGAACATATCGGGCTCAGAATGATTCTCAACCCGGTATCATCACAACAAAACCAAATTATGGCAACGTATATCACCAAAGAAGGATACGACAAGAAAATGGCGGAACTGGCCGAGCTCGAAGCGAAGCGCCCCGCCATCAAACAGGCTATCGCCGAGGCCCGCGACAAGGGCGACCTCTCCGAGAACGCCGAATATGACGCAGCCAAGGAGGCTCAGGGAATGCTCGAAATGAAGATCGCGAAGCTCAAGGAGCTTATCGCCGGCGCACGCATCATCGACGATTCTCAGCTCAACACCGACGAGATCCAGCTGCTCAACAAGGTCACCATCAAGAACCTCGCAAACGGAATGACCGTCTGCTACACCATCGTGACCGACTCCGAAGCCAATCTCCGCGAAGGCAAGATCGCCGCGTCGACCCCCATCGCCAAGGGCCTCATCGGCCACAAGGTCGGCGACGTGGTCGAAATCCAGGCTCCCGTAGGTCTGATGAAGTTCGAGGTTATCAAAATCGAGATCTAAGAGAGTTTACCGGACAGGCAGACCATAACCTCAAAATCACAGACTCCATGGCATCCATTTTCTCACGCATCGTGGCCGGAGAAATCCCGTCATATAAGGTGGCCGAGAACGACCGTTTCTATGCGTTTCTCGACATCAACCCCATCCGTGAGGGTCACACGCTCGTGATTCCCAAGCGCGAGGAGGATTACCTCTTCGACCTCACTGACGAGGAGGTGGCCGAAATGATGGTCTTCACCAAGCAGGTGGCACGCGCCATCAAAGAAGCATTCCCCTGCCGCAAGGTCGGCATGGCCGTGCTCGGACTCGAAGTGCCCCACGCACATATCCATCTCGTGCCCCTTCAGACCGAAGGCGACCTCGACTTCCGCAACAAGATCGAGACTCCCGCACCCGAACGCATGGCNGAGATCGCCGCGGCGATCGCCGATAAGTTCTAACATTGAACTCGTTAAAAAAACGAGTTCAATACAAATAATGACGCTCAGAGTCGGCCAAAAACCGAGTCTGAGCGTTATTATTTTGATGGAAATACACAACTTCATAAAAATATACGAAAAATCGTTTATCGAGAACTGGGATCTCGACGCGCTGACCGATTATCCGACCGGGAAAACNCTGACGTACGGAGAAATGGCGCACCGGATNGCCCATAACCACCTNCTCTTCGAGACCATCGGCNTGCGNCCCGGCGACAAGATTGCGCTCTGCGGCCGCGACTCGATGGAATGGGTCGTGCTCTACATGAGCGTCATTACCTANGGCGCGGTCATAGTCCCGATCCTCTCGGACTTCAACCCGGTAGACATCACCCATATCGTGAACCACTCCGAAGCCGGGTTGCTCTATATTTCTCCNGCCATCTGGGAACATATAGAGCCGGAGGCTCTGCTTAACGTCAAGGGGGTCATCTCGACCGACGGCCACACAGTGCTGAGCGAGCGTCCCGGAATNGAACTGACGCGCTCCATCCGTCTGCTGAAACGGCGCTTCCACCGCCGCTATCCCGAGGGATATACCTCCGAGACGGTGCGCTTCGCCGACCGTCCGAACTCGGAGTTGGCAGAGATCAATTACACCTCCGGCACGACGGGGTTTTCCAAGGGTGTTATGCTGACGGGCGAGAACCTCGCCGGAAATGTCTGTTTCGGGATGGAGACCGTGCTCCACTACCGATCATCGCGTGCGCTTGCGTTTCTGCCGCTGGCCCACGCCTACGGCTGCGCATTCGACATGCTGACCCCGCTCGCGGTCGGTTCCCATGTGACCCTGCTCGGCAAGACGCCGTCGCCGCGTGTGCTTCTGAAGGCATTCGCCGATGTGAAACCTCACCTCGTCACCTGCGTCCCGCTGATCCTCGAAAAGATATACAAGAACCAGATCCTCCCCATGATCTCCAAGGGGACGATGCGGTGGACCCTCGCCGTTCCNTTTCTCGACACGCTCATCTACTCCAAAATNCGCAAGAAGCTGATCGACGCCTTCGGCGGATGTTTCGAGGAGGTNATCGTCGGCGGAGCACCCCTCAACCATGAGGTCGAGGAGTTCCTCTATAAGATCAAGTTCCCATTCACCGTGGGTTACGGAATGACCGAGTGCGGACCCCTTATCTCCTACTCCCCCTGGGACAAATTCAAATTGGGGTCGTCNGGGCGCACGCTCCCCACTATGGAGTCGAAAATTCTGTCTGACGATCCCGAGAACATACCGGGCGANATNGCCGTTCGCGGAACCAACGTGATGAAGGGATACTANAAGAATCCGGAGGCTACATCCAAGGTCTTCACCNCCGACGGATGGCTGCTGACCGGCGACATGGGCACGCGCTCGGCCGACGGCACCCTCTATCTCCGTGGACGCTCGAAGACGATGATCCTCTCGGCGTCGGGCCAGAACATATATCCCGAGGAAATAGAGGCCAAGCTGAACAATATGCCTTTCGTGGCCGAGAGTCTCGTGGTCGAACGCGACGGGAAACTCGTCGGACTGGTCTATCCCGACTATGAGGCGGCCGACNGACTCGGAATCTCAGGTGCGGATATGGACACGACTATGGAGAATATCCGCGAGGAACTCAACAAGCTCGTGGCTCCATACGAACGGCTTTCGAAACTCGTGCTGATGCCGAACGAGTTCGAGAAGACCCCGAAGCGGTCGATCAAACGCTTCCTNTATACCACNTGATCTACGGAAAAGCCGGGGCCACGTATACCCCGGGGCTATATAAACAGCTGAACACCGGATCTACAGGTCCGAGATGTCGAAACTCGGGCAGGCTTTGGCGGCGAACTCGCGGTGGCCGTGAACGGTCGCNGNGGGAAAGAGTCCGCGGAGCCACCCGACAAGTCCGCGCAACGCCTCGCGCTGGGCCGGGGTGCGCGTGTCTTTCGGCGTTCTGCCGTCGGCCGCTACCCCTCCGACATAACAGACTCCGACCGANTCGGCATTGTGGCCCAGACAATGGGCACCCTGCTTCTCGAGGGGACGACCGGTCTCGACCGTTCCGTCGAGGAGTACCAGAAAATGATAACCGATGCCNTCGAAGCCCCGCTGACGGTGCCACGCGTCGACATCCTTCACTGTGTGCGCCCTCCCTTCGGGCGTCGCCGTGCAATGCACGATAATCTTATTTATCTTTCTCATAACGCNCNCAAAATTACCGCNCGGGCTNNCCNCGNNGCGGTTATTTTGGTCATTGTTGCGTATGTCGGAAAGATTTCGTATCTTCGCAGATAGAAAACATCTAAANCNGATANTNAAATATCTGNTNNANTTAGAAAACAACTAAATTCAAACAATAAAATGGCAAACAACCAGAACGAAAACAAGAACCAGCTGCAGATCCAGCTGCGTCCCGAAGTAGCCGACGGCAAATACTCTAACCTCGCGATGATCGGCCACGGCCCCAACGAGTTCCTCATGGACTTCATCTTCGCAGCTCCCGGAATGCCCCAGGCTCCCGTCGTTTCGCGTATCATCATGAGCCCCGAGAACGCAAAGCAGCTCATGTTCGCGCTGACCGACAACATCAAGAAGTACGAGGCTCAGTTCGGCGAGATCAAGCCCCGCAACGCTAAGGCAGGCGTAAACTGATCCGATGGAAATATATAACTCCCTGACCCGGCAGAAGCANGTCTTCAANCCGATCCACGAGGGGAGCGTCGGAATGTATGTCTGCGGGCCGACCGTCTACGGCGATGCCCATCTGGGCCACGCACGTCCGGCCATNACCTTCGANACCCTCTTCCGCTATCTGCGCCATCAGGGCTACAAGGTGCGTTATGTCCGCAACATAACCGACGTNGGCCATCTTGAACANGACGCCGACTCAGGNGAGGACAAGATAGCCAAGAAGGCGCGTCTCGAACAGCTCGAGCCGATGGAGGTCGTTCAGCACTATCTGAACCGATACCATCACGACATGGAGGCGCTCAACGTGCTTCCCCCCTCGATCGAGCCCCACGCTTCGGGCCACATCATCGAACAGATCGAATATATCAAGCGCATCCTCGACGCNGGCTATGCCTACGAGAGNTGNGGATCGGTATATTTCGACGTCGAGAAGTTCAACCGNGAGCATGGCTACGGCAAGCTCTCGGGCCGNAACATCGACGACATGCTCGCNACGACNCGCGAGCTCGACGGNCAGCAGGAAAAGCGCAACCCGCTCGACTTCGCTCTCTGGAAGAAGGCGGCGCCGGAGCACATCATGCACTGGCCCTCACCCTGGAGCGAGGGTTTCCCCGGCTGGCACCTCGAGTGCTCGACCATGGGAACCAAGTATCTCGGCGAGCGCTTCGACATCCACGGCGGCGGAATGGACCTTCTCTTCCCCCACCATGAGTGTGAGATCGCCCAGAGCGTAGCCGCTCAGGGCCACGAGGCGGTCAACTACTGGATGCACAACAACATGATCACCATCGAGGGCAAGAAGATGGGNAAGTCCTACGGAAACTTCATCACNCTCGAGGAGTTCTTCAACGGCACCCACCCCAAGCTCGAACGCCCCTATTCGCCGATGGTTATCAGGTTCTTCATCCTGATGGCCCACTACCGCAGCACNGTCGATTTCTCGAACGAGGCTCTNCAGGCGGCCGAAAAGGCGCTCAAGAAACTTGAGGATGCCTACCGCCGTCTTCAGAACCTGGAGCCGGCAGCGGAGTCCAATGTGACCCTTCCCGACTTCGAGGCGCAGGCATACNCNGCGCTCGACGACGATCTGAACACACCGCAGGTGATCGCNGTGCTCTTCGAGGCGTCGAAGTATATCAACGCCGCCGTAGACCAGGGTGAAGNCCTCACCGCCGAACAGATCGAGGCGCTGCGCAAGCTCTTCGACACGTTCATGATCGANCTGCTCGGTCTGCGCGTGGGCAACGACACCGANAATTCCGGCTCTTCCAAGGCTTTCGAAGGCGCCGTAGATCTCCTCATGGAGATCCGCACCAACGCCAAGGCCTCGAAAGACTGGGCCACTTCCGACCTTATCCGCGACAAGCTCGCCGAACTCGGCTTCGCAGTCAAGGANACCAAGAACGGCCCGGAATGGAANTTGAAATAATCATCTGANTCCCAAATANAAGCGGAGGTTATCAACAACTTGTTGACAACCTCCGCTTACTNTTTCAAAGTCTCTTTAAAGTTGACCATAGGACCCTNTAGCCATATTTTTTATTTGGTGTTTTTTTGACCATAGAACCATAGAGCCATATTTTTTCCTTTGGTGGATTTTTTGACTATAGGACCATAGAGCCATATTTTTTGACCTATAGGGCCATNTTTTNGCGGTTAGGCGTTTCGGNTGCCNTTACATTTAGGGTAGTCGGAGCAACTCACTTGATTGCTTGCGGTTCGACTATCGGGGCGTGGGTGATGAGGTCGACGGCTTGGTCGGGGGTGACGCAGTCTTCGAGGCGGATGTCGCCGACACGGGTGCGGCAGAGTGCCGTCAGGTGGGCTCCGCTGTTGAGNGCCANNCCGATGTCGCGGGCCAGAGCNCGGATNTAGGTGCCTTTGCTGCAGACNATNCGCAGGCGCANCTTNTTCGGNAGTTCGCTTTCGAGCATCTCCAGTTCGTCGATNACCANCGGTTTNGCNTTCAGNTCNACCTCGTCGCCCTTTCGCGCGAATTTATANGCGCGCTTGCCNTCGACCTTCACGGCCGAGAAGACGGGCGGNACCTGCATGATATGGCCCGTGAAGCGGGGAAGNACCTCGCGCACCATNTCCTCCGTGATGTGCTCNTANGGATATGTGGCGTCGATCTCCTTCTCCAGATCAAANCTCGGNGTCGTCGCGCCGAGCGTCAGCTCCGCGATATATTCNTTCGTACCNGCCTGCAGACGGTCTATCTCCTTCGTCGCCTTACCGGTGCAGACGATCAGCACACCCGTCGCCAACGGATCGAGGGTACCGGCATGGCCGACCTTGAACTTNTTGACGTTCAGACGTCTCTGAATGGCTCCGCGCACGCGCTTGACCGCGTCGAAAGAGGTCCACTCATAGGGTTTGTTGATACCGATGATCTCACCGGCTACGAAATCGAGCATATAAACACTTTTTAGCTAACAACTTGTAAAAATAACTAAAGCGACACGCCGCAAAATAGCAGTTCATTAAAGAAACGAAATTTTGAGGTTAACGTAGGTAAAAACCCTTGACAACGCCTCCTCGTTTCACTAATTTTGCAGCGTGTTTTTCATGGTATTAGATTTAAGGTTAGAGGATTAGTTGTCGTGAGACAATTAATCTTTTTTTTGCCCTCCCCGAACGATATGGTTTTATCCGAATATGGTTCTATCCGAATGAAGTTCCCACAGCCTCGCCACCAGAGAAAAATATGGTTCCTATGGTTATATGGTCGAAAAACCAACCGGACCGAGTCGGAAGACAGATTCTATGGTCAGAAACCCAACCGCGGAGGCGAGAAACCGATGGCTACTGCAGGGCTTCGAGGCACTTCTTCACCTCTTCGTCGGTCTTGGTCAGCTTCTCTTTGCAGAAGTTCAGCAGTTCAAGCGCACGCGCCGTGTAGGTCGCCAGGTTGTCAATGTCGCAGTTCGGCGACTGCATTTTCTGGACGAGCTGTTCAAGCTCTACGATGGCCTCGTTATATGTCATTTCCATTTTATCTTGGTTTTTCTCGGTTGACGGGAATGATCGGGCGGGGTTCAGAACGCCTGGCGGAGCCAGTCGGGGGTCTGCGATGCGGAGGCGGTGCGATCGAGCGTCTCGGCCACGACCGAGGCTTCGCCACGGGCGAGCGCGGCTTCATCGGTGTCGGTCGCATTCGGTTCTTCGTTGATGAACTCGCCGGTCAGCCAGTAGAAGGGCTTGCCCATCGGATCGGTATAGCGACGGAACTCTTCGGACCAGCGGCCGCGACATGCGCGCGTCAGACGTATCGGCATACCCGGCTTACCGCTCTTCGGGATATTCACGTTCAGGCAGATTCCATCGGGGAGCCCGTTTTTCAACACCTCTTCCACAACCCGGCATACCACTCCCTCACACGCCGAGAAGTCGGCGTCCGGATGATGGTCGGTCAGCGAGAAGCCGACAGCGGGGACATTCCATGAACATCCCTCGAACACCGCTCCCATCGTGCCCGAGTATAGCACATTGACCGATGAGTTGGAGCCGTGGTTGATGCCGGCGACGACCAGGTCGGGCTTTTCGCCGTTGAGAATCGTGTGCTGGGCGATCTTGATACAATCCACGGGTGTGCCCGAGCAGTGCCAGAGCTCGCAACCCTCGACAGGGCTCTCGGTCTGTTCCACCCTCAGGGGAGCATTGAAGGTCAGGGCCATCGACTGGCCCGAACGACCCATATCGGGACATACGGCCACGACGCGACCGAAACGTGACAGCCAACCCATCAGCTGGCGAACCCCCTTCGCCTGATATCCATCGTCGTTACTTAAAAGTATCAGCATAATTTACTTATAATAGATTCGTTTCACACGGGGCGACACGGAGGTCAGAATCTCGTAGGGGATCGTGCCTATGGCGTCGGCGAGGGCCTCGACCGGCATCGACGTTCCGAAGATCTCGACCGCATCCCCCTCCTTGACCTCGACGCCGGTCACGTCTATCATGCAGGCATCCATACAGATGTTGCCGATCGTCGGACAATCGTGGCCGTTTATCCTCACGCGGATCACACCGTTGCCGAAGCGGCGGTTCATCCCGTCGGCATACCCGATCGGTATCGTCGCTATACGGGCCGGAGCGGTCAGCAGTCCGCGGCGGGCGTAGCCCACCGCCTCCCCGGCTTCATATTCGCGCACATTGATGACCACCGTCCGCAACGTCGAGACGACAGCCGGAGCGGGCTGGATCGACTCGGGGAGGATCCGGGCGCCGTAGAGGCCGATGCCGAGGCGTGCCAGATCATAGTGGTGCTCCGGGAAGCGGAGTATGCCGGCCGAGTTCAAAATATGGCGCAGGAAGGGCTTGCGTGCCTTGGAGAGCATGAATTCCGTCATACGGCCGAAGCGGTCAAGCTGGCCGAGGGTGTATTCGTCCATATCGGGACAGTCGGCTGTGGCGAGATGCGAGAAGACGGTGCGCAGCTCCACGTTCTCCTGCCCGGCGAGGCGCTCCATCAGTGGGGCGAGCTCGCTTTCCAGAAAGCCGGTGCGGTGCATTCCCGTGTCGAGCTTGATATGTATCGGATAGTTCCTCACCCCGCGCTTCTCTGCCTCGCGGATCACATCCTCAAGCATCGACATGGAATATATCTCCGGTTCGAGGCGGTTGGCGAACATGGCGGCGTATGAGGCCACACGCGGATTCATGACCATAATCGGCATTGTCAGTCCGCGGCGGCGCAGTTCAATCCCCTCGTCGAGTACGGCCACGGCGAGATAGGAGGCGCCGCAGTCCTGGAGCACGCTGGCGATCTCGGGGCTCCCGGCGCCGTAGGCTCCGGCCTTGACCATGCAGATGATGCCGGTTCCGCGCGGAAGGCGCGAGCGGTATGTGTTATAATTCTCGACCACGGCGTCGAGGTTTACCTCAAGCACCGTCTCGTGGGTGCGCGCCTCAAGCATCCGCGCGACCTCGTCGAAGCCGAAGCCGGGGGCACCTTTGACCAGGATCATCTCGTCAATGAAGTCACCGGCCGACATCTCGGCGGTCATCTTCGCCGTGTCGGAGAAGAATCGGCTCTCGCGGGCGAAACCGAAGAGGGGGGCGTAGCGCCCTATCTCGGCGCCGACACCGATCACGCGGTCAATCCCGCGGCTTTCAAGCAGGGCGGCCATCGCGCGGTATTCGCTTTCGGAATCCGAGCCCTCATGGTCGAGGTCGGACAGGATCACGGTCAGCGACCTGCCGGCCGAGGCGCGGCGCTTCATGAAGTCGAGCGCGGGTCCGAGCGATGAGAAGTCGCTCGTGTAGCTGTCTTCGATCACCGAACACCCGTTCATACCCTCGACGACGTTCAGGCGCGTCCCGACGGGGCGCAAGCGGGAGAAGCGGTCTGCTATCGTAGCTTCGTCGATCCCTTCGGCCAGCATCAGCGCGAGCGCCGAGACCGAGTTCTCGAAGTCGGCGCGCGTCGCCGCGGGCACCTTGAGTGATCTTCCCTTTTTCCCTCCGAAAGAGTATTCTATTTCACCTTCCCCCTTTTCCGACACATAGAGCGCGGCGCCGGGGTCCGTCTCTGACCATCCGATCAGTTCGAGCTGCGGATTTTCAGCGGCCACCTCCCGGGCAGCCGTGGCCGTCAGTTCGTTGTCAGCCGGATAAATAAGCCGCTTCGCCTTGCGTGCGAGTCCGAATTTCTCACGGGCTTTCCCGTACATGTCCGCAAAGCCTTCGGCATGGGGGCGACCGATATTGGTTACTATGACCGTGTCGGGATCGATGAGGTCGCGGAGGACCGCCATCTCTCCGGCGCGCGAGACACCGGCTTCGATGAGCGCCATCTCGGTTCCGGGCTGAATTTCCCAAAGCGAGAGGGGCACGCCTACCTGCGAGTTGTAGCTCCGCGGGGAGCGGGTGATGCGCTTGAGGGGCGACATGAGCTGGAAGAGCCACTCCTTGAGCGTGGTCTTTCCGCGTGAGCCTGTGATCGCGACAACTTCGGCAGCGCCACGGCGTCGGGAGGCGCCTGCCTGCTGAAGGGCCTTGAGTGTGTCGTCGGCTCTGAAGAATTCGGCGTCATCCATTCCCACCGGTATCTCATAATCTTTTCTGACAACGAATCCGCGCACCCCGCGGCGGTATAGCTCGGGGATGAAACGGTGACCGTCGCCCGTGGGGGTGACGATCGCGAAAAAAAGTGTCTTGTCGGGCTCGGCCAGGCTCCGCGAGTCGGTCAACAGCCTCGTGAATTTTTTTATCTCTTCTGTCATAGTACAGTAGATTTGACCTTTCCTTCGGCGAGGGTGGTCTCGATCTCGGTGCCTTGGGGGATATCGGCGGCGTTGCGGACGGCGTGACCGTTGACGCGGGTGATCGAGTAGCCGCGCTTGAGCGTCGCGGCGGGGTCGAGGACAGCCACGAGGCGTTCGAGACTTTCAAGCTGACCGCGACCGAGCGCAATCCGTTTTTCGGCGGCGGCTTCGGCCGAGAGCCGAATTCGGTCGAGCTTCATCCGGGCTTCGGATGTTGCGCGCGCCGCGGCTTCGGGGAGTCTCATCGTGATCCGCGAGAGATCAGCTCTTGCACTCTGCAGGCGCTTCATCGCGAGCACCGGCACCATCGAGGCGGCGTTGTCGAGACGTCGCCGGTCGCCGGTCAGCCGGTCCTGCACGAGCCGGACTATCATCTGGGTCATCTCGGTGGCGCGGCCAAGAGCTTCGCGCAGGTTGTCGACGAGCCAGGCGGCGACGGCCGTCGGCGTCTTGCATCTGACAGCGGCTATCTCGTCGAGCACCGTGCGGTCACGTTCGTGGCCGATTCCGACCACTATAGGGATCGGCGACAGCGCAACGCGCCGGGCGAGTTCGAGGTTGTCGAATCCGTTGAGGTCGGAGGAGGCTCCGCCGCCACGTATGATCACGGCGACGTCCCAGAAGTCGCGCGTGGCCTCGATCCGGTCGAGGGCGGCGATGACGCTCGCGGCAGTTTCTTTTCCCTGCATCCTCGCGGGGAACAGTTTGGTGTAGAAGACGAACCCTTCGGGAGTGTCACCGAGCTGATGGACAAAGTCGCCGTATCCGGCTGCCCCTTCGGATGAGATCACAGCCACACGCTGGGGGGCGGTCGGGATGGGGAGCGTCTTGTTGCGGTCGATGATTCCCTCGCGTCTGAGTGCTTCGAGGATCTCGCGGCGTATGCGCTCCATATCGCCGACGGTGAACGAGGGTTCGACGTCTATGATCGAGAAGCCCATCCCGAAACTCGGGTGAAAGGAAACCTGTCCGCGCACCATCACCTTGATTCCGTCGCGGAAGTAGACACCGGTGGCCTGATACAGTTTGAGGTTGACGGCCCGCGAGTGCTGGGCCCAGATCATTCCCTTCATACGCGCCAGGTTGTTGCCCGAGGCGTCTTTTTCGAGAAGATCCATATACCAGTGGGTCCCCTTTCCGCCGGATACGTTGGAGAGTTCGGCCACGACCCAGACATCCCGGAGTTCGGGGACTTCGGCGATAGACCGGCTGATCAGCCGGTTCAATTCAGTCAGGGTCATTGCCATAGGTTCTTACTGCAGGGGTTCGAGACGCAGGAGCGCTCCGTCGGCCGGGGTGAATGTGGCCCGGTAGGGTTCTTTCTTGTCGGAGAATAGTGTGGGCTGGAGGCCGAAGGTCGTTCCGAACTGGCCGAAGCCGTAGTCTTTCTGAACCATTTTGCGGCCGTCGTGGGTGAGGGTGACGCGGGCTGTGGCGGGAATGTTGTAGACCACCGCATCTTTCGGGAGCTTCTTGGGCTCACCCTTGACGTCGAGCGGGGTTTCGGGTTCGCTGACAATACGCAGGTCCATATTCACGGGTTCGCCGCTGAGGTCGTCGGCCTCCACGAAGCCGTCGAATTCGCTGAAGCGGAACACGATCTGCTCACCCTCCTCTTCGGGCATCACGAGATAGCTCCGTGTGTAGGAGTCGATGATCGTCTCGCCGGTGAAGGCGCGTTTGATGGCGTCTTCCTGGTCCTGGAGCGAGGCGAGCATCAGTTCGAGCTGGCGTCCGTCGGTCGGCATTGTCTCGGCGGTTCCGCGTGTGAGTGAAATGCGGGCCTCGCGGATCTCCATGAGAGCGGCGGCGAGCATCTCGGCCTGCTTGTAAGTCGACTGACAGGCGAGGAAGTCCTCGTCGACGAATTTCAGATATTCGTCAATAGGCTTCGTGTTCTCTTTCGGGAGGGCGGGCTTGTAGGCCGTCGGACGGTAGGGGGGCTCGGCATCGGTGTTGATTCCGAGCAACATCCCGTCGTCGGCTACGCTGATCGAGACCGACGATCCGGGCTTGACCTGGAGGACATAGCTCTCGTCGGGATCGGCCACGCCGTAGACAGCGGTCGAGAGATTGTCGAGGGTCCAGTGGGTCTCGTCCTCGCGCACTACCTTGTCGGTGCCTATGAATTTTGCGGCGTATTGGAAGAAGGGTCCGGCCTTGGAGACGGTTCGCGTAGCGTTGGCCGTGATCTCGACCCCGGTCTGCGGGAGACGGTAGACCACTCCGTAGTCGTTAGATTTATCGGCGTTCAGACGGCGGGTCTGCTGTGCGTCGGCTGTCGTCGGAGATGCGGCGGCTACGAGCGTCAGCGCGAGCGCGGCGACTTTGAGGAGGCGGTTCATATCGTGAGGGTTATTGGGTTCGTATGAAGTTGAGGTTATTCGGGGTTGATGATACGGTGGATGGCTCGGCCGAGGCGGTCGGCGATGTCGCCGGCGGTCATTCCGTATTCACCAAGTTCTTCGGCGGCGATGTCGCCGGCCAGTCCGTGGACGTAGACACCAAGTGTCGCGGCGTGTTCGGGACGGTAACCCTGGGCCATGAAGCCGGTGATCACACCGGTCAGCACGTCGCCCGAGCCGGCGGTCGCCATGCCGGGGTTGCCGGTCGAGTTGAAGTAGACGCGCCCTGTGGGACGGATGACGGCCGTATGGTGGCCTTTAAGAACGATGATGATGTTGTAGTATTTCGCCATCTCGATTCCCTTCTTCAGACGCTCTTCAGGGGTACGGTGCTCTCCGAAAAGTCGGTCGAATTCACCGGCATGGGGGGTGATGACCGTTCCCAAGGGGAGGAGCGAGAGGAGCGCCGGGCGTTTCGAGATGCAGTTCAGTGCGTCGGCGTCGAGAATCAGGGGCGACTTGATGTTCTTGAGCATCGCTTCGAGGGCGTCGATGGTCTGGTCGTTCGTTCCGATTCCGGGACCTGCGGCGACGGCGCCGTGCTTGTGGTGAACGGTCATGTCGGAGATGATCCGTTCGTTGCGGTCGGGCTCGAACATGGCTTCAGGCACGGCGGTCTGGACGATCTGACATCCGACCATGGCGCTGTGGACTGTCGCCAGTCCGGCGCCGGACTTGAGACAGCCTCGGGCGGCGAGGACGGCGGCCCCCATCATTCCCATTGACCCGGCGAAGAGCAGTGCGGAGCCGTAGTCGCGTTTGTGGCTGAAGGGGCGGCGCTTGTGGAGCAGCGGACGGACGGAGCGGGCCTCGACCAGCATATAGTCGGTCGGAGTCTCTTTCATCTTCTGCTCGTCGAGGTCGATGTCGAGCACTTTCCATTCGCCGATCACGTCGGCGTTGTCCTCGAACATGAAGCTGAGGCGGGGTTGCTGGAAGGTGAGAGTGAGGTTGGCGTGGACCATGTCGCGCCGGTTATATTCGGCGTTCCATTCGGAGAAGAGGCCCGAGGGGGAGTCGATGGAGATTACGAAGGCTCCGCTTTCGTTGATCAGACGGGCGAGCATGGCGAATCCGCCGGCCATCGGTTTCTTGAGACCGGAGCCGAAGAGTCCGTCGATGATGACGTCCTGCGCGCAGAGGAAGGGGGGATTGAACTGGGTGGTGACTTCGGTGAAGTCAACGCCCTCGATTGTGATCAGCCGGTTCTTCTGCTGTTCGTTGTCATAGCTGAGGTGGTTGCGGATGTTGAAAAGGAACACCTCGATCCGGCGGTATCCCTGTTCGATCAGCTGACGGGCCACGGCGAGCGCGTCGCCGCCGTTGTTTCCGGGGCCGGCGAGAACCACGATTCTCTGGCTCGGCAGGAAGCGGGAGATGACCTCACAGGAGACCGCGTTTGCGGCGCGTTCCATGAGTTCGACGCTGTCTATCTGTTGGCTTTCGCAGGTCGCACGGTCAATCTCGTGGAGCTGCGCACCGGTGAAAATCTTCATAATCTGCTCAATTAACCCACAAAGTTAATAAAAATCCGCGACCTTGACAACCCCACGCAACGCAGACGCAATATATGAAAAGAGGGGCCGCGTGGTTCGCGGCCCCTCTTTATTGGGATTTGGTGTGGGTTGGATTATTCGGTTACGAATACTTTGGTTGACTTGCGGCCTTGAACGCGGATGTTCACGCCTTTGACGGGTGCCTCAAGGCGTACGCCCTGGAGGTTGAACCACAGTACGGGTGCGTCAGCGTCCTCAACCTCACCGATACCGGTCTCGATATCCTGAGCGTTGATGCCGAAGCCGATGTCACCGGTGTGATTGGTCGGGTTGATCTCCACCTTGACAGCAAGCTTGCCGTCATAGCCGTTGACATTCTTCAGTTCGTTCAGATTGATTACATACGGATTACTGTTATTGTAAGTCATCGCGTATTCTGCGGAGTGTTTCGCAGTGTCATCAATCATATCCTGAGCGACCTCATCGTTGGGTCTGGAACCTGCACCATAGTAAACACCGTCTGCGAACCCAAGACTCTCTGCTGTCTCATCAATTGCAGACGTAGCCACATATACGCTGAGAGTGTCTCCCGAGAGACCAAGAGCACTGATATTCAGAGTAGACTCGAAGATGTAGTCCGGCGAAGCGGTCTGTTCAAGTTTATCGATAATCTTATTGTCTTCCGAATTTACGAGATAGATAAATCCGGAGGCAGTTTCAGTAGGCACGTCTTCGGGTATGCTGAGACTATAGATACCACCATGTACTACGGGCACGTTCAGAAGCTGATTGACATTATTTACATTGTCAGCTTCGGTAGCTGCGGCTTTCTTAACGGTAGAACCGAGGAATTTGCCGTTGTGCTGCGGAGCTACGGGAGCAGCAGCGTCGGTGAAGGTGAAGTGGAGGTGGCTGGCTGCCTCGTAGTTGTGAGGCTTGATACCATCTTCCCAATTACCCTTGGACTGGATGCCGGTTCCGTTCAACTCGTGGAGAGGCACGCGGAGTTCGTAGCGCCAAAGCGTGGGATCTACGTTAAGGCGACTGTCGTCGTGAAGCATGGCCTCACCGAGTTCGATAATCTGACCATCTTTCACAACCTTGTTGTTTGCGGTGTAGACGTTGCCGGTTTTCGTGCTCTCAACGAGGATGTGAGGCTGCTTCATATTGTTTACATTGTGGAAGTAAACCACGATGCGCTCGGTAGTGCCCCATTTCAGATCTTCGTCACGCTCTACGGTGAGGTTACCGTTAGAGAGTTCGAACTTGAATCGGAGACCGTCGACCATCTCGGAGTTGAGGGTCATCATCTTGTCGTGGGTAGCTTTGTTTCCGGTCGTATTGTCGTAGACCCATTCTGAACCGTCCCAAGTAACGTGGTCCATCTGGCCCTGAGTACGGTCAAGGTCATAGGTTTTCCAGTAAGCCAGACCACCGTTGTTGGTGTAGTAGTAGCGGTAGTCTCGGATGCTGGGTGGATTCGTTACGTTGAAAAGATCGTCGAATTCGTCAGAGTTGCGGGTACGTACAACATAGAAGCCTACATAGTCCTTGATGTCGTCGGCGTTAGCCTGCTCGGCACGGATAAGTTCCTCATCACTGAGACGGACACCATCCTTGAAGTCCTGCAGGTAACGATTCGTTGCAGCGGAGGCAGCGAACTTGTTCATGTCGATTCCTTCGAGGGTGTAGTGCTCACCATCTTTGGTCTCCATAAGGAGAAGAGCCTTGTTACCCTTGTTGTCTACGACACGCAGAGCAACCTTAGCGAAGAACTGTTCGACACTGTTCTCAAGCACAGCGTTCCACTGGTAAATACGGCCATTCTGGAACTCGGTGTCAAGATAGTTCTTGGTCTGATCATAGTTACCATTGTTGTCTTTCTCTGTTCCATGTGTAAAGATAAGACCAATAGTAGAGTTGTGGGCCGGGATATCAAGATCATACTTGATGTATGAGGTCACATTACCATTCTCATCTGTCACATTAACAATCGTACCCTTCTCGTTGAGGGAGATACCGGGGAATGAAACGCCTGCGAAATCAGAAGAACTCATCGTTTCTCTGTCCTGCTCGCTGTTACCCCATGCCCAAAGACGGATATCTTTGAGTGTCTTGTTTTCTCCCTCTCCGTCCATATCGTCATCAGTGATCTTGTAATAGATCGTGTACGTACCGGCGTCGATGTTAGACGACTTCTTGCCGGTCACACGGAACTGGTGAGTAGTCGGGTTGTAGTAGAGAACGGCATCTTCGATAGCCTGATCCTCAAGGATCATGTTTCTCGCGAGACGGTTCGGGTCTTCATCCTTATTGGGGCCAAGATCACCCAGCTCGCTACTAAGAGTAACACGAGTATCGGTCGGAATGGGATTATCTTTACCACCCTCGATAGAATAGGTCTTACCAAACGCTTCGATATAGAAGTAGTTAGTCAGAGTGGTAGAAGACATTGAAGTGGTAGAGCCGTCAGCGGCAACGACATCGATCGACGAGTTCTCGAAGTTCAGGGCGAGCTCATAACGGCCATCCTTCTCGTTCCACTTGAACGCACGACGCTTGGACTGGTCCCATTCGTTGAACTCGGAAGAGTGGAGATAAACGCCACCCTCTTCCATACCAGCCGGACGTGCAACCTGTTCCCACTTCATGTACCATTTACCTTCGGCGTTATCGCCGTCACGAAGCTGGGTGAGAGTAATTCTGATTTCAGGTCTCGGGTTCATACCCTCAAGACCCTGGAAAAAGATATTCTGATAACCATTACATGGAGTCATCTCACGGCCAAGTTCATTTTCGCCGCTGTATGTATTTTCATTAAGGGTAGTTAATGTTTCATCGAAACTCAGCTGAATATCGAAACCACCTTCAGCATTACTGTTCGGTGCGCCGAAACAGATTTCACCACTGGCATCTCTACCGGGAGTAGGATTCTTAATTGTTCCCTGCCATGTATAGACATATCCGTCCACTTTATCGTTAACCACTTTCACGCGGTGCATCTTGCGGCGGTCATTAGTACCGTCCCAACCCTCGCCATCGAGAGTGTTTACACCGCCACGGATATAGAGGTCGTAACGATTGAGTGAGTGGTCAAGACCGGGAGATGGTACGGGTACAGCGGGCTCGGTAGGTTCTACGTCACGGATTTTTTTCCATGAAAGAGTCCAGCCCTCTGCAGTCTGTTTGATGACAACAGAAATTCGGGCGTTCATAGCCCAGGAGATATTTTGGCCGTCTTCTTTTACAAGAGCGATGTCATTTCCTTCATTTCCGGTGCAAGAATAGTCAACACCAAGACGAATATATTCGGGGGTACCATACTCGGCGTTTGAACCGAAGTTGATAAGTTTACCGTTGGTTACTTCACCACTCCAAGTATACGTATTTTCGGTCTCTCCCTTAGTGAGAGTCATGTGACGGTCGCTATTATAGAGATCCCAGCTGTCAACGCCATTGACATATCCACGAAGATACAGGTCGTATGCGAACAGCTCTTCGGGAATCGGATCCACGACAGTACCATTCTTGAAATCAACAGTCCAATTAATTTTTCCGTCTTTCAGCTCTTGGGTAATTACGATAGTACCATCAAAGTCACCGATATTCTCTATCTTCATATTACCACCTTCACCACCATTTGTCACGTCCTCAAGAGGGTATACCCCGAAGTAGGTTATAGTGTGAGGCGCAGGGGTAGAGAGTGCCAAAGTCCAATTACCATTGGCGATATTACCGAACTTGAACTCTTTACCGGTAGCTACTTTACCTTTCCACTCGTAGACAATCTTAGANTCATCGCTGGAAGTCACATTGAATCTNTGAGAAGGATCCATCGCNCCANNAGNTGCCCTCGAANTCGCCNAGGATCTGGAGGTTGTCATAGCGAACAAGGGTNGCAGGTTCATTAGAGCCNGCACCGGGNTCTTTAGCCTGGATAAGGGCATCTAATGAGTCATACCATTCCGTATTTCCAACACCAGCGCCTTTAATATAGATGGCTTTTCCATCAATTTGAGCGAGATCGAATTCTTGAGATTCTTGGGCCCAACCATTCTGTGCAGGCTTCGCCTTATCTCGATCAGTAANTACCTTATAGACATCTTTACCNGCAATCTGGTAGTCTAACTTTTGAAGGCATTCTTCACCATCCCATTGAATCTTTGATGCCCACTCTCCCTCTTCGCCATTGTTCCATAGCCAACAATCGAAGTCGTCAAAAGGAGCTCCATTGACAAAATAGACAGTCTTTGCCTCGGCGACTCCGGCGAGGCACACCANAGTCAAAAGCCAGAGTAAAACTCTCTTCATTTTGATTAGTTTGATTAAGTTTAAGTATTATGTTTATTTGATTTATTCACAGTTAAATCAGAGATAAATGCACGTTAGCGCCTCCGCTATGCAGCAATATTCAGTTTCGGCTATTCTCGTGGCGAGCCTTCATGGTCTACCAATTTTGATAGTCTCTATTGTAGCATTTCAGCATTCAGCGTCCGTTTCTTCATCTAAGCATGTACCTGAGAGGTTATTACNCCCATGCAAAATTACTAATTCNCAANNNACTATCCAAACTTTTCCAACCATTCTTCTTACACATTACCGCAGAGATCANCGAAAGGCNATNCAGGCGGGGACGTCGCCGGTGCGGACGCGCCATTTCAGACGGCCGTCGGGAGCGATGGCCAGCAGCCAGCCGGGNTTGACGTAGTTGCCGGCGTCGGTCACNTAGCGTTCGCGGGTCACGGGGTTGACCGCGACGCCGTANGGNGTNCGGATCTGCTCCGNTANGTCGTCGGCCATCAAGGGACGGGCTACGACNTCGCCGGTGCGGGTGTCGACCATNAANTGTTCCGTACGGTTCGACATCGTCTCGTAGCTCCAGGCNGTGGCGACGCAATAGAGNGTGTCGGCCGAGAGGGTCATGGCCGANACNGGGCGCTCGATNGTGCGCACGACTTCGCCGCGCGNGGGNTCATAACAGTATAGGCGNGAGGGGGTGTCGTAATANTCGCCGCGCGACGACACCCATATCTTGCCTTCGGAGTCAGCGGAGACCTGAGAGAGGTTGACCGCGATCTCGACCGTTTTCTCGACCGTGAAGGTGGAGAGGTCAATCACGGAGAGGGTCTTTTCGTAGTTCGGCACACGATAGCCNCCTGAGTTGGCGACATATATCTTNCCTTTCGCGACGGCGATTCCGTCGGGCTGGTAGCCGACNAAACAGCGGTCAACGATTTCGAGTGTGGCGGTGTCGATCTTTGCGACATATCCGATCTGGGCGTAGTCTTCGTCAATCTGGATAGGACCGGCGTAGGAGGTGGCGTACGCGTAAGAGCCGTCAAAAGCGAGATAGCGGACATTGGGGATGTCGACCTGTCCGATACGGCGAGCGTCNCTGCGCTGCATGACCTCGATCTTATTCGAGGCATTGATCACGGCCCACATCCGCCAGCCGTAAATCTTGAGGTCGTTGCCGACGTCGCCGAGNGACATGGGCACTTCGGGGTTGACTTCGGAGTAGATGTTNCGNGTGTAGACNCCGTCGGCATATGAGTAGCTGTCGAGGGTACATTTGTTGCTCCCCATGTTGCCGGAGTTGAGGAGNTAGAAGCCGGTCTCGCCGGCACCGGGCACGGCNTCGCCGACNGGCACTTCTTCGGCCGGGAACACAACGGTGTCTTCGCGACAGGCGGTGAGGAGCAGGGCCGCCACACCGATAACAGCCAGTTTCTTCACCATATTATCTGAATTATCTGACGATGATCGTTGTTCCACGGGCTCCGCGTTTGAGCGCGCGGCCTTCGGAGAGGGCGGGAAGTCCGCGGAGGTCTATGGCGCGGGGGGCGAGGTCGTCGGCGGTCGGGAGGGAGAGGCCCGACTCCGGGAGCGGTGCGTCGGGATGGAGGTCTTCGGCACCGGCGACTTCGGTCGAGCTTTCGCCGAGCCAGCCGAGAGTCTGGCGAACGCCGGTCTGGACCTTGATGAAGTCGATGTGGGTCAGTGCCACGGGACGGCCTTCGGCGTCGACGGCGTGACTGATATCGAAACCTTCGGGGTCGGTCAGGGGCTTGTTGTCGGCATAGCCCCAGTCATAAAAATAGGTGATGTAGTTGGTGCCTTTGCCGTTTGAGTCGACACCGTTGTCGGGGAGACGGGTGACGTTCTCGAAGGTGATTGACTCGGCGTCGATCCACTCGGGCCAGTAGTTCTGTGAGTGTTCGCGGTTTTTCTCGAGCCAGCCCGAGGTACCGTCGGAACATTCCCAGGCGATGTATTCGGCGTCTACGAGATAGGATTTCTTGGAATCGGTCACGGGCTGATGGTCGGCCGAGGGACGGAAGTAGGTGATTGTAAGATGGCGCGAGGCATTTTCGGCTTCGGAGCCTTCGAGTTCGAACCATTCGTCGTCGGGGAGGCCGTTGCCGTTGGTGTCCTGGGACACCCATACGACTCCGGGTTCGGCCGAGCCGAGATGCTGAGCTTCGTTGGTCATCACGGCGTTGCCGTAGACGCGGAAGTCGGCTTCGCCGACGACATTGACGACGGGGTGGTCGAATCCGAAGACGACGTAGCCGCCGAAGGCGCCGAGCGAGATGAGGCCGGGACGGGCATCGCCGACGAGCTGTTCGGCCGCGGCGTCGACGGGCGACAACGGCGCGACGACTTCGGGCACATCGTTCAGGAACTGGCCCGGAGCGGGACAAAATTCATAGACCCGGGCAATATAAGGAGAATGAGCAGCCAACAAAGCCGCCATCAAAATCGTATTCATGCCCGCAAAGTTAACGAAAATTTCGAGTAGGATTATTAGAAATTTTTGTTAATTTCGTATCTTAATATCAGAATCAGATGGAAGAAAACAATAATATAACTTTGAATCCATTATCCGGGAATAATAATTCTGGACTAATGCCTGTTGAAAATCTCATTCATATCATAAGAGGGCAACAAGTCATGATTGACAGTGATTTGGCGCGGTTATATGGGGTAGAGACAAAGCGATTAAATGAGCAAGTAAAACGCAATATCGACCGCTTCCCGGAAGATTTTATGTTCCAACTCACCAAAAGTGAATCTGAAGATTCAAGGTCGCAAATTGCGACCTTGAAGCAGGGGCACAATATAAAATATCAGCCTTATGCCTTTACTGAGAATGGAATTGCCATGTTGAGTAGTGTACTACGATCTAAGAGTGCAATTGAGGTAAATATAAGGATAATGCGAGCTTTTACTGCGATGCGTAGTTTTCTGATGAGTAATGCGCACATATTCCAGAGACTTGAAACTGTAGAACACAATTATTTACTCGTTAATCGCCATCTCTCTGAACATGACAGGAAGTTTGAGGAAATACTATCTCGTCTTGATGACAAGGAAGCCGAACCAATCGAAGGTTTCTTCTATGAAGGACAAATATTTGATGCATATACTCTGATCTCAGATTTAGTCAGGAAGGCTGATGCTCGTATTATCCTCATAGACAATTATGTTGACGATCGGGTTCTGAAAACACTTGATAAACGTAAGGATGGTGTTTCGGCTACAGTATTCACTAATCCGCGTAATTCACAAATCAATCTTGATATTAGAAGACATAATGCCCAATATCCGGCTATCAACCTCCGGCATTGCACTAACGTCCATGACAGATTCCTGATAATTGACGATACTGTCTATTTTATCGGCGGATCTATCAAAGACCTCGGGAAAAAGATAGTTGCCTTCAGCCAAATGCATCAGTCCCCGGATGATATTCTATCCAAAATCAGGTGATAGTTCGACACTATTGTCAAACTCGGGAATTAAACGAAATTTTCGATAACCCGCACCCACCCGCCCATTATCTGACATCAGCAAAACCGCATATCTCGCGCGTCCCGCCCAGCTATCAAGGAATCCTTGACAACTGCTTCTGATGGTAATAAATATAAGACCAAATATTATAACCTTGATGTCATCATATCCGTTGGGTATAGAGTAGGGAGGTCGTCCGAGGATGGAACAGCGTGAGCAATTAAAGGTTTATGGGGAGGTCGGGTTGGTTGTTCTTCAGGATGCGGAGTTCAATGTTGTATTGTTGCTTGAAGCGGACACGGGCTTCTTCAACCTTAATTTTCGAACTGCTTTTCGGGCCACATCCGGCTGTCACGATTCTGGCCCGGGTCTTGTCTTGCGCAGACGGATACGGTTTGAATAATTTATTCTTTACAGTCGCCTCAAGCTGTTCTATCGCATGCTCTATATCTTTCCCCTTAAGTTCGAGGAATACAGCTATGCCTCTATCACCATTAGGGACAGGCTGATCGGAAACCAATAATAATTTGTCACACTTAAATCCATCCTTTATGATATAATCGTCAATCTGAAACACAGCGGAGACAGAAGAGCCGGAAATATTTACCCTATAGGATTTCCCGTTCTCGGACACACGGACCGATGTCCGTTCCTGCCATGGCTGAGCAGCCCGGAATCCTTTTTCTTTAAGCCTGTTGACGAGCAGGAGAGCAAAATCAGCCATAGATAATGTCGTTGAGGGCCAGTATCAGATTCTCATACTCATCGGAAGTGGAATCAAGATAGGTTCCGTCAATCATGTGAAGTTCGGTATCAAGCAATTGTGAGCATTTTCCGTCCGCCACACTCCATGCACCTACCATTGACGAATCCAGTTCGGGAATATCAAGATTCAAATTATCGTATACTTCGGGAGATTTCCGACGGGCCTTATGGGCAAGCATCATGATATTAAGAGCCGTCAATATGTACGGACTGTGAGTAGCCATAGTCAGATCCATCACAGCCTTGTCAGCCTTCAGACATTCTCCTACAAGATAACGCATCAGTCCCCATTGATTGGACGGAAAGAGACTAAGTTCCGGTTCTTCGAGGTGCAGACTTATCCTGCGATATGGGAAACTTCCGATATTGAGGCTTGTGGAGAATTTCGAAAGATTATCCCCTGCGGCCAAGAAGCGTATAATGGAGGAGTTCATCGCATCCACTATATTATAGTAGCGGGAGAAGTAAGCGGCGATCAGATGTAGCGCGACGCTACTCTGCATTCCGGAGGAAGCACTCGTAAGAGGGAGATTATCGAATCCCGAATTGTGGCCCGAACGTTCCGAACTAACTATCACTCTTCGTCCGGCAGTAGTCTTTCTCACCGACATCTTCACACCGAGGTACTTCATTTCCTCAACGGATATCACCTCAATCGCTTTCTGATAATTAAGGAATGTCTCGTCCAGATAGAACATATTGTGACGCAACGTCACATTTCCGGCAGCCAAATCAGGGATAAGCACCCTTTTGTCGGAGATATACCCTATCTTTTGCAATGTAAGCTGAGCTTCCTCGACCATCTTCTGCGGAAAACTGAGATGATTTCCTTTCATGCAGATGAGGAAAGAACCATAGGTGTAGACAATTTCCGAATCATGACGTACAAAATGTTTCAGGCCATTATCGGAAAGTATGGAGTCCGAGCGAAACCGGAAAGGAGTGGGAATACCGGAATTCTTAAAATAAGAACGCACACAACACATCTTATAAATCCATCTCATCATGGCAAGCACCTTCATGATAGTACTTTTCCCACTTCCGGACTCACCTATAAAAACGTTGAAGCGCTTTATATCGGACAAAACCACTTCTTCTATGGGTCCTAACCGACGAATTACGAGGCTTTCTTGCAACATAACAGAACGAGGGGATATGATTAACCCCGCCGAGTGTCAGCGGGGTTAAATAGATTGATGTTATGGCGGAGAGAGAGGGATTCGAACCCCCGGAGGCTCTCACCTCGGCGGTTTTCAAGACCGCTGCAATCGACCACTCTGCCATCTCTCCTTATAGCGGGTTGGTGGGTTTTGCGGTGCAAAGTTACATCTTTTTTCTGTTTCCACCAAATTTTAGACGATTTTTTTGATGCGCACCCCCATTTTTCTACTTTGGCTGTGGTTTACGCGCTTTTGATGATGTTTTTTCGCCTCTTTTTACTAATTTTGCAGATTATGGGCAGTGAACGCTTTTCGAAATGGCCTGCAGGCTGTAGAGGGGGTTCGTCCGTGCCCGTGTACAGTAACCAGTATCATGGAAGAAGTCATCGAGAAAGTTGATCGCCGGGCGATCGAGGCCGAACTTACGCCGGAGCGCTTTCTGCGCCCGACCAATAAGGCCGGAAACGAAATCTATGTAGTCGACGCCGTGTCGGCCCCGAATGTGATGCGCGAAATCGGACGCCTGAGAGAACTGGCGTTCCGCGATGCCGGGGGCGGAACGGGGAAGGCCCTGGATATCGATGAGTTCGACACGATGGATCCTCCGTGCCGTCAGCTGATCGTCTGGGATCCGGAGGCGAAGGAGATCGTCGGCGGATACCGCTTCATTCTCGGCGAGGAGATCCGGCTGGAGAACGGAGTGCCGCGCATCGCGACATCCCACCTCTTCAATTTCTCGGACAAGTTCATCAAGGAAATCCTGCCCGAGACCCTTGAGCTGGGCCGCTCGTTCGTATCGCCGAAGTATCAGAGCGCGACCGCGGGCCGCAAGGCCCTTTACGCTCTCGACAATCTCTGGGACGGACTCGGGGCGCTGACGGTCATCTATCCGAGTATCAAGTATCTGTTCGGCAAGGTGACGATGTATCCCAATTACGGCACCCGTTCGCGCGACCTCGTCTTGGGATTCCTCCACAAGTATTTCCACGATCCTGATGACCTCGTGACGCCGATCAAGGCCCTGCCTACCGCGGCGCTCTCGCCCGAGATTCAGGGCAATTTCACCGGATCGTCGTTCAAGGAGGACTACAAGATCCTGAACGCGGCGATCCGTGCAGACGGGCGCAACATCCCGCCGCTGGTCAACGCCTATATGAACCTCTCGCCGACGATGCGTATGTTCGGAACGGCTATCAACGACGAATTCGGAGATGTCGAGGAGAGCGGAATCCTGCTTAAGATCTCCGAAATCTTCGAGGAGAAGAAGGAGCGCCATATCGGCACCTTCACGATCCGGAAAGTAGAGGGAGAGAAGAACTGAAAACGCAGGCGTTGCGAACCTTATGGTGCGCGGCGCGGTTTTGAATTCCGGGGGGAGGCAGAGAAACCTTTTAGTTTTTAGTATTGAATGGTTTCTGAAACAAACGACATTTTTTACAGATGAAGAAAATAGTGGTCACCGGGGCCGACGGGTTCATCGGCTCGCACCTGACCGAGGCGCTGCTCGCCGAGGGATATGAGGTGAAGGCTCTGGCGCAATACAATTCGTTCAACAACTGGGGACACCTCGAGGGACTCCGCCACGAGAATCTGGAGGTGGTCACGGGCGACGTACGCGACGCGGCTTTCTGCCGTCACCTTCTGAAAGGGGCCGACACGGTCATGCACCTCGCGGCGCTGATAGCGATTCCATACAGCTACGTCGCTCCCGAGAGCTATGTGGACACCAACGTGAAGGGGACGCTCAACATCTGTCAGGCCGCGCTCGATCTCGGTCTGGAGCGGGTGTTGGTCACCAGCACGTCCGAGGTCTACGGGACAGCGCAGTATGTGCCGATCGACGAGAAGCATCCGCGCCAGCCGCAGTCGCCCTACTCGGCATCGAAGATCGGCGCCGACGCGATCGCCAAGAGTTTCCACAATGCCTTCGGGCTCCCGCTGACGATAGTCAGGCCGTTCAACACCTACGGCCCGCGCCAGTCGGCCCGCGCGTTTATCCCGACAGTGATCACCCAGATAGCCAACGGCGCGCGCCAGATCAAGGTCGGCGACCTCTCCCCCACGCGCGACTTCAACTTCGTCACCGACACGGCGGCCGGTTTCATAGCCATAGCCAAATCTGACGAGGCTGTGGGCCGCGAGCTGAACATCGCGACCGGCACGGAGGTGTCGATGCGCGATACGCTGGAGACGGTGGCCCGGGTGATGGGCGCCGAGGTCGAATTCACCGTTGACCCCGAACGCCTCCGCCCCTCGAAGAGCGAGGTCTTCCGTCTCTGCGGCGACAGCACGGAGCTCAGACGTCTGACCGGCTGGGCACCGAAGGTCACCCTCGAGGAGGGACTGCGCCGCACGGCCGAATGGTTTCTCAACGACGACCATCTGAAACAATACAAGTCCGATATCTATAACCGATGAACAAGAATAAAATCACGATTCTTATGCTCGGCGGCGCGCGGCGCGTGTCGATGGCCGAGCTTCTCAAGCGCAGCGGCGAACGTATAGGCCGTGAAGTGGAGATCATCAGCTATGAACTGCTCGAACAGGTTCCCATCGCCATCGCGGGGCGTGTGATTGTCGGACTCCGGTGGAGCGACCCGAAGGTGGTCGACGACATCGTCCGCGTCTGCGGTGAGAACGACGTCAACATCATCCTGCCGTTCGTGGACGGCGCGATCGAGATCGCGGCCAAATGTAAGGAGGCGCTCCCCGACGTATTCGTGCCCGTCGGCGACTTCGAGACGAGCCGGATCATGTTTGACAAGATCGAGGCCGCCAAGGCCTTCGGCGAGGCGGGGCTTCCGATCCCTGCGACATACCGCGCGATCAACGCCGAGATGCCGGCCATCGCGAAGCCGCGCCACGGTTCGGCCTCGCGCGGAATCCACATCTTCCACAATATCGACGACCTTATGCACCTGCCCAACCTGCAGGACTATATCGTACAGGAATATATCGAGAACCGCGAGGAGTATACGGTCGACTGTTACGTCACACAGAAGGGCGAGATACTGACGGTCGTTCCCCGCGCACGCCTCGAAGTGATGGGTGGGGAGGTAACGCGTACCATCACCTGCCGTAACGCGACGCTCGACCGCATGAGCCGCGAGGTGATCACGAAATTCGGCCTCCTCGGCCCTGTGACGCTTCAGTTCCTCCACGATCTCGACACGGACCGCTATCTGCTGATGGAGGTCAATCCGAGACTCGGCGGCGGCGTGATCTGCTCGATATACGCCGGCGCACCGATAGCGGACTATATCATCGACGAGTCGCGCGGAATCCCCCTGAAGCCGTGTGACGACTGGGCCTACAACACTTTGATGGCCCGATATCAGAAAGAAGCTATTTTCTACGAAGGATAACGCGGGATAACGCGCGTACGCGTGCGGATCCCCGAACAAGAGATACAGAAATAAGTATGAGCGCTATAATAATCGCCGAAGCAGGAGTGAACCACAACGGGCGGATCGATCTGGCCCGGCGGATGGTTCATGCGGCCAAAGAGGCCGGGGCGGACTACGTCAAGTTCCAGACGGCCGTTCCGGAACTCGTAATCTCCGAAATCGCCCCTCAGGCGGAATATCAGAAGGAGAACACGGGACGCGTCGAGTCACAGCTCGATATGTGCCGTCGGATTCATCTGCCCCTCTCGGCCTACGCTGAGCTGAAGGCGCTCTGCGAGGAGGTCGGGATTGGATTTATGTCCACCCCCTTCGACCCCGTCTCGGTCGACACCCTCGCGGCTCTCGGCCAGGACTGGTTCAAGATCCCTTCGGGCGAGATCACCAATCTCCCCTATCTCCGCCAGGTGGCCTCGAAAGGAATCCCGGTGATTCTCTCGACCGGAATGTCTACCCTCGACGAGGTCGAGGATGCCGTCAAAATTCTGACCGGAAGCCATCCGGACTACCCCTCGGAGAGCCGACTGACACGCGACGACATAATCGTGCTCCACTGCACGACGCAGTATCCGGCACCTTTCGGTGAGGTGAACCTGAAGGCGATGAAGACAATGGCCGATCGTCTCGGGGTCCGCACCGGTTATTCGGACCACACGCCCGGAACGGAAGTGGCCGTGGCGGCTGCCGCACTCGGCGCTGCCGTTATCGAGAAGCACTTCACTCTCTCGCGCCAGCTCGAAGGGCCCGACCACAAGGCGTCGCTCGAACCGCTGGAACTGGCCGATATGATCCGCCAGATCCGCAGCGTCGAGTCTGCTCTCGGCGACGGCGTCAAGCGCGTCGCGCCGAGCGAGGAGCCCAATATCGAGGTTGCACGCAAGAGCATCGTGGCAGCCCGCGCGATCAGGAAAGGGGAGACGCTTGACGAGTCGAACTTAGCTGTCAAGCGTCCCGGGAACGGGCTCTCCCCTATGAAATGGGACTCCGTCTGCGGCACCCGCGCCCTCCGCGACTATGAAGCGGACTCTCTGATCGATCCGGCGCAGGCCGAAACTGGATCTGATGATCACCATTCCACACCCTCCACTCACGAAAAACTATAAATTATGATAGCAGTAGCCACTACGACACGAGCCGACTGGGGACTTCTTCTCCCCCTGCTCCGCGAGCTCCGCGAACGCGGACATGAACCTGCGGTGATCGCAGCCAACATGCACCTCCTCCCGGAATACGGCAACACTATTGACGAAATACGCGCCTCGGGCTTCGAACCCGTGGCGAAGGTCCCGGCCAAGAGCGACCCGGCCCGCACGCTCTCGACCACCATCGAAGGCTTCACCGACGTTCTGCGCAACCTGAAGCCCGACGCGCTCGTGCTTCTCGGCGACCGCTTCGAAACTCTCGGTGCAGCCTCGGCCGCACTCCTCGCGGGTGTGCCGATCGTTCACATCGCGGGCGGAACGATCTCGGAGGGGGCCATCGACGACTCGATCCGCCACGCGATCACCAAACTCTCGTCTCTCCACCTCGTGGAGACCGAGCAGTGTCGCCACCGCGTGATCCAGATGGGCGAGGATCCTTCGACCGTCTTCACCGTCGGCGCCGCCGGCGTCTGGAACGCGCTCAACACGAAACTGATGACCCGCGAGGAGCTCGCAAAGAGCCTCGGATGGGTGATTCCGGAGAATTTCATTGTGGCTACGCTTCACCCCTGTACCCGCAGCGCCACACCCGCTCCGGAGCAGATGGAGAACTTCATCAAAGGCCTCGAACAGTCGCTCAAGGAGTTCCCGGGAATGGGCATCATCTTTACCTTCCCCAACAACGACTCCGACCCGAAACCCCTGATTGAGCAGATCAAGGCTTTCGCCTCCCGCCATCCGGGTCAGGTGCTGGCGGTTCCCTCGCTGGGAATGCACCGCTATCTGTCGGCTGTGGCTCTATCGAAGGGAGTCGTCGGCAACAGTTCAAGCGGCATCGTGGAGACCGCCTCTCTCGGCGTGCCGACCCTCAACGTCGGTGTTCGCCAGGAGGGTCGCGAGGCACCCCCGAGTGTACTCAACACTCCGGCCACTCCGCTCGGCGTCTCGATCGGCATCCAGAGCATGATGCGCCCTGTGACCCAGGAGCAGGCCCGTCTGAAGTTTAACCCATACTTCCGCCACGGAACCCCGAAGCTGATGGCGGATGCGATCCTGAAATTCGACTTCCACGCTTATCCGCGCAAGAAGTTCTATAACCTCTGATGAGAACCCTATTCCTCATAACCGCCCGCGGGGGGAGCAAAGGGATTCCGGGCAAGAACATCAAGCCGCTGGGGGGACTACCGCTGATCTGTCACTCGATAGACCAGGCGCGCATGTTTGCCGAGGACCACGACATCTGTCTCTCGACCGACTCGGAGGAGATAGCGGCCGTGGCCGAGGCCCACGGACTGAGGGTGCCCTTCATGCGTCCCGCGGAGCTCGCGACCGACTCGGCCGGGAGCTACGGCGTGATCATGCACGCGCTCGACTTCTATCGCGAGCGCGGCGTGGAGTACGACCGGGTGGTACTGCTCCAGCCGACTTCTCCTCTGCGCACGCGCGAGGATATCGCCTCGGCCATCGGCCTCTGGACTCCGGAGATCGACATGGCCGTCAGTGTGACCGAGGCCAAGGCGAATCCGTACTACGATATTTTCGAGACCGACGCCGAGGGTCTGCTCCACATCTCGAAAGGAGAGGGCCGATACACCCGCCGGCAGGACGCACCGAAAGTATGGCAGTATAACGGCGCGGTTTATGTGATGAGCGTCCCCGCGCTCAGACGCGGACCGATGGGTGCGTTCACCCGGATCGTTCCCTCGCCGATGGACTCCACACACTCGGTCGACCTCGACACTCCCCTCGACTGGATGCTCGCCGAAGAACTACTGCGCAGGAAGGAGAAGGAGTAGGCGGCATTTCAAAATGATGGGAAGGAGGATTTTACTCTGTGAAGGAGGAATTTAAAATAACGCACAACTATGGCCGAATCAAAACCTGATCAGGCGGTGAGGCTCAAGGAGCTTGCTACCGCACCGATATGGAAGATGTTGCTGAAGTATAGCCTTCCGGCTGTCGTGGGCACCGTGGTCATGGCGCTCTACAACATCATCGACTCGATAGTCATCGGTCACGCGATCGATGACCCTAACGTTGTGGCCGGTATAGCGGTGACGTTTCCGGTCATGAACCTCGCGACGGCACTCGGAATGTTGATCGGAGCCGGCGCGGCGACACGCATATCTATCGTGCTGGGTCAGAACGACCACCGGCGCGCCGAGATGATCCTCGGCAACTCGGTTCAGCTCTCGGTTATTGTCGGTCTGACCTATATCACCCTCTTCGCTATCTTCCTCGACAAGATCCTGGTGCTTTTCGGCGCCTCGCCAAACACACTGCCATACGCCAAGGAATTTCTGCAGTGGGTGATGCCGGGCATGGTGCTGATGAACCTCACTTTCTCCTACAACAACGTGATGCGCGCCTCGGGTTATCCCCGAAAAGCGATGTACACCAACTTCATAGGTGCCGGTATGAACGCCTGTCTCGCCCCCCTCTTCCTCTTCGGTTTCAAGTGGGGAATCCGCGGCGCGGCCATAGCGACCGACATCTCTATGCTGGTCACGTGCTTCTTCGTGATGTTCCATTTCTTCCAGAAGAAGAGCGACCTGCACTTTGAAAAGGGGACGTTCAAGCTCAACTGGCCGATCATCCGCTCGGTGCTCTATATCGGTATGGCGCCGTTCCTGATCAACGTGGCGGGATCGATCATCAACGCGATCGTCAACAACTCGCTCCTGAAATATGGTGGTGACGACGCGATTGCGGCTGTCGTGGTCTTCAACCGTTTCGTGACGGTATTCGTCTTTATCGTGATCGGCATCTGCCAGGGTATGCAGCCAATCCTGGGCTACAACTACGGTGCACGCAAATATGACCGACTCTTCAAGACGCTGCGACTCGCCGCGACCTGCGCCGTCATTATCACGACCTGCGGATCGCTGATCGGAGCTTTCAACCCGACCTCAATCGCCAAGATGTTCATGCGCGACCAGGCACAGATCGATTGTGCCGTCAACTGTCTGCGGATAACGACGATGGGCTTCTGGATGGTCGGCTTCCAGATCGTGGCGACCAACTTCTTCCAGTCTCTCGGCTTCGCCGGCAAGGCTGTCTTCCTCTCCCTCACGAGACAGATCATCTTCATGATTCCGTGTCTTTTCATCCTCCCCCCGATCTTGCATCTTAACGGCGTCTGGAGCGCGTTCCCGATTAGTGACTTCCTGTCGACGGTCGTGTCTTCGCTGATGCTCTGGTGGCAGGTTCGCCATATCCGCAACACGCCGGCGCCTCCGGTAGGGCCCGACTCGGAAGCCGGGGTGTGACGACGGCCTCTCCGGGCCCTAAAGAATACTTTCAAGCAAATCAATAAACTCCATATAAAAGTGGCAGACTACAATCATAAGGAAATCGAACAGCGCTGGCAAAACTACTGGCGCGACAACGATGTCTACAAAGTGAGCGAAGACTCTTCGCGCAAGAAATTCTATGTGCTCGACATGTTCCCCTACCCCTCGGGTGCGGGCCTTCATGTGGGCCATCCGCTCGGATATATCGCGAGCGACATCTACTCGCGCTACAAGCGCCAGCAGGGATTCAACGTGCTTCACCCGATGGGCTACGATGCTTACGGCCTCCCCGCCGAGCAGTATGCGATCCAGACGGGCCAGCATCCGCGCGTGACCACCGAACAGAACATCGCCCGCTATCGCGAGCAGCTCGACAAGATCGGCTTCTCGTTCGACTGGAGCCGCGAGGTCCGCACCTGCGACCCGGAATATTACCGCTGGACCCAGTGGGCGTTCATGGAGATGTTCAACCACTATTATGACCTCGAAGTCGGTAAGGCTCTTCCGATCGCCGACCTCGTTTCTCACCTTGAAAAGCACGGCACCGCCGGCCTGCACGCCGCCGAGTCGCGCCATATCGAGCTGACCGCAGACGAGTGGAACGCCATGAGCGAGAAGGAGCAACGCGAGATACTGATGAACTGGCGTATCGCCTATCAGGGCGAGACGATGGTCAACTGGTGTGCGGAACTCGGAACAGTTCTGGCCAATGACGAAGTTTCCGAAGGCCTCAGCGTGCGCGGCGGTTTCCCCGTCGAGCAGAAGCTGATGCGCCAGTGGTGTCTGCGCGTCTCAGCCTATGCCCCGCGTCTGCTCGACGATCTGAAGCTCGTGGAGTGGAGTGATTCGCTCAAGGAGACCCAGCGCAACTGGATCGGTCGTTCTGAGGGCGCCGAGATGCGCTTCCCGGTTAAAGATAAGGACTTTGAACTTGAGATCTTCACAACCCGCGCCGACACTGTCTACGGCGTGACCTTCATGGTCCTCGCCCCCGAGTCCAAATATCTCGACAGCCTCGTGGCTCCCGAACAGCGCGCGGCCGTTGACGCATATCTCGACGAGGTCAAGCACAAGACCGAGCGCGAGCGCCAGATGGACAAGAAAGTGACCGGCGTCTTCACCGGTTCATACGCCATAAATCCGCTGACCGGCAAGGAGATCCCAATCTGGGTCAGCGATTATGTTCTCGCCGGCTACGGAACAGGCGCGATCATGGCCGTTCCGGCCCACGACTCGCGCGACTATGCCTTCGCCCGCAAGTTCGATCTGCCGATCGTCCCGCTGATCGAGGGTGCCGACGTTTCGGAGGAGAGCTATGACGCCAAAGAGGGCATCGTGATCAACTCCTGCGGTCCTGAGCTCGACCTCAACGGACTTCAGGTGAAGGAGGCGATCGCCCGCACGAAGCAGTTCATCGAGGAGAAGGGAATCGGCCACGTGAAGACCAACTACCGTCTCCGCGACGCGATCTTCTCGCGCCAGCGCTACTGGGGCGAGCCTTTCCCTGTCTACTACAAGGATGGCGTCGCCTATCTGATGGATGAGTCAGAGCTTCCGCTTGAGCTCCCCGAGATCGACAGCTACAAGCCGACTCCCGACGGCGAACCCCCGTTGGGCCGCGCCAAGGACTGGAAGACCAAGGAGGGTTACCCGATCGAGCTTTGCACGATGCCCGGCTTCGCCGGCTCGTCGGCCTACTATCTCCGCTATATGGATCCGCACAATCATGAGGCGCTCGTCAGCCCCGAGGCTGATGAATACTGGCGGCAGGTCGACCTCTATGTCGGCGGTGCGGAGCACGCCACCGGTCACCTGATCTACTCGCGCTTCTGGAACAAGTTCCTCTTCGACCTCGGCCGCGTCGTCGAGCCGGAGCCTTTCCGCAAGCTCGTGAACCAGGGCATGATCCAGGGTCGCACGAACTTCGTCTATCGTGTAAAAGGCACGAACACGTTCGTCTCCAAGGGTCTGAAGAAAGATTATGACGTGACGCCGATCCGTGTGGACGTCAACATCGTCAGCAACGATATTCTCGACACCGACGCCTTCCGCAAGTGGCGTCCGGAGTTCGCAGACGCCGAGTTTATCCTTGAAGATGGCAAGTACGTCTGCGGCTACGCTGTCGAGAAGATGTCGAAGTCAATGTTCAATGTGGTGAACCCCGACAATATCGTCGAGCGCTACGGCGCCGACACTCTACGCCTCTACGAGATGTTCCTCGGCCCTGTGGAGCAGTCGAAACCCTGGGATACGAACGGTATCGACGGTGTGAACCGCTTCCTCAAGAAGCTCTGGTACCTCTTCGACCGCGCCGATTTCGAGAAGAATCCGAAGATGTCGAAAGAGGAGAGCAAGGCCGTCAACAAGCTCGTGAAGAAGGTCACCCAGGACATCGAGAACTTCTCGTTCAACACGTCGGTGGCAGCGTTCATGATCGCGGTCAATGAGCTTCAGGCACTCCCGGCTGTGAGCCGCGAGGGTATGGAAACGTTCGCTCGCGTGATCGCTCCCTTCGCCCCCCATATTGCCGAGGAGTTCTGGCACCGTCTCGGAAATGAGGGTTCGGTCGTTGACGCGCAGTGGCCCGCATGGGACGAGTCCGCGCTGAAGGAGGACACGGTGAAGTATCCCGTGTCGTTCAACGGCAAGATGCGCTACACGATTGACGCACCGGCCGACGCAGACCGCGCCGCTGTCGAGGCTCTCGCTCTCTCGGCCGAGGGTGCGGCGAAATGGCTTGACGGCAAGCAGCCGAAGAAGGTGATCGTCGTTCCGGGCAAGATCGTGAACGTCGTTGTCTGATCCCGGCTATAGTCCTAACGATATCTTTCTCTTAATCCGGTCTTTTCCGGACTTCATAACCATATAAAACCACGCCCCTGTTCCTCCTCGGAACGGGGGCGTTTATAGCTCTGTTTATGCGTACTTTGATTTGGGTTCTAACCCTTTTCGTGATGATGATTCTGGGTGGGGGCGTCTGGTTCCTGATGAACGACAGTCTGGTCAATCCGTGGCTCTTCTGGGGTGTGATCGGATTCGTTTCGATCGCAACGGGTGTAATATTGGGGCGCCGCTGGGAGAAGGTCACTCATGTGAGCAATTTCGCGGTGAACCTCGCCGTGCACGTTGTTGTGCTCGGACTTTTCCTGGCGTTCGGACTGCTTGTATTGAACTACTCTACGGCCCATTTGGCCGACGCGCCGCAGACAGACGTAACAGTTGAAAAGAAGTTCACCAAGACGCGCTATCACTCACAAAGATCAGGTCGTCGCACCTATCGGCGCGGCGACCCGTATCAGGTTTATTTCATAGGTCTGGATATACCCGACTTTGGGGAGAGGTCGTTTGAGATTCCCCGCTCGATCTATTCATCGGTGCGAACCGGCGACACGGCAACCATCAAAATGGCACGCGGTTGTCTCGGCTTTCCCGTGGTGGACCGTATGTCAGTCAAACCACTCAGACCCAGGATTCACCGGAAGAGCAGACGTGAATACCATTCTCCGTATGACTCTATCAGAAGCCGCGTTCTACAAGCCGCGAAAGCTCGGCGACAGTCTTATGGCCGGTCTCACGCATCAGCTCCTGACCATCCTTGAATAGAATCCAGGTCGGATAATGGAGGATGTTGTACTGATGTTTGAGTCGGTGATCATACGATGCGTCAACGCGGAGCAGATTGATGCGGTCACCATACTGTGCGCGTAATTCTTCAGCCTCTCTCTTGATTTCGGTCGCATCCTGCTGACCGGCATGCATGAAGACTGCTAACGAAGGGATTCCCTCATTGATTCTCGATTCAAATGTTTTCATAATTCACTTATTCTGTTTTGTAATTGATATTCTGTTTTGTAATTGAAGCGTTTGTTTCCTATTTCCCCTCCACACCCCTACTCATCTAACGATCGCACCCCCCTGTTGGTTCTCAAAAGTTTCTTTGGTGGATTTTGACCATCGAACCATAGGGCCATATTTTTCCTTTGGTGGATACAGCAGGCGCAATTGGGGATTACGGGTGACTGGCGACAGCGATGGCGTCTCGCCTGCGCATAAGAGCTCCCGATAGGTGAGTTTTTAGTAACTTTGCGGTTGTAATTAAATTTGCGGTTGTAATTAAATATGACGATGAACAGATCTGTTAAGGGTTATGCGCTGGCGGCGATTGCCGCTGCTGCTTACGGTACAAATCCGGTTTTCGCGATTCCTCTTTATGAGCAGGGGATGAATCCGAATTCCGTGCTCTTCTTCCGATATCTGATGGGGCTTCCTGTGCTGGCGGCGCTGATGGCCGCTCGCGGTGTGGGGTTTGCGATCGAACGCCGTCAGATATTTCCCGTGGCCGTGCTCGGAGTGCTCATGGCTATCTCCTCGCTAACCCTTTTCGAGAGCTACAACTATATGAATGCCGGGGTTGCCTCTACCCTATTGTTCGTGTATCCGATTCTGGTAGCCGTACTGATGGTGGCCTTTTTCCACGAGAAGTTCCGCTCTTCGATCGTCATCTGCCTCGCCATAATGTGTGTAGGACTCTGGTTGCTCATGAAGCCTGAGGGGGACAGCCGGGTGAGTACTTTCGGCTGTCTGCTGGTGATGCTGTCGGCTTTCACCTATGCGGTCTACATCATAATGGTCAATGTGTCGAAAGAGGTCAGGACGATCCCGACCACGCGCCTTCTGTTTCATGTTCTGTTCTGGGGAAGCCTGGTGTTCGTGGTCAAGATGGCCTTCGGCACACCGCTGACGATACCGGCGAGAGGTGCCGACTGGTCGGGGCTGCTCGCACTCGCCATCATCCCGACGGTCGTGTCGCTGACGTGCACCACGGTCGCGATCCAGCTTATCGGCTCGACACCGACGGCCATCTTCGGCGCGTTGGAGCCGGTCTCGGCCGTAGTCCTCAGCTATTTCGTGCTCCACCAACCGATCACGCCCACCGAAATCATCGGTGGCCTGCTGATAGTCATAGCGACCACCCTCGTCGTAGCCGGCCACAGCGTAGACCGCGCAATCCTCCGCGTCCGCAAGATGTTCCCCCGCCGCAACTCTTGAACTCGCACTTAATGTGCGTGGGTATTTTTCGGTTACCTGCGTTATAAAAGTAGTATATGACTTAAATATTCAGGTTATGAAAAATATCGACAATAAACATGGGGGGTATGGGAACGAGAATGCGCATGGGCATGAATATGGGCACGAGCATGGGCATGGTCACGGGCATCATCACGTTCATGTGCTTCCGGGGGAGGGAGGCTCGCTCAACAGTATCTTTCTGTGGGCTATCGGGCTGAATTTAGGATATGTCGTGCTGGAGGCGGTTTTCGGACTCATCAACGGGTCGATGGGACTGCTCAGTGACGCGGGCCACAATCTGAGCGACGTGGCGTCACTCCTGATAGCGCTCATCGCCTACAAGGCGGCACGCAAGGCTCCGACGGCCCGCTATTCATACGGCTATGGGAAGGCCACTATCGAGGCCTCTCTGTTCAATGCGGTGATCCTTTATGTTGCGGTGATATTGATCGCGGTCGAAGCGATCGAGCGACTGATTCATCCGCGCGCAATCGAGGGTGATGTGGTGGCCTGGGTTGCTGGCGCCGGCGTGATCGTCAACGGTGTGACGGCCTGGATGCTGATGCGCCACAGCAAGGGGGACCTCAACGTGCGTGGAGCCTTCATGCATATGGCAGCCGACACGGCCGTATCGGTGGGCGTTGTTATCTCGGGTATTGTCATCAGCTTCACCGACTGGTATTGGCTTGACCCGGTGGTAGGTATTCTGATTGCGGTCATGATCGCTGTCAGTTCCTGGTCTCTGCTCCGCGAGAGTATGCGTATGGCACTCGATGCCGTTCCGGAAAATGTCGACACCAAAGTCATAGAGCACACGATTCTTGAGGTGCCGGAAGTCCTTTCGGTGCATCACATGCACGTCTGGCCAATGAGTACCACCCGCAACGCCCTGACTGTCCACGTTGTTGTCGGCGATTCGAACGACATCGACAAAACAATTACAGAAGTGCGCCGCAGGGTTAAAGCTCTGGGCATAGACCATTCCACCATCGAAGCAGAAACAACCGCCGGCCACTGCTCCGAATGCGAATGTCACGCTAACGCTTGACACGGACCATCCCTCGGTACCGCAGGCGTTCCGTCTGTGCACCGAAGATCCGGGGACGGGTGACGAGGTTTGGAATAGATTTATTAATTTTGCAGGATGGAAATTAAAGAGTTGCCTGAAGAGTTCGGGCGGATGATTGTAGCGCTTTTCGGCGAGGCCGAGGGGCAGGCGCTTCTCGCGGCTTTGAGCGGAGGGGCGTCGCCAGTTTCGATAAGGGTCAATCCGATGAAGCCGGCCGGGACTCCCCTTTATGACGGAATGAAGAGGGTTCCGTGGAACGATAACGGTTGCTATCTGCCGGAGCGTCCGCAGTTTACTCTCAATCCGTTGCTCCACGCCGGCGCTTTCTACGTTCAGGAGGCGGCGTCGATGATCCACGCGTGGATCGTGTCGGGTCTGGGATTGAAAGCGGGTTCCAAAGCGGTCGATCTCTGTGCGGCGCCGGGCGGAAAGACCGGGGCGGTGATTGAGGCGCTTCCCGAAGACTCGCTGATGGTCGCCAACGAATTTGTCGGCCAGCGGGCAAACATCCTGCGTGAGAATATGGCCAAACTCGGTTATCCGAGAGTCGTCGTGACCAATTCGGCGGTCGAGGCCATAGGCAGATTGGGCTCGACGTTCGACCTGATGGTGGCCGACGTGCCTTGCTCGGGCGAGGGAATGATGCGCAAGGAGGATGTGGCGCGCAGCCAGTGGTCTCCGAAGCTCATCAGAGAGTGTCGCGACCTTCAGCGCTCGATTCTCAATGACGCTCTGCCAGCACTGCGTCCCGGAGGCTATCTGATCTACAGCACCTGCACGTTCAACAAGCAGGAGGACGAGGAGAACGTCCGTTGGCTGATGGAGGAACACGGGCTCGAGAACATCCCGCTCGATCCGCCGGCGGAATGGAATGTCGCGCCGTCGGTTGACCCGGCGGTCAGCGCGATGCGGTTCCTCCCCCACAGGACGGCTGGCGAGGGATTATTCGTAGCTCTTCTCCGGAAGCCCGAAGGGGCCGAGGAGGCGCTCCCCTCGCTCAGACCTGCGAAAGAAGCCGCAGGCAAGGATTTTCGCAAGAAGGGGAAAAACACACGCGAGCCGGAACGAAAGGGTGCGACGGTCAAGGATATCAGGGAAGCGGAGAAATGGCTGAGTGACAGCCGTCTGAAGCTGAGCGTTGACGAGAAAGGAAACGTAAGCGCTATGGACACGGAGACGGCCGATATGGGCGCCTGTCTTCGCCGGGCAGGAGCCCGCGTGCTTTCGGCCGGGGTGGAAGTGGCCACAGTCAAGGGGCGCGATCTGGTTCCCTCAGCACCTCTCGCCCTCACGACGGCACTTGCGCGCGACGCCTTCCCGTCGGTCGAACTCGGTCTCGACGACGCACTCGATTATCTGCGCCACGAGGCGGCGAGGATGCCCGATGACACACCGAGAGGATTCGTCATCGTCACCTTCGGCGGGGTTCCCTTAGGCTTCGTCAAGAATATCGGCAACCGCGCCAACAACCTGTATCCCGCCGAGTGGCGGATACGTAAATTATAAAGAATAGCGGATCTGCAAATTATAGAGTGGCGGATCCGTATACTATAAATAGAACTCGACAGACAACTCTCAGCATAATGAAAGCGACTTTTCCGATCACCGGTATGATGTGCGCCGTCTGCGCCGGCACCGTCGAGCGAGTGCTCCGCTCCGAGAAGGGGGTGGAGAACGCCGCCGTCAATCTGGCCGCGGAGACCGTCGAAGTCTCGTGGGATCCGGAGGTCACCACACCCGAACGTATGGCTGAGGCTCTGAAGGGGGACGGATATGAGATGATCATTGAGAAATCGGCCGTCAAGGCGGCGCTGAGAGCCCGCGACGAGGAGGAACGGCGCTACAAGGATCTGCGGCGCAAGGTTATCCTCGCCTGGATTCTGACGTTGCCGATCGCGGCGGTCTGTATGATCCACATACACTTTCCGGGAGAGCAGTGGTTCATGTGTATCGGTACGCTGATCGTAATGACAGTCTGCGGAAACCGCTTCTTCATCAACGGCTTCCGTTCGCTTATCCGTCGCCATCCGGGAATGGATGCGCTTGTGGCAGTCTCGACAACAGTCTCGTTTCTCTTCTCACTGGTCAGCACGATCCGGCCCTCCTTATGGACCGAACAGGCCGTCGTCCCCTCGATGTATTACGAGACGGCGGCAATGGTCATCGCGTTCGTACTGACCGGAAAACTGATGGAGACCCGGGCCAGACGTTCGGCCGGGAGCGCCATAGCCGATCTGATGGGCCTCACCCCCACCGAAGCACAGATACGGCTTCCGGATGGATCGCTTGAGCGCGTGCCTGTCTCGGAGGTTCGCCCCGGGGTCATTGTCTGCGTCAGCCCGGGAGAACGCATCCCGGCCGACGGCAAGGTGGTGGAGGGTGTCTCGGCTGTCAACGAGAGCATGCTCACCGGCGAACCGCTCGGTGTGGAGAAAACGCTCGGATCCAAGGTATTCGCCGGGACCATCAACGGTAACGGCACACTCTTCGTCGAGGCACTTTCGGTGGGCAACACCACTCGCCTCGCCCGCATAATCGAAAATGTCCGCCACGCCTATGGATCGAAAGCTCCGGTCCAGAAACTCGTGGACCGTATAGCCGGGATCTTCGTCCCGGCCGTGATGCTTATCTCGCTGATCACCTTCGGGGTCTGGATTTCGTTCGGACTCGACAAACTCCCGATGGCCATTCTCGCAGCGGCGTCTGTGCTTGTCATAGCCTGTCCCTGCGCGCTCGGTCTGGCAACGCCGACGGCTATCATGGTGGGTGTCGGGCGCGGAGCGCGCCACGGTGTGCTGGTCAAGGATGCCGAAGCACTCGAACTGTTGGCCGACATTGACCTCTTGGCTATCGACAAGACCGGAACCCTCACCGAAGGTCGACCTGTCGTCACCGACTGCCGATGGTTTGCCGAAGAGAGTGAGCGCCGGAGGTTCCTCGACCTGCTGACCGCGCTCGAACAGGGCAACGCCCATCCCCTCGCCGGCGCCATCACGGCGTGGGCGAAGGAATCGGGGGCGTCGCCGGCGCCACTCGGCAGATTTGAATATATTCCCGGAGAGGGAGCCACGGCCGTGACCGCCGACGGCGAGACCATCTGGGCCGGATCTTCCGAGCTGGCCCGACGTATGGGGGCCGAGGTCACGGAAAACGATGCCAAGCCAGGCGAAGGAACGGTTTACGCAGGGCTGAACGGCACGTGTTGCGTGCGCATCAACGTGACAGACACACTGCGCCCGGAAGCGGTCGAGACCGTCAAGGAACTGAAGGGGCTGGGTATTGAGCCGGTGCTTCTGACGGGAGATTCCGAGTCGACGGCGCTCCACATTGCCCGGCTGTCCGGAATCGGACGTGTCATAGCCGAGGCCAAGCCGGAGCGTAAGCTCGAAGTGATAGAAGAACTGAAGAAGACGGGGAAGCGGGTGGCGATGGCCGGCGACGGGATCAACGACGCGGCGGCGCTCGCTGCGGCCGACGTCTCGATCGCCATGGGGGGAGGAAGCGACATCGCGATGGAGGTCGCCCAGCTGACTATCGTCCGCGCCGATCTCGCGCAGATTCCGATGGCGGTGCGTCTTTCGCGCGCCACACTGAAGGTGATCCGCCAGAACCTCTTCTGGGCCTTCATCTACAACATCATCGGCATCCCCGTGGCCGCCGGCGTACTCTATCCCGCCTTCGGGTTGATGCTGACCCCGATGTTCGCATCGGCCGCTATGGCCTTCTCCTCGGTCTGCGTGGTCACGAACTCATTGCGTCTCAAACGCGTTTCAATATAAGTAAGTGTTCAAATTTAACCGATAGTAAGTGATCAGAAATCTTTTATACTATATGCGGCTTCTTTTTTATCAATTCCGAATTGTCGTTCAGTCGCTTAGCTCGCTAAGCTCCTTCTCTCCGCATCGGAATTGCCTAAAAAATAAGCTCGCATATAGCATAAATTAAATTTGAACACTTACTTAAAAAATCAAATTTATGGATTTCAAGACAAATGCAAAATGCGGAGGTTGCTCCTCCAAGATCATAGCCGGCGTTAAGAACCGGTTCCCTAACGCCGAGCTTGAGCTCGACCTCAATTCGGCCGACAAGATTCTTCACGTCCACGGGATTCCCGAAGATGGGGAACATGCGGCGCAGGTCGAGGCGGCTATCGCGGAGACCGGTTTCAAGGGCTCATGGGTAGAACGTTGAGCCGATGCTGAATATAGTCGGCATATCCAAATCTTTCGGTCAGCTGAAAGTGCTCGACGACATCACGTTGAGTGTCGCCGAGCGTGAGATTGTGGCTATTGTCGGTCCGAGCGGAGCGGGCAAGACCACGCTCCTGCAGATCGCCGGGACTCTTGAGCGGCCCGACACGGGGCGCGTCGAGTTCAACGGCCGCGAGGTCACGTCGCTGTCGGACCGGAAACTCTCCGAGTTCCGCAACCGCCACATGGGGTTCGTGTTCCAGTTCCACCAGCTTCTTCCCGAACTGACAGCTTGCGAGAACGTCGCCCTCCCGGCGATGATCGGCGGCGAGTCGAAGGGAGTAGCCATGAAACGCGCGGCCGAACTGTTGGACCGCTTCGGACTCGGCGACCGTCTGACCCATAAGCCCGGTGCGCTCTCGGGGGGAGAGAAACAGCGCGCCGCGATAGCGCGCGCACTCATCAACAACCCCGGCATCATCTTCGCCGACGAGCCGACGGGATCGCTCGACTCGGCCAACCGCGACGAAATCCAACACCACCTCGTCAGTCTTCGCGACACATTCGGCCAGTCGGTCATCATGGTGACCCACGACCCGAGTCTCGCGTCGATAGCAGACCGTGTGATCACGTTGCGCGACGGCCGCATCGTGACCGAAGACAACTTCCAGACAACCTCCACACCAGAATGACACTCAAACCAGCCTTATATCTCGTCCCGGTGACGATCAGCAACGCACCGGTCGATGATGTCCTCCCTCCGGCCAATATCGGGATTCTCCGAGGAATCCGCCACATGATCGTCGAGAACGTGCGCACGGCGCGGCGCTTTCTGAAGCGCTGCGACCCGGGATTCGACATTGCTCCGGTGACCTTCTACGAACTCAACCGCCACACGGATCTCACGCAGGTCGCGACATATCTCGAACCTCTGCGACGCGGCGAACCGATGGCGGTGATGAGCGAAGCCGGTTGTCCGGCCGTGGCCGACCCGGGTGCGCTCCCGGTCGAGATCGCGCGCCGCGAGGGTCTGGCGGTCGTTCCGCTCGTGGGGCCGTCGAGCATACTGATGTCGCTGATGGCCTCGGGATTCAACGGCCAGGGATTCGCGTTCAACGGCTATCTGCCGATCGACGGCGCCGAGCGCGGAAAAGCGATCCGCGATCTTGAGGCCGAGTCTGCTCGCAAGGACCGGACACAAATCTTCATCGAGACGCCCTATCGCAACAACCGGATGATCCTCACGCTGGCCGAGACGCTGAGACCCGACACGATGGTCTGCGTAGCGGCCGACATCACCGATCCGGACCGCGAGGAGATTGTGGTTCTCCCGGCCCGCGAGTGGCTGACGCGCAAGTACGATTTCGACAAGCGTCCCGCCATCTTCCTGATCTATCGCCCGCAGGCTCACGCTCCGCGCGACCGGCGCAAGGGTTCCCGCGAGAGGAAATGAACCATATCGAAAGCCATAATGTTATAGATTCAAACACTAAAACACTATAAATACTATGGCAGACACATTGAATCTCAAAGGAACCAAGACTGCGGACAATCTGGCTCTGGCCTATGTTGCCGAGTCGACCGCTTATACCCGTTATACCTATTACGCCCAGCAGGCGGAGAAAGAACAGTTGTTCCAGTATCGCGATATCTTCAACGAGACCGCCGACAATGAACTTCACCACGGCAAGATCTTTCTCAAGTATCTGGTCGAGGGTGGCGTGACACCCGGCACCGTTAGCGTCGATTCGGGCGTTCTGAGCGACACGAAGACCAATCTGCAGATCTCCATCAAGGAGGAGACTTTCGAAGGCGTCGACCTTTACCGCAAGGCGGCGAAGACTGCCCAAGAGGAAGGTTTCGCGGATCTGGCCGTGCAGTTCAACGCTATCGCCGACGTTGAGGACCACCACCGCGCACGTTTCGAGCGCATGCTGAAACGTCTGGAGGAGGGTACCGTATGGAAGCGCAACGAGCCGGTTGAATGGAAGTGTGAGGTCTGCGGCTACATCTTCAAGGGCACCGAGCCCCCGAAGGTATGCCCGGCCTGCAAGCACCCCTACCAACACTACGATGCCCCCGACTATTGGGCATAAGTTATCAAGAACACACCAGAGCGGTCAAGCTCTGTCATCCCGACGGACGCGCCAAACGGCGCGCCCGTTTTTTTTTGTAAACGGGTAACACGGATAGCAGTGATTTTTTACCGAATTAAATCATTTATTTAGTGCGTCTTATCTATCCACCCCTCAAAATAAGTGTAAAAATTCCTTGGTAATAACACTCTTATTTCGTAATTTTGCAGTCGCAAGCTATCCCCGGCGGATAGTGGGAAGATTACATCACCTCGGCAATTCGCTTACCTCCGGCTCGGCCGGAGGCTTGGGAAAGTGATGGGACCGCTCCTCTTCCCTGAACAGGCTTCCGCCCGTTCTAAATTTAGAGAGTATCGGAGTTATCGTCTGATCGGCAGACCAACGGCCCCCTCTCTATATACATAGTTGCTTCCGGTTTGCAATAATTGACCTGAAAGGTTTATTATTATGGAAGCCAATACTGTACCCTTACACATCGACGCCCCCAATGTCACCCCCGACAGAGTGCCACTCTATCGGAGGCAATCTCATTGTGTTATCTGCCACCAAACGCCACGCAATTCTCATCAAAACTAACTCTATCAATCATATAATGATTCAATCCTACAAACTCATTAACCGATAACCATAATGCAACTAACAAATCTAATTAAAGGCACGAGCATACGCCTGATATGGCTGTGCCTGACAGCGGTTCTTCCGCTGTTCGCTCATGCTCTGGTACACACCGACGTCACAATCGGCCAGCTGAAGTATGATCTGGACGACGAAACACTTGAAGCTACAGTCAAAGGATTCGGGGCCAATGTTGGTAATGGCTCAATCAGGAATCTGGTTATACCTGAATCTGTTTCTTCGGGTTCACGATCGTATACAGTAACCACTATAGGCTATAAGGCCCTCAGTTTCAGCGGGGCCTTTGCTAACAGGCTCTCCGGTTCTTTGACACTCCCGGAGTCTTTGAAAACAATAGAAGCCCAAGCTTTCAGCGGCTCTTCAAGTCTGACGGGATCTTTGATCATTCCTAATTCCGTAACTTTTATAGGTCGTTATGCCTTTTCTGAATGTTCCGGTTTCAACGGTACGTTGACTATCGGAGAGAATGTGACCACGATTGAGGAGAATGCTTTCTATCTATGCTCAGGATTTACCGGTTCATTAACTATCCCTGAGTCGGTTATCAAGATTGGCCAAGGAGCTTTTCGTGGATGTTCCAGTCTTACCGGTTTCCTAACTATTGGTAATTCCGTTAAAACAATTGAATGCAGTGCCTTTCATGGCTGTTCCGGTTTCAACGGTACGTTGACCATCGGAAAATCCGTAGAGACAATTAAGCTGATGGCTTTTTATAACTGCAAGTTCTCTGAAATCTTCTCATACGCGGCAGTGCCTCCGGCTTTAGGAGAGAATGGTAGCTACCTGGGCTATTCCTTTGATTCAAGCCAATATTCAAAACCTCTATACGTCCCTGCCGGAAGTATTGACCTGTATCGGGATGCATATGAATGGGAAAACTTCCTTACCATACAACCCATTATTGTTCAACCGGCTACCATAAGTCTGAACATAACGGAGAAAAACATACTTGTTGGAGACCATTTCAGCCTCACCGCGGTCATTCTTCCTGACGATGCTTCTCAAGAGGTGATTTGGAGTACGTCAGACAGCTCGATCGCAACAGTCTCAGCCGATGGCGAGGTTTCGGCGATCAATCCCGGGACTGCGCTTATCACCGCGACTACTACCGACGACAGCGAGCTGTCAGCCTCCTGCGAGGTGAAAGCGTGGCTGAAGGGTGACGCAAACGGGGATAATGTCGTCGACGTGGCAGACGTGGTAACAACCATAAACTATGCTGCCGGGAAGGAGGTCGAAACATTCATCAAGATTGCTGCCTACTTCGATGGAGATGGAGAAATAACCACCAATGATGCTGTCCTGATCGCAGAATATATCACCGATAGTCTGACCTCTAACACACAAACAAAGGTCGCTTCTGATCGTGCTTCTGCTTACTCAACCGATATGGATTATCTTAAGGTCGTCAACTCCGGAAACAAATTTGTCATCTCTCTTATAGGTAACGGATTCTCTGCGTTCCAGACGGATATACGTATGCCTGAAGGAGCTGAATTGACCGACATCGCTCTTACCGAGACCATAGAAGAAACACATACCCTTATCCGCTCAAAGGAGATCGACGGCATGGTGAGAATTATGGTATATTCTCTTGAAAACGCTGAATTCGATGGTAACGGCACACCTTTGGTAGATCTGACTTTCGCCGGCGACACGACCGGTCTTGAGGTTCTAAATGCAAAGGCGTCTACTCTTGAAGGTCAGAGCCGCGAATTGGGAGTTGAGATTTCAAATGTCCCGACAAGCGTTGACGAGCTATCCGCTAAAGTTTCAGTCATCGGTGTCAACAACGGTATTGCAGTCCGCGGAGGCGAAGGAGAGACGCTGCGCATCTACTCCTCAAATGGTCAGGAATTCTGCTGCAAGGTTCTCGCAGCAAAAGAGACCGTTGTGAATCTTCCTAAAGGAATCTATATTATCGTGGTCGGCGAGACGACCGACAAAATCGCAGTGAGATAGAATGTTATACGGAGATGACCTGGAAACGCATCTTGAAGTGATCCGTATTCCCGGTGTCTAACTTTGTTGGCGCTTCGGCTTCGCCTCGCGATAATCGGGCGCAGCCCCCAGCCAACAAAGGCGCGGAAAGAAATATCCCGCTCAACTTAATACTAACCAGCCTCGGTCGGATGCGCGAATGCATCCGGCCGAGTACTTTTATATCGCCAATCGAATTGTTGACCATAGTTCCATAATTTCCTTTTGCCTACTCCTCTGATTTTTGACCATAGAACCATAGGGCCATATTTTGCTTTGGTGTGGGATTTTCAATGTCGAGCGTAGATGGACCGGTACCGATAACCTTGTAGGGACGCACGGTCGTGCGTCCGATCCCACACACAGCAGAAAAATCCGCAGATGGTTGCGGATGGGCGTGGATTTTTTATTTGGTGCGATCCGCAGTCGTTGGATGGGGTTGCGTAAAAGAAATAGATTGATTATCTTTGCATTTCCACAATAATCACAGGGATGAAAACAGCAAACAGCGGGTTTATCAAGACCCCGTTCATCAATCTGCAGTCTGACTTCGGTTTCAAACGTGCGTTTGGCTCCGAGAGGTTCCGGAATGCCTTGATAAAATTTCTTGATGCGGTGCTTGGCGATGAAATAACGGTCACGGATGTCCGTTTTCACGACAAGGAGGTTCTGCCCTCGTCTGTCGAGGGCAAACGTATCGTCTACGACATCTACTGCACGATGGACGTGCCCTCCGAACAGACCGGTTTCTCGTCCAACTATCCGCGCCTGAGAGAACCTGCGGAATGCGTGTCCCATCACTTCATTCTGGAGATGCAGAACATATATGAGCCTCCGTTTGAAGAAAGAATGGTGTATTATGCGTTTAAATTAGTAGCAGAACAGGGGAAACGCGGATGGACCTACGAGATTGATCCGGTGATCTCGATCGCCGTCACGGACTTTGACTTCTCGTTTCTGAGCAAGAAAGTGCTTCAGGATTTTCAGCTCAGGGAGAGGGAGACCGGTGAGATACTGACCCGCAAGATCAGGATGCTGTTCCTGTCCCTGAAACAGGTTCCTGAAAAATGGGAAGAATGTGAGAATGAACTTCAACGTCAACTTTATCTTATAAAGAATATGGAAAAACTCGATAAGAATTCCGTTCCTTATAAGGACGGAGGGTATGATGATCTCTTCCGTGCCGCGGAGAGTGCCGACATCGTCGGTGAGGAGATGGTTCGCTACAGCGAGTCTCTCGACCGCCTGCGCTCATACCAGGCCGGTGTTGACTACGCAGCAGAGAAATCCCGCCTTGAAGGCATCCAGGAAGGCGTGGAAATAGGAATTGAGAAAGGAATAAGGAAAGGAATTGAAAAAGGGATAGAGAAAGGAATTGAGAAAGGCGTGGAGAAAGTTGCCATACGGCTTATAAAAAGCGGCATGGACGATATACTTATCGCCGATATGACGGACCTCTCGCTTGAGCAGATAAAACGGCTCAGAGCAAGATGACGGCGAGAATCGGTTGTTGCGAGATATCGAAAGCCGTAGAGATAGGCTGATGTAGGAATATACCCTCGTTAAGGTTTAGGTCGCGGGGGTTGTTGAGTTTGGGGTTAGTAGGTGTAGGTCAGGAGGAGCTTGAAGTTGCGGCCGGGCATGGGGTAGTTTTGGATTACTTCGTATTGCTGGTTGAAGAGGTTGTTGATTTCGAGACCGATGCGGAGCGTCCCGGCCTCGGGGCGCAGGGGCGTCACCCAGTAGAGCGAGAGGTCGTGGGTGTACCAGGGCTGCTCGTGGTTGGCGGGGATGTTTGAGGAGTTGTGCCAGCGTTCGCCGACATATATCCAGGCGTAGTTAAGGCTCCAGCGACGCCATCCGACATTAGCCGTCGCCGATCCGCTATGGACCGGAATATAGGCTATCTGTCCGCGATAGGTTCCTGCGGAGTCCTCGTTGTCTGAGGGGTCGGTATAGTCAAGGGCCTTCTGCCAGGTATAGGTCAGGCGTCCTCCGGCACTCCAACCGCGTCCGAAATCGAGCGAGAGATCGGCCGAGAGGTCGAGACCCGTGATGTGCACCCGACCGATGTTCATCATCATCCACCGATACTGGCTGTTGCCCTTGGGAACGGCTATGATCTTGTCGCGAACGCGGTTGTGGTAGAATTCGGCACCGAAACGCAACAGCGGCACAGCGGCTGACAGTTCACGCCCCCACGATGTGCCGACGGAATATTGGTCGGCCGACTCCGGACGGAGCGACGCATTGCCTATATCGGTGTAATAAAGATCATTAAAAGTCGGCAGACGGAATGAGCGCTTCGCAAAGGCATGGAGCTCCAGCGGAGCGTAGGTCTCCGGGCGCCAGGAAAGGGTGAACGAAGGGGACCAGCGGGAAAGGCGCGACGTGGAGACGGGTTTGCCCGAAGGGTGAAGCCGATCCAAGGCAGAAGTCAGCAGTATCGACGCCTGAGCACGGAGGCCGCGCCACTCGGCCGCTGTCGCCAGGGCCGTGAAGAGCGTATGGCGCTGCGGACGCACGAACTCGGCCAGTGTGGACGAGAGAGTGTTCCACTGCCAGTCAGCAGCCAGCGACGCCTCCCAGAAATCGGTTATGCGCACGCGCCCCGTCGCCGAGAGATAAGCTTCGTTCTGGGCGAACCGGTTGTCGGTGTACATGAGGGTTGTGTCAGGATTGAGGTATCGCAGTCGGTCGTGTGCGAACTTGCCTTTGGCCATGAAGTCGACACGCTCGCTGAAGGAGTGTTGCCAAGCCCCCTGGGCGAAAAAATTGCGGTCCCACTGGCGTTGGGAATTTTTCCAGACATTGTTGACGATCGCCCCCGGAATACCCTTCACGCCGTCATAGAAATAAACCTTCGCGTCCCAGCGGCCGCGGTCGGTGCGCCCGAAGAGGGCCGCTTCGAGGCGCAGGGCATGGATGTCGCCGTTGCGTCGCGTAGCGGTGGTGTCCCAGGCCACGGTTCCGTCGGGGAAGACACGGCGGTAGCGGAAGCGGTAGCGGCCGTTGGCGTAAGTATATTCGGCGTTGACCGAGGCCGAGAGTCGGTCACTCAGCCGGAAATCGACGCGAAGCGACGGATTGACGAGGCCGAACGAACCGGTGCGGAACACGGCGCGGAGCGCATAATTGCGACCCGCTGCGAACTGCGGACGGCGCGTCTCAAGATAGACCGCCGAAGCGGAAGAGAAATCCTTGGCGGACTGAAATATGCGCGATTTCTCACCGTTGTAGAGCGTCACCGCCGCAATATTGTCGAGCGAGTACTTGCCGAGATCTACCTGACCGTTCTGGGCGTTGCCGAGCTCCACACCGTCATAGAAGACTCCGAGATGGGCCGAGCCCATGGAACGGACATCGACCGTCTTGACGCCTCCCACGCCCCCGTAGTCCTTGATCTGCGCACCTGAAAAATAGCGTATGGCGTCGGCCACGGAATGGGCTGAGAGTTGTTCGAGCCTCTCGCCCCCGAGTCGCTGGGCCGGCACGAGGTCGCGGTCGGCCTCCGTAGGAGCCGAGACGACAAGGTCGGGGAGCGCCACAGCCGCGGAATCAGCCGGATTCCCGACCGCGACACCGGCGGAACCGACAGAGACGGAGAGCGTGAAGGCCACACACGTCAATACAATTTTCAGGGCCCGGAAATTCATGGACGCAAGATTAGCAGGTTTCAAAAAAGGTCGCGCCGGAGAAGCGCGACCTTGAGAGAGCGGTAAACGAGGCTCGAACTCGCGACCCTCAGCTTGGGAAGCTGATGCTCTACCAACTGAGCTATTACCGCATTGGGGAATATACCGACGCATCCCTAAGCGGGTGCCGATTGTTTTCCACGGCAAAATTAGGAATTTTTTTGGATAAAACAAAGTATTGTATAAATTAAATTTGAACACTGAAGTCAAGAAGTCTTCACTTACTTAAACCGGTTTCAAACGCCAAGCCATGCAGTAAAAATATTTTTCGAGGTGATTACAATAATTAACACGAAACATACGTTTTTGATTTGAGCGGTTTAGCGCGCGTGCGCAAAACGGCTCCGAACCCCGGGAAAGCCGGGGGTCGCGCAGTGCGTAAAAGTCTGTTAATACATGAAACTATCGCAATTTAAATTCAAGCTACCCGAAAATCTGATCGCGTCACATCCCTCTGAAGTGCGCGATGAATGCCGTATGATGGTGGTCGACGCCCGCGACGGCTCGATCACTCACCACATTTTCAAAGACCTCATCAACTATTTTGATGAAGGCGACGTCATAGTCTTCAACGACACCAAAGTCTTCCCAGCCCGTCTGTTCGGTAACAAGGAGAAGACCGGCGCCTGCATCGAGGTCTTCCTTCTCCGCGAACTCAACGAAGAAAATAAATTCTGGGACGTCCTTGTCGAGCCGGCCCGCAAGATCCGCATAGGCAACAAGCTCTATTTCGGCGACGACGAGTCGATGGTGGCCGAGGTGATCGACAACACGACCAACCGCGGCCGCACGCTCCGATTCCTCTATGACGGCCCCCACGACGAGTTCAAGGCCAACCTCTTCGCCATGGGCGAAACCCCGCTTCCCGATTATATAGAGCGCCGGGCCGAACCGGAAGACGCCGAGCGCTACCAGTGCATATACGCCAAGAATGAAGGTGCCGTCATGGCTCCGGCCGCCGGTCTCCACTTCTCGCGCGAGCTGATGAAACGGCTCGAGATCAAGGGTGTCGAACGCGGATTCCTCACTCTCCACTGCGGCCGCGGCAACTTCCGCGACATCGACGTCGAGGATCTGACCAAACACCGCATGGACTCCGAGGAGATGATCGTCGGCGACGAACTCGTGGAAATGGTCAACGCGGCCAAAGACCGCGGTTCAAAGGTCTGCGCCGTCGGCACCTCGACAATGCGCGCCCTGGCTACGAGCGTCTGCATGAACGGCCACCTGATGAACTACTCCGGATGGACCAACAAATTCATCTTCCCCCCCTATGACTTCACCGTCTGCTCGTCGATGGTCTCGAACTTCCATCTTCCCCAGTCGACGCTCCTGATGATGGTCTGCGCCTTCGGAGGCTACGATCTCATCATGAAAGCCTATGAGGTCGCCGTCAAGGAGGGCTACAAGTTCGGAGCCTACGGAGACGCGATGCTGATTCTCCGATAAAAATTTTGTAACTTTGCAAAGGCATGTCAACATAAGGACATGCCTTTGGCATGTTAAACATAAGGCAGGGGANGGTTNTCCCNTTAGAAACCGCGCCCGCCTTCCCCCTATTCGCTATATGAAACAGGAGAAAGAAGTCAAGATCTCATATTGGGCCGCACACCTGACGACGGTCGTCAGCGTGACCCTCGTGCTTCTGATCGTGGGTCTCATCGCCCTGGGCTCNCTCGTGGCCGGCACCGAGTCCCGGCGTCTGCGCGAGAAGATCGAACTGAGCGTGGTGATGGCCGATTCGATCGGCAACGACCGCGCCAAGACCCTCGGCGCCGAAATATCCCGCAAGCCATATGCCCTCGACGTCAAGGTGATCACCAAAGAAGAGGCCATGAAGCGCTGGGAGGCNGAGACGGGCGAGAATCTGGAACAGACGTTCGGCGTCAACCCGCTGTCGCCAGAAGTGGCCTTCCGCGTGAAGGCTGACTATTCCGCGCCGGCTCAGATAGCGAAGCTCACCCGCGAGCTCTCGGTGCTTCCCGGAGTGGAGACNGTCTCGGCCCCCGACACGGAGATGGTCGAGGCCATGAACCGCAATCTGGGNAAAGTGACGCTGATCCTCTCGATCGTGGGTATCGTCATGCTGGTCATCTCTTTCGTGCTGATCAACAACACGGTTCACCTGACCATCTACTCGCGCCGCTTCTCGATCCACACGATGCAGCTTGTCGGCGCGACCAACGGCTTCATCCGCAAGCCCTTCGTGGGCCAGAACGCCATGACNGGTCTTATCGCCGGACTGCTGGCCGCGGCCGCTGTCGTGGCCGTCGTCTGGTTCTCGCCCGAGGCCGGNCTCGGCGAACTGCAGTCGGTTGTAGGCTGGGACCAGGTCGGTTATCTNTGCTGCGCGCTCGTGGCGCTCGGCGTNCTGATCTGCGCGCTGGCAGCGATGATGGCCACNACCAAATATCTCCGCAAGGACTACGACGAACTCTTCTCCTGAAACCNAACCCGCTTCCGCCGCCGCAGGCCGGCAACGGAACGGGGACTCCAAACAACCTCAACAAGATATGGAAGAAAACAAAAACGGCGCTCTCCGCAAGGAAACCAAGGAGCAAATGCCCTTCGNCCGTAAGAACTATATCATGATGGCCGTCTGCCTCGGCCTCATAATCCTCGGCTTCTGCCTCATGGGTGGCGCTCCCTCCACACCCGACGCCTTCAACCCCGATATTTTCAGCACCCGCCGAATCGTGGTCGGTCCNACCNTCTCNTTCCTCGGNTTCCTGCTGATGGCGTTCGCGATCATCTACCGTCCTAAAAAGTAANATACNCCGACAGATAAACTCCAGATAAACTCACCCGACAGATAAAATGGAAATAATCGACGCGCTAATATTGGGCATCATTCAGGGCCTGACGGAGTATCTTCCCGTCAGNTCATCGGGCCATCTCCTAATTTTCCGTGAGATTCTCGGCGTAGACATCCCGGTCGACCAAGGGCTCGTATTCGACGTGCTTCTACACGCGGCGACNGTCTGCTCGACCATCGTCATCCTCTGGCCCCTCTTCAGCCGCCTCTGCCGCAGCTTCTTCACGTTCAAGAGGGATGCCGACTTCTATTATGTNTGTAAGATACTGNTTTCCTGCATCCCGGTGGCGATCGTAGGATTCTGTTTCAAGGATCTGGTCGAGGAAATCATCGGCTCCGGACTGACCGTCGTCGGCGTCTGTCTGCTTGTCACCGCCTGCCTGCTGACGTTCGCCCANTTCTCGGATACGATCATGGGAAGNGCGGGACGCAAGATGGTTCCGNCCTCAGCGGGACGCGACATCACGTGGTGGGACGCGCTGACAATCGGCGTCGCGCAGGCNGTAGCGGTGCTTCCGGGTCTGAGCCGGAGCGGNACGACGATCGCGACCGGCATCATCATCGGCGACAAGCGNGACAAGGTCGCNGCCTTCTCCTTCCTGATGGTTATCATCCCGATTCTCGGAGAGGCCCTGCTTGACCTGAAGCATTATATCGCCCCCTCCGACGAAATCACCGTCACCGCCTCGGCCGAGATCGGCGCGGCGGCAATGATCGTAGGTTTTCTGGCCTCGTTCATCACCGGCTGTCTCGCCTGCAAATGGATGCTCAACCTGGTGAAGAAAGGAAAACTGGTTTATTTCGCAATCTACTGTCTGGCCGTAGGCATCCTCTGTCTCTGCTGGCGGTAATCTACAGGAATTTCATTGAAAGCATCATACCATACACTCGGCTGCAAGCTCAACTTCGCCGAGACGGCGACCCTGGGCAAGATGCTCGCCGACCGCAATATCACGCGCGCGGGCGAAGGCGAGACGCCCGACATAGTGGTCGTCAACACATGTTCGGTCACCGAAGTGGCCGACAAGAAGGGACGTCAGCTGATCCGCCGTCTCTCGCGCCAATGGCCCGAGGCGACAATGGTCGTCACCGGATGTTACGCCCAGCTNAANCCGGAGGAAGTCTCCGGNATTCCGGGCGTGGATATCGTGCTCGGAGCCGACGAGAAGATGCGGATGGCCGAATATCTGGACCGCTGGATGACGGAACGCCTTCCGCAGTGTGAGGTCATCCCGACCAAGGAGATCCGCNAGTTTCACGGATCGTGTCACAGCGGCGACCGCACCCGCTGGTTCCTNAAGGTNCAGGACGGGTGTGACTACTTCTGCACATACTGCACGATTCCCTTCGCGCGGGGACGTTCNCGCTCGGGACGCATCGCCGACNTGGTCGAGCAGGCGCGCGACGCCGCGGCTCAGGGTGCGCGCGAGATNGTCATCACCGGCGTCAACACCGGATGTTTCGGACTCGACACAGGCGAGACCTTCTTCGACCTTCTCAAGGCCCTCGACGCCGTGGAGGGGATCAGCAGATACCGCATATCGTCGATCGAGCCCAACCTGCTGACCGAGGAGATCGTCCGATGGGTAGCTGAGGAATCGCGGGCATTCATGCCCCACTTCCACGTCCCNCTCCAGTCGGGNAGCGACAAGGTCCTCAAGCTGATGAACCGCCGGTATGACACGGCTCTGTTCCGCGAGCGGATGGAGATGATCAAGCGTCTGATTCCGGACGCCTTCATCGGGGTGGATGTGATCGCCGGCGCACGCGGCGAGACCGAAGAGGAATGGCGACGCGCCGTCGAGTTCATCGAGTCGCTCCCGATCACCCAGCTCCACGTCTTCCCATACAGCGAGCGCCCCGGGACAGCNGCTCTAAAGATAGANGCATACGTTGTCCCCCAAGAGGAGAAACACCGCCGTGTGGCCGAGCTGACAGCCATCTCCGACCGCAAGACTGAGGAATTCCGGAAGTCGCAGAAGGGAAAGAAACGGCCCGTTCTCTGGGAACATCCCGAGTCATCGGATCCGGACCNGATGTCAGGGTTTACCNACAACTATCTGCGCGTCAGCCGTCAGACAGACCCCGCGCTGATCAACGAAATAACGGAACATATCTGCTGAAGAAACCGTGACGTCGCGCAGCGTGCTTCATGAACAGACAAATCGCACACCGAGTAAACGTTTTTTAAGGTATCTTCACAATTAAAATCCGTATCCATGCGTTATATTAGTAACACGATATAAGTATACATTGTAATTCTCTTATGGTAGACTACAAAGATCTCGGTCTTGTGAACACTAAAGACATGTTCGCAAAGGCAGTTCACGGTGGTTACGCAATCCCCGCGTTCAACTTCAACAACATGGAGCAGCTCCAGGCAATCATCAAGGCAGCTGCTGACACCAAGAGCCCCGTTATCCTTCAGGTATCGAAAGGCGCACGCAACTACGCAAATCCTATCCTTCTCCGCTATATGGCACAGGGTGCCGTAGACTATGCGAAGTCTCTCGGCTGGGAGCATCCCCAGATCGTTCTTCACCTCGACCACGGTGACAGCTTCGAGCTCTGCAAGGACTGCATCGACAACGGTTTCTCTTCCGTTATGATCGACGGTTCTCACCTCCCCTTCGAGGAGAACGTGGAACTCACCAAGAAAGTCGTTGACTACGCACACCAGCACGACGTAACCGTCGAGGGTGAGCTCGGCGTACTCGCCGGCGTAGAGGACGAGGTTTCTTCCGACCACCACACCTACACCAACCCCGAGGAGGTTATCGAGTTCGTAGANCGCACCGGNTGCGACTCTCTCGCTATCTCNATCGGTACTTCTCACGGCGCATACAAGTTCACTCCCGAACAGTGCACCCGCGACCCCAAGACCGGCCGTCTCGTTCCCCCGCCCCTCGCATTCGACGTGCTTGAGGGTGTAGAGGCAAAACTGCCCGACTTCCCCATCGTTCTCCACGGTTCTTCTTCAGTTCCCCAGGAGTATGTTGANATCATCAANGCAAACGGCGGCAAACTTCCCGACGCAATCGGTATCCCNGAAGAGGAGCTCCGCAAGGCTGCGAAGATGGACGTCTGCAAGATCAACATCGACTCTGACAGCCGTCTGGCCATGACCGCNGCNGTCCGCAAGGTCTTCAACGAGAAGCCCGCTGAGTTCGACCCCCGTAAATANCTCGGTCCGGCTCGCGACGAAATGGAGAAGCTCTACAAGCACAAGATCATCAACGTTCTTGGCTCTGAAGGCAAGGCCGAGTAAGCCTCACCCTCCAATCCAGAAATACAAAAGCCCGGCAGANAAAGTGCCGGGCTTTTAAATTTTAAATAAATGTTTATCCGGGAGACAACAGCATAACCGAGAAATATGACCGAGAAGATCGAAGGGATTGTCCTGGGCGTCATACGCCACAGCGACCGCCACAATATCGTCACTCTGTTCACGCGCGAGCGCGGACGGATGTCTTTCATCGTGCGCACAGGCTCGGGAAAGACGGCGCGAATGCAGAACGCACGTCTCCAGCCCCTCTCGCTGATCGAAGCCGACGTCAACATAAATCCGACCAAAGAACTGGTGGCGCTGACACGCTTCTCAAGTCCGATCACATGGAAATCGCTCTACTTCCATCCCGTGAAGCAATCGCTGACATTGTTTCTTCAGGAATTTCTCGAGAAGCTCATGCGCTCGTCGGCTCCCGATCCGGTGCTATATGAGTTTCTAGTGCGCTCTGTCGCCTTCATAGACGCGGCCCCTACCGATTGCTGTCCCAATCTCCACATCGCGTTTCTGGCGGGGCTGCTCGTACCTATGGGAATCGCTCCGAACCTTGAGGATTTCCAGCCCGGCGACTGGTTCGACATGCGCGGCGGAGAATTCATTGCCGAGCGGCCGCTTCACAGCGACCGGCTGATACCGGCCGACGCCGCCAGGCTTCCCCTGCTCTCGCGCATGACCATGCGCAACGCCTCACGTTTCCGCTTCAACGCCGAAGAGCGCAGCCGTCTGTTACAGCTCCTCGTCCGCTACTACGCAATCCACTTCCCCGGCCTCGGCCACCTCAACTCCCTCGACATCCTCAAAGAAGTCTACCGCGGCTAAACCGCGGCCCACACGTCAACGTCGGTAAAGGTCAATGTACTCCGCAGCCATGCGCTCGATGTCGTAGCGGGCGAAGTCGGTCCGGTTGGGACGTGGGTCGGTGAGGATGGCGTTGATCTTGGCGGCGAGCATCTCGTGGTTGCCGGCGGGGAAGGTACGCGAGACATCTCCGATTATGTCGCCGAGTCCGGGGATCTCGCTGCCGATGACCGGCTTTCCAGCTGCCATGAACTCCACGGCGGTCAGTCCGAAGCCTTCGACTTTTGACGACTGGACTCCCATCAGACTGCCGGCTATGAGAGCCGGAATATCATTGCGCGTGCCGAGAAAGACACAGCGGTCCTCGACCTTTTTCTTGCGTGCGAGCTCACGACATTTCTCAAGGTTCGGGCCGTCGCCGGCGAAGAGGAACAGCACCTCCTTGTCGTCAACGTGTGGTATGGCCTTGATGAGCGTGGCCTGGTCTTTCTGATCTACAAACCGGGAGACCATCAGTATGTAGCGTTGATCCGGGAACTGAGGCGAGGGAACGGCGTCTCGCATCTTCCGGAAATCGATTCCGTTCTCAATAGTCTGAACTTTCGCGTCGAATTTATTGCCCAGCCACTTCACGAGCGAGTCGCGCACGGCGTCGCTGATCCCGACTATCTTCCGGTAACGGCCATAGACGTACTGCTCGATGTTGCGGACGTAGTGTTTCTGGCGGCGGCGATTCGAGGTACTATGTTCGGTGTAGTAGAGCTTCTGGCGCGTACCCATCGCGGCCAGGGCCGTCTGATACAGGGCCGGGAAGAGGTGGACGTGCACGTTCTTGTAGGGCTTGATGGCCTTGCGCAGAGCCGGGATAACCTCAATCGAGCGGGGATTGCGGACATTGAGCGAGATGATCGGCACTCCCGCCTCCTCCAACCGGGCCTCAAGTGCGTTNCCGAGGCGGTTGTATACAAGCAGGGNGACATCCTCACCCTGACGTTTCATCACGGGGAGGAGTTCGGAGAGAAGTTTCTGGGCCCCTCCTATTTCGAGAGAGGATATGACGTGGAGTGTAGACATGGCTTGATTTAAGAAAGCGCCTCGGTTTTAATAAAGCACTTTAAATTAATAAATCGCTCGGAATTAAGAAATCACTCGGAATTAAGCGGTTCTNTAATTCCTAACGCCGGAGTTTCTTCCAAAGTTNTGGAGAAATCACGTTCAGGGCGATCGAACCCATCGAAAGACAGGCCGCGAGCAGNCCGGCGTGACGGCGTTTATAGTGGAACCATTCGGGAGGNCGCGAATATGAGAGGGGGTGCCAGAGGGCGCGCAGTCGCTTCGGGAAAGGGACCGAAGGNTCGCGCCATTTCGGGGTCGAGGCGTTNCGTTCACACGTTCCGCAATANCGGGGCATCAGCAGGACCTCAATCCCTGCCTCATTGGCGCGGAGGCCATAGTCGACNTCACCCATACANTGGGTAAACACCGGATCGAGATAGCCGAGNCNNTCGAAGACATAGCGCGAGACCAGCACGATGTTGCCGTTTACCGTCGCGCAATGTCTGAACGTTCCGTCGGGTNCGAGCTGACGTTCGCGGCTGTCGAAACCGCCGTAGGTCACCTCTCCCGTGACGGCNGAGCGGGTAGCCCCGGAAATCAAGGCCTCCGGATGCTGTTCGGAAGCGGCGAGGAGCTCNCCGAGAGCCCCCTCTTCGAGGATCGTATCGTCGTTCAGCCACAAATAGGCGTCATAGTCTTTCTCGGANACNGCGCGACGCCACGCGGCCAACATTCCGCGGTTCCAGTAGAGGCTGCCGTCACCCTTGACAATGACGACACCCGGGAAGCGGGCNGACACCTCCTCCGGCGTCCCGTCCGTACAGCCGTCGTCGGTCAGATAGACATCGACCGTCCACGCCTCCGTCTTCATGCTGAAAAGCCGGGACAGACACGCGAGTGTCTTTTCCCGGCGGTTATGTACGGTGAGGAGAACGGCCAGATTTTTCATCAATTATTCAGATAGGGGGAAAGGAGNAGTTTAAGCGACAGCTTGTTGACCGAGCCGTCGCGACCGAAACCATAGCGGCGCGCAGCCAGCACGCGGCCNATACGCGATCGGTTTTCNAGACGGAAGAACTCCTCGTATATTTTCTTGCGCCCGGGCGAAATGCGNGGCTCGAAAAAGCCGTAGAACGACCTGATGGAGCGCAACGTCAGCGGATCCATAACCGGACGGTTAGANAGTTTACGCCATATCCAGGCCAGACCGGTGCGGGCCTCGTCGTTNTTGCCGGTCACGTTGCGGTCATGCTGGCGGTAGTTCATCAGCACGTCGGGCATATATACNGCCTCTCCGAAAGAGTTGGCAACCAGCCCGACGAGGTGGTCGTGCATGACCACCGGACCCTGATACGAGAGAAGCGCGTCGCGCATGGCTCCGTTGAACATCGAAGCTGACCCCTGGACAGCTGCTTTCTGTGTCAGAAACATCGGCAGGCCGACAGGATAGCGGCGCCACGTCTGATTTATCACCCCGCGTTCGGGGTTCCAGTAGTTTGCGCGGCTGTATACCACCCCCGGTGTGTCATCCGNCAGCGAGCGGGNGGCGNCCAGCATCTTCTCGANNTTCTCCNGAAACCAGACATCGTCCTGGTCACAGAACATNACCCGCGGCGCATCGGAGAAGCGGAGGAGATACAGAAAATTGGCCGGTGCTTTGCCGAAGCGCACGCCGTCTGAGAGAATCTCTATCCTCGGGTCCNNGANGGCCAGGTTGCGGACGATGTCGAGGGTGCAGTCGGTCGAGCCGTCGTCGTGGACCAGCAGGCGCCAGTTCCGGAACGTCTGGGCTCTTAGCGATTCGATCTGTTCTCTGACAAACCGCTCGCCGTTATANGTGGCAAGAAGTATATCGACCTCCGGAGTTTTCATTTATCGTTGTCGCTCTTAGACCCCATCACTTATCGTTGTCGCTCTTCGAGCCCTTCACTTCATTGATCCAGTCTTCGTTGTCAAGATACCAGCGAACGGTCTTCTCGATTCCCTCCTCGAACTGGAGCGAGGGTTCCCAGCCGAGTTCACGTTGGATCTTGCGGCTGTCGATNGCGTAGCGCAGATCNTGGCCCTTCCGGTCCTCGACAAAGGTTATGAGTTCGTCGGAATATCCCTCGGGGTTTCCGAGAATACGGTCAACGGTGCGGATCATCACCCGGATGAGNTCGATGTTCTTCCACTCGTTGAAGCCGCCGATGTTNTAGGTCTCGGCCACCTTCCCACGGTGGAACACNAGGTCGATCGCGCGTGCGTGGTCCTCTACGAAAAGCCAGTCGCGCACGTTCTCACCCTTGCCGTAGACGGGCAGCGGCTTGCGNTGACGGATNTTGTCGATGAAGAGGGGGATCAGCTTCTCGGGGAACTGATAGGGGCCNTAGTTGTTGGAGCAGTTGGTGATCACGGTAGGCATCCCGTATGTGTCGTGGTAGGCACGCACGAAATGGTCGCTCGANGCCTTGGAGGCGCTGTATGGCGAATGGGGACGGTAGGGAGTGGTCTCGACGAAGAACTCCTCTCCATAGGCCTTCTCNGCCTCGCTGCTGGCCTTGGTCGTGAAGGGAGCGGGGATNCCTTCGGGGGCGGTCAGTTCNAGCGCACCATAGACCTCGTCGGTCGAGATGTGGTAGAACCGCTTCCCCTCATATCTCTCGGGGAGGGATTCCCAGCGCTCGCGNGCCGCCTGGAGAAGCGTCAGGGTACCCATCACATTGGTNCGGGCGAAGACAAAGGGATCGGTGATCGAGCGGTCCACATGACTCTCGGCGGCAAGATGAATGATTCCGTCGACTTCGTATTGGTTGACGATCCTGCGCATCTCGTCGAGGTCGCAGATGTCGGCTTTCTCGAAAACATAGTTGGGCTTGCCTTCGAGGTCACGGATCGTCGCCGGGTTTCCGGCATAGGTCAGCTTGTCGACATTGACGATCCGGTATTCCGGATATTTGTTGACGAAGAGACGGACAACGTGGTTGCCGATGAAACCGGCACCGCCGGTGATCATGATTGTCTTCATTTATATCTTTNGGGGTTAGGGGTTCANGGGGGAGNTTGTGNGCCCNGGAGCGCGGGCGTCCTCGCCTGCGCATCAAAGGAGAGGGGGGGTTACTTGAGGCCTTTGAAGTCGGGGAAGAGCTCGCGCATGGTGGGGTGGGCGGCGTCTTTGGCCGAGAGGAGGATCTCGTCGGGGGCGAGACGCCAGTCTATGGCGAGATCGGGGTCGTTCCAGGCTACAGCTCCCTCTTCGGAGGGAGCGTAGTAGTTGTCACACTTATATTGGAAGACGGCGTGGTCGGAGAGCACGGAGAAACCGTGGGCGAAGCCTCGGGGCACAAAGAAGCGGCGCTTGTTCTCACCCGACAGCAACACGGCCGCGTGNCGTCCGAACGTCGGAGAGCCGGGGCGGAGATCGACGGCNACGTCNAGCACCTCACCCTCAACGACCGAGACGAGTTTGGCCTGGGCCGCGTCACCTTTCTGGAAATGAAGTCCGCGGAGCACACCGCGCGACGAGGAGCTCTGATTGTCCTGGACAAAATCNACGTCGAGACCCGTCAGTTTCTTGAAGTCGCGNTTGCTGTAGCTCTCGAAGAAATATCCGCGGGCGTCACCGAACACTTTCGGTTCGAGGATGAAGAGACCCTCTATCTCGGTTTTTATCAGCTCCATTTGGAAATATTTTTCTTGAAGTCNTCATAAGAGAGGCGGATGCCCTCTTCGAGTTCTGTCTTGTGGCGCCAGCCCATCGCGTGGGAGCGCGAGACGTCGAGCAGTTTNCGGGGAGTGCCGTTGGGTTTGGTGGTGTCCCAGAGGATCTCACCTTCGTAACCTACCACACGCGCCACAATCCCGGTCAGTTCGCGGATCGTGAGTTCCTCGCCGGTGCCGGCGTTGACGGTCGTGTTTCCGCTGTAGTTCTCCATCAGGAAGAGGCAGAGATCGGCCAGGTCATCGACATAGAGGAACTCGCGCAGAGGGGAGCCGTCGCCCCAGCAGGTGACGCTCGGCGCACCCGACATCTTGGCTTCATGGAAACGGCGGATAAGGGCCGGGAGCACGTGTGAACGTGTGGGGTGGTAATTGTCGTTCGGACCGTAGAGGTTGGTCGGCATCACGGAGATGTAGTCCGTNCCATACTGGCGGTTCAGGTATTCGCAATACTTCAGGCCCGAGATCTTAGCGAGGGCATAGGCCTCGTTGGTCTGCTCGAGCGAGGAGGTCAGCAGACAGTCTTCGGTCATCGGCTGNGGAGCNAGACGCGGATAGATACACGACGATCCGAGAAACTGAAGCTTCTTCACCCCGTGTCTCCAAGCGGCGTTGATCACGTTCATCTCAAGCATCATGTTCTGATACATGAAATCAGCCGGAGCCTCGGAGTTGGCCATGATTCCCCCCACCTTGGCCGCGGCGAGGAAAACGTANTCAGGTTTCTCGGTGCTGAAGAATTCCTCGACAGCNNCCTGGGATGTCAGGTCGAGTTCCGAATGGGTACGACCGATGAGGTTGTGGTATCCNGCACGCTCAAGCGCGCGCCATATTGCNGACCCGACCATACCTCTGTGGCCGGCCACATAAATTTTCGCTTCTTTTTCCATTTATTGATTAACGACAGAATCGTCTGTTCATTCAGGATCGTCTGTTGATTAACGACAGAATCGTTTATTCATTANCNACGGGGTCNTCCTTGTAGGTCTTCAATTCGTCGATCACCTTGAGGAGGTATTGGCCGTACTGGTTCTTCAGCATCGGTTCGGCGTTTCGGCGCATCGTCTCCTCGTCGATCCATCCGAGACGNTAGGCGATGCCTTCGANGCAGGCGATCTTGAGCCCCTGTCGCTTCTCCAGCACCTCGACATATATGGAGGCCTCNGCCAAAGAGTCGTGCGTCCCGGTGTCGAGCCACGAGAAACCGCGGCCGAGATACTGGACCTTCAGACGGTCTTCAGAGAGGTAGGTCTGGTTGACGGTCGTTATCTCCAGCTCGCCGCGCGCGGAGGGCTTGATTTCGGAGGCGATCTTCACGACGTCGTTGGGATAGAAATAGAGGCCGACCACGGCGTAATGTGACTTCGGACGGGCCGGTTTCTCCTCGATCGAGATGCANTTTCCGGCGGCGTCGAACTCAGCCACGCCGTAGCGCTCGGGATCGTCGACCCAATATCCGAACACCGTCGCCTTNTTCTCCTTCTCGACCGTGCGGACGGCCTCNTGGAGCTTGCCTGAGAATCCGGCGCCGTGGAAGATGTTGTCGCCGAGCACGAGACAGACCGAGTCGTCACCGATGAAATCGCGGCCTATGATGAAGGCCTGGGCGAGTCCGTCNGGCGAGGGCTGGACCGCATACTCGAAGCGCACGCCGAAAGCGGAGCCGTCGCCGAGAAGCCGACGGAAGCCCGGGAGGTCTTCGGGAGTGGATATGATNAGTATCTCGCGTATGCCGGCGAGCATGAGCACCGAGATGGGATAGTAGACCATCGGTTTGTCATATACCGGCAACAATTGTTTGCTGACTCCNTTGGTTATCGGATAGAGACGCGTTCCGCTGCCTCCGGCCAGGACTATACCTTTCATGAGATACTGAATTTTTGGGGTGAGAGTTTTTCGTTAGAAATATCCGGCCACCGTTGGCCAGAATATATTGGTCATAAAGATAGGTTTCGCAATTGTCTTCAGGAAGAGACCCGCATGGATGAAGATCATCAGCGCCAGATAACTGAGCGCATAGAGCGAAAGGAGGGCGGTCTGCGGGGCGAGTCTCCAGTTCGTGTAGGAGGCCATGTGATTCGCTATATATCCGAAGTTGACGATGGCCATATACTTGTAAAGACGCATAACGGTCAGGGACTGGAATGAGATCGGGAGCAACACGATCAGCGCGACGTTCATCAGGGTCACGATGTGGCCGGGAGAGACCGAGAACTCTATCTCGCGCGGAGTGAGCATGAGTTCCGTTTTGCGACGGCTCCAGAGATAGACGAAGACCGCGTTCCCGACAAGCAGGAAGCCCACGGCCCACTTGGTCAGATCCGAAGTCTTGCGGTCATAGAGGCTCATCAGTCTCTCCGCTTTTTCGGAATACATGTCGAGTCCGAGGTAGACTCCGACACAGACCACCAGCAACGGTATGAGGATGATCCGGAAATACTTGGCGCTGAACCACTGCGTGTTCATGAAGATGAACAGCAAGTAGAACGACATGGTCAGATGGATCGTCGAAGCCAGCGCAACGCCGACGACATACAGGATCAACCTGTTGCGTGTCGGCTTGAAGAGCAACGGTATGAAGCAGAGCAGCACCGCGAAGGCGAGGAAGTTTCGGAACTGCACGATGTCGAACATCGACACGCAGAGCATCCAAAGACCCGCCACGAGCGAATTTTTGTGGACATATCTCAGCGTGAACACACAGTAGAGGGCCATGGCCACGAAACCGATGGACATGAAGAACTCGAAGAAGGTCAGACCGAGCATACGGCCTCCGGCACACAGAACCTGGTAGCCGACGTCGCGGAATTCAAAGTTCGAGTAGTAGATATCCTGATATGCGCTGTAGTCGGGGGTATATTTCGTCCACATGAGGGTCCACGCGAAGAAATATATACATATCGTCCACACCTTGGATCTCTGGATGACCAGCCCCGAGAGACCGACAGCTATCGTTATGTAGAGAAGAGTGAAATCCATTCTCCTATAGTTACCGAGAGTGCGTTTGCTTGGTTCAGACGCTCTCTGAGTGTAGATTGCGATTGCAGGGTTTATTTTACGATACCTTTCTCGAGAAATTCGACGAGGTTGGTTCTCACCTGATTACCAACCCTTTCGATGGCGACCTTCTCCATATCGTTGTTGACCATACGCTTCACCAGTTCCTCAAACGAAGTCTTCTGCGGGTTCCATCCCAGACGCTCGCGCGCCTTGGAAGGATCACCGAGCAGATTGACCACGTCGGTCGGGCGGTAGAAGTCGGGAGAAACCTCGACAAGCACCTTTCCGGTCTTGACGTCGATTCCCTTCTCGTCGGCGCCTTCACCTTCCCAGCGCAGATCGATGCCGGCATACTTGAACGCGAGAGTCGCGAACTCGCGGACCGAGTGCTGTTCGCCGGTGGCGATCACATAATCCTCGGGTTCGGGTTGCTGGAGAATCAGCCACATACACTCGACATAGTCGGGCGCGTAGCCCCAGTCGCGTAGCGACGAGAGGTTTCCGAGATAGAGTTTCTCCTGCTTGCCCTGGGCTATGCGGGCGGCGGCGAGAGTTATCTTGCGCGTCACGAAGGTCTCTCCGCGACGTTCGGACTCATGGTTGAACAGAATTCCCGAACAGCAGTACATCCCGTAGGCCTCGCGATATTCCTTGACGATCCAGAAGCCGTAGAGCTTGGCCACGGCATACGGGCTGTAGGGATGGAAGGGGGTCGTCTCACTTTGGGGGACCTCCTCGACCTTTCCGTAAAGTTCCGAGGTCGATGCCTGGTATATTCGTGTCTTTTTGGTCAGATCACACTCCCTGACGGCCTCCAGGATGCGGAGGACACCGAGAGCATCGGCATTGGCCGTGTATTCGGGGACATCGAAAGAGACCTGGACATGACTTTGGGCGGCGAGGTTGTAGATCTCGTCGGGGCGCACCTTGCGGATGACCTTCATGATGCTCATTGAGTCGGTCATGTCCGTATAATGAAGGTGAAAGTTGGGTCTGCCTTCGAGATGACTTATACGTTCTCTGAAATCAGATGAGTTGCGGCGGATAGTTCCGTGAACCTCATAACCCTTTTCGAGCAGGAATTCGGCCAGATAGCTACCATCCTGACCTGTGACTCCTGTAATCAAAGCTGTTTTCATGTCAATTTCCTCCCCATTCCACATGAAATATTAAAAATTTGTTTCCACGATCCCTTTCCCTGTTGAGCGGGACGGCGATCCCGTCAGGCGTCCGCTTTCCGGGACTGCTTGCTTTCGGCCTTCTCCTGTTCGGCTTCGAGTTCATGATCGTAGAGCTCGAACACCGAGTGTTTGCTCTTGAACTCCGGCACGCTTCGTTTCATCAGGCGCACGAGCTCCGGAATGTTGTGTACGCGGGCGAGACGTTCCAGTTCGGCGGCGACCGCAGAGGAATCCTCATAGGGGAACTCCCGCACCTTGGCCTTGAAGATACGTTCATGACTGGTGGGGATGGTGTTTTCTTCCGTGGTCAACACCTCCTCATAGAGCTTCTCGCCGGGACGCAGTCCGGTATATTCGATCTGGATGTCAGTTCCCACTTCAAGACCGGCGAGATGGATCATTCTGGCGGCGAGATCGGAGATCTTGACCGGGGTACCCATATCGAAGGCGAAAATGTTGGTGCCGCTTCCGAGCGCCACGGCCTCCATCACGAGGCGGCAGGCCTCGGGAATGGTCATGAAGAAGCGGCGAATCTCGGGGTGAGTGACGGTCACGGGACCACCGGCGGCGATCTGCTCCTTGAAGCGCGGAATTACCGAACCGTTCGAGCCGAGCACATTGCCGAAGCGGGTCGTCACGAAGCGGGTCGTGCCCTCCTTCTCTCCGTTCTGGATCGCGAGACCGAGCGACTGGACATATATCTCGGCCAGACGCTTGGTACAACCCATGATGTTGGTGGGATTGACGGCCTTGTCGGTCGAGACCATGACCATCTTCTCGACTCCGTACTCGACACACTTGTCGGCCACGTTGCGCGAGCCGGCCACGTTGACCATCACAGCCTCACAGGGATTCTCCTCCATCAGGGGGACGTGCTTGTAGGCGGCGGCGTGGAAGACCACGTCGGGATGGAACGTGCTGAACACATAGTCGAGACGTTCGCGGAGGCGCACGTCGCCGATCACCGGAACGAAGTCGACCCACTTGTACTTGTCCTCGAATTCGAGGCGGATATTATGGAGCGGAGTCTCGGCGTTGTCATACATTACGAGTTTCTTGATTCCGAGCTTGGCCAGCTGGCGGCAAAGCTCCGAACCGATGGAGCCGGCGGCGCCGGTCACGAGCACGGTCTTGTTCTCGAAGACCTTGACCACCTCGTCAAGCTCGATATGGATCTCGTTTCGGCCCAGAAGGTCCTCGATCTTGATGTCGCGGACCCCGGCCTTTATGTTCTTATCCTCTGTCAGTTCGTCGATTGACGGAGCGATATAGAGCTTGAGTCCGATTTCGGGAGCACGGACGATCAGTCGGTCTTTCTCCACACGCGCATCTTTCGGATTCGAAAACAGGATTCCTTTCAGCTTGAGCTTGTTCTTGAGTTCCACCAGGCTTTCCACTCCTTCGGCGCTGTAGATGGGCAGGCCGTTGATTGTCCGGTCTCCATCTCCGTCAGGCACGAGGAAACCCACGACCTGATAGTGGGGTGATCGGCTCAGACGTATGGCCAGCGATATGGATTTCTCCTTGTCGCCGAAGACGAGCACGCGCTTTCGGCCTTCGGGCCCTTCCGAATCAGACGGAGTCTGCACGCGGCTCTTGAGGAAATCATAAACGACAAGCATCATGACCCTGACAAGCACGAGGCCAGCGAGGGTGATGAAGAAGTCGAGAACAAGCATGGAGAAAATCACGCCGGCGCTGGCGAGGCCGAAGACGAACAGACAGACGGCAACGCAGAGCAGAAGCTCCTTGCCGCACACCGCCTCAACCAGCCGGACAAATTCGCGGATGGTCGTGTGTCTGATCACGATCAGATGGCTCTTTGTGGCCATAAACGCTATGAGCGAAGCTACGAACGAGCCAAGTATCCAGGTTGTAAGAAAGCGGCTGTCCTCGGCCGCGCCCACTCCGAGAAAACGGATGAACGCGAGCATGCACATCGTTGCGAGAACAGAGACGATGATATCGATGAACAATATGACCGTCGATCTGAAGTAATGGTCTGATTTAAGTGCGTTTGTAACAATATTCATTTTCTGAATCTATATCCTCTTCTTCAAAAAGGCAATGATTTAACGGCTGTTTAGCTAAGCATCATTCGACCACAATGATATGTCCTTCGACCTTGCCGGTTGTCTCGTCAACAAGTTCGTAGATGCCCGAAGCGACACGTTTCCCGTCCGAGGCGGTCAGATCCCACTGGGTCGCACCCTGCTGCGGATTCTGAAGTCGGCAGACTGTCGAGCCCCCCTGCGTGCGGAGCGAATAACGGTGGGCATCTATGGCGGCGTTGATGGTCACATATCCCTTGTGGTCAGCTGTCACGGCTGACGGATATATGGCCACGCCAGCCGAACTGCCAGAAACGCCGTCGAGTAGAGTGGCTTCCTGATAACCGATGTCGGTCGAGATCATCAGCGAGTGGCGTTCGGGATTCCAGCCGAGACCGTGAACCGCGTCGCTCAGAAGCGGAGAATTAGCTGTGTCGAAATGGGCGATCTGCTCTTTGTTGTCGGCCGAGATGCAGATGATTCCTCCGCCGTTGAGACCGAACCACTTGCGGTTATATGAGTCAACGGCATAGGAGGTGGGCATAGCCGATTCGGCTATGACTGTCTGTGCGTCGGTTCCTTCGAAACGGTCAACAGTCATTCGGTGGATGCTTCCGGGCTTGGCCATAAACTCCGTCGGGTCGATCCAATAGAGTCCGGTTCCCGCAAAGAGCCACACACGGCCGTCGATCTTGTCTTCCTCGATGAAGTATATGTAGTCCCAGATGATCCGTCGGCCGTCGTCGTCCACACCGTTAGCGACCGTCACATACCGGTCATCGGAAGTGTCACCGGGGGTTCCGTTGTGGTCGATGACCGTCAGCTGAGTCTCGTAGTCACCCACGACATAGACCAACTTGTTACGGTTCCTGGGATGCGAGAGGGCGGCGAAGTCGAGCTTGTTGGTGGTCGTTGAGCCCTTTTCGAGCTTCACGAGTTTCATCGGCTTGAACGACGCCTTGTCTTTCGACGCCAGGCGATCTTCCTTCTCCCAATAGAAGACGGGGACCGGCTGCGTCTTGTCATACATGATGTTGTGGTTGAAGCTGCAGCTCCACATGCGGCCGTCGGCGTCGAACGTCGGGTGCCAGAGCATCGGCCATGTATGCTTGTCTCCGTTTGATGAGTAACCTGGGGTCACCTCAACATCCATTGATCGCGAAGCGCTGTAGTTGCTACCGAAGGTGATGTGGAGCAGGTCGGACGGATCCTCCAGATTGCGGCGGAGAATACCTTTGTTGTAACTTCCGGAATATATGTATTTCGGATTGTCGGGATCGATGGTGACTCCGAATCCTCCGTTCCATACACCTGACTGCGAGGGATCGAGAGACGTGAGGCCGAAGGGCTTCCAGTTCTCTCCGTCGAAAAGTGCGCTATAGTCCGACACGCCGAAACTCTGCATGAAGCTCGTGCTGTATTCTTTCGAGGGCACGACCATTCCGTAGCCGGGAACATAGGTTATGTTCCTGCCGAACAGTCCGCCGGGGCCGGCGGGAAGGATCTTCTGGGCAGCGAGGGTCAGTTTTCCGTCACTACCCTTCACATATTTCACGAAGCCTCCGTTGACGTCGGTACCTCCGCACAGCTTGAAAATCCAGAAGTTCACCCCGTCGAAAGAGGCGCCGTTGTTGTAGTTCACGCCCGACACATTGAGGATACAGTCGGTCACAACCTTTGACTTGTAGTCGTTCTGCGGGTTGGACTGCGTGAAGTCGGGGTCGATCCCTTTCCTGATCAGATGGAAATTACCACCCTTGAGACAGTAGCCATCTTTGGTGGCGTTGATGCCTCCGGTCAGACGCGAGAAGGGGATGAATTTCGCTTGAATCGCCGCAGCGGAGGAGTCGACAATGGTCAGCGGGCGATACGAACCGTCATTCTGGAGCGTCAGCGTGATGGCCGAGAAGCCGTTGTTGTTCGTTCCGGTCTGACCGACAGTCATGAACGTGTTGGCGGTCAGCGGAAGCACGCCGTCGGAGATCATCAGGTTGCCGGTCTTCGTGTTTACCATCGATTTGGGCACATTGGCCGTGTCCGACAGCTTCACGGGGATGAAATCGGCTATGCTTTCCGGTGTTCCGTTCACCAGTTTATAGGTCGTCACGGTTGTCTCGGCGACTTCTTCAGTATCCTCTCCGGAAGAGAGGATCGTCTTCACCGGGGCGACGGCCACGAGCGTGTCGCCCATGCGGGTGATGTAGTTCACCGGACTCCAGAGTCTCACCCACTCCTTGAGGGTGCCCATCGTGTCGTCTACGACCACATATCCGTTTTGAGCGGCCAGATATATTTCGTTGTACTCGGGAGAGAAGCTCACCGAGTTGAATTTTTTCGATCCGGGAACCTTCGCGTCCATGAAATCGGTGATCCGCGCTACGTGTCCGTCGGCATATAGGATCTCGATCGTTCCGTCCTGATAGGTCACTACCAGATAGTCCTTCTCGACATTGTAGCCCATGCAGGAGGCCATCACACCCTTCGAGTCGGGATACATCCTACCGATCGGCTGGAAGCCGGCGTCCGGGTCGTTGTTATCGATATAGAAGAGATTCAGATGTTCGACAGCATCGAAACCGTAGTCTATATTCGATTTCACAGTATTGTCATAGTTCTGGCCGTGCATCAGAACGTAGACGTAACGGTCTGTCGGGCAATACTGGACCACCCTCATCGTGTTAGTGTTCGAGCGCCAGTCTGCCGACGGGAATGTCCTCCATTCCGCCATCATTCCGGCGGCCGACATTGTACCGGGAAGGAAACCGGCCGCGATGATTGAGCCGAGTATGTATTTGCTGAGTATCGTCATGATGATGATTAGTCTGAAGTAAGAGAGTGCTTGGAGTTATGCGTAACGGAGAGTTTCCCCGGATCCGTTGTGAACGGTAACGGGTCGCCAAGTGTTTTGCGGAAGTTACCAGTGCTGAGCCCGGAATCGTTCCAAGCTACAAAGTTACCCAATATTTTCTGTACGAACAAAATACTCATGTTAAAACTCTCTAAGAGGCCATACCGGAGGGGGTTGAGAGAACGGTGAGGTCCGGGTCAGTTGGTGATGATGGACTGATAATGGAGGAATCCGTCCGGAAAGAAGTCGGTGAAGAACCGGAAATAGGTCCACACCTCGATCAGACAGTAGAGAATGAATATCGTTCTTCCGACAAGACTTGCCCTCCATTTCTCCACGAAAATCAGGAGTGCGGGCATCCCTATCCAGGTGAAGTACCATCCGAGGCGTCCGAAATACACACCGACCAGTCCGAGAAATATAAAGGCGAGGTTCAGAACATAGATCGAATCGAATGTGTACATCTGGCGGTTGAGATACCGCAGTTTGCTCAACAGATAACCGACAAAGATCATTCTGAACAGGAAACCGAAGCCCGTCTCGAGCTGCGCGGCCTTTCCGTGAGTCAGATAGATGGAGTATTTCTCCATTCCCCCCAGGTCAATGGAGTTCGACACGAGAGTCACGATCGCCAGCGGGGCGAACATGGAGAGCGCGATGATCACTATTTCGGTCACAGTGACGGCCTTCCATCTCGCCGGATTCAGATAGCCGGCGAAGATAAAGGGCAACGCGATGATGGCCGATTTGTGGAAACTGAAAGCCAGCAACCAGAAAAGGCCTGCGGTCAGTACCTTCTTCTTCAGGATACTCGGAACAGACAGCATGATCAGGCTCATCGCGACTGTCTGTCTCATCGCGCTGAGACCCATCAGCATGTACCACGGATCGACCACATAGAAGAAAAGCATGATCCACCGCCATTTCTTCCGGACGAACCTGTTGACGAACCAATAGAATGTTCCGAACTGGAAGAAGGTCGTCAGGGCAACGAGAAACTGGAACCCCATCGGCCGGCACAATCGGTTCAGAATCTTCCAACCTATCTCGACGCTTCGATACTGTGGTGCGTAATCGATATTGTCGTAGATGTTGAAGTAGAAGAACATGCGCGAATACGCGCTGTAGTCCATCGTGTAATTGTAGCGGAGCGAGAAGAAGATCGCCAGCAACAGACAAGGGATCAGCAACGGTTGCCGCCGGTTCTGCCAACAACCATAGAAGGCTATCAGGACAGCAATGATGTTGACTACCGTAACCTCTAACATAATCCCTTGTTATTCGTTTCTCCCCCCTTTTCTCTCTCCGTTATTGTCCGCAGACTCAACGAGTCCACAGGTTTTCAGAGAGATACCATTCTGCGAAGCGTTCCACACCCTCCTTGAGCGTGGTCTTCGGGGCGTAGCCGGTGACGTTGCGGAGCTCCGTGGTGTCGGCGAACGTGGTCATCACGTCGCCCGGCTGCATCGGGTACATCTTCTTTCGCGCCTCGCGGCCGAGGGCCGCTTCGAGAGTGGTGATGAATTCCAGAAGATTCATCGGTCGGCCACATCCGATATTGAACACGCGCGCGAGCGACGGATCTTCGGGAGCCTTGTCGATCAGCTTCTCGATTCCCTCCACTATGTCGTCAATATAGGTGAAGTCGCGCGAGAGGTTTCCGGAGTTGAAGACCTTGATCTCGTCGCCGTTCATGATGGCGTCCGAAAAAAGCATCGGAGCCATGTCGGGGCGTCCCCAGGGGCCGTAGACGGTGAAGAACCTCAGACCCGTCAGCGGGATGTGATAGAGTCCGGCATAGACGTGGGCCATCAGTTCGTCACATTTCTTCGTGGCGGCATAGAGCGACACGGGGTCGTCCACACGGTCTTTTTCGCTGAAGGGCACCTTGGCGTTGCTACCGTAGACTGAGCTCGACGAGGCATATAGGAAATGTTTCACCGGCCATCTGCGGGCACATTCGAGCAGGTTGAGGAATCCGACCACGTTCGACTCGACATAGGCATAGGGATTCTCAATCGAATAGCGGACCCCGGCCTGGGCGGCGAGATTGACGATCACGTCGAATTTCTCCCTTTCGCAGAGCGATTCGAGGCCGTCGCGGTCCGTCAGATCGAGTCGGATGAACACGAGCTCGGGATTAAGGGCGCTTGTCAGCCGGCGGCCATACGGGATCTCGCGATATTCGATCTCGCTGCGGTCATATCCGGTCGCGGGGGTGGTGCGGACCACTTCTCCGTCGGCCGGAAGCGTGAATCCGAGATTTCCGAGACGAGCATGTTTCAGACGCGGGTCGTAGTAGGCGTTGACGCTGTCGATTCCGGTCACCTTGAGACCCTTGCGCACCAGGAGTCCGCAAAGGGCGGCGCCGATGAATCCGGCTGCGCCCGTCACCAGTACATTCATCTTCTTCTCCATTTCCATAATCCCCTTCCCCACTCTCTTCATGATCGGTGGGCCGGGAACTATCGCCCGGCCGTCACCGGGTTTTATCCGATCTTATAGTAGTCGAATCCCTGTTCGGCAAGATAGTCGGCATCATAGATGTTGCGGCCGTCTACGATCACAGGACAGTTCATCAGTTTCTTGACGCTCTTCCAGGCCGGCATACGGAACTGGTTCCATTCGGTGACGAGCATCAGGGCGTCGGCGTCTGTCAGGGCGTCATACATATCGAGGGCATACTCGACCTTGTCTCCTATCCGGCGGCGACATTCGTCCATCGCGATCGGGTCATAGACTTTCACATCAGCTCCGGCCTCGCGCAGTTTCTCGATCAGCACCAGCGCCGGGGCTTCGCGCATGTCGTCGGTCTCGGGCTTGAATGCGAGTCCCCACATGGCGATTTTCTTCCCTTTGAGGTCACCGCCGAAGTGGCGCATCACCTTGTCGAAGAGGATCGATTTCTGACGCTCGTTGACCTCCTCGACGGCTTTGAGCACCTTCATCTCGTAGCCGGCCTTCTGGGCGGTCTTGATCAGGGCCTTGACATCTTTGGGGAAGCAGGAGCCTCCGTAGCCACAGCCGGGATAGAGGAATTTCTTGCCGATGCGCGTGTCGCTGCCGATTCCCTTGCGGACCATGTTCACGTCAGCTCCCATCAGCTCGCAGAGGTTGGCGATGTCGTTCATGAACGATATGCGGGTGGCGAGCATTGAGTTGGCAGCATATTTGATCATCTCGGCCGAGGGTATGTCGGTGAAGAGCATGCGGTCGCTGGAGAGCATGAAGGGCTTGTAGAGACGGGCCATGACCTTGCGGGCCTCCTCACTCTCGGTGCCGACGACCACGCGGTCAGGATACATGAAGTCTTTGATGGCCGCACCCTCCTTGAGGAATTCGGGGTTGCTGGCGACATCGAAGGGGACGTCCACACCGCGCTTTTCGAGTTCCTCGCGGATGACGGCCTTCACCTTGGCGGCAGTTCCGACCGGCACGGTCGATTTCGTCACGAGGAGAGTATATTTGTCCATGTTCTGTCCGAACGTGCGGGCCACGGCGAGAACATATTGCAGGTCGGCCGAGCCGTCTTCATCGGGCGGGGTCCCTACGGCCGAGAATACGACCTCCACCTCCGGAAGCACTTCGGTCAGGTCGGTGGTGAAACGCAGACGGCCGGCGGCCACGTTGCGCTTGACCATCTCGTCGAGACCGGGCTCGTAGATGGGGATGTCTCCGTTTTTCAGACGTTCGATCTTGTTGCTGTCGATATCCACGCAGGTCACGTGAACACCCATCTCGGCGAAACACGTTCCCGAAACGAGACCGACATAACCGGTTCCGACAATTGCTATATTCATTGATGAAATCTTTCGTTTTGTTCGGTTGACTATTTTAAGCTATCAGGAGCAGCTGTCCGTGAGGCTCTCCGGTCAGGGCGTATCCTTCGTCGCTTCCCCGTGGTCCTCAGGAGATCCGGGGCTTTGAGGCGACTTCGAGGAGCCGTTCGAGGTGCTCGTTCTTTCGCGGTGCGGCTGTGACCATGTTCGTCACAACCTCAAGACGGTGTACATCGCTTCCAAGGACGTCGATCATACCTTTCTTCAGCAGCCACTCGGCCTTCGACTGAGCGAGGGTTCCGTAACCGCCGACGAGCGAGATGAAGTTCATCTGGAACAGCACTCCTCTCTCGCGGAGGCTCTCATACTTGGCCTCATCCATATAGCGGTATCTCTCCGGATGGGCGAGAAGAGGGAAGTAGCCGGCCGAGAAAATTTCCTCGATCATCGTGTCGAAATCCATCGGGGGATTGAAATAGGAGGTCTCGACGAGCAGATGGTTACCCTCTTTGCCGATCGGCATCACCCGTTTCTCGTCCAGACGTTCCTGAAACAGAGAGTCGAGCATATGCTCGGCAGCGAGATTCAGCTTGATCGGGCCCTTGTAGGCCTCCTTGAGTTCGGCGAACCTCTCGGCCAGACGCTCCGGAGTATTGGGATAATCCTCCATTATATGGGGTGTCAGCCACAGTTCCTTCACACCGGCCTTGTCATAAAAGTCGAGGATGGCCAGCGACTTGTCGAGCGTCGGGACTCCGTCGTCGACACCGGGGAGTATATGGGAATGCCAGTCGGTGAAGCCGGTCAGAAGACCGGCCCCACCGAGATCAGTTACTTTTTTCTTGAATGGCCACATAGGGTTCTGTTTTTTTGATTGCTACGGGCTTTGGTGACCTTGAGTATGGTATCACTCTGCCGTCACGCCCTCGTAGGTTCCGTAGGTGTAGTAGCGGCTGTGGGCGCTGTCGGTTCCGTTGAGGATGAGGCTCATGTGCTTGTATTTCTTCGAGTCGTAGAGCTCGGAGATGTCGAAGATCGCGCGCTTGTCGAGCAGGCCGGCGCGGACGACGAACATCGTGCGGTCCGTATAGCGCTCGATGATCTGCGTGTCGACGACGATGTCGATCGGCGGACAGTCGAGGAGGATGTAGTCATAGTCCTCGCGTGCCTGTTCGATCAGTTTTCCGAGGGCGCCGTTCTCAAGCAGCTCGGCGGGGTTCGGGGGCATGTTGCCCAGAGGCATCATGTCGACGGTCGGGAATTCGGGGATGTTCACCAGCAGGGACTTCCAGTCTTCCGTAGCGCCGGTCAGATAGTTGGTCAGGCCGCGTTTGGGCGAGCCGACATAGGTCGACAGCGAGCCGTGACGAAGGTCGCCGTCGATCAGCAGCACACGTTTGTGCTTGAGGCCGAACGAAGCGCCGAGGTTGAAGACGATGAACGACTTGCCGCTGCCGGGGTTGAACGAGGTCAGCATGATCACGTGACAACCCTTCTCCTTGCCGACCATAAATTCGAGGTTGCTGCGGACCACGCGGAACGCCTCGTTGGGGACGTCGCGCTTTCCGGCCTCGATGATAGGCTTGGGACGCTCGGCCAGTTTCTTGTTCTTCTTCTTCGATCTGAAGAGGCCGGCGAGCTTGCTGTCTTTCTTGCCGACGAAGGGAATCTCGCCGGCGAAGGGGATCTGCAGGTTATCGATGTCGCGGCGCGAGCGGACCTTGTTGTCGCCCGAAGCGATCAGGTAGACAACCATGCCCGGGAAGGCGAGGCCGAGAATGAAGCAGACTACGAGGATCAGGCCCTTCTTGGGCGAGACGGGTGTGAGCGAGCCGTAAGGAGGTGTGAGCACACGGGTGTTCGAGGCGGTGAAGGTCTGCGAGAGCTCGTTCTCCTCGCGTTTCTGAAGCAGGAAGAGATAGAGTTCCTCCATGACCTTCTGCTTACGCTCGACCGAGAGGATGAACTTGGCCTGCGTGGGGATCGCGGTCAGTTTCTGGTCGTTCTCGCCCTTGGCGTTGTCGAGGTTTGCGAGTGCGCTCTTCAGAGTCCCGACCATCGAGACAACCGAACTGTAGAGAGCCGCGCGGAGCGTGGCGATCTGTTCGTCATACTGCTTGACCAGGGGGTTGGTGGGCGACGACTTCTGAAGCATATTGTCGCGCATGATGACGATCGAGTTGTATTCGGCGATCTGTGTCGAGAGGTTGGTGTTCTCGAATCCGAGGTTCATCGGCATGACGTCGCTCTTGTGGGTGGGGTTCTTCATGAAGTCGAGGAAGTACTGGGCCACAGCGAGCTGATTCTCGATCTCGAGTTTGCTTTCGTCCGACTTGGCCACGGCTTCGAGATATACCTGGGCGGCTTTGTCGAGGTCGGCCATGTTGTTTGACGAACGGTATTCCGAGATGTCTCCGTCGACCTGGCTGAGTTCCTGCTCGAGGCTGATCAGACGTTCGTCGATGAATTTCGAGGTGGCTTTCGAGATCTTGTTCTTGTCGAGCATCCACTCGTTGTTGTAGACGTCGACGACGGCGTTCAGCACGTCGACCGCGCGGGGGATGCTGACATCCTTGAACGAGAGATCGATCACTTCAGCGTCCTGGTCGGCCAGATCGCCCTGGAGACGACCCATATAGCTTTCGACCGTAGACTGGAAACCGGAGCGCGAGATGATGAGGTCCATATCCTCCTCGATCTTGCCGGTGAATTTCGCGTTCGGCTTCAGAAGCATGGGGCCGAGGGGAGTCTTGACGGTGTTGAAACCGAGTTTGCCGTGGACCTCGTCGTCATATTTCATCTTCTCGCCGTCGACCATCGTGCGGAACTTATAGAGTTCGTACGAGCCGTCGGGGTGAAGGGTCATGCGCAGTGAGGCTCCCTGCTCGTCGCCGAGGCCGATGAAGTCGGCCACTATGGGACATGACTCGCCGTAGAGAGTCGTGGGGTGGAAGGTACCCTTCTCGGCATAGTTGACGGTCAGCTTGAGGAGATCTACGACCTGGGCCATGACAGCCGGAGAGGTCATCGCGATCAGCTCGTTGTTGACTTTAGCGCTTGATCCGCCGAATCCCAGGGAGGAGAAGGCGGTCTCCATATCGACCGCGCTGGCGCCATCCTCGTTCGACTTGACGAGCACAGTGGTCGTGCGGACGTAGGTCGGCTGCTGGCGCAGTATGTAGAGAATGCCTATTCCGAGGAAGATGATGACCGAGCAAACGAACCATTGCCATTTCGCAAGGCACGCCATCAAAAAGTCATTAAGAGAGAATACGTTTTCCTCCTCTTTCTGATGGGCGGGATTGTTTGTTTCCATTTAGTTCAGAAGTATATCTATGGTTGGGGTGAGTCGGAGCGTGCCGGAATCCGAGGCCGGCCGCTCCCGGGGTTATTTGAAGACAAGGACGGCGACCGAGGTCAGGACCGAAGCGATCGAAACCCATAGGGAGGCCGAGAGGGCCTGGTTGCCGTTGACCGTTGACGAACGTTTGCGCATGTTGTTCGGTTCGACGTAGACCACGTCTCCCTGCTGGAGATAGTAGGCCGGAGATTTGAGCATCTCCTTGCCTTTGGTCAGGTCGAGTTCATATACGGCCACTTTTCCGTCCTCCTGATCGCGGAGAACCATGACGTGTTCGCGGTCGCCCGTGATGTTGAGGTCTCCGGCGAGGCTGAGGGCGTCGATGACGGTCATCTTATTGGCGTTTATGTCGTAGCGACCCGGGATGCGAACCTCACCGATCACATTGACACCCATGTTCAGGTATTCGACGATCACGACCGGATCCTGAACCAGGTCGCGACCTTCGAGCTCACCCTTGATGAAGCCGGCCAGTTCCTCGCGGGTCATTCCGGCGACCTTGAGTTCACCGAGAACCGGGAAGTCGATCGTGCCGGCGGGAGAAACCGTGTAGGCGCTGTAGCTTTCGGGCGCGGCCGCGAAGCTCTTTATGCGTGCGGTGGTTCCCGACGTCGGGAGGGTCTGGCTGGCTCTGCTCGTCACAAAACCGAGATTGAACAGTCGGGTCAACTGGTCGTCGGAGGTAAAGACTATAATCGTCAGTTTGTCGTCAGGCTTAATTCTGAATGGAGTTCGGGCCACTACTTCCTGGATCGATCCCGGATCGAATTCCTGGAAGTATGTGACATCTTTCGGTGCGGAGCATCCTCCGACAACGAGCGAGATGCCCAACATGGCTTCGAGGAGTATCTTCTTGACTGTTTTTTTCATTTCACGATATGTGTGAGAGGGTAGTTTGTATTAGGAGTTTCGTTTTTAGCCGCGCGCGGATCTCAGTCATAGAGTTTGTGGCCGAGCCGGTCCTCGCGCACCTTGATGGCCCGCGTCAGCAGGATGTTGCACAAGGTGTAGACCAGCACGTCCCCCGCCAGTATGAATGTCACCTGTATATAGGGGGCCAGCAGGATATTGCTCGCCAGGAAGAAGACGGCACAGGTCAGGATGATGGCCAGCACCACTCTCTGGGAATAACCCAATGCGAGCAGCTTGTGATGAATATGTATGTTGTTGGGGAGAAAGGGATTCTTGTGTCTCTGGACCCGGTGGAGATAGACGCGGACGACATCGAAGGCGGGTATTACCAGCGGCGAGTATGCGAGGACGAAGGGATTGATGCGATCCGTCGTCACGGTGTCGGGCAATGCGCTGACTGCCAGCCCGAGGAAGGCGAGGATCGCGCCTACGGTCAGCGCGCCGGTGTCGCCCATGAAGACCTTGCGTCTGCGGTCGATTTTGCCGAACACGTTGAAGTAGAAGAATGCGGCCAGCGTTCCGATTGTCGCGCAGGCGAGCATCGAGTAGAGGTAGCACTCGCCCAGATAAAGTATCACAGCGTAGAACACGAGCGCGATGATGCTCAGGCCGGTGGCCAGACCGTCGATTCCGTCGATCAGATTGATGGCGTTGACCACAAACACGACCAGAAAGACCGTCAGCACCCACGAGACAATCGGGGGGAGATGGCCGATCCAGAAGAGGCCTCCGAGATCGGGAATCACTGTGCCGGAGCCGGCTATGAGCAACGCGCTGATTATCTGGACTACAAACTTGACGTCATATCTGACTCCGACAACATCGTCGGCCATCCCGACGACATAGAGCAGTATCCCCGAACAGGCGAGATACAGCAGAGCTATACCGTGCCGGCCGAGGTCGGATGTCAGTGTGATGTCGCCGACCGAGAGATTAAGCGCCATCACGAAACATAGGGAGAAGAGGGCGGCCGGGAAGAACGCGAGTCCTCCGAGACGGGGAACGAGTCCGTTGTGGATCTTCCGGTCTCCGTTGTCGTCAAACAGCTGGCGTTCGTATGCGACGCGGACGATCTGAGGAATCAGAAATCCGCTCAGAATCACTGCGACCGCAATCACGGCTATGTCACTTTCAAACCAATATGACATTATATATTTTATATAACGGAGGGCGCGGGGCCATCCGTGACAATCTGTATATAGTCGGGTTCGACTTCGGCGGCGAGCGCGGTGATGCCTTCGAGCATGACCACGAGGCGCCGCGAGCGCGCACCCTTTACTTTCATGAATACCCCTTCGAGGCCGTCGAGCATCCCTCCGACGATCCTCACCCGCGTCCCTTTGCGGAGGTCGACCTCCGAGGGGTGGAGATAAATCGTCTTCGTGTCTGCTTTCTCGACTGCCATCCGGAAGTTTGCCATCTGCCGGTCGGGGACGGTGATGGGGACGTTCCTCTCACCCTCGCGGTGCGTCAGATACTGGGCGACGCCGACCTTCTGTTTGGCTTTCTGAAGTTCCTGACGCCCGGCCCTGACGAATATCAGGTTGGGAACCAGCGGAGTCTGGCGGACTTCGGTCTTTCCGTCACGCTTCTTGCAGAGCGTCGCGCGCAGAGGCAGAAAACATTCGAACCCGGCTTCTTCGAACCGGTCGCAGGCAATCCGTTCGCGACGATAGGGAGCGCTCATCGCATACCACAGGCGCGCTTCGCCGCGAGTCACGTCTTCACATACTCCCGGCTCCTCAACTTTCATGCAAGTACATGAAATTTAAGTTATTACACCGTTCGGTCACGATATACACGCAGACCTTTTCCATTATTAAGGCACCCGTCAGACAGGCGAAATTGGCACAAAGTTAGTAAATTATCCTGAGAATCACAACCTCTCCGACGGATTCGCTCCCCTCCCGCTTTCAGGACTTGAGTTTCTTGAAATAGAAGTCGAGAAGATCGTGGGCGGCGGTGAAGGAGCTCTGCTCGTTGTTGAGAACACGCAGTTCTTTCTGCTCGAGGAGTGCTTTCACCTCGGGCATCGAGTAGAACGACGTGCGGAGCCGTTCGTCTATGGTCTCGAGCATCCAGTATTTGGCCTGTCGGTTACGCTTCTCAGTGAAGTATCCGGTCTTTTGGACATATTCGAAATAACGGTCGATCATATCCCAGACCTTGTCCACGTCGAGGTCGTAGTATCCGCTGTAGGTCACCACTTCGGGCACCCATTTGCTGGGCGTCGGCGGGAAGAGGTGGAGGGCATTGCGGAACTGGGCGGCGGCCAGGCGTGCACGCTCGACGTTGTCGCCGTCACATTTGTTGATGGCGATTCCGTCGGCCATCTCCATGATTCCGCGCTTGATACCCTGGAGTTCGTCGCCTGTGCCGGCGAGCTGGATCAGCAGGAAGAAGTCAACCATCGAGTGGACAGCCGTCTCGCTCTGGCCGACACCGACGGTCTCGACAAATATGCGGTCGTAGCCGGCGGCTTCGCAGAGAACGATCGTCTCGCGCGTCTTGCGCGCCACGCCTCCGAGAGATCCAGCCGAGGGTGAAGGGCGGATGAAGGCATCTTTCTCTTGCGAGAGCTTCTCCATTCGCGTCTTGTCGCCGAGAATCGAGCCGCGCGTGCGTTCGGAGCTGGGGTCGATCGCGAGGACAGCGAGGCGATGGCCCTGACGGAGGACGTGGAGACCGAAGACGTCGATAGAGGTCGATTTGCCGGCACCGGGGACTCCGGTGATACCGATACGTCGGGAGTTGCCGGAGTATGGCAGACATTTTTCGATGACTTCCTGCGCTGTGGCCTGGTGATCCTCGCTGGTGCTCTCGACAAGCGTCACGGCCTGGCCAAGTATGCTGACGTCTCCTTTGAGGATACCTTCGACATACTCGCCGGGAGTGAGCCGCCGACGGCGCGCGCGGTGCACGTTGCGATAGGGGTTCACGATGGGTTGCGAGGTCACACCGCTGTTGACCTGCAGACCGATATACTGGTCATCGTTTTCGGGATGGTTCATTTCGATGATATGAGGTTTGAGGGATTTGGATTTCAAGGTTTTCTGATGAGGGCGTGGAGCGCTATCCTGCCTGTCTCGGAGAGCGAGGCGTCGGCGTCGTCACAGATCTCCATCTCGTAGACATGGTCGCCGGCCTGCTGCTCGCGGCGCGAGTTGAGATAGATGCCAATCACGGCCGTGGCTCCGGGCTGTATGACCTGAGGCTCGATGGCGATGCTGAGCACGTCTGATTCGGTCTTGGCCACGGGGCGTATGTCGCGGTCCGTGGGGTTGTAGAGTTTGACGAAGTAGTTGCGGCTCCCTTGGGCCGGGACGTCACCGCCGTCTATCATTAGCGTCGAGAGGCGGAGCACTCCGATCGAGTCGGGATAGTTCAGGGCCAGTGTCTTGCGCGAGGCCAGGACGTTGCCCTTTATGTTGATGGTGTGCATCTTGTTGTCCTGACCGACAAATACTTTCACCGTCTTGCTGAACGAGCCGGGGCGGTGGAGCGGGTCATAGGTGAAGGTGACCGTTGCCGAATCCCCCTCCTCTATTATGCCTTCGGTGAAGGTCGCGTCGGTACATCCGCAGGTAGTGCGGACGTTGCGGATATAGGTCGGGCCGGGACCGAGGTTGGTCATCGTGACCTTGCCGGTCACCGGGCCGTCGTCCTCGCGCAGCGTTCCGAAATCATATTTGCCGGACGAGAAGCGTACCTCGCCGAAGATGGCCGAGGTCATCATCAGAGTACCGGCAACCATGGCCGCACCTCGGAGCAGTCTCTTGCGGAGTCTCTTCATAACTTATTTACCGGCAACGATTCCGCGGATTTTCAGACGGGTCTTCTTCGGCGAACCGTTGGTCTTCACCGTGACGGTTTTCTCGAATGATCCGGGGCGTCCGAGGGGGTTATATGTGACTTTGACTTTCTGCTTCTTGCCGGGGGCCACAGGAGCCTTCGAATATTCGGGGCGCGTGCAGCCGCATTCGGCCGTGGCGTCGAGGATCACGAGGTTGCCGTTGCCGGCGTTTACGAATTCAAACTCGTGACTGACAGCCCCTTTCTTCTCGGGTATGGTACCGAAATCCCAGACGGTCTCGGCAAAAGAGATCTTCGCTTCACCGCCATCAGAGTTCTTCTTCTTGGCCATAACGGCCACCGGTAGCACCAGCGCGAACAGAATTATCAGGAGTTTCTTCATATCACAATATTATTTTATCTATTAACGTACATCAACCCCCTTATCATATTTTTAACCGTCATTCTTTTTCGTTTACCCGACAAAAATCTGCGCGAGAGGCGACGCAGCGAGGGTTTCTCGATATTTTTTGTTAAATTTGCATATCGGGAGTCTGTTTGGCTGACTCACGCACCGATTCTCCGACTCTCGCCAGAACTATATGAAGAAAATTGTCCAGATAAACTCGACCGCAAACTGGGGCTCAACGGGCACCATCGCCGAAAATATCGGCCTCCTGGCCCGTGCCGAGGGGTGGGAGAGCGTCGTGGCCTATGGCCGCAAAGGGCGCCCGGGTGAGCTGCCGACGATCCGCATCGGAGGACGCGGCGATATGTATCTTCACGGGGCGGAGTCGCGTCTGCTGGACAATCACGGACTGGGATCGCGCGGAGCGACGCGGAAGTTCATCCGCGAGCTGGACCGCCTCAATCCCGACATCATCCATCTCCACAATATCCACGGTTACTATCTCAATTACCCCCTACTTTTCGATTTTCTCAAGCGCTGGGGAGGCCCGGTCGTGTGGACGCTCCACGACTGCTGGACTTTCACGGGCCATTGCGCCTATTTCGAGGCGGCAGGATGCGACAGGTGGCACACCGGGTGTTACGATTGTCCGAACCTGAGGCGTTACCCGGCCTCTTTTGCTCTCGACCGATCGCGACGAAATTATGATCTGAAAAGGGAGTGCTTCAGCGGATGTCCCGATCTGACGCTGGTGCCGGTTTCGGAGTGGCTCGGCGAGATGGTGGCCTCGTCATTCCTCGGCGACTATCCGCGAACCGTCATCCGCAACGGCATCGACCTCTCTGTCTTCCGTCCTGCCGACTCTGCTTCGCGAGAGGATCGCCGGGAAGGGACGAAGGGCTCGCACGACGGCAAAAAGATGCTTCTGGGAGTGGCCAGTGTCTGGGACGAGCGGAAAGGGCTCGGTGAATTTATCAAGTTGCGCCGTCTTCTTCCTGCGGAATATTCTATTGCACTCGTGGGACTGAAGCACAAACAGATCGCGGGGCTTCCGGAGGGTATCCGGGGCATTTCGCGCACAGATTCTGTGCGAGAACTGGTACGGTTATACTCTGAGGCGGACCTGCTCGTCAATCCGACTTTGGAAGACACCTTCCCCACCGTCAATCTCGAAGCGCTCGCCTGCGGGACACCCGTAGTGACCTACCGCACCGGAGGCTCACCCGAGACAATCGACGCGCTAACCGGCCGCACGGTCGAAAAACGCGACATCGACGCTCTGGCCTCCACCATCCGCAACCTCTGCACCACTCCCCTCAACGCCGCCGACTGCCGCACGCGCGCCGAACGTCACTTCGACAGCCGCCAAGCCTTCGCCCGCTACATCGACCTCTACCGCTCCCACCTCACCTAACCGCCCCCACCTCCTGACTTTGAAGCTCAACCTGTCCCTCTAAATCAAAAATCCGCTTCGGCCCACCTCAATACGCGGACATTCTCAACTTTTTTCAAACTTTTTATTCAAAATATCTTGTTTTGTTAATTTTATTGATTAACTTTGCAGTGTTTTAAGATATAGTATAGCTTGTTTTTTAACTAATTATTATCACTAACAGGTCCTTTTCACTGATTGAATGGGATAAAATTGAAAAATTATGACAAAAGCTAAAGAAAAAGCGAGCGGAGCAAGTATGAGCTCCGCACATGTATGGGCCGAGGAGTTCGTTTTGTCGCGCCGTCCGGGTCGCGCAAGAAGCACGGAATGTAACGATGTGGTCTTCGGGGCCTACAACGATCTGAAATCCATCAGAGAGGCTCTCAAGATCCTCAAGGAGAAAAAGGGGCAATGTGAGGAGATCCTCAGACGCGCCCTCTCGGGGGCCGAGGAACTGACTTATGGCGGGAAGGTTATAGTCACTCTCAAGGACACGAAGCCGTCGCTCAAATTCGATGTCAAGGCTTTCCGCCAGACGTGGCCCGAGCGCGCAGCCCACTATCTGCGACCCGTCAAAGCGTCAAAGCGACTGCTGATCAAGTAAATTCAACCTGAAGTGTGGCGGGTCGTCTCCGGACTTCCCGCCACATAAAAACCAAAACTGTAAATTATGAAAAGAGACAATATCTTGTTCTACAAGAACTGGTGGGAAACAATCAAGACCCTCCCCAAAGAGAAACAATTCGAGACAGTGATGGCGATAATGGATTACGCTTTCAACGATGTTATGCCGGCCGACGCGATGGTCAGCTTTGCAACCGCATTCATCCGTGAGAAACTTGATCGCGACACCAGCAGATATAACGCAATCTGCGAAAAACGTAAAGAGGGCGGAAAGCGCGGCGGTCTTGCGTCAGCTACAAAAAGGAAACTGTCTAAAACCGTCGCGACCTCTTCCGAGCAAGAAGCAACGCGTGCTAAGGAAACGGAGCAAGAGGCAACGGTTGCTACCGGAGCTAAGCAAATGGTAGCAAATGGTAGCAAAACGTACCAAACGGAAGCAAGTTCAACCTATAATGATAATGATAATGATAATGATAATGATAATGAGAATGAGAAGATAAATAATAAACTTTATCTTCAACAACAAGATAAATCTTGTTATTTACGCGAGGCGCAGGAGGATGATGTTGCTGATGATGTTGTTGAGGAGATTCTGGTTGAGAAGTTTTTCGCCAATAACAATCAGGCGTCACTCGAAACACTGTCAGGGGGTATGGGGTGTGACACTGAGACACTCCGGGCGTGGTCTGAAAGTATTGTCGCCGAATGGAAACTCAAGGGTGTGACCCACGATGACTATAATTCGGCGGCGGCGCATCTGATCAATGTCCTCAGGCGCAAGATCAACGATCCGAATGAACGACGTCGAAATCCGAAGATCGCGAGGAAGGGACCGGGAGTGGGCGAATGGCTCGACAATAAGGGACGGCGCCGATATGCCGACAGCGATGTCGTGGTGCCCGACAATGCACCTCCGAGACCGTCGGATAAACATTACTGGTCAGCAGGAAAATGGGAGGATTTTGCTATATGAAAGATTTTCGTGATTATGGAATTGTCCTCCCGCCGGGAAAAACAAGCGGCAAAGCGAAATGTCTCTGTCCCAAGTGTGGGGACAGACGCCACAACAAGCGCGACAAGAGTTTGTCGGTAGACCTTGATAAGAGGGTGTGGAAGTGTCATCACTGCGGATGGACCGGCGCCCTGGGCCACACGGACCTCGAAAAACAGCTGTGGATGGAGCGCCAACCCTGGTTCCGCCCTCAGGAAATCCGCAAGCAGAAGCCTGAATACAAACGGCCTGTTCCGAAATCGGCCTCAGCTCCGGGCGAAAAGGTCCTGAAGTGGTTCGAGAGCCGCGGAATCACCCCCGGTACCGTGGCCGAATGTAGGATCTCGGAAGGAATGGAATGGATGCCCCAGAAAAATGGCGAGGCCAACACAGTGCAGTTCAACTATTTTCTTGACGGAGAACCGGTCAACACCAAGTTCCGGACAGGCGACAAGTGTTTCAAGCTCTGTTCAGGCGCCCGGTTGATTCCCTACAACATCGACAATATCAAGGGAACGCCGGAGTGTATCGTCACCGAGGGAGAGATGGACGCCCTTTCGTTTTTCGAGTGCGGCCGCCGCGACGTGATCAGTGTCCCGAACGGAGCGAACGCCAACCTCACGTATCTGGACGACTTCATCGAGGAGTATTTCGACGACAAGGATACCATCTACATTGCCGTCGACACCGACACAAAGGGGATCGCCCTGCGCGACGAGCTTCTGCGGCGCTTCGGATCGGAAAGATGTCGCGTGGTCGACTTCGGAGAGAACTGCAAGGATGCCAACGAACACCTCGTGGCCTATGGCCGCGAGAGCCTTCTCCGCTGTCTCGCAGATGCTCCTGAGTTCAAGGTCGAGGGTATATTCACGGTCTCGGACTTCGAGCAGAGCCTCGACGCCCTGTTCGAGAACGGACTTCAGAAGGGATTCACGATCGGCCACGAGCCGCTCGACAACCTGATCAGCTTCGAGACCAAGAGACTCTGTCTGGTGACCGGCTATCCCGGCAGCGGCAAGTCCGAATTCATCGACGAAATCGCCGAACGCCTCAACATCCGATATGGCTGGCGATGGGCCTATTTCTCGCCCGAGAATGCCCCGCTGGCCTATCACGCAAGCAAACTGATCGAGAAATTCACCGGGGCTAAATTCGACCGTCTCCACATCAACGACCGGGAATATGCCCGGGTCAAGCAACACCTCGACAATGATTTCTTCTTCATATCGCCCAAAGACTATCGTGTCGATACGATTCTCGAGAAAGCCCGATACCTTGTGCGCCGACGCGGAATCAAGGCACTCGTGATCGACCCCTACAACCGTCTCGAAGACGAGAAGAACGGTATGAAGGAGACCGACTATATCAGCACCCTGCTCGACAAACTGACCAATTTTGCCCAGCAGAACGACATTCTGGTGATTCTTATGGCCCACCCGGCGAAGCCGGCGAGGAACCGGGAGGGAGAATTCGACCTGCCGACCCTCTACGACATCAGCGGCTCGGCCCATTTCTTCAACAAGGCCGATTTCGGAATCATCATCCACCGCCACCGCCTCTCCAACCTCGTCGAAATCAAGATAGACAAGGTCAAGTTCCGTCATCTCGGCCAGCCGGGAAGCGTCAAGATGAAATACAACATCAACAACGGTCGGTACACACCTATGCCACCCAACGGCGTGGATGGCGAGCCGGAGTGGGACAACACGAATCATCTCGCCGAGGCGCAGCGGCGACGTGTTGCCGAGGCTGTGGAAGCGGCCCGCCTGCCTCTGTCCGACAACTACCCGGATGAGCCCCCTGCCTCCGCCGGAGATCTGCCGGTTCCTACCGACGATTCCTGGCTACCGCCCCCCGGTGTGGAAGCTCCGTTCTGAACGCTGTGCGAAGCGGGAGGATATGAATGAAGCGGGAAATAGGAACGCGGAGGGAGGATATGGAAAACGTCCGCCGGCATCCTGAAGGGATGCTGACGGACGAAACCTATCATACGGTCGGGGTGACAGGATTCGAACCTGCGACCACCTGGTCCCAAACCAGGTGCGCTACCGGACTGCGCTACGCCCCGAATATTCAGCGCAAAGTTACTAATTTTTTTTGTATCAACCAAATTATTTTCATCCCCTTCGGTTCACTTCATCTAATCATCGTTCGTGAACCGAAGAACCAAACTTGCGTCCACTTCTTATGAGGGACATTATATTTTATACGGAATATTATTCTTCAGCTTTATTCCCGAAATGGAAATTTACACAATGAACTCATTTAAACTTTTTGCGAAAACAAAAATTTAGTTTAAAATGGTTTTCTTCAGGGTCAATCTTCATTAATATTTTGGTATCCTCCAATCCTTTCATCAGCCACGATGCCCGCATCGTTCCATCTTCAAGTATTGAAATCTGCTCAAAATCTTAATGAACCTTAACCCTGAAAAAAGTTTAAATGAGTTCAAATGATGAATTACAGTTCTAACGAATTTTCGTTGAGAAGAAAATCATAGATACTTATTGTTGTGATACCGGCATCGTTCCTTATAACCGGGGAATGCTCGCCAAGTATTATAATTTTCTTAAACGAATCATCCACATTACGCAGAGAATTTTCTTCTTGCTTAATTTTACTTTCATTTTCCATACGATATGCGGATTGTATGTAGTAACGAACACTCCCGAGATTACAGACAAAATCAATTTCGTATTGCTTGCGAATCTGTTTGCCTCCTTCTCTTACCACAACCGGAACAACTCCAACATCAACGTTGAAGCCGCGTTTACGTAGTTCATTGTAGATAATATTCTCCATTACGTGACTTTGGTCTGGTTGTCTAAAGTTTATACGGGCATTTTTTAGGCCCGGGTCAGCAAAATAATACTTATAAGGAGTATCTATATACTTTCTTCCCCTTACATCATAGCGAGTTGCTTTCTCTACTAAGAATGATTCACAAACATATTCAAGATACTTCTTTATTGTAACCGCAGAAAGGTTACTCTTAATCATTGATTCAAAGCTATTGGCCAACTTCTGAGGATTGGTAAGACTGCCGACAGTTGAAGATATGATATCAAGCAACTTCTCCAGTTCCTCTTCCTTTTCAATATTATATCTTTCTTTTATATCCCGAAGATAAGTTTCCTCAAATATTTCTTTTAAGAAGTTGGACTTCTCCTCGTCTGATTCCATAAAAACGGTCTGAGGAAGTCCCCCATATAGCATATAATCTTTCAGATCTTCTTCTTTTGTCAGACCCGTTGCCGAATGATACTCGGCAAAACTCAGTGGATATATTCTGACTTCATCTCCACGACCACGGAAAGTGGTAATGACATCTTTAGACAAGAATTTTGCGTTGCTGCCAGTCACATACACATCAACATTATCCATGCCCAAATAACTATTTAAGACATCCTCAAACTCCGGTACATGCTGGATTTCATCAATCATTACATAGTGCATTGATTCATCCTTTATCAACGAATCAATGTAAGTTAGTAGATTATCCGGGTCGCGCAATGCCTTGTTGCGTCTATCCTCAAGATTTACTTTGATAATATGGTCTTCTTTTATCTTTTGCTGTTGCAACCAGTCTGCAAATAGTTTAAATAACAGATATGTCTTGCCACTTCGACGAACTCCGGTAATAATTTTGATTCGCCCATTGTGTCTGCGCCTAATAAGACGGCTTAGGTATATATCTCGGTTTATTTGTTTATACATAATTTAGATTTTTGTCACTTGTGACACTTTTCTAAAGTCAAAGTTACAAACTATATTTATCCGGACAAAATTTTACGCGCATTTTTCACGCGTTTCGTTTCGGGAGCTATTTGCGGTTGAGGCGCTTTTTCAGGAGGGTATGGAATTTGGTTTTCATTTTCCTGAGTATTGGCCCTTGCGCGATGAGACGAAGAGCAGAAGGAGGTTGATGACCGAAAAGATGAGGAACGACACGACCGTCAGCCACGCGCCGCCGGCGAACGACCACCTGCCGACAAACCATCCGATAGAACAGACGATCGCCACACTGCCCAGAATTGAGGTGTAGAGATAGAGCCGGGGACGATCGGTGGCTATCGAGTACTGGTTGATCAGATAGTAGATGTTGGAGGTCAGCGTCGAGAGCGCCACGATCCGGGCGTAGGGAGTGGCGGCCATATAGCGGCCTGCAGTCAGGATGCCAATCACGAAGGGAGTCACGAGGATGAAGACCCCGACGACCACGGTCAGCATAACCAGCTCGGTGGCTATCACCCGCACGTAGCGGTTCCACTGACGCTTGATCACCGACTCGTAGAGGTCGGGCTGGAACGTGTTNCCGATCGCCGTTCCGAAAACCGAGAGGTAGGTGCCGATCGAGACGCCGACGATATAGACGCCATACTCGGAGGTCTGCCCAAGCGATTCGAGATAGGTCGTCGAGAATCCGTTGGTGAAATAGCCCAGCGTGGCGCTCGCCGTGAGGGGCAGACAGAAGATGAATATCTTCCGGAAGTCGGCCAGTGACGTCCTGGTCCTCAACACTCCGCGGAAGCGCCACAGCATCACGCAGAAGATCGTCAGCGCCCCTAAGAAAGGACCCGCCAGCTTTCCGAGAGCCCCGAGTTTGAGCCAGACGACAAGGAGGAAGGTCAGCGCGACACCCAGCAGGCCGTTGGCGGCCGAGAGAACGAAGAAGGCGTTGGCCTTCTTCTCCATACGGTATCGTGCCAGACGGAGGTTCATCAGTCCCGAGAGCGGACAGGCGAAGACCACCAGCGCGAGATATGGAAGTATGGGGAAGGCGAAATCGGTTTTTATGCAGGTCAGATAAAGTAGGAGGCAGACGAAGCAGAGAACCGAGAGGAGCCCCGAAAACCAGATGGTCGCCTTGGCGACGGTCGCGTACAAGCGCTCGCGTTCCTCGACGTCGCGACGGAAATACTCCTTAATATAGTAGTGGACAAGATAGAAGATGATGATCGGCGAGATCAGCGACGAGTAGGAGCCGTAGTAGCCGCTGACCGCATAATCCTCCGGATCCATATTCAGGGCGATCCAGGGGTTGGTCACCAGATTGAGGACCATCGGGAGCAAAGAAGCTCCGAAATATGTCGTCAGATTCTTTATGTATCCCCCTATGCTCTTTCTGTCCATCAGCTCTCGCGGTTTTTTATGAGGAAGGGTTGTTTGCCACGTGCAGTTTTCCGGAGCGTGCCAACATAGCTGACCGAGGCCTCGAACCCGTGGGAGGAGAAGAAGCGCGTCAGCTCGTGCTCCACGTCGTCGGTATAGCTCTTTCCGCGGACAACATACAACCTCACCCGCCCCGGCGCGGTCTGTTCGATCTGCCAGCCGTCGATATGGTTGAAGGCCGGGATGTGGCCGCCGAATACGAGCCCGACGAGATGGTGTCGGCGCCCCGAGCGGTCGGTTATGAAGTCGGTGTCGCGCCCCACGAGGCGGTTCAGAATCGTAAAGGCCCCTCGGCGGCCGCCATACTCGGCCAGATCGCCGGTGCGGTAGCGGACAAATGGCATCGCCCTGTTGGAGAACCCAGTGACAACGATTTCACCCGTCTCGCCGCGCTCTGCGTGGGTTCCGTCGGGTCGTAGAACCTCGACTATCCCCGCCGCGGGGTGACACTCATAGGCCTCGTCCCCCGGACGCCTCACGGCGAATACGGAGCTTTCGGAATGGCCATACTGGCCCCATACCGGACACCCGAAGACCCTTTCTATCACCTCGATATGAGCTTCGGTTATGTTCTCACTGGTCAGATATATCCCCTTAGGGGTGAAGCGGAACGTGTGGCCCGAGTCTTCGGCGAGGCGCGCCAGTTCGGCGACACCGGAGGGATAGCCGCGGATCACTTCGGGAGCGGCTTCGTCAAGCTTGCGGGCATAGGCGGTGAACGTCTCGGCCGTAAGGTAGAGGGTCGAGAAGTGGAGGGAGCCATAGGGGAAGTTGGGACGCCCGGAGACCCAGAAAACGCCCCGNGCGCGGTCCGATTCATCGACACGNGAGCCGTCTACCGACACNATCCGCGGTTCGAACCGNCCGGTCATCTCGCGATAGAGCCACGCCTGACACAGCTGCTCGCGGTCCGGAGNCCATCGCGNCAGCCCCCCGACCGGGAAGCGGAAGGGCTCGCCGGTCGANCCGCCNGTGTTNCGCCAGCCGCTCCAGTCCTCGCCGACAAACAGCGCGCGGTGGTCCGGAGCGTCGCGCAGGTCCTCTTTCGAGACAACCGGAAGCGACCGGAGAATGNCGAGACAGTTAGCCGAGGTGATCTCCGTNCCGGAGAGGAGTCCGCGATAGCAGGGAACGCTCGTCTGCAGGAATTTCANCANCGAGACAAGNTCTTTTGTCCGGATACGCTTCGCCGCTCCCTCCGGACGANNCGGAAGGAGTNTTCTGTAAAATGCTGTTTTTATGGCGGTAAGCAAGAACATAAGAATCGGTTGAAGTGTCGGGCAAGCAGCTCTCCGGGAGCGCGTTGTCGTCACGAAATTAGCCAATCCGCNCCTATTTCACAAATTATTCTTCAGTTTTCCACTTTTTTTTCTTGCTATTTTTTGTAATTTTGCGCTCAACCCCCAAATGTAGCGTCCCCATCATGAAGCTNTGCTGTTNTTTCAATTATCCGCCCCACTATCGGGAGAGTATCTTCCGGAAGATCGACGAGACTTTCGACACCCGCTTCTATTTCGGGCGCTCGNTNCCGGGAAACGAGGGGGGAAGCCCCATCAGGAAGGTGGATTTCGGGATTTTCCGCCACAAACCGGTGGAGATGGCCAACGTGAACCTTCTCGGTCGCTTTCCCTGGAGGTCGAAATTNCTGTCGGCCGGTTTCGGTGATCACGACGCGGTGATAGTCAGCGGTGACTTGTGTTACAGCCACATNCCTCTGGCCATNATCTGTCGGCTGACAGGCAAGAAGTTCTACGGCTGGGGCCACGGCCCGAAGAAAAAACACGGGCCCCTTTACTTCCTCTATGACTTCGTTCTGAGGATGTCGGACGGCTATTTCACATACGGCGANAGGGGACGGCGGAGGATGATCGGACTGGGATATGACCCNGCCANGATACATCCTGTCTACAACTCCCTNAANGACGGCGTCGACCCAGAGGCTCAGCGACNNCTNAAGTCCGACNTACTTTCGCGCCGGTTCGGAAATTCCGACCCTACTCTCCTCTTCATCGGCCGTCTGACNCCNCNGAAGAAGCTCGNCCGGCTCGTCGATATGCTCGCNCGNCTCAACGGNGACGGACTCGGGTGNAACCTGCTCTTCATNGGNGACGGCNCGGAAGCNGNGNCCCTNCGCNGACACGCCGAAGAGNCCGGNGTCGACNGCAGGATCTGGTTTTTCGGAGAGTGTCACGACGAAGAGACNNTNGGAGANCTGNTCTACAACTGCGACNTCTGNTGNTCGCCNGGNAACNTCGGNCTGACGGCCCTCCACGCCATGAGCTATGGCGTCCCCGTCGCGAGCCACGACGACTTCGACACCCAGATGCCCGAATTTGAGACTATCTCCCACGGAGAGACCGGTGTCCTCTTCCGCAAGGATGACCCGNAGGATATGATCGTCAAGACTGCCCGCTGGCTGAGNGANCATTCGACAGCGGAGGCNCGNGAGAANGCACGCCGCGCCTGCCACGCGATGATCAACACGAGGTGGAACAGCCGCCACCAGATCAGTATCNTCCAAAGAGTTCTTCAGGGGGANTCGGACCGGAAGGCTCCGGAGGTTATGGAAAATAAAGACGAGAGATTATGTTGAAAGTACTATGGATAACGCCGACTATGGTCGGCGAGGGCAATCAGCTCTACGGCTCNCGCGAGTCTTCNGGGGGAGGCTGGATCCACAGTCTCTGGAANCGTCTCTCGAANGTNCCCGGGGTGGAGCTCGGAGTCGCCGCCCCGCTNCCCCACNTNAAGGAGCCGCAGATCANGCGCGGCNNCGACGGCCATANCTANGTCGCTCTCCCGCCGCTGACCGCGAAGGGGGGCGTGGNNGAAAACACNCGGNCCNTCTGGAAGAGNATNGANGCGGAGTTCNGACCCGACGTGATNCANATCCACGGAACGGAATACCCCTACGGNGCCGACTGGATCGACACCATCGGACCGGAAAGGGCGGTTGTCTCGATCCAGGGACTCATCTCCATCTGCGCCCGCTANTATCTCGGAGGNATNGACCCGAAGGAGTTCCCGCTGACCCTCAGAGACACCCTNANACANGACTCGGTCACNCAGCAGGCCGAGAAATTCCGACTCCGCGGAGAGACGGAGCGCAGAGTGATCTCGNAGGTCGGCCACATCATAGGCCGCACCTCGTGGGATAANGCNCACGTCCGCGCCATCAACCCCGACGCCGTCTATCACTACGGAGGGGAGACACTGCGCACCACNTTCTACACCCGCCGCTGGATCTACGANCAATGCGAGCCCCACACGATTTTCATTTCTCAGGGCCACTATCCACTGAAGGGGCTGCACAAGGTCCTGGAAGCTCTTCCGCTCGTGATCAGAGAGTTTCCCGACGCGCGGATACGGCTCGCGGGGCCTCCGCCGTTCGGCGCGAACCGTCTGCGGATNGGTGGNTACGGCGCGTGGCTCAAGAAGCTGATGAAACGCCTCGGGNTCGAAGACCGGCTCGAATATGTCGGGATGCTCGACGAGNAGGGGATGTGTCGCGAATATCTCCGCGCCAATCTTTTCCTCNTCCCCTCGGCCATCGAGAACTCGCCCAACTCTCTGGGCGAGGCACAGATGCTCGAAATGCCCTATCTCGCCTCGTATGTCGGAGGGACGCCCGACCTCTGCGCCGACAATCCCGCCGCGCTCTACCGCTTNGAGGAGACCGAGATGCTGGCCGCCAAGATCTGCGACATCTTCCGNCTCGGNGCCGACTTCAANCCNGNNCCTGCCCCGCGTCATCTCTATGATCCGGAACGCAATCTGAGAGACCTGCTCGAAACGTACCGCGAAGTNGCCGGCGACGTTTTTTCAGGCGCGCCCCGATAAAAAGGGCCGTTTCGGTTGTTATACTAAAAGCGCGGCCTTATGAAGGTCGGCTGTCGGCATACCCCTACCTCAGGAGTGAAGCCGAGTTTATTCACATAAAAACACTTATATATGGCAAACCAACTGGTCGAAATGATCCCGGCGCAGGCACAGAAATATGGCGAGCGCGAGGCTTACCGCTTCTGCTGGCGCAAGGAGGGGGANTGGCTCCCCACATCCTGGAAGGATTTCGCGACCCAGATCGANATAGCCGCCAAAGCTCTCGAACGTCTCGGACTTCTTGAGAAAGACAACATAGCGGTGTGTTCACCCAACACCCCGCAGATTCTCATCACCGAATTCGGTGCGTTCAAGAACCGTATCGCCGTCATTCCGCTTTACGCCAATTCGTCGCAGGCGCAGTTTGATTTCATCGTCACCAACGGCGGCGCGCGCGTGATCTTCGTCGGCGACAAGCACCAGTATCCTTTGGCNTACAGCTATTGGAAACGCCATCCCGAAAAGGTCAGCAAGATCATCATCTTCAAGAACTCGGAACTCAAGCTCGAGGATGACGACACGATCTCCATCTTCTGGGACGACTTCGTGCGCCTCGGAATGACNGCCCCGGCCGAATCGGAAGCNGAAGTGGCNGCCCGCGCCGAACGCGGTCTGCCCGANGACATCGCCACCCTCATCTACACCTCCGGGACCACNGGCGAGCCGAAGGGCGTCGCGATCACCCACTCCAACTATGACGCGNCCATGAAGGCCCATCTCGAATATCTGACGATGGTCTCGGAGCGCGANCTCTCGATGGCCTTNCTCCCGATGAGCCACATNCTNGAAAAGGCCTGGTGNTTCTTCTGTCTGACCCGNGGAATCAGAATCGCGGTCAATTATGACCCGCGTGTGATCCAGGACACTATCCAGNAGGTNAAGCCCAACATCATGTGCTGCGTGCCCCGCTTCTGGGAAAAGGTCTACGCCGCCGTGAAGGAGAAGATCCGCTCGATGGGCAAGCTCGAACGTCTCGCCGTCAAACGCGCGATCACCGTCGGCCACGCACGCAACATCAACTTCGTGCGCGAGGGGATCAAGCCCCCGGCATGGCTCGAACGCGAATATCGCTTCTGGGANAAGAAGATNTTCTCAAAGCTCAAGCACGCGATCGGTATCCCCGACCCCAACATATTCCCGACAGCGGGCGCTCCCCTCTCGGACCGCATCTGTGACTTCATGCGCTCGGTCGGAATCGACATTATGGTNGGCTACGGCCTGTCGGAGACGACGGCCACCGTCGCCTGCTATCCCCCGGTCGGATACCGGATCGGAACCGTCGGCAAGCCCCTCCCCTGCGTGGAGGTGAAGATCGACACCGANAACGACAACGAGATCCTCGTGCGAGGTGAGACCGTCACACCGGGCTACTATAAGAATCCCGANGCCAACGCGAAGGCNTTCACCGCCGACGGATGGTTCCGCACCGGCGACGCCGGATATTTCACCGAAGACGGATCGCTCGTCCTGACCGAACGCGTNAAGGACCTCTTCAAGACCGCCAACGGCAANTATATCGCGCCNCAGATGCTCGAAAGCCGTCTGGCCGAGAACAAGTATATCGACGAGGTGGCCGTGATCGGCGACGAACGCAAGTATGTGACCGCCCTCGTGGTCCCCAATCTCTCGCAGCTCCGGAAGTGGGCCCAGAAGCGTGGGCTCGACATNGANGACACNGCCGCGTTGATGAAGAACCCGCGGACNGTCGCGTTCATGATGAAGGAGATCGACACCGTCCAGAAAGACCTGGCCGAATATGAGAAGATCAAGAAGATCACACTGCTCCCCAATCATTTCTCNATTATGAACGGGGAGGTGACCAACACNATGAAGGTCCGCCGAAAGGTTGTCGCCGAGCGGTATGCGGANGAGATCGAGTCAATGTATCCCCGTGAGTGAGCNTCANCCCTCCGACAGATCCGACCCGACCGACAACAACAACATCATCAACAGCAACAACCGACAGACCGGACCGACACCAACCGATTTCAGATGAAACAGGAAGAAGCTGAGAAACATATAATCAGGGACACGGAGACGGTGCTCGACGCGCTGGCGCGCCTCAACACCCTCTCCGGAGGACTGATGACGCTCGTGGTCATCGACGCCGACCGACACGTCCTGGGAACCGTCACCGACGGCGACATCCGCCGCGCGCTGATCAGTGGTGTCGCGCTCGNCGAGAGCGTGCTCCGCGCGGCTTTCACCTCNTGCACNCTCCTCAGACCCGANGATGATCCCTACCTCAAGGTGGCCGCTGCCCGGGACCGCGGAATCACGCTGCTTCCCGGCGTCGGGGCCGACGGCAGGCTGGAGAAGATCATCGACCTGCGCAAGCGCCAGGCCATCATTCCCGTCGAGGCCGTCCTGATGGCCGGAGGCAAGGGGGAGCGTCTGCGCCCGATGACTCTCACGCGCCCGAAACCCCTGCTCGAAGTCGGGGGCCGACCGATCATAGACTACAACATCGACGCCCTGCGCCGCGTCGGAATCGACCGTATCTGCGTGTCGGTCAACTATCTGAAAGAGCAGTTGATCGAACACTTCCGCGATCCCCGCTTCGAGGGGAAGGTGGAGTGTGTCGAAGAGCCGTGCCGCCTCGGGACGATGGGCTCGCTGGCCTATTGCACTCCATTCACGAAGCCGGACGTGCTCGTGATGAACTCGGACCTGCTGACCGACATGGATTTCGAAGACCTGTTTCTTCACCACAAACACTCGGGAGCGGACCTGACGATGGCTGTGGTCTCCTACCCGGTCTCCATCCCCTTCGCCATCATCGCCACCGACGGCGACCGGGTCACCGGTCTGTCGGAGAAGCCGACGTTCAACAATCTGGCGAACGCGGGCGTTTATCTGATGAGCCGCCGCGTCGCCGAAAGCGTGGTCAAAGGGGAGTATCTCGATGCTCCGGACCTCGTGGAGCGTGTGATCGCCGAAGGGGGAAAAGTCGGATGGTATCAGATCAAGGGAACGTGGATAGACATCGGCTCGCCCGACGACTTCCGCTATGCCAACGACCTGATGAAGCTCCGTCACCTGTGAACCCGATATGATCCCGGAGTCACCTTATTCTAAAGAAATCAATTCATTATGGCCGATTCGAATTTTATAGATTACGTCAAGATACTCTGCCGCTCCGGCAAGGGCGGAGCCGGCAGCCGTCATTTCCACCGCGCGAAATATGTCCCCAAGGGGGGTCCCGACGGAGGTGACGGCGGACGCGGAGGACACATTATTCTTCGCGGAAACCGCCACATGTGGACCCTTCTCCACCTGCGCTACCAGCGCCACATCTTCGCCACCGACGGTCAGTCGGGCAGCGAGGGACGCTCATCGGGCAAGGATGGGGAGGACCGCATCATCGAAGTACCCGTAGGCACCACTGTCTTCGACGCCGAGACCGGCGAGTTCCTCGCCGAGATCACCGAAGACAAGCAGGAGATAAAGCTCCTCCGCGGAGGCAAGGGGGGATTGGGCAACTGGCATTTCGCCACCTCGACCAACCGCGCGCCGCGATATGCACAGCCGGGCCAGCCGGCCATCGAGAAGGCCGTCGTGCTCGAACTGAAGCTCCTCGGAGACGTGGGTCTCGTCGGATTTCCCAACGCCGGCAAGTCTACGCTCCTCTCGGCCGTCTCGGCTGCGAAACCGAAGATCGCCGACTACCCCTTCACCACTATGGAACCCTCGCTCGGAATCGTCAGCTACCGCGGAGACAAGTCGTTCGTGATGGCCGACATCCCCGGAATCATCGAGGGTGCTTCCGAAGGCAAGGGTCTTGGTCTGCGCTTCCTGCGCCATATCGAGCGCAACGCCGTGCTGCTCTTTATGGTCCCGGCCGACTCGGACGACATCAAAAAGGACTATGAGATACTGCTCAAGGAGGTCCGAGAGTTCAACCCCGAACTTGCCGACAAGAGCCGCGTGCTCGCCATCTCGAAATCGGATATGCTCGACGACGAACTGCGCGACGAGATTCAGGCCGAGCTCCCCGAAGGGATCCCGACCGTATTCATTTCCGCCGTCACCGGCCAGGGCATAACCGAGCTGAAAGACCTGCTCTGGCGCGAGATCAACTCGGACGACAACAAGGTTCCGCAGACAATCACCCACCGCCCGCTCGACCGTCGCCACAGAGTCGAGGAGGAAGACGAATTCATCTTCGCTCAGGAAGACACCGACGACGAAGAATGGACCCCGACAACCGACGAGGAGTGGGAGGACGAATTCTGGGACGAGGAAACCTCAGTTAACGATTGAGAAAAAAAGAGTGTGCTTACTTTCAAACCAAAGCTAAACACGCTCTTGAAACAGATTCAACTTGATTGAGAAATGGAAGAACTGCTTCAACTTGATGTAAAGAAAATCATAGGCGACCGGCTTCCGGCTTCAAAGCGGAAGCTGGTCCCGAATTTCGCGCTCTCGGCGATCGAAAAGCTGATTCACCAGGATGAACTGAACAAGATTCTCCGCTTCGCCCATCCCGCCGAGGGATCGGATTTCTCGGCCAAAGTCATCGAATATCTCGGAATCAAGGTCGAGGTCGAGGGGTTGAACAAACTCACGAAAGGGGGTCGCTATGTCTTTGCCTCCAACCACCCTCTCGGAGGTCTGGACGGAATCACGCTCGTGGAGGTACTCGGCAAAAAATTCGGAGACGACAACGTGCGGTTTCTCGTGAACGATATGCTCCTCAACGTGACCCCGCTCAAGAAAGTCTTCCTCCCGATCAACAAGTACGGAGCCCAGGGTCGTCAGGCAGCCGTAGCGATAAACGAGGCCTATGAATCTGACAAGGAGATTGTGGTCTTCCCGGCCGGACTGGTGTCGCGCCGTCTCGACTCAGGAAAGATCCAGGACCTGACGTGGCAGAAAGCGTTCGTCGCCAAGGCCATCGAATATAACCGACAGATCGTCCCCGTCCATTTCGAAGCGTTGAACCGTCCGCGCTTCTACAACATCGCCCGCTGGCGCAAGAAACTCGGCGTGAAAGTCAATCTCGAACAGGTACTTCTGCCCGCTGAACTCGTAGCCGCCCACGGCGCCCGCTTCCGCATCATCTTCGGCCGACCGATCACCGCCGAATGGATGCGCGCCAAGATCGAAGCCGGAGAAAACCCGGCCACCATAGCGGCCGCCATCCGCAAAATCGTCTACGAGCTCTAAAAGCTCTCCCGGCTACCAATAGCTACTCTAAGCTTCCAATAGCCCCTCTCTGCTCCTACTCCCCGACGCGCCGAATAAACCGAGCCGGGTTCCCGCCCCATATCTCCCCGGCGGGAACGTCGCGAGTAACCACAGACCCGGCTCCGACAACAGCCCTCTCCCCGATCGTCACCCCCTTCAGGATGATACTGAAGGCGCCGACAAACGCATTGGCACCGATAGTGACCGGCGCCATCTTCCGTCCGTCGCGGTCGCCCGCCGAGGCCCGTACCTCCGGATCGAGCGAATGAAAATCGGTGGTGTAGACCCTTACGCCCCCGCCGAGCTTCACATTATCGCCGATCGTGATGTCGGCCGCCGCTATCAGAGCTGTCTGGGAAATGCCGACATTGTCGCCTATGCGCAGCGTCGCGCCGCGCTCGACCACGATCGTGCAGGGATTGAACGCCCCGATAGGGTTTCCGTGCGCACCGTTGTGAAGGGCGAAATGGCGCCCTATAATCAGCCGTCCACCCGAAGAGACCCGGACAAAGGGTAGCCCGGTCGAGCGGATGTCAGAGAACTCGGCACCGAGCGCCCACAACCTCAACCGCAGCAACATCCGGCACACAGCATCTCCACACACCTCACAGCCACGCACCAACGCCTTATAAAGCAAAGTCTTAACTTTCATAACAAAACTTGAGACGAGGAGTTGGAAACACGCATCATTTCGCAATGTTCCCCCGCCTCATCGCCAACAAAGATAAGCAGGCACAACGAAATATGCAAATGAAAAGAGCCGGCTCTCCGATGGGAAAGCCGGACATCGGCAATCCGGTCCCGGAATCAGGCATGAATCTACAGCGTATAACACAATAAATCAGCCGCTTTTTCCGTATATATTTTGTACTTTAACAACAACCTATTATGAAACGGTCATTCTCTATATCAAAGTCTTTCTTTTGCAAAATGACTTTTGCACTCGGAATCCTGTTCTCCGTTACTGCCGTGAGCGGATGTGACAAGGAGGATCCGAACAAACCCATAATGCCCTCCAAGCCTTCGGAGCCCGATGAACCGGAAGAGCCCGCAAAACCTGAGGATCCCTCGGAACCGACAGGGCCGTTCGAAGCTCTGACCGAACGTTATCTGAATGTGGTCAACTATCTCGGCAATATCGAGAACACCCACCCCAAGGTCCTCTATTTCGAGAACGGATGGCGAGGATATAAGTACTGGATGGCCTATACGCCCTATCCTCTTGCCAATTATAGCGCGGAGAACCCATGTATCGCCGTCTCGAACGACGGATACAACTGGAGCCTTCCGGAAGGAGCGCCGAACCCGATCGATCCGAAGCCGGACTATGGCTATAACTCGGATACACATCTGGTCTATAACGAAAAGACCGATGAATTGGAAATATGGTGGAGAGATGTCATTAAAGACGAGCACCGCGACTCGTTCCTCCGTAAAATCAGTAAAAACGGAATTGACTGGAGCGAGGAGGAACGCCTGCTTGACTTCAGCGGCCCCTATGACTGGCGTGTGTCGCCGGCCGTGTTTATAGAAGACGACAGATACGTCTGCTATTACAGCGATGGAAAGATCGTCAAGAAGATAGTCAGCGGAAAAGGATGTGATCTCTCGGAATGGAGCGAGCCCGAAATCATTCCGGTCCTTCCGACCGACCTGAGATGCTGGCATCTCGATGCGATCCCGACCGAAACACCCGGAGTCCACGAACTTCTGATGAACTGTTATAATCGGGACGAGTCGTCCAACGCCCAGAGCATATACTATGCCCTCTATGATTCAAACTCGGGAAACGCCGTGACCCCGCAACTCGTCGCGTCGCCGAAAGAAGACAAAGGGACAATTTATAGCCGACTCTACCGCAGTTCGCTCGTAAAAATCGACGGATACTACAGAATCTACCTCTCGGGCATCGACGCCAAACGCCACCGCTATCTCTCAGTCACCGAGGGTCCCACCCCGACCGATATGAGAGGATGGAAGGCGATGCAGAAATAGTCCTGACGATCCGTTCCCACCCGTTTTTTCCTCCTGCGTGTAATCCCGCAGGATTATACACTCAATCCCTCGGGATTATATAGGATTCAATGCCTTCGAACTGCTCCGTATGTCGATTTTTTTTCGTAACTTTGCAGTTCATACGGGAAGACACGTGACAGCCCTGTGTAAATGATATTTTCATCATAAGAAACCGGGAGCGATACACAGAGTCCTCTCAAAAACAGACACTACAGAAATGGAAAACGAAGATATACAGACTCAGGAAGCCGAGAAGGCGTATGTTGCCGACAATATTCAGGTCCTCGAAGGCCTGGAGGCCGTCCGCAAACGCCCGGCGATGTACATCGGCGACATCTCGGGCCGAGGCCTTCACCATCTCGTCTACGAGGTGGTCGACAACTCGATCGACGAGGCGCTCGCCGGATATGCCAAGAACATTGAAGTCACCATTCTCGAAGACAATTCGATCAAGGTTGTCGACGACGGCCGCGGTATCCCGGTCGATATGCACGAGAAACTACACAAGCCCGCGCTCGAGGTCGTGCTGACCGTGCTCCACGCCGGCGGCAAGTTCGACAAGGGCTCGTATAAGGTCTCAGGTGGTCTGCACGGCGTCGGCGTCAGCTGTGTGAACGCTCTGTCCGACTATCTTCGCGCCGAAATCCACCGCGACGGCAAGATCTATGCCCAGGAATACTCGATCGGCAAACCGACATGCGACCTGACCGTCGTCGGCGAGACCGACCACACCGGAACAACCATCATCTTCCACCCCGACGCATCGATCTTCACCGAAACCGTCTACAATTTCGAAACCCTCGCCAACCGTCTCCGCGATCTGGCCTATCTGAACGCCGGAATCTCGCTCACCCTGACCGATATGCGTCAGCTCGATGACAAAGGTAACCCCAAGACCGAGAGATATTTCTCGAAAGAGGGCCTGAAGGAATTCGTCAAATATATCGACGCCGGCAAGACCCCGCTGATCGAAGACATCATCCACATCAACACCGAGAAGAAGGGTGTCCCGGTCGAGGTCGCAATGACATACAACACCGAGTTCCGCGAGAATGTCTACTCGTATGTCAACAACATCAACACCATCGAAGGCGGCACGCACCTGACAGGTTTCCGCCGCGGCCTGACGACAACCCTCAAGAAATATGCCGACGACAACCACCTTCTCGACAAGATGAAGGTCGAACTGGCCAAGGAGGACTTCCTCGACGGCCTGACCGCAGTCGTCTCCGTCAAGGTCGCCGAACCCCAGTTCGAAGGCCAGACCAAGACCAAACTCGGCAACAACGAGGTCTCGGGTGTCGTTCAGACCGCCATCAGCGAGGCGCTCCGCGACTTCCTTGAGGAGCATCCGAAAGAGGCCCGCGCGATTGTAGACAAAGTGGCTCTCGCAGCGCAGGCACGCCACGCGGCCTACAACGCCCGCATGAAAGTGCAGCGCAAGACCCCGTTGGCCGGCGCCGGTCTTCCGGGCAAGCTCGCCGACTGCAACAGCCGTGACGCGGCCCAGTGTGAGCTCTTCCTCGTCGAGGGTGACTCCGCAGGCGGTTCGGCAAAGCAGGGCCGCAACTCGAGCTATCAGGCTATCCTCCCGCTCCGAGGCAAGATCCTCAACGTAGAGAAAGCCATCGAGCACAAGATCTACGAGTCTGAGGAGATCGTCAACATCTTCAAGGCTCTCGGCGTCACCATCGGCACCGAAGAAGACTCGAAGGCACCCAACCTCTCGAAGCTCAGATACCACAAGATCATCATCATGACCGATGCCGACGTCGACGGCGCCCACATCGCCACCCTGCTGATGACCTTCTTCTTCCGCCAGATCCGCCCGATCATCGACAACGGATACCTCTATATCGCCACTCCGCCGCTCTACAAATGCACCACCAAGGGCAAGAACAAGATCACGGAGTATGCGTGGACCGAACAGCAGGTTCAGCGTTTCGCCGACACCCACTGCGGAGGAGACCGCACGAAGTTCGAGCTCCAGCGCTATAAAGGTCTCGGTGAGATGAACCCCGAACAGCTCTGGGAAACCACCATGGACCCCGAGAACCGAATGCTCAAGCAGGTGACCCTCACCGACGCAGCAGAAGCTGACCGGACCTTCTCCGTCCTGATGGGAGACGACGTAGCCCCCCGCCGCGCCTTCATCGAAGAGCACGCCACCTACGCCAACATCGACGCCTAAAACACAGCGAGGGTAGCCATCCGGCTACCCTCAGCTACTTTTAGCTACCCCAGCTACCAAAAGCTACCCTTAGCTACTTTAAGCTACCCTTAGCTACCCCAGCTACTTTAAGCTATCCCCAGCCCCCAAAAGCCCCCAAAAAATGACCAAATACTGCATTGTCTCAAATTACGCCACTCACTACAGACAACCGGTATTTACTCTGATTGATTCCGAGTGGGATTGTGACTGGTATTTCAGCAAAAACAAGACCGACATCCCGGAAATGGATCTCGGTCTGCTGAAAAACGTGACGCTTATGGACGACCGGCATCCTGCGGGACTGGCGACCTGGCAGAACGGCGTCGGACGGCTGATTCGCGAACCGCGCTACACCCGCTACCTGATGCTCGGCGAACCGGCGACGCTCTCCACATGGTGGGCCCTCGTCCAGCGCCGCCTCTTCCGCCGCGACAAGCGGATTTATCTCTGGACCCACGGATGGTATGGCCGCGAGGGCTTCGCAAAAAAATGGATCAAACGGCTCTTCTTCGGGATGGCCGACCACGTGTTCACCTACGGTGAATATGCCCGCGGACAAGCCTCCCGCCAAGGCTTCGATCCCTCGAAAATCACACCGATCCACAATTCTCTCGACCACGCGAGACAGCTTCGTATACGCGAGGCTCTGACCCCGGAAGGGATATACAGCAAGCATTTCGGCAACGCCCGCCCTACCCTAATCTTCATCGGCCGCCTCACCTCCGTGAAGCGCCTCGACATGATTCTCGACGCCATCGACATCCTGAAGAAGCAGGGCCTGGACTATAATCTGACCATCGTCGGGACCGGGGAGAAACACCGTGAGCTTGAAGAGAAGACACAGCGCCTCGGACTCACCGACCGGGTGTGGTTCTACGGCCCCTGTTTCGACGAGGAGCGGAACGCCCGGCTGATCTACGAGGCGGATCTGTGCGTGTCTCCCGGTAATGTAGGACTGACCTCGATCCACTCGATGACCTTCGGCACCCCGGTCCTATCTCACGACGATTTCAAATGGCAGATGCCGGAGTTTGAGGCCATCCGCCCCGGAAAGACAGGAGCGTTCTTCAGACATGGAGACACGGAGGCCCTGGCACGCGGGATAAACGAGTGGTTCGCGACCCATCCGGACCGCGAAACCGTACGTGAGGAATGTTTCAGGGAGATAGACTCCAACTGGACACCGGAATATCAGATAGAGGTGCTGCGCAAGGTTTTCGGCTAACGCGACATCCCGCGGAATCCGCGCAGGTCAAAGACCGAGGGTCCTTCGGTGACCGACAGATGACGCTTATCATGTCGGTCGATACAGCTGTAATAGATTCGAACAAAATCGTCTACATACACGATCGAGGAACGATAGATAGACTGCTCGTCGATAGCCCCCTCCTTGTCTGACCTTCCGAGAATCATCACCGGATCGGTAGCGGTGTTCCTCTCCGGATCATATACGCAATAGTAGAGGTCAGCGGAATTATTGCCGCCGCCGGGTCCGTAACAGCAGATAATCATTTCGTGAAGTCCCTCCGCATTCTCGACCACGTCGAGATGCCACGCTTTGATATCACCGAAGTCGATCGGCACCGTCTCCGGCTCCGACCATTGGCCGGTGTCGAAGTTGGATCCGCTGAACATTTTCAGCACCTTCCGCCCGTCGCAATAGTAAACGAGATAACGGTCTCCCTCGACCATCACAGCCGGAGAAAGCCGATACATGGCCCGCTTCGCGCCGAACGGCAGAACCCGCTCCTCGGGAGTCCAGTTCACACCGTCGCGGCTCGTGCGTCTGAGGAACGAGTCGCGGGCCGTCAGTTCGTTGAAGTCGCGCCACCATATCTCCAACTCGTCCCTGTCCTCGCGATAGACCAGATGGGTGTCGGAATTATATCCGTAGCTTGGTTGCGGATCAAGCGGGTTTGTCAAACCGCGGGGAACGGTCCACTTATAACCGTCGTGAGAGACGGCGATGCAGGGATTCTCCTGGTCGACGACGCCGTCCGGATAGGGAGTGTATGCCATCCAGTATTCCCAGCCGCTCCACCCCTCGGGAAAGTAGAGCACCTTCGGATGGATATTCTGGGAATTGCCGTCATAATTTTTGAACCCCAGCGTCTTGGATGAATTCGGAGGGTCGATGGTGTACTCATCGCTACATCCCGACGCACCGACAGCGACAAGGGCAACTATAGCCGGGAAAAAGAATCGACAGATTGATTTCATTGTGTTCACAAAACGAGAGAGACACGTTCACAAAACAAAAGAAGCGCGTTCACAAAACAAGAGAGGCGCGCCGTCGGCACGCCTCTCTGATTATTCAGTTTCGGCTCAGCAGCCGGGACAGCGGGGTTTGATCTGCTTGAAGAAGTCGTTGCCCTTGTCATCAACGAGGATGAACGCGGGGAAGTCTTCAACGTCGATCTTCCAGATAGCCTCCATGCCGAGTTCGGGATATTCGAGGAGCTCGACATTCTTGATCGAGTTCTTGGCCAGGATAGCGGCCGGACCGCCGATCGAGCCGAGGTAGAAGCCGCCGTGCTTGTGACACGCGTCGGTTACCTGCTGCGAGCGGTTGCCCTTGGCGATCATCACCATCGAGCCGCCTGCTTCCTGGAACTGGTCAACATACGAGTCCATACGGCCTGCGGTCGTGGGACCGAACGAACCTGAGGGCATGCCTTCGGGCTTCTTGGCGGGACCTGCGTAGTAGATCGGGTGCTTCTTCAGATAGTCAGGCATCGGTTCGCCGGCGTCGAGACGCTCCTTGATCTTGGCATGTGCGATGTCGCGGCCCACGATGATGGTGCCCTTCAGCGAGAGGCGGGTGCCTACGGGATATTTTGAAAGGTCTTTGAGCACCTCCTCCATCGGACGGTTGAGGTCGATGTTGATCACCTCGCCTTCGCCGGCCTGGCGGAGTTCTACGGGGATCAGCTCACCGGGATTCTCGTCGAGTTTCTCGACCCAGAGGCCATCCTTGTTGATCTTGGCCTTGCAGTTGCGGTCTGCAGAGCAGCTGACACCCATACCGACGGGGCACGAAGCGCCGTGGCGCGGGAGACGGATCACACGGACGTCGTGGGCGAAATACTTGCCGCCGAACTGAGCGCCGAGACCGATGTTGTGGGCTGCTTCAAGAAGTTCCTTCTCAAGCTCCACGTCGCGGAAGGCACGGCCATATTCGTTGCCGGTCGTGGGGAGGTTGTCATAATATTTCACGCTCGCCTTCTTCACGGCTGCGAGGTTGGCCTCGGCCGAGGTGCCGCCGATCACAAACGCGATGTGATAGGGAGGACAGGCAGCGGTTCCGAGAGTCTTCATCTTTTCGATGAGGAAGGGAACGAGTGTCTTCTTGTTGAGGATTGCCTTGGTCTCCTGATAGAGATAGGTCTTGTTGGCCGAGCCGCCACCTTTAGCCACGAAGAGGAACTTGTATTCGCTGCCCTCGGTAGCGTGGATCTCGATCTGAGCCGGGAGGTTGCAGCCGGTGTTCACCTCGTCATACATTGTCAGAGGTGCGTTCTGCGAGTAGCGGAGGTTGTTCTCGGTATAGGTCTTGTAGATGCCGTGGGAGATCTTTTCCTCGTCGTCACATCCTGTCCATACTTGCTGGCCTTTGTAGCCGGCTACGATCGACGTGCCGGTATCCTGACAGAAGGGAAGCACGCCCTTCGAGGCCACCTCGGCGTTGCGGAGCATTGTGAGGGCGACGAATTTGTCGTTTTCGGATGCCTCGGGATCATTGAGAATTTTGGCGACCATCTCGTTATGTTCGCGACGGAGCATGAACGAGCAGTCGTGTGAAGCCTGGTTGGCGAGAAGGGTGAGGGCTTCGGGATCGACAACGAGCATCTCGTGGCCGTTCCAGTTCTCTACCTTCACGTAGTCTTTCGAAATGAGACGATACTCGGTTGTGTCTTCACCGAGCTCGAACATCTCCTGGTAGTGGAAAGGTTTGGTTGCCATTACTTTACGAAAAGAGGATTAGATAGTTTGATTTCTGACCGCTAAGTTACCAAAAAAAAGCCACACTTGAAAGAGAAAACCGAAATTAAAGCATCGCCGTCCGTTGCGGTCTGCTGATTTCGGACTCCGGCGAATCACTTGCGGCGTCCGTGGCGGCGGGGAGGATTCTTAAGGTGGCGTTCGAGGGCGTCGGACTTGATCGNGCGGTTGAAGAGGTCGGAGCCTTCGGCCTGCATCTCGGCGGTGCGCTGGCGCACACGCTCGGTCAGGGGCGTGGGTATCTCGCCGTCCGAGCGCGCATCGACGAGTTTCANCAGACGCTCGAAGCGTTCGGGTGTCTCGGCCTTGAACTGAAGGCGGCGGAGTTCCTTGTCGGTCATCTCCTCACCGAACTCGCCCCAAAGCGCGAGCGCATTCTGGTTCAGTATGAGGAAGGCCATGTCGTTCAGATCGACGGGATCGAATTTCAGCGAGCGGAGCGCACGGCGCGCCATGTTGGAGCCGACCATCTCGTAGTTCGGANAGGAGACAACCCCCTTNCGGTTGCGGACCCGCGTCCTGATNCGGCCGCTTTCGGCAAACAGCGCGGCCAGACGCAGCGCCAGGTCGTGGTCTTCGATACGCGAGATCGACCGCATGGCGCGGTTCCACAGCTCCTCGGCCTCCTCTTTGGGGAAGTTGGACTCGTTGTGGTGGCCTGACATCTCGCCNAAAAGTGGGTGCATATAGTTGAGAGCCCCGAGTTCACGGAGCATCGTCAGNGCCTTCACCGGATCGTTGCCGGCCAGCATCTTGCTCAACTCGGCACGGTTCCTTTCGCGCGAGACTATCGAGAGGCGTCCGATGTTGCGGCGCAGAGCCTCCATNGTCTTCTCCTCNATCTCCCACCCGAAGCGGGTCGCGAATCGGATACACCGGAGGATACGCACCGGNTCNTCATCAAAAGTGACNTCTGCGTCCTGNGGCGTGCGGATGATTCCGGCTTTTATATCGTGGACTCCCCGNCCNGTGAGGTCGAGGATGCGGTCGTTNGATATGTCGCGATAGAGGGTGTTGACCGTGAAGTCACGGCGGAAGCAGTCGTCTTCGATCGAGCCGGCNACCACCTCGGGACAGCGGCTCGTCTTCTTCGTGTATTTCTCGGCACGGGTCTGGACAATCTCGATCTCTTCGTCGGGCCACCTCCTCAGCCTGAGCTTGGCNGTCCCGAACTTGAAGAAAAATATAGGTGTGCCTGTGGTCTGNTTCTTCTTTCGGAGCCAGCGTGCGAACTCGATGCCACCGCCGGGCAGATCGACAGCGAGGTCGACATCCTTGATGTCACGTCCGAGAATCTCGTCGCGACAGCAGCCTCCGACNGCGAAGACATGNTTCTCCCACTTGGTTCCTTTGATGAGGCCCGAAAGCCAACGGCATATTTCGAAATATAGTTGTGTTGTCATGGATTACGCGCGTTCCGTCTTTATCCCCCGAATAAATTAACGTAATCCCGACGCGAAAGTTATATCCGCGCCCGCTTTTCGTGCCTCCGGCGCGTGGTTAAGNTGGAGAAGTTNCGCGGCTCGGACAGAGAATTGACNCNNGACNGCCTGAGTCTGAGCGCGACAGCGAACCAACCGCGCGCGGAGTGTGTTGAATTTCTGATATCCGGGNNGATCTCTCCCTCTTCTCCATATCTCCGTTTTACTCTACGGATCTCTCCTCTATCCTCCTTTACTCCACGNTCTGCNATAAACNAANACCCATCTGCCTATGGACTCAAAACTGAAAGGCAATGTGTCGATGTTCATCTCGAAAGTCTTTTCGGGTCTGAACGAAAACGCTTTGCGATACCTGCTTCCNACCTGGATGAACGCACTGAGCGGCGTCGTCCTCCGTCTTGGATTCGGCACCATATTTTTCTGGATCTACGGACTGATAACCCGTAAGAAGGCTCCGGCGATCACCAACCGTGACCGCATCTCGCTCTTCTTCATCGGAGTCGTGTTCGTGTTCGGCTATATGTGGGGTCTGCTGGAGGGNCTGACCTACACCACCCCTATNTCCTCTTCGATCTTCATCAGCCTCCAGCCGGTNTGGGTCTTCATCATCTGCCTGTTTCTGCACACCGANCGCGCCACAACGGCCAAGGTCGGNGGNATCCTGCTCGGATTCGGCGGNGCGCTNCTCTGCGTGCTGACCCAATCCCACGCCTCGGANGTGGCTTCGAACCCGCTTAAAGGAAACCTGTTCTGTCTNCTCTCNTCGGTGTTGTTCGCCGNCTATCTGGTGATCGAGAAGCGCTATCTCCGNAGACTCGATAACGCNCAGGTNTCGAAGTGGACATTTTTCGGAGGGGCCGTTGCGACGGCGATTCTCGTCTGCTACACCGGCTGGGATGCGCGCGTGCTGACACAGAACATCTTCTCGACCCCGATGCTGGTCCTGCTCTTCGTCCTCATCTTCCCCTCCTCCGTCAGCTACCTGCTCCAGGATATCGGGCTCAAGAACCTGCCGGCTACCGTCGTCGCCCTCTACGGTGACCTCATACTGATCGTGGCCGCCATCACCAGCTATATTCTCGGTCAGGACCACTTCAGCTGGTACCAGCTCGTGGCCATCCTGATGATGCTCGGAAGCGTATATCTCGTCGAGGTCGCAGAGCGCAAGACACACGCCCCGCAGGCCCCCGCAGCCAAGCCCAGGAAATGACCTCGGCTCAAAAAGTCTCGGACGTTGACCGAATATCTCGGAAAAATTTAGTAATTTAGCGCCCTGATTAGAGCCTTCGGAGTGTTCCGCGACTATGAGCGGGCGCGCCGCGGGCTTGCGCAGTAGATACCCACCGTACTACTAAACCACAGATTATGAAAAATTTAGTAATCGTCGAGTCTCCCGCGAAGGCCAAGACAATTGAGAAATTTCTGGGAAAGGATTTCACCGTCCTCTCCTCGATGGGTCATATCCGAGACCTCAAGAAGAAGGGAATATCGATCGATTTCAAAGATAATTTCAAACCGGAATATGAGATTCCGGCCGAAAAACAGGAGCTGGTCAAAAAGCTCAAGTCGGCGGCAAAGGACGCCGATGTGATCTGGCTCGCTTCCGATGAAGACCGCGAGGGAGAAGCCATCGCGTGGCATCTGGCCGAAGTGCTGGGCCTCGATCCGGCCCACGCCCGCAGAATCGTGTTCCACGAGATCACCAAACCGGCCCTTCTGCACGCCATCGAAAACCCGCGCACAATCGACCTCGACCGCGTGAACGCCCAGCAGGCCCGCCGCGTTCTTGACCGCATCGTCGGCTTCGAGCTCTCGCCGGTGTTGTGGAAAAAGATCAAGCCGAATCTCTCCGCCGGACGCGTCCAGTCTGTGGTTTTGCGTCTGATCTGCGAGCGCGAGAACGAGATCAAGAATTTCAAGACCGAAACGTTCTACCGCATAAACGCCCGGTTCAACACCGGCAAAGGGGACCTCAAGGCTGAGCTCAACCGCCGTATGCCCGACGAGCAATCGGCCGAGGCTTTCCTCAAGACCTGTTCCGACTCGGATTTTCGCGTGAGCGACATCTCGGTTCGCCCCCTGAAGCGCGCCCCGCTCCCTCCGTTCACGACCTCTACCCTTCAGCAGGAAGCGGCCAGCCGTCTCGGCTTCTCGGTCTCGACGACTATGCGCGTCGCCCAGTCGCTCTATGAGGCCGGTCTGATAACCTATATGCGTACCGACTCGATGAACCTCTCGGACACCGCTCTCGGAGACATCGCCCGTACAATTGAGGAACGCTACGGAAACCAGTCTCTCAAAATCAGAAAATACCACACCTCCTCAAAAGGTGCCCAGGAGGCCCACGAGGCCATCCGTCCCACATATGTAACCAACCGGACCATCTCCGGAACCTCTCAGGAGGAGAAACTCTATGACCTGATCTGGCGCCGCACGGTCGCCTGCCAGATGGTCGACGCCCAGCTCGAGAAGACCCAGGTCGAGATCGAGGTTCACCCCCGCTCGGGATCTCTGACAGACAGACTCGAATCGGAGCTCAACGGAAGCTTCAAGGCCGAAGGCGTTGTCGTGAAGGTCCCCGGCTTCCTCGAAGTCTACGGCTCCGAGGCGGGCGACGAACAGGGCACGCTCCTTCCCCCCGTGACCGTTGGTCAGGATCTCAAGGCCGAGGAAATCACAGCCACCCAGCGCTTCACCCAGGCCCCTCCGCGATATAACGAGAAGGCGATGGTCAAGAAGATGGAGGAGCTCGGAATCGGACGCCCCTCGACCTACGCGACCACCATCTCCACGATCCAGCAACGCGACTATGTCCGCCGCGGCGAACGTGACGGCGAACCGCGCGACTACAACGTGATCACACTCAGCGACGGCAAGATCACCGAAGAGGTGCGCACCGAAAACACCGGCTCCGACAAGGGCAAGCTAGTTCCGACCGATATCGGTATGGTCGTCAACGCATTCCTCACCGAATACTTCCCCGATATCCTTGACTACAACTTCACGGCCAAGGTCGAGGAGAAGTTCGACGATATCGCCGAGGGCAAGCTCCCATGGGAACAGGAGATGTCGGAGTTCTATGACGGCTTCCACCCCAACATCGAGAAAATCAGCACGCTCCATATGGACCACAAGGTCGGCGAGCGCGCACTCGGAACTGATCCCAAGTCCGGCAAACCGGTTGCGGTGAAGATCGGCCGCTTCGGCCCCGTGGTCCAGATCGGTGAGGCCACCGACGAGGAGAAGCCCCAGTTCGCATCGCTCCGTCCGGACCAGAGCATCGCCACGATCACCCTCGAAGAGGCACTGAAACTCTTCGACCTTCCGCGCGTCGTCGGCGAGTTCGAAGGCAAGGAGATGAAGGCTGCCATCGGACGCTTCGGCCCCTATATCTCCCACGCCGGAACGTTCGTCTCCATTCCCAAGGAGCTGGCGCCGCAGTCGATCACAGCCGAGGAGGCCATAGCCCTCATCCTGGCCAAACGCGAAGCGGAAGCCAACAAATTCATCAAGGAATTCCCCGAAATACCCGGCCTGCAGGTTCTCAACGGACGTTTCGGCCCCTACATGGCCTACAAACCCGAAGGTGCCCGCAAAGCCACCAACTATAAGATTCCCAAAACACAGGATCCCCGAGAACTGACCGCCGAACAGGCTCAGGAACTCATGAAAGCCCAGGACGCCGCTCCCAAAAAGAAGGCGCCCGCACGTAAGAAAAGCTAATATGATCACGCAAGAACAGCTTAAAGACACGATAGAACGCACCGAGGCCCTCAAACGCTATCTCGACATCGACTCGAAGAAGATCGAGGTCGAGGAGGAAGAACTNCGNACCCATGTNGCCGACTTCTGGGAACANCGCGAAGCGGCCGAGGCCCAGATGCGAAAGATCAAAGGTATACGTTTCTGGATCGAGGCATACGAGGCTCTCGANAAGCAGGTCGAGGAACTCCAGCTCGCCTTCGATTTCGTCAAGGAGGAACTCGTGACCGAGGAAGAGGTCGACGCCCAGTACGCAGCTGTACTCAAGGCCATCGAGGAACTCGAGCTCAAGAACATGCTCCGCCGNGAGGAAGACAAGATGAGCGTGGTGCTCAAGATCAACTCCGGCGCCGGAGGCACCGAGAGCCAGGACTGGGCACAGATGCTCATGCGCCTCTATCTCCGCTGGGCCGAGAAGCATGGCTACAAAACCTCTATCGCACAGCTCCTCGAAGGNGACGACGCGGGCATNAANTCNGTGACCATCAACATCGAGGGAGACTATGCCTACGGCTATCTGAAATCCGAGAACGGTGTCCACCGTCTNGTCCGCGTCTCCCCCTACAACGCGCAGGGNAAGCGCATGACCTCGTTCGCCTCCGTCTTCGTCACCCCGCTGATCGACGACACCATCGAGATCAACATCGAACAGGCCCGCATCTCGTGGGACACCTTCCGCTCGGGCGGTGCCGGCGGCCAGAACGTGAACAAGGTGGAGTCNGGNGTGCGTCTNCGCTACCAGTACAAGGACCCCTACACCGGCGAGGAAGAAGAGATTCTGATCGAGAACACCGAGACCCGAGACCAGCCCAAGAACAAGGAGAACGCCATGCGCCACCTCCGCTCCATCCTCTATGACAAGGAGCTCCAGCACCGCATGGAGGAGCAGGCCAAGGTCGANGCCGGCAAGAANAAAATCGAATGGGGCTCCCAGATCCGCAGCTACGTCTTCGACGACCGCCGCGTGAAGGACCACCGCACCAACTACCAGACCTCAGACGTCAACGGCGTCATGGACGGCGACATCGACGACTTCATCAAAGCCTACCTGATGGAATTCGCCGCCACCACCGCCGANTAATTCCGCCCCATAATCTGAAGCATAATGAAGGCNGTCCACAATTGCTGGACGGCCTTCNNTTTTTATAATGCTGATTCGCACTTCACCCTCGGTTAGGGGTATNCGGACACTAAATAATTCNNGGAGGGTCAGTNGGTGGGGAGTTCGCCGCGNCGGTAGGCGCGGAGGAGGGCTTTGAGCTCGTCGATCTGGGATTGGAGCTGACGGCCTATGTCGGTGTCGCGGACGTTCACGCGGTTGCTGTTNAGCTCTACGATCGAGGTGGTCGAGACGATGTCCGATCCGCGGTGAACNGCGTCGTCGGCCGATGTGAAGGGGTCGTGCTGAACGAGCTCGAACCCGCGGCTGTGATAGACGAGCGTGTAGCCNGCTATTCCGGTCGTGTCGTGNTAGGCCTTNGAGAAACCGCCGTCNATGACCATCAGCTTTCCGTTCGCCTTTATGGGACTCTCGCCGTCTGCGGCTTTCACCGGGACATGGCCGTTGATGATATGCCGGTGGTCACCCTCCACGCCGAAGTCGTCGAGAATGCGGTCNCAGACCTCGGCTTCGTTACGCAATTTGTAGTACCACCCTTTCGGCTCGGCGCGCACCGTTTTGTCGTCAANCAGGTAGCGCTCNAAGGTGGCCATCTTTTTCTTNTCGAAGAGGGGCGATTCGGGACCNCACCACCAGTAGTAGTAATAGTCNGTCGAAAGACGACGGAGCTTCGGNGCGGCGTCCGAGTTGAAGGCCATGCGCATGATTCTGTCCACTCCGTCAAGAAGCGCNTTGCCTTTCTGGGGNGTNCCNCCGGGAATAGANACCTCCCGGAGGGAGCCGTCCTCGTTGAGAGGCACCGACGCATGGAACATCAGGTTGGAGTTCATCACCTTGTACATTCCNCCGTGGTTGAGGAATATCCCGATGTGGCGNCGNAGNTTGTCGGAGACCTTGAAGCTNTGGACCAGCTTGCGCGTCAGNTCCTCTTCCTCTTCCGTCAGGCGATAGGGATCCGCCGGGTCGACCGTCGGGAAGCGGGAATCCTTCAACGGATATTCGATNCCGTCAATAGTGACCGTTCCCTTTTCCTGATCAATATGTTCGAGAAGTTTCCGGTCNTCCATCTTCCACTGCGGATAGCGGTCAATGAGGGCCGCTTCAAGCTTCCACTGGATNACGGATATGGCNTTGTGCATACGGGCCGTCAGCAGACGGTTCTTCTCGGCCAGGGCNGTNTCAGCNTCNGGAATCTTGGGGAGAAAGACNGTNCAGGGNTCNTCGCCATANACCTCCATNGCAAACGANGCGAGNGGNACGAGNTTTATTCCGTAGCCATCNTCAAGCGTNGCCATATTGTCATAGCGGAGGGATATGCGCAGTACGTTGGCTATGCAGACCTCGTTGCCTGCCGCCGCGCCCATCCACAGCGCGTCGTGATTTCCCCACTGGATATCATAGTCGCGGTAGCCCGACAAGGTCTCCATGATCAGGTGGGCACCCTGNCCGCGGTCATAGACGTCTCCNAGGATATGGAGGCGGTCGATCGCCAGCCGCTGGATCACGAGGCAGATCGCCGTTATGAACTCATCGGCCTGTCCGGTCGAGATGATGGTCTCGACGATTCCCGTGTAGTAGGCTTCCTTATTGTCTGTCGGGGTCTCGTGGAGCAACTCCTCGATTATGTAGGCGAATGCCTTGGGAAGAGCCTTGCGGACTTTGGAGCGGGTATATTTGGAGCTTACCGACTGAAGCACGCGGACCAGTTTATGAAGCGTCACGCGATAGAAATCCCGGAGATTGCGCTCTTTCTGTTTGATGAGGTCGAGTTTCCTGTGGGGATAATAGATCAGTGAGCAGAGCTGGCGCACTTCTTCCTCACGCATGGAGTTGCCGAACACTTCGGTCACCTTGCGCTTGATGTTGCCCGAGGCATTCTTGAGGATATGGGCGAACGCTTCATGTTCGCCGTGGATNTCAGCCACAAAATGCTCGGTGCCTTTCGGGAGATTCAGNATCGCTTCGAGATTGATTATCTCGGTTGCCGCACTTTGAATGTCGGGAAATGTTTTCGAGAGCAGCTCGAGAACACGCGNAGAGAGGTGGGGAGAGTTCATGGTTTGAGGTGTTTTGGAGAGTAAGGTGTTTTGGAGAGTAAAAGGAATGTAGATCAGAGTAGGTGTCTGAGCGTGTAGCGCCAGTGGCGNCCGTCGGGCGCGGTCCGGGTCCAGACCATNCGTTTCGAGGTCTTCTTCTCGATATGAAGACGGACGATCAGGTCGTCGTTGTCGCCGCGGCCCATGCCTACGGGGTTAGGGAAAATGGCGTTGCCGGCGCTGTCCCATTGGCGCGCCGTCTCTTCGGCTCCGTGGAGCATCAGTTCGTCGCCTGTCTCTTTCCAGATNCCCTGNATAGCATANCCGCCGCCGGCTTCGGCCAGCTCGAACATGCTCGACTGGAAGGAGATCATCATGTGGCCNTTGTAGGCCTCGTCTTTCTCGCCGTCGATCTCGATCTTTTCNATTANCCACGAACCGAAATAGACNCCGATGTAACCGTCGTTCTGGAAACAGCCGCTNAGACCGAGCGAGAGACACAGCGCGACGAGAGTGAAGAGAGAAAGNAATATCTTGGATTTAATTCTGGACATCTTGCGAATTTTTTTGCGAATCTATCTTGGGGTATGCTTGCTTACCGGTATGCTTATTTGCCGAAAANGCGCGTCTGATATGTGACCGTAACCGCTCCGGCACATGTATTCTGAGGTACCGAACCGTGATCGAGCGCGAACTGGGCGGTGAGCTTCAGACCGGGAACCTGCGGAAGGTTCCAGTCGGCCTGNGCCATGAACGACGTGCCGTATTTGGGATGGATCAGNGTCAGCGAGTTGGTATGGCCCCAGACGGTGCGGTAGCTGAACTTCACGAGATAGTCAACCTGAGGACCGAGCGAGCCNGTGACGCCGAAATGATAGGCTCTCAGACGGTTGTTCTGCATATCGAGGATGCCGAACTGATCGTAGATCGAACCCATAACGAGCGAGTTGCCGATACACATGCCGTAGTTGGAGTATGCGCCGTAGTACCAGTTGTTATAGTAGTTGTCNCCGCCGCCGACCGCAACGTTGATGATGCTGTTCGGGTGTTCCTGGAGGGCATAGTGAAGCGGNCCGCACATGTTCGTGAAATCGAAATACTCGAACACNGCGCCGTTGACCCACCANCGTCCGGGACGTTTGTATTCAAGACCCCAGAGACCGTCCCATCCGTTTCGCTTGGCCATAGCCGAGCCGTCTTCCCAGAACCACTGGAAATATCCGCTCAGAGTCGAGTTGTCCTTGAAGCGATATGTCGCCTTGAGGTCCCACGAACCTTTCTGGTCGCCGAGATAGTGGCCTTCCTTGTCCGAGGAGTTCTCGTATGGGATAAGCATGGCGAAGAACGCCTTCACGCCGTGGTCATTCGGATCTTTCTTGGTGCGGACGCCGCGGGTATAGTAGCTGGTCGTTCCACCCCAGAGTCCGGGGTTCTGCATACCGATGGTTACGAAGAAGGGCTTCGTCGGATTGGTGCGGAAGTAAATGTTCTTATAGGCCCAGAGACGGTTCTCNCAGATCTTACCGTCCCAATAGTTNAAGTGGGTGCGGTTCCACTTGGTGTCGGTGAAAGCTCCGAAGCTGATACAGCCNGAGATCTGGACCCAGCCCTTTGTCAGGGGGATATTCTGATAATTGATGAATCCGGCACGCACGGAGGCGATCGGACGCGAGTTGTTGCTCAAGCAGATGTCACCGGTCGAGAGAACGGGATCTACGATCATGGACTCTTCGTCTTTCATACCGGCCGAAAGGAANAGGCTGCGCCACTTGATCATACCGTAGAGCTGCTGGAGCCACGCGACCGGAGGGCGGCGGTCGATAGTCGACCAGACGCCGGCGCTTGCATTTTCCGGATCTGCCGGATCGGGGTTATACCGACGGTAGCCGACCTCGGAACTGATGCCGGCGAGCGCCTCNATTCCCCATGAGTATGAGAAACGGCGTGTGGTGTCCATCGTGTGTGACGCCTTTACGTCAAGCAGTAGGTTTTTCGATTGAGTCACCCTTCCGCGGGTGTTAGCGGACATGTAGAAAGGAGCGAAATCGTTCGAGCCGACTCCGCCATAGAGAGAGCCCTCGAATTCAACGGGATAATCGGCACGGGCGGACACGGACAGCATCAGGNCCGTCAGACAGGCTATCCCCGCGAGCAGGTTTCTAAGTTTAGACATAGGTCAGTCAGTGTAATACGTCCGCAAATTTAGTGATTCCTGNCGATTCTACCTAATTAAGCGCCCCAAACTTTTACCAAAACCACTTCGGGACGCTCCGGAGAATTAAAATCGCCCAAACAAATCAAACTTAGGCCCCTCTTGTTTCCAAATTCCCATTTTCTTTGTAACTTTGCGTTTTGAAACGAAAAAATGTGAAAACCGGTCCGAAAAGGCGCGGGGTTCTTCCCGTCTTTCACTAACCGACAAAACAGACATGGATAAAAACACGATTTACGGCCTCATCCTGATGGCAGCCATCTTCTTCGCGTTCGTCTGGTTCTCGCCCAAGCCCGAGGCCAATCCGGACGCTGAGGCCAAAACCGAACAGATCGTCGACAACGCCGCGACCGGCGTCGACTCGCTGACAGCCACCGAACGCGAGTGGCTNGTCAAGAACATCACAGAGAACGGAAAGTCCCGTCTTCTCGAAGACGGCCGTCACGCCGTTGTCCTCAACCAGCCGGGCCTCGACCTGACTCTCGTCGGAGACTCGCTCTTCGGCACCGTGACCGCCGAAGGCAAGACTTTCAACTGGGCCGATGTGGCCGCAGCTCCCGACGGCCGTCTCGATCCGGCCGAACACCGCGCCGCTCTCGCCGTGGTGCGCGACGCCTCGAACTCNATGGGCCGCTACGGCCGTTTCGCCCGCTTNCTCAAGGGTGACGCCAAGACCGTCAGACTCGAAAACGATGTCCTGNCCCTCGACCTCAATTCGCTCGGTGGCACCGTCTCGCGTGCTGAGCTGAAGAAATATGACACGGAATACTCCGCCGACGAGACCAAGTCCGTCAAGAATAAGGTCGTGATCTTCGAAGGAGATTCNAACGATATGAACTTCACCCTCCCCGTTCCGCAGAACGTCTCGACCGCCGGGCTCTTCTTCACCCCGCGCCAGNTCAACGACTCGACCGTCCGCATGACGCTCGATTTCGACGACAACGCATACTGGGGAATNGAATACATACTCCCGAAAGGCGAGAACTACGTGGTNACCATGAAGGTGATCCAGAAGAACATGCAACCCATCGTCCAGTCAAATGTCCGCACCCTCGGCCTCGACTGGAAGCAGGAGATCAAACGCCAGGAGAAAGGCCGCATGTTCGAGGAGCGCAACTCGGGTCTGTANTACAAATTCGCCGGCGGTTCAGTCGAACACCTCTCNGAGTCCAAGAACGACACGGAGGAGCGCCAGGCNAAGGTGAAGTGGATCGGCTTCAAGAACCAGTTCTTCTCTTCGGTCCTCATCGCCCGCAAGAACTTCAACCAGTCCGACTTCTCGTCTGAGGTCATCAAGAATTCCGACTATCTCAAGAACGTGAAGGCCCACGCCGAAGTAAACGACTACGACTGGACTTCCGAAAACCCCGCCACGTTCGACTACTATATCGGTCCGAACCTCTATCCGCTTCTCTCTCATCTCGACAAGACCATCGAGACCGACGAGAACCTTTCGCTCACACGTCTGATCCCGCTCGGATGGACCCTCTTCCGCTGGATCAACACCATCATCATCATTCCGGTCTTCAGCTTCCTCGGATCGTTCATTTCCAACTACGGTATCATCATCCTCCTGCTGACGATCTTCATCAAGCTGATCCTCTTCCCGCTGACCTATAAGAGCTACCGCTCGCAGGCCATNATGCGCGTCCTTGCTCCCGAAATCAAGGAGATCAACGACAAGTATCCCGGCAACGAGAACGCGATGACCCGCCAGCAGAAGACGATGGCCCTCTACTCCAAGGCCGGCGCCAACCCGATGTCGGGCTGTCTGCCGATGCTTCTCCAGATGCCGATCCTCTTCGCGATGTTCACATTCTTCCCCTCGGCTATCGAGCTTCGCGGCCAGTCGTTCCTCTGGGCACATGACCTCTCGGCTCCCGACGCGATCATCTCCTGGAGCGGCCACATCCCATTCATCACCGACTACTTCGGCAACCACATCTCGCTCTTCTGTCTGCTGATGACCATCACCAACATTCTCTACACGAGAGTGTCGATGCAGAATTCACCCGGCCAGATGCCCGGAATGAAGGTGATGATGTACCTCATGCCGCTGATGTTCCTCGTGTGGTTCAATAACTATGCGGCCGGTCTGTCATACTACTACTTCCTGTCTCTGCTGATCACCATCGCCCAGACCTATGCTTTCCGTCTGATCATCACCCCCGAGAAGGTGCGTAGCCAGATGGCCGAGAACGCCAAAAAGCCCAAGAAGAAATCAGGTTTCATGGCCCGTCTCGAAGAGATGCAGCGCCAGCAGCAACAGATGCTCCGCGAACAGCAGAAAAACAACAAACGATAATTCCGGATGAATGAACGGACTCCGCACCCTTAGGCTCATTCTGGCCGCCATCTTTCTGACGGCCGCCATCGGATGTCTGTTCATCCCCGGCGGGTTTATGCCCGCCGACGGTCTCGCCTGGCGCGTCCAGATCGTTCCCACAGCGTTGGGAGCGACCCTGGGCGCGACCCTTTTCTGGATCGTGGTCTCGTTCCTCGCCGGCCGAGTGTATTGCTCCACTGTCTGTCCGGTCGGATCGCTGATTGATCTCGTTGTCCTGCTCCGCCGCAAGATCTCGAAGAAACCCCTCTGTTTCTCATATCGCCGGAGACGGTTCTCCCGCTGGGACGCCCGCGCTATCCCGAACCAGATTCTCGTGCTNTATCTCCTCTCCCTCGTNTTCGGAATTCTGGTGGTCGGATATGTGATCGAACCCTGGAACATGATGCGCAATCTCGCCTCGGCCGTNAACCCCGCCGCGACTGCTTCCACATGGCGTACTCTCGGAATCAGTTCGGCCGTCGGNGTCGCAGCCGGTGTCCTGACCGTCGGTGGNGTCCTTGTCTGGGGCTTTTTCCGAGGTCGCCGCTTCTGCAACGCGGTCTGCCCGATCGGAACCGTCCTGGGTGCAACCGAGTCGATGCAGCTNTTTCATCTCGAGATAGATCCTGACAAGTGTATCANCTGCATGAAGTGTGAGGANGTCTGTCCGGCGGAGTGTATCAAGGTCGTCGGACGATATGTCGACAACGGCNGGTGTGTCCGCTGTTTCGACTGCATCNCNGTCTGTCCCAACGACGCGATCCGTCTCCAGGCCAACCGCAACCGTCCGGCCAACCCTCTTCTCAGACGCACGAAGAAAGTGCCGTAACCCCTCCCCCAACCGTCCATCCNTATGAAGCAATATCACACCCTCCTCCGACATATACTCGAAAACGGAATCAAGAAACATGACCGGACCGGNACCGGAACTATCTCCACGTTCGGATACCAGATGCGGTTCGATCTTNCGGAAGGCTTTCCGTTGCTGACCACCAAGAAGGTCCATCTGAAAAGTATCATCCACGAACTGCTGTGGTTCCTCGCCGGAGACACCAATGTCCGTTATCTTCAGGAGAACGGGGTGCGNATCTGGAATGAATGGGCCGGACCGGATGGTGAGCTCGGACCTATCTACGGCTACCAGTGGCGCTCATGGCCCGACTACAACGGCGGTCATATCGACCAGATCGCCCAGGCCGTGGAGCAGATCCGCAACAATCCCGACTCGCGTCGGATCATTGTCAACGCATGGAATGTCGGCCAGCTCGACGAGATGCACCTTCCCCCCTGNCACGCTTTCTTNCAGTTCAATGTGGCCGACGGACGGCTCTCGCTTCAGCTCTATCAGCGCAGCGCCGATTGCTTTCTGGGAGTCCCCTTCAACATCGCNTCCTATGCGTTGCTNACTCAGATGATGGCACAGGTTACCGGACTTCAGCCGGGCGAGTTCATCCACACTCTCGGCGATGCCCACATTTACCTCAACCATCTCGACCAGGTCCACGAACAGCTGACACGCGACCCTCGTCCCCTCCCCCGGATGATCATCAATCCGGACGTCAAGGACATCACCGGTTTCAAGTACGACGATTTCNGCCTCGAAGGCTACGACCCGTGGCCNGCTATCAAAGCCACGGTCTCGGTCTGAAGGACAACCTAACGATTTCTGAACGGCAACCTNAACGATTTATAAANATGCTCAATATAATCGCAGCCATAGGCCGTCGCGGCGAACTCGGACGCGACGGAGATCTGATCTGGCATATCTCCGAGGACCTCAAACGCTTNAAGCGTCTGACNACCGGCCACACCGTCATTATGGGTCGCCGCACCTGGGAGTCNCTCCCGAAAGGGGCTCTTCCAAACCGCCGCAATATCGTGGTGACCACCAATCCGAATTTCGATGCGCCGGGGGCCGAAACCGCCGGCTCACTGGCCGACGCGGTCCGCATGGCAGCCNATGACGACNAGATCTTCATCATCGGCGGAGGTTCCGTCTATGAACAGGCNGTCAACGCTGCCGACCGTCTCTATCTGACTCAGNTCGAAGCGGAGGCGGAAGATGCCGACACTTTCTTCCCGGCTGTCGATCCCGGTTTCTGGGAGATCGAGGAGATGGATGAGCCNGCTTCGAGCAAGGATGGTGTTCCCTATCGTTTCGTCACTCTCCGCCGCTCTGAATGATGAAAGTCGCGGTTGTCTGCAAGTCGGATCTGCGCGGCGGCGCGGCTGTCGTCAGCTACAGGTTGATGAAGGCGCTTCGCGCCGAAGGGGTTGACGCACGGATGGTGGTCTGCGAGAAGCTGTCGGATGATCCGTATGTGATTCCGGCCGGATCCTTCTGGGACATCAAGCGCAATTTCATCGTCGAACGCCTGCGCGTGGCAGCTGCCAACGGTCGGTCACGCGAGACCCTCTGGCAGATAGACCCGGCGACCGACGGACTTCCGCTCGCTCGTCACCCCTGGATAAAGGAGGCGGATGCGGTCCTGCTGAACTGGGTTAACCAGGGGATGCTCTCCACCAAGGGGCTGGAGAATCTTCTGGCCACCGGCAAGCCCGTGATCTGGACGATGCATGACAAATGGAATATGACCGCCCTCTGCCACCACACGGGTGATTGCGACGGCTTCCTGCGCCATTGTGAGAACTGTCCGTTGTTGCCGCCGGGAAAGAAATCCGAGAACTTCTCTCGCGACGCATGGTTGCGCAAGCACCGCGCCTACCGCCACGACAACCTCTATTNCGTGGGNGTCAGCAGCTGGGTGGTCGAGGAGGCCAGACGCTCGTCTCTGATGGCCGGAGTACCGCTGACCGTTATCCCCAACGCCTTCCCTGTCGAAGATTGGACACCCCTCAAGGCCCGAGACGGACGGGATANNATCACGTTCGGCGCGGCGCGNATCGACGACCCGGTCAAGGGTCTCCCCTATCTCGAAGCCGCTATGAAAGAGTTCTGCGCCCGCTATCCCGAGAAGGCATCGACTTCGGAACTGGTTCTGTTTGGAGCTGTCAAGGATCCCGCATCGCTTGACCGGCTGAAGGCGTTGCCTATGGCCGTCACCCACACGGGGTCTCTCGCTCCCGAAGCTGTACGCGATCTTCTCGAACGGTCAAAAGTGATAGTCTCCACCTCCTCATTCGAGACACTGCCGACAACCCTGATCGAAGGCCAGGCGGCAGGAGCCATCCCCGTATCGTTTGACCGTGGAGGTCAGCGGGACATAATCGACCACGACCGCAACGGCTTCCTGATCCCCTACGCCACGGATCCGCAGCAGAGCGCCCCCCTGTTCGCCGATAACATCGCCAAAGCGCTTGACCGCTGGACCCCAGACCTCGCCGCCGCCCTCCACGCCGACGTCCTCTCCCGCTTCGCCGNCCCCACCATCGCCACCCGCTATCTCGACCAAATCACCCGCGCCCTCGCCGCCACCACCCCCAACCCNTAACCGCGTCTTCCGAGAGGCTCCAAGCCCAAAGCGCCAATACCCTCCTCGGNCAAGTTCCTTAACGNTATAAATAGATAAAACGGNTGGCAAGTTTTTGCTTGCCAACCGTTTTTCTATTACTGTGGGGGATTGTCGCGATGTGATGCGTCAGTTATTTCAGCGGGTATCTNAGCGGATACTGATTTTGATGCTGTCNTTATCAGCGANTACGATATAGAGGCCTGAAGCAATTTCAGGAANNGTCATCTCGGGACCGAATCCGGAGGNNACCAGTCTGCCGTCGGTCGAAAATACCTTTATCGGTGANGCGGTAGCGGTGTGGATANTGCGACCGTTCACAAGAATCTTCGCGCGGTCTGCTGTTACTGTCTCTACCGACGTCGCGGGGATCTCGANTGCCTCNTNNTCATTGATNCGGAACCAATGGTCNCGNTCNGCNGTGATATTGACGTCGGGAAGCTGTTTGTTGTTGTTCCAGTTGTTGAAGATCAGNTTGTAGGAACCNCCCTGAACATTCANACCGAATACCTGGTACTGAACTCCGCCGATTTCGACTTCGTCGATNGGNGCCTGTCCGGGCCAGACACCGAAGATTTCGGCATCACCCCATGCGTAGAGACCGATGGCGTCCCATGTAGTGCCGTTATCCACATAGATCTTATATATGGTTTCGGGGACCTCGGGAAGATGNCCTTCAAGGCGCACATTGTCGATGGCNAGGGCCATTGCTCCCTGNGCGGCGTCACCCGATGCGACCGAGATATTCCATGCGAGATANATATCCATTCCTGCGCCGAGCGAGACGGGAAGCGTACCAGTCACCTCCACCACCTCTCCGGGNGCNACAGCATATCCTTCGGTAGCAGCGTCGGGAGCAAAATAGGTATAGAAGTCCTGACCGGCGTTGGTCCAGTTGCGGCCGTCATAAGAGTAGTAGAGCTGAACGGCGAAGCCGGCGGCGTTGTTGCCNTTGCGATACTTCTCGATGTCATAGGTGACATCCACCTTCTCGAGGGGCTTGCGACCTNCGTTGGCNATNTGGGTATAGAGNTTGACGGCTCTTGTTCCGTCGGCCACTCCGGTAGTGAGGCCACCGGGAGCACGGTCGGTGCTTCCGTCGGCTCCGAAGTTCCAGAGACCGTTCTTCGCATTGGCGGGNANNGAGGTNCCGCCNNCNTNNGCNGTCTTGTCGAGCGCGGTGGCGTAGGTTCCGAGNGTTCGGGTACCGACAGTCTGGCGATCAATTCTCCATGCGTCGGGNAGCTGAGCCTCGGCCGAGAGACCGAGTGAGTCAAAGTTCTCGTCNGCTGTCAGGTTGTCGGCATCGAGCTTGATCGAGGGATANGTCACAACCTCTGTTGAGTGATCAGCTACAGTGACAGTAGCGGTCTTGGTGAACTCGGAGGCGCGTGCCTTTCCGTTGGTGGCGGTCACGGTGAAAGTGCCGCGTGTGCCGTCGGATACAAACACACCCTCGGGTGAGATTGTACCGCCGCCGTCAATGCTGTAGACAATATCTCCGGCAGGCATCTCGATTCCGAAGTCNTCGNAGATGCGNGCNNTGAAGCGCACGGTTCCTGCNAGATGGTCAATAGNATTGGTGTAACCCTTGAGTGCTTCCGAAGCNTAGCTTCTCATCTTGGNAGCCTCGTCAGCTGAGAGGCCTGCGGGAACGTATGTGATCAGTTCGGGATCCGCACCGGTGATGGCGCCATATTCCATACATGCTGCCATGTATGTAGCCTTAAGTGTGGGATGACGGTCGTCGGAGAACCAGGTTCCGAGCTCGTCGGTACCCTCTTTGNGGAAAGCGTTNTCGTATGCCTTTGCGACAGGCACAACCACGGCTCCGAGTTCGGAAGCNACCTCAGAATAAACTTCGAGGAAACGGTCGTTGTAGGCCGAGAANTTNCTCCAGTCACTGCTGTAGGCCCAGTTTACAGGGATGATCACCACCGCGTTGGGGTTGGGACAGTACTGACGTATATATTCCATCCACTGCGCCACATTGTTTCTGAACGTTTCGGGATTGGTTCGCGGAAGNGAGCTCTGNTCCTGAAGNATGATGTGGGACCAGGCGTCGGANCGNACCATCATCTTCGCNCCCGGAGTGCCGTCTGCCGCAAGGCCGTCACCCTCTTCCCAGTGGTAGCTGAGAGGCTTNCCGAGATTGGTGTGCTTNGTCCATGAGGCGTCNACTCCGGCTTCGCGCGCAATGTCATTGAAGACGAAGTTCTGATCGTTATAATGNATAAGNCTGTTGTTGAGCGAGAGNACCTTGATCGAGGCGGGNTTCTCGGGNGTGAGNATNACANACGCNGGGTCGAGAGTCATCACCGCGGGCTGAGATTCAATNGGAGTGAGCGTATAGGCGCCGTCTTCGAGCGAGAAAGTGAAGCTGTAGGTTCCGGGAGCGACAGCAGCGTTGCCGGTCGAACCTTTGACAAGCTTACCCTCTGTCGAGGATAAGGTCGCGTCTTCATCGAGGCCCCATGCGCCTCCCATTCCGGGACGCTGGTAGATTCGCCAATGAGAGAGGCCGTCGGCACCGGCTTTCATGGAGATCTGTCCTTTGAAGAGATTGTCGGCCTCGTCGAGTTTCAGCTCNCCGTCNGTCGACATGTAGTTCCAGCTGTTGAAGTCGCCGTANACATAGACGGAGGTAAGGCCGGCGTCATCGTCGTCCGCTTCGAGAAGAAGCATGGCGGAACCGTTGACAATAGTCAGCACCACGCGCTTACACTCGAAGACATAGGCTCCGCAGGAGATATTGTCATCCGTACCNCNGAGGAGCGTATAGGGNGTGTCAACNNATATATTGGTGCCGTTCGAGCCGTANTTGCACGAGGAATTCCACCCCGCATCTGCGATTTTGAACTGACCGCTNACGGTCTTNTCATAGAGCACGTATGTATTCTCGCTCTCTTTCGAGAATTCCCAGTCGGAGTCTGCGCCCCATGAGTTTACTTCGCCGCGAAGATAGATACCGGACGACACAAAGGGAGGACGGNTGGGATCAACCCAGCCTGTATACTCACCGGGGTTGGAGATACGCTCGAAACCGGAGGGCGAGAGCGAGTAATAAACATCGGTATCGTCTGTTACTGTCTCGGGACCATAGGCCTCGTTGTCGGCAAACAGAGTGATATTCACTGGACGCGAGGCGGGAAGCTCCCATACGGCATAGCTCACGCCGTTCACTATCTTGGTCAGTTCGGAGTCGGCACCCGGTTGGGGACCGTAGAAGTCGTCGGTCGAAGACCAGACGCTCAGTTTTCTTGCCTTGAGCGCATTCTCGACATAAAGGTATTTTGCGTCGGGATTGGCATAGGAGGCGGTGATAACTATGTCGTCAATCGCCAGACCGGGAGCCTTGTCGGGTGTGCTTCCGGTTGCCACCGAGATATTCCAGGCGAGATAGATCGTCTCTCCGGGAGCGACGTCGGCCAGAAGCCATTTGTCAGACACCTCGGTTACGGAGATGGGCACGACCGGGGCGCCGTTAGTCTCGCTGTCCGCGGTGAAGAATGTGCGGAAGCTGTCGCCGGCGCTTGTCCACTGTTCGCCGTCGAGCGAATAGTAAAGCTGGACTGCGAAGCCGGCCGCATTTGCTCCGTTGCGATATTTTTCGATATCATAGGAAATGGAAAGACGGTCGATCGGGAGATCGCCGGCGTTGGTCAGCGCGGTCATCAGCGATACTCCGCGCGTTCCGTTGGCGACCGTCGTGGTCAGGCCACCGATCGCGCGGTCCGTATTGTCGGCCGACGATCCGAAGTTCCATGTTCCGTTCTTTGCGTTGGAGGCGATTGAGACACCTCCGTCATACATCACCGTGGCTGAGGCGTCGGCCCATTTGCCGACAGTGCGCGGAGCGGTCAGGTTGCGGTCGATTGCCCATCCTTCTGGGAGGGTCAGCAACGCCTCACCGGTTGCGGGATTCCACATGGAATTGAAATCCTCGCTGACAGTCGGTCCGGCAGGGTTGACCGACAGCGGAGATACGGCTCCGGCGGCAAAAGCCACCGCGACGGCTCCGATCAGAAAAGTTGTGCGTAAGCTGTTCATGGTTATGTCAGTTTGATTGTTATCGTTCACCATCCTCTTCCGGTTGCGGAAGAAGTGTGCGACAAATTTAGCACAACCTCCGGTCCTGTAAGGGTAAATGGAGTCTTAATGTAGGGGGATCATTATAGACAATATTCTATGCCACAAATATTTGGCAAAATAATTAATTTCTAATTTGTAGGGGTTGATTGAGGGTTTTCACCAAAGAAAAAGGCCACAAATGCGTCCTTGTCGAGCGCCTTTGCCCGATAGCGTGTCCGATAATTGTAGACCGTCGATTGGGAACAGTGGAGAAAACGGGCTATCTCCGCGCTCTCTGTGATCCCGAGTTTCATAAGCGCAAAAATTCTCAGTTCGGTGTTGAGGATTCCCTCCTCCTTGAGCATGATTCTCTCTTCAGGACGCATAAAGGAGTTGAACTCATCGACAAAGTCCGGATAGAGTTCGAGGAAAGCCTGATCGAAGCTCGCATAGAATGTGTCGGCAGAGCGCTCAACAATGTCGGCGGAGCGTATGGCGTCGAGAAGTTTGTCCAGATTCCTTGTCGATCCGATCTTAAAGAGGTGTGAGCGATAACCGTCGAGCTTTTCAAGATACTCGCGACTGAGATACATGAACCGTCTGACATATTTTTCTCTTACCGTTCCGGCGACTGCGAGCCGGTGGTTACTTTCCTCAAGTTTCTCTCGGGCACGCGATAGCTGGCGGTTGCGCCGTCTTACAAACTGAAGCGATACTACCACACCTGCAAGCAGAATACAGACCAGCACCAAAAGAAGCGTGACACTCGTCCTCAATGACCGCTGTCGTACGGCATAGGCCTCCGAGATCACCGGTATTGCCTCGGTCATATCGAAAAGCCTGACCGGTGCGTTACACGCCTTCGCATCCTCTATCGAACGGCGCATGTACCTGTACGCCCGGTCCACATCCCCCTCTTCATAAAGTAGCAATGCGAGTTGAGGCAGGGCGAGATATTCCCTCACACCATTCTCAATATCGGCTTTAGCGGCCATCGCGAGATACTCTTTCTCCATTTCCCGATCTCCCGTCTGCCGGCTCGCACGCGCGAGTATATGATACATCGCACCGTTCGCCCTGCTATAACCTTTGTCGGACATGTCCGAACGGAAAAGTTCAAACACCTCGGCCGATCGACCGGCGTCCAATAGCTCGTTGGCTCTAATAAATTTTTCGTCGGGGACCAGAGCCATCACCGAATCACGAAAAGCCTGTTTGCGCCGCGTATATACACGCCTCAGCGAATCGTCCGGAGCCAAAGATTCAAGGTTACGGAAAAGCTGTACGCCCAAGATGAAATAATCACATTTGGTCCTGCGGTCTGCCGAGTCAGCTTTGATCGCGGAGAAGAGGTCATTCGCCTCCTTATACATCATCTTCGACGAGTTGTAGAGCGACGCAAGCTGAATGTCAGACCGCATCCGCTCGGCTCCGGACGAAGCGACCGCTCGTGCCATCCGGTTATATCGCAACGCGGAATCGGTATTGAAGCTCGCGTATTCTCCGGCCAGCCGATGATACAGATCCCAACGCCCGATATCCTTACCGGGCCCACCCACGGCCCCGCGCGCACCGACAACCTCTCCTCGTTCCCCTCCGGAGCCCCGCGAGCCATCCATACCAATGATTCCTTCGAGACCAACGATTCCTTCGAGACGTTTCAAAGAATCAAGACGATGTTCCTTGACCGAAACAAAATCGCCGGTCAGCACACGATCCAACTGCTTCAGACAAGGATTTTCACCCCATCCGAAGACCACAGCGCCAAAGCACCCCAATATCAAAAACAGCAACCGTTTCATATCCGCAAATTTAAATCCCCCTGCGCTTCGGGCTCCGCGCAAACGCGCCCCCCAAGCTTCCCCCGTTTGTCCCCGGTACCGCGCGGTTCAAAGCACGATCCAAAGCGCTCCGGTCTCCGTTTTGTCTCCAAAATTACGAATTTTCAGAGAGTTTGCAAAAGGGATTGAAAAGTTTTATCATTATTGAAATATGTTTTACAACATAACTTAAAAATCATGTTGAAGTTTTATGTAAATTTGCCGTCGATTTCGGACAAGGGTGCTAAAGGCCATTGCGCTTGCTCCACCTCCTGCCTCACAATCTAACACTATCGCTACTATATAATACCTAATATACCTAACTTTATCTGTAATCTGATTTATGAACAGATTCTCACGAATCCTGACGGCCGGTGCCTTGGCGCTTGCCGGATTCTCCTCTATGTCGGCCGCAACCTTTGTAGGCGACCGTGCCGACTTTCGCGATGAGACAATCTACTTCGCGATGACGACCCGTTTCTATGACGGTGATCCCAAAAACAATGTCTGCGGATGGGACCGCCAGAGCGTCCAGATCGCCAACAATGACCCCGACTGGCGTGGCGATTTCAAGGGCCTGATTGAGAAACTCGATTACATCAAGGCGCTCGGCTTCACTGCCATCTGGATCACTCCGGTCGTTCAGAACGCCTCGGGCACCGACTTCCACGGCTATCACGCGATGGACTTCTCGCGCGTCGATCTCCGCTATGAAAGCCGGAAGAGTTGGGGATCATCGGAAGATGTGACTTTCCAGTCTCTCATTGACGCCGCCCACAAAAAGGGAATGAAGGTCATTCTCGATATCGTCCTCAACCATACGAGTAATTTCGGTGAGGACCATTTCGCCCACCTCTTCGATCGCTCTCAGAATATCCGCAACCAGGCGTCGGTGGAGGCTTCGCTGATTCCCGATCAGGAAAAACTCGGCGGTCAGTCTTACTGGAAGCTCGATCCCAACACCCAGCAATATCCTACCCGCTTCAAATATCTGAAGAATACGGACGGTCAGAACCATGACAACCACAACTACTGGCACCACGTTGCTACCGCCTGGAACTGGGACGAACCCTCGCGCTGGTGGGGTCAGATCGCAGGCGACTGCGTAGACCTCAACACCGAAAACCCTGCCGTGGCCGAATATCTCGTGAAGTGCTATGGCAAGTTCATCGAGATGGGCGTCGACGGTTTCCGTATCGACACGACCGGCCACATCTCGCGCCTGACCTTCAACACACAGTTCATTCCGCAGTTCCTCGAAATCGCCGAGAAGAACAAGAGCAAGCGTCTGAACGGCTGCCCCTTCTTCATGTTCGGTGAGTGCTGCGCCCGCTTCAGCGAAGTGACCTATCGCGACCAGCCCAATCTTTCCTCCTACTTCTACACGTGGAAGTCACCGGCTGCAAGCGTGAACGCATGGAACAAGGACGCATCTTTCTGGGACAACATCTTCATCAAGGAGGGCGATGACACCCGATACGGCAACATGGCGCTCTGCGAGGCGGAACCCTCTTCACAGCCCACTTCGGAGAATGTCTTCCTGAAGAACAGCCAGTGGCACGAGCCCGACTATTCCCAGTATTCAGGATTCTCGATCATCGACTTCCCGATGCACTATAACTTCAACAACGCGGCAGCCGCCGTCGACGTCGCCAAGAAAGGAGACAAGTACTACAACGACGCCTCATACAATGTCGTTTATGTCGACTCCCACGACTACTGCCCCGGTCCGAACGACGGGACCCGCTTCAACGGCGGCACCGAGCAGTGGGCCGAGAACCTCGCTCTGATGTTCACCTTCCGCGGAATTCCCTGTATCTACTACGGCTCGGAAGTGGAGTTCCAGAAGGGATGTAAGGTGGATGCCGGCGGTACGGATATGCCCGTCAAGGAGTCAGGCCGAGCATACTTCGGACATTATCTCGAAGGCTCTGTCAACACCACCGACTTCGGCGTTTACTCAGGCGCCACCGGCAATATGGCCAAGACCCTCAACGGCGACCTTTCTCAGCATATCATTCGCCTCAACAAGATCCGCGCAGCCGTTCCGGCTCTTCGCCGCGGCCAATACACATTCGATGGCTGTACCGCCAACGGCGGCTGGGCCTTCAAGCGTGCCACCAAAGATTCATACGCTCTGGTGGCCATCAACGGCGGTGCGACATTCACCAATGTTCCCGCAGGCACATACGTGGACCTCGTGACCGGTACCTCCTACACAGCGTCGAGCGGCAAGATCACCGTCGACGCCCCCAAGACCAAGGGTCAGCTCCGCGTCCTCGTCAAGGACTGGAAGGGTGGCAAGATCGGCGATGACGGCAAGTTCATCTACGCCTCTTCACCCGTTGCCCACGGCGGCAAAGTAAGCTTCACCGACCCCGGCACAACCGAGTTCTACACTTCCGCAGATGCCGAACCTATGGCCGGCCTAACCCTCTCGCCTGCCGGAGGCTCATTCAAGACAGAGACCCTGACCGTCACCGCCACCCTCAACAGCTCGGCTGTTTCCGGCTGGTATAAGGTGGGTTCAGCCGCTCAGGTGACTCTGACTCCGGGCAAGAGCTCGGAATTCACCATCGGCAAGGACCTCGACTATGGCCAGAGCGTGACAGTAACCTGGAGCGTTAAGGATGCCGAAGGCGAGAGCTACAACGGCTCGGCGACCTATAAGAAGGTCGATCCGTTCGCGACCATCACTGTATATGTGAACGCTCCCGTCGCCCCCAACCTCTATGCCTGGGGAACCAATTCCGAAGGGAAGTCTGTAACGCCCTGCGGCGCATGGCCCGGCACCAAGCTTTCGGAGACAACTGTAGTTGACGGACGCACGTTCTACTACTATACATTTGACGATCTCGACGCCGTCAACGTAATCTTCAGTAACGGATCCGCGCAGACAGGCGACATCGAAGGCATCACCGAAGATGTCTACTACGAATATGACGGCGGTTCCAACGCTACTCCGGTTGACGTGAACGTTACTCCGGTTCCCGCAGTCCGCTTTTCGCCCAACGGCGGTTCATTCAGCGGTACCCTCGACGTCGACGTGAAGTACGTCAACGCTACTTCAGCCTGGTATAAGATCGGAAACGGCAACCAGATCAACATTCCTGCCGACGGCACCACATTCACCCTCGGTAACAATATGGCCGACGGCGAAAGCGTGACAGTCACCTGGAGCGCCACTGACGGAAACGAAACCAAGACCGGATCCGTAACTTTCACCAAACGCGAGGAGGTTGTCCTCGAAGGCCTCCGTATCTTCTACGACAACGTGATCACCAACTGGAGCAACGTCCTTGTCCACTACTGGGGTGGCGCCTCCTCGTCAGAATGGCCCGGAGCCGAGATGGAGCGTGTCAACAACACGGCCTACGCAAACCTCTGGTCATACACCGTTCCGACCGGCACCACCGGCCTCGTATTCAACAACGGCGGCGGTGACCAGACCAACGACATCACGAATGTTCAGGACAACATGATCTACAAAGGCACCGGCAACCGTGGCTTCGAAGAGTCGGGCTTCTACACCTCCGTCTCCTTCATCGATGCCGACGAAGACGCCCCGATCGAGTTCTATAACCTTCAGGGTGTCAAGGTAGAGAACCCCACCGCCGGATTCTACATCATGCGCCAGGGTCGCAACGTGACCAAAGTCCGTATCCGCTAAAAATCCCCCATACCTGATAAACTCCCGAGTCCGGTTCCGTCACAACGGAACCGGACTTTTTTTGTTAAAATGGGGTCTTGAGACTTGTGATTTTTTGAAAATTCAGAAACTTGTCGTAACTTTGCAGACGCAGACCGTTTGCGGAAGCCCGGTCAGGGCAAGCGGGAGGGTCTGCAGACATAATCGAAAAGCGTTACTCGACGCTCTTTCTTGGCTATCAGAAATCTGGTAAATTTCATGTGGAGTCAAGGATGAGACAGCGACTGACAGCTTATGTGGATATGCATTCTATCAGCAATCCGTACGCGCGAGCGTACCGGTTTGTTGTTGGCATATTGCGCGTGAGGCTTCTGCGTTGTCCGTTCTACTCCACCGGGCATTACCAGAGCCTCTGATAGCGGGACGGGCAACAAGTACGGCTCTCACGCTTTTTTTGCATACAATTATTTCACAACCAAGTACTTACAAGATGAGCCGGAAGTACACAAAACCACATCACATTATGAAGAAATTCTTCAAGTACTTCTTTGCCCTGGTGATGCTCATCTCTGCATCCATGGCTTTCGTCAGCTGTAGCAATGATGACGATCCCAAATCGCCCACTACGGGTAACATCGTCGGCACATGGGTAAGCACGGAGACCGAAACCCAAGGCTCAGTTACCTGGACAAAGACCATGACACTCTGCTTCAAGGCTAACGGCACAGGCTATCGCCAGACTGAGGAGAAAGCAAGCACCGGCGCTACCAACTCGTCAATGTACAATTTCCACTACACCGTACTGACTCAGCAGAACGGTACATTGAATATCACCATTGTCGATGATGACGACAACAATATGATCAAATGGGAAGCACAACAGACCGGCAACACTCTTCTCATTGGCACTCGCTCTTATAAGCGTAAATAATCAACCGTACAGTCTTATGTGTCGAGGGTAACCGGAAATCCGGTAACCCTTGACGCTAAACCACACACTAAAATGAAGAAATTATACCGCAAACTAATCTACGTCCTGATGTTCGCCGCTGTCGCCACCGCTTTCACAGCCTGCGACAAGGACGACGACAAGAATAAGCCCGATGATCCTACCACCATCGATCCGAACGAGCCGACCAATCCCTCAACAGCTACCCCCTCGTGCGTCTACACCCTCCCCACCGGCTATAAGGTGGTCCTCTCGAAACTCGGAAGCGACGAGTTCATCTACAACGAGTCGGGACGTGTTACCGGCATAAACAGATATGGCGACTGGGCCATCATCGACTATTCTGCCGGAACGATCACGGACAAATACGACACCTACAATTTCACCCTCAACGCAAACGGCTGCATTAGCAGCATGACCGAAAGCTGGTCAGAGAACCAAGGTGACGAAATCGAAAACGGCACTACCACCTACCAGTTCACCTACACATCTGACAACAGACTGTCAAAGGTAGAAGCAACCTCAAAGGTGAACTTCACGTATCCCGACACAGGTGTCACTAACTACATTACTGACAAGTACAGCTGTGATTACACCTGGGAAAACGGAAGTCTGACAAAGATCGTATTCAAAGCTTGGGTAGACGATTGGGATTATCCCGAAGCCGAGGGAGATTACTACAGCGAAGAAGGTACATTTACCATCCAAAGCAGTCAGGAAAACTCGCTCCGACAGTACACCAAATTTCTCTCGGAGGGGTATGACTTTTCCGACTATGGCGAAGAACTCTATCTCTGCGGACTGTTTGGAGCCGCTCCTAACCGTCTTCCCGCGCTGGTGATTTATACAAATAAGGAATTCGATATAAACGGAAACCAAACTGATTCATACTCGAGGACAAGTCGCTATACATACGATATGAACACAGACGGCACGATCGCATCTGAGATTGAGCAGACCGATTATAGCACCTACACCACTAATTACACCTACGAGTTCTTCGGGCAAAGACCTCCGCAGAACGACGACAACAGCGGAAACGTAGGCGGTGGTAATGGCGGTGGTAGCAGCTGGGACAAAGCTCCCCAGTATCGCCCCGCATCCAAATCAGCCCGCAAAGGTCTCCGCGCGCGCCGCGCTCTGCGCCGCCGCTAAATCCCCGGCAGTTTCATAATTGACAGATGCAGGGACATCGCTTCGCGATGCTTCGGGCGTCAACAAGCGATGTCTCCGCATAATTCATCATCTCGATTATGAATCCGTACCGCGTAAGACACGCACATAACAGGAGAGAACCTTTCCTTCACAACTATACTGAATATAAAACCAACATTACATGAAAAAAATCCATTTATGGCTGCTCGTAGTGATGAGCATATTCATCACTACTCTGACAGCCAATGCCGAAGTCCATTACGGCATTGTTATCGGTGATCTAAGTTACGATCTGGATGATGATTACCACACTGCCGCTGTTAGTACTCTTGAAAGCACAGCCATCGAAACAGTAATTATCCCCTCAAACGTCTCCTATAAAGGACAAAGTTATGCAGTTACATTTTTAGATTGCGCCGCATTTGCAGAATGTAAAAGCTTGAAATCCGTCACAATTCCAAATGGGGTAAAAAGGATAGGAGATGGTTGTTTCCAGGATTGTGAGAATCTATCTTCCGTATCCTTGCCTGAAGGATTAAATAAACTTGAAAACGAAGTTTTCAGAGATTGTATAAACCTTTCATCCATCACATTTCCTGAAGATCTGACAGAAATAGGATTTGCGTGTTTCTGGTGTTGTTACAACCTGTCTTCCGTATACTTACCTGAGGGATTAAAGATAATTAGGGATGACGCTTTCCGAAATTGTAAAGGTTTGACATCCATTACGATTCCCCAAAATGTAACAGAAATAGAAGGATTCTGTTTCGGGGATTGTTCCAATCTGACTTCCGTTTCCTTACCTGAGGGATTGAATGAAATAGGCAGCGGAGCTTTTTATAATTGTTATAAGTTGAACCGTGTAATTGCTAATAATCCGGTTCCTGCTATTATTACTGATTCCTCTTTCCCATTGGATATAGATTCAAAAACTGAATTTTTATATGTACCGAAAGGATCCGTTGAGGCCTACGAATCATCGGACTGGAAATATTATTTTGAAAAAATCCTGGAGATAGACTCAGCCGAGGTTGAGGAGATCGGGGCCTGCCCGACCGGAATAAACTATTCGGAGCCATACGAAGTCTTCACTTTTGCCGGAGCTAAGGTGCACACAGATTTTGACTCACTCTCTCCGGGTATCTATATCATCCACCAGGGTAATCTGACCGAGAAACTATCTGTCCACAACTGACCATAAGTGCCTCGCGTCGCAGACGAATAAGGCAGAGAATCACGGGAGATGACGCAGGGAAGGGCTCCAACAGCAATTTGTAGTCGTCTCAATTTCCGGGGATCCATATTCCCGCATCGTCCTCGACGCGAGGCACCCCTATCCTGCTTTTCCCCGGATAGAACCGGGAAGGGATAACCTATATAACTGATATCAGACATATATATTTATCGTAAATCTTCATGAAACGTTTTTTGTTTTTTTCGCTCTTGTTATTGACATGCTCTTATGCGGTTGCTCAGGACCTCATTATTCTTCGTTCGGGCGAGGAGTGTGAGGGGAAAGTTACACAGGCAAGTCAAAACGCTGTCGTCGTCGAGTCTAAAAAAGGAGGGCTCTTTTCGAAGGAGGCCAAACAGGCGACTCTCGCTCCGTCTGATGTCTATATGATCAAATATAAGGAGCGGGGAAACATCTATTTCAAGGAAGACGGCAAACGCGTCTCGGGCGAAAACCAGAAGCTGGACAAGTCAGCCGACATAATTTATCTAAAGGAGGGTAAGGAAATTCCGGCATGGGACCTCACTTTTGATGCCGAGACGATTTCTTTCCGGACCTCAAAGGAGTCCAAAAAGGCCAAGTCGGCGACTGTCACCGTGGCCACACCCGAAGTATTCATGATCAAGTATTCGGACGGCTCCAAGGATGTCATTAACGACATGAGCGCCCCGACGCCACCGACAGCAGACGCCTCCCTACGAAACGTTTCGACCGACCCGCGATTCAAGGTGATATTCCACACCGTGAAGGCCGGAGACACGCTTTCGTCCATAGCCTCACAATATAATGTAAAAATCGAAGATCTTCGCGATTGGAACGATGTGGAGTCACACATCCGCTCCAACTCCCGTCTGAAGGTCGGGCAGGAATATATGATTCAACAACCTATTGAGTAATGAAACGGTTCTTTCCTATATCAACTGTTCTTTGTCTTTTCCTTATCAATCTCATCACCGGCTGTGGCCAGTCGACCGATGAGGTGGCACGCATCATATCCGAACGTGACTCCTTGCGACTCACGACCGAACGTCAGGAACGCCGGATGAAGAACCTTGACGACGTTCTTACAGCCGTCAACAACGGACTCGACTCGATAGCCCGCGGAGAAGACCTGATTTTCATCTCATCTAAAAACGAGGGGGCTCCGAACCGCGACGATGCACTCAGGAATATAGACAATCTCTCAAAACTGATAGAGTACCAGAAACAACGGATCGCCGACCTTGAGAAAAAGCTGGCCGTTTCTGAAGAACAAGACGGTGAGGACGAAAATCTGAAACGCACAATAGACCGGTTCAAAGCTCAACTGAGCGAGAAAGACCGGGAAATCGCCTCGCTCAAAAAACAACTCGAACAGAAAAATGTCGATATCGCCCAACTGAAAAACCAGGTGGGATCGCAAGCTCGTGCGATAGAGGAGCTCGACCGCCGCAATGCCTCTCAGACCGAAGCCTTGAAACGTCAGGACGCGATGCTTAACCAATGTTATGTCAAGGTGGGAGATAAAAAGACCCTTGAGAAGTCGGGAATTGTCAAAAAGGGGAAGATCGTAGCCCAGAACGCCCTCGACCGATCGAAATTCTCTAAGGTTGATATCCGCACGTTCACCGAGCTTGAGTTTGAAGCCAAGCGTCCGCGAATCCTCACCTCAATGCCCGCAAGCGCCTACGAACTGACATCAAACGGCAAAAATCACTATTTGCTCCGAATCACTAATCCGGCCGAATTCTGGCGTATATCAAACTATCTGGTTATCCAGACAAACTGACCCTCTCATGAAAACAAACCGAACCGCCACCGAAATTATACCGATTCTTGCGTTCATCCTCTTCACTCTCCTCGGACAAGAAGTATCGGCAGAGAGCAGTGCTCATATCACGGACGTGATAGAGATGGAAAATCTCGTACGCGGTATGGCCATAGAGTCTATAGAAAAAGAACACGGAAAAATCGAACCGCACATAGTCGAACGCGGTGAGACCTTGGAGTTTCTGGCGGCCCGATCGGGAGTTGAAGTCTGGGAACTGGAGTGTCTAAACCCGAATTTGACCGAACTCGCCACCGGAATGGAGATATTGATACCGGTTTTTCCCGAGAGAAGTTTCAGGTATGAAAACCGGCTTGTCTCCTCAAATCCAATGTATAGTGAAGCCGAATCTCTGATAAAAGCCGAAGCGTGGAAGAAAGCCGGTAAAGTCCTCGATCAGATCCTGAAAACAGAGGACACCCTGACCGGATATTACATGAGGGGCATCACAAACTACAACTCGGGGAAATTCAAAAAGGCCGGTGAGGATTTCACCCATGTCGCTGCCCTCGACACGTACTCGCTTTATCCCGACGCCACAGATATGGCACAGCAATCCTATCAGGCATGGGAACGTAAGAAAGAGGAGCGTGGACAATTGTGGGGGCAGATTTTTCAAGGCATCGCGCAGGCAGGCCTTGTCGCTTTAAATACCTACGCTCAGGTGAAACAAGCCGAAAATTTTTCCAAATCATCGTCAGGCGGATCATCTACTCCGGGCGGAGATTACCAAAATGTATATCAGGCTCTGATGTTCAAGACAATCAATGACGTCCAACGTCAGGAACAGGATTACCGGAATGTATATCAGGCTCTGATGGCCAAGACAGTCAACGATGTCCAACGTCAGGAACTGGAAGAGTACGAGATGTTTCGGCAGAATAGTCTTCGATGGAGTGGTGAAGACATATCGCTTGAGGAGTTCCGGATGCTTAAAGCGCAGGCGATGGCGATGAGTCAGTATGAAGATTCAGGAAGCTACGATACGCCATCAACCACAACAAGTAACAGTGGGTCGAATAACAGCTATTTTGATAAATATGGAGACAAGCAATGTCACATATGTCACGGTCGCGGTATATGCCCGACATGTAACGGACACGGAGTCTACACATCAGGATCCGGATTTTCAGCAGAATGTCCGAATTGTCTTATAGAAGGCGGACGCCGCACCGGCAAATGCTCGCGGTGTCAGGGCCGAGGCACGGTCTACGGTATACGATAGAAACCGCACGGATATGATCTGAGAATAATTGACGGGCATTTAATTTCCGTATTACGCAAATGTTTCGTAATTTTGCAGGTGAAAACTATCCCTAACACGCCAGTATTCTTATGGAAGCAAATCCTGCAAGCCAGCCGGCTACTCTCTCCCAAACAGATTTCAAGTTCGATAACCAGCGTTCGCTCTACCACGGCAAGGTGCGCGACGTGTATGATATTGATGACCGTCTGATGGTTATGGTCGCTACCGACCGCATCTCGGCTTTCGATGTCGTCCTCCCGAAGGGAATCCCCTTCAAGGGTCAGGTGCTCAACCAGATCGCAGAGTATTTCCTGGATGCAACTTCCGATATCGTCCCCAACTGGAAACTGGCTGTTCCCGATCCGATGGTCACCATCGGCATCAAATGTGAGCCTCTCAAGATCGAAATGATCGTCCGCGGCTATCTGGCCGGTTCCGCATGGCGCGACTATAAGGCCGGCGCCCGCGAAATCTGCGGCGTCCGCCTCCCCGACGGCCTGCGCGAGAACGAGAAGCTTCCCCACCCCATCCTCACCCCGACAACCAAGGCCGACGCCGGCCACGACGAGAATATCTCGCGCGAGGAAATCATCGCACGCGGAATCGTCCCCGAAGAGGTTTACAAACAGGTTGAGGAATATGCGCTGGCCCTCTTCAAACGCGGTTCGGAAATGGCAGCCGAACGCGGACTCATCCTCGTCGACACCAAATATGAGTTCGGTCTCCATGACGGCAAGGTGATCCTCATCGACGAGATCCACACCCCCGACTCTTCGCGCTACTTCTATGCCGACGGCTATCAGGAGCGCTTCGAAAAGGGCGAGGAACAGCGTCAGCTGTCGAAAGAGTTCGTGCGCCAGTGGCTGATCGCCAACGGCTTCATGGGCCGCACCGGCGAGACCGTCCCCGAGATGACTCCCGAGTACTGCAATGAGGTTTCCGAGCGATATATCGAGCTGTATGAGCACATCACGGGCCGCAAGTTCGAACGCGCCCCGTCTGATGACCTTCAGCACCGCCTCGAGACCAACATCGAAAAGTCTCTCAAAACCCTCTGACCTGAAAAGATTGAAAAAGGCAAGCCGCTTTTTCGGCTTGCCTTTTTCGCAATGAAGCCGGACTCCGGCCAAATCCCGGACACTCCAAAGACAATCCCCCCGATGAAACAAACGATTCTGATCAAGGAGGCCCGCCATTATGCCACAGGCGAGGCGGTCGACGTGATAATCGCCGACGGCCAGGTGGCCGCGATGGCCTCGTCACTGCCCGCTCCCGAAGGAGCGGCGGTTATCGACGCCCGCGGACTGACGCTCCTCCCCGGTCTGGTAGACCTCCATGTCCATTTCCGCGAACCGGGCTACTCGTACAAAGAGACAATCAAGACCGGTTCCGAAGCGGCCGCCCGCGGCGGCTTCACGACCGTCTGCACGATGCCGAACGTCAACCCGGTGCCCGATTCAGACGAGGCGCTCTCAGTTCAGGAGAAGCTGATCTCCGACAACGCTCTGATTCAGGTCCTCCCCTACGCTTCGATCACACGCCGGCGCCTCGGCGAGGAGACTGTCGATTTCGCGGGACTCGCCCACAGAGTTGCCGGTTTCTCGGACGACGGGACAGGTGTCCAGTCGGAACAGGTGATGGCCGAAGCCATGAAAGGGATCGCCGCCACCGGCGCCCTGCTCGCCGCCCATTGTGAGGTCGAGTCGCTTCTCAACAAAGGCTATATCCATGACGGCGACTACGCCGCAGCACACGGCCACCGGGGAATCTGCAGCGAGAGCGAATGGAAAGAGGTCGAACGCGACATACGTCTGGCCGAAGAGTCGGGATGCCGTCTGCATATCTGCCACGTTTCGACCAAGGAGAGCGTCGATCTCGTCCGCGACGCCAAGTCGCGCGGAGTGAAAGTGACATGCGAGACGGGTCCCCACTATCTTTGGTTCACTGACGCCGACCTCCAGGAGGAAGGTCGTTTCAAGATGAACCCGCCGATACGCTCGGCCGCAGACCGCGAGGCGCTCCGCGCCGGTATCATCGACGGCACGGTGGACGCGATCGCCACCGACCACGCACCCCATTCGGCCGAGGAAAAAAGCCGCGGACTGGAGAAGAGCGCGATGGGAGTCGTAGGCCTTGAGACCTCGTTCGGAGCGTCATACACCGCGATGGTGGTTCCGGGACTGATGACCCTCGACAAGCTTGTAGAGCGGATGTCGCTCACACCCAGATCACTTCTCGGGCTTCCCGACCCCTTCGAGACCGGATCGCCGGCCGATTTCGTTCTCGTCGACCTCGAAAGCAAATGGAGGGTCGAGCCCGCCGAGTTCGTCTCGATGGGCAAGGCGACACCTTTCGAAGGTCTCGCACTCCAAGGCGAAGTGGTGATGACAATCCACGACGGCGAGATCGTCTACAGCCGCAACGGACTTTAAGAGTACGCACACTCTAAGAATAAGCGCACTCTAAATTTATAAAAAGCTTTCAGTCAATGAATATCCGCAACCTGTTCAAGGTAACCGAAAATATAAAAGTGGCCGAGAAGACCTGGAGAATGGTTCTCGAGGGCGACACGGAGTCAATCAAGGCTCCCGGCCAGTTTGTCAACCTCGAGGTGGAGGGCCACTTCCTCCGCCGCCCCATCTCGCTCTGCGACGCGGCCGACGGCAAGATCACACTGCTCTATGACGTTGTCGGCGAGGGCACCCGCGAGATGAGCCGCTGGGAACCGGGTCACGTGACCGATGTCCTCACCGGCCTCGGCAACGGCTTCAACCCCGACTGCGCGGCTGAGCGTCCGCTCCTTCTCGGCGGCGGTATCGGCGTCGCGCCCCTCCTTCTGCTCGCCCGTATCCTCGTGGCCAATGGAAAGAGCCCGATCGCCGTTCTGGGCTTCAACAAGGCCGAGGACATAGTGCTGGCCGACGAGCTTCGTCTGGCCGGCGCCGAAGTGTATGTGGCCACAGCCGACGGATCGGCCGGAACCAAAGGATTCGTGACCGACGCTATCAAGGCCCACTGCCTCCCGACCGAATATTTCTATGCCTGCGGACCGATGCCGATGCTCAAGGCCCTCGCCCTCGGGATGGAGTGTCCCGGCGAGCTCAGCCTCGACGAACGCATGGCCTGCGGATTCGGCGTCTGCATGTGCTGTTCGATCAAGACACGCTCGGGCGCCAAGAGAATATGCAAGGACGGCCCCGTCTTTGCGAAAGAGGAACTCATTTTCGAATAATCAGCGATTTATGCTTCGCCGCAACCTGCGTCGGAGCATTCCAAGCAACTTCCAGATAAATGTCTGACAACAAAAAATATGATCTCAGCGTCGAGCTGAGCGGAGTGCGTCTCGACAACCCGGTGATTCCGGCCAGCGGATGTTTCGGCTACGGCTACGGAATGGCCGAGTATTATGACATCAACTGCCTCGGCTCGATCTCGTTCAAAGGCACCACCCGCGAACCGCGTTTCGGAAACCCGCTTCCCCGCGTGGCCGAGTGCGAGGCCGGACTGATCAACTCGGTCGGCCTGCAGAACCCGGGAATCCACGCGGTCATAGCCGAAGAGCTCCCGAAAATGCGCGCGGCTTTCCACAAGCCAATCATAGCCAACATCTCCGGATTCGCTATCGACGAGTATGTCGAGTGCTGTTCGCTGATCGACAAGGAAGAGCAGGTCGAAATCATCGAGCTCAACGTCAGCTGTCCCAACGTCCACGGCGGCGGAATGAGCTTCGGCACCTGCCCTGAATCGGTGGCCGAAGTGACCCGCGAGGTCAAGAAGGTGACGACCAAACCCCTTTATGTGAAGCTCACCCCGAACGTGACCGACATCGTGTCTATCGCCCGCGCGGCTGAAGAGGCCGGCGCCGACGGTCTCTGCCTGATCAACACGATGCTCGGAATGAGAATCGACCTCAAGACGCGCCGACCGGTGATCGCCAACGTGATGGGAGGCTTCTCGGGTCCCGCGATTTTCCCGGTGGCCCTGCGTATGGTCTGGCAGGTCAGCCACGCATGCTCGATCCCGGTGATCGGATGCGGCGGTGTGGCGACGGCAGCCAACGTGATCGAAATGATGATGGCCGGCGCCAAGGCCGTGCAGGTCGGTGCTGAGAATCTTCGCAACCCCTACGCCTGCCGCGACATCATCGAGGCCCTTCCGGCCGAGATGGAACGGCTCGGAATCACCGCTCTCCGCGACCTGGCAATCTGAACCCGGAACGGAGTGACCCTTAATTGACCCGCGACAACAAAAAACAAATTCAAGAAATCCAAATTACCCCAAAATATATGCGCGACGTAATCATTGCATGCGATTTCCCTAACGCCGAGGAGACTCTCCGCTTCCTCGACAAGTTCAAGGACGAAGAGCGCAAGCCTTTCGTCAAAATCGGTATGGAGCTCTATTATGGAGCCGGCAACGAGATTGTCCGCGAGCTCAAGCGCCGCGGCCACAAGATCTTCCTCGACCTCAAGCTCCACGACATCCCCAACACGGTCAAGAAAGCCATGCGCGTTCTTTCGGCTCTCGATGTCGACATGACCAACGTCCACGCCGGAGGCGGTGTGGCAATGATGCGCGCCGCCATCGAGGGTCTGACCCGCGAGGATGGTTCGCGCCCGCGTCTGATCGCCGTCACCCAGCTGACCTCGACCTCACCCGAGACTCTCAAGAACGAGCTTCTGATCGACACCCCGATGAACGATACGATCGCCCGCTACGCACTCAACGCACGCGAGGCCGGCCTCGACGGCGTGGTCTGCTCTCCGCTCGAAGGAGCTCTTGTCAAGGAGGCCTGCGGTCCCGAGTTCATGACCGTAACCCCCGGCATCCGCTTCGCCGACGCCAAGGCCGACGACCAGTGTCGCGTGACAACCCCGGCCCGCGCACGCGAGATCGGCTCAGACTATATCGTTGTCGGCCGTCCCATCACAGCAGCCGAGGATCCCGTAGCCGCCTACCGCCGCTGCGTAGCCGAATTCGTCGGCGAATGATAATGAACTCAGTTTAAACGAGCTCAATAACATCACCAATCATCCCCTTATTATCATGCAGAAAGAAATAGCCAACCAGCTTCTCAAGATACAGGCCGTCTTCCTCCGTCCCGACGAGCCTTTCACCTGGGCTTCGGGTATCCAGAGCCCCATCTATTGCGACAACCGTCTTATCCTCACCTCTCCCGAGGCCCGCGATATTGTCGAGAGCGCCATCGCACGCACGATCGCACGCCTCTATCCCCAGACCGAGGTTATCATGGGCACCAGCACCGCCGGCATCGCGCACGCGGCTATCGCCGCCCACAAGCTCGGTCTGCCGATGGGCTACGTCCGCGGCTCGGCCAAGGACCACGGTCGCGGAAACCAGATCGAAGGCCGTCTTGAAAAAGGACAGAAAGTCGTTGTAGTCGAAGATCTCATCTCGACCGCCGGTAGCTGTATCGAGGTTGTTGAGGCACTCCGCGCCGCCGGTGCCGAAGTGCTCGGAGTAGTGTCTATCTTCACCTACGGTATGAAGAAAGGACTTGACCGCCTGAAAGCAGCCGAAGTCGAGAACACCTCGCTCTCAAACCTCGACGCTCTCGTGGAGGTAGCAGCCGAACAGGGATACATCGCCCCCGAAGACAAAGGCCGTCTGCTGAAATTCCGCGACAATCCGTCCGATCCCTCCTGGCGCGACTGAACGCCGGAGATTTTAACAAGAACCCGGGAAACCCCATAACTACATAATTCAATGAAGCATCTGATTGACCCCACCGACCTTTCGCGCGAGGAGACCGAAGAAATCGTAGACCTCGCTCTCGACATAATCTCAGACCGCAAGAAATATGCCCACGCCTGCGACGGCAAGAAGCTCGCGACCCTCTTCTACGAGCCCTCGACACGCACGCGTCTGAGCTTCACCGCCGCCATGATGGAACTCGGCGGCAACGTACTCGGATTTTCCGACGCACAGAACTCGTCGGTCAGCAAGGGCGAGACGTGCGCCGACACGACCAAAGTCATCAACTGCTTCGCCGACATCATCGCGATGCGCCACTTCGAGGAGGGCGCGGCCCTCGTATCGGCGATGAACTCGAAAATCCCGGTGATCAACGCCGGCGACGGCTCCCATGCCCACCCGACCCAGACCCTCACCGACCTGCTCACGATCAAGCGTGAGATCGGACGCTTCGACAACATCACGATCGGCTTCTGCGGCGACCTCCGTTTCGGGCGTACCGTCCACTCCCTCATCAAGGCGCTCTCCCGCTACGAGGCTGTGAACGTGGTTCTGATCGCCCCCGAGCAGCTGCGTCTTCCCGACTATATGAAACACGAGGTCTGCGACCTGAACGGTGTTCCCTATCGCGAGGTCGACACTCTCGAAGAGGTGATGCCGGAACTCGATGTGCTCTACATGACCCGCGTCCAAAAGGAGCGTTTCCTCGACGAAGACGACTATGACCGCGTGAAGGACTGCTTCGTTCTCGATGCCGAGAAACTGAAGACCGCCAAGCCTGAAATGCGAATCCTCCACCCCCTGCCCCGCGTGAACGAGATCACCGTCGACGTGGACGCAGATCCCCGCGCGGCCTATTTCCGCCAGGTGGAGAACGGCAAGTTCGTCCGCATGGCCCTCATTCTGAAACTTCTTGAATGGGCAGACCGCGAAGACAAGAACACCGTTCTCGTTCCCGAAGATGCCGTAGCCGACGAATACACTTGCTCAAACCGCCGTTGCATCTCCAACATGGAGCCGGGAGTGAAGTCTCTCTTCCGCCCCGCGACCGACAAGCCGGGCACCTACCGTTGCGTCTATTGCGAGTCGAAGCCGAAGTAATCTGAGATTTAGGATGCTACTCGTTCAATTCGCCTGTCTGTTCCTGTTTCTGGCTCTCGGCGAGCTGATCGTCTGGCTGCTGAAGATACCCATCCCCGGGAGCATCATAGGCATGCTGCTGCTGGCGTTCTCGCTCCGGTTCCGGATAGTGAAACCACACTGGATCGAGTCGCTGGCAGACTTCCTTTGCGCCAATCTCGGGTTCTTCTTCGTTCCGGCCGGAGTCGGGGTGATGAAATGTTTCGGCATCATCAAGGCCGAATGGTGGCCGATAGTGATGGCTACCCTGCTCTCGACCATCATAATCATCGCCACAACGGGCTGGGCCCATCAGTGGACCCACCGGCTCTTTCACAAAAGAAACCGTTGTTCTCATAGAAAAGATTCCCGACTCAATCATGTCGCAGATGGTGTCGAGTCAGAAAGAAAGGAGATCGAGAAATCATGATTGAATGGCTAACCTCTCCCGTGACTCTCGTAGCGGTCACGTTTCTGACCTTCCTGCTGGCCAAATGGATTCAAGTGAAGACACGTCTGCCGTTATTTCAGCCGATTCTTGTCACCATAGTGCTCCTGATATGTCTTCTGCTCTTTCTTGACATACCCTACGAGGATTATGCTGAAGGGGGTGGGTATATCGAGTTCTGGCTGAAGCCGGCTGTGGTGGCGCTCGGTGTCCCCCTGTGGCGCCAGATGGAGACCATCCGCCGCCAGATGATTCCTCTTCTGATCGCCGAGCTTGTCGGCTGTGTGGCCGGATTGATCAGCGTAGTCTTTTTTGCCGAACTCTTCGGCGCGTCACACGAAGTCATCGTGTCGCTCGCACCCAAGGCTGTGACTACTCCGATCGCCATGGAGATCTCCAACGCAACGGGAGGTATCCCGGCCCTTACGGCCGCAGTGGTTGTCTGCACCGGTATCTTCGGATCAATGGCAGGATTTCAGATAGTCAAGCTCAGCCGGGTAAAATCTCCCATTGCCGGTTCCCTTTCAGTCGGCACCGCCGCCCATGCGGTCGGCACCGCCGCCGCTCTCGAACGGGGACAACGATACGGAGCTTTCTCGTCTCTCGGTCTGACGCTCAACGGCCTCCTCACCGCCCTGCTTGCCCCCATGATTCTCTCGCTTCTCGGCTACGCCTAAAGTCATAGATCTACGCATATAATAAAGAGTGTCAGATTATAATCTGACACTCTTTATTATATGCGTAGAAGTTGGGGGTTAGTAGAGGATCTTCCAGCTCTTCTCGCCGCTGCGGAGGATATAGACACCGTTGGCGGGGAGGGTGATGGAGGTCGAAGCGGGTCCGTTGTAGACCGCACGGCCATCAAGAGTGTAGAGGCTGATCTCGCCGTCGCCATCAACATGAAGGAGGTTTCCTTCAACATACCAGCTGACCATAGCCACAGCGCTCTCCGCGACACCGCTGAGAATCGGATCCGAATAAGGATCGAAGCCGATCACCTGATCGAGATGGGGGATCTGTCCGCGGATATAGCTGCGCACGAACTCCACCTCGCTCTCGTAGCTGCCCATTGCGACGGCATTCATGTGGACCTTCTCGTTGAGAATCGGCCAACGCTTGAAGTTGAGGGTCTGCGACTCGTCGAGTTCGGCCGCAGTACGGTCGATGAGTTCGAGGAGCCAATCGGCCGAGAAACCGGCGCGGCGTGCCTCTCTCCAGATGTCGAGGATCTCAGCCGTCGTGGACTCATCTTTCAGGAACACGCGCTGTGCGAGATAACGCATGTTGCCGGCAGCCGAAGCCGCTCCGCAGTCCCAGAGATATGAGTTGCCGCTGCGTGAGGTCACCGGATATACGCGCCAGTCATTGTTGTATCCGAGATCGAAGTCCCAGACCGGACCGGTGTAGAGCTTCGGATCGTTGCGGCGCTTGATCATATAGACGCTCCAATAGCAGTCGGTGTTACCGGCCACCTCGTTGGTCAGCATGTGGCGGATGAACGACGGGGTGTCGAACACATCGCGATAGGGATAACCCATTGGTTCGGGATTGTTGTCGCTCGGGAACGCGCGCTCCACTTCATTGAAGTAGTCGCGGATATAGTTCAGCTGCTCGGGGGTGATGTCATCCTCGTCGGGAGATTTGAAAGACACGGGGAGAAAATATCGGCTGGTAGTGAACCATACCTTCTCCTGGTCAGCATATCCATCGATCTCGCAGAGGTAGCCACCCGTCAGAGCCTCACCGCTGTTGTCTTCGGGAGTCAGTTCGTCGATGTCCACACGGTTCTCACGCACGTCAATCTGGTCGCAGAGCTGATAACAACCCTTGTACTCACCGTTGAGCACGACATCGACCGCACGGCAGAAGGGAACGTAATCCGCACCCAACATCTTGGCCGTCTCGAACGAGAGGATGTTACGCATAAGCGACTTGTCGCCATAGTTGTTCAGAAGGGTCCATTTCTTCGCCTCTGCGGGAGCGTCGAGTACGGAGGTCTTCTTTTCGAACTTGATGCGGTAGGGTTTCTTGGGAAATTCACGGCTGGCGTTTCCGCGCTCGCGGATACCGGCGCTCTTTGAGAGCACCTCTTTACCATCTTCGGAGATGATGGTGACCGTACAGGGAATCTCGTGCTCCTTGTCATAGGGAATCTCGCCGTTGACCGTGTTGACATATACGGTCGGGAGATTGGTCAGCTGATAATACCGGGAGTCGTCACCCTCGCCGGGCTCGCCGTAGAACTCAAGTTCGGCCACCTGACAACGATAACCGCTGGGGCCGACATAGCGGACATAGCGGAAGCCGCGCGACACGTTGACGTCAATGTAGTTCATCACGGAGTCTCCCTGACCATCCTTCACGATGGCGATAGGCACAGCGTCGGAGAAGTCAGGCGAGTTGGCTCCCTCGAAGAGACCGAGGATAACGGCGCGCTCACCGTTCTTGATGTTTCGTGCGGTCCAGCCGATACGCGTGATCACGTGGGGCTGTCCGAGATCGAGTCCGCCCCATGTGTAGGCTTTCTCGTAAGTAGCGAAAAAGGTTTCGGGATCGCCGTCGAAAAGATTGACCACGGTGTTGACGGTCGTCGACTTCATGTTCTTTCCGTAGTCGAAACATTCGGCCGTTCCGATAGGCTGACCTTTGAGGGGAGAGGCGGCGAATGATGTGCCGGCAACAGCCAAAACGGCAGCTCCGGCAAATAATCGTTTCAGTTGCAAAGTTATTTTAAATTAAGGGGTTAAATAGTTTAAGCGTTAGCTTCCGAACCCTTCTCCCAAACACTGGGACATGGATCCGGACTACAAAGTTAGTCAATCTTTACTTATTATCCAAACAACGAAACGGCGCAGACCCGAGTGGAGTCTGCGCCGAATGTTTTCTATAATCCATAGGTAAGTGACTGAGCACTACCCTATCAGTCGCTGAGTTCACCGACCATCGAGACCTGAAGATAATTCTTGATCTCGTCGGGGGTATATCCGCTGCCGATCAGATACATGAGTTTTGTGATCGCGGCCTCGGCTGTGATGTCGTAGCCGCTGATGACGCCTGCCTGCGAGAGCATATCGCCGGTATAGTAGCGCTTCTGCTCGTCGCCGCCGTTCGCACACTGTGTGACGTTATAGACGATCAGACCGCGTTTGACAGCGTCCGAGATCGCGTCAAGGAACCATTTCTCTGTCGGTGCGTTGCCCGCACCGAACGTGCGGAGAACGACAGCCTTGATACCGGGGGTCGAGAGCTGTGCGCGGACGACATCCTCGGTGATTCCGGGATAGAGCCAGAGAACGAGAAGATTGGGATCCATATCGTAGAAAGGCTCCAGGGGAAGCTTCGTGTCGTGTCTGAGCAGATAGGGTTCCGCGTAAGTGATGTGCAGATCGATCTGACCCAGGACAGGATAATTGAAGCTCTTGAAAGCGTCGAATCCGGTGGATGTAAACTTAGTCGCGCGACAACCGCGGATGATGTAGTCCTGGAAGGAGATGACGACTTCCTGAATCATCGGATCGCCGTTCTCATCCTTGGCTGCGGCCACCTCGACTGCCGAGATAAGATTCTCCGTGCCATCCTCACGGATGTCTCCGATAGGAAGCTGGGAACCTGTGACCACTACCGGCTTACGCAGGTTGCGGAGCATGAACGCGAGGGCCGAAGCGGTATAGGCCATTGTGTCTGTTCCGTGAAGAACCACGAAGCCGTCGAACTCATCATAGTTGTCTGCAATATCCTTGACGATCTGTCCCCAATAGGAGGGATTCATATTCGACGAGTCTATAGGATTTGCGAACTGCACGCTCTTGATGTCATATCCGAGTTTCCCGATCTTCGGGACATTGTCCATCAGATGCGAGAAATCAAAGGGCTGAAGACCGTCAGGGGTCTCTACCATTCCGATCGTCCCGCCCGTGTAGATGATCAGAATTTTTGGTTTATTTGTGTTTTCCATAATATTAATTTGAAATTGACTGAACCGGGCACTCATGCCAGCAGACCCGGCTCAGACAACTTCTTGAATTAAGATATTAAACGTAAGTGAAGGTTATTCGTAATATTGCTTGTGGATGCCGAAGACAAAGTGATCGACACGTATGATGGTGAATACAAGCACAATCGCTACGGCAACGCCGGTTACGATGAACGGGAAGAGGTTGGTGTGATTCGAGAAGATGCTCTCAAAGAGACCGATCAGAACCGGAACCAGCGAGATAGCCACATAGTTGGCGACCTGAAGATATGCGAGGGCAAGTGTAGACTTGGACTGGCTGACACAAATCTGGGTTGCCTTGGTGTAGAAGATAGGCTGGGCAAGACCGTTGCCGAGACCTACGAGGGCCGAGGCGATAATATAGACCGGGAGCGAACGGGTGAACACGAAGAGTGCGAAACCGAGCAAGATCATACCGGTGGCAAGGATAAAGGTTGCCTTACGGAAAACCTTCATTGTGCCGGTTACAACCAGACCGATGACGAACATAGCCAGATAGAAGATCGAGGTCACGGTCGACACGTCTTCGGTAGACATATGGTATTCAGGCATCAGGTTCGGCAGGTAATAAGCCGGAACCGAAGTTGCGAATACGAAGAAGAAGTACGCGAGCAACAGCCATACGGTACGTCCGAGATAGAATCCGCCTGACACCTTCTGTCCCTTGGTGGAGAAACCGTCAGCATCGACTGCGGGAACAACAACGGGAGCCGTTTTGATAGCGTCTTTCGCATCGCCCGAAGCGGCGGGTGCGGAAGTCTGATCGTAGTCGGATTCAGGAATCTTCTTAAGGAAGGGGATCAGCACAAGCGATACGAGCGGGATCAGGTAAACGAGGAACGGGAGGTGCCAGCTCTTGGCCGCAAGGAAACCGACCACGAAGGTGGCACCCACGAGAGCGATGTTGCCGATGGCGGAGATGATACCCATCTGTTTGGTGCGGTACTTACCGGTGAACACGTCGGCGATGAGGCCTGTCGAGAAGGGAAGAATCAGACCGCAACCGGCTCCGAGGAGACAGCTCAGCCAGATGAGCGACGTCAACGAATTCGAGAAGATGGAGAGCGCGCCGGCCACTATATACAGAACCGTGCCGGCCGTGATTACCAATATCTTGTGTTTTGTTTCCGAGAGTTTGCCCGAAAGGAGCACAAACGGAATGATTACTACGTTCGGAAGGACCGTCAGAAGCTGAATCTTAAAATCGGTTACATCCGGAAAAATTGAACGGAGGCTTCCCTCGATAGGTGTTACCGCCAGACCCGGAAGGTCGACGGCCAGCGAAAGCGACCAAATTGCAAGGACGACCATCATCGATATCGTTCCGTTGCCTTTACCTGTTTTGATTTGCATGGCTGTGTGTTTTTCGTTAGTACTTCAGTTAGATAGACCCTTCACCCCCATAGATAAACCCTTCCCCCCGTCAGGAATCAGATCAGTTCTCAGTCTACAATCTCCACAGTATCTCCATTGAAGACACCGAGACCGAGCTTATTCATAATTGACTTGATTGCAGCCTGGGCCTTAACGGAGTTTCCGGCTTCGTCCAACGGAGGAGCGAAAGCGGCAACACCAAGTAGTCCGGGCAGAACACCGAGTACGCCGCCGCCGACACCGCTCTTTGCGGGGATACCGCTGGTGTACATCCAGTCGCCGGTGTTCTGATAGAAACCTACTGACGAGATCAGCGTAGTGATCTTCGGAGCGAGATCGCGTGCGAACACCTCTTCTTTGGTCACGGGGTTTACGCCGCCGTTGGCGATAGTGCCGGCACATACAGCGAGTTGGGAGGCGGTGATACCGATACTGCACTGGCGGGTATAAAGGTCAAGGCTCATAGGCACATCGTCATAGATACGGTTGTAGTCCTTGAGCAGCCATGCGATCGACCTGTTCTGGAAGTTTGTCTCGGACTCAGATCTGTAGAGTTCATCAAGAACTTCTGAACGAGAGCCGCAGAGAGCTTCGAAATTATTAATGATCGCTTCCCATTTGCCCCAGGAGTCGCCCTGCGGTTTCACCATAGAGCAGGCCGAGATAGCTCCGGCGTTCACGAGAGGTGTCGAGGGGTGATCATTTTCGAGAAGGATAGCGAAGATGGAGTTGAACGGGAGGCCCGTGGCGTCGGCACCGATCTGTTTGAGCACAGCCTCTGCGCCATACTGCTTGAGGATAAGGATGGCGGTGAGAACTTTCGATACGGATTCCACGCCGAATTTGTATTCTGTGTCTCCGACACTGATCTGAGTGCCGTCGAGAAGTGTCAGCGAGATACCGAACAGGTCGGGGTTGACATTGGCCAGAAACGGGATGTAGTGTGCGTTGACACCACCTTTGATGTCTTTGCACTCGGCATAAGCCTCTTCTACGGCCTGCCTGATCTGGGCCTTTGTGAGTGTCTTTTTCATAATCTTATTTTTTAGGAAGTGTGTTTTTCAGGAAGTGCGTCTTTCAGGTGAAGTACGTCTTCAGCAATTATTCTTATGATTTTCAAACATCCTGACAGCGATTTAGTTCATTAAATTTTCAATTATAGTCAGATATTATAAAAAAATTCAGCGGCATGCTTTTGAAGCATGCCGCTGAGTATATCGAGTATAAGTACGCGTTGCAATTCGGTGCAGACGAAGCGGTTACTTAACTTGAGGCGCGACGCTGTCCGTAAGCTGCTCCCTGCTCTTGAGAAGTTCGAGCCAGTAAGCGGAAGTGACCGTATCCGTGTGGTTCACCCCGTCCGGATCGGTGAAGAGGACGCGGGGCTGATCGTCGGGACTGTTGACATCGCCCATATAGACAGCCTTGGCGCCGTTTGGCGAGGCGAAGAAATAGGTGCGGACATCCGCGGTTCCCTCGACATTGCAACGGCCGATAAACACCGCTGTCGGGTCCCGGTCTATTTGCGTGCTGTCGGCCCAGACCATCATTCGATAATCTTTGCCGGCGTGCGCTTTCGGATTACGGTCAAGTCGATAGACGGCTGTTGAGGTAACTGAACGCATACACCCTATCGGACTCCACCCTTTGCGATATCTGGAGGGAAGACTTTCTATCTCCCTCTTCTCCAGTTCCGCGCGGTGAATCTTCTCGAGATGCGAGAGATAGGGAACGGTATATAGCTGCTCGTCGATCCAGAGATATTCTCCCTTGTCGAGCGTCCAGCCACGCCATCCGAGCGATGACCAGTCTGCATAGGGAGAGCCGATGATCATCTTGCGCAACGAGTCGTCGACAAGCGTCGGGTAATAGGCGCGCATCTGCTCTTCGGTGTTGATATCCCGCAGAGGATAGGGGCGCACGAGAGGATAACTGACCATCGAGGCGAACCGCGCGGAGTCGTTGTCGCGCACGGCTGTGATCAAATCCTTGACTGCCTCCGGAATGGAATCGGCTCCCGCCGAGTCGCTGTCTCCATGGTTCCCGGAACCGCCTCCGCAGGCAGTGACGACAAACCCAAGGGCCGCCGTCAGAATAAGGTATAAAATTTTATTCATCATAACGTTGGATCCTTGGATAATTCAGATTCTGTGTTGGATAATTGTTTCTCATCGTTGACAATAGCGTCGGCGAGCCAGTCCATGAATACCGGAGCCGGTTCGTCGCCGTCTACAAACGGTTGCAGGAAAAGGGGTGCAGGCTCGGCCTGGGCAAGCTCGCTGCCGGCATAGAGATTCTCGAATTCCTCGATGCGGCGGCGCTTGATCTGAGCATGCTCTTTCCCGCGGTAACGACAATAAGAGATGTACGTGTCATGAATGTTCCGGTCACCCGCTTTCAACTTCGACACAATAGACGATCTGTTGACTGCCCCGTGGCCGATGTTGTAGGCCAGCGTAGCAAGAAGAATCGAATCCTTACCATATGAACGGTAGATGGCACAAAGTTTCTTCAGGTCTTTACGCAACAACGCGTCGGCCTCTTTCTCAGAAAGAGCCCGACTGCGTGAAAACTTTTCACCGGGAAGAACTTTGTGGCCATATCCAACCAGCGGCCAATGCTTGGGCTGGTGGAGGGTTTCATATTTCTTAATGATAGTGACCGCTTTTTCAAATAAGTCTGTCTGCCTGATCTCACTCTTCTTTTCGGCAGCCGTGATATCAGTGAAAACCGATGAGCCACAGCCTGTAAACAGCGTCGAAAAGACCAGTATGAACATGACAAACACCATAGCGTATGTCTTTTTCATCATTTATATAACGCATCGCAAAGAAAATTGTTTTACGACGCATCAATTTTCTGCAACATTGCCACCATTTTTCTAAACATTTTAGAGATAGCATTGGAGCAAAGATGAAAAATTAACAGCGATTTTTATGGCGTTTCCGGCAGCCTTTTTCCGGTTCTTTCCACGGCTCTGTCCGCTGGGATGGTCGGGTCAATCCTCTGGCTCTCCCGCCACGCTTTCGGACGGATTTTCGGGAGGCAGAAGGATAGCCGGATTGACAGAGTCGACATCGGTGACCACGAGCTTGCTCGATCCGCGCCACGGAAGAGTGGCGTGATATTTCTTGTAGGTGACTCTCAAGGGGACGCCACGGTCAAGATACCCTCTGAGCGTGCGCGCAACCTCCTTGTCAGTGACCGAAAAGATGAAGTCGCGGTTGTAGATCTGAGTCGTGTCGTGCATCTCCTTGTACGGCAGGAGCACCCCTTCGTATGTCTTGAAGACGGTCCCGCGATATTCGATGCTTTCCAGATACCCGCTCTGAGTCGCTCCTTCGACATAGGGTGAGGCATATCTGAGCCAGAACCCGATGCAGGCGGCTATAGCGAGCACGGCCACGCCGAGCCACACCCATACGATGTGTCGGCGGGGATGATGGGGAAGGATATGGGCGAATTCCGATTCTTCCTCATCCCAGTAGTCGGGATTGTCGGGAGTCAGACGGGGTTTCTTCGGCTCCTCCGGTTGCTCAGGGACGTCAGGCCCGTCGAAATAATCGGGCTTGTCGTCTTCGTCATCGCTGAAGTTGGGACGGAATTTCATTGGCAGCTATAATTTTGGAATTTAAGACTTTGAAACCGCGTTTTCGGAGACCGGCTTGGCAGAAGCGCGTCCGGAATCGCGTGCTATGTAGATCATGGTGAAGATCCCGAGAAGCACGAGCATGACGGTCTGTCCGCTCCATTGGAGCATCGAGAAAGCGACGCCCTCGCTGTCGGTGACGCCATAGAGCGAAAGGCCGAACATGACCGCCAGGTTCCAGGGGCCGAGACCGCCGTTGGAGGGGATGGCCATACCGACCGAACTCAGTACGAAGGCCACCAGACACGGAATCAGACCGAAGGCGAGCGAGGACTCCTCACACAGCCGCTCCGTGAAGCCGAAAGCGAAGAAAGCGACATAGAGCTGAATAAAATAACATCCCCAGAGAGCAATCGTCAGCAGAATGAATTTGCCACGACCCGGCATAGTGAGAACGGCCGCGAATCCGTTCCATATCTGCGAGGCGACATGACGTCCCTTGCGGACAAGGGGATTGTTCTTGAACAGCAGCGCGATGCCGACCACAAAGCCGACACTGGCGATACCTACAACCCACCATACCGGATTGCGCAGGACACCGAGGATGTCGCGTCCCACGGCATATTTATCCATAAAGGCCTCTATTGATCCGAACGCCACGGCGAGCGCAAGCAGAAAGAGCACAAGAACGGCCACGGCATCAGCGGCACGGTCAGCAACGAGTGAACCGAGCACGGTCGCGAACGGAGCTTTCCCCTTGCGCGAGACATAGGTGCACCGCCAGACCTCTCCGAGACGCGGAAAGAGCAGATTCAGAGCATAGCATCCGAAAATAGAACAGCTCAGGGCCATAAGAGGCACCTCGATATCAAGTGAACGCAACTGCAGACGCCAGCGCATAGCCCTCACGACGTGCGAAACCACGCTCAGACACATCGCCAGCAGGATCCACCAGTAGCAGACCGGTCCGCGGAGTATCTCCATCATCGTTCCGAAGGGCACCTTCGAGAACATATACCATACCAGCCCCACAGTCAGCAAGACCGGGATTCCGATACTGAAAATTTTTCCGATTATGTGCCTTGCGCGTGCTATCATCGTGCGAAGTTGATATTTTGGCTTATTGCTACGCAAAATTAACGATTTTTTTCCGTATCTTCGCACCGATGAAACAGATTGCCCTCATTTCTTTGTTCATATTGGCCCTCGCCGTCTTTTCAGCGTCGGCCCGAACCGTAGTCATCGGTCCGGAAACGTCACGCATCGAGGCTTTCCGATATGGTGGCACCGCTGCGCCGGACACACTGCGTATCTTGCCGCGCGGAGACGCACCTCTCGAAGTGGAGGAGTATGCATTCTGGGAAGGACGCGCTTTGCGGGCGATAGAATTTCCGCCTGAGTGTCGGGTACATATCCGTGAGGGGGCTTTCCGAGGATGCGGAGGTCTGCGGAAAATCATCTTGCCCGCAGAATGTGTGCTTGATGGCCAATATATATTCAGTGACTGCTTCTCGCTTGAGGAGATCCTCTTGCCGGAGAGTCTGACCGTTATCCCTCCCCACACCTTCTCCTACTGCATCTCACTGAAAAGCATACTTTTTCCGAAGGGACTGAAGCGCATAGGCAACAATGCGTTCAGCGAATGCCGCGCGCTCGGAGAGGTCTGGATTCCAGATAGCGTGACGGAGCTCGAGAGCTACGCATTCTCCGAATGTATCGAACTGAGGGAGGCCCGACTGCCGGCCAACGGCGCCATGTTAGGGGAATTGCTATTCAGCGGATGCCGGAACCTGAAAGTGCTGATCGAGCCGAGTCCGGAGGTTCCAACGCTGGACTGCGACAGCTTCCTCTTCGAGCCCGACGAGGCGAATCTCTACCGCTCCTGCTGTCTGAAAGTTCTTCCGGAAGCCATGGGGGGCTACCGCCACGCCCACGCCTGGTCCCGCTTCAAGACAATCACGTCCCTCTGACCGATTCACATATCTCCAATTATATGCACCCCGGGCGTCAAGGATCGCGATCCTTGACGCCCGGGGAAACAATATAACTTATGGCTATGTACTTGATTTAGGATTGACCTGCCGAAAAACGTTTGACCTCTTGTAAGCGTTTGGCCCGTCGCAATCAGAGATTGGCTGCGGTCATCGGGACAGCGTTGGTGGGAACGACGCTGATCAGGAGAACGAACTGGCCCTCGCGGTCTGCGGGGATGGCGCCTGCGGGCAGATCTTCGCCCGGAGTCTCGGATGCCACCTCTTCGGTGAGAGCGAGATGGAAGTCACCTCCGCTGAAAGCTCCGGACACATCGAAGAGCGAATCGGTCTCGAGATCAGAGCCGAGCGTGAGACCCATATCGGAAAGCTCCTGAAGGAGAGCCGAACAGAATTCACACTGCTCGTGATTGGCCGCGTTGCGCTGCGTTGCCTCATAGGGGAAGTAGAAGATGTAGCCGTATCCGGCAACCTCTCCACGCTCGTAGCGTGCCATCGCCTCTACTTCGGGCGACTGCCCTTCGTAGACCAGAACGAAACCGTTGTCTGACGAAAGCCATTCGGCTCCTTCTTCCACCTCGGGAAGCGTTTCGAAACGTGCCTGTGCCTCTCTTCTGCATTCGGATTCGGAACAACCCGGATCCGCCACGCCGTAAACCTTACCGATCAGATCGGCAGCGTTTACCGTCACCGGTGCCTTCGCGAAAGCGGGCATGGCGACGAGGGTCATGAGGAGTGCGGAGATTGAGGCGATGATGCTTTTCATTGTTTTGTTCTGTTCGTTATGGCATTTAAACCGAAAAAGAGCGCCGATGGTTCGACGCTCTTTTAAAATTTAACTAAAAAAGTAACATAAGAGATCTTGACAGACAGTCGTCCTAAAGAACCAACTATCTATCCGTCACCACTATGCAAGATTATCCATGCACCTCAACTTTGGAGGTCGCAGGAAGTGTCGCATTGCGGCGCTCGGTCTCTTCAACCACGCGGTCGGCGAGAGCGGAGAACGCTTCGGCTTCGGGATTGCCACCCTCAAGCGCGGAAGTATTCTGCTCGGCAACGAGCGAGAGGGCTGTGGGATGTCCGAGGTCGAGGGTCTCGCAGATCTGGGCCACGAGGGGAATCTGCGCGAGCAGCGGGAGATCGAGTTCTTTGGCAAGACGTTCGGCTCCACCCTGGCCGAAGATATAGTATTTCTCGTCGGGATGGGGAGCGGGGGTGAACCAGGCCATGTTCTCAACCACACCGAGAACCGGGACATTCACCTTGTCGCCTTGGAACATGGCTATACCTTTGCGGGCGTCGGCCAAGGCGACTTCCTGAGGAGTGGAGACCACCACCACTCCGGTGATGGCCAGTGTCTGCACGAGTGTCAGGTGGATATCGCTCGTTCCGGGTGGCATATCGATCAGGAAGTAGTCGAGATCGCCCCACCAGGCGTCGGTAATCAGCTGTTTGAGGGCGTTGCTGGCCATGCCGCCACGCCAGAGCACAGCCTCATCGCGCTTGACAACAAAACCGATGGAGAGCATCTTGACACCGTACTTCTCCACGGGTTCGATCCAGTCGCGGCCGTTCTGGTTGACCATGTAAAGCTGTTCGTCTTCGACTCCGAACATTTTCGGCATCGAGGGACCGAAGATGTCAGCGTCCAGAAGGCCGACCTTGTAACCCTTTGCGGCGAGCGCGACGGCGAGGTTGGCGGCCACGGTAGATTTGCCGACACCACCCTTGCCGGAAGAGACGCCGATGATATTCTTCACCCCGGGAAGCGGATTCTCGGGCTTAGGAGCGTGGGCAGCCTGACGGAACTTCACGCTGATACGGTCTTTCACGTCAATGTCGGGCGACGCATAGACCGGGAGGGCCGCTTCGGCGGCGCGCACCACAGACTTGATGAACGGGTCGGTGGGTTTGTCGAAAATAAGCGAGAACGAAACCTTGTTTCCGTCGATTCGGATATCATCCTCGACCATCTCGTTTTCGACGATATTCTTCCCGTTGCCGGGATATTTCACGTTTTTCAGGGCCTCAATAATGAGGTTTGGATATAGAGCCATTACGATTCAGATTTCTTGGGAGGTATTTGGATTCATTCGGCCGAGCGGGAGCCATCGGCCACTCCGCGCGGATAGGCGCGGTAGTCGTCGCGCTCTATGTCGTCGGTCTCGGGTTCGAGCAGCTCGCCATCATGAAGCTTGAAGGATATGAGCTTTATCTTCTTTCCGCGCGACAGCCACTGGGCTTCATAGAAAGTCTTGATGGCGGTGGCGGGGTCCTCGTTTCCTTCGCCGTAAAGGTCCGCGGTCTGTCTCAGGACCTCGAAGCCGTTCAGCTCGACAAGACGGCGCGTATATTCGTAGAGGAAAGGGGAATCGGTCTTCAGATGAATCACTCCGCCGGGGCGCAATATCTTGCGATAGTCCTTAAGGAAGCGGGTCGAGGTCAGTCTCTTCCGCGTCTTCTGCATCTGCGGATCCGGAAAGGTGATCCAAATCTCGTCGACCTCCTCGGGGGCGAAGAAGTTCGAGATAAGCTCGATCTCGGTTCTGAGGAACGCGGCGTTGGGGATCCCGCGCTCTTCTACCTGACGGGCACCGCTCCACATCCGCGCACCCTTGATGTCGATTCCGATATAGTTGCGTTCCGGATGTGCTTCGGAGAGGCCGACGGTGTATTCACCTTTGCCACATCCGAGTTCGAGAGTCACCGGAGAGTCGTTATGGAAGAAATCCGAGGTCCATTTCCCCTTATAAGGGAAATCCCCGGCCACAACGACGTGACGGGGATATTGAAGGACACACTCGAACCGATCCATGTCGGCAAATTTCTTCAATTTGTTTTTTCCCATAGATTTAGGTTGGAGATGTGTGGGTTATCAGTTGATGAGAAGTTTGTATGTGTAGAGGCCGGCCGAGGTCTTCACGCGCACGACCAGCATATTCTCGTCGGTCGAGAGCGTGGTCTCGAAGTTCTCGGCCATAGGCGAGACATTGAGAAGCAATGCGCCTGCAAGCGAGTAGACCTCCACCCTTTCGATCGCGAGCGGAGAGTCAATCTTGAGGATGCCGTTCTCATAGACGATACGGTTATCAGCCATGACGTTTTCAATCACGTCGTTGCCGGTATAGGCGCCGGTATAGATGTTGAAACGTCCCCATACGGGATGTTCTTTCCAAACATTCTCGGTGTTGTCAGCTACATGGAGCATCACCGACGGCGTGTCGATCCCTACGAAAGCGGTTTCGTCGGCCTCGGGGACATTGTCACCGAGAGCTCGGGCGTCGATACGTTCCAACGTCTCGACATTTCTGAGCGCGCCGGCTCCGACAGAGGTAAGTCCGGGAGAAAGGATGAGCTCAATCGCCATTGTGTTGGCGAGCGAGAAATCACCGGCAGAAGTCGTTTCAGACATCAGCGTGTTGGAGTCGAAAGATGAGCAGTTGGCCGCAAAGAGCGCCGGGAGATTGTGGGGTGCGTTGACGATGGTCTGCAGATTGGTGTCGTCCATCAGCACGCCGTTTCCGAACGTCACACCGGGAGCAAAGTTAATTTCCACAAGGCGCGACATACCGGCCAGCGCATAGTCGGCAAAATTAGTGACGCCATCCACATTGAGTGTCTTGATAGCCGTTCCGTCGAAGCAGTGGCTGCCGATCGAACGCAGAGAGAGAGGAAGTGTCACCGTCGAGAGCGACGAGCATCCGGCGAATAGATTGGCCGGCAACGCAGTCAACGACGCGCGGGAAAGATCGGCCTCCTTGAGCGCCGTATCGTTGGCAAAGGCATAGACACCTATCGACGACACCGACGACGGAAGAGTCGCCGAGGTCAGAGAGGAGCATCCGTAGAAGGCGTGCTCTCCGATAGTCCGCAGACCCGAGGGGAGCGTTACAGACTTCAGATCCGAGTCAGCGAATGCTCCGGCACCGATCTCGACGGTACCCGAAGGGAGGGTCACCGAGGTATAGGGGGCTTTGAAGAAGGTGTACTGGGGGATGAGGTTCTCACGATAGTAGCTCTGGCCGTGGGAGTCGCGGTTAAGATCGGAATAGGCCACGATCTTGGCTCCTGACATATCGAGAGTGGTGACCTTGACCTCGGCGAGCGCACGCAGGTCGCGGACATCAATCTCGCCCTTGATCTTCAGTTCGTCGTCAGTCAGCGATATACCTTTGAGTTCTGATTCAAGAGAACCCGGCGTAGCGGTTATGGTGGTTCCGTTTGCCGCGAAGATAACCGCGGACAGCACAACGGAGAAGAGAATCGTTCGTTTCATTTTACAAAGTTACAAAATCTTCCGGAAAATCCCGCCTGTTTCCGAACGGAAGTGTCAGGAGCAGAGGTTTATGAAACGCCCATGAGGAGACCCTGGCGGACATTTCCATATTCAAGCAGTATTAGAGCATTCAAGCAGTATTAGAGCGCGATGATCAGTTGACAACAAGCACCTTGCCGACGCGGGAGAGACCCGAATCGGACTCACCGCCGGAAGCAAGGATATAGTAGACACCGGAAGGCACGCGCTTTCCGTTCAGGTTGGCCGCATCCCACTGGATCGTGCCCCCCTCAACACGTCCGAGTTCACGGACTGTGTTGCCGTGGGCATCGGTGATCTTCACCAGCGCGCCTTCGGTCAGGCCGTCGATGGTAACCCATCCGAAATATTCAGGACGAACGGGGTTCGGGAAGACGCGGAGGTTGTCGAAGTCGCTGCCGTCACCTTCGCCCGAGGGGAAGAACTCGCAGAGACCCTTTGCCGTAGAGATCATCAGCGATCCTGTAGCGTCGTTCCAGCCGATTCCATAGACATTGTTGTCGGGAAGCGAAGAGGTCTCAGCGGTCCACTCACCTTTGACGACACGGCCGTCAGAGGTAGTGCAGACGATGCCGCCACCTACGGTTGCGAACCATTTACGACCGAACGGATCATCAAGAATGTTGGAGACATCGACACCGTTGAGAAGGTAGTCCGCAAGGGAGGTTCCGTCGTCACGCGCGACCTTGATGCGGTTGACCTGAGAGGGATTGCTCATGAAGGTCGAGGGATTGACGGTGAACACACCGCTGTCTGTACCCACCCACACCAGACCGGTCGAGGGATCCTCATAGAGGGTACGGATATAGTTGTAGCTGACCGGCTGTCCATCCTGGTCATAGAAGTTAGCGGCGCTCGCTTGAACATCGTCACCGGTGTTTGCAAACGTTCCTTTGTGGTCGACCATCGCCAGACCACCCCCATAGGTACCTAAAGATACGAGCGCACGCGTCGTGTTGCCGTTGCTTGAGAGGGGAACGACAAGCGAGTTCCAGCTGAAGTCTTTGGACTTGACCGGAATCTTCACCCATGGTTTGAACGACTTTGCATCTTTGGTTGCGTCGATATTGGCACGCGGCCAAACCCAGATCTCCGAGGGATTGGAGGAGTCAAGGTTATTGAAGACCGACCAGAGATTCCCCTCGCGGTCAAACACCGGAGGCGCCATACGCGCCGAACGGTCCCATTTATCCGACGTCGGAAGCATGGCCACGAATTCGGGATAACCGGCTCCGCGGTCATTCTCCGTACTCATATGGAATATATCCGAGGAGTCACGAAGGCTTATTCTACCGATACCTGAAGTCAAGGAACCGAAGTAGACATATTCGGGTTTCTTTGGGTCTATAGCAAGCCCCGACGGATTGAACATCATCATCCAGCGCGATGAGTTGGTATATCTAAGACCATGCTGGATCCAATCTCCCCCTTTAAGGGCGCTAAGCTGAATCGGTCGTATATATGAATCGGTCGGAAAATAGTTGACGTTGCCGTGATTGGAGACGAGCATCCCGTAGGTCGGATGATACTTCATATCCTGAGATATGAAGACTGTGGAAGCATTGGGCATCATATAGTCTTTCGTCACCTTCCATTCCGTGCCTTTGTTTACACGTCTGAGACCCAGNCGGTCGGACNCCTGCCAGAAGTCNGAGCCGGAATAATATCCGATCTCGCCTGTTGAGAGATCTTTGGGCATNGGATAAGGTNTGATCTTACCNTCTCTGCTGACATNGTGGTANGACCGAGCCTGCCACACAAAATNTCCGTCGCGGCCTTCGCTCANCCTTCTGAAATCNCCTTCCAGTATAGGTTCATNAACGAGGGCGACCAAACCTTCCGATGCAGNCTCCTCTTCTTCGGCCGGGGGGATGGAAATAATCGAGAAGAGCATCGGCGGACGGCTCGCTGCCTCAGATGAGTCTTCACCCTCTTCCGTATCTTCGGGAAGCTCGGGCTGNAGACTTATGACGCCTATCTGACTGTCTGAAATTCTGAACAGGGTTGTAACGGCCCCGAGTTCCGGNCCCTCAGCCACAAGCGGACCGAAGTCAGTGTAGCTGAAATTCGGAGCCGTAGCGGGAGCATATTTCAGCTTCCCCTCCTTGTCGGCTATGACTATCATATCTCCGAGCCGGGCAATTGCCTGTATCGGAGTGTTGTATATCCTCGATTCGTAAATCTCCTTCTTGTTGTCGTCAATGATCACAAAACCGAAATCGGTGGCGAGGTATGCGTGGTGGCGCGAGCGATCGAAGGAGATGCCGTTGATCTTTTTCGACGAAGGGATGCTGGCGGATTTGAGCGCCGGAATATTATATACCTTTCCGTTGTCAAACAGCAGATCTATATTCTGGTCATCATAGATGATGATCAGATAGCCGACCTGAGCGTTATACTCGATCTGGGAAATGACAGACTGTGTCAACGGTCCCATCGCGTCGTAGGAGGAAAACTCATCGGCATCCTTATCATACACATACAGGAAACCCTGCGGAGTAGGCGTTTCCGGTACATTCTCATAATATGGCTGGGCCAACGAGAACATATACACTCGTTTCGGAGTGTCAACAACCCGCCGGATATCGGCATCGAAGCTGGGATAGAGCTTCCACTGGCCGTCGAATGCAAAGGAGCCCGGCCACACCGAAAGTATGGCCAGAGCTGTCATTAAAAGTCTGATTATATTGAATTTCATTTCGTTCCGTTAGTCGTATTCCGGCTTAGAGAGTCGTGTTTGCTTTCAAATGATTTAAAACCTCAACACATNCTCGGGCCCGGTNCACAANATAAGTTAAAAGCCGGGAGCGCTGATAGTCAGAGAGCGGCGATCATGGCCCGCAGAGCCCGGCCNCGGTGNGANATGGCGTTCTTCGCCTCCTCGCTCATNTCGGCGAAGGGGAGGCCTGTTTCGTCGGCCACGAACACGGGATCGTANCCGAAGCCGTTCGCACCGGAGCGCTCGCGGGCGATCCGGCCGTCAACNCGNCCCTCGAAAANCTCTTCCCGNCCNCCNCGGATCAGGGCGATGACGGTCGAGAAGTGGGCGGCACGGTNATCGTGAGCCTCCAGCTCGGCCAGCAGTTTCTTCATGTTGGCCTCGGCGTCGTGACCNTCTCCGCCGGCATAGCGGGCNGAGTANACACCCGGGGCACCCCCGAGCGCNTCGACCATCAGACCGGTGTCGTCAGCGAAGCAGTCAAGCCCGGTCAGTTCATAGACCCTTCTCGCCTTCTGCAGGGCGTTGCCTTCAAGCGTGTCGGAAGTTTCGGGAAGATCTTCCGAGACTCCCGCTTCNGTAAGCGAGACCAGTTCGAATGCGTCGCCGATAATGGCGCGCGCTTCTTTGAGTTTATGTAAATTATTGGTGGCCATCACGAGGCGNTGCTTCTTTTCCATGCTTGTTCTNATGATTGTCAACTGAACTTGANGTTGTTNCAGCTGACCCTATAACGCCCAAAACCTGNTCTTTATTGTGGATTTTATCCGGTTCCGGACCATCTCATTAAGGAAATTTCATAAATATCCAATACCATAGCNACAAATTTTTGATTTGCACGAAAATTATAAATATTGTAATTTTGCACTTTCAATTAACCAATTACTCACATCTCATGGGAGGATTCTTTGGAGTCGCGGCAAAACATGCTTGTCGCACCGACCTTTTCTACGGAGTTGACTACAACTCCCACCTCGGCACACGACGTGCCGGCATGGCTACATACGATGCGGAGGAACACCGCTTCTGCCGTTCCATCCACAGTCTCGAGAGCTCCTATTTCCGAACCAAGTTCGAAAAGGAGCTCGATAAGTTTAAAGGAGACATCGGCATAGGCGTTATATCCGACACCGATCCCCAACCTATCGTCATCAATTCCCACCTTGGGAAGTTCGCGATNGTGACGGTCGCATACATAGCCAATATCGAAGAATTGGAAAAGGAACTCCTCGACGCGGGCGTCCACTTCGGAGAGCTCTCCCAGGGGCGAACGAACCAGACGGAGCTCGTGGCCCTTCTGATCAATCTCGGAAAGGATTTCACCGAGGGCATCCGCATAGCCCAGAACAAGATCAAGGGTTCCTGCTCGATGCTGATTCTGACAGAAAATTCCGTGATCGCAGCNCGTGACCGCCTCGGCCGNACACCTATCGTTCTCGGCCGTAAGGAGGATGGAATCGCAGCCACCTCCGAGACCACGGCGTTCCCCAACCTCGGCTACGAGGTATGGCGCGACCTCGGCCCGGGCGAAATAGTGGAATTCACAGCCGACGGCCTCACTCAGCTCGCTCCCCCCTTCGAGGAGATGCAGATCTGCTCGTTCCTNTGGGTCTACTATGGTTTCCCAACCTCCTGCTACGAAGGCCGCAACGCCGAGGAATCCCGGTTCGCATCGGGCAAGGCNATGGGTGAGACAGACACCACGGAGGTAGACTGCGCGTGCGGNATCCCCGACTCAGGCGTGGGNATGGCACTCGGATATGCAGCCGGCCACGGTGTCCCCTACCAGCGCTGTATCTCCAAATACACCCCGACCTGGCCACGTTCGTTCACTCCGAGCAACCAGAAACTACGCGACCTCGTGGCGAAGATGAAACTCGTCCCCAACAGCGCCGTGCTCAAGGGTAAGCGCGCGCTCTTCTGTGACGACTCGATCGTCCGTGGCACCCAGCTCAATGACAACGTCTCGGAACTTTACAGCAATGGCGCCAAGGAGGTACACATGCGTATCGCCTGCCCTCCGCTGATCTANGGCTGCCGCTACCTCGGCTTCACTTCNTCCAAGAGCGACATGGANCTTCTGACTCGCCGTATCATCCAGGAGCTGGAGGGGGATCCGGACAAGAACCTCGAACTCTATGCCAAGACCGGCACTCCCCAGTATGAGGCCATGGTCGAGAAGATCCGCGAACGCTTCGGTCTGACCTCGCTGAAATTCAACCCGCTCGAGACCCTCGTCGAAAGCATCGGCCTGCCCAANTGCAAACTCTGNACCCATTGCTTCGACGGCTCCTCCCACTTCTGATCCGGAAAACAAGATACAAAAACTCCCGGTNGCTCAGTTCAGCGACCGGGAGTTTTTTATGTTGTCCTACCAGGATTCGAACCTGGACAAACAGAACCAAAACCTGGTGTGCTACCATTACACCATAGGACAATCCTCACACTTCAGAACCCCGGCGGTCAATGCNTATAGGCGACCCGGCTTCTCGGAGTGTCGTTGCAAAGTTACAAACTTTTTTTCTATTTTCCAAATTTGAAAACTATACGGCGGCGATAGAGGTCACCCGGGATGAGTTCCTGCGAGGGAAAATCGGGTCGGTTCGGTGCGTCGGGCCATCCTTGAGCCTCAATCGCNATNCCTTCGTAGTCGTTATACGAACGACCTGATCTGTTTTTCGGNGAGCCNTCAAGCCAGTTTCCGCTATAGACCTGCACACCCGGCTGATCAGTCAGAACAGTCAGCGTACGGCCACTTTCGGGATCGGTCAGCACGNCCGNCTCCTTGAGCAGTCCGTTCTCATAANCATCTATAACCCAGCAGGCATCATATCCCTTACCGTAGTTCAACGCAGGGAAATCCTTTCGCAGATCGCGACCGATCGGCTTCGCCTNGGTGAAGTCCATCGGAGTACCCNCAACCGGAGCNGGNGCCTCAGGAAGCGGTATCAAGGTATCGTCNGTTGGTAGATAACGTTTGGCATTGAGNNGCAGCGTATGTTCAAGNGCCGATCCGGAGTCGGCTCCGCGCAGATTCCAGTAGGCATGATTCGTCAGATTGACCACTGTCGGATCGTCTGACTGCGCTGTCAGTTCAAGCGACAGCTCGTTGTCATCGTTCCACCGATAGATTGCCTCCGCCGCAAGTTCACCGGGATAATTGGCGTCACCGGCAGGAGANATNAGGGAGAATCGCACNCCGTCCGGCAGACACTCGACNTCCCAAATACGGTTCTGGAAGCCATCCGAACCGCCGTGAAGNTGGTTGGGTCCGTTATTGACTTCAAGCTGACTGAGGCGTCCGTCAACGAGCAGATGNCCCTTGGCTATCCGATTGGCATAACGNCCNGGNACCTTGCCCATACANGGNCCATCACCCANATAGTCGGCGGGATCGGCATAACCGAGCGCCACATTCTCAATCTTGCCGTCACGGTCAGGCACCTCTACGGCGAGGATTCCGGCGCCGAGCGACGACAGTTCAACGGCGGCGCCATTCGAGTTCACGAGACGCANGACCGTAATTTCCCCTTTCGGAGAGGGGAATTTCTTTATTTCGGTTTTCATATTATTTCAGTTTGCGGGCCCCGTCGGAAATCACGACATCATATATTTTCGGTTCGTGACCATATTTGGCGGCGAAGTCTTTGCGCACCCGCTCAATGAAGGGTTCGTAAAGATCATCGGCTACAAGATTTATCGTACATCCGCCGAAGCCCCCTCCCATTATACGCGAACCGGTGACTCCACATGCCTTGGCGACATCGTTCAGGAAGTCAAGTTCCTCACAACTGACCTCATAGTCTTTCGAGAGACCTTCATGAGTCTCATACATTTTGCGCCCGACAGTCTCGAAATCGTTGNGTTCGAGGGCCTCACAGACATCAAGCACACGTTCTTTCTCTCCGATGACGAATCTCGCGCGGCGATAATCCTCATCGGAGATCTCTCCTTTCACAGCCTCAAGCATTTCAAAATCAGCATCGCGCAGGGTCTCGATCCCGAGTTTTGCGGCGACACGCTCACAGCTTTCACGACGCTTGTTGTATGGCGAGTCTTTGAGCTCATGTTTAACCACAGAATCGACAAGCACAAGGCGGTAGCCGTCTGCATGGAANGGGAAATATTCATATTCCATGTTGCGGCAGTCGAGACGTATCAACTGNCCCTCCTTACCAAATACGCTGGCGAACTGATCCATTATGCCGCAGTTGACACCGCAATAGTTGTGTTCGGTGCTTTGGCCGATCAAGGCGAGATCGCGTTTCTCGACTTTCCCGTCGTTAAACAGGTCGCTCAGAGCNAAAGCAAAACATGANTCGAGGGCGGCCNAGGAACTGAGTCCGGCACCGAGAGGCACGTTGCCGGCAAAAACGACATCAAANCCCTCAACTTTCCATCCGCGCTTCTGCATCTCGCGACATACTCCGAATATATAACGCGCCCATCCTTCGGAGGGTGCATCCTCTTCGCGCAGTCCGAACGTCGCGAATGTATCAAGATCGAGCGAGAGNGCATTGACTTTATCCGTTCCATTGGGACGGATCTCGGCCATTATGACTTTATCTATTGCTCCGGGGAAGACATATCCCCCGTTGTAGTCGGTGTGCTCACCGATAAGATTGATACGTCCGGCCGAGGCAAAAAACTCTCCTGCCGGCTGTCCGAACTGCCTCTCAAAAGCCCCTGCAATCCAGTTTTTCATTTCATCTGAAGTCATGGTATTTCTGATTAATTGGTTAACTACTCCGCCCCTCCGCTAATATAACGAAACAGCATTCAAAAAGTTAGGACACCGTCTCACTTCCTGTGGCCGGAGAAGTGCGGATGATGTGCGAGTAGCTCGTCCCGGAGACGGGTACGGTCAATATGTACGTAAATTTCGGTGGTTGTGATTGATTCGTGACCCAGGAGTTCCTGAATGGCGCGGAGCGACGCTCCCCCTTCAAGAAGATGGGTAGCGAAACTGTGGCGGAGAGTGTGGGGAGAGACCTTTTTTGAGATTCCGGCCATCGCGGCCAGATCGCGGATGATATAGAAGACCATCACGCGCGACATTCCACGCCCGAGACGGGAGAGGAAGATCGTGTCGGTCGCATCGGGCTTGATGTTGCGCATGGACCGTTCGGCGAGATACTCGCGCAGGAGGATCACAGCGCGCGGAGAGAGCGGCACGAGCCGCTGTTTCGACCCTTTGCCTTCGACAAGCAGGAATCCTTCGTCGAGATGGAGGCGCGAGATACGAGCCTCCGTCAGTTCGCTGACACGCAGGCCGCTACCGTAAAGCAATTCGATGATGGCCGTGTTTCGGAGCGTCTCCTCTTTCCCTTGCGGGATCATGGCGATCATGGAGTCGATTTCCTCGACTGTCAGCACGTCGGGAAGATGCCTACCGGGGCGAGGGGACTCTATGAGGGCTGAAGGGTCATCCTTGATGATCCCCGCGAGCCGCAGATATTTGAAGAATGAACGGATTCCGGCTATTATTCGGGCCTGCGAGCGCGGGGAGATACCGAGATCGTGTAGGGTGACAAGAAAGTTGTGCAGGTCTCCCCTCTCGACTGCCGCGACGTTGATTCCGCGCCCGTTGAGATATTCGAGCAGGTGCCAGACATCTGTCGTATAGCCGGTCAGAGTGTTCTGAGACAACCCTCGTTCGAGCACGAGGTGCGCGCCATAGTCGCGGAGCAACTTGCGGGCTTCTTCGCGGGCTTCGTCTTCGGATTGTGGCGTTTGGGATTCAGACTGTGACATATATCGGCGAGAGACCGGGAGTTTTGTAGACTATGAGGAACTCGCGTCCGTCGAGCACTACCGCCGGTGTCATTTGTGCGGTGATGACGGCACTCTCTGCCTCGGTCAGTCCGCGATACAGGTGCGCTTCGCCATCGACTCCGAACCGCAGGGAGACTATCGGGAGCGTTGCTTCCGAGAGAGCCTCACGTCCGCTTTGGACGTGGCGGGCGGAGGCTGAAATGTGCGTCCGCGCCCCCTCGAAACTGATCCCTTCGCGAGAGAAAACATGGGCCAGCGGCGAGTCGGTCTCGACGCGGACACGGTCGGCGTGCAGCCGGCCGACGAGTCTGACGGCCAGACGATAAATACGGCGGTCAGCCTCCTCTATCCTCATGGCGTCCAGTCGTTCTTCAGCATAATAGCGGTAGCGCCCGCGTGGCCGGACCACCTCCCTGACCAGCATGAAGGCCGAAGGACTGTGGACTCCGAAGCCACGGCGGTGGCGCCATCTGTTGATCCTGTCAGACAGCATCTTTCTCCTCCTTGCGGCGTTTCTGAAGACGGATGAACCAGAAGCAGATCGCACCGGCACTCATCACCCAAATCAGCGCCACGCAGACAACCGAGATGATGTTGGTTGTCTTCAGGCTCTGCGGGTCGAAGGTCATGACGATCTCGTGATCGCCGGCGGGGAGGTTCATGGCTCTGAGCACATAGTTCACACGGCCGATCGGCATCTCCTTGCCGTCTACGGTCGCTGTCCATCCCCAGGGGAAGTAGATTTCGCTGAAGACGGCTACTCCGCCGGTCTGCGAGTGCGATTTATAGGTCAGACGGTTGGGCGCGTATGAAGTGAGGGTGATCTTGTCTGTCGGGGAGACGGAGTGTCCTTCGGCTTTGCCAAGGACCTCGCGGAACTTGCTGTCGGCTACGGCCGCAACGGCTGGATCGAGTGTATCGAGGGCATCCATCTCGGCGTTGGGGGTATCGACATAGCGGAGATTCTCCACGAACCAGGCGTTGCCGAGTGCTCCGGGGTTGACGGAGTAGGTGTTGCCGTTGAGGATATACTTTGCGTTGAGCATGTTGATCACCGCGGGGTTGCCCTTCGAGATCTGGTGAGTCAGCAGGTCGTTGTAGCGTGTGAGTTTGGCGGCGTGGTAGCCACCGATCGTCTTGTGGAAGTATGACGAGCGCGCACCGTTGAAATCGGCCTGGTCAAAGACGCGGTAGTGGCCTTTGTCGGCCAGGATCGCACGGTCGGCGTCGGTCATTTCGAACTTCTCTTCGGCGGGGAGCGGAGCGGTGAAGCTGGCGCTGTCGAGATAGCGCTTGTTGACGGAGAAGAGGTCGAGAAGCACTACGGCCGAGAGGCAGCATACCCAGACGGTCGAATTCTTGATCAGGTTCTTAGCCTTGAGGTAAAGCAACACACAACCGGCGAGAATGAAGAAGAACGACCTCATCGAATCGGCGCTTACCAGTCCGAGACGGGCGGCGGAGGCGGTGTCGATGATATTGCGGTAGGCCGGGTCATGGAGCGCACCGGCGGCTTCGAGCGTTTCTATTTCGCCGACGCTGAAGGGCTGCCCGAAGACGGAGGGAGCTACCCATCCGAGGAAACAGATTAAGAGACCGCAACCCATGACGGCGATGATGACCATCTTGTTGCGCGCGAAGTAGTCTTTCTGTCCGAGCATCTGTCGGAGACACAGNGCGGCGAGCAGCGGNATGCAGAACTCGANGATCACGAGTATNGANGCGACGGTTCTGAATTTGTTGTAGCCGGGGAAGTTGTCGATGAACCAGTCGGTCAGCGGTGCGAAGTTATGGCCCCAGCTGAGCAAGATGGAAAGCACGGCGGCAGCGAANAGTGCCCATTTNGTCGGGGTCTCCCATTTTCCGTGAACGGTCAGCATGGCCAGNATNGCNAGCATCAGCACGAAGGCGCCGACGTANACNGGNCCGTTGGTCATCGGCTGGTTACCGAAGTACTGGAGGAAGAAACCGTTGGCNACCTGCGCCTCTTCAGGCGTCAGATATGCCTCACGACCCTTGGGGGTGTCGAGTACGCCGAGTCCTTTGTTGACGCCGGCCTCGGGTTTGATCGAGGCGCCACCCTTGATATTGGGGATCAGCAGCGAGAGGGTTTCGTCGACTCCATAGCTCCACTGGGTGATATAGGCGTGGTCGGCTCCGGCAGAGGGGGTTTCCTTTCCGGGGGTCACAATCTCGGTTGCGCGTCCGCGCACCGTCTCCTTGCTGTACTCAAGGCTGTTGTAGAGACTCGCGGAGTTGGCACCTACTGCCAGAACACCGGCTGCCATGACGGTCAGCGTGGCGACAGACCATTTCATCAGCCGNTTCTCACGCCATGCGTACCAGAGCCAGCCGAGAATCAGCGCGAGCATCACGAACCCGAAGTAGTAGGACATCTGNGGGTGGTTGCTCTGCAACTGGAGGGCGCCGAAGAGGGCNGTCATTGAGCCGCCGGCCAGATAACGCCCTCTATAGCAGAGGGCGATACCGCCGATCGTCGGCGGTATATAGCTGAGGGCAAGGAATTTCCAGATATGNCCCGCCCCGATGATGATGATAAAGTATGTGGAGAAGCCCCAGGCCAGGGCNGCGAAGAGCGCCGTGGGCCATTTGAACTTCATGCACAGACACATGATAAAGAAGCCCAGCATCATGGCGAACAGGAGGTTTGCCGGAGATGGGAGCCAGAGGGTATAGACCTTGGTGAACCANCCGAGCAACGAGTTGGCCGGATAGGANGGCGCGATCTGGAAGGTCGGCATACCGCCGAANAGNGCGTCGGTCCACCGCGAGGCCNCTCCGGTCTCGGCCTGATATTGTTCTATCTCGTGACCGTTGGCCAGGCCCTGCATGATGTCATGCTGCTGGAGCACCCGTCCTTCGAGTGCGTCGGGGAAGAAGAACAACAGTGAGATGACGGCCAGGAGNAGCGCCGCCAATATAGTCCTGATGTAAGTTCGTTTCATGTGTCTGTCGTTTATTTCTGCCAATTAGGAGAGAGACGATTTCTGTCGGTTGAAATGCATTCTCATTCTCCGAACGAGAGAGAGGCTATTTCTACCGGTAAGGATGCGGGCTTATTTCTGTCGGTTGGGATCGACGTGGAGCTGAATTTCGCGCTGGAACGACGATTCGAGCGAAATGAGTGTCTCGGTCTCGGTCACACCCGGAATCTGCTGAATGTGGTCATTGAGGAGTTCGAGGAGATGCTGGTTGTCTCGCGCATAGACCTTGATAAGCATCGAATAGGGACCGGTCGTGTAGTGGCACTCCACGATTTCAGGAATCTTTTCGAGCTCAGCCACCGCGCTGCGGTACATCGAACCGCGTTCGAGTTTCACGCCGACGTATGTGCACGTATTGTATCCCAGACGTTTGGGGTTCACGTGATAGCCCGAGCCGGTNATCACNCCGAGCTCATANAGGCGCTGCACGCGCTGATGGATAGCCGCACGCGAGACATTGCAAACGATAGCAATATCTTTCGACGGCGTCCGCGCGTTGTTCATTATGATGTTCAGTATCTTCCTGTCAAGATTGTCAACTTTTTCCATACCTGCAAAATTACTCAAAATTTCGGAAAACCGGAAATCCAATAGCTTCGCACCCGGATGAAGGGTTAGCGGCGGAGCTTGGATTTAGCGTAGAGNGCGGAGCCGAGGGCNCAGCAGGCGCCGATAAGTATGAGGGGGATGAGGGTCAGGAGGAGNTCGGTGGGTTCGAGGCGGACGGGATAGGCGGTCACGAGCAGTTGAGTGGGGTCGCCCTGGATCTTGATCCAGCCNAACCATTTCTGACTCAGCACAAGCACCACGCCGAGACCGATGCCCGATATGGCGCCGGCCAGCGTGACGTAGGCACTTTCCCANGCGAAGAGGGCTCCNACCCTNCGGGCNGGGAGTCCGAGCGAGTGGAGCAGNGACAGCGACGATTGNTTCTCGATGACGAGCATCGACATTGTGCTGGCCACATTGAANCTGGCTATTACCAGTATGAAGAAGAGAAGCAGGAACGTGATCCACTTCTCGATGTCGATCATGCGCGCGTTGATTTCCTGCTGGCCTATTCTGTCTTTGACCCTGCCTTGTTCGGGGCCGACTGCATCGCGTACCCGCGCGGCCACTACCGAGGGGTCCTCGCCGGGAATGAGGGTGAGCTCTACCGAGCTGGCCTGCGTCTCATATTGGAGTATGTCGCGGGCTGTCTTCAGATCGGTGACCAGCATATTCTGGTCCCAGTCGGACTGTCCGGTCTGGAACACACCGACGCTGCGCACGGAGTCGACCACGAAACTCGCGGCGGGATTGGCGGGATTNANGCGCCCCTCTCTGCGCGGGGCGAAAAGGGTNAGNGNAGANTGNGGATCATANACTTCGAGCCTGACCGCAACTCCGACCGAAAGAAGTGCGTCAGCGGCANCGGGAGATNTGTAGTCGTCTTCNAGNANNGCCTCCGGATCTTCCTCGGGGCGCGGCGTGATCTTTCCGTCACCTTCGGTCACNAGCTTTTCGCGCAAGGCTCTNAGCGTNGGCAGATCCGAGGGNACACCCCTCAGTGTGACAGGCATCTCCTGTCCCTTGTAGATGACNAGCGCCTGGTCCGAGACGACCGGCGAGGCTTTGGCAACCCCCTGAATATGGCTCAAGGCCTCCGCGAGAGAATCACCCTCGGCGAAAGCCTTGCCTTTGACCGGCTCCACGACGAGATCGGCCAGCAGCGGACCGGCCGTGGCGGACATGATGTCGCGGAAACCGTTGAATACCGAAAGGACGCAAACGATCGCAGCCGTGGCGATGGCCATTCCGACCACCGACACGCCTGCAATGGCNTTNACCGCNGCGTGACTCTTCTTACCGAAGAGATAACGCCACGCAAGTTTTGCCTCAACCGGCGTTCTCATCCTCTTCCTCTTTCTCACCGCGAACAGGATCGGAGGCGAGAAGACGNTCTATGTTGTCGATATAGTCGAGCGAGTCGTCGGCATAGAACTGGAGGTCGGGACATTTGCGGAGCACCGATTTCACGGCCTGAGCNAGTTCATAGCGGACGGTCTTCGTCTGAGACTGGATGTTGAGCAGAATCTCCGGGGCCTTGTCCGACGGAAAGATGCTCAGATATGCTTTNGCGATTGAAAGATCGGGAGATACGCGCACAGCGGAGACGCTCACGAGCACACCTCCGAGACGTGCCGTCTGACGACGGAATATTTCGCTGAGCTCCTTCTGGATCAACCGCGAGATTTTAGCTTGACGTTTTGTTTCCATATTTTCGTGTTTTTCAGTTTTTATGATTGAACTCATTTATACTTTTTTCAGGGTTAAGGTTCATTAAAATTTTGAGTAGATTTCAATACTTGAAGAGGGAACGATGCGGGCATCGTGACTGATGAAAGGATTGGAAGATACCAAAATATTAATGAAGATTGACCCTGAAGAAAACCATTTTAAACTAATTTTTTGTTTTCGTAAAAAGTTTAAATGAGTTCAGTTCCTCTTATATAACGCCCGCCGGCGCTATTCTGTTCCGGCGGAGGATCCGTCATTACGGGGCGAGCACGCGGGCGCGAAGCGCTGCGGTGCATCTGCAGAGACTCGGATAAGGGTCAGTCCGTCGCGCAGCGGCAACATGACCTTCTCCACGCGCGGATCAGCGGCGACCATGTCGTTGAAAGATCGGATTCCGATCGTCTGCGGATCCCGGTCATAGGCCGGGTCGACCACATGGCCGTCCCAGAGCGTATTGTCGGCGATTATGAAACCGCCGGGGCGGACCACCCTCAGCGCCTCTTCATAATAGCAGGGATAGGCTCGCTTGTCTGCATCGATGAACATCATGTCCACGCTTGCCTTCTCGAATTCAGCGAGACGCTCCATAGCATCGCCGATCCGAAGTTCGACCCTGTCCGCAACGCCGCTCTCGGCGAGGCGCTCACGGATGAAGTCCTCGAGTTCGTCGTTGTGTTCAATGGTGATGAGACGTGCGCCGGATCCGAGACCCTGGGCGATACAAATGGCCGAATAAGCCGAGAACGTGCCCAACTCCACGACCAGCTGCGGACGCACCATCTCGGTCAGCATCTTGAGCAGACGACCCTGAAGATGACCCGAACACATACGCCCATGCATGAGCCTCGTATTGCTCAACCGCTCGATACGCCGAAGACACTCCGGCTCCGCATCCGAGTGGAGCCGCGCGTAATTCTCGATCAGTCCTTCCTTATTCATGGTTTATCGATTTCTCAACAGCCAGTCTATGGCAACGCGATAGCCCTCCAGACCCAAGCCGGTGATCATACCGACAGCCGCCGCACCGGTCACCGAAGTATGGCGAAACTCCTCTCGCGCGTGAATATTCGATATGTGGACCTCCACGACCGGCGCATCCACCGAGCGGATAGCATCTGCCAGCGCATAGGAGTAGTGAGCCAGCGCACCGGGATTGAGAACGATTCCGACACACTCCGGATCATTCCCATATTCCTGAATACGGTCAATCAGCGCCCCCTCGTGATTAGACTGAAAGATGCGCAGGTCAACCGCAGCATATTCAAGCGTGTCAAGATACTCCGCCAACGACTGCCGTCCATAAATCTCCGGCTCCCGACGCCCGACCAGATTCAGATTGGGCCCGTTCACCACAGCAACAAAAGCACTCATACCAATATAAATTTATAATCACCCCCCACAACACCATGCACCCCACCGATAACCTTGTAGGGACGCACGGCCCGTGCGTCCACCCCCACGACGCCCTTCACCCCCAAATCACCCGGAAAACGAAAAAAGAGCAGAAGGAAACCGAAGTTTACCATTCTGCTCTTCCTCTCTCCTCGGCGGTGCGGACGGGACTCGAACCCGCGACCCCTAGCGTGACAGGCTAGTATTCTAACCGGCTGAACTACCGCACCAAGAAGTTTTATGTTGCGAAACCGCTCTTGGTTTCTGCATCCGGGAGGCTCGTTGGCTCTTTGTTTAGGGCCTCGTTGTTTCCCTTTTGCGTTGCAAAGTTACAACCATTTTTCGGTTCCCGCAAGTCTTTTCGCAAAAAAATTTCAAAAAAATTTTCACTTTTTCCGTAATTATATGTTTCACAACATATTAAAACAGTAAAAAATTTTGCACTTTTTTTGGCCCGAATCCCCTCTTAACCCAAAAAATCGCCAAAAATCGGTCTTCAAAAAATTTTCGTGTTCAGAAAATTTTCACTCTCGGAGCACTTTCATCACCCTCTGCACACCAATTTTTGGTCCCGCGACATAAATTTTTCACTCTCGAAGCACTTTCATCACCCTCTGCNNACCAATTTTTGGTCCCACNACATAAATTTTCCCCTCACTCNTCGAGGAGGGGAAGGTAATCGGCATANCCTTCNGCACTCATTCGGTCNCGTGGAATGAAGCGAAGCGAGGCGGAATTGATGCAATAACGGAGNCCTCCGTCNTCAGCNGGNCCGTCGGGAAANACGTGNCCNAGGTGNGCNCCGCTNGACGCGGAGCGNACTTCNGTGCGGATGCGCCCGTAGGACGTGTCCCGGTGCTCGGTCAGCAGACTGTCGTCTATCGGTTTCGAGAAGGCNGGCCAGCCACACCCGGAGTTGAACTTGCGTGTCGATACGAAGAGCGGAGTGCCGTCGGTTATATCGACATAGATTCCGGGACGGAATTCCTGATCGTATTCGTTAGTATAGGGTCGCTCCGTGGCGCCGTTCTGAGTCACTTCCCACTGCAATGGCGTCAGCCGACGGCGCAGCTCCTCGCGCGACTGGTCGGAACGCGGCTTCATAGCACGCGCCTCGGCGAAGAGCATGGGATTGACGTGACAATATCCTCCGGGATTCTTCTCAAGATAGTCCTGATGATATTCTTCGGCGGGATAAAAGTTGCGCAGCTCCCCGGATTCGATGNCGATNGGCGANCTATATCNACGCTGNAGCGTGGCCAGCATCGTGTCGACGATTTCGCGGTCGGCCGGATCGGTGTAATATATGCCGGTGCGATACTGCGTACCGACGTCGTTACCCTGGCGATTGAGCGACAGAGGATCAATGCTTTTGAAGTAAAGCCCGATGAGATCTGTCAGACCCACCTTCTCCTCGTCATAGTCCACGCGCACCGTCTCCGCCGCGCCTGTCAGACCGGTGCAGACCATACGATAGTCCGGATCCGGCACATTGCTATTGGCATANCCCGCCGTAGCCTTGACCACTCCCGGAACAAGCGAAAACAACCGCGCCGTCCCCCAGAAACATCCCCCCGCAAGATATATACTTTTCATAATCGGTTTACCATTAAATAGACAGAAGTCAGACACTGTAACAATAAAAAGAATGCGTCCGAATTTCAAAAATCCAAACGCACTCTTTATATGATTGGTTCATCACAGAACCGGATTAACTGAACTTCAGGGATTTGCGCGAGCGGATTACGGTTTTGATCTCGCCGGTGGCGGTGCCGTCGCCTTCNGTNACGGGGGTGACGANGGTGCGGTCGAGGATCAGATCGTAGATACCGATCAGGTCGGCGGGGAGCACGATCTCGGCCGTGGTGTCGGTAAAGTCCATGCTTTCGATGACATTCAGCTTTATCGGCTCGGAAGTGGCGGTNGAGCCTTTCAGCCACNCGTCAANNTCGTTNNCGAANGCTCCGCCGAGTTCAATCTTCAGTTTCTGACCACCGGTTACGTCATATATTGAGGGGTCGACAAGCGTCACNGGATCTATCACGTCGAAGTCGGAGGTATTGACGAGTGTCTTGCCGGCCGAGTTCTTGAAGCGGAAAACCGCTTTAGTGTGATTGGTCGAAAGAGTAGCGAAGAACGTATATTCGGGATCAGTAGCCGAAACGGGGGTGTCGAAATACATCGGGAGCATATTGACGGTCAGACGCGACTCNCTGACCTTAACGCGCTCGCCGGAGGCTCCGCCTACACGCAGGTTGGCGAAAGCCGACGCATTGCCGTTCTCCACCAATACTTCATATTGCTGGTAGAGGTTTGCAGGGACCTTGTCGTCATCCTTATCGCAGGAGGTTACCGTCGCCATCGCCGCCGGAATAATCAGCAGCGAGAGAATTTTGGTAATGAACTTCATCAGGCTTCGGTCTCGACTTTCAACAGATAATAGTTCTTCTTTCCACGCTGGGCAATGATATACTTGCCGGCGAGCAGATATGAGGGATCGATCACCGCGTTGGGGTCGGTCACCTTCTTCTTGTTGAGNCTCACGCCACCACCCTGAACCATCTTGCGCGCTTCACCCTTGGAGGGGAAGACGGCGGTCTTCACGGCGAGCAGGTCGAGCACCGGAATCCCGGCCTCAAGATCGGCTGCTGAAATGGANAACGCGGGGACACCCTCGAAGACGTCAAGCAGGGTCTTCTCATCGAGAGCGGCCAGTGCGTCGGCAGTATCATTACTGAAGAGAATACGGCTGGCNGCAACGGCTGCCTCATACTCTTCGGGAGAGTGTACCATCTCGGTCACTTCCTTGGCCAGACGCTTCTGCATCGGACGCTGGCCGGGATCCTGAGCGTGCTCGGCCACGAGCGCCTCGATCTCCTCGCGGGTNAGCGAAGTGAAGATCTTCAGATACTTCTCAGCGTCGGCGTCGCTGACGTTGAGCCAGAACTGGTAGAACTTATAGGGAGAGGTATAGCGGGGATCAAGCCAGATATTTCCGCTCTCGGTCTTGCCGAACTTGCCTCCGTCGGCCTTGGTGATCAGCGGGCAGGTGAGAGCGTAAGCCTCGCCGCCAACGGTACGGCGGATGAGTTCGGTGCCGGTGGTGATNTTGCCCCANTGGTCNGANCCTCCGAGCTGGAGACGGCAGTTCTTGTCCTGATAGAGGTGGAGGAAGTCGTAGCCCTGGAGGAGCTGATAGGTGAACTCGGTGAACGAGAGACCGTCGCGGGCCTCNCCGTTGAGACGCTTCTGAACCGAATCCTTGGCCATCATATAGTTGACGGTGATATGCTTACCCACCTCGCGCGCGAAGTCGAGGAAAGTGAAGTCTTTCATCCAGTCATAGTTGTTGACCAGTTCGGCGCGNTTGGGGGCATCGCTGTTGAAGTCGAGGAATTTGCCCAGCTGGCGCTTGATGGCCTCCTGATTGTGGCGGAGGGTAGCCTCATCGAGGAGGTTACGCTCGGCTGACTTACCGGAGGGGTCGCCGATCATACCCGTTGCGCCACCGACCAAAGCGATAGGCTTGTGGCCGCAGTTCTGGAAGTGACGGAGCATCATCACGCCGCAGAGGTGGCCGATATGGAGAGAATCCGCGGTCGGGTCAATACCCAGGTATGCGGTGGTCATCTCTTTGGCAAGCTGTTCTTCGGTTCCGGGAATCATGGAGTGGATCATTCCACGCCATGTGAGTTCTTCTATGAAGTTCATNACTTATATCATTTTATAATTTTAGAGAGTGTTTGGATTTAAACCAAATTTAATATTTAGAGAGGTTTANAAATTTTTGATTTCATCACAAAGGATCTTTTGGGCCCTTTTTTAAAAGATTTCATCAGTCGCGATGCCCGCATCGCTCCTTCTTCAACTTTTAAAAATCATCCCAAAATCTCTCTTTGTGCTAAAATCATTTAAATCCAGACACTCTCTTAGAAATCCTTGACAAACTGAAGGAGGATCTCGCCGACCTTTCCGAGAGTCTCGCGCGAGATTCCGGTCATGTCGTCAGCAGACGTGTGCCACTGCGGGCAGAAACCGCTTCCGTCGCGATAGTCTATGATGTCTATCGCCGGGATTCCGGCTTTCAGCAACTCGACGTGGTCATCGGTGACGGCTGAGCCCATAGTCTGGGGNAAGAGATCGCCATGACCGAGACGCCCGGCAGTCGACCAGAAGGCATCCACGAGTGCCGGGGCATTCGTCTGCGAGAAATATTCGCGGGGGAAGACCGCGTCCGGGGCTCCGACCATGTCAAGAACCACGGCTCCGGCCGGGGAGTAACCGTTTCGGGGAGGATTCGCGGCGAAATATTTCGTTCCGAGGGCCCATGANTCCTCCTCACCTTCCGCACCCCAGTCTTCGGCATCGACAAAGAGGATATCAACACCGACNGAGGGGTCGAGGGTCTTCATCTGACGAGCCGCCTCAAGGAGGACGCCNACGCCCGAGGCACCGTCATTGGCACCGTCGACGGGAAGTTTTCTCCTTGCCGGATCAGGATCCTCATCGGCCCACGGACGGCAGTCCCAATGGGCCACGAGCANAAGNCGACGCTGTTCTCCGGGCTTGAAGCTCGCGAAGATATTGCGCGTCTTGAGCTGAGTGCCGTCAAAGGCGGTCAGGACAGGGGTCTGTTCAGTCACCTCGGCGCCGTGGCGCCGCAATTCTGCGACAAGCCAGTCTCCGGCACGCCGGTGAGCCTCAGTGTTGGGCACACGCGGACCNAACTCGACCTGACGCGCGACATAGCTGTANGCGCTGTCGGCNTCAAAGGCGGGAGCAGCGACCGCAGCCGTCTCGGAACGGGTCTCNGAAGCCTGCGCNGACGACGATTTCCCCGATGCGCCGCAGGCTCCGAGAGCCAGCAGAGGGAATANCAGNNCCGCGAGGATCCGCCCCGGAAAGNGTGACCGGCNGAGAGGGTTATGGAAAGTTTTTATCATGACNGTCTCAATCGTGACGGTCGTTATGTTCGTGATGGAGATGATAGTCGTTGAAGCCATGGTGGTCTTCAGCATCATCGTGAGCGTTCTTTTCACCCTTGACCTCCGGGATTACCGGATCGTGCGTTCCGGCGATGATACCGTCGATACGCTCGTAGAAGCTCTTCATGGTTTTATCCTCATGAGCCTTAGCCATCGCACAATAGAGATGGAGAGCCTTGTTGACCGANGTNACNTATCCCTGGGTGCCNTAGCGAATCTTACCTTTCAGCAGATACTCCTTGAGNAACTTGGCAACGGGCACATGGATCATCCGCCATGTGGTGATCTTCCGGCCTTTGATGGTTTCGCTATGGGCNGTCGAACGGTGNTTCAGGATATTNAGCAGCGACGCGAGCGAGCGGGGGAGCTTGATTAGGGCCAGTTCCCCTTTGGGAGCCGGAATCTTCCGGACTTTACCGTTGATTTTNGGATCGGCCTCTACATTCGAGGTCCATGTCGTGTCGGCACGGTGGAAGAAACGGAGCTGATAGTCCGGATAGGTATTTTCTCGCATACGGTCGAAGACATAATTNTTNCGCGGGATAATGATGCCCTTGTAGTCTTCGGGGTTNGCTATAAACTCATACAGATACTCCCTCAGCTGTGGAGTCACNACCTCGTCGGGTCTGAGCAGAAGCACCCACGAACTNCCCGCTCTGTTAAGTACGAAGTCGCGGATCTTTTTGTGACTGTCNGCTTCGAGCGAAGCCACATGTACGATCTTGGCTCCGTGGTTCTTTGCGATCTCGAGAGTCGCGTCNGTCGACTCCATGTCGCAGACCACGATCTCGTCAAATTTCTTCACACTCTCAAGGACGCGTTCGAGGTGTCGCGCCGAGTTGTGTGTTCCGATGATAACCGAAATGCCCATAATGCTGATTGATTGAAGAAGATTTTGTTGGTTGANTTTGCCGACTCTGCCCTCGATCNGCNTCTCAATCNTTCACTGCNGGCCGAAAGGCTTGCCGATCTGATCGTTGAAACGTCGTCGTTCCGGGTCGTTCCACCATCCCCACTTGTTGAAATACCTTATGATATTGACCGAGTGGATCCAGAAAAGTCTCGGGACCTTCTTCGAGGCCGCTCTGTGAGCGTGGACGATCGAGACCTCGGGCCAATAGAGGGTGATGTGGTCACGGTGGATTCTGCGCGTAAGATCTATGTCTTCGGGATAAAGGAAGAAACGTTCGTCGAACAGTCCGGTTTCGCGCAGGGTGTCGAGTCGGAGAAACATGAAGCTTCCCGAGTGGTAGGGGACATTCAACGGTTTGTCAAGGTCGAGATTCTTCAGAAGATAGCGTGCGCGTCCGCGCTTGAACCAGTTCTTGGGGANCAGTATCCTCGTGATNAGGTCCATAGGGGTCGGNAGACGCCGCGCGTTATATTGGAGCTCGCCGGCGGGCGAGACGATCTTGGGCTGGATACATCCGATTTCCTGACAGGCATCCATCTTGGCCGACAGGCGGCCGAGAACCGCGGGGTCGAACTCNACATCCGTNTTCATCACGAGATGATAGGGGGCGAGATCGAGTTCCATAGCCTTGCGGAGGGCCTTGTTGTGNCCNTTGCCGTAGCCNACGTTGTCGCTGGCGATATATTCGACGTTGGGAAATTCGGAACAGATTTTACGGATACGCTCCTCCCGGCCGTTGTCAACCACCCAGACGCGCTTGACGTCCGGGGTCTGAAGACAGCCCAGAGCCGATCTCAATTCATCGTCGGCCGTATGGAAGGTTACTACAGATACTGTCAGCATCCGGTTTATCCGTTAGTTAAGTTCATTCGGTTCCNTGTGGAACCGGTATTTTGTCGGGAAGCGAGAAGATCACNTCCTTGAATGCGAAACGCTTCATTTCTCCGTCNGCGGTCTCCAGCAGGAGGAATCCGGCGGGTTCGANGTCGGCNATGCGGGCTTCGAACCGGGTNCCGTCGGGAAGACGGAAAGGGTGAAGCCGTCCGTCGCCGCGCCACAGGCGGTCGATGAAACGCCGATGAAGCTCACGTCTCCCCTCTTCGGTATAGGCCGCCTCNCAGTTTCTCCNGATCAGCTCCGCGAGCCGNNCGAGCATNNCGGTCAGGTCGCTTTCGCGCCCGGTCAGCTGAATGAGCGAGACCGGATTCGGGGCGTCCGACAGNAAACGGGCCTGNTTGACGTTNAGGCCGACTCCGGCCACTGTCGACGAGACGTTCATCCCCATGACGGCNTGCTCGATCAGTATGCCGCAGATCTTGCGGTCACCGACATAAATGTCGTTGGGCCACTTGACGCGGGCCTCNANTCCTTCGCCGGCGAGCGTTTCGACAACCGCGAGCGCCACCGCCTCGGAGAGAGCGAACTGATCGCGCGCACGGAAATTTTCGGGTCTGAAGAACACAGAGAACGTCAGGTTCTTTCCCTCCTCGGCCTCCCAGCCGTTTCCGCGCTGTCCGCGTCCCGCCGTCTGACGGCGGGCGGAGACGACGGTCCAGTCTTCGAGCTCGGCCGCGCGGGCCGAGGCGTAGCTGTTGGTCGAAAGAGTCTCTTCGAGGTTCAGGAACTTCATTCGTCGAGCGTTATCAGTCGTGATCCGTCGGGCTGTTCCTCGATTCTGACCACGGCGAGNTCTTCGGGAAGCAGCGAGNCGACCTGGCCGCTCCATTCCATCAGACACAGTTCTCCGCTGTCGAAATAGTCGTCAAGACCGAGGTCAAGCGCCTCTTCGGGAGTNTCGATNCGATAGAAATCGAAGTGAAAGANCTTGCGCCCCGTCGCCGAACTGACATATTCGTTGACGATACTGAACGTAGGGCTCGACGCCTCGTCGTCCATCTCCAGAGCGTGGCAGAGCGCGGCGGTCAATGTGGTCTTTCCGGCCCCCATCGCTCCCTCGAGAGCAACGACACGACGATCTCCCAATGCCTGAAGCAANCGCTCCGCAGCCTCGGGAAGTTTTTCTATGTCAGCGACTTCTATCTTCATACACCGATACATCCGGCCGAAAGAACGCTCGACCGGATTCCACAAAATTACAACTTTTATATGAAACAGCAAAATTAAGAGTNCTACAATATGTTGCGCACCTCCGATTTTTTCGTTATTTTTGCATCATAAACATATATACTATGGGAAAAGTACTTATTATCGGCGCCGGAGGCGTGGGAACCGTCGTGGCCCACAAATGCGCGCAGTATCCCGAGGTCTTCACCGAAATCGTGATCGCCTCGCGAACCAAAGAGAAATGTGACCGTCTCGCTCAGTCTATCGGAGCGAAGAACATCACCACAGACCGNGTGGACGCTGANTCCGTCCCCGAACTCTGCGAGCTCTTCCGCCGTCACAAACCTGATATCTGTATCAACGTCGCTCTCCCCTATCAGGACCTCACCATCATGGAGGCCTGTCTCGANTGTGGCGTCAACTATCTCGACACCGCCAACTACGAGCCCAAGGATGAGGCCCACTTCGAGTATTCATGGCAGTGGGCATATCGCGAGCGCTTCGAGAAGGCCGGTCTGACCGCAATCCTCGGATGCGGCTTCGACCCGGGTGTGTCGGCTGTCTTCGTGGCCTATGCCGCCAAGCACCACTTCTCAAAGATGGAGTATCTCGACATCGTCGACTGCAACGCCGGAAACCACGGCAAGGCTTTCGCCACCAACTTCAACCCCGAAATCAACATCCGCGAGATCACCCAGAANGGTAANTATTGGGAAGATGGCAAGTGGGTCGAGACNGAGAACCTCGAGATCCACCGTCCGCTCAACTACCCCAACATCGGCGAGCGTGAGTCATATCTCCTCTATCACGAGGAGCTCGAGAGCCTCGTACAGAATTTCCCGACCATCAAGCGTGCCCGCTTCTGGATGACCTTCGGACAGGAATATCTGACCCATCTCCGCGTGATCCAGGACATAGGNATGGCNCGCATCGATCCGGTCATGTACAACGGTCAGGAGATCATCCCCATCCAGTTNCTGAAGGCTGTCCTTCCCGATCCCGGTTCGCTCGGAGAGAACTATACCGGCGAGACCTCGATCGGCTGCCGAATCCGCGGTCTCGACAAGGAGGGTAAGGAGAGCACCTATTATATTTACAACAANTGCTCTCACGAAGCCGCCTACAAGGAGACCGGCGCTCAGGCCGTATCATACACCACCGGCGTTCCGGCTATGGTCGGCGCGATGATGTTCCTCAAGGGAGAGTGGGTGATGCCCGGTGTNCACAATGTCGAGGAGTTCAATCCCGATCCGTTCCTCGCTCAGGTGGCCGAGTCCGGTCTTCCCTGGCATGTTATTGTTGACGGAGACATCGAACTTTGATCATGAAGAAATTNCTTTCNGCGCTGCTGGTNNTTCCGGCAGCGCTTTCCGCAGGGGCCNCACTCGCCCCGGGCGGATTCTATACCGACGGCGGCGAGGTGATCGTCAACACCCCGAGGGGTGAGATCCGTGTGCTGCCGACCGACGACGGTCTGTTNCGCGTGCGNCAGGTGCCTGCCGGAACCCCGGTCGAGTTCTCGCTCAGCCAGGGGGTCGTNGCCGACGGCGTGAAGGCGGANCACCGTGTGTGGGCCGACGCCTCGAAAGTCGTGGTCTTCACCCCTACAACCTCGGCCCATGTGGACCGCGTCACCGGCCTCGTCACTTTCTATGACGCCGACGGACGNCTTCTCCTGACCGAGTTCGAGGGAATCGACAATTCGACTCCCGGGAAACGCTCGGTCTCCTTCTTGCGTAACCCCGGTCCTCTCTACGGTGGAGGCGAGCGAGGACACAGACCGACTGTAGAGGGTGATTCGCTGACTATGTACAACCGCCAGAACTACGGCTACACGGCCGGCGACCCGCGTATCTCGCAGATGGGCATCTCCGTGCCGTTCATAACCGCCGGCGACGGCAGCGGCGTTTTCTTCGACGATTTCGACAACGCCCTGTTGGTGACTGACAACAACCATATCACCTACACCTCGCCCGTCAAGAACGGTCTGAGCTACTATTTCGTCAACGGTGACGGTAATCTGGCCGGAGCAACCGAGAAATATACCCGCCTGACCGGCCGCCAGCCCCTTCCCCCGCTCTGGACCCTCGGATACGTGACTTCCAAATATGGATATCACAACGAGCAGGAGGCCCGCGGCGTTGTCGATTCGCTCATCTCGCGCGGCTATCCTCTGGATGGCATGGTGCTCGACCTCTATTGGTATGGAGTGGAGACCGACATGGGCCGTCTCGAATGGGACACTGTCCAGTGGCCCGACCACGCGAAGATGCTCTCCGACCTTAAGGATCAGGGAGTCAATATGGTCCTCATCTCCCAGCCCTATATCAACAAGAAGGGAGCCATCGACAACTACAATCTCCTTTCCGAAAAGGGGATGTTGGTCAAGGATGCCGAAGGAAAGACCCACGACGTGACGACCTGGGTGGGTGATGCCGGAATGTTCGACGTTTCCAATCCCGCGACGCGCGAGTGGCTGTGGAACCGGCTGAAGGGTCTGACAGCTGACGGCGTGGCCGGATGGTGGGGCGATCTCGGCGAACCGGAGGTACATCCGCTGACCATTGTCCACGACAATGGTCTGACGGCCTCTGAATTCCACAATGCCTACGGCAACGAGTGGTCGCGCCTGATCTACGAGGGTCTGCGCCGCGACTATCCCGAGATGCGCCCCATGCTGATGATGCGCGGCGGCACAGCCGGTCTTCAGCGCTATGGTGTCTTCCCCTGGACCACCGACGTCTCCCGCTCCTGGGGCGGCTTCCAGCCGCAGGTGAACCTTATGCTCAGCTCCGGTATCTCGGGTCTCGGTTATATGGGCTCCGACGTCGGCGGCTTCGCCGTGGACCGCAAGAAGCCTTACGACCCGGAACTGTATGTGCGCTGGCTCCAGTTCGGCACATTCTCACCGATGCTGCGCACCCACGCCACATATCGTCCCGAGCCCTACCACTATCCGCAGCAGGAGGAGATCATCAAGCGCTTCATCAGAATGCGCTACGAGTGGCTCCCCTACAACTACACGCTCGCCTATGAGAACGCGACCCACGGTTGGCCTCTGGCCCGTCCGCTCAACTTCCGCGGCGATAACTCCGACAAGAAGTTCGCCGAAGTGAGCGACGAATATCTGTGGGGCGACAACGTGCTTGTGGCTCCGGTGATGACTGCCGGCGCGACCTCGCGCAAGGTTCTCTTCCCGGCCGGAGAGTGGGTTGACTGGAACGATCCTTCACGTCGCTACAAAGGGGGATCGACAGCCACCGTGAAGGCTCCCCTCTCTACGCTTCCGCTCTTCGTACGCGCGGGTTCGTTCATCCCCCAGTATGACCGTCCGATACAGAACGTGACCGAGTATAATCCGCAGTTCCTGACGATCAAGTATTTCCCCTCGACAGAGAAAACGGAGTACACTCTATTTGATGACAACCGTCTCTCGCCGACGTCGCTTGTGGATGACGAATACCAGCTGATCAACCTGTGCGGCAACCGCTCAGGCAACGAGATTGAGATCTCGCTCTCCGACAACGGCGGACGCTACGAGGGGATGCCCGACTTCCGGATGCTGACCTTCGAGATTCCGGCTCTCNCGAAATCACCCGCCGAGGTACTCATCGACGACCGGGCAATCGAGAAAGCGGTCAGCCCCAAGGCCATCCGCCAGCAGGGCTGGACCTACGACGCCGCCACCCGCACCCTGACGGTCCGCCTAACCTGGACCTACACCCCCACAACCATCCGGATCCGCTGATCCACCGTCAACGGCACCTCAGTTTTCCTCTGAATCCAAGCGGAGATATTATTCTGATAAAATANGAGAGTCGAAGAGATGTTGCGTATCTCTTCGACTCTCTTATTTTATGAANTCNTTAAGAAACTGAAGTCAAGATGANNTCAGTTTCTTAAACTTTGACCCTGAAGAAATCCATTTTAAANAAATTTTTTGTTTTNGAAAAAAGTTTAAATGNANTTNTATAATAAANTNATCAAAAGAGCGTTAAAAGAATATTTCATATTGCATTCTATCCTGCTCAACAAGAAAGGCTGCAACTCGGAGGGTGCGCGGTTTTAAACCAAACGCACTATTCATTTAATTTAAACCTCAAATATGACTTATCTGACTATTATGAAGAAACGGNGTTGGCTGACAATNNTGTCGGCGCTTCTGGCGTTTGCTTTCGGGCTCGCTTCGTGTGACAAGGACTCCCCNGACAATCCTGATGATGTGACCGACCAGCCGCAGACTCCTCCTGANNNTGAGGAGAANCCNCCTTCNNACGNTGAGGAAAGACCCGATCTTTCAAAAGTTCTTCCCGGTGACTGGGTGGCTTTTGACGGCGAGGCGTGGTATTCCGTTACCTTCGGAACACAAAANGGATCGTCCTCGCGCAACCCCCTGACNCTCATGAGCAGCGAAACCGTGTGTCCGATGACTGATTTCCGGATCTCTATGGGCTCTTATCTCACATTTGAGGACANCAGTCTTGTCTCGGGAATGCTTGACAGCGGATCGAACACACCCTCTGAAACCTCTTTCGAGATGCANGACTGGTCGGACTATGAATTCAAGGCCANTATAAAGACANGCACACAGACATTGTCGGATCAGGTGTACCGTAAGGTGATTCGCTCAATTAGCGCGCCTCTCGGCTATCAGGAAGAGNTGAAGGAATGGCGCTACAACAACAATAAGCTAAATTTCAAGTCCGTCAAATCGCTCCAGCCCTCTGTCATTGAAGTGGAATCGGGCAATACCGTTCGGACAAAANGTTACGGAACGGGATATCTGTTGGCGGAAAGTGATAAGGGGAACGTNCTGATCGAGGTAATCTGNACNCCGTTAGAAACCATCCCTTATCGATTTGAGGATATGTTGGGGAAAGTCGCCTACACCGTCGAATCGACTCCGTCCGGTGAAGTATCAAACAGGAATCCTGAGATCGCTCCTTTGTATGAAGAATATCCCGGAATCAGTAAAATCTCTTATACTACATCCGATCTGCATACGATGGGTTATGTGGAGATTATCAATGTCGTATTCTCCGATGAGATGTCCTCGCTGGCCATCTGGAAATTATTGAATGCGAGCTACTCCTTCTCCGGATTTGTCGGAGACAAAAATGGAACCGAGGCGATATTCTCCGGCAACGATCGGAAAATACATTGGAATATCGCCACCTCCACTATCACCTACATGGCATATTAACTGCATCATCAAAACTCAAAAAAACCGCCGGCGGTCATNATGACCGNCGNCGGTTTTTATTTGGTGTCTTTAGTGACGATTAGATGTGGGGGCCGGCCTCGGCGAGGCGCTTGCCGGTCTCGTTGGTCTCGAACTTCTTGAAGTTCTTGATGAACATCTCAGCGAGTTCGCGAGCCTTAACGTCCCATTCCTTCGGATCAGCGTAGGTGTCGCGCGGATCGAGGATCTTCGGATCAACGCCGGGAAGTTCGGTCGGGATCACGAAGTCGAAGTAGGGAAGAACCTTTGTCGGAGCCTTGTCGATCGAGCCGTCGAGGATATCGTCGATGATACCGCGGGTGTCGCGGATCGAGATACGCTTGCCGGTGCCGTTCCAGCCGGTGTTCACGAGATAAGCGTGAGCGCCGCTGAGGTGCATCTTCTTAACGAGCTCTTCTGCATACTTGGTGGGGTGGAGCGAAAGGAACGCTGCGCCGAAGCAAGCAGAGAAGGTCGGGGTGGGCTCGGTGATACCACGCTCGGTGCCTGCGAGTTTTGCAGTGAAGCCCGAGAGGAAGTAGTACTGAGCCTGCTCGTCGTTAAGGATAGCGACGGGGGGAAGCACACCGAATGCGTCAGCCGAAAGGAAGATCACCTGCTTTGCGTGGGGACCCTTCGATACGGGCTTAACGATGTTCTCGATGTGATAGATAGGATAGGATACGCGGGTGTTCTCGGTCACGCTCTTGTCGGCGAAGTCACAAACACCGTCTTTCACGGTTACGTTCTCGAGGAGTGCGTCACGCTTGATAGCGTTGTAGATATCGGGCTCGCTCTCCTTGTCGAGGTTGATAACCTTAGCGTAGCAACCACCTTCGTAGTTGAAGACGCCCTCGTCGTCCCAGCCGTGCTCGTCGTCACCGATGAGCTTACGCTTCGGGTCGGTAGAGAGGGTGGTCTTACCGGTGCCGGAGAGGCCGAAGAAGATAGCTGATTCGGTCTCGTCCATGTTGGTGTTAGCCGAGCAGTGCATCGAAGCGATGCCACGGAGGGGGTTGAAGTAGTTCATCATTGAGAACATACCCTTCTTCATCTCACCGCCATACCAGGTGTTGAGGATGATCTGCTCTTTCTGCTTGATGTTGAAGGCAACTACAGTCTCGGAGTTGAGGCCGAGTTCCTTATAGTCCTCAACTTTTGCTTTAGAAGCGTTGAAGACAACGAAGTCGGGGGTGAAGTCCTTGAGCTCCTCGGCGGTCGGACGGATGAACATGTTGGTCACGAAGTGAGCCTGCCATGCCACCTCGACGATGAAGCGGACTTTCAGACGGGTTGCGGGGTTAGCGCCGCAGAAGCAGTCGACAACGTAGAGAACCTTGTCGCTGAGTTCCTTGACAGCCTTCTCGCGGAGGTGATCCCAAACTTCGGTTGTGATGGGCTTGTTATCGTTCTTNTAGCCGTCGGTTGTCCACCAAACGGTATCTTCTGTGATCTCGTCTTTTACGAGATATTTGTCCTTAGGAGAACGGCCGGTATATACGCCGGTCATTACGTCAACGGCACCGAGTTCGGTCTCGATACCCTTCTCGTAGCCCTCGAGGCCGGGAGCGGTCTCATCCTTGTAGAGCTCTTCGTAGGAGGGATTGTAGATGACTTTCTTTACATCTTTGATCCCATACTGGGAAAGATCCAGTTCTGCCATAGTGCTAAACTTGATATTAAAAGGTTTGTGTTATGTTATTGTTTTTCTTTTTGTTGCATTAACTGACAGGAAACGGCATGCAGGAGGATGGTGCCAAAGACACCAAACAGGCGCGTTTCCGCGTTCATAATACTGAGCGACCTCTATCGGGGNCCCTTGAGAGCCTAAGGCTCTAAGGAGATAACAACGGGGACCCTAATTTTATCGCGAAATTAATCAATTTATGCTTCATTAGCAATTTTTACCGTCTAAAAGTGACAGACATGACTTCAAAAAGCGACAAACCCTTCTCCTGGAGGGCGCGCGGGCGCTCTTTCGTCTATGCGTGGAGGGGAATACGATACCTTTTCCGCGGTGAACACAACGCACGTATCCACTTGTGTGTGGCCGCGGCGGTNGTCATCGCCGGTCTGATCTTCGGCCTCAGTTCGACCGAGTGGGGCGTNATCTCGCTGGCCATCGGACTCATCCTGGCGCTTGAGGCTGTCAATTCGGCCGTAGAGGCCCTCGCCGATCATGTCTCGCCGGACTTTGCNCCACTTATCGGCCGGGCCAANGATGTNGCTGCCGGCGGTGTTCTGCTCGGNGTCTTCGGNGCCGTCGGGGCCGGTATAGCCATCTTCCTGCCNAAGATTATCGATCTGCTGTTCTNATCCCGGATCNGCAGGAGACCCGTCAATAGCTCCGTCCTGGCTTTAACATTCTNTGTGNGATGGGGTCTTAACGCATTAAACACTTTTTAAGATAAATTTTTGTCTAATCTTAACCTTTAGGCCGAAATAAATTGTTAACTTTGCCGTGAAGTGTGGGGCAACGAGGTCTTATCGCCNAAACCCCGCAGCATCAAGACGCAAAAATCCAAAAAAGCATTATATGAAAAAAACTTTACTTCTCGCAGCAGCCGCTGTAGCCGCTCTTTCTTCTCAGGCAGCCATCAGCGACTATCTCAACGTAACTATCGACGACAAGGTAGTAACCGAAGGTGCAACATTCGACATCGAGCTTCAGGACGAATATGCCTTCGAGACTCTGTATCCCGGCCAAGGTCTCGGCAACCAGTATTTTGCAGATATCAAGCTTGAGAACNTNACCCCCTCNAACGTAAAGACGACTTTGGCAGTTAACTACACCGATCATCCCACCAAGGCCGAAGCTGAGGCTGATCCGAAGGCATGGGGCTCACTCCAGATCTGCTACAACGGTATGGTTGAAGGTAACAACTGTCTTCCCGATCTCAATGTTTCAGGCACTGTTCCCGGCAGCAAGACCGCTACCTACCAGTTCGACAACAAAGGCGTTGATCCCAAAGTAGAGATCGACAACCGCAAATATGAACTCACTCTCACCGCAGAGGGCAACTCGCTGAAGTTCTTCGTGAACTTCGTGAAGCCCGANGNTNCGGGTGTGGCTGACATCATCGCCAACGACGGCGCAGCCGAGTTCTTCAATCTCCAGGGCCAGCGTGTGGATAACCCCGAGAAGGGTCTCTACATCGTTAAGCAGAACGGNAAAACCTCGAAGATGGTGATCCGCTAAAGGCGGACCCTTCCTTTTCGACTACATATAAAGGGCGGACACCTTGATAAACAGGGGGTCCGCCCTTTGTGCCCGTTTATGGAGATGTANCAGGTGACCGGGNCCNNGGTTAAACCATGACCGACCCCCCAACGTTGAGAATTATAGAAGTCAACTTGCCTTCATAAGAGAGCGTCCTATAAGTAAGTGAGTTCACTTTTCTNAAATCTAAACTGAAACAGCTATGGCCGTAACAATAATTGGATACGCAGCAGCGATCTGCATGATTCTGGGGTATCTCCCGCAGGCGATCACCACAATACGCACACGCGACACGGAGGGCATCGCGCTCCCGACATTCTGCATGATGGGACTCGGAGCCGTCTTCTTCATCATTCAGGGCATCATCCTCGAGAACTGGCCCCTCGTGATCACCAACCTCATCACTGCAGCCTGNTCGATCATCGTCTTCTCCATCAAGGTTTATAACGACTACATAAAGAAAAAGAAATGAGTCTCGAATCGGTCATATCGAANGCGGGAGAGTGGACCGGCGGCGTAGCCGGCGTCCTGAAAGCACTCCTGCGCTCCGGTAAACCCTTCGCTGCCGGACAGCCGCGCGACCGGCGTCTGGTCATAATGGCCAACGGGCCGTCGCTGCGCAAGCTGCTCGACTCTGACCTCGAACGCCTCGCGTCCGAGACGACNNTGGCCGTCAATTTCGCCGCCAACGCCCCGGAGTATTTCACTCTCCNACCGGAATTCTATATACTGGNCGATCCCCATTTCTTCAACGGTGGGGGGAAGGACCCGAATGTTCCCCGCCTTTGGGAAAATCTGAGGAAGACGGGCTGGAAGATGACCATGTTTCTCCCGATCCAACACCGCGGACANATCCGTGATTTCTTCAGCCGGNAAGGGACTCTNCCGGAAAATGTGGAGATAAAGTGGTTCAACCTGACCCCGGCNGNCGGGGCGAAACCGGTTNGTCATCTCCTATACCGTCGCGGGCTCGCGACGCCCCGCCCGCGGAATGTGCTGATCGCCGCCCTGATGTGTGCCCTGCGCGAAGGATTCNGCGACATCGTCATTGTCGGAGCGGACCACACATGGCTTCAGACCCTCTGGGTCGATGATCACAACCGCGTCGTCTCCGTCCAGCCCCATTTCTACAAAGACAACGAAAAGGAGCTCGACCGCGTCGCCAAGGAATATGAGGGCTACCACCTNCACGACATACTCGGAAGCATGACGGTCGCCTTCAGGTCCTACCACCTGATTGCCGACTACGCCGCCTCGATCGGAGCACGCATATCCAACGCCACCCCCGGCTCCTATATCGACGCATTCCCGCGTATGGAGAAATTTTAGTAATTTTGCAGTCTAAACAATAATGTTTTGCGGTTGTCGCGACATCCCGGATGGTNGCGAGGCGAAATGTCGTACAGCCGCACCATAAGCATAACACCATGACAAAGAATTTCAAGCGCACGCTTATCACCACAGCGCTTCCCTATGCCAACGGACCGGTCCACATCGGCCACCTCGCCGGTGTCTACGTCCCGGCTGACATCTATGCACGCTATCTCCGCCTGAAGGGCGAGGAGGTGTTCATGGTCGGCGGCAGCGACGAGCACGGCGTGCCCATCACCATCAAGGCCAAGAAAGAGGGCGTGACGCCCCAGGATATCGTTGACCGTTATCACAAGATAATCAAGGACTCGTTCGAAGAACTCGGAATCTCGTTCGACGTCTACAGCCGCACCACCTCCGAAACTCACCGCAAGACGGCGTCGGACTTCTTCCGCAAGCTCTATGACAAGGGTGAGTTCATCGAGAAGAGCTCCATGCAGCTCTATGACGAGGAAGCCGGTCAGTTCCTGGCCGACCGCTACGTGACCGGTGAGTGTCCGAACTGCCACGCACCGAACGCCTACGGCGACCAGTGTGAGAAGTGCGGTTCGTCACTCAACGCCACCGACCTCATCAACCCGAAATCGGCCATCACCGGCAACACCCCCGTTCTCAAGGAGACCTCTCACTGGTTCCTCCCCCTCGACAAGTGGGAGCCGCGTCTGCGCCAGTGGATTCTCGAGGAGCACAAGGAGTGGCGTCCGAATGTCTACGGCCAGTGNAAATCGTGGCTCGACCTCGGTCTGCAGCCCCGCGCNGTCAGCCGNGACCTCGACTGGGGNATTCCCGTTCCCGTTGAAGGTGCGGACGGCAAGGTGCTCTANGTNTGGTTCGACGCTCCGATCGGATATATCTCCAACACGATCGAAGCTCTCGGCGAAGGCTGGGAGAAATGGTGGAAGGANCCNGAGACCCGTATGATCCACTTCATCGGCAAGGACAACATCGTTTTCCACTGCATCGTCTTCCCCTCGATGCTCATGGCCGACGGAAGCTACAACCTTCCCGACAACGTCCCCGCCAACGAGTTCCTCAACCTTGAGGATGACAAGATNTCGACTTCGCGTAACTGGGCNGTATGGCTCCACGAGTATCTCCGNGACCTCCCCGGCAANCAGGACGTNCTCCGCTACGTACTGACCGCGAACGCTCCNGAGACTAAAGACAACAACTTCACCTGGAAGGACTTCCAGGCACGNAATAATTCCGAGCTCGTGGCTATCCTCGGCAACTTCATCAACCGCGCACTCGTGCTTCTTCACAAGTACTTCGACGGCCGTGTGCCCGCGAANGGTGAGCTGACAGTGGCCGAGACAGAGGTCATCACCGAGATTTCGGAGGCAGTNGAACGACTGACCGACAATCTTGACCACTTCAAGTTCCGCGACGCACTGAAGGAGGCTATGAACGTAGCTCGCGCCGGNAACAANTATCTGGCCGATACGGAGCCCTGGAAAGTATGGAAAGAGGATCCGGCCCGCGTGGCGACCATCCTCAACACCGCCGTTCAGATCTGCGCCAACCTCTCGGTTGTCTTCGANCCCTTCACTCCCTTTATGGCCGCCCGTCTGGCCGAGTGGCTCGGCGAGAAGGAGCTCCGCTGGGAAATGGCCGGCCGCTTCGATCTGATNCCCGAGGGCCGNGAGATCGCCAAGCCCGAGCTTCTTTTCGAGAAGATCGAGGATGAGGTTATCGACGCNCANATCCAGAAGCTTCTCGACACNAAGAAAGCGAACGAGCTTCAGGCCTGGAAGCCGGAAGAGGTAAAGGCTGACTGNAGTTTCGAAGACTTCGAGAAAGTCGACATCCGCGTCGGCAAGATCCTCGAATGCCAGAACGTCAAGAAGTCGAAGAAGCTCCTTCAGTTCCTGATTGACGACGGAATGGAGAAGCGCACGATCCTCAGCGGCATCGCGCAGAGCTATCCCGATCCCTCGGTGCTCGTAGGCAAGGAGATCTGTTTCATCGCCAACTTCCCTCCGCGCNAGATGATGGGCATCGAATCGCAGGGCATGATCCTCTCNGCCGTCAACCCNGACGGCACNCTGACGGTCATCTCCCCCTCCGCCGAAGTCCGCCCGGGNGCCACCGTAGGCTGACGCCCGANACCCCAGGCGCTCAGGACCGCAGATGTCCCCGCCTGCGCACCGATAACCTCAAAATAACAATGTTCCACCCTCCCAAACACGGAACGGTGGAACATTTTTTCATATCCTAACCTATAAAAGTCGCTGATTACTTGGATATAAGTATTATTTTATGTAAATTTGCAGTGTCACTGAAAATTTACATAAAATCGTCAAGTCATGATAATCGATTATATCCATCGCACTATGGGTGAAGCAATTATAGAAGCTGCACAATACTTCCCCGTTATAACTCTTACCGGACCCCGTCAATCCGGCAAGTCGACTCTGTTGCGCCATCTGTTCCCGGATGTACCTTATGTATCAATGGAGGAGCCGGATGTGCGTCTTCAGGCAAAGACTGATCCGAGAGGTTTCTTAGATTCATACACTTCCGGTGTAATAATTGACGAGATACAGAATGTGCCGGAACTATTGTCCTACATTCAGGGTATAGTGGACAACAATCCTTCACGTAAATTTTACCTGACAGGGAGCTCCCAGTTTTCGTTGTTGAAAACGGTTACCCAAAGCCTGGCGGGGCGAACTGCCGTGTTTGAACTTCTTCCCCTGAGTCTCGATGAAGTGGCTCACCTTGATGAAGAAATCGGGGTCGATTCCTTATTGTACCGAGGATTCTATCCAGCAATTTGGAGTGGTAAAAATATACCCCGTCTTCTATATCCCAACTATATAAAGACGTATCTGGAAAGAGATGTTCGTGATTTGCTGGCAATACAGGACCTTGACGTGTTCCAGCGCTTTCTCAGACTCTGCGCCGCCCGGATAGGATCCATCTTCAATGCCTCCGAACTGTCAAACGAGTTGGGCGTAGCTGTCAACACCATAAATTCATGGCTATCGGTTCTCCAGGCATCTTATATTATATATATGTTGCCTCCGTTTTTTACCAACACACGCAAAAGGCTGACAAAAAGTCATAAAATATACTTTACAGACTGTGGCGTGGCGGCTTATCTACTTGATATAGACTCACCTCAAACTTTGAATAGAGATAAAATGCGCGGCCATTTGTTTGAGAACATGGTCATCATGAATTTTCTCAAAAACAGGCTGAACACTGGCTCTGACGGCGGACTCTACTTCTATCGGGATTCGAACGGCAACGAGGTGGACCTCTTGGTCAAGAATGGCTCTCGCTATGACTGCTATGAGATAAAATCCTCTGCAACTTTTCACCCGGACTTTGCCAAGGGACTAAAAAACTTCGAAAAGGCCTTTCCGGATCTGACTCAAAACAAGTCCATAATTTACGCAGGGGCCCCTCTTCCCCCATATGAGGGTATAACTATCCGAAACTTCCATACAGTGTAACACCATACCTTCTAATTTCTCCTCAATCATAATTCGCATAGTTGAGATACATAATGCTCATAGAGTTAGCTAATAGGGTATAAGTTCATTATCTCAGTTCTATTAGTCGTCGGTGCGTTAGGAGCATCTCAATTCTATTAGTTCTATTAGTCGTCGGTGCGCAGGCGGGAACGCCTGCGGTCCCGGCGTTGCCTGCTTTCACGGGGTTGACTTGGGTTGGTAAAAAGGAAAAGCGGTTGGTTCCTTTGGAACCAACCGCTTTGTCGGGGTGACAAGATTCGAACTTGCGACCACACGCCCCCCAGACGCGTACTCTAACCGGGCTGAGCTACACCCCGATGGTGTAAATTTGCGCTTCCTTTTCGAGTGCCTTTCGGCGTGTCTCTCTCGGAATTGCGGTGCAAAGTTACAACCTTTTTTCGTTTCTACCAAATTTTCGAGCAAAAAATTTTAAACTATTTTGCCATAATACGACTACATTCCTATTAATCATACGTTTAATTACACGTTTGATTAACCCTCCTTTTTCTTTAACCTTTAGAACCTGTTTAAATTTATGTGCCCATGATTTTGAAAAGATTTTTAGATAATTTTTGTGTGATGAAGAAGGAGTGATGCGAGCATCACGACTGATGAATTACCCAAAAAGCGCCAAAAAGATTCTTTAAATCATGACATATTTAACTGATAATAAAATCCTTGACATAGATTTAAACAGTTTCTTAGATTAAGTAATGAGTCATTCGGCCTCATATACAGGATCCCGCAAGCCGTCAGCCAATATGGTTCCATGGATCTATGGTCTGAAAGCCAAAGTAAATACAGGTCATTGGTTATATGGCCTGAATTCCGGTAGCAGCACCCAATATGGTTTCTGTAATTCTATGAACTAAAACACAAAGTAAATATGTTCTATTATACATTGCTTTAGTTTTAGAACAATGTGAGGCTGTATCAAACTGAATTATGACACAGCCTCACTACTTATTAGCAATTTATTTTCGCTTGGCGTTACAACGAAGCGTAAAAATATTATCATCGATATTAACCTTTGGATGGTTAATTGACAGATGTCCATCTTTTGAAATAGTACATTGTATAGATGGAATTTTAGGGTGAATAAGACTATATCCGGATTTTGATTCTTTGACCTCAAATGTGAGTGGCTTGTCAAAAAACTCTTCTCCATCTTCGATAATGAAAATCTGGACATGATTTTTATCTATCGATTTAATCATTATTTCTATCAAATCATAAGTCTCTTCAACATTGCGACCGATGCTTAGGTCGCCGGACCCCGCATATGTTCCGGATACTTTTCCTGCCAGATTACTTCGGGATCTCTTGCTTTTAGAGACTTCCTCGCCTGTTCCCTGATCGGTAGGTTCCGAAAGGGCTTTTTTACGTTTAGACATACCGGCTGACGAGTTCACACTTCTTACAGGGTCAGGATGCAGAAGAGTGACAGAAAGTTGTGGAACGTCAAGGATTTGATTGTTGACATACGTAAACTTATACTTGTATGCGCATTGATTTAAACGAAAGACTGCCGGACCAGTGCTTCCCATCATTGCCAATCCTGAAGCTCCAATAATACCACTTGCAGCGGCAAAATCACTTGCATCGTCACCCGCGATCGCACCCACAAGCATACCAATCATTCCAATCACTCCGATACCACTTCCGGTATAGGAAACGATACGACCGAATTGAGCCAAGCTAACATTCTTCTTTCGGATATCAAGACCCATAGGAATTTCAAATGGGTATGACGAATTATGGATCGTCACATATCCAATATAGTCATTACTTGGAATTGTTATCGATGCTTCTCCGAGTTGATTCGTATAGAAGCCACCCTGAGGTGTGCCCGGGAGTTTAATCTCGGAATTAGGTATGGTGCACACATGAAATTTTTCAGTTGTAGTACAACCTGTGCACAAAATAAGCAAAACAACAAGGAGGGTCGATAAGACTATCAATTTTTGTTGCATATCAGTCTTTATTTATAATCAATTAGAGATCCGTGAGCATAGTTGGTAACTATTTTCATTGGATCCATCGTAACGTCGTAATATGAAACATCAAGCTCTTCCATATTAGTGGAGAGACAAATTATATATGCCGGCTCGACCAGAGCGTCGGGTTTTGCCTGATAAATCGCTGTAAAGGCGTCAGAAACCTTCCCTTTTGTCACATTCTTGCAAAGATTGGTATTCACATAAAAGTCGGTTGTTAACTTCTCTATGTTATCCTTGCCATTCAGTTCGTAACATACCGTAACACTGAAATGTAAGGGACTCTGAGAAAAATTAGAATCGATAAAGTTAGATTCGGTTTTAGCCTTGAGTGCACCTTTTCCGACATTATATATTTTGAATTGTTTGGACATAACTATTCGGCCATGAGGACCGATGCTTATCTTAGGTTGGTCTACAACCGTAACAGTATTCGAACTGAAAGAACCGGCAGTAGATAATCCTGAAAGAGTCGTTCCACCCATAAGTGAGCCTAAGGGTCCCCCTATGCCGAATGCGTTTGCAATAGCACCAAGATTAAATGAAGTGCCCGAGGTTGAAGACTCTAAATCTCCGGTAGTTGTTGATTTTATGGTAGGATCATAATATGAAACAGACTCTCCATTAGTGTTGACAAGGAAAGATTTGGTCTGGTCAATTGTTATGATCTCGTCCGTGAGATTGTAGACGACCGATAGAATTGTTCCTGAAGGATCAATGAAGTACTCGACAGCGATGGTTGCTTCTGAAGGTAATTCTTCCGGCTTTGCAAAATAAGTCCTGATAGACTGGTAAGTTACGTCGGAAACTACCAGCGATTTGTTGCTACAGGAAACGGTTATTACCATCCATAGTAGCAAGAGCGCCAATCTAATGTAACGACACATATAGTTTATAAAATCTCCCGTCGTTCCATCAGAAGATGTTGTGGTTATACAGAAAAAGCGTGGAACGATGTTCAGTCTATCTCACTCTAGGCATCGCCAAACGCCTTGTCTACGATAAACAGTCCACTCCCACGCCTTATCGGATATCGATATTCCCCTTGTCGGGGAGTGGATATGCGACAAGCATGAGCGTTTTGTGACTGCTTGATCCCGTAGACAAAAATTTGGCGATTTCAGAGTAAAGGATAAAGCAAAAAACGCTTTTAAAATATGTCTGACTCAGAACAGAGTCCGAATCGACTGCAAAATTAAAAAAATTTCTTGTCCATTCAAAATAAAAGGCTCGAATAAGCACTAAACATCATATTTGACCCTATGTTTAGTCCATAGAACCATATTACTATATACAACCTTCAAGGGAAAAATATTGCGGGTGTAAAACCAAAATAGCCCTGTAAAGTCTGGTCCGAAGTACCTATGCCTTTCGGGATTGTTGGAACAAGTAACGATGGCTCTGCAATCGTCAATCCAATTTAAGGAGATACCTTCATTAGGTAGATGCCTTAGGCATGTTTCACACATGTAAGTTCCCTCCATTGATATCAAGCGTATGAAACCTCGCAAAGCGCTGCTATCCCAACCTTTACCTATAGGTAGCCACACTCACCCTGCGATATCAAAGACTACAGCGGACGCACGAGCCCTAAGTCCTACAAGGTTATCGATGGCGTCAGCCAATATGGTTCTATGGATCTATGGTCTGAAAGCCAAAGTAAATACAGGTCCTTGGTTATATGACCAAAAACGTGTGAGGTGGTTCAGAGGTTCAGCCACGCTCCTTCCGGCCTGTTTCCGATGATCAGGAGACGGCGGAAGCGGCCTTGGGAACCGACTATAGCTCCTATTCGGCCGCGATTCGTGCGGCCACAGCGGTCAAGGCGCCAGTCTCCGAGAGTATCCGAGGAATATAGGGCCACCACGACTTCTTCGCCGAGACCGCATCCGAAGAGTTCAAGAGAGTATATTCGGGCCGAGCCGATATCTATAGGATAGGTCAACAGCCAGTCGGCTCCCGGATCGCTTCCGCCCAGCGCAACCCAGCGGCCTCGCCGGGTATCATACAGGTATTGCTCGCCTGCGTGTATGACAACCAGCAAACCGCTCGTGAGGTCATAGCGCAATTCTCCTCCGGCCATTATTGACGCCCAGTCAAGAGGCTTCGGCAACCGACCCACGAGCACGTCCGAACCGGGAAGCCGGTCGAGTACGTCGCCATCCTCACCCGAACCCGGAACCGCCAACAATGTCACAACGCCACCGGACAGACGGCAGAGGCCATCTGCCGTGGTGAAATAGATGTCGTTGCCACAATCGACGATACCCGCCGGATTGACACATCGGTCAGCCGACACCATCTGATATGACCGCCAACCTCCAGAACCGTTCCAACGCATAAGCCGCACACCATCCGACCCGAAGAGATATATCGGCGGATAGAGATCGGTAGAAGTCGAAGGAAGCACACGCGCCACACCGGCAGGCAGACACCCGGTGATCGAAAGCCGATGAAGATCGGCAAGCGGGAAAGCGTCCCGGGCATTCCAGTCAAGCAGCAACGAGGGCTCCTCAACCGACACCTGCGGATAGGGTTTTGCGTCGCGGCGCAAAGCCGCCAGTTCGGAGACACCGAGTTCACGCGCGGTGCCCATGTTAACGCTCGCGTCGGTGACGGCATCATCTGTCATCGCGAAGGCAATCGTGCCCTCCTCTTCACCACCCTGCACACTCTTGCGGTAAACCATCGCCACCAGTTCCGCACCCGAGACACCATAAACCCAAGCCGGCATCAGCATCGCCGACGGTTCGGCGACAGTCATTGCAGAGAAAGTCTGCCCCAACACCTCCCCGGAACGCATACGCACGAACATTTCTGTCAGCCGCACACCCGAGGCCTTTCCTTCCGAGTCATATCCGACCGGAAGAAAGCCCGGCATCAACAGCGGAGCCGGGAAAGAGAGACGCGGATGGACAGCCACGGAGCGACCCGCGATATCAGCCACCCAAGCCGCGGATGGGACACGCACAAAGGAATATTCAGCCGACTGTCCCTTGCCACTGAAAAGAGACAAGAGAGAAGCCGAGGCGTCGAGCCGAACAGGAGTCCAGGAATCGGACCCCGCAGAAAGGCCCGGGGTCTCCCCTATCTTGTGCCACACAGACCCCGATGGTGCCTGCGGCGCTATCGGCGAAGAGACACCGGAAATAACCCAGCCGCGAGGAGCGGACGGAAGGCCGGGACAGGGAGCAGAAGGATCGACCTCTACGAGCCGGCCGTCGGTCAACAGATGTCCCGCACTGCCGTAACCGGGGCTGATGGATCCCACCAGACTGAATTCGCCCGACTGATTCCAGACCGTAGCCGGAGAAGTGGCCCAATACTCGACCGCCGCGATTCTGTCGGCAAAAGAGCCGAGATTACGGACACGCATGCAAAGCGCGGCGGGGCGAATTGAAAACGCACAGAGAACGCGCACGCCTCCGTCGAGCTCCCGGATTGAAAGGATAGCAACCCTGAGCGGTTCAGTAGCTACCGACATATACTTCACAACCGGGAGGCGAAAAGAGGTGCCGTCGGTCAACCGCAGACGCAGCGTCAGGAAGAAGGATCCGAGAAAGCAGAGAGACCTGTCGGTCTCCTCGACGAACGACTTCACAAGCGGACGCAACTGAGCCGTGCACTCATCGAGCACTTTCTCACGAGTGGCTGTCGGGACATCCTGCGCAGTCCCGGAAAGGACTTTCGCCACCTCCGACGAATTGACGTTCTTGATGGTCAAAGAGAGGGTGAACTCCTTCGGCTTCGCATCGGGAGCATAGAGTCCAACCTCGATATCCGGGAAATTCACCGACGGGAGCGACTCGCGCCACTCCATCGTCGGGCGTCCCCACGACGAGATCTCTCCCGTGGTCACCCCCGAGCCACCGGTCACCCGGCCTTCGGCCTCGACCGAACCGAGCGGCATCAACTGACAACCGTCATATTTTGACGGGTCGATTTTTCGAAAAACGATCTTTTTTCTCATAGTTTCATCACGATTTTTTCAGCGGACGAAATTAGGAGCCAATAAGACCGACGAAGCGTTATTTTGGCCTTTTCACCGCGATTTCGAAGGGAAAAATCTAAAAAATCGCAAAAAATCGCACTTTTTTATCCCAAAATTTTGTCAGTTCAGAAAAAGGTTGTAATTTTGTCGTCGGGTGAGTCCTACACGGCTTGCACTCCCAGAATCCCCCAGATCTTGATCGAAGCAAGGGTATGGTCGTAGAGCGGCGCGATGCAGACAGCTCGCCCACCTGCCTCTTTAGCTCAGTTGGCCAGAGCACGTGATTTGTAATCTCGGGGTCGTTGGTTCGAATCCGACAAGAGGCTCCTCAATGCCGTTCTTCGGCATAAGCGTTGAATGTTTTTCATAATTTTGTTTTGGCGGCGTGTTTAGTGATAAGCATGCCGTTTTTTCTTACCCTTAACTTTCAACGCCGACCATCATCCCCCGGGGGCGCACCGACAGTGCGTCCCCGTTGATTTTAATACCAGCTATAACACAACTGCCCGAATACGCGTTATAACTCTACAATTTAAAGATACGAAACCATGACATATATCGTTAATCTCACCTTCGCCGAAGAGAGCGCCAATCTCACGGCTGTAGAACAATGGCTCAAAGAGGTCGGCATGCCGATCGCAGCCAATTCCGATTCCGGCGTCACCGCGTCGAAGCTCCTGAAGATCATCGAGGTGCCGGGAGATCCCGAATTTCTCAAAGAGGGGGGCAACATCTCCCTCCAGCTCGACTTCAACCATCTCGACACGGCCCACGCCTGGCTGACGGACTATCTCGAGCCGCTGACAGAAGGCTATGCGGCAACTTTCGAGCGTCAGGCACTCTGCTTCGTCACCATTCTCGAACAGCTCTGACCCCGGACTCCGATGGATCAAACTCTGAAGGAATTCGACAAGATCATAATGGGAATCGACCCGGGCACCAACGTGATGGGTTACGGGGTGCTCGGCGTCAAGGGGAAGACGCCCGAACTCATCGTCATGGGTATCATCAAGCTCAGCAAGTTCGAGAACCATTATCTCCGTCTGGCGCGTATCTACGAACGCGTCGGTGGGCTGGTCGAGCAGTATCTCCCCGACGAACTTGCGATCGAAGCCCCCTTCTTCGGCAAGAACGTGCAGTCGATGCTGAAACTGGGACGTGCGCAGGGAGTAGCGATGGCCGCCGCCCTGGCCCGCGACATTCCCATTTTCGAGTATGCACCGAGAAGCATCAAGCAGTCAGTGACCGGACAGGGCGCCGCCTCGAAAGAGCAGGTAGCCAATATGCTGAAGCATATACTCAAAATTGCTCCGGAGAAGATGCCCGACGTACTCGACGCGACCGACGCACTGGCCGCGGCGCTCACCCACTTTTACGAGCAGTCGAAACCGGCTATCGCCAAAGGCCCCACCTCCTGGAAAGACTTTCTGGCAAAAAATCCCGAGCGGCTCGCTCCTCGCCGCAAATAAGCGCCGGAACGTCCGGGGACCGCGCACCCGAAAATACACCGCCCCGGCTTCACATTCTTTGTGGGCCGGGGCCTAAATTTTACGGATTTAACACCATTTTTCTTGCTTTTCCCGTCTGAATACTATAAATTTGCACTCTAATGGATAGTGCGCCCGCGCGCTTCCTCGCTCCCGCCGGATTGAAGCGGATCGAGATTTTCGATTTCATTTCAGACCGGAGGGTGGTAAACTATAATTTTAAACCAAGTGTTTAAATTTAAACCTATTTAAATTTAAATGAAAACCGAAAATATGGACAGATACCAGGAAGCACTCGCCTCTTCAAAAGTCATTTCAAACGACGAGGCTGTGAAGGAAGAAGTGAAGAAAATTATCGAGAAGGCCCCTGAAAATGCCTCTCCCGAGGTTTATCAGTTTCTCCTCAACTCTATCGATCTCACGACCCTGACAACGACCGACAGCGAGAAAAGCGTCGCTGCCTTCACTCAGAGAGTGAACGATTTTGACAATGACTATCCTCAGTATAAGAACGTAGCTGCCATCTGTGTCTACAGCAACTTCGCCGAAGTGGTCAAGACCACACTCGACGTTCCGGGCGTGGACATCGCCGTTGTGGCCGGAGCCTTCCCCTCCAGCCAGACCTTCACCGCAGTCAAGGTTGCAGACGTGGCCCTCGCTGTGGCCGCAGGCGCCAACGAGGTTGACATCGTCTTCCCCGTCGGAATGTATCTCGACGGCAACTTCGAGGATCTCACCGACGAGATTATCGAGCTCAAGCACACCGCCAAGGACGCCAAGCTCAAGGTGATTCTCGAAACCGGAGCGCTGAAGACTGCCGAAGACATCAAGCGCGCCAGCGTTCTCTCGCTCTATAGCGAAGCTGACTTCCTCAAGACCTCGACCGGCAAGGAATATCCCGGTGCGTCGCTCGAAGCGGCCTGGGTAATGTGTCAGTGTATCAAGGAATATTACGAACTCACCGGCCGCAAGGTAGGTTTCAAGTGCTCGGGCGGCGTCCGCACCACCGAACAGGCTCTGCAGTACTACACGCTGGTCAAGGAGATCCTCGGCGAAGAATGGCTGAACCACGATCTCTTCCGTATCGGCGCCAGCTCACTGGCCAACGCGGTCCTTTCGAACCTCGAAGGCCACGAAGTGAAATATTTCTGATCCCTGAATCCCCCCTGCATCCATAATCTTTCACTGACCTCATCATCATGAACCTAAGAAGATTCCTCACGCTTGCAGCCGTGGCCCTCGTCGGCTTCACAGCAGCTCTCCCCTCGCGGGCGGAGCAGACGCGCAAGCGCATGTTCGGAGTGGCGTTCTACAACCTCGAGAACCTCTTCGACACGATCAACAACAACGGCAAGTATGACTTCGAGTTCTCGCCTGAAGGCAGCAACCGTTGGGACGGCAACAAATACTGGCACAAGATCAACAATATGGCTTATGCCATCTCCCAGTTCAAGACCAAGACCACACCTATGGGACCTGCGATCATCGGAGTCAGCGAGGTCGAGAACCGCTCGGTTCTCGAAGATCTCGTGAAGGCCGACGCGATCAAGGACCTCAATCTGCAGATCGTCCACCACGATTCGCCGGACGCCCGCGGAATCGACGTGTCGTTGCTCTTCAACCCCCGTCTGTTCCAGCTTATCAACGTCACCAACCATCGTCTGACGACTGTAAATTTCCGCACCCGTGACCAGATGTGTGTCGTCGGTCTTCTCGGCGGCAAGCGCGTCGGCGTGATCGTCAATCACTGGCCCTCGCGCCGTGGCGGCGAGAAGAGCGTCCCGAGTCGTGTGGCCGCAGCCGAACTGACCAAACAGATCGTGGACTCGCTGCTCAAGGTCGATCCGAACATGGGTATCATCATCATGGGTGACCTCAACGACGACCCCTCCAACAAGAGTTGCGCGGAGGTACTCAACGCCGTGAAGAATCCCGACAAGTGTAAGCCCGGCGGCCTCTACAACCCCTTCTGGAAGATGCTCGACAAGGGTATCGGATCCTATATCTACCGCGGAGGCTGGGACCTCTTCGACCAGATCATCGTCAACTACAACCTCGTCAACGGTGACGCCGGTCTGAAGTTCTATGACGCCAAGGTCCTCAACTTCGACTTCCTCAAACAGCCTGACGGCCAATACAAGGGATATCCCTGGCGCACCTTCTCGGGCGGCGCGTGGAGCGGCGGTTTCTCCGACCACTTCCCGACCGAGATTTTCCTTATTCAGGATGTGAAATAAACTACTGACAAACTTAACTTCAAATCACCATAATGCGAAAACATCTGATAGCACTGCTGTCACTCTTATGCATGGCGCTTCCCATGCTGGCCGAATCCGGCCTCAAGGGTACGGTGGTCGACGCGGTGACCGGCAAGCCGATCGCCGATGCGAACGTAATGCTTCGCGACCAATCCATCTTCGTGACCACCACGACCGATGGTTCTTTCATAATCCCGAACGCCGCCCCCGGCGAAGATATGCTTCAGGTCGTGGCCTACGGCTACTCCGAAGCTTTCGTCGACGTGCATATCCTTTCGGGCGTCACCTACAACATGGGCGACATCAAGATGAAGGAATCGGGATTCCTCGAGGCTTATGACTCGAACGAATTCATCTTCGACGAAGAACAGATCAATGAAGACGAAGGTCTCTCCCAGAGCGTGGGCACCATCCAGGGTGCTACCGACGACGTCTTCTACCAGGCCGCGAACTACAACTTCAGCGTAGTCTACTACAAGAACCGCGGTCTCGACAACAAGTGGACGACCGGCTACATCAACGGTATCGACTTCTCCGACCCGATGCGCGGCCAATTCTCGTACAGCTCGCTGGGCGGTATGACCTCGACCGCTTTCCGCAGCCGCACGACCACCCTCGGCATGGACGCCGCTGCCTACGGCTTCGGCTCGCTCAACGGTTCGACCAACAACACGACTTATGCCGGCGAATATGCCCCCGGCTTCCGTGGTAACGTCAGCTATCAGAACGGCGCATACATGCTCCGCGCCGTCGCTCAATATTCGAGCGGTGTCAACCGCCACGGCTGGGCCTTCTCCGGAACCGTAATCGGCCGTTATGCCGACAGAGGCGTGATCCCCGGAACATTCTACAACTCGGTGGGCTACAGCTTCTCGGTTCAGAAGATCTTCAACAACCAGCACAGCCTCAACCTCACCACATGGGGCGCACCGACACAGCGCGCAACCGGCCGCGCATCGGTTCAGGAGGCTTATGACCTCACCGGCGACAACCTCTACAACCCCTCATGGGGCTACTTCAACGGCAAACGCCGCTCTTCGCGCGTGACAGAGACCTTCGACCCCTCCGTGACCCTCAACTGGATCTGGAAACCCAAGATGGGCACTACCCTCAACACTGCTTTCGGTTTCCGTCACAACGCATACTCGCGCACCCGCCTCGATTATTCGGGCAACAACCCCGACCCCGATTACTATTCCAAGATGCCCTCATACTTCTATCCCGACGCGGAAGAGGGTTCGGCACTCTGGGAGGCCCAGATGAGCGAATACGAGCAGATGGCAGCGATGTGGAAAGACCAGAACCGTTCTGTCACCCAGATTGACTGGGACCAGATCTATCAGAACAACTGGCTCAACCGCACCAGCAACGACCGCAACCCCGAACTTCTCGGCAACGCGTCGACCATCCTTGAGAAAGACCACAGCAATGTGACCTCATACATGCTCAACTCTTATCTCAACCACCGCATCAGCGCCAACAACTCGCTCCAGGGCGGTCTGGCGTTCAACTACTCCGACGCACACTACTTCAAGACCGTCGACGACCTTCTCGGCGCAGAATACTGGCTCGATATCGACACCTATTCAGAACGCGACTTCGGTATCCAGGACCAGGATAAGATGCAGAACGACCTCCGCAATCCCAACCGCCGCGTAAAAGAGGGCGACACCTACGGTTACGACTACAACATCCGCTACTTCAGCACCAAGCTCTGGGCGCAGGATCAGATCAATACCACCCATTGGGATCTCTACTACGGTTTGAACCTCGATTACACCGGCTTCCGCCGCCACGGCAACATGCAGAACGGCCGCAACCCCGAGAACTCGTATGGCAACGGCAAATACCACAACTTCATGACCGCCGCCGGCAAACTCGGTGTCACCTACAAGCTCGACGGCCGCAACTACTTCTCGCTCCATGCAGAAGGTGGTAACCGCAACCCCCTCCCCTATGACATCTATGTTTCGGCCCGCACGAAAGACGACGCAGCCTATGACCGCGACGGCGATCTGAAGACTCAGAAGTACTTCTCGGGCGACCTCTCCTATACATGGAACTATCCCTCGTTCCGAGGCAGCATCACAGGTTTCTACACCAAGATGTGGGATGGTATGGAACATACCGGTTTCTATGACTACGACCTCAAGTCGTTCATGAACTACACCCTCCACGGAATGACAACCGAGTACAAGGGTATCACCCTCGGCGCGGAAGTCAAGATCTGCACCGGCCTGAGCGCCACCTTCGCCGGCACTTTCTCACGCTACCAGTACAAGAACAATCCCTGGGGTACACGTTCTTACGAGAACGGCACTCAGGAAGACGTCACAAAGCAGGTATTCCTCAAGAACTACTATCTGGGCAACATGCCCCAGCAGGCATATTCGCTCGCACTGAAGTACAACATCAACATGTGGTTCTTCGAAGTCAACGCGAACTTCCTCGACGAAAACTACTATAGCGTGGCCTATGTCCGCCACGAGGAACTCCCCGGTCTCTGGAAATTTGCCACCACCCAAGAGGAGTATCGTGCGGAACAGAAGCGTGTGGCTCATCAGGACCGTCTGAAAGATGTCTTCGTGATGAACGCTTCGATCGGCAAGATGATCTACATGAAGTGGGGCTCGCTCAACTTCAACCTCAGCGTTTCGAACCTGCTCAACAACCGCAACATCCAGATGAGCGGTTACCAGCAGAACAAGCTCGACTATACAGACTACAACATCAACAAGTATCCGAACCGCGTAATGTACGCACAGGGCATCAAGGTCTACTTCAACGTAGGCGTACGCTTCTGAGCGCGATGAAGGAGAAAGCCTAAACGACAAACAAGAATTCACGAAAAAATGAAGAAATTCAATATATTCCCGATGCTCCTTCTGGCGCTGGCGGCTCTCGGATCGTCATGCGCAGGCAACAAGGAACTTCCCCCGATCGTCTACCCCGGCGGAGTGGACAGAATCGGAACCGGCACATGGGACGATCCCATGACTGTCCCCCAAGGCTCGACGGGCGCGACCATTCCCGGCCGTGCTGAAGCTTGGGTCAGCGGTTATATCGTGGGCTGGATCGACACCGACAACGGCAACGCGATCAGACTCACCGCTGAGAACGCAACGGCCACGAACATGGTGATCGCAGCCTCTCCGGACGCAACCCTCGACGATAAGTCGTACATGATGTCCGTTCAGCTTCCTTCCGGCGGTATCCGCGACGCACTCAATCTTCAGGCCAATCCCGGCAATCTCGGCAAGCAGGTGACCATCAAGGGTTCGCTCGGTGTCAAGTATTGCGGCATCTACGGCGTAAAGTCCACCTCGGCCTATGAGTTCGGTCCCACCGGAACCTACGAGGAGCCCATCGGCGACGGTTCGCCCGTCAGCCAGCTCTGGCAGAACTTCGACTCCAACTCGTCGATCTCCTATTATACCGAGCGCTACTGGAGTGTCTTCAACGAACAGGGCACCCTCTCCGGATGGTACATCAAAACCTATTCCGGCACCAATTACGCCACCGTATCGGCCTATCTCGGTACTGAAAACGACGGACCCTATGTGAACTGGCTGATCACCCCGGCCATCGATATGGACGCGATGGAGACCAAGATCCTCACGTTCAAGACCCAGGTAGGTTACTCATGTCCGACCTCGAATCTCGAGGTGTATGTACTTTCCGGAAGTCAGAACCCGACCGAGGCTGAGCTGACCAAGCTCGACGCCACCATCGCCACAGGCTCCGGTAGCGCATACAGCAACTGGGCTGAAAGCGGCAAGATCGACCTCTCGGCCTTCACCGGCACGGTCTACATCGGCTGGCGTTACTACTCTGAAAAGGGTGGCAACAACAACTCGGCCACTTACTGTCTCGACGACGTGAACGTCGGTGACGCTCCCGAAGTGGTAGCGCCCACCAAGCAGTACTCGTTCAAGCAGGCCACGACCATCGAATCCGGCGCGCAGTATCTGATCGTCGGCGACGGAAATATGGTTGCCGAGTGCATGACCGGTAACTACGGATGGCTGAAAGTGAACCAAGCCGATCCCGTAGACGGTCAGATTCTCATGGCCAACACCGAATCGGCATACACACTCACTGAGACCGAACAGGGTTGGACTCTCACCACCTCCAAAGGTAAGAAACTCGGCATCCAGGATGGCTACGAGACAGTGGTCACCAACGATGACACCACCATCTACTGGTCAATCGTCCCCCAGACCGACGGCACGTTCCTGATCACCAACAGCTGTATCGCCGGGAAAACGGCTACCCTCCAGTATAGCTCGCAGTTCTCGTCGTTCGGTGCATACAAGTCAACCGGCAAAGGCACATACCCGACCCTTTGGAAACTTGAAGGCGAGGTGATCCAGTGATCCGCCTCCGGAAAGATCCCAACAAACACCAAAACATTCTAACAGAAATTCAATGAAACTCTATAAATCATTGCTGGCAGGAGTGGCGCTTTTCGGAATGGCGGCTACTCTCACGGGATGTCAGAACGAGTTCGACGATCCCGTCATGACGGCTCCCGTCGCCACGATGCAGCCCAACACGACCATCGCCGAGCTGAAGACAGCCTTCATGGACACCAACGCGGAGCTGATCCCCGAAAAGGAGAACGGCGAGCACTATATCATCCACGGCCGTGTGGTTTCTTCAGACGCTACCGGCAACATCTACAAGGCTCTCGTCATCCAGGACGAGACGGCGGCGCTCACCTTCTCGATCAACCGCGCGTCGCTCTACAACTACTGGCATGTCGGCCAGGAGCTGGTGATCGACCTCACCGACCTCTGGATCGGCAAGTACAACAACCTGCTCCAGGTGGGTTGGCTCGGTGACCCGTATGACGGAGTGGATCAGCTGACGTTCGTAGACTTCGACACGTTCAACGCCCACACCCAGATGAACGGCTTCCCCAAGACGGACGTGAAGCTCGTCTCCTATGGCGACGAATATCCTTCCGATTCGATGTACAAGATCGTGATGACTCCCGACGAACTGCGCAACGTGACCGCTCTGAGCGAGGAGTGTGTGATGCTGATGTCTCAGCTCGTGGAATTCCGCGACGTGGAATGGCAGATCACCGAGTCCGGTCTGACCTACGCTCCCTTCCAGGAGTCGGTCAACCGCTATATCGAGAACGAGAGCAAGTCTGACAAGATCTGCGTCCGCAACTCGGGCTATGCCAACTTCTACAACGTCGCCCTCCCCTCGGGTCTGGGCAGCGTGAGCGGTATCCTTTCGTGGTACGGCAACGGCTCGGCCTCGACCAGCGATGCCGCCCTTATCCCCGGATGGCAGATGCTGATCCGCAGTCTCAACGACGTTGTCTTCGACACGACCGGTTCTTATGAAGAGCCCTACTCTGTTGCGGAAGCAATCGAGAAGCAGGGTCTCGGCAAGAAGGCATGGATCGAGGGTATGATCGTCGGCTCGGTGGTTCCGGGTGTCAGCGACGTGACCTCTAACGACGATATCAACTTCACGAGCGGCGACCACATCTCGAATAACGTGGTGATTGCCGCCTCGGCCGACGTCCGCGACTGGAAACAGTGTGTCGTTGTTGCTCTCCCGCAGGGAACCGACCTCCGCACATACGTCAACCTCGAAGGCAACCCCGGTAACCTCGGCAAGAAGCTCAAAGTTCGCGGTGACCTCGAAAGCTACCTCGGAATGGCAGGTCTGACCGGCAGCGGCCCGATGGCTGACTTCTGGCTCGAAGATCTCGTTGTCCGCACCGAGACCACTATCTACAGCGGTCTCTCGGCCAACGCCGACGACTGGACGTTCGACAACGTCAAGATCCCGGCAGGCGGCTCATACGTCTGGAAATGGGACACTACATACGCGGACAATAAGTATCTGAAAGCCTCCGGATATGTAGGTAGCAACCAGAATGCCGAGGGTTATGCCATCTCACCCGAAATCGACCTGACAGGCATCGCGAGCCCCAAGGCAAACTTCAAGCACGCAGCCAAATTCCAGACCACGTTCAAGGAACTCTGCAAGTTCTGCGTACGCGAGGCCGGCCAGACCGAATGGACCGAACTTGAGATTCCGGAATGGCCTGTCGCAGGAGGATGGACATTCGCCAACTCGGGAACCATCTCTCTCGATCAGTTTGCCGGCAAGAAAATCCAGGTAGCGTTTAAATACGCATCCACGACCGCCGGTGCCGATACCTGGGAAGTCAAGGACCTAGTGATCTCCGGTCTGAAATAACACTCTGAAATATCAATAAAATCCGGGCCCGGAGCCCCCGGTTAATTCCGGGATCTTCGGGCCTGAATTTCACCCGTGATCATTCAGCTTATGAAAATATCAAGACTAATTCTCACACTCTCGCTCACCGCGGGACTCGCCTCCACAGCTTCGGGCGCCTATAACAAGGCTTACTATCAGGCTATGGACGGTCTCCGCAAAGAGTCTCTCAAGCAGGCCGCCAAGCAGTGTGTGACCAAGCACACCGTCCTCGAATATTCGGGGCTGCCGGGTGTATGGATCGACACTGATGTGTATCCCGAGAGATATGACGGACAGCTTCGCTGGTGGGAGATGTACAGCAACAACATCTACGTCATCAAGAATAACCAGACCGCGTTCCAGAGCTTCTCGGGCTACAAGATGCAACGCGAGCATGCGATCCCCAAATCATGGTGGAAGAAGAATAACGATGTTGAGTATACTCCCGCCTACTCCGATCTCTGGAACCTCTACCCCTCGGACGGAGAGGCCAACATGGCCAAGTCGAACTATCCTTTCGCCCCGGTCCGCTCGGCGACGTTCGACAACGGACTGACAAAGGTCGGGCCTCCGGTCAGCGGCTACGGCGGTTCGGCTCCGATGGCCTTCGAGCCCGGAGACGAGTATAAGGGTGACTTCGCGCGCACCATCTTCTACATGGCGACCGTCTATGATGAGCTCCCGTGGGTCTACGGCTGGATGTTCATGCCCAACTCGACCTGGCCAACCCTGCGCGACTGGGCCTACAATATGCTCCTCCAGTGGGCGCGACAGGATCCGGTTTCTCAGAAGGAGATCGACCGCAACAACGCCGTCGAACGCAAGCAGGGAAACCGAAACCCATTTATCGACTTCCCTGAACTGGCCGAGTATATCTGGGGTGTCCGGACCTCAGAGACTTTCTATATCGACCAGCAGGGCAATACGCTTCCGCCGCCAATCAGCGGAGAAGCAGAGCTGACGATGCCCGTCAACGGATCATCGCTCGACTTCGGACAGTCGGCTCTCGGCCACACCGTCTCCTCCGCTCTTGAGGTGGCAGGCTCAAATCTCACCTCCGCCCTGACGGTCAGCATCACCGGCGCCGACAAGGGACTCTTCCGCGTCGAGACCAAATCGATCTCCAACTCGCAGATCAACAGCGGCGCGACCTACCTTCTCCAGATCTTCTATACCCCCGACAAGGAGGGTAAGCACTCAGCATATCTGGCCCTCTATGACGGTGGACTTCCCGACGGCCAAAGCGTACGCGTACAGCTTATCGGCGAAGGATGTGCCGTTCCCACGCTTTCGCGTCTGACCGCNNTNCCCGCNACNGANATCACCNCNGAATCGTATCGCGCAAACTGGGGTGTCGCTCCCGAGATCGTGGACTACTATATTGTCAACCGCACACGATATGTGGCCGACGGTCAGGAGGCCGAGATCATCCAGGCCAACACCAACAGCGCCCTCATCGAAGGACGCGACGAGGATGTGGCCGAGTCCTACACCGTCAGCAGCGTGCGTCTGGGCCTCGTATCCGAGCCTTCCAACGAGATTCTCGTAGCCTCCGGCTCAGGCGTCAACGAGGTTTCCGAAGGCTCGACCCATTTCGTCGCCTCGGAAGATGGAATCACGGTCATCACCACACTTGAGAGTGTCGATGTCGTTGTATTCGACCTCCACGGACGTCAGGTCACCTCTGAAAAGGCCTCCAACGGCAGCCGCATAACCCTCCCCTCGCGCGGTCTCTATCTGATCGCCGTTCCGGGTGCGGCCTACAAAAAGATAATCCTCTAACCCCAAAGTCCATGAAACAACTGTTAACCGCGACATTGCTGACCGCATCGGCCATGTCTGTCATGGGAGCGATTCCCCAGGGCTACTACAACTCCCTGTCGGGCAAAAAAGAGTCGGCCCTCAAGGAGGCCGCCAAGGCGTTGGCCAACGGTCATACTGTCATCAAATATGGCGAGGACACCTGGGACGCATTCATGCTGACCGACGTCGTTCTCGTCGGCGACCGTCTTGCATGGCGTGATATGTACAGCAACGAGATCGTGTGGGTCGAGACCGGCCACGGTTCGCTCAACATCGAGCACTCCGTCCCCAAATCATGGTGGGGAGGCACGGTCAACGAGGCCTATCAGGATCTCTTCCACCTGAACCCCTCGAATCCGAGCGCCAACAACCGCAAGTCGAACTGGCCCTTGGGACTCGTGTCCTCCACAAGCTGGACCAACGGCATCACGACCCTCGGCTCTCCCCTCTCGCCGACAGGCGGGGGCGCAGCGACCGTCTTCGAACCTGCCGACGAATTCAAGGGAGATTTCGCCCGCGCTTACTTCTATGTCTTCACTACCTACGACGCGCTGGCGTGGGAGGAGGATACCGACTGGATGTATCTGACCGATGACTGGGCTTACCCGACTCTCAGGAACTGGGCCATAGACCTTCTGCTCAAATGGGCCGCCGAGGATCCTGTGGATNCCTATGAGCTGGGCCGAAACGAGGCGATATATGCGCTTCAGGGAAACCGCAACCCGTATATNGACATCCCGGAACTCGCCGAATACGTCTGGGGCTCCAAAAAGGGGNCTGTCTTCTCGGCTACGGGACTGAAAGATCCGGTGCCGGTGGATCGTCCCGAAGCACCGACTTTCGGAGATTATGAGATCACCGAGTTCAATTCCTATGCCGGACGCTGGTGGNACGGCTTNACACTCTACCTCGACGTCGATCAGGACGCCGACACCGAGTACCGCCTCAACGGAGGATCATGGCAGCGCTACACNCNCGGAATCGCAATTGACGGCGCGGCCGAAGAGGGGGAGAAGCTGACCGTNGAGGCCCGAAGCAGCGTGACCGTCGGGGGTCTGACCCTCGTCTCGCCCACCGCCAAGCTCGTCCTGACTGCCAAGGACCCCGAGAACGTCGATTATAAGGACGCCACCTGGCGTGCAATGGCCGAAGGAGAAGAGGTAGAGTCGGAAACGTTCTACATTCTCGTCAGCAACAAGACGTTCAACATCATGGCCAATTCGGGNGACTCATCGTCGAGCAACAAGTATATCNTGACCGCCGGAACCGTCAATGTTGACCGCGGTTGGGTGATCTCAATTCCCGAGAAAGCAGCTCTGCTTTNATTCCAANCNGCCGACATGACGGACAGCGAGAATATCTACGAGCCTTCGCAGATGGTGATCTGTGTCAACGATCTNGCCGGCAACAACCAGGGATTCNTNTATTCNGGNTCNGCNCGCAACATGATCATNTCGCCGAATCAATTCTCGCCGGCTACAGTCTCGAATACGGCNGACGCCTCGGTGATCGACTTCGGTGAACAGGGACGTCTGCAGTTCAACACGAGCAGTCCGCGCTTTGTCCCCTACACNTCGGGCCAGGAATCGGTTCGGCTCTATGTCTTCGACCCNGCNGGNCCNCCGATCGACGACAGCGTTGAAGAGCTTCCGTCGGACNTTGATGCTCCCGAGCGTATCTTTGATCTTCAGGGTCACGAGTTGAACGGCGCCCCCTCGGCAGGATTCTATATCATCNTCAGAGGCTCGNAGGCNACCAAGGTGATCCGCTGAAAATTCNCCGAAATTAACCGCCGNACGAAGTTTTAACTTTTAGAATTTTGTAATCAGGACCGCAAAAGTTATCTTTGCGGTCCTGATTTTGTAGTCGAAGTCATCTTGACTTTTCAGAAGGTCAGACGGCTTCATCTTTAACTCTGAAAACTAAAAATACTCATGAAACGAATTCTCATAGCCGCNGCCGGNGTNNTCTCCGTNATCCTNGGCGCNGTCGCCGCTCCTCCGGCCGGATATTATGACCGGCTCGAAGGTCTCTGTGGTGACAAACTGAAAGAGGCGGTCAAAAATGCCGTCAAGAATCATAACGTGATCGACTACGGAACTGACACATGGAAAGCCTTCGGGCAGATGGACGTAAAGACCGTCAATGGAGTCGACTACTGGTGGGATATGTACTCTCCTAATCTCGTCCGCGTGAACTATCCCGTGACCGGAGCGGCCTCGGGGATGAATATCGAGCACTCGGTGGCTAACTCGTGGTGGGGNAAGACAAAGAACGATGCATATAAAGATCTCGTCCACCTCAACCCCTCTGACGCCGACGCCAACAACCGCAAGGCCAATTATCCGCTCGGCGAGATCAGCGGATCGCCGAAGTGGACCAACGGCGAAACCTCTTACGGCAATGCCGTATCCGGACAGGGAGGNGGCGCACCATACGTCTATGAACCCTGTGACGAATACAAGGGTGACTTCGCCCGCGTGTTCATGTATATCTTCACCGTCTACGACAACATCTCCTGGGCCTCCAAGACCGCATGGATGTATTCCGTTTCGGGTGGCAAGGCCGTGCTCGAACCCTGGGCCTACAACCTGATGCTCCGTTGGAGCGAAAACGANCCTGTCAGCGATAAGGAGGAGGTCCGCAACGACAAGATCAACGAAATCCAGGGAAACCGCAATCCCTTTGTGGACTATCCCGAACTCGCCGACCATATCTGGGGCTCCAAGAAGAACGTACCTTTCTCGCTCAAGGGAGACGACAACGAGGAGAACAAGGACAACAACGGCAACGAGGATAATAATGGAGATAATAATGGAGATAATAATGGAGACAATAACGGCGACAANAACGGCGACAATAACGGTAACGAGGAGAACGGCGAGTCCGGAATCTACGGTGCCGGCGCCGANAAGGTGGCCGAGCGCATCTTCGATCTCCAGGGTCGCGAGCTTTCAGGCCGCGATCTGAAACCGGGAATCTACATCGTCGTCAAGGGCACGGAAACGACGCGTATTCTTATCCGATAAAATCACAGACTACATTTCATAATCCGTTAGAAGGACCGCGAGGAGAGGGAGCCAAATCCCGATCTTCGCGGTCCTTTTTCTATTTCATTCCTCTCGCGGTGTCGTGAACCCCGGTCCCCCGGAGGTGTATATGTTATAAAATATGTTGAAAAATATGTGGTTTAGTTTTGGTATGAACATAAGGTGTATTAATTTTGCACCGTGAAGCGCACCTATTGCGTGCCGACACTCAAATTAACCTGACAGAAATTAAAAATCAGCCCTACCGACGGCAGACATCTCCTCGTAAGGTGGCCTCCGCGTGCAAGGGTCTGGACCCAAATAACCTTAAAACATCATGCTTCAATCTACCAATGTGAAAACATTAGACCGGGTGGTTGTAAGATTCTCCGGAGACAGCGGCGACGGTATGCAGCTGGCCGGTAACATCTTCTCTAACGTCTCGGCCGGTGAAGGCAACCAGATCTCGACCTTCCCCGACTATCCCGCAGAAATCCGCGCCCCGCAAGGCTCGCTGAGCGGCGTTTCCGGCTTCCAGGTCCACATAGGCAAGGGGGTCCACACCCCGGGCGACGAAGCCGACGTTCTCGTAGCCATGAACCCGGCGGCCCTCAAGACCAATCTCCGCTATCTGAAACAGGGCGGCATCATCATCTGCGACGTCGACACGTTCCGTCCCGCCGACCTCAAGAAAGCTCAGTTTGAAACCGATGATCCCGTGAAGGAGCTCGGCATCGACCCGAACCACATCATGCTCGTGCCGATGACCAGCCTTCTCAAAGATACTCTGGCCGACTCGGGCATGGACCCGAAGGCTGTANTGAAATGCAAGAACATGCTGGCCCTCGGCCTTATCTGCTGGCTCTTCGACAAGCCGGTCGAGTCTGTTCTCCGCAAGCTTCAGGCGAAGTTCGCCAAGAAACCCGCAGTCTATGAAGCCAACGCAAAGGTCATCCAGGCCGGCTGGGACTACGGTCACAACACCCACTCGTCGATGCCGACATACCGCATCGAGACCGAAGCCGTGACCCCGGGTCTCTANACAGACGTCAACGGCAACACCGCCACCGCATGGGGTCTCGTTCTCGCATCCGAGAAATGCGGCCGTCCCCTCTTCCTCGGTTCGTATCCCATCACCCCCGCGACCGACATTCTCCATGAGCTCGCGAAGCGNAAGGATCTCGGCGTGAAGGCCTGCCAGATGGAAGACGAGATCGCCGGCGTCTGCTCGGCAATCGGCGCTTCTTTCGCCGGCCACCTCGCAGTGACCACCACCTCCGGCCCCGGCCTCGCCCTCAAGAGCGAAGGTATCGGTCTGGCCGTGATGGCCGAGCTGCCCCTCGTGATCGTAGACGTACAGCGCGGCGGTCCCTCGACGGGTCTGCCGACCAAGACAGAACAGACCGATCTCATGCAGGCCCTCTATGGCCGCAACGGCGAGTCTCCCCTCTGTGTCGTTTCCGCTGTCAGCCCGACAGACTGTTTCCAGATGGCTTTCGAGGCCGCGCGCATCGCCGTTGAATATATGACTCCCGTGATTCTCCTGACCGATGCCTTCATCGCCAACGGTTCGTCCGCATGGCGCATCCCCGAAGCTCAGGACTATCCGGAGATCAAACCCAAATATGTGACTCCCGAAATGATCGAGAAGGGATGGAAGCCCTATGACCGCGATCCGGAAACTCTCTCACGCTTCTGGGCTATCCCGGGCATGGAGAATGCCATGCACCGCGTAGGCGGTCTCGAAAAAGACGAGCACACTTCGGTGATCTCGACCGATGGTGCCAACCACGAGCACATGGTCAAGCTCCGTCGCGAGAAGATCGCGCGTATCGCCGACTCGATCCCCGAACTGACCATCATGGGCAAATCCGACGCGAAGACTATCCTCGTGGGCTGGGGCGGCACTTTCGGCCACCTCTACACCGCATGTGAGGAACTCAACGCATCGGGCACCGAGGTTGCCTTCGCACAGTTCCGCTACATCAACCCGATGCCGAAGAACGCGCTCAAGACCCTCGAGAAATATGACAACATCATCGTCGCCGAGCTGAACACCGGCATGTTCGCCGACTATCTCCAGCAGCATCTCCCCGGCAAGACAATCAAGCGCATCAATAAGATCGAAGGCCAGCCTTTCATGGTCAAGGAGATCGTAGACGGCGTGATCAAACACATAAACAACTGATTCTGAACCCATGGAAAAAGATACCTGTATCTTCGCCGCCGGCGATTTCAAGAACTCTCAGAGCGTAAGATGGTGTCCCGGATGCGGTGACCATGCCATCCTCAACGTGCTCCATAAGGCCATGGCCAGAATCGGCGTGGCTCCCAAAGATACCGTAGTCGTTTCGGGTATCGGATGCTCCTCGCGTCTGCCCTACTACATGAACACCTACGGCATGCACACCATCCACGGACGTGCAGCCGCTATCGCCACGGGCGTCAAGACCGCCCGTCCCGATCTGACCGTATGGCAGGTTTCGGGAGACGGCGACGGTCTGGCAATCGGCGGTAACCACTTCATCCACGCGATGCGCCGCAACATCGACCTGAACATCCTCCTGTTCAACAACAAGATCTACGGTCTGACCAAGGGTCAGTACTCTCCGACCTCCGACCGCGGAACCATCACCAAGTCGTCGCCCTACGGCACGACGGAGGATCCGTTCATCCCGGCCGAACTCTGCTTCGGCGCACGCGGCAACTTCTTTGCCCGCAGCTTCGACATCTCGCTTGACACCACTCTCGAAGTGATGGTGGCCGCAGCCAAGCACAAGGGTGCTTCTGTGGTGGAAATCATGCAGAACTGCGTGATCTTCAACAACGGCATCCACTCCTATATGAGCGATAAAGATGCACGTTTCGACCACACCATCCATCTCCGCCACGGAGAGAAGATGCTCTTCGGTAAAGACCTTGAGAAGGGTCTCGTCCAAGACGGTTTCGGTCTGAAAGCGGTGACTGTCGGTGAAGACGGCTACACGCTCGAGGACGTGCTCGTCCACGATGCACACTGCAAGTCAAACCTGCTCCAGCAGCAGCTCGCAATGATGGACGGACATGATCTTCCGCTGGCAATCGGCGTCATACGTGACTTCGACGCTCCCACCTACGAAGCCGAGGTTGAGGCTCAGGTGCGCACCGTCCAGGAGAAGAAGGGCTTCACCTCCCTCCGCGACATGATCACCAAAACAATGGAGACCTGGGAAGTGAAATAAAACCTCCCGCTATCATATAAACGAACAATCGGGTGTCCGGAATCAATTCCGGACACCCGATTTCATAGTATATTCAAGAATCTTCTCACGACATTTTATAGTGTCGCGAAAAAGTTATATCTTTGGGGGATAAATAATTTAATGGCTAAATGCTTTAATTATGGGTAAGGATCTGATCGGAAGATATGTCTGGATCGTCGATACGCTTCAGCGTTACCGGCGGCTGACAAAGAGCGAGCTTAACGACCTGTGGATGCGGTCGCGGTTCTCGGACGGCAATCCGCTGCCCGACCGGACATTCTATCACTATCGGCGCGGAATCGAGGACAATTTCCATATCGAGGTGAAGTGTAACTCCGCCGGCGAGTACTATATTGACAACACGTCGGGATCGCGCAACGCGCGCAATATAGCCAATATGCTGATCGACTCCTATGCGGTGACCGACGCCCTGCGCGATTCTTTCGCAGCCTCGGCTCATATCGAAGTCGAAGACGTTCCCTCAGCACGAGAGTTCCTGCCGTCGGTTCTGGAGGCTATCGAGTCGAAACACAAGATCCGGTTCACCTACGCCGGGTTCAACCGTTCGCGCGCGGAACACGACATCGTTTTCCATCCATATCATTTGAAGCGGTATAAACAACGGTGGTATATGCTCGGTTGGAAGGAGAAGTCAAACGGCATCCGCACCTATGCCCTCGATCGTGTCCGGGAGATGGTCATCGAAACCGAACAGTTCGAGATCCCTGAAGATTTCAGTCCTGAGGAGCATTTCGGCAATATCATCGGCGTCACATCGAGCCATGCCGAAGAACGGGTCGTCCGCCTGCGCACGACTCCCGTCCAGGCGAAATACTTCCGCGCACTCCCCCTCCACTCCTCCCAATCTGAGGAGATCCACGACGACTACTCGATCTTTACCTATAAGCTGAAGCTCAATTACGAGCTCGTCAGCGAGATTACAGCACTCGGCGATCAAGTCAAAGTACTTGACCCGCCGGAACTCGCGGTGATGGTCAAGACACGCCTCCGCGACGCACTCCAGCAATACTACTGATTCTGACCCCCCGGACTCCGGTGACTACCACTCCGCGATAAGCGGGAGCAGGGAATAGCGGGGAGAGGGATAATGTAAACAGAGTAATAGTGAGCGGAAACGAATGTCATCTGCACGCAAACAATAAAGGCGCCTTTCGGGCGCCTTTTATCATGGTGTCAATAAGACTTTGCGTTGTCAATAAGAACCGTAGGTGTCACTGAGGTATCATTGAGGTGTTATTGTGGTGTCACTGAGAGCTCACACGGGCGCATCGGCATACGGTGCGTTGTTGTTGAGTGTCTTGTTTGCGTTCATATCGCGAACTTCCTTTGCCAGGAGTTTCTTGATCGAGTCGATAGCCGCCGCGTCAAGCACGGGATATGAGGCATATTTATCGCGGTGCTCCCAATCCACCTCGGTCACCTTGGGCGAAGTGTAGTAGGCGAATGTCTCATCGGGGAATTCCTTCTTGAGATATTCGTTGAGTTCGTTCTCGATTTCCGTGAAAGGAGCGGAATGGACCAGCGCATGGGGATCGAGCGCGTCGGCATATTCCATTCTATATTTCCTGGAGTCTCCAAAAGAGACGATAAAGAGTCTATTGGTCTTTTCCATAGTATCCTGCGTTTTTGTGTTTTCCATAGATGATCAGAGGCCGCACACCGGCCCCTACATATTGACAACAACCCCTCTCGCCAAATGGTTCACTCCCCACCCTCATCAACGCTCCACAACCCCCAAATCCACATACCCTTCGTCAATATATCCCCGAGGAACATCTATCTATTCCAGAGGAGAGGAAAAACTATGGCTCCTTCCAATTGTTGCTAATATTAGAAACTTTCATTATCTTTGTGGAAAATATGACAAGCAAGATAGAAGACATAGGCCGACTTTTTCAAAAAAGGAGGAAAGAATTGGGAATAACCCAAGCACAGCTGGGTGAGCGGTGCGGTGTGACCAAATCCGAAATCTCAAAGATTGAACATGGCAGACCTATTACATTTTCCACCATCAACAAGTTGTCGGAGGCGCTTGGGGTGTCTGCGGAAATAGCACTCAGACCCAATATTCCGGTCTCATCCGACATGATTCACTTCGTGGTGATGAGCATGGGGCTGTTCGCACGCCAATATAACCTGACAAAAAAAGAGGCTTGCAATTATCTTTCAAGATTCAAGGGACTCCGGTTCTCAATAGATAACTATGAAGCCGAACATCAGCTGTCCCTGCGTGACTGCGTAGAGGATATGTATGCCGTCTGCAAAAGAAACGGAGGTGAAGCGGTATGATACTCTATCATGGCTCCAACCAACCGATATGCACAATCGATCTGTCCAAAGGGAAGAAGAACAAGGATTTCGGAAGAGGATTCTATACCACCCATCTTCGCGAACAGGCTGAATTCTGGTCTCAACGGATAGCCGACCGCTTCGGAGGGACACCGACCGTCACTGAATTTGAATTCGATATGGATGCCGCCGTTAAGGATGGTCTGAACATAAAGATATTCGAAAAACCTGATAAGGAGTGGGCTTTGTTCGTTATGGCCAACAGACGGGAAAGTGAAGAAGAGGTCAGACACGATTACGACATCGTCATCGGCCCTGTGGCCGACGACCGGATGGCCCGTCTGTTCGGACTCTATGACATGGAGATCATTGACCTTGACGCCGTGGTTGCGGGACTAATTTATAAAGATCTGAACTCACAATATTTCTTTGCGACCGAACGCTCGCTCAGCTATATATGGAAACGATGAAAGAACAGGAGAACACTTTTAATTTTCTGGTCGAGTTCATCACTTCAAAGGTGGTGGAATGGATAATACGTGACGAAAGGATCGCAATAGAGGAGGCGCTGGTGCAGTTCCACAATTCCGAAACATTCGAGAAACTGTGTGAACCGAAAACCGGAATGTACATCGAAAGTCCAGCCTACGTCTATGAAATATATAGAGAGGAGCTGAAAAGAGGGACCATCAAAGGGTTGACCGAATAAACTTCAACACCGGCGCACGTAGATATAAATGAGTCTCCGCAGTCATTCAAAAATCCCCACTATGTTTTTTGGGGTTGTGGATTCGCGCAATTATGGCTAACTTTGTAGGTTGAACCGCCGGGGTAGCGTCGCGAAAGATGCTCGCGGGCGGATCAGAGGGACCGTCGGGGTCGCGTATTGCGCGCTGAGGCGGTTCTGATTTTCAATTGAATATAATAGAATCAAGATATGGCATTGAAATGCGGTATTGTGGGTCTGCCTAACGTCGGCAAATCCACCCTCTTCAACTGTCTGAGCAACGCCAAGGCTCAGTCAGCAAACTTCCCTTTCTGTACGATCGAGCCCAACGTGGGCGTGATCACCGTTCCCGACGAGCGTCTCAACAAACTCGTCGAGATGTGCAACCCTAAGTCGACCGTACCCGCCACGGTCGAGATCGTCGACATCGCCGGTCTCGTGAAAGGTGCCTCCCAGGGTGAAGGCCTCGGCAACAAGTTCCTGGCCAATATCCGCGAGACAGACGCGATCCTTCACGTGCTCCGCTGTTTCGATGATGACAACATCACCCACGTCGACGGCAGCGTCGACCCCGTCCGAGATATGGAGATCATCAACTACGAGCTACAGATCAAGGACCTCGAGACCGTGACCAACCGTCTGCAGAAGACCATCAAGGCCGCACAGACCGGCGGAGACAAGACCGCCAAGCTTCAGGCCGACGTCCTCACCCGCTTCAAGGAAGCGCTCGAAGCCGGTAAACCGGCGCGCAGCGTAGAGTTCGAGACCAAGGATGAACAGAAGTTCGCCCGCGACCTCTTCCTCCTGACCACCAAGCCTGTGCTCTACGTCTGCAACGTAGACGACGCCTCGGCTGCCACCGGCAACAAGTATGTAGATGCTGTCCGCAAGGCGATCGAGGGAACCGGCTCGGGCCTTATGGTCGTAGCGGCTCAGACCGAGAGCGAGATCGCCGAACTCGACACCTATGAGGAGCGTCAGGAGTTTCTCGAAGAGATCGGCCTTAAGGAGTCGGGCGTAGCGCGTCTGATCCGCGCAGCCTATAACCTCCTCGACCTCCAGACCTACTTCACAGCCGGTCCCGACGAGGTTCGCGCCTGGACCTTCATGCGCAACACGAAGGCCCCCCAGGCAGCCGGAATCATCCACACCGACTTCGAGAAAGGCTTCATCCGCGCTGAAGTCATCAAATATGATGACTTCGTGACGCTCGGCTCCGAGACAGCCGTCAAAGAAGCGGGCAAGATGGCCGTCGAAGGCAAGGAATATGTTGTCCAGGACGGCGACATCATGCACTTCCGCTTTAACGTCTGAACTTCACACACCCATAAAATAGCTGACTCCCTGTGGATAGAACCATATATTGGTCCATTTCCGCAGGGAGTCAGTTTGTTTCCGTATGGAGGGAGGGTTACCAGACAACGCCGTTTACTCGGGCGTAGGCGTAGGTCATCACTCCGTTGGTGGAGTTCCAGCGCATGTAGAGTGTGCGGCCGCTGTCCGAGAACCAATAGTTCATCGTCGAGGCTTGGCCGCTCTCGTACTGGATATTGATCTGATAGTTGGAATAACCCGTGTTGGACTGCTGACACCAGTAGGCGATTCTTTCAGAGCGGGGACGGCTGTTGCGGTAGTAATAGTACTCACCGTCGCCGTTGCCGAAGAATTCAAGGAAGTTTGACTCATAGCCACCGACAGCCGAGCCGTTGACGTTGATGAGTTGCCAGTAGCCGGTCAGACGCGAATCCTGGTAGTTCCAGCCTGAAGGTCCGAGAGGCGCCCAGATATCGTCATCGTCACAGGCAGTGAAGGCTGTGATAGCAAGAAATGTGGCCAGAATCAGGACCAGCCGGTTTCTAAATTTAGTAGATGTGTTCTTCATAGGGAGGCTTGGTTTGGGTTAGAGCATAAGCTGAAGAATAATTATACATTAAGATAAAGCTGGAGCTCGCGCAGACGGCGCGAGGCCATTTCGAAGGCGCTGTCAACCCTGGCGTGGGTCTCGACGACGTCGAAACCATAGCGCTCGATGTTGCGGACCACATGGGTCGGGTCCTCGCAACGCAGACGCATGGTGACCCGGATCCGGCCATCGGCCGAGGGGGCGGTCCACAGACCGACCACATGTACGTCGGCATCTTCGGCAGCGTGGGTCAGCAGTGCCGCCGAGTAATCGGCCGGGACACATTCGACCTCGATGACGCTGCAGTCATCGCGCGCCGGGAGCAGACGGGCCACTCCGGCCAAAAGTGATTCGGTGTCGATCACACCGAGAAGCTGTTCTCCATCCGAAACGCCTATCCGGTGATCGGGGGTGTCGAGAAGACGGGGAAGAACGTCGATCACGGGCATCGACGCCTCGACCGTCGCTAGCGTGGTCCCGATCGGTTCAGCCGGCTTCAGAGAAGAGATTATATCGCGTGCTGTCATAATTGTTTCTCCTTGTTTTTGTACGCCTGTTTTTCGCGTCATTGGCCCGGGGTGGAGGGCTTCTGATGAAAAACGTCGGCACACCGGTTTGCCGTCTGAATTTTTTTTTCTACTTTTGCTGTCGGAATCGGGCATTTAGGGCCATGATTCCTGAAAATCAAGACTCGCAGAGGCAAACGAAACGTCAAAGATACAAATTTCGTGCCGATTATTCGCAAGTCTTAATATTTTTAACTAAAACGCTGTTTCCAACCATTTGGTTGTGAGGAGACGGTCGTTTATCTCTCCATAAAAAACAAGTATCTCTCCCTAAACAAGCCATGACAAGACTTAGTGTCAACATAAACAAGGTCGCCACGCTGCGCAACGCACGCGGCGAGAACAATCCCGACGTCGTGCGCTTCGCGCTCGACTGCGAGCGCTTCGGCGCCGAGGGAATCACTGTCCATCCGCGTCCCGACGAGCGCCACATCACCCGCGCCGACGTCGCCGCGCTCAAGCCGGTGCTCACCACAGAATTCAACATCGAAGGCTACCCCTCCGAAGAGTTCATCGAGCTCGTCTGCCGCACTCTCCCGGCGCAGGTGACGCTTGTTCCCGACCCGCCGGGTGCCCTCACCTCCTCAGCCGGATGGGATGTCCGCGCCAACGCCGACTTCCTGCGTGATGTCGTCAGCCGGTTCAAGGACAACGGAATCCGCGTCTCGATCTTCGTGGCCGCTGATCCGGACCAGGTCCGCGCCGCGGCCGAAGTGGGAGCCGACCGTGTGGAGCTCTACACGAAACCCTATGCCGACAACTATGCCAAGGATCGCGAGGGCGCCGTGGCCCCCTTTGTCGAGGCCTCACGCACGGCGCTCGAATGTGGACTCGGCCTCAACGCCGGACATGACCTCAGCCTCGAGAACCTCGCCTATCTCAAGGCGAGTCTCCCCCTCCTCGACGAGGTCAGCATCGGGCACGCACTCATCTGCGACGCTCTCTATCTGGGAATCGAACGCACGATCCGCGAATATCTCGACTGCCTGAAATAACCGGAAGCAGCCGATCCCATACCGGATCCAAGCCGGATGCACCCGGAAGCGGCCGGATCCATACCGGACGCTCACCGGAACAAAAACATACCTAATTCTTTCAGTTTAAAATGAAAACGCTCTCATTCTGGTCGCTCGTGGTCGACGGCGGCTACATCATGATTCCCATCGCCATCCTGCTGGTGGTGGCCATATACATCTTCATCGAACGCTGTATCGTGATCTCCCGCGCGTCGAAAGACGATCCGACATTCATGAACCGTATCCGCGACTACATCCACGAGGGAGACCTCGAGAACGCAGAGCGTCTGTGCAAGAAGACCGACACGCCCTACTCACGTCTGATACTCAAGGGTGTCACCCGTATCGGACGTCCGATGAACGACGTACTCGTAGCCATCGAGAACGAGGGCAACATAGAGGTCGCCAATCTCGGCCGCGGATTCACATGGCTCTCCACGACAGCCGCCGGAGCCCCGATGCTCGGCTTCCTCGGAACCGTCGTCGGCATGATCGAAGCCTTCTTCTCGCTTGAGAAAGCCGGAACGAGCGCCAACATAACCGTGCTGGCCGGAGGTATCTATCAGGCACTGGTGACCACCGTGGCCGGTCTGATCGTCGGCATCGTGGCCCTGTTCGCCTACAACTATCTGGTTTCGCGTGTGAACCGTGTGATGGCCAACCTCGAGACCAAAACGATGGAATTCATGGATCTGCTCAACGAGCCTACAAAATAATCCGCTCATGGCTCTAAAGAGACCCTTTCAGAGGCTCGAGACCTTCTCGATGTCCTCGATGACCGACGTTATCTTCCTGCTGCTGATCTTCTTCATGGTCACCTCGACCCTGATCTTCCCGGCGGCGATAGACGTCGATCTTCCCCAAAGCTCCGAACAGACCTCAGAGAAGCCTCTGACAGAGGTCTACATCGACTCGGTGGCAAACTATTACCTTGTCGCTGACAGGACCGACACCGCCCAATCGCGCCAGCGTCCCGTCAACGAGGAGGAGCTGATCGTGGCTCTCCACCAGCTCCAGACGCAGGACTCAACCCGCACCATCGCCCTCTATGCCGATGAACGCGTGGAGTATGGCCATGTCGTGAAAGTCCTTGACATGGCGGCGCGCAACCGACTGAAAATGGTACTGGCCACCAAGGCCGCAAGCCAACCCAAGAACTGACCGAAGATGAACAGGCAGAAGAAAGATTCGATTATCGCCGCGGCGATCACCATGGGGGTGGTCGGCGTCATTCTGCTTGTGCTATTTCTCGGCGGTTTCCCCTACAACGATCCTCCGTTGGCCGAGGCCTCTATTCCGGAACTGATGCCTATAGATCCCGACGAGGAGCTTTTCATAGCCCCCGACATGATTCAGGATGCCGGCGAACCTGAGGCGACGGCCGATGCCGAGCCCTCGCCCGTGGCCGAAGGCGTCGAAGATGCTAAGTCCACCCCCGAGCCCAAGCCGGAGGCTCAGACTGCCCTGGCCACTGAGAAACCGTCGAAGACCAAGCTGAAAAAAGACAAGGAGAAGGCCGACACGAAACCGAAAGAGAAAGTCGACGCAGAGGCCGTCAACCGCGAACGCGAGAAAGCGGGCGAGAACGTGCGCAAGGGGTTCGCGAAACCCTCGTCGACTGCCGGATCCGGCGGTAGCGGGGTCGGTGTGGCCGGTTCGGCGCCGGGACGGCGCTTCCTGGGGTGTGACAAACCCGACATCGCCCTGCGCGAGCGGACGGTCGTAACCGTCTCGATGACAGTCGATGCCGACGGCCATGTGACCGCCGTCGGAGATGTCCGCGGAGGCACTCGCGAGATGCAGACAAAGTGCAAGGCCGCGGCATGGTCCGCGCGCTGGTCGGCCAAGAAAGGAGCCGCTCCCACACCGGCTACAATCACCTTCACCATCACCCCCCGCTGAGCGTAACCGAAAAAAATCGGCTGATTTCTTTGTGATTTCACGGAATTAAATTATTTTTGCGTGTTATAAAAACATAGGGCGTATTGTGTCCGTATGCGGACAGCAAACTCCCCGACAACAAAGAAAGTCAAGACAATGAGCCTTTTCGACACAATAAGCAACGATATCCAGCAGGCCATGAAGGCCCGCGAAAAAGTACGTCTCGAAGCACTCCGCGGAGTCAAGAAAGAGTTTCTCGAAGCCAAGTCGGCGCCGGGCGCCGGCGGTGAGCTCAGCGACGAGAACGCTCTGAAGATCATCACCAAACTCGTCAAGCAGCGTCGAGAAAGCGCACGTATCTACGAAGAGAACAACCGCCCCGAGCTCGCAGCCAACGAGCTGGCCGAGGCCGCAGTGATCGAAGAGTATCTCCCCAAACAGCTTTCACCCGAAGAGATCGAGACCGAGGTCCGCGCAATTGTGGCCGAGACCGGTGCCGAGGGCCCCAAGGATATGGGCAAGGTGATGAAAGTCGCCACCAAGCAATTCGCAGGCCGTGCCGACGGACGCGCCGTGTCCGACACCGTGAAACGCGTCCTCTCCTCCCTCTGATCCCCTACCCCCGAAAAGTAAAAACATACAGAACCAGACAATGCTTACCCTCCAGTTCATCAAGGCAGACCCCGACTTCGTGATCAAACGCCTTGCCGTCAAAGGTTTCGACGGCTCCAAAGTGATCGCCGACATTCTTGAAATCGACGCGGAACGCCGTCGCCTCCAGCAGAAGACCGATTCCGACCAGTCGGAGCTCAAGAAACTCGCCGCCTCTATCGGTGCCCTGATGAAAGAGGGTAAACGTGAGGAGGCCGAGGCAGCAAAGGCCCGTGTCGCTGAAATCAAAGGAGCGACAGCCTCTCTTCAGGATCGCCTGGCCGAGTGCGAGCGTCGCCAGACGGAGCTTCTGCTGACCGTCCCCAACGTTCCCTGTGCCGACGTTCCCGAAGGCCTGACAGCCGAGGACAATGTCGTCGAACTGACCGGCGGCCCGATGCCCGAACTCGGTCCCGACGCACTCCCCCACTGGGAACTTGCAAAGAAATATAACCTGATCGACTTCGAACTCGGCGTGAAGGTGACCGGCGCCGGCTTCCCCTTCTATATCGGCAAAGGCGCACGCCTCCAGCGCGCACTGATCCAGTTCTTCCTTGACGAAGGCTCGAAGGCGGGCTATGTCGAGGTCGAACCCCCGTTCGTTGTGAACGCCGCCTCCGGCTACGGAACCGGCCAGCTCCCCGACAAGGAGGGCCAGATGTATCATGTGACCGAAGACGACTTCTATCTGATCCCGACCGCCGAGGTACCCGTCACCAACATGTATCGCGACGTGATCATCCCCGCCGCCGACCTGCCCAAGAAGAACTGCGCATACAGCCCCTGCTGGCGCCGCGAAGCCGGAAGCTACGGCAAGGATGTCCGCGGCCTCAACCGTCTCCACCAGTTCGACAAGGTCGAGATCGTCCGCATCGAGAAACCCGAGAACTCATACGCCGCCCTCGAGGAGATGAAAGACCACGTTCGCGGTCTGCTTGAGAAGCTCGGTCTTCCCTGGCATATCCTCCGCCTCTGTGGCGGCGACATGTCGTTCACGTCGGCCATCACCTTCGACTTCGAGGTGTGGAGCGCCGCCCAGAAACGCTGGCTCGAGGTCTCGTCTGTCTCCAACTTCGAGAACTATCAGGCCAACCGTCTGAAATGTCGCTATCGCGACGAGAACAAGAAGATCCAACTCTGTCATACCCTCAACGGCTCTGCCCTCGCCCTGCCGCGAATCGTCGCCGCTCTGCTCGAGAACAACCAGACGCCCGAGGGAATCGTCATACCCGAATGCCTGCGTAAATACACCGGCTTCGACATAATCAACTGAACCACCGATGAGCTATATCAGTAAAGAGGAGAAAAAAATCCCGATCGACGACCCGTCGGGAAAATGGTCCGACCTCACACTCCTTCCGGAGTGGGAAGAGGAGTTCTATGACGTCTACACGGTCAAGAAACATGGCAAGTGGGTGATGATCAAGGCGCTGAAGAAACAGTATGCCGACAACCCCAACTACCGCGATATGATCGAGAAGGAGTTCGACACACGCTATAACCTCGCTCACGCGAATATCGTGATGATCAACGACTTTGAAGAGATTCCCGGGGTAGGCCGCGCTATCGTGACCGACGATGCCTACGGCTATTCGCTCCGCAGACTGATAGATGAGAAACGTCTGACTCCCCAGATCGTACACCGCCTTGAGACCCAGCTTCTCGACGCCATGCAGTATATCCAGGAGAACCACATCGTTCATCATCCGATCACACCCGAGGTGATAATCTTCACTGAATACACCCAGAACCTGAAGCTTATCAACGTCGGATATGACCATAGCTCACAGCTCTCGGTCCAGGACACCAAGAACGACATCCAGAGCTTCGGCAAGGTGATGAACGAGGTGCTCGACAATCTTCCGACCTCGCTCCCGAAACTGCGCCGCATCGCACGCAAAGCCGAAGACCCCGAAGGCCCCTACGACACCGTGGCCGACCTTCAGCTCGCCCTCGAACGCCGGCGTTCGAGCTCGATCTACATCTGGCTCTGCTGCTTCATCGTGGTCATGCTCGGCCTGCTGATCTGGCTCGAGCTCCGTTGACGGTGCTTTTCCGGAAAAAAGGGATTATTTCAGTCCCTGCAATGGTTTAACCAAATCCTAAGACATGTCTATCGAGATCCGACAGATTACCCCCACCCGGAGCGAACTCAAGAAGTTCGTTCAGTTCCAGATTGACCTGTATGAAGGGAACGCGTTCTTCGTGCCCCCGTTGATCTCGGACGATGTCAACACGCTCGACCCGCAGAAAAACCCTGCGTTCGACTTCACCGACGCCGCCTACTTCATGGCCTACCGTGACGGTAAACCCGTGGGGCGTATCGTCGGTATGATAAACCGTCAGGTTAACGAGAAACTCGGAGAGGCTGACGCACGCTTCGGCTGGATCGACTTCACCGACGACCCCGAAGTCTGCCGACTGCTTCTGAAGTCGGTCGAGGATTGGGCACGCTCAAAAGGGATGAAGAAGGTCGTGGGACCTCTCGGATTCTCCGACCTCGACTATGAGGGCACTCTGATCGAGGGCTTCGACGAGCTGAGCACGATGGCCACCATCTACAACTATCCCTACTACGGCCCACACATTGAGGCCGCAGGATATGAGAAGGAATCCGATTGGGTCGAATTCCTCATGGAGGTGCCCGCCGAGATGCCCGAGCGATACAACCGCGTCGCTGAGATCGTCAAGAACAAGCTCGGTCTGCGCGTGGTCAAATTCAACAACCGGAAGAAGATCAAGGATGCCTACGGACGCGCCATCTTCGAGCTGGTCAACGAGTCGTACAAGGATCTCTATCAATATTCACCTCTTACAGACCGCCAGATCGACCACTACATCGATCTCTATCTCGGTCTGCTGAACCTCGATCTGGTCTGTCTGATCGTGGACAAGGAGGACACGCTCGTCGGAATCGGCATTGCGCTCCCCTCGATGAGCCGTGCGCTCCAGAAGTCGAAAGGAAAGATGTTCCCCTTCGGGTGGTATCACCTTCTGAAAGGTCTCAAGGGTAAGAACGACCGCGTCGACCTGCTCCTCGTAGCTATCCGTCCGGACCTCCAGAGCAAAGGTGCCAACGCGCTAATATTCCAGGATCTAATCCCTCAGTTCCAGAAATACGGCTACAAGTACGCCGAGTCCAACCCTGAGATGGAGAGCAACGACAAGGTCCAGAACCAATGGACCATCTTCAATCCCAGACAGCATAAACGCCGCCGCTCCTACGCCAAGAAACTATGAGCGAGAAAGTAGAGACTATCAAACCCTATGGCGCCGAGGGAACCGGGAAGGGAAAGGAGGTCGAGCAGATGTTCGACAACATCGCGCCTGCTTATGACTTCATGAATGCGGCGATGACCTTCGGACTCTGCCGCTCGTGGAGAGACACCGCTCTCAAGGCGGTCCGTTCGGGCGACTTCGCCCCGGAACGGATTCTTGACATCGCAACCGGCACGGGCGACGTCGCTCTTCGCCTCCATGATCTCTACCCCTCCGCGCGGGTGACCGGCCTCGACCTCTCGGAAGGCATGCTGGCCGTAGCGCGCAAGAAACTCGACGGACGCGAGGGCCGGGAGCTGGTTGATTTCATCGCCGGCGACTCCCTCTCGCTCCCCTTCGCCGACAATGAGTTCGACCTGGTGACAGTCGCCTATGGCGTTCGCAATTTCAGCGATCTGGGCCGCGGCTACCGCGAGATGTTCCGCGTTCTGCGCCCCGGCGGGCGCCTCTGTGTGATCGAACTCTCGCGTCCCGTCAATCCGGTGCTTCTCGCCGGCTACAGACTCTATTCCGAAACACTTATTCCTCTGACCGGGCGCCTCGTCTCACGCGACGCCCGCGCCTATTCATATCTGCCCGAAAGCATCGCCGCCTGTCCTCAGCGCGACGCGATGACAGCGCTGATGACCGACGCCGGCTTCTCCGGCGCGAGGTGGAAGTCGCTCACTTTCGGTAGCGTATGCTACTATATAGCCACCAAAACCAAAGAATGAACCGAAAGGATTTCGAGATAATGGCCCCCGTGGGTAGCTGGGAGTCGCTTGCCGCCGCAATAGCCGGAGGCGCCGACGCCGTCTACTTCGGAATCGAGGGCCTCAACATGCGCTCGCGCTCGAGCGCCAACTTCACAGCCGACGACATGGCCGAAATAGCACGCCACTGTTCGGAACGCGGCGTGAAGACCTATCTGACTGTCAACACCATCATATATGATTCGGACATGGAACTCATGCGCCGGATCATAGACCGTGCCCACGAGGCCGGAATCTCGGCCATCATCGCCTCCGACATGGCCGCTATCCTCTATGCCCGCTCGATCGGACAGGAGGTCCACATCTCGACCCAGGTCAATGTGACCAATATCGAGGCCGTGCGCTTCTACGCGCAGTTCGCCGACGTGATGGTTCTCGCCCGCGAACTCAATATGGACCAGGTGGCCGAAATACACCGTCAGATCGTCGAGTCGGACCTGCGCGGTCCCAACGGTGAGCTGATCCGCCTGGAGATGTTCTGCCACGGCGCCCTCTGCATGGCTGTCAGCGGCAAATGCTACCTCTCGCTCCACGAAATGAACTCCTCGGCCAACCGCGGCGCCTGCAACCAGATCTGCCGCCGCGCCTACACCGTGCGCGACGCCGAAACGGGCGAGGAACTGAACGTCGAGAACAAATATATCATGTCTCCCAAGGACCTGAAGACCATTCACTTTCTCAACAAGATGGTCGATGCCGGTGTGCGCGTCTTCAAGATCGAAGGCCGTGCGCGCGGTCCCGAATATGTGCGCGAGACGGTCGAGAGCTACTCGATCGCTCTGGCGGCAATAGCAGACGGGACCTTCAACGAGGAGTTGATCGCGACCCTCGACGAGCGTCTGGCCAAGGTCTTCAACCGCGGATACTGGAACGGCTACTATCTCGGACAGCGCCTCGGCGAATGGAGCTCGAAATATGGCTCCTCATCCTCGCGCGTGAAAGTCTATGCGGCTAAGGCCATGAGATGGTTCCCGCGTCTGGGTGTCGGTGAGTTCCAGATGGAAAACGGCGAGTTGCATGTAGGCGACGAGGTCGTGCTGACCGGCCCGACCACCGGAGCAGTCGTGTTCAAGGTCGAGGAACTGCGTCTCGATCTGAGCCCGGTCGAGAAAGTGGCGCGCGGCGACCGCTTCTCGATGCCACTTCCGGAGCGCTGCCGCCAGTCAGACAAGCTCTATCTCTGGAAAGAGAAGTGACGCACGACCGCATCTCCTCTCTCCTCCCGAATAAAAAAGACCAATAACAAACCATGGAATATTCAATCCTTGATTTTATCAGTCTCTTAGGCTCAGTCGGCCTTTTCCTCTACGGCATGAAGGTCATGTCCGAGGGTCTGCAGAAAGTCGCCGGCGACCGCTTGCGCAACATTTTGGGTGTGATGACCAAAAACCGTGTGATGGGCGTCATCACCGGTATTCTGATCACGGCCCTCATCCAGTCATCATCGGCCTCGACCGTGATGGTCGTCTCGTTCGTGAACGCCGGCCTCATGTCTCTCGCCCAGGCGATGGCCGTCATCTTCGGCGCCAACGTCGGCACGACCGTCACGACGTGGATCATTTCCGCCTTCTCGTTCGAGGTCAATATATCCGACTACTCCATAGCCCTCCTGGCCGTGGCGGTGCCTATGCTGTTCCTCAAGAAGTCAACCTACAAATCGCTCGGCGAGTTCCTCATAGGCTTCTGTTTCCTCTTCATGGGCCTCGATCTTATCAGCCAGTTCGTCCCAAATCTGAAGGACAACCCGCAGATGCTCGAATTCGTCCGTGACTGGACCTCAATGGGCTATGGCTCTGCTCTGATTTTCTTTGCCATAGGTATCGTTCTCACGATGGTCGTCCAAAGTTCTGCGGCCACGTTCGCCATCACCCTGATCATGTGTTCCCAGGGCTGGATCTCGTTCGAGCTTGGATGTGCGATCATCCTCGGCGGTAATATCGGTACAACCATCACCCCTATTCTTGCCTCGCTCTCCGGTAACCTTGCCGCGAAAAGAACAGCTATGGGCCATGTTCTCTTCAACGTGATCGGATCGATAATAGTCCTGGCCATATTCCATCCCTTCAACCGATTCGTGGCAGACATTACATACTGGTGTATCGGCACTAACCCGCTCGACATCTCCAAAGCTGCGGAGGGACAGATGATGGACACCACCCTCTTCGATCCCGCCCACGGTATCACAGCCAAGGCCCAGGCGGCCATCGCCTTCGGCCTGGCTATGTTCCCGACCGTCTTCAACGCCTGCAACCTGTTGGTGATGATATGGTTCACAAGACTCTACGTAAAGATCGTCTGCTGGATCATGCCGGCCAAGCACAAGGACGAGGAGGAGGACTTCTCACTCAAGTTCATCAACCACGGCCTCCTTTCGGCCTCAGAGCTCAATATCACCCAGGCTCAGGAGGAAATCGCCCTCTACGGCGAGCGTGTCAACCGTATGCTCCACATGGCTCAGGATCTGATCCATATGTCTCCCAACGACGACAAGTACAACGAGATATACTCGCGTCTGGAGAAGTATGAGGAGATCTCGGACCGAATGGAAATCGAGATCGGATCATACCTCAACCAGGTGGCCGAGGGTCGTCTGAGTCCGGAGTCGAAGATGAGAATCAGCGGTATGCTGAGAATCATTTCCGAGATCGAGTCTATCGCCGACAGCTGTTTCAATGTCGCCAAGACCCTCACACGCAAGAACCGGAACAACGTGAAGTTCGAGCCGAACGTCCTCCACGAGATCGACACGATGTACAAGCTCGTCGATAAGGCCATGGACAACATGGTCAGCGTGCTCAAGGAGATGGAGAGCCCCGAGGATTCGAAAATCATCGCCGCATACAACAGCGAGCGTGAGATCAACAACCTCCGTAATCAGCTCCGCGACTCAAACATCAACAACATCAATTCAAAAGAATACGACTACCAGGAAGGTATCTTCTATATGGATCTCATCGGCGAAGCCGAAAAACTGGGTGACTATATCCTCAACGTCATCGAGGGAGTGAAACACCAGTTCAAATCCGAGAAAGCCGGGGTCTGAGAAATCACCAATACGCTATGAACTACTTCGTCATAATGTGCGGCGGGGTCGGAAGCCGTTTCTGGCCTTTCAGCCGTAATGAACGTCCGAAACAATTCCTCGATTTTCTGGGAACCGGGCGCTCGCTGCTCCAGATGACCATAGACCGCATCCGCCCTCTGGCTGATCCGGAACGTATCTTCCTGGTGACCAACGAGGCCTACGTCGACCAGATCCGGGAGCATCTCCCCGAAATTCCGGCCGACAATATTCTGGCCGAGCCGGCGCGCCGAAACACCGCTCCCTGCATCTGCTGGGCGGCGAACCACATCGCGGCCCTCGATCCGGAGGCCACGATGGTCATCCTTCCGGCCGACCATCTGATTATCCGCGAGGAAGAGTTCCGCAGAACCGTCTCCGAGGGAATCGACTTCGTCAACGCCGACGGAGGCCTGCTGACCATCGGTATCAAGCCGACCGGCCCCAACACGGGCTACGGCTACATCCAGTTCGGTGACGCCGTCGAGGGATGGCCCGGAGTCATGCGCGTGACCGCCTTCACCGAGAAGCCGAACCTCGAACTGGCCAAGAGCTTCGTGGAGTCGGGCGAGTTCCTGTGGAACGCCGGTATGTTCATCTGGCGCACAGCCGACATCCTCGACGCTTTCCGTACATACGCTCCGGAGACCGCGGCCCTTTTCGGTCAGGGAACCGGCAAGTACGCGACCGCGGACGAGACCGACTTCGTCAACGAAATCTATCCTCAGGCGGAATCCATCTCCGTGGACTACGCCATCATGGAGAAGGCCGATAACGTGTTCGTCAAGAGCGCCGACATCGGCTGGAGCGACCTCGGGACGTGGAACGCTCTCTATGAGACCGCTCCCAAAGATCGCGACGCAAATGTGATCATCAAGTCGCGCGTGCTGACCGAGGGATGCAGAGGCTCGGTGTTCGCCGTCGAGGGTGACCGTATCGTCGTCGCCTCTGGCCTGGAGAACTATATTGTCGCCCAGACCGACCGTGCCCTTCTCATCTGTCCCCTCGAAAAGGAACAGGAGATCCGCTCTGTCGTCAACAGCGTCGCCTCGCGCTTCGGCGACAAATATATCTGAATATTATTAAACATACAATGGCAGGACTCAAATCGCTGGCAAAAGACACGGCCGTATATGGTCTTAGCAGTATCATCGGGCGCTTCCTCAACTGGTGTCTGGTTCCGCTTTACGTCTATCTTTTCCCCACGGCCGAATATGGTATCGTGAGCAACCTCTACAGCCTGACGGCCGTGGCGCTCGTGATTCTCAACTACGGCATGGAGACAAGCTTCTTCCGCTATGCCAGCTCGTCTGACGATCCCGAGAAGGACTATACGACCTCGCTATGGTCTGTAGGAACAACCTCGGTGATCTTCATCATCCTGCTCCTTGTCTTCCTCCACCCCGTCAGCAACGCCCTGCTGATCCCCAAACACCCTCTCTATGTGGCCCTGCTGGGTATCACCGTGGCTGTCGACGCCTTCTCCAACATCCCCTTCGCCTATCTCCGCTACAAGAACAAGTCGTGGCGCTTCGCCGGCATCAAGCTGCTGAATGTGGGCGTCAACATCGGCCTCAACCTCTTCTTCCTGCTCGCTTGTCCGGCGATCGAGAAGAGTCATCCGGAGCTGATCTCGTGGTTCTATACCCCGATGGGGGGCGATGCGTTCGGAATCGGCTGGATCTTCATTGCCAACCTGTTGTCTACGGGTGTCGTTCTCCTCAGCCTTCTCCCCTTCCTGACCGGACGCCGCTGGCGTTTCGACAGATCGCTTCTCAGCAAGATGCTCGGCTACGCCTGGCCACTGCTGATTCTCGGCGTGGCGGGCGTTCTGAGCCAGAATATGGGTCAGATCGTGATCCCCTATCTCTTCAAGTCCCAACCGGAGGCCGCGAGGTCTATGGTCGGCATATACAGCGCGAACATGAAGATCGCGATCGTGATGGTCATGTTCACCCAGGCCTTCCGCTATGCCTACGAACCCTTCATCTTCGCCAAGGCCCGCGGCGCAGGCGAGGATAAGAAGCAGGCATACTGCGACGCCATGAAATATTTCGTTATCTTCGGCCTGCTGATCTTCATCGCCGTCGAGTATTTCCTCCCCATTCTGAAACATTTCATCGCTCCGGCCTACTGGGCAGGTCTGCAGGTCGTCCCGGTCATGATGGCGGCCGAACTCTGTTTCGGAGTCTTCTTCAATCTCTCGCTCTGGTACAAGCTCACCGACCGCACCATCTGGGGAATGTATCTGTCGGTGCTCTGCTTCGTCCTGATGCTGGGTTTCAACCTCTGGTTCGTCCCGGCTATCGGAATCCCCAACGGCTACATGGGCTCCGCCTGGGCGGCGTTCCTGGCCTATTTCATCGTGATGGTCATCTCGTGGATTCTCGGACGTCACTATTACCCGCTCGACTACGAGCTGGGGCGTATGCTCGGCTATACGCTTCTTGCCGGGGTTCTCTGGGTCGCCGGTGCCTGGGCTCTCTCGGCCCATCCGGCTGTCACCTATTCGGTGCGCGTGGTCCTGCTCCTCGTTTATTGTGCGGCCGTCTGGCGGTTTGATCTCAAAAAGATGGTGCGTCGCAGATGAGGAAACATCTTCCCTCCTTTTCCTCCGCGGCTCCATGGATCGCTTTTCTATGCACGTTGCTGACCTATTGGCTGACCGTCGAGCCGGGGGCATCGTTCTGGGACTGTCCCGAATATATCGAAGGAGCTCTCCGTCTTGAGATCGGCCATCCTCCGGGCAACCCGACGTGGCTCCTCTTCCATCGCGTAACCTCACTTTTCGGATTCTCGGAGGCCGGGGCCGTCACGGCCATCAATATGGCCGCCGGGTTCTTCACGGCCTGGGCCGTCGGACTCCTCTGCGCATGCTCCCAACGCGCGCTGTCGCTGGTATGGCCTGGTCGTCGGCGCCGCGGACTGCTCGCGGTGTGCTCGCTTCTCGGAGCTCTCTGTTTCGGCTGGGCCGATTCTCCGTGGTTCTCGGCTGTGGAGGCCGAGGTTTACGCTATGTCGCTTTGGATGACGGCGCTATGCGTGTGGCTCGCGCTCAAATGGCTTGACACACGCGAGTCAGGAGGTCGTTGGCAACTGCTTAGTCTCATCTGCTATATACTCGGGCTTTCGGTCGGGGTACATCAGCTGACAATGCTGGTGATTCCCGGCATCGCCATGATCATCTGCTACGGCCTTGTCGGTCGGCGTCGGGCCCGCGGATGCCAGTGGGTCGCGGCCATACTCGGCGCGGTGACTGTCGCCGTGCTCCTCTTCGGTCTGATGAAGGGTGTCCCCCGTCTGCTGGCGCGTATGGAACTCTTCTCGGTCAACAGCCTCGGATTCGGCTATAACTCCGGGACCCTTGCGGGCTGGATTCTCATTGTCGGCCTCATAGGGCTCGCTGCATTCCTCCTCTCGCGCCTGCGTCGTCCTCTTGTCTCGGGAATCCTGTGGTGCCTTTTCTTCGTGTGTGTCGGCTTCTCGAGCTACGCCCTGATCATAGTCCGCGCCAACGCGCATCCCCCGATGAACCAGGGTGATCCCTCGGATATATTCTCATTCATCACCTATATCGACCGCGACCAGTATGGCGGGGCTCCGCTTCTGTACGGATCTACACCCTACAGTCGTCCGCTGAAGAGGGAACACATCTCGGTGACCCCCGAGGGGGACACCGTCAGAAAATATTACGGCCACGTCCGGATAGCCGAGCGCCCCTATTACTCGCGCGCCATCCCCGGCGCACGTATCGGCAACGCGGCGGGTATGATCCCGACCGACGAACTGGCGCTCGATGATTCTTTGGGTCGTTCAGGGCGGGATGCCTACCTATTGACCGGCTACCGGATGAAACTGATGATGATTCCCGAGCTGGAGATGTGGTTGCCACGTCTCCATTCCTCGAATCCGAACGATGTGTCGGCCTACGCGGATTGGGCCGGGATGACCGAGGAGACAATGGAGCGCGTGCCGATCACGGAAGCTGCCGATTCTCTGGGACGTCCGGTGCCGATGCTCGGACCCGACGGAAAACCGCTTGAGTCGACCGGCCTACGCCCCACCTATGCCCAGAATCTGGCTATGCTCTTCGGCTATCAGAGCGGATATATGTATTTCCGATACCTGCTGTGGAATTTCGGCGGCCGCCAGAATGACATCCACTCGGCCGGAGAGGTCGAGAACGGTAATTTCATCACCGGCTTCACACCGATCGACAATCTGATGCTCGGGGCCGAAGATGAGCTCCCGGACGAGGCGGGAGCGGAGAATCCGGGGCGCAACCGCTATTGGATGGTGCCATTCATATTCGGCATCGCGGGGCTCGTCTGCCTTTGTCTTCGCGGACGCACCGGCCTTCGGGTCGCAGGTGTGTCGGCTGTGCTGTTCCTGATGACGGGACTGGCGATTGTCCTCTACCTCAATCAGACTCCCGGCGAGCCGCGCGAACGCGACTATTCCTTCCTCGGCTCCTTCTGGGTATTCGGCTTCTGGATAGCCGCAGGAATGTCTGAGGCGGCCATCAGGCTCCTCAAGCGCTTCAGACGGAGCAAGTACCCGCAGAGATCCTCAGCGGCTGTCCTGGGCCTTCTGAGCCTCGTTCCGCTCTGGATGCTCATTGAGAATTATGACGACCATGATCGCTCGCGCCGCTATCCCGCCGACGACTACGCGGTGGAGATACTCAACCCGCTGCCCGAGGGGACGATCCTTTTCACTACCGGTGACAACCATACCTTCCCGCTGTGGTACGCACGCAACGCCCGCGGTGTGCGCCGCGACGTGGCGGTCGTGAACACGAACTATATGCGTCTGCCTTGGCAGATCCTCCAACTGATGCGCTCCGACGAGACAGGGCGCCGCATAGCGATGACCATGCGTCCGGAGGATGTGGCCTACGGGGCGTTCAACCTCGTCCGTGTGGGACGCGACGCAACCCTCACCGATGCCGTCGAGGCCCTTCGCCGTCTATATGCCGACACCGCCGCGGTCCCGACCCTCATCTCAACGCGTCTGCTGATCGGAGGCACCAACCCGGTTGTCTTCGATGTCTGCGAGCGTTACGGCCTGCAGCCGGGGGGCTACATGGACCTCAAGCAATTGGCGATGCTCGATATTGTGGCGACCAACGCCGTGTCGGCCGCTCCGCGTCCCGTCGCGTGGCACCATGTGCTCGCCTCGCGTGGCTATGAGGGGTGGAAACCTTTCACCGTTCCCCTGACTTTCGTGGCTCTGTGGGAGCCCCTGAACGCTCAGGAAGTCGGCACGGATGAGTATGGCTTCCGGAGGTCTTCAACAGCATCCCAACGCGCCTCGCGCAATGCAGTTTTGTCCATCGAACCTGTCGGCAGACCCGGCGGACGGTATATCGATCCTGTTTATGGAGGTATGATCTCTTATCAGCGTATGAGTCTGATGACCGATGCGCGCCGCGCTCTGGAGGCGGGCGACACTCTGACCGCCTGTCGTCTCCTCGAAACGATAACGCGCCGCTATCCTTTCTCCGAGTGGCGTCCCATTCTCAAAGGATATTGCGGCGAGACCATCGAGGAGTCCCTCCTATACGCTGATTTGGCCGAGGCTGCCGGTCTGACGGGGACTCTTCCCGATTCCCTGCGCCGCGTCTCGGCCGAGGCCCACAGCCAATGGTGCCGTTACCGCGAGGCCCTCCCGCCACGTCTCCGCAACGCGATGACACCCTCTTCCCGACGGATGGCTGAGTAAGATAGCTGAGTAAGATAAATGAAAATGCCGGAGCCTCAGATGAAGCCCCGGCATTTTCATTAACGATGGGTTAGGTCTTACTCGGCGAGCCAGAGTGAGTAGCCGAGCGGGGGAAGTACGAATGAGTTGTTGTCGGTGAAGTTAACAACCTGACCGCTGAAGATGTCCTTATAGGTTCCGGCGGGGAGTTGAGCGTTCACGGTGAAAGGAAGCTCATCTTCGCTGAGGTTGAGCATCACAACCACGTTGTCGTTACCCGCGGTGCGCTTGTAGGCGAGCACCTTGTCGTCGCTACTGGTCGGAAGCGTGGTGAAGTCGCCGTTCATATCGCTGGTGTAGAGCGCGGGCTGGCTGTGCTTGACGCCGATCAGGGTCTTGATCAGCGTGGCCATCTCTTCGTTGGGGTTGCTCCAGTCTACGGCTTTCTGAATACCAAGAGATACGGGCTCTGTGCTGAAGCCGATCTCCTGGCCGTTGTAGAGAAGGGGCATACCGTAGACGGTGAACTCAAGGACGGTCAGAGGCTTGAGGTACTTGCCGAAGATATAGTCTTCCGTACCACCCTTGTCCTGAACGGTGTCGTGGTTCGAGAGGTACACGAGTCTTGAGCGGCCTTTATAAGCGTCGCCGGAGTTGAGTTCCTCGGTTGCCTTGCGGAGTGCGTCGACGTCACCGCTCTTGGCGAAGTCCATCAGACGGTCGTGGAAGGCCCAGGCATAGTTGTAGTCGAAGTATCCGTTGCCGACAAGCTCGGGCTTGGAGTCATCTTCGGCGAGCCAGGCGATGCGCTTGCCGTTCTTGAGAACGCGCTCGGTGGCCTTTTTCCAGAATTCGGTCGAGGGGCCCGAGGCGTAGTCACAGCGGTAGCCGTCGATGTCGAAGTTGTCTACCCAGTACTGCATGGCGTCGATCATGGCATCCTGCATTTCGGGGTTGTTCACGTCGAGCTGCCAGACGTCGTTCCAGCCGTGGGGGTGATAGAAGCCGTCGGCATAGTATTCGGGGTGTGATTCTACCCATACGTTGTCGGTCGAGGTGTGGTTGCCCACCCAGTCGAACCATACCTCCATGCCGTTGTCATGGATGGCCTTGATAAGGTCGCGAAGATCCTGCTCGGTACCCATGTCGGGGTTGACTGCCTTGTAGTCCTTGACGGCATAGGGGCTTGCGAAACCGTTTTCACCGCCGACCTTGTCCTGATCGCCGAGCTTGTAGATCGGCATGAACCAGACTACGTCCACTCCGAGATCGGCCAGACGGCCAACCTGCGCCTCGACAGCCTTGAAGGTGCCTTCGGGCGAGAAGTTGCGGATGAAACATTCATAGATCACCCGGTTTTCGGGGATACGGATGTCTGAAGACTCAACCGCTACGGCTGGTTCGCCGGTCGCGGTTGCGATAACAGCTGTCTCCTGCGCCATGGCTCCGGCAGCAACCGAGAGTGCGGCGGCAAACGACAGGAATTTAGCGTGCATCTGCATAGTTATTTTTAAACTTACTTATTATTTGAAATTTTCTGAAGAAAGTTTGGTCAGAACTTCACCTTGACGGCCTTTCCGGTCCCTGAAACACGAATATAGATGTTGCCGGGCGCGGGGGTCTCGACTTCGAGTCCTGTGAGGGTAAAGTAGCGGGCTCCCTCCTCCTCGTCGAGCCCGATGACTCCGAGACCGCTGCTGATCTGGACGTCGGTCGATGATGATGACGTTATGCTGACATATTTGTCTTGCGAGGGGGTGAAGCTGAAGGCGTCGAACTGACTTCCGGAGTTGTTGTTGAAGATGAAGTTGTAGCGGACCTCACAACGGGGCATCGGGAAGACGAGGAACTCGCGTCCGTCTATGGTCCGTGTGCCGGTCGACTTGAGACCGGGCCAGGATCCGAGAAGCTCGGGCTCGCCGTTGGCCCAGGCATAAAGATAGAGGGGATTCCATCCCGATTTGTTCTCCACGTAGATGGTCGAGATCTCTTCCTTGATATCATCGTCGCCCGAGGGCGTGCCGTTCGGGTTGCTTACCCAGAGTGAGTATCCCATAGCGGGTAGGCTGAAGGTCGAGGACTTTGAGAAGTCGACGACGCGCTGGCTGAATACGTCGCGGAAGATTCCTTTGGGGAGGTTTCCGGAGATGTTGAAGGTCTGAGTGAAGTTGCTGAGATTCAGCATCACGACGACATTCTCGTTTCCGGATGTACGTTTATAAGCGAAGATAGTGTTATCTTTGTCAGTCTGAAGGGGTGAAAAAGAGCCGTTCTGTGAGCCGGTTCGCAACGCCGGTTCGGTGTGCTTGACTTCCGCGAGGGTTTTGATTAGCTCCGTCATCTCCGTGTCGGGACGGCTCCAGTCTATCGGGCGTTTATCGCCAAGCGAGACTGAGCCGGAGCTGTAGCCGATCTCCTGGCCGTTGTAGAGGAGGGGCATACCGTAGACGGTGAATTCGAGGACTGTAAGAGGCTTGAGATATTTACCGAAGAGACGGTCTTCAGTTCCTCCTTTGTCCTGCACGACGTCATGGTTCGAAAGATAGACCATCCGCGAGCGACCGTTGTAGGCGCTTCCGGAGTTGAGTTCCACACACGCGTTGCGGAGGTTCGAGACATTGCCGCTCCCGGCGAAATCAAGCAGACGGTCGTGGAATGCCCAGGCGTAGTTATAGTCGAAATATCCTTTGCTGACGAGCGCGGGCTTCGAGTCGTCTTCGGCGAGCCATGCGATACGCTTGCCGTTTTTCAGCACCCGCGACGTGGCTTTGCTCCAGAAAGTTTCAGTGGGTCCTGAGGCGTAGTCACAGCGGTAGCCGTCGATGTCAAAGTTGTCTACCCAGTATTGCATGGCGTCGATCATCGCGTCGTGCATCGCTGCGTTGTTCACGTCGAGTTGCCAGACATCGTTCCATCCATTGGGATGGGTGAACTTGTTTCCGTAATATTCGGGATGGGAGCTAACCCATACGTTGTCGGTTGATGTGTGGTTGCCTACCCAGTCGAACCATACCTCCATGCCGGCGTCGTGAATAGCCTTGATCAGGCTGCGGAGATCAGCTTCGGTACCCATGTCGGGATTCACAGCCTTATAGTCCTTGACGGCGTACGGGCTGGAGTAGCTGCCGATCTTGTCCTTGTCGCCGAGCTTGTAGATCGGCATCAGCCAGATGACGTCCACGCCGAGATCGGCGAGACGGCCCACCTGCCTCTCGACCCCTTTGAAGGTGCCTTCGGGAGAGAAGTTGCGGACGAAACATTCATAGATCACCCGGTTTTCGGGTACACGTACGGATTCGGCAGCTTCGGCGCGGCCGGTCAGGAGGCCGGCTAACAGAAGCGACAGCGTCAGCTTGAATATTGCGGAGATTTTCATGCAATTAGGGTTAAACATTGTTTTTGGACCGCATCGGACTCATAAATTGAAAAATTGAAAAAGGGGGTACGACATATCACATGCCATACCCCCTTTAATCACAATCTATGAGTTTATTGTAACATAAAATATTGAAAGGACAATCAAGAGTATAAGAGCTTGTGCTCTATCGGCAGGATCGCGTTATTAGAGAACGACCTTGCTTGATTTGCCTGCGCAAACCTTGATGAAGAGACCCTTTTCGGGGTTAGCCACCTTCACACCCTGGAGGTTGAAGTAAACGGCTTCTTCATTGCCGGCTTCGATTGCAGCTACACCGCTCTGTTCAAGCTCGGGAACTGCAATTTCGGTAGCGCTGTCGAGAGTAACCTCGTAGGCGATCGGTGCGGTAGGAGTCCAGACTGCGCCTTCAACTTCAACCTTAGCTTCGCCGGCCTCTTCACCAACTTTGCCATTGTTCCAGATGAGGACATACTCTTTGTCGGTCTTGTAGACCTCGGCGGTCTTGTAGGTCTGACCATCTTTTGCCTGAACGTCAGTCAGCTTGGTGCCGGGCCAGCCACCGAAGATTTCGGGACCACCCTCAGCGCAGTATGCGTAAACGTAGATCTCGTCCCAGCCGGTCTTGTCGAGAGTGTAGAGCGCTACTTTCTCGGTCTCGATAGGAGTGCCGACGGGAGTCAGACCTGCCTCGGTAGCTACAAAGTAGTAATCCTTAGCTTCGATAGCAAGTGAATAGTCAGCGAGTTGAACGCGGGCTGCGTCTTCAGAAGCGCCGTCACCGCTGTAGATAAGATTGAGGGTCTGACCGGTTACGGAAGCGGGAAGAACGAATTTGTAGTATTCAACGCCGTCTTCGGTCACTGTGCCTTCGGAATATACACCGGGCCAGCCTCCGATAGGATCGCTGAGGCCGTCTGCCCATGCGTAGAGTGCAGGGTTTACATAACCTACCTGGTTGTCTACGTAGATAGTCGCACCGTCTGCGGGAGCAATCGCACCGGCCTCAACAAGACCTGTGGCAGTAGCGGTCAGATAATAATCCTTGCTCGACGAGAGGCTCTCGATAGTGTAATCTTCGACCTGATCACCGGCATTGTTGTTGAAGATAAGATTGCATACGATACCGTCATGTCCGGCAGGAACATCAAACTTGAGGTACTCCACTCCGTCTACAGTTTGTGTGCCTGCTGCTGTGGCACCGGGCCAGCCTGCGAAGAGTTCGAAGTTAGGCTCTCCTCCCCATGAATACAGGTGGGGATCAGAATAACCTACCTCATTGTTTACATAGATGCTACCGGCATTGGCTGCGACAGCAGCCACGGCGCATGCGCTGAGAAGTAAAAGTTTTTTCATATCAGTAATTTTAGATTCATGGATCTGTTTCCGCCGCAAATTTAGCAGAACTTTCCTATATCCTGTCCCCACCCTCCGATAAATCTAAATCTTAAAAATATTATTGTTTCTGTAAATCAGAATATTATCAAATTTTATACCCCTGTTTTTTCTAACTATTCGACCCTGCTTTATTTCATAAAGTCCACGAATTTCGATGAGGACGGGAGGCGCCCCATATTCCTGGAATCGCCAAAATTACTTGCGAATGAGGCGCCGACATATTACTTTTGCAGAGTTAGACCCCATCAACAATAGATGAAATATTATCACCAGACCGCAGCTGTACCCCGCCTTCGGCCTTTTGGTTCAGTCGCATAGCCCGCTATGCTCCCTCACACTGCAAGGCCAAATTCGGGGCACATCTGCGACCCTGGCTTTTAACATTCTTGTGGGATGGGGTCTTAAATTCAATCGCGTATGGCAACGATTTTCGTTATCGGATATATGGCGTCAGGCAAGACGACTTTCGGGCGTGCACTCGCCCGACGACTGGGCTATGAGTTCATCGACCTCGATTTCTACATCACCCAGCGCTTCAGGCGATCTGTCGCCCAACTGTTTGCCGAGAAAGGTGAGGCGTGGTTCCGAGCAAGGGAAAGCGATATGCTCCGCGAAATCGGTGAGATGGATAATGCGGTCATAGCCTGCGGTGGCGGAACACCCTGTTTCGATGACAATATGGAGTTTATGAACGCCCACGGACTGACCGTCCTGCTTGAGGCGTCTGAAGACTGCACGCTCCGCCGTCTGCTCGAAGCGAAGAAGGGAAAGCGGCCGCTGACCGCCGGGAAGTCCCCCGACGAACTCCGCGAGTTTATCCGCACCCACAAAGCCGAGCGCGCACCGTTCTACGGGAAGGCCCGACTTCTCCTACCATCAGACGATCTCGAATCTTCCCGCCAGATCGACCTCACCGTAGACCGATTTCTGGCGATGGTCCCCGATCTACAGACCACTCAGAAGCCGTTTTAATATCTTTTAAGACCGCCCCCGTTAAACCAAATCCCCCTCCGTCCCTCTGTCTTTTACGGCAGACGTTTGTCCCCGGTGCCACCCGCTTGCGGGTGGTCCGACGATCTACCCCGCAAGCGGGCCCACCCCCATCCAACCCCAATATCTTTCAGACAAATCTATGAAGAAACATATAATCCCCTTCCTGCTAGGCGCCATAATGACCCTTGTCGCATCCTGCGGAAAGCAGGACGCCGAGCCCAAGAAAGACCCTACGGCCATCAGAACCGAGATATACCAGGAACTGAAGTCGGTAGACAAGCTTGTGTTCGCCTCGATGAGCATCACCAAGACCGCCAAACTCGAAGATTCGGAGTGGTACAAGGTCGGCAAGCGCATAGCGGTCTATTCTTACGATTCCCATCTGCGCGCCTATGTCGACCTCTCTGAATTACAGCCCGACGATCTGGCCTTTGACGACGACACGAAAAGCGTCCGCCTGACCCTCCCGCCGATCCGCACGGAGGTGACCGGCCGCGATATGGAGATGCACAAGGAGTATGAGAATATCGGTCTTCTGCGTTCTGAAATTGACTCGAAGGAGCGCGCCGCGATGAAGGAACAGGCCAATTCCTCGTTCCGCTCCGAGGTGGAGGAGAATCCCCGATTCCGCGACAAGCTCCGCGCCACGGCCGAACGCAAGGCCCGCAGCTATTTCGAAACCCTCTTCGCTGAAAACGGATACACGGCGATAGTCGAGTTCAAGAAACCATAAGATCCGGCAATGAATCCTGGGACGGCATCTCTGCCACTCCCGTTGACCTCCAATCCAAACCGTCCTGAATCAATGAAATATCTTGCGAAACAAATAATCTGGCCGCTTGCAATCACGGCCGTCATCATAGCCGCGGTCGTCTGCGCGATCGCTTTCCGTCCGGCACCTGAACCGAAGATAGAGGTTTCTCCGGGCGTTGTCCACGACATCAAGTCTTACGTACGGCTCTGTTCGGTCGACATATACACGGAGGTTCCCGTCCTCGACACTATCAACGATAAGGTGATCTTCGGAATCCAGAAGCAGAGCGGCAACATCTCGTTTGACATCGAGGGTCTGCGCGCCGACACTGTCGGCGACACAGTGCGCGTAGTTCTTCCCCGCGAAATCGTGGAGATCTATGAGTCAACTGAACCCAATTCGTGGGAAGTGGTCGACACCAAGAACATCTCGACCCTCGGTTTCCTGAAGAGCAGCCGACTGACTGCCGAGGAAGAGAACATGGTGAAGCGCAACATAAAGACCCGCTCTTTGCGCCGTCTGAACGAGGACGGCACCATCAAGCGTGCGCGAGCTGAAGCGGCCGAAAATCTCCGGTCGCTCCTCGAGAAAGTCTACAGAAAGCCGGTTGTTGTCAGCGACAAGTGAGTCGCTGACAGCCGCCACCTCCCAGCGGGCCGTGGTCAGTCAAGATTAAGCGAGACGCCGAGCGTCTTTTCGATCCAGCGGGTCAGTCTCTCCGACTCTTCGGCGGGAGCCATGTCGAGTGAGTTGATACAAAGGAAACGTACCGTCGGGGATGTCTCAAGTTGTTTCATCAGTGTCTCGAAACGTTCGCCTGAATGGTGGGTTGGATCGTAGTATGCCAGCAGAGGCGTGGCCGACTCGACTATGAGTTTATCCTGATGAAGCGCCAGAAGATAGTTAAGTTCCTGGGAATCATACTGGCTCTTGTGGCGGAAACGGTGACGCAGGTTGATGACTATCGATTCCGGATACTCATCATAATAGCGCATATAAAGGCTACGGGATAACGCTCTGGGAGTATGCTGGATTCTGATAAATCGCAACAGCGACGTGCCGCCGACTAACAACGCGGCGTTGAGCATTCTGTCGCGCCACTTCATAGGGGCCTCACGATGAAATAACGAGCTGGCCTTTCGCGCGAGAAGAGCTGTCAATGTATTATGCCAATAGCCGTAGACAACCATCTTCCCGTCGCGGAACCACATTTCCGGTGTCACGGGGGCAGTCAGCATGAAGTCGTCATTCATGTAGATGAAGTTCTCGCTCAGTCCGGGAATTCGCCACAACATGGTCTCTATCGAAAGCGAGTTGAACGTAGGCAGGTATGGCTCGTAGCCACGGAATATGACCGTATGATCGACGATTTCAATGGGTACCTTGTTATCGGGAAAGTAGCGGGCGATAAACCCGTCGAGCCCTGGATCCTGGTGATCGGTGACGATGAATATCTTACGGACAAACGGGGCGAAGCGCAAGATCGACGCGACGCAATAGCCTATCTCGCCGACCGAGCGATAGCGCGTCGGAGCGGCAATGTCTTCGCGTTCTTCATAGTTGTAGCCGCGTAAGTAAGATTGGCGTTTTGATTTGAGATTGGGATCCTCGCCATCAACCCATGTGATTACGAAATCGATTTCCATTGATCGGATAAGGTTAGCTTCAGGGGGGTGAATTCGGTCTATAGGACCCGACAACACCACCACAAAGATACGCCAATCAATCGTCACTACCAAATATAAAGGCAAAATAAAACCTTCCGCGGGTCTGCGAAAGGGTCAATAGTCAGAAACTTTCTTCAAAAAATCCGTTTCTCAAATATGAGATAACGTAAGCGGGCTCAGCGCGGAAAGCGACGTCCGTCGACACGAACCGGAACCGGAACGGCCTGGGGAGCGGGGCCGAACAGTGCGCCAAGCGCACCGGCTAATTTATCAAGAATCTCTTTCATCGTCATTAGGAGTTTATTGGGGTTAATAGACAGGGATTTCTTGGCTGGGGCGGCTTCGGCGGGGCTCGGGACTCAGGGGTCGGAAGCAGGGCTGTCGCTCCGAACGATAAAACGAACCGCGAGCCAAAAGGTTCAATCCAAACCCCATTTTCGTTTAAAAATTTAAGAAATCAAGTCTCTGCGCGAGCGCATTCAAAAATATTTTCTCAAAAAAATTTGGCGAAACGAAAAATTTGACTTAACTTTGCAGTCGCAAATCGGGCGAATACCAGAGTGGCCAAATGGGGCAGACTGTAAATCTGCTGGTTTATACCTTCGGTGGTTCGAATCCATCTTCGCCCACTCGCTCATCGCGAATCTGAAGCGCTTCCTTTCTGGAAGCGCTTTTTTGTTGTTCCTATCCGGAGCCCTCTTTGGATATGTCAAAGATTTTTTGTAACTTTACGGATTGAAACACACGGAAGGGAACTCTCCCCGCCTCTCCCCCTCCCCAAGAGGGGATAAAATCGAAATTTGACAAAACTATATACGCAAAATGGCAAACCATGAACTGAGCGAACAGGAGATTGTTCGCCGCCGCAGTATGGAGGCTCTCCGCGAGCGCGGAATCGAGCCGTATCCCGCAGCGGAGTATGTCGTGACCGGACATACCAAAGAGATCAAAGAAAACTTCAGCGACGACCTCACACCTCCACGCGAAGTGACCATCGCCGGCCGTATCATGAGCCGTCGCATCATGGGTAAGGCCTCCTTCATGGAGTTGCAGGACGCCGAGGGTCGTATTCAGGTCTACGTCAGCCGCGATGACCTCTGCCCGGGCGAAGACAAGGATCTCTATAACGTCGTTTTCAAGAAGCTTCTCGATATCGGCGATTTCGTCGGAATCAAGGGTTACGTCTTCCGCACTAAGACAGGAGAAATCTCCGTCCACGCGCAGGATATCACCGTGCTTTCAAAAAGTCTGCGCCCCCTCCCGATGGTGAAGATGAAAGACGGCAAGGCTTATGACGCTTTCACCGATCCGGAACAGCGCTACCGTCAAAGATATGTTGACCTCGTGGTCAACCCCGGAGTGAAGGAGATCTTCATCAAGCGTAACCGGATTTTCAATTCGATGCGCCAGTATTTCAACGACCACGGAATCATGGAGGTGGAGACCCCGATTCTCCAGTCGATCCCCGGCGGAGCCGCAGCACGCCCCTTCATCACACACCACAACGCCCTTGATATCCCCCTGTATCTGCGAATCGCAAACGAGCTCTATCTGAAGAGACTGATCGTAGGCGGATTTGACGGCGTATATGAGTTCGCCAAGGACTTCCGCAACGAGGGTATGGACCGTACCCATAATCCGGAGTTCACCTGCATGGAGGTCTATGTTGCCTATAAGGACTACAACTGGATGATGCGTTTCGTAGAGAATATGCTCGAAAAGATATGTCTCGACGTGAACGGCACCACCGAAGTGAAAATCGGCGACAACACAGTTTCGTTCAAGGCTCCTTTCCGCCGCGTGACCATGACAGATGCCATCAAGGAACATACCGGCTTCGACATCACCGGCAAGACCGAAGAGGAACTGCGCGCCTTCTGTAAGCAGGAACATATCGAGATTGACGACAGCTGGGGCAAAGGAAAGCTGATCGATGAGATCTTCGGCGAGAAGTGTGAGGGTAGCTACATCCAGCCGACCTTCATCACCGACTATCCCATCGAGATGTCACCCCTCACCAAGAAACATCGCGAGAACCCTGAGCTCACCGAGCGCTTTGAGCTGATGGTCAACGGCAAGGAACTCTGTAACGCATATTCGGAGCTCAACGATCCGATCGACCAGTATGAGCGTTTCGTTGAACAGATGAAGCTTGCCGACAAGGGTGACGACGAGGCCATGATCATCGATCAGGACTTCATTCGTGCCCTCGAATACGGAATGCCTCCGACGTCGGGTCTCGGCATCGGAATGGACCGCCTGACTATGCTCATGACCGGCCAGACCGCCATCCAGGAGGTGCTCCTCTTCCCCCAGATGCGTCCCGAAAAGAAGCAGGTGAAGGAGGAAGCCGAGAACCCGGAAGAGAACGATTCAACCGAAGAGTAAAACAATGTGCAGCCTGCATGAAAACCCGCTGATCCGGCCCGCCCACATGGGGCGCGTGGCCGTGATCGGCGGCGGCAGCTGGGCCACCGCGCTGGCCAAACTGCTGATGAACAACAACGAACGGATCGGGTGGTATATTCGCCGCCGCGAGTCGATCAACGAGTTCATAAAATATGGCCGCAACCCGTCATATCTGACCGACGTGCGCTTCGATCCGGTGCGCATCGACTTCAGCGACGACATCAACGAGGTCATCGAGCGGGCCGACACCCTGGTCGTGGCCGTCCCCTCTCCCTATTTCAAGCCGACAGCCGATATGATCAAGGTCCCTCTCGAAGGGAAGGCCATCGTCTCGGCGGTGAAAGGTATCGTTCCGGACCGGAACATGATCGTGACCGACTATCTGCAGGAGGTGTTCGGAGTCAAGCGTGACCGCCTGATGGTCATCGGTGGCCCCTGCCACGCTGAGGAGGTGGCGCTCGAACGTCTGAGCTACCTGACGATCGGCGGTGAGAACCGCGCCCTGACAGAGGGCTTCGCCTCGTTGATAGCCGGGAAAAAGATGAAGACCATCCTCTCGGACGACATCGACGGAATCGAGTATGGCGCCGTGCTGAAGAACGTCTATGGAATCGCCGGCGGAATCGTCCAGGGGATGAAGGCCGGAGATAACTTCATGGCCATGCTGATCTCGAACGCGATCCGCGAGATGAGACGTTTCGTCGACACAATCGCCCCGATGCCCAGAGATATCTGCCGCTCGGCATATCTGGGCGACCTGCTCGTGACCGGTTACAGCCGCTTCTCGCGCAACCACAATTTCGGCGCGATGATCGGCAAGGGATATAGCGTCAAGGCCGCCAAGATGGAGATGGATATGGTCGCCGAGGGATATTACGGCACGAAGTGCATCTACGAAATCAATTCGCGCCCCGATCTGAAGGTAGACATGCCCATTCTCGACTGTATGTACGACATCCTATACCGCGACGTGCGCGCTTCCAAGGCGTTTGAACGCGTCTCGGAGACATTCCGCTGAGCCACGCCCGGCTTTCCGGCCACCTCCTCCACTGCCGGAGTCGTTAACAAACCTTACGCGACAGAACATCGCCGACCGGAATTTGTTGTTTCAGTAGTTTCTCCTCATTCGGGGACCGGCAACGTTTCCCCTCTCAAGAGTCTCCTCATAACATTTTGAAAAACACCAATAACGTTTATATCTGATTATGAAAACACTGAATCTTGACATCACTCATGCTCTCTATTTCGCGGAGAAGCAGTTCAATGAGCTCGATGGCGAAGCTACAAAAGCCACTGATACCGTCAACGACGGCACCGGCGCCGGCAACGACTTCCTCGGCTGGGTGAAACTCCCCTCCGAGATCAAACCGGAACTTCTCGAAAGCATCAACAAGACGGCACAGCGTCTTCAGGAAAACTGTGACTATGTAGTGTGTGTCGGCATCGGCGGTTCTTACCTCGGCGCCAAGGCCGTTATCTCAGCCCTCCAGCACCACTTCGCCGAGTTCCTCGGCCCCCAGCCCAAGCGTCCGCAGGTGATCTTCGCCGGCCAGAATATCGGCGAGGAATACCTCTCCGACCTCGAAAATCTTCTCAAGGGCAAGAAATTCGGTATCATCGTGATCTCCAAGTCCGGCACAACCACCGAACCGGCCATCGCCTTCCGTGTGCTCAAAGCACAGCTTGAGGCTCAGGTAGGTAAGGAAGCTGCCAAGGATCTGATCGTAGCCATCACCGACGCCGAGAAGGGCGCGCTCCGCACCCTCGCAACCCAGGAAGGCTATGAGACCTACGTGATCCCCGACAACGTCGGCGGCCGTTTCTCTGTCCTCACTCCTGTAGGTCTGCTCCCGATCGCTGTCGCAGGCTATGATATCGCCAANCTCGTGGCCGGCGCTGCCNATATGGAGGAAACCACCCGCCGTCCCGGCCCGAACAATCCGGCCGAGACCTATGCCCGGATGCGAAACGCTCTCTATCAGAGCGGCAAGAAGATCGAGATCCTCGTNAACTTCGATCCCAAGCTCCACTATTTCGCAGAGTGGTGGAAACAGCTCTACGGCGAGAGCGAAGGTAAGGATGGCAAGGGTATCTTCCCCGCATCTGTNGATCTGACCACCGACCTCCACTCGATGGGCCAGTGGATTCAGGACGGCGAGCGCTCGATCTTCGAGACCGTCATCTCCGTCAAGGAACCCTCCGTCACAAAACGTATCCCCGAGGACGCACAGAACCTCGACGGCATCAACTACCTGGCCGGNAAGCGCGTTGACGAGGTCAACAAGATGGCCGAGCTCGGCACCCTCGTCGCTCACGTAGACGGCGGTGTCCCCAACATCCGTCTCGAAGTTCACTCTCTCGACGAGTACACCCTCGGNCAGATGATCTACTTCTTCGAGAAGGCATGTGGCATCTCAGGCTACATCCTCGGTGTCAACCCCTTCAACCAGCCCGGCGTAGAGGCCTACAAGAAGAACATGTTCGCCCTCCTCGAAAAGCCCGGCTACGAAGCCGAAACCGCAGCCATCAAAGCCAAGCTCGCGAAGTAATCCCTCTCTCTACCGAGGCTTTGACAGCATACANACGATGCCAAAAAGCCAAGTTATAGAAACCAAAAAATCCGGCCGGAACCAACGTTCCGNGCCGGATTTNTTCATATTACGAAGAGACTCGTTTCAACTCGGAATCCCGAATGACGAAGTGACCGACGGTCTATAAGCGTTTTTCAGTAAGTGAGGCGTAGATGGCGCCTGCNGTGCGCACCGGAGCATCTTCCGTGGTCAGGATGCGGCGCATCTTCTTNTAGCCGCCGAGTTGCCAGTCGCGCTGGGGCGATGACTGAAGGAGCGGCGAGAGAGCATGNGCNATGCTGTCTGCCGTACAGCGNTGAACGAGCAGTTCGGGGACGNTCTCGTTGTTGACGATCAGGTTCGGGAGGGAAACATATTTGATCTTCAACAGCTTTTCCATCACTTTATAAGAGAGTTTGGAGCCGTTCGCGCGGTAACAGACTACCTGTGGCGTACCGATCAGCGCNGTCTCAAGTGTGGCGGTGCCTGAGGTCACGAGGGCGGCCTGCGAATATTTGAGCAGCGTCGGCGTGCACCCGAAGACGAGCGTCAGCCCCTGATCCTGGGCCACCTCGCGATANAACCGCTCGGGAACCGANGGCGCCGCACCGACGACATACTGAAACTCNGGATAGCGNTTGGCNGCNTCNATCATAAGCGGCAGGTTGTTGCGGATCTCGCCGTGGCGTGAGCCGGGAAGCAGGGCTATGATGGGACGCGGGTCTGTAAGACCCTGNCGCTCGAAGAAGTATTTCTTCGGGGGCAGATGGCGCAGGGCATTGTCGATCTCCTCGACCGAGGGATTNCCGACATAAAGCACCTTGTCATAGCCGCGCTCATGNAAGAAACGGACCTCAAAAGGAAGTATGGAGTAGAGNCGGCTNACATATTTGCGGATCGTCTTCACGCGCCACTCTTTCCACGCCCAGACCTTGGGCGATATGAAATATTGGACCTGCACGCCGTGACGCGCCGCGAATTTCGCGAGCTTCATATTGAAACCGGGATAGTCCACCAGCAGAAGGACGTCAGGCCGGAAATCGGTCACGAGCTTCTTGGCAATCTTCAGATTCGACGCGATCTGCGGAAGATGGCGCAGGACCTCGCTGAAACCCATGACATTCATNTGGCGGTAGTGTATCTCGGGCGCNCGCCCGGCCTCGGCTGCCATCAGGTCNCCCCCGAGAAAGCGGAACTCCGCCTCGGNNTCAAGTTTCTTCANTTCCTGAATCACCCGCGATGCATGCAGGTCACCGGATGCCTCGCCGGCTACGATCATATATTTCATATCGCGTCTTTCAATAATAGCGCAAAGTTAAGAAAAAATTTTCAGAGGGTTAATGCGTTTTAATAATTTAGGGGCCTCAAGCGTTTTAAAGATACGGCCAGTTTAACGCCCGGGCCCGTTTATTTTAATTATGACACGACTCAGAACACTCCCGTTTGCAATCATAGCCCTCTTCGCGCTCCTTCTCGGACTCGGAGGGTGCATCTCCGACGACATCTCGACCTCAAGCCGCGANGTNCTCTCNTTCTCGACCGAAACCGTCGAGTTCGATACCGTCTTCACCGGCCTGGGCACCCCGACCGCGCGTCTGAAAGTCTATAACCGNGCCAAGAAAGGAATCAATATCTCCTCGATCCGCTTCCGGAATCCNGAGGGGGGATTCTCGATGAACGTCGACGGCGTGAGCGGAGAGACNTTCCGCGATGTNGAGATCCGCGGGGGCGATTCGATCTTCGTCTTCATAGAGTGCTATATCGATCCGACCGAGAGCGACGANCCTTTNCTCCGCGANGACGAGATCGAGTTCGTGACAAANGGTGTCACCCAGACCGTCCGNTGTGAGGCCTACGGNCAGAACGTGGAGCGCCTCCGCGGNGTGACTCTCGACAAAGATATGACCCTCACCGCNGCGCGGCCATANGTCGTGTTCGACTCGCTGGTNGTCGCCGAGGGCACNACCCTCGACATCGAGCCGGGTGCCCGTGTGCTCTTCCACGACAAGGCGTCGCTCGTGGTCCGCGGTCNGCTGAACGCAGTCGGCGCGCCGGGNAAGCTCATCCAGATGCGCGGTGACCGCATGGACAACGTGTTGCCCGACGTCAGCTACGACATCATGGCCGGTCAATGGGAGGGNATCCGTATNNNCCCCGAGTCTTTCGAAAACCGGATGGCCTACGTCGATATGCGCTCGACTGTCTCGGGCCTCCGCTGTGACTCATGTCCCGACACCTCGCGNCCGAAACTGACGCTTGAGAACTCATGGCTCCACAACTCGCAGGGNCACGTCCTCGAAGCGGCCTANAGCCGCATCGGNGCCTATGGTGTCTGCTTCTCCGAAGCCAAGGGCTCGGTGGTCAGCCTCAAGGGTGGCATCAACACNTTCTCGCAGTGTACCGTNTCGAACAACTACCTCTTCGGGGGCATCTCGGGCCCGCTCCTNGACCTNGATTATATCATGCCGACCGACCAACNTCCCGAACCGGAAGCAGGACTCCCCTGGATGGAGATGACCTTTGACAACGGCATCCTCTACAGNCCCTACACCNCAGCGATCAANNTCCCTGACCTCACCGGCAGTCAGGTCTTCCTCCGCTACGTNCTCTTCAAGGCCGAAGGCTCTGACGANGACAATTTCCTCAACTGCATCTGGGACGCAGACCCCGATTTCTGCACCGTGCGCTCGGACTACTACTTCAACTACCACGTCCGCCCCGGCTCCCCGGCCCTCGAAGCNGGTGATCCGGCCTTAGTCCCCGCCCAGTCCGAAACCGANATCGACGGAGTCCCCCGCCTCGCCTCCGGCGCCCCCACCCTCGGAGCCTACGCAGCCCCCGAAGACCCCACCGAAGAATAACCCCAACCCCAAAAAAGAATTACCATGGAAATAGTCCCCCATTTCGACCACATGAACATCAACGTGACCGACGTTGACCGCTCGATAGACTTCTACGCCAAAGCTCTCTCCCTCCAAAAACTGAGCGAGACGAAGGCTCCCGACGGATCGTTCACAATAACCTATCTCGGATATCCGGGCGAGGATTTCCGCCTCGAACTCACATGGTTGAAAGACCATCCCGAACCCTATGACCTCCACGACAACGAGATTCATCTCGCCATCCGCGTCAAGGGTGACTACGAGAAGATCCGCGAATACCACCGCTCGCTCGGAATCATCGGATACGAAAACAAACAGATGGGAATCTACTTCATAGTCGATCCCGACGGCTATTGGACCGAAATTCTTCCCACGAAATGAACTATTTTCGGAACCTGTTCGTTCAATCTATAAGGAGAGCTCCGGCACACACTGTCAGCGCTCCCTGACCATCTAAAACCAAAAACACGAAAACACAAGCAATTATGGATAAATTGAGCTATGCCTGGGGCCTGGCTATGGGTAGCCAGCTGAAGGCTATGGGTGTCAAGGAACTCAACAGCGAGAGCTTCAAGGACGGCGTCAAGGTTGCCTTTGACGGCGGCACACCCGAAATCTCAACAGAAGAAGCACAGAAACTTATCAACGATTATCTCCAGGAACTCGAAGCAAAGGCTACGGCTGCTGCCAAGGAAGCCGGCAACAAGTTCCTCGAAGAGAACGCCAAGAAAGAGGGCGTGAAAGTAACCTCGACCGGTCTGCAGTACCGCGTGATCAAAGAGGGTACCGGCGCACAGCCTACGGCCACCGACGAAGTGACCGTACACTACACCGGCAAACTCCTCGACGGCACCGTGTTCGACTCGTCCGTGAACCGCGGCGAACCGGCCACATTCCCTCTCAACCGCGTGATCCCCGGCTGGACCGAAGGCGTACAGCTGATGAAAGAGGGCGCGAAGTACGAATTCTATATTCCCTCCGACCTCGCTTACGGCCCCAACGGTGTGCCTAACGCAATCCCGCCTCACGCAACCCTCATCTTCGAAGTCGAGCTCATCAGCATCGGCAAGAAAGAATCGAAACTTGTCGGAATCTGATAATCCGGAATCCAGACCAAGACCCGAAATTTGATTATGAAAATAAACCGTATTTCAGCGGTGGCCACAGCTCTTGCGGTGGCCACGGCTTTCGTGTCTACCTCCTGTAACTCATCCAAAGAGCAGAACACTGACACGACAAAAACCGTGATCGAACAGATCGACGAGGAACTCATCGACGAGGTGCCCGCTCAGGATACCTCGGCCTATAACGCACAGTATTTCGACACCGAGTCGAACAAGGAGAGCGCNGAGAATCCCGACGGATTCAAGACTACCGANAGCGGTCTGCGCTATAAGACAGTGAAGGANGGCACCGGCNCATCNCCCAAGGCTACCGACACCGTCCTCGTGCACTACACCGGCCGTCTGCTNGACGGAACCGTCTTCGACTCTTCAGTTGAACGTGGCGAGCCCATCTCATTCCCCCTCAACCGTGTGATAGCAGGCTGGACCGAAGGTCTCCAGNTGATGAAGGAGGGCGGAAAGACTGTCTTCTATATCCCCTCGGACCTCGCATACGGCGAGACAGGTACTCCCGGCGGCCCGATTCCGCCGAACGCCCCTCTGATCTTNGANGTCGAGCTCCTGAAAGTCAATCCGCAATAAACCGGACTGACCGTCGACAGCTTGAAGCCGATCCGCGGTTTCNAANACAAACCAATCAAGGAACAATCAAGNAAAGTGAAGAAATATATAATTCCCCTCACTCTGATTACGCTGACGCTGTGCGCCTGTAAGGGCCGCACAGCGTCAGTTGCGGATTCTGACGGCGACACCATAGAGGTCGTCGTGAACCCCGCCGCCCAAAACGCCGAGGCAGCTCCCGGCGACTCTCTCGCGGCTCGCGCCGGCGAGGAANCCGCCGAACCCACCCCGCGTCCCGACGTCGCCCCTACCCNCACGGAATCNCCTGCGGAAGCCTCCGGTCTCCGGACCCGCATGACGTCTGAAACCGCCGAACGTGTGCCCGAAGGCGACGTCTCGTTCGGCAAATAATCCTCCTATCATCTTCCCATCTTCTTTCTTTGTGAGACCGTTCTCAACGCTCTCCACCCAACACTTCATCATCATGAAAAAATTTCTGACTTCAATCATTGCNGCCGGAATAATCGCAGCGCTGACATCCTGTGGCGAAAGCGACAGAAACAACTACTCCCTCTCACAGATAAGCAATCCGACGGATGCTGACTCCTTGATGTACTACTANGGCCAGCTACGTGCCATAAAGTTCTGGAAGGATGTAGCTAATGACTCTATCCTCAACACCAAGGAGGCTCAGAAAGAATATCTCGAAGGAATGCGCGACGCNATGAAGGCGCTCGACCGTTCCGATGCCTATCTCATGGGCCTCATAGAGGGCGCGAACAATGCGGCCAACATCTCCGACTATAGCCACANCTACGCGCGAAAGTTCAATCCGCAGGTCATGATGAAGAGTATGATGGCCGCCTTGAACAACGATAGTGTGGAGGATCTGATGGTTATCCGCCGTAATTTCTACAATCTGCGAAACCGGCTGGAACAGGATCGTGACTCGCGCGATGAAATAAAAGCTACTGAAGCGCTTATCGTGACTGCGAAACAACTCGGAATGACCCGCGTGACGAATGACCTCTGGAAAAAAGTTCTAATCGAGGGTGCNGGCGATAAGGTCGAACGTGGAGACCGCGCGGAACTGGCNATCCAACTCTCTACTATCGACGGACAGAAAGTGCCCCTTCATTTTCCCTCTCAGATCGTAGTCGGTGGCCGTCTCGTCTCGACTGTATTCCCGGATGCTTTCCTCACGATGANATATGGACAGACNGCGGAGTTCGCCACAACCGCCCTCGCCGTCTTNGGCTCTCATTCCGAACAGATGGGACTCAAACCCGAAACTGTNCTGATTCTCCACGTCAACTTCATCGGCGAACTTAACGCCGACGATCCCAACGTGATTGANGACGGTTCGACAGGAATACTNTTCGAAGANCGNACNNNNAANNAGGATGTCCAATGAGCGCGACAAGATANGAGGAGGCNTGNGCCTCNGTACGCCCCCTGCAGGATCTCAACCCCAAACGCATCCTCTTCGTCTGTCTCGGCAATATCTGCCGCTCGCCGGCGGCCCACGGTATCATGGANGATCTCGTGAANGAGAANGGTGCGGCTGACCGCTTCGAGATTGATTCGGCCGGCCTCTACTCAGGACATGCCGGAGACCTTCCCGACAGCCGTATGCGTGCCCACGCGATCCGNCGCGGCTACAATCTGACCCACCGCGCACGTCCCGTGCGCGAATCGGATTTCGACAACTTCGACCTCATCGTGGCGATGGACAACAGCAACTATGACCGTCTGCGCGCATTCGCCCCGACNCTCGAAGCACAGAATAAGGTGGTACGCATGATCGACTTCACCCGTAACCATCCNTACTTCCATCATATCCCCGACCCCTACTACGAAGGAGCCGAAGGCTTCGAAACCGTCCTCGACCTCCTCGAAGATGCCACCGCCGGCCTCTATGACGCTCTCGAACCCAAGGGTGACTCNACAGGATGTTAAGTCCACGAACTTCGATACTGAACAGTCCGCACTCCGCGACTCTCACACCGTCCGATAAACCATCGGTGCCTTCCGGGGTCAAATAACTGAATCAAATTTCAAGAGTATGAAAAAGAAACTCCTGACACTCATAGCCTCGGTTGCCATAGGTATCTCCGCCTTTGCCGCTGCCACCCCGCAATTCCCCGGTGGGAAGGAGGCTCTCGACAATTATATCACGACGAACCTCAAATATCCCGAACGTCCCCTCAACCAGGGAATCGAAGGAGTGGTTAAAGTCGANTTCACCGTCAANACCGACGGNTCAATCGGCTCGATAAAGATCGTGCGCCTCGTAGACCCCGACCTTGAAGCGGAAGCCATCCGCCTCGTCAAGTCGATGCCCGCCTGGATCCCTGCCGACCAGGGTCCCGCCACCGCCACCGTCGAAATACNCTTCCTTATCCCCAACGAACAATAACCCGCACCATTCCCTCCGGACGATACCGCCGCCCTCCCGGGCNGCATCTACTTCCGGAAGATACCTCTCCCCTCCGATAACAAAGCCGGGCTGAATCCTGANTCAGGATTCAGCCCGGCTTTGTTATCGGAGGCTCCCGAATCGGGAGCGAATCTTTTTTGTTCAGGGCCCCGTGCTTCAGCCGGGGCGTAGCCGCCNAGCGCGGAGCTTTTTGTTCAGGGNCCTCGGCTTCAGCTGAGGGCGGNTCAGCGAACAGTCTGCGCCACAGCCTGGCCGCCGCTGTAAGCCTGGCCGGTGATGTAGCCGTTCCAGCTCTGCTCCGGCGAGCTAACACCACCTCCGGTGCGGAGGTAGACGGTCGAGCCGGCCGCGGGGAGCGTCGGCGAGCTGTAGAGCAACTGGAGCGANGTCGCNCGNGGAAGAATATAGGCCATCATCGGAGTGGCCGACGCGGTCTCTGAAACACCTATGACCGCATTCTCGCCGAGATCNCCNAGCGACGAAAGGACATANGGCTGTCCCCCGGNGACAGGTGCAGACTGTACGCCTCCGGTAGAAACCACCGTACCNCCGCTTATTTGAATCACGGGGCAGTCGATACCCGAGGCATTGTTTCCGTCGCCCGANGCGATCANAAGNCCCTTNGAGAGNGTGAAGTTCTCGGTCACGTCGATGCCGTCTTTATCTATNGAGCAGATCCAGGCGCTACCGTCAGTCATACGCATGGAGGTCGCCGAAAGTGCNTCGTCCATCGAATAGATNATCATCTCNCCNCCNGAGATCACACAGTTGCTGTCAGCCTTCACACCCTTGGAAGAGGAGGAAAGTCCGCGCCCTTCATCTTCAGCTTTNTCTCCTGTGGCGGCAACCATAACAGACGTGCCGGAAAGATATACGTTCGAGGCGGTNTTGATACCTTTGCCACCTTTGCCCGTGGAGACAATATTGAGCTTACCGCCGACCAGATTGACATTGTAGTCGGCCTTGATGCCGGCCGCAGACTGAAGGTCGAGAGATTCCGCGTCATAAGCAGCGTCGCCCGAGGTGTAGAGAGTGACCTGGCCGCTGTAAATGTTGACACCGTGATCACACCTGATGGCACGGCCTGCGGGGGCCGAGGTGTTGGCGTAGACGTAGCCGCCGGTGATGTGAACGCCATATCCGTCCTGGACGTCACCCTTGACGTGGATGGCGTTGCGCGCGGCGTCGTCAACAACGAGTGTCACGCCGGGACGGACGTAGAGATAGCCGTCGGTCACGAGACCNTGACGGTAATTGCCGGTGAGGCGCAGAACGCCGGCNCCGCAGAGAATCAGATGACCTTCACTGAAGAAGCATCCCTTNCGGTCTTCGGTCACAGCCGANGAGCCGGGCATATAGTAGGGATCATCGCGGTATTCGGGCGCGTCGGCGAGACGGTTGACCGTTCCCTCACCNAGTTTGACAAACAGGCGTTTCTTGTTCTGGTTGTTGATTGCCGGACCGCGCTTTGAGGTCAGGTCGAGACCGTCGAGGTTCAGCAGCGTGCGCGAGGCTCCGTAGATCTTGAGCTGGCCGTCGGCCGAGGAGCCTTTAGCAGTGATCTGCACGTCGCTTACGTTCTTGGTCAGCATATCTACGGTCACGTATGCGCCGTCGGTATGGACGATGATATTCTCNTCCGANGAAGTCACCTCGACATCGTCGCCGTTGTAGATGATCTCCAGTTTCTTGGCGAACTCACCATCCTTCCAATAGAAGTCGGTGTTCGACGAGGGTTTNTCGTCATTGATATCCTGAGCGGTCTGACCGTCATAGGGATGGATCTCGGTGTCGAGCGNTATTCCCGGTGCGGGAACTACCGGTGCGGGAACAGGCTTGGGGTCCTCGCTACATCCGGCGGCGAAGACAAGGGCCATCAGANCGGCGAGACACGGAAGGAAGCGTCTTGAGAGGCTGAGCGTCTGTTTCATAATATGGTTTTGATTAAGTAAATNTAAGGNCATCGCTTCGCGATGTTTGACTTGCCGGGGAGACATTCCCGACGCAAAATGTAGGGACATCGCTTTGCGATGTTTAACCTGCGCTGTCTAATACGCCCCTGCGATCAGAGCTTGAACGCNTANTCGAGNCCGATCACGTTCAGNTTCGTCTCGTCGTTGTCATACGAGTCNACGAAGCGATAGAANAGNCCGACNGAGTTGTGGNGGTCGATCTTGTANTCACANCCNGCNGTATANCGNACNTTNGTNACCTGAAACGCTTTGTTNAGCGAGTTGTACATCTCGGCCGAGACGTAGGGGGTGAAGGGACATTTCTTCTTGATTCCCCATTCGAGCTTCAGGCGCGNGCGGAGCACGTGGCGGTTGCGGACAGGGATATATTCNTAGCCCTTGTCCAAGCCGTCAGGACCGAATTTCAAGGCNTTNACGNCNTGGTTGCGNGTNTATTGCCANCGCTCGCGGAGCGAGAGCTCCCAGCGGTTGAACTTCAGCGANCCNGTGAGGCTGANGCCCACACGATGGCGCGGCTGCCAGTAATCTTCNACNAANTTNCCCTTTTTGGTCGTGCGTTCGGGACGATGGGAGTAGANGAACGAGTAGTCGGCACCTACCTTNAGCCATTTGANNGGCTTCCAGCCGAAATTGGCACCGATGCCCCAACGTTCGGTAGATTCAAGCTTATTCGAGGTGCGGTATTGAGCATCAATACCTACGGTATATTTCTTCTGCCAGGTCTTCGAGGCTCCGGCGTCGANCCAGATGGCCTGAGCCGATGTGGCGACAGCCATGACCAGCGCCATAGCGATCAGGCCGGCAAGGGAAAGAAGTCGTTTTGTCATATGAGAGTTATTTTTCTACAGGTTTGGGGAGTTTCATCATGTCGTTGACACTGTTGATACGGCCCATCTCCTCTTCATAATACATCTTCACGATCGCCGAGTCACGGAGGAAGTCTATCGANCCGACCTCTACCTTGACGGGACGGATTCCGGTGCGCTGTTCAAGATCGGCTATCAGCTCGTCGCGTTTCTGAGGGGTGACAAGGTCTATCTTGTCATACTGGATATACTTGCAGGCATAGTGTGTCAGCCATTTGTTGCTCTCGTAAAGCCATATCATGAAGACCGTTATNACATTAGGCAGCACGAGCTCCAGNGCGGCGTAGGGATTGCCGAGAAGATCCGGCTCGGCAAGAGCATTGATCACAGACAGGGCGATAATCACGAACAGATAGGTCATCTCCCGGACTGGCATCGANTCNGTTCGGTANCGNATGATNCCNAANATCGCGAACAGACCCAGCGCGAAACCGATCTTCAGCTTGATGCTTCCGAGCATGAAGATCATGAAGAAGATCGCGATGCTGATGAGCGAGAACGTGAAGTAGTAGTCGCGGCGTCCGCTGCGACGATAGTAAAGAAAGTGAATGATCACCCAGGTGATCAGAAGGTTAAAAGAGAATCTCAACAGCAGGAGGANGAGATCGGTCATTCCNGTGGCGTTGANGATCATCTGCTCAATTGAAGCATCAGTTTCCATTTGTCAGGTGTAGTTTGGGGTTAGGTTTGTCAGNATAGTTCCGCCCGAGCCTCCCGACAGAGCCGGTCGGCATTTCTGAGCCTCTCTTTCAGCCGGTTCTGACGGAGGCCGCTGTCTGTGAAGGCCATNCCCATACAGTATTTGCTGAANCCGTGAGGTTTGATTCTGAGACGATTGAGGAGTCCGAGGATCGGAGAGGGAGTCAGGCCGTCACGCTTGAGTTCGATGATCACCAACCCTTCGAGAGAGCGGTCGAGATCGGTTGACATATTGTGGAAACAGAGCGACGTGTCGATCGTCAGGCGTTCGGTCATGTTGCGGTTCACGAGTGTGATGCGCTTGAAGCTGTTCTGAAGCCGGGGGAGGAGATGTAGAGAGGTCCAGGGGGTGTGACGCGAGAGGAATTCATCGTTCGCGCGCAGGGCGCTGTTGTCGGGGCCGAGTGCAACGCGCTTCTTCTTGGTGCGACCTTTGTTGTTCTTTGATTTGACCTCGAGAAACTTCGCGTCCGAGCCGACATATTCGCGGATCCGGACTTTCTGGCGCGTCTTGCGACCGCGCTGATGCTCGTGGTACATGAAACACCCCTCCGTGTCGTAATAACACGTGGCGTAAGGCATATTGCGCTTTCCTCCGATCTCCTGGACATAGTAGTCTGCCGAGGCAAGTTCGAGAAGTTTCAGGAGCGTCGGAAAGGTCGTCAGATATTTCGTATCGACACGGTTCATAAGCTTGACTTTCCCCATTTCTTCGAGAGAAATGGAGTCAAACTGCCCGAGACGGGCCTCAAGAAGCGTTTCCGACATTTTGGCCATAACTATTTAACGTGTTAAAGGCTCGTTAATTGTACTCAATCGCACAAAATCGCCTTCGGACGCGTTATAATGTATATTCGGGGAGAGTTGTTAAATTTGGTTTAAAACCAAACACTCGCCCCGTAGATTCCACCATATCTGATCGACAATGGATATGAAGGTTTAAAACCGAACACTCCCCCGTAGATTCCAATATATCTGACAGACAATGGATACGAAAACAAGCGGATATATCGGCAAGGCGCTGAAATTTATCACGATCGGGCTCGTCAGCCTGACCGCCTTGATCGTCGTCGGCCTGGTTTGTATCACGTTCTGGCTGACCCCGGCGCGTCTGTCGGCGATAGTTTCCGAACGCGGTTCGGAATATCTCGATGCCGACGTGAGCGTATCCAATCTCCGGTTCACTCTCTGGTCTTCGTTCCCGAGATTCTGTCTCGTGGCCGATTCTATCTCTATCCGCTCGCGCGCACTCGATTCAGTCTCTCCTGCTATCCGCCGTCAGCTTCCGGCCGACGCTGACTATCTCGCTGGCTGCGGCCATTTCAGTGGCGGCGTGAACGTGGCTTCTCTTCTCCGCGGGGAAATCCGCCTCCATGATGTGGAGATAGACCGGTTCGACCTCAATATGGTGGCCGTGAATGATTCAGTGTCAAATTTCGANATCTTCCCCTCGTCCGTCGACGAGAAAACCAAGATCCCTCCCCTTTCGGCGAACTACATCACCCTTCACCATCCGAAAGCAATCAGATACCAAAGTCTTCAGTCGGGACTCGATGGCGATGTGGAACTTTCCGAGATAACCCTTAAGGAACTCGNAGATAAAGGAAAGGNGCGCGACTCATACGACCTNGACCTCTCCGGAAAGGTGAGGGCGCAGGTCGATTCGCTGACNCTNCTCTANGATTTCCCGTTCAANCTNGACGGNATTGTCAACCTGCACTTCTCACCTTTCGGAATCTCTTTCAACAATTATGAGATCGGGCTGGGAAATATCAAGTCGAAAGCCTCCATGAGTTTCGAAGCGGGCGCAAATCCGAAGATCAACGACTTCTCTTTCAACATACAGTCGTTCCACCTGATGAAGCTGCTCGATTATCTGCCGCCACAGATTCTGCCGCGGATAGATGGTCTGGACGCTGACGTGATGGTCAACGCCACAGCACGCCTGACGAAGCCGTACCATTTCTCGTCATCGGCCCTCCCCTCTATCGAGATCCGTTTCGCGGTGCCTGACGGAGACGTGGTCTACAGCGCCGGAGACGGCGGCCGNTATGCGGCTCGGCATATCGGGCTGAACGGAGTCTTCATGTTCGACGGCGACAATCCGCGCGCGTCTTATATCTCCATTCCCGGTTTCACCGTTGAGGGCGAAGGTGTGGACCTTGCAGTCTCGGCCCGGGCCGATGATCTTCTGGCGTCGCCGAGGGTCCACGCGACTGTCNATGTCGATTCGCGTGTGGAGAATCTCAACCGNTATTTCTCAGTCCTCCTCCCNTTCAACCCCTCGGGCGATGTGGATCTGCAGACCAATGTCGATTTCGTTCTCCCCTCTCTCAGTTCTTCTGACNTGAAGGACGTGATGCTCAGCGGCTCACTGACCATGCGAGGCGCCCGCTTCCGTATTCCCGAGACCGGCGCGGTGGCCAAGGCTGCCAACACCGTGATCCGTTTCAGCTCCGAACTCCCCGAGCTGAATCAGTCGACCNCCTCTTTCCCGGTCGATATCAAGGGGACGGTCGGAAACATCGACATGATCTTCGGAAAGGACACGACCGGAATACACGCTCGCGACCTCACTTTCTCGGGCAGAATCACGAGCGATGGCAATTCCTCAAAGCCGGATTCTGTGTCGCTGCGCCTTGGAATCCGCAATCTGCTGACCGAACGTCCCGGACTGNAGTTCACCCTGCGCAATATGAAGACTTCTATCTCGGNAGCNCCCGGGAAACATCATATTTCCCGTCCGGCTCCGTTCGAGTTCAAGGATCAGGAGATGCTCGACCGGCTTCCGCATACGGCCGACGTCCTGGCATTCGCAGTCTCCGACAGCCTGCGCNGCTTCCTGGCCACGAGCAACNTACATGGNGACATCCGNCTNACCGACGGTGTCCTCCGGCTCCGGAACTATCCGGCACCGATAGTGCTCGGAGAGTGCGCCGTCCGCTGGAGTCTGGACTCAGTGGCGATAGACCGATTCTCGTTCCGCTCACGCGAGTCNTCCCTGGTTCTNTCGGGAGCCGTGAGCAATCTTCGCCAATATCTTTCATGGCCGGACCGTTCTATNCTCAAGGGACGTCTGCNCGCCGACATCGACACGCTCAACATCAACCAGCTTGCCCGCGCGTCCAAGCTCGCCGAGCAGATGGCCGGAGTCGGACGTTCCCGTTCCGACAGTCTCGCCGANGCCCGTCGGCGNGCCCTCGCCTATGCCCGCCAGGACACGACCGCCCTCATCCTTCCGCGCAATCTCGACGTCAAGGTCGAGGCCCGCGCAAACGAGGTCATCTATACCAACCTCTTTTTCAAGGATGTNAACGCGGAACTCTCGCTCGCNAACGGAACGGCGCGCATAGGAAATCTGGGGATGAANGCAAGTTTTGCCGGCGCAAACGTTAATTTAGTATACGATACTTCCGACATCACTAAAATNGCTTGCTACGGCGACGTCGGNATCTCGGATCTCGATCTGGTCGGTATGTACCGTAANTTCCCATCAATCCCGAGGAAAGTGCCGGAAGTGGTCAATCTCTCGGGCACTCTTGGACTTAAGGCCGATTTCANGCTCGGNATCTTCCCGACAATGACGGCCGACATCCCCGGTTTCTACGCGAGTGTGGAACTCAACGGGCGTCATCTGAAGCTCCACCAGACGGATTTTATCCATCATGTGGCCAAGATGATGATGATATTCTCCCACGATGACATCAACATCGCCGACATCAACATCGCCGGCAATGTCCATGACAATCTGCTGGANCTCTATCCTTTCGACCTCGACTTCTCGAAATATCGCCTCAAGCTCGAAGGCCTGAACAACTTTGCCGGCGACCTCTACTACCACATCGGNGTGGACCATTCCCCCATCCCGTTCCGCTTCGGAATCGAGGTCGAGGGCAAGTTCCGCCACCCCAAGCTGCGCTTCTGCGGTTCGGGCTGGAACAGCGACAAGGCACGCGACATAACGGGCAGGATAATGGAATCCGCCTCNTTCAACTTCGTCTCCGAAGCCAGGAGCGGCATGAAGGCCTTCGTCAACGAGGCCGCCAAATCTCCCGTCCGCAACCCGTGATAATCAGGTGCTCAAAGTAACCTTANTCTACTATCGGTTGGTTTTGAGCANTTGCGATTCTGACCTGACATATTGAAGTTGAAATAACTTCTTAATAAACTGACAAATGAAGACTGCTCTTATAGATATGGACGGCNTCCTCTACGATTCGATGCCGTTTCATGCCCGCGCGTGGCACCGTATGATTTCCGAACTCGGNCTGGAGTGNACTGTCGACGANTTCTTCCTCTATGAGGGAATGACCGGTGCGGCGACAATCGAATTGNTTTTCAAGCGCNATGNTCTNCCCGTTCCCTCNCCTGAACGNATAAAGGAACTCTACGCTCGCAAGGCGAAATATTTCGTCGAAATGGGACAGAAGCGTCCTATGCCGGGNGCGGACCGTATGATCCGCGCTCTGCTCGACGCCGGATGGAAGACGGTGCTCGTGACCGGCTCGGCCCAATCGTCGCTCATAGACCGTCTCGAAGANGACTACCCCGGAGCGTTCCCGCCGGACCGCCGGGTGACGGCACTCGATGTCGTTCANGGNAAACCCGNNCCGGAGCCCTATCTTAANGGTATGGCCATAGCCGGCAGTGNACCGGAGGATACGATCGTGATCGAGAANGCNCCGCTCGGCGTGCGCGCCGGCGTNGCGGCCGGTCTGCGCACGTTCGCCGTAACCACGGGNCCCATCCCGCGCAAGGCTTTCGAAGCCGAACACCCGACCGCNATCTANCCCTCGATGACGGAATTCGCCGACGCTCTCCCCGATCTTCTCCCGACCCTCTGAGAATCTAAAGTCATCTTGACTNNTCTGTCCCAATCCCNNTTTCGATACGTNATGAACAACCTGACNACNCGCCTTCAGCCCCTGCTCGAAGAGCGTCCCCAAATAGTGNTCGTGACCGACAGCACNGTCGGTCCGCTGTATGCCGACAAGGTNCGCGAAGCAGTTCCGGNCCTTACAGGGGCTCAGACGCTNACCATCCCGGCCGGNATCAAGNANCTCGCGTCTCTCACTGACCTNTGGCGCGGCCTCTCTGACTCGGGAATGACAAGAAAAGGTGTCGTGGTCAATCTGGGAGGAGGNACCGTCACCGACATAGGCGGTTTCGCCGCCGCCACGTTCAAGCGCGGAGTGTCGTTCATCAACGTCCCCACNACACTNCTTGCTATGGCCGACGCATCGGTCGGGGGCAAGACNGGAATAGATTTCAACGGCCTCAAGAACGAGGTGGGAGCTTTCGCGATGCCGGAGGCTGTGGTAGTTGACCCGGGATTCCTCAAGACACTCCCCCCGGCCGAGATTCTGTCCGGCTTCGCTGAGATGCTTAAGACCGGACTTGTGGCAGACGCCGNCCTCTATACCGAACTTCTTAAAATTGAAAATCCGTCCGACANGNAGGCCGGAATCCCGGTCTCTCTGATCGAACGGACTGTTGCTGTAAAAGAGGATGTCACCCGANGCGATCCTCACGAGAAGTCGCTGAGNAAGATCCTGAACTTCGGCCACACAGCCGGCCATGCCTACGAAAGCCGGATGGCCGCACTCGGCCGCCCGGTCCCCCACGGGGTCGCAGTCGCCTGGGGACTGCTGACAGANCTGGTGCTCTCCCATTTCGAGCTCGGGCTCGACTCGGCCGCACTCTATCCCTACGCACGCCTGCTGCGCGAGCAATACCCCCCGTTCCNCTTCACCTGCGGACAATATGACCCGCTGCTNGANCTGATGGCCCANGACAAGAAGAACTCNGNAGACGGNCGTCTCAACTTCACCCTAATCCCGAAGATCGGCGAAGCCAAAACCGACTGCCTNCTCCCCCCCGCCAAAGTCCGCCNCGCCATAGACGNCACCCTCGACCTCTTAGGCCGCTGACCCCCAGCTACCCAAGCTACCTCCAGCTACCTNAGCTACCTTAGCTACCCTCANAACCCNAGCATATCCCCCATAGAAAAGAATCCCCGGCGCCCGGCAAGCCACTCGGCCGCAATCACCGCACCCAACGCGAAGCCACGGCGCGACTTGGCCGAATGGGTGATCGTAATCGTATCCTCGGGCGACTCCCAGATAACCGAATGTATCCCCGGAACCTCACCCTCGCGGCGACAGCCGATAGGCAGGTCTCCNGACGGCGCATTCTCCGCCGGCTCCTCTTTCCACTGGCCCAGACGCTCCGAAACAGACACGATATCCTCGGCCANCGTGATCGCCGTACCCGAAGGATGGTCCAGCTTATGGATATGATGGACCTCCTCCATCGCAGGCTTATACTGCGGGTAAGGATTCATNAGTTCCGCCAGCCGGCGGTTAACCGCACGGAATATATTGACNCCGATNGAGAAGTTGGAGCTCCAGAGAAGCGTACCCTTACCCTTATCGCAGATCTCCTTCATCTCCGGCAGCTCACGCTGCCAACCGGTCGTACCCGACACCACCGGCACACCGGCAGCGAAGCACNTCAGCACATTCTCAACCGCAGCCGACGGCACTGAAAACTCAATAGCCACGTCAGCACCCTGGAACTTGCGGGACTCAAAAACCTCCCACTCCTCCGGACGGTCAACCACCGCAACGATCTCGTGACCGCGCTCACGCGCGATCTCCTCGACCATGCGCCCCATCTTCCCATACCCAATAATTGCAATCTTCATATCAATTCAAAATTTAAATATGGCCCCTATGGTCCTTTTGATCAAAAAACACCAAAAAAATATGGCAACTATGGTTCTATGATCAAAAAACCAACCAAAGTAAAATATGGCCCTATGGTTCTATGGTCGAAAAGCTCAAAAAACCAACCAAAGAAAAATATGGTCCTATGGTTCTATGGTCGAAAAGCTCAAAAAACCAACCAAAGTAAAATATGGCCCTATGGTTCTATGGTCGAAATCCAATCAGAAACCGAAGGCCAGATTGTCCACATAAAGAGCAATCCCCTCGGTTCCCACAAACGGCTCCCCACACGACGACGAACACATAACCAGCACATGCGTAGGAGTCTCGTCAGGCGCAGCCCAGCCGACCTCCTCCACCGGCACCATCTTCCCCTTGGAATTCTTGGCATAATAAGCCTTCTTGCCATTCAGCAGCCCCATCCACGGCTTATAAAAGGACTTGCCCGTGATGTCGCCGTAATTGATCTTCAGCTGATGACCCTTGGTCCACGGGATCGACTTGCTGTAACGCTCGCGCCCCGTCCCCACACGATGAGCATAGATCTTACCATCCGCATCCTCCCACCTCTTCTGAAGCAGGACATAAACCTCCGCCTGATCGCGACCCTGAAGCGTCTTCTTCGACGAAAGGCCCGTAGCCTTCACCCGCGTATTGACCGCCGGCATATCAACTTTATAGTCGAACACCAGAGCGACCGGCCGCTTCGTATAAGGCATACCCATCTCCATCTTAGCGAACGGCGCCTTCGTATTGGTGATCGGCTCATAAAGCTGACCCAAGAAGATCGTCCCCGCCACCATCACATCCATATTGATGATGCCCAAGGCCTTCACCTCCTCCATCTTCGCCTCCACCTTGGCCACCGTGTTTCCATTGACCTGAGCAGGCGAAACCGCGTTGGAAGCCTTCACAACCCCGGCGACCTTAGCATACACATTGCTCGTCGCCCACGGCGACCCGCCTAAATTGGAATACGGCTTATTACCGGTGGTGTGGCCCTTCGGCGCGATCTCATAGACAGTCTTCGTCTTACCCCCGATGATCTTCGACTCCTTGATCTCGCGAGTATACCAATTCGAAAAATCGCCATACTTAATAGGCTCCAGACGCAACGCCGACCCGCAGAGAAAACAAAGCAGCAGACAGCCGGCGATAATAGTTCTTCTGATCATAAATAAATTTAAAGAAGAGAATAACGAAGAAGAGCACTTGAATAAGAGCCCTCAAACGACCCTACAAAGTTACGAAAAAGTTTCAAAAGAAGTTAATGCCCCAACCCACACTTGCAAAAAAGCCAAGAAAACATTAACTTTGCACACGCAAAGGTAGCACCCGAATGCCACCTGCACCCATAAACGGGTTCATGCACATAACAACCAATAACTTAGAATCTCGTGTTGCGACAATGTCCGAAGACGTTGGCGACGCCGGAGGCGTGCCCGAAAGACACTGGTACGTAGCGATAGTCAATCACAACACCGAAAAAAATACTGCAGAACGGCTCCGCAAACTGGGCTACGACACCTACGTAGCCACCCAACAGGAATACCGTCTCTGGCGCAACGGACGCCGGGCCAAGATAGACCGCGTCGTCATTCCCTCCACAATCTTCATCCGCTGCACCGAAGCCGAACGCCTACAAGTCGTAAAGCTACCGCAGATCTTCCGCTTCCTGAGCGACCGCGCCGCCAAACAAGGCGATAAGCCCGCTCCCCCCGCCGTCATCCCCGAGATCCAGCTCCGCAAGCTCCGCTTCATGCTCGGCAACTCCGACCGTCCAGTCGGCTTTGCCCCCCGCCAGCTCGCCAAAGGCGACAAAGTCCGGGTCATCCGCGGCAACCTCCGCGGCCTCGAAGGCGAAGTCCTCCAAGCCCCCACCCACCACACCGCACCGCAGGCCTCCACGCCCGCGCACCAACCAACCACCACCCCCACCTCCGGCGCCCCCCAAGAAACCGACCTCCTAATCCGCCTCGACATCCTCGGCTGCGCCCGCGTCTCCATCAACCCTCTCGACCTCGAACCCCTCCCCTAACCTCAAATTAAAAAAATATGTGAAAAAATTTAGTTAAAAATCTTTGCTAAATTATTTCATTTGACTACCTTTGCACACGGATCCAATCAATAGCACTATGGCAGATTCCAAAGCCACATCTACGTACTACGACGAGTTGAAAAAAATTCTCAGTGGCAACGAGTATGGTTCAATTAACAACGACGAACGTTATCACAATGCTGAGATTCTACGCCTTTTTCTTGAAGAAGGCGGAAATATTCGTATGTTCTGTGGGGAGATGTCCGTATTTCGTAAAGGCTTCTATGCCCACATAACCGAAGAGAGAGGTGTTGACGATGCAAAATTTATCAAAGGTATAATTGAAGATCGGTTGACAAAGTTTTTCGAAAGTACGGAAAATAGTATTGAAATTATTCTTGCAAGACCAATACGATTTTCAGAAATGAGCGATCTGCTGTGCGACTCTCTCTTGTGGAATAAACTGAACACTCCGGCGCTTTCCATTAAAGTTGGGAACGAATGGGTTCAGAAGGCCAAAACCCTTGATCATTTTATGTACTCGGACAAACGAATTATGCGCCTTGAGGATGATGCCGTCAACCATAAGGGTTATTTTGCAGCAAACATTCCTCCAAAATTCTATAAAGAAATTGAAGAAACCTACGAGGTAATCAGGAAAGACGCAACCGCTATTGCTTTCTGACAACCTAAAGAACATGGTTTCTCTTGAGCCGATATTTTTCTTGAGTTCTGTTGAGGCCCTCTTAGGGGTATTAGCGACCATCCTTGTTCTACTCATTTTATCTGATGACAGCAACTTCATATATAGACGTCTCAGACACTATGCTGATTTAACATTAGAAAGGATAGAGCAAGATAGAACAGAAATAGAACGATTGGTTACAAAAATTGGCAATAATCCTCAGCTCAATACACTTAAGAAACGAAGATCAACGTTTAAAGGATTAGACCGGCTAACGCTCGACAATATACTGTTTAGCGCTAATAATATCCAGACCAATTTCAGAAGAGAGACATACGATAAATTAAAAGACAAAATGGACATCATCCGTGAAGCGGATGAGATCATCCACTCTCCATTCTATTTTATTCTTTATATTGTTTTGCTCTTTTTAGTTGAAATAACGGGTGAACATTTTCCAGTTTTAGATAGTTTCCTATTTTCATTTCTGATAGTCTTTACCATACTGACAATTACGTTCTGGATATATAAGTGGAGACGTTTTTATACCAGAACTCTGTCGAAAAGTTCCATCAGTATTGAGGAAATTCCGTTTGGAGTAGTCAGCAGGTCAACCAAAAAGCTTGTTTTTAGTTGTATTCACAGTATATCATACTTCACGTTCATTTCTGGAATAATCTTGCTGATTGGAAGATTTATATTCCATAGCTTTGTACTACCGGAATGGGTTGAGACTTTGTCAATATTAGCAATTCCAATTGTACCTTTCCTACTTATTGGTTACAGCAAAGTGAACGCTGAACAACAGTTCCCTCACTCCTCATATGCCTCTCTTCTATCCCATTTCTCTACAATATTGATCTGTACTCTCTTGTACGATATTCTACTATACTTATTTTTTCAACCATTCGGGACTCCGATGCTAAACACTTATTGGTTCTCTCTGATGGCAATACTCTCAATTCTTGGGTTCGGGATGGCTATGACTTTCTATATCCCATACTGTAGGATCAAACCTGTATGTATGGAAGCCAGAGACACATCTCGCCATCTACTTATGGAAATGAAGAGTAAGTATACTGAACAAGAACAGAAAATATCCGCCTTGAGCGCTAAATTAAAGTAAGGCGTAGTTACACTCTCTTCTACTCATAATAATTTTGAGTAAGGATTCTCACTTAAATACTAAAAGAATTACCCGTAATACCCTGGCCCTTTACATAAGGACCTTGGTAACAATGGGTATCAACCTATATACAACTCGACTAATTCTAAAGGCTTTAGGCGAGGATGATTATGGATTGTATGGTGTTGTCGGGAGTGTCGTAACATTACTGACTTTCCTGAACGGGAACTTAACAGGTACTATTCAGAGATTCATCAATTTTGAGATAGGCGAGAGGAATGCCGAGAAACTACGGAAAGTTGTAGCGACCGGGAAAAAGATTCAACTCTGGCTGGCGATCGGTATTCTCCTCGTGTGTGAGACCATCGGTTTATGGTATCTCAATTTCTACATGCAAATTCCTAATGAGCAATATCTTGCGGCCAACGTAGTATTCCAGCTCTCAATTCTTGCAGCTATCCTGAATATTTTATGGGTTCCTTATGTAGGGTTAATCGTTGCCTATGAGCGCATGACAATCTTTGCGTATGCCGCTATTTTAGGCTCAATTCTTCAACTTATCGGAGCTCTATTATTGACTGGCTTACCCGGAAATCATCTTATTGAATGGGCAGTGTACATCGTTTTGGTCAATATCTGCCTTCGCTTCATATATCTTCGATATTGCAAAAAAAACTTTGAGGTAGCTTCTGTTTCTATAAATGAAGCGGACAAGAAGCTATCTAAAAGTATGCTCAGTTTTACCTCGTGGTCCTTCATTGGAAATCTAGCATATATGAGTCATGGGACAGGTATGCAGTTGGTATTGAATTTCTTCTTCGGCGCTGTTGTTAATGCTGCGGCCCAATTAGCCAGCACCATTAATGGATATTTGACCACTTTTCTGACCAACTTTCTGCTAGCCATGAATCCGCAGATAACTAAAACTTATGCTGATCGGGATTATGACTCAATGTACAGACTAATCATACAAGGAAGTCGTTATGGCATATTCCTCACAGCAATATTTGTGGTTCCCTTTTTTGTGGGCGCTCCGATAGTACTTGAATTATGGCTTAAGAATGTGCCTGAATGGACAGTTTTATTTTCTCGATTCATAGCCGTTATAGCACTTATAAATTCGATATCCTCAATACTGGTAACAGCACAGAATGCTACAGGCAAAATTAAACGTTATCAGATTGCCATGACTACTATTGCCATCGTCCAAGTGCCTTTGGCTATTATTGCCTTCAACTTAGGAGCATCACCCTGGTGGGGATATGCAATCAATACATTTCTGGTGCTCGCGATGCAGGCGACAAGACTATACTTTATGAGACGCGACGTTGGTCTGAGCATAATGACCTACATGAAGAAAGTAATTATTCCCTGCACCATACTTGTAGTTTTGTCTCTCATCCTTTCGGAAACAGCATATATAGTGATAGCATCCGAAAGCATATTTGCAAATTTGTCAGCCATTATGTTATCAATTTGTATAACTGCCGGAGCCATCTATCTGTTAGGACTTAACAGAGCAGAAAAAATAAAAGTAAATCATTTGATTTACTCAAAGATTAGAGGTATTGCTGTCCGATAGACCAGAGAATTCTCCCTTGCATAAATGAGTACGAACTCAATTCTAAAAAGGGCTTACAGGTATATTATCCGAGGGATTCCGGAGAATATTGTCAAACCGACAATAATACAACCTCAAGTCCGAGAACTGTTAAAGGGTAAATCCATAATTATCACCGGAGGTAGCCGTGGTCTCGGGTTGGCAATGGCTCGTAAATTTACAGATGAAGGAGCTAAAGTTCTGATATCGGGAAGGAGTGAAGATACTCTTCGAAAAATTTCAGCTGAGCTAAATTGTCTATATTTACCAATAGACATATCCAATACCGAATGTCTACACTCCTTTATTAGAAAGGCAGATGAGATACTCGGAGGAGCGAATGTTCTGGTAAACAATGCAGGAGTCTCTCTTCATGAACATAACTTCGAAGCTGTGACACTTGAAGGAATGTTAACTCAACTTTCCACCAATTTGGTTGGCCCATTCTTTCTAACACAAGAATTCATTAAGTGCCGGACAGAAATAAAATCCCAGGGCAATGTACTCTTCATATCTTCTGAGACAGGAGATACTGCTGACATTCGACCTTATGGATTGACAAAAGCAGCTATAAACAGTCTTGTTCAAGGATTGGCACACGCATACAAACTGAAAGGGATTCGAGTCAACGCTATTGCACCGGGAATAACAGCAACCGACATGACGGGAGTATCAGCAGACAACCTATATGCGGGTAGTTATGGTACCGGTCGTTTTTATCTGCCGGAAGAAATTGCAGAAGCCGCATCGTTCCTTATTTCAGATGTCTCGAGTTGCATCTCCGGACAAATAATCACCTGCAACAATGCGGAAACAGTCAATGCCCGCTGGAAAAAGTAATCTAAGATGAGTAATCATTTCTATAGCGCGGAAGAAAATATACAGATTGTTGTCAGTCTTCTGAAAGCCTATGGCATTAAGAGAATAATAGCCTCCCCGGGAACAACGAATCTGACTTTCGTAGCGAGCCTCATGGCCGATCCGTTCTTTAAGATCTATTCCGCTCCCGAAGAACGATCCGCTGCATATATGGCTGTCGGTATGGCTGAAGAAAGTGGCGAACCTGTGGTTATTACATGTACAGGCGCAACCGCTTCACGAAATTATCTGCCAGGATTAACGGAAGCATTCTATAGAAAGCTTCCGCTACTAGCCATCACTGCTACTCAACCTTTAGGGTCAGTCGGTCAACTCGTTCCTCAGGTAATTGACAGATCTGCCCTTCCTAAAGATGCTGCCGTATATAGTGTCCATATTGGTACAATAAAAGATAGAGGAGACAGAACGACAGCCATATTAAAAGCAAACGAAGCTTTCCATTATCTGAGCAAGAATGGAGGGGGACCCGTACACATTAATCTTGAGACTACATACGACAAAGACTTTTCGGTAAAGGATCTGCCGTCAATCCCTAAAATCGGATACTACCGCATCTTTGACGAACTACCCGAAATTCCAAACGGGAAAGTAGGGATCTATGTCGGATCTCACTCGAAAATGAGCGCAGGGTTAAACTCTGCAATAGATCGCTTCTGCGACAGATATGGAGCAGTTGTATTCTGCGATCATACAAGCAACTACAAGGGAAAATATCGTTTTCTATATCCTCTCGCGCTAAGTCAGGATAATTGGCTTCCGGCAATCGGATCGCTCACCGTTGTCATCTATATTGGGGAAGTCAGCGGATCCTATTCCCATCCGGGTGGTAAACAGTTGTGGCGCGTGTCGGAGGACGGAAAGATTCGAAGCGTTTTCGGACTACCGAAAGCAGTATTTGAGATGCGAGAAGAGGACTTCTTCAACCGATACGCCGATAAAGGATGCGAAGGCCGATCCAACTTCATTGAAGAGTGCCGCGAAACGTATCAGGGGCTGCTGAAGGATATTCCGGATGACATCCCGTTCTCCAATATATGGGTTGCAAGAGAACTGGCCCCGAAAATACCGGACAACTCAGTAATTCATTTCGGTATCCTAAATTCTCTTCGTTCCTGGAACTTCTTCGAGATTCCCGCATCAGTTGATTCCTACTGCAATGTCGGTGGATTCGGAATTGACGGACCCATTTCCACTGTTATAGGTGGAGCTTTAGCCAATCCCGAGAAGATCCATTATCTGATAGTCGGAGATCTTGCCTTCTTCTACGATCTGAATGCTTTAGGCAACAGACATCTGCCGGCAAATCTTAGGATCATTCTTATAAACAACGGCAAAGGAACTGAATTCAGGAACTATAACCATCCGGCCCACGCATTTGGAGAAGAAGCTGATCTGTATATGGCCGCAGGAGGACATTACGGAGCTAAATCAGCCAATCTCGTCAAGTCTTATGCCGAGGCACTGGGAATTGAATATCTGACAGCAGATAACAAAACCAATTTCCATCATCAGGAAGATATCCTCCTAAATCCGGAGAAACGTTCCTACCCTCTATTGTTCGAGATTTTTACAGATTCCGAACTCGAAAACGAGGCGCTTCACACCATCCGCAACCTACGTGTAGATGGATCATCCGTACTCAAGAACAAAGTACGCAATATATTGGGTAAAAACGGAGTCGAAACGATAAAAAAAGTATTCGGAAAGTAAAATGGTCCCTGTTACAAAAGCCCGTGTAAAGGTATGGACATATTGCATAGTTGCCATTCCTGCACTCATCGCTTATCTTTTGCTTCACGGAAAAGATAAGATCAAGTTGAAGATGGATATTAACCGATTTTGGATTCACCTGAGAGGTAAAAGACCCAAAAGCCATCTATATGCTTTCTACTATCTCATGTGTGGAATACGTGAATTCCGGAACGTATTCTATATGCGAATGGGCTACAGCTCAATGCTCATTTCGTGGTTGATGCCGGAGATGGTCGAATTTAGTTTTGCAACTCCCTCCAGATTTGTAGGTGGCGGAGTATTCGTTCAACACGGTTGGACATGCGTCGTAGATGCCGAGACTGTAGGTGAGAATCTCTGGATAAACCAAAATGTGACCATCGGACATCAAGGCAAAGGACATCCGACCATCGGAGATAATGTCCGGATAGGATCCGGAGCGGTTATTCTGGGAGACATCAAGATCGGCAATAATGTCAATATCGGAGCCAACGCGATTGTCGTCAACGATGTTCCGGACAATTGCACGGTCTGCTCGCCGAAGGCAGTTGTCATTAAACGATTCGAAGGTCTCAATGGAAACGGCCAACAAGGAGAACGAGCCAATGGTCCCCTCCACTCCATCCTACCTCCCGTAACCTCGCGTAAATAAAAAAGATGCATCCTCTTCACATAATAATGCCGATGGCCAGCGAGGGTAGACGTCTTACACTCAATAAGAGGATTTTGGAACTAAGGTCGCATCTTACCTCATACCGGTTAAAGACAAGATCAATATAGAGATCAAATGAATCCATTAGTATCTATCGTCGCACCTGTTTATAAGGTTGAGCCTTTTCTCAGTCAATGCATTGAGAGTGTCATCAATCAATCCTATGAAAATTGGGAACTTATTCTTGTTGATGATGGATCGCCTGATCATTGTGGATCAATTTGTGATGAATGGGCCGCTAAAGATACTCGAATCAAGGTGATTCATCAACAAAATGGAGGGCTCTCCGCAGCAAGAAATACAGGAATAGAAGCATCTGTAGGACACTATTTATTTTTTCTGGATTCAGATGATTATATTAAATCGGAGGCTCTCAAAACGTTAATCGTCTGCGCAAAATCTCATAATTGGCCGGAATATGTAAAAGGGAACCACGAAGTTCTACGACCGGATGGAGAGTGTGTCCTTACACGCTTTACGTCCCTCCGGTCCAAATTAGAAAATACGTTATACGACTCTTCTAAGTTTTTATCCGATATAATTCTTCCTCACCCATTGGTATGGAATGGGCTCATAGCTCGAAAACTCGTTAAGAATCATAGGTTTGATAAAAATGGATGGCCACGGGAGGATCTTCTATTCCATCTTGATCTGATTTCTGAAAGGTTTACAGGAGTATACACAGGGAAACCGACATACGTATATCGACTGGCGAATATAGGTTCTCTCTCCAATACCTTATCTATTCGTAGTATTCATAATATTCCATCAATTCTTAAACATATAAACTTCGTCTACGACTCTATTTCTGATATAAAACTTAAGGAGATTATTGATCAGGAACAGGTACAGACAATCAAATCAGTTCTAAAAATACTTCCAAGATTGCCTAAAGAGGAACGGTTATCCATTTATCATAAAATATCCGACATAATACATACTAATAGCATATATTATACTGGGGGGGGGGTATATTGAGATTATTTATAAAGTAATCCAATCATCCCCTGCAATAGGGAAACAATTGATAAATTTTTTGTCCTTAGTTGTCCCTGCAAGTAAAAGAATAACACGATAACCCCATAACGGTGATAAAACTTATGCGTCCTCTTCACATAATTATGCCGATGGCCGGCGAGGGTAGCAGGTTCCGCGATGCGGGATGGACTACGCCGAAGCCATTGATAGAGCTTGATGGAAAACCGTTGTTTATCCACGCCGTTGAAAGCGTGAAAATCGATGGTTGGCCGATGAAGTATTCTTTCATTGTGCGAAAGGAGCACATCGACAAATACGGGATTGACACCGGGATTAAGAAAATTCTGCCGGATGCAAATGTCCTCTATGTCGAAAAGACTACACGCGGAGCGGTGGAAACCTGCCTCATCGCAGAGGAACTGATTGACGATGACGACGCTGTTATAGTAATGGACTGCGACCTCGAATTCAAGAGCAAACGATATACGGAACTGATCGAAGGGACTCTAAAGATGACTGGAGACAATGTTCGGGGGGGAGCATTGGTATCGTTCGAGTCCGATCTTCCTAAATATAGCTATGCAGAAATTGACGAAGAGGGTCGTGTTATCCGGACCGCAGAAAAAGAAGTGATCTCAAATCATGCACTCTGTGGAGCATATTTCTTCTCCTCTGGAAAGGAGTTCAAAGAGGCTGCACACCGGCTCCTTGAAGAACCGATTATGATCAAGCCTGAATTTTATGTCTCACTCCTCTATAATTACATTCTTCGCGACGGATCGCCCGTCTATCTTGCCCCGATGGAACTGTATCGTTCCTATGGCACACCGGAAGAACTCTCACAATGGATGTGAAGCTGATCATAACGGATTTCGACGGAACGCTCGTCGATACCTTCGAAGCAAACTACCAAGCCTATCGCCAAGCCTTTGAAGATGAAAACATCACGCTTACGCGCGATAAGTACCGAGAATGGTTCGGTTTTCGTTTCGACCGATTTATAAGAGAAATCGGAATAATAGATCCGGAAGTGAAAAGCCGAATCAAGGAGAAAAAAGCCGAATATTATCCGTCTTATTTCCAGCATATAAGAATCAACAGGCCTCTTCTTGAATTTATACGGGCTTTTCATCGACAGGGAGGCCTGACAGCCATAGCCTCAACAGCAAGAGAACGAAACCTGCGCAACGCGTTGCGCCACATAGATGCGGAGACGGATTTTGACCTTATTCTTGCCGGTGAAAATGTGAGCCACGGCAAACCGGATCCTGAAATATATCTCAAAGTCCTTAAGGCTTTAGATATCCGACCGGACGAAGCATTAGTTTTTGAGGATAGTACCGTCGGACTTGAAGCAGCCCGCTCAGCCGGAATCCGCACAATGACAATCACGCAGAAATTCTTCTCATAAGAAACTATCCCTATAAAATGGAAATTATCGAAGTCAAAGGCCACTCCGGTTGCGAAATTGATGTCAAGCGCGAAGACAAATCCCTTTTCGTATATAAGACGACTCGGGATCCGGGATATTTCAACCGACTCGTTCGTCAGGGAAAGAAACAAGAGCAGGCATCACATATCGAACTCCAGCATATCCGCATACCGAAAATACATGAGATAACCCGTAATGAAAGGGAAGTGCGACTCAAGATGGACTATGTCTATTCACGCAATTTTGTAGAGTTCTTTGAACAGGCCGGGTTCGAGCAGGTCGCCTATCTTATAGAAGCGCTGATTATGTATCTCGAATATGAGATCTCGGGAAGCAAAAACGAGACTGTCGAGAGCTTGATTGTCAAAGATAAATTCAACGATGTAAAGAAAAAGACTCTCTCCAACCGATATCTTGCCGGGGATATAGAGATAGCAGAAATAATGGAACGCTCCGAGGCAATATTCAATAAACTCGAAGATATGGAAATGCCGGTCGGTGTCTGTCATGGAGACCTTACTTTCTCAAATATACTTTTCAATGGCAACAACTATTATCTGATCGATTTCCTTGATTCGTTTATTGAGTCACCTCTTCTCGACATTGTGAAACTACGGCAGGATACCGCATGGCTATGGAGCCAGCTGATGTACACAAAGCCTTGCGACACAATCCGTCTGCACATCGCTTTCAAGAAAATAGACGATGAGATCAACGCTTATTTTCACGAACACTATGATTGGTACAGAAAGCTGTACAATCCTCTCCAACTGATGAACTTCCTGAGGATTCTCCAATATGCCCATGAACCGAAGGTGATCGATTATCTAAAACATTCCATCAATGAACAGCTCGAAGAATTTTAATCTCATCGTACCCGCAGCAGCCGACAAAGCAGTCTACGAGGAACGGATGCCTTCGGTCTTTATGATGGACACTGAGGGTACTATGCGATGCGTCAGATCGATCCTCGGTCTCAATCTGGATGTTTTCGACAATATATACTTCACAATTCTGAGGAAGCACGCCGAGCGTTACGATATCGACGCACTCCTTTCCTTACAATTCAGGCGATTGGGACTCGACAAGGTGAAAATTGTGATCTTGGATGAACCTACTGCTACACAAGCTGAAACTATCGTCCGGACTATCAAGACCGAGAATATAGATGGAGCGATATTCATCAAGGATGCGGATAGCTACTTCAAGGCTGAGATTTACCCGGAAAATGGAGTCTCTGTCTATCCTCTCGAAGCACTCGAACTCGTTGATCCACGACATAAAAGCTATGTGGCGGTTGATGATATGCAGCACATCACAAATATCATAGAGAAACGGATAGTCAGCAATCTGTTCAGTGCCGGCGGTTATTGTTTCGAGAACGTTGATGACTTTATGTCAATCTACGATAAACTCTCCGACCTCGGCAATATTTACCTAAGTCACCTGATATACGCCCTCCTTCTTGACGGCCACCTCTTTCGCCCCGTCAAAGTCACCGACTATCAGGATTGCAATATCTGATGCAAGACAAAATCAGCATAAATTTCGGACCGGACAAATCCCAGATTTTACGAGGATTGGCAATCATTTTCATGATCTGCCTCCATAACAAAACTATTGGAGAGTTCAAGATCTGCGTACCGATCTTCACCTTCCTGGTAGGATATGGATATGCGTTCGCAAAGGAACGTAATCTAAAGCACGCTTTCAAACGCAGCTGGCATCTACTTAGTCATTTCTGGTTGATTCTGCTTGGAATATGTCTTCCTACTGCGATACTTGCAGGTGGATTTCACGCGACAATTGCCGACGTATTGCCTGAGTTATTTGGACTCGACAGCCAACTGAATTGGTACAGTTGGTATGTATACTTCTACATTTTTGCAATGATAGTGATGATTCCCTTCTCAAGATTGATCACTCGATTTGGTCTTGTCGGAACCGGAGGTCTGATTTTATTCTGTTTTGCCGGAACCGGTTTGATTCATCTGATTCCAAACTGGAACGATAATATGTGGACTCAGGCATTATTCGACTGTCTGTTATGTTCACCTACAATGCTGATAGGTTACTGGGCAGCGGAAAATAAAATTGCAGGAGAGATTCAAGTTAACCGCTCATTCGCAAGCGCTATTATCTTGATAGCCTTGATGGTTTTAATCTTTTTTCTTAGGGGTTTAAGTTATCTCAGCTATCTGGATTTCATTACAGTCCCAATCTTCTGTATAGCCTTTGTAGCTCTTTTCAATATAATCACCTGGGAACCTTCTCATAGATTTTTTATCGCCCTCGGAAAAGAGTCCATGAACATGTGGTTCTTCCACGCATTGTTCGCCACGACATGCACAGCTGCAGTTTTTGCACCTTTAATTGACTGGATCCATCCGAAAATTCTACTTATTGCAGCCATGATAACAGTCAGCTATCTGGCAGGTAAATTATTGACGGGGATTTACGCAAAACTAAGATGAAAGTCAACATCCTGACGCAACCCTTATTCTGTAATTACGGAGGAATTCTGCAGAATTATGCCCTTCAGCAGGTCTTGATCAAAATGGGTCACGAGCCGCTGACCATTAACGTTCCAACTCGTATGCCGGGCAAGTCCGTCGTATGGAAGGACACATTTAAAACGATGCGCAACCTGATGCGTAGATGGCAAGGGGCATATCAATATCCGTTCCTCAATCCTCACACCTTCTCTGTTAAGGAACACGAACTGTCTTTTCCTCAGCGAGAGTTTGTTGCCAAATATATCCGAAAAGCGGATGAAAGGGCGCCTTTTACTGCTGATACATGCGAACGCTATCCGGCAGACGTTTGGATCGTCGGCAGTGATCAGGTTTGGCGTCCATGGTGCTCTCCCTATATTACTAACTGTTTCTGCGATTTCGTACCTGACAACGTCCGGAAGATCGCTTATGCAGCCTCTTTCGGAACAGATAACTGGGAGATCGACTCCACGACAACAATCAAGATTTCGGAACTTGGGAAAAGATTCCATGAAATCTCTGTTCGCGAAGAAAGTGGTGTTTGTCTAAGTCGTGATGTCCTTGGTCTTGCAGCCACCCATGTACTTGACCCGACTATGCTTCTCTCAGCAGAAGATTATCTGAGAATTATTTCAGACGAGCCCCAGGGTAAGGAATCGTATATAGCCACCTATGTACTTGACCTCAACAAGGAGAAGAATAAGGCTATCAAAAGACTTTCGCTGAAATATAATCTACCACTCAGGAAAGTAGGTCGGATGCATCGCGACCGTTTCGACTCTGTGGAGAGCTGGATCTCCGGAATCGCAAGAGCTGAACGCGTTATCACCGATTCTTTCCATGGCACCGTATTCTCATTGATTTTCGGCCGTCCGGTCAAAATAATGGGAAACGAACTTAGAGGCAATACCCGGATCAACTCACTTTTGTCGCTTCTAAAACCTGAGCCGGATGCGGACGGATTCTATACAATGACATCGGAATCCCGTTCGAGACTCGCAGACTGGCAGAAGACATCTCTTGAATTTCTTTCAAGAGCCTTAAGCAGTGACTGAACCTCTCGTAAGCATACTTATACCGGCGTATAACGTAGAACCCTATCTGCGCGAGTGCCTGGACAGTATTGTCAACCAGACCTACCAGGAACTTCAGGTCGTTATCGTTGACGATGGCTCAACAGATTCCACCCCCCAAATCTGCGATGGGTACAAGGCAAAATATTCGTTCGTTGAGGTTTACCATATTCCAAACGGAGGGGTAGCTAATGCACGAAACGTATTGCTATCCAAAGCCAAAGGCGCCTATATATTGTTCGTAGACTCCGATGACTGGATCGAGCCCGATATGATTGAAAGTCTTGTATTCCTTGCCGAGAGAGACGATTTAGACATCACAATCTGCGGGAAAAAAATTGAAACTGATATCAAGCCTATTAGTCAGTGCGTCTCGGAACCTCCCAACATCAGTTGTCAATGGAATCAAAAGGAAGGCTTGAAAAAATTCATTCGGCATGAAGAGATCAACGGTAGCCTGTGGAATAAACTGATCAAATCTGAATTGTTGAATGACGTTTTATTCGACCCGGCAATATCTTATGGAGAAGATGCTCTTGTCATCTGGGAAGTATTGCAAAAAGCCAGTCATATCGGAGTGACATCACATCCCTTTTACCATCATCGAATTAACGATGAAAGCATATCTCACGGAAAATTCGGGCAAAAGATAATGTCCAGCCACTTCGTTTGGCAAAAATTCGCTACCGATACAGCCCTCCGTTATCCTGAGCTTCACCCGATGGCCAAGGCCAACGCAGCCGTAGCCGATTTCTGGTTACTTTATTTCGCTTCTCTTGACAACTATCCTCACGATAAAAATATCGCAGAATATCGCCACAATCTAAAAAAACACCTTCACGACATCTGGAAGATGAAGCTTTTGTCTCCCTCCAAATATGTCGTGGCATATGGACTTGCATATAGCTATTCGGCAGCAGGATGCATGATTAGACAACTACGCAAAACACATCTCTTATGAAAAAGATAATGCTGGTGTTCGGGACACGTCCTGAAGCCATAAAAATGGCCCCGCTCGTAAAAGAGTTCCAAAAACATCCGGAAAAATTCGAGACCATTGTCTGTGTGACCGGCCAACATCGCCAGATGCTTGACCAGGTGCTTGAAATATTCTCCATTTCTCCGGACTATGACCTAAACATAATGAAACAAGGTCAGGACCTCTATGATGTGACATCGCGTGTGCTCACAGGAATGAGGAGTGTACTTGAAGAGGCCAAACCGGATATAGTTCTCGTCCACGGAGACACAACGACCTCTACCGCTGCCGCTCTGGCAGCTTTCTATCGCCGGATTCCTGTTGGACATGTCGAAGCAGGTCTGCGTACACATAATATCTATTCTCCCTGGCCCGAGGAAATGAACCGTCAGCTCACCGGTCGCATAGCGGAATACAACTTTGCACCTACGCCGTTGAGCCGCCGGAATCTTTTGGACGAAGGAGTGGACGCATCTAAGATCCAAGTCACCGGCAATACTGTTATTGACGCTCTTTATTGGGTGGTAGAGAAGATAAAAAAGGACTCCCCCCTCAGGGAACATCTGACTGATTCACTTAAAATGGCCGGATATGATGTCAATAGACTTTGCAACGGCAAAAAGCTGGTGCTGATAACAGGTCACAGACGTGAGAATTTTGGAGAAGGTTTTATTTCAATGTGTCAGGCCATCAAGACACTCTCCGAACGCTTTCCTGAGGTAGATTTCGTCTATCCCATGCATCTGAATCCGAATGTACGTAAACCTATCCATGAAGTATTCGGAGATAATCTTGCGGGGCTGGAAAACATGTTCTTTATCGAGCCTCTTGAATATCTGTCATTCGTATATCTCATGGATAAATCTTCTATCGTACTGACTGACAGCGGGGGTATACAGGAGGAAGCCCCGGGTCTCGGCAAACCGGTGCTTGTCATGCGCGATACAACCGAACGTCCGGAAGCTCTTGACGCAGGAACAGTAAAGCTTGTAGGGACCGATTATGATAAGATTGTGGACTCTGTCTGCGAATTGTTGAGTGACCCGGAAGCTTATGAAAAAATGAGTCATGCCGTCAACCCCTATGGTGATGGAAAGGCTTGTGAACGAATCGTAGAAACATTATCCCGATGATTCCAAAAATTGTACATTACATATGGTTCGGAGGAAATCCCTACTCTGAAAAAATTAAAGCATGCATGAAATCCTGGGAGAAATATCTCCCTGACTATAAATTCATGTTATGGAATGAGGAAACGTTCGACATATCCTCAAGCTGCGATTTCGTACGTCAAGCCTATGAAAACAAGAAATGGGCTTTCGTATCAGATTATGTTCGCGTGTGGGCTTTAAACAAGTTCGGTGGCATTTATCTGGACACGGATGTTGAAGTTTGCCAGCCCCTTGATCCATTTTTGAATAAAAGGATGGTTCTCGGTACCGATGAGACAGGACATCTCACAGCCTTCATGGCCTCGGAACAAGGACACCCATTATGGGCTGAACTCATGAATATTTACGAGAATATGCAGTTCATCCTTCCCGACGGTTCTTTCAATACGAAAGTCAATAATGCCTATATAGAAACTAAATTGCAGGGATTAGGGTATACTATTGAGAATACCCGTCAATCGATCAACCAAGGAATAGAGATTTATCCCGATGATTTTTTCCACGCAGCCGATCACATGACCGGAGCTCTGCATGTGACAAAAAACACCTATGGCATCCATTGGCACACGTTGACTTGGTGCGATCGTTCCACCCATATAAACCGATTTCTCCGTGTCAACGTTCTGGGCAAACTTATCGGAGGGAAACGAGCCAACCGACTATTCACATCTCTTTCAAGATTGGCACACCGATGAGAGTAGTTTTCGTAAATCTTCATTCATCCTGGATGATGGTGAAGAATTCGGCAGTGCTTATCTTTAAGAATTCGGCCGCGCTGAAACATAAATATATTTTGGATTATCTGTTGAATAATCCTGAAATTGAGGTGGCATCGCTACTGAATGACCGGGCTTTCTCTATTTTCACTCATGGAGGGGATAAGTTACAGAAATTCCTCAATCTGTTCGCAGACACTGAACATCGTTGGATTCTCAAAAAAAATGGCATAGACCGGAAAAATATCACCCTTCTAAAATCGGTGTCCGAGATCAGGAAAGATGATATCGTTATTCTTTATAATCTTCTTTCAGATTCTTTCCGGGATCTTGGGAAAGTAGAGGCGTTTAAGGTTGTCTCCTTTCTTCATTTCCACGGGAACAGCAAAGATGCAGAACGTATAAAGAACATAGGTACCAACGTAATCTTCAATGAGGTTGATCTTTCCAAAACCTGCGATCTGTTCAAGAAGTACTATCCCTTAGATTTACCCTGGATCATAATTCCCTTTATTCCTGAATCCAGATTCAAGAGGATCAAGCCATTCAAGGAGAGAAAAAATAAGGCTTTCTCCGTTGGCACTATAACCTACAAGACCCATCCTGAATTTATCGATGTTTATGGAGATCCATGTGACCAACCTATACGTAAAGCCGTAAAGGATAATCCGGAGTTCTTCGCCAATACCGCTGATTGCTACAGTAGCGACTATAACGAAGACGATGTGGTAAAAAAGGTACTCCCGGGAGACAATCCGATCAAAGCCTTCTATAAACGTGCCTACAATAGATTGCACAACGGCAGACAAAAGAAATACTTCTCTTTTGATATGGTCGAGAAGTTCAACGAGTACAAGATGCACATTGTAGGTGAGGAGATTCTCGGAATCCCCGGCATAGGTTATGTCGAGGGTATGGCCTGCGGAAGTGCCTATATAGGTCTTGATTCCCCTATGTATCGCGACCTCGGTCTCATTCCGGGCGAGCATTATATCGCCTACGACGGAACCAAAGAAGGACTTCGCTCCACTATCGAATACTGGCAGCGTCCGGAGAACCAGACTGAACTCGAACGCATAGCCGACAACGGCTATCGCTTCGTCCGCGAAAACTTCGACCGTGAAAAAGTAGCATCCGAATTGATTGAGAGACTAATCTCCTTTCAGAAACTCAGATAATATAAAAACTGCATTCTCTGCTTAATACGTCCCTGACTTATTTGAATGGAATCCTTTATACCCGCTGAATATTATCGATATGTCTATTTAGGCATTGCATTTATTTTGGTTGCCTTGAAGACGGGGTCTTGGGAACCGCTTAGACCGGAAGAAGAACGTACCTCTTACAGAAAAGCTCTTTTTCTTGGCATCTTCTTCATCTTTTTCTTCGGTCTGCGTCCAGAAGAATGGAATATCTTTATGACAGATACATATAACTATGTAAGCGGATATGATAAATTAAAAGAGAATCCTGCCCTTATTGACCTTCAGGAGACCCCGGATAAAGAGATCTTATGGGATTGGCTACAGAATAACATGGCGAGACTGGGATTCTCAGCTTGGGTTTGGCTCACCGTCGTAGCAACCATTTATATTATTCCCAATATATGGGGAGCTAAACGATTATTTCCAAACCACACATATCTTGCATTTCTCTTTTATGTAGTCTTCTTCCTGTTTTATTCCGGCGGTATTAACGGTATTCGAAATGCTGATGCCTACTCTCTCGTATTCTTAGGACTCACACTCTTGGTAAGTCCTACCCTTAAGAACTATCTGATCTGCATGATCCTGTGCTTAATAGGATACCAATTTCACAGTTCGGTATTGATCACGATATTAGCTGCCGTACTGGCAATGTGGGTTGTCAAACGAACAGACATTGCTATTGGAATATGGTTAGCATCGATTATCGCAGTTCTTCTTACCGGTACAACCTTAGCAGAATTTGCGTCTACTTTTACGGAAGATGAACGAGCAATCGGCGAGATTCAGGATGCAGTTGGTGCAGATATCCTAAACGGAGGAATGCACAATCTCAGATTTCGCTGGGACTTTCTCCTCTTTTCGGTATTTCCCATACTTGTCGGTACATATGCTTTAATAGTTAAGCAAGTCAATGACAACTATTATCGGTTTCTGTTAAACACCTATATACTGGCCAACGCATTTTGGATCATATTTATGTATGCGCAATACTCCAATCGTTTTGCGATGCTATCCTGGTGTATATATCCATATGTCCTTTGCTACCCATTTATCAAGTTTGACTTGTGGCATCCTATAGAGCAAAACCGAAACACTAATTCGGCACTATGGATTATGATGATTTTTACTCTTTATATGTCTCTATGGTAAAGCGAATTTCTGTACTAATGGGAATCTATAATTGCGCTTCTACACTTGCTGAGGCTCTCGATTCCCTGCTTGCCCAAACTTATCAGGGATTTAAAGTAATAATGTGTGACGATGGTTCCAAGGACAATACCATTGAGATAGCCCAACAATACGTTGATCGTTATCCTGATAAGTTCATATTGATCAGAAACGAGCGAAACATGGGGCTAAATTATACTCTGAATCATTGTCTGGAATATGCAGACACAGAATATTGCGCCCGTATGGATGGAGATGATATATCGGTTCCGGAACGGTTTGAAGAAGAACTAAAATTTTTGGATCATCATTCCGACATAGCAATAGTAAGTACCCCTATGCAATATTTTGATGAAACCGGAATATTCAAGGTTTCTCGCCTTAAAAAGGACAAGATAGTCAGCAAAGACGATTTTATAAAAGGTACACCATTCTGTCACGCACCGTCAATGGTAAGAACAGAGGCCTATAGAAAAGTGGGGGGATACTCTGTAGATCGAAAACTTCTTCGAGTTGAGGATTACCATCTTTGGTTTAAGATGTATTCTTCCGGATATAGAGGAGTTGTTCTTAAAGATCCCATGTACATGATGCGTGATGATCGGAAGGCTGTTGCTCGTAGAAATTGGAGAAATAGAGTAAATGAATTCCATGTCCGCAAACTGGGGTATGAGATGCTCAATATTCCATATCATAAAAGAATCTGGATGTTAAGACCTCTATTTATTGCTCTTCTTCCGACACCGATATATAGATACTTTCATACTCGAAAAACGAAGTAGGAAAATTTCCTATTCTTGACATGAATGAGAAAGAACAATAAGATACTCAGAACCACTACGGTTCCGGGCTCCATTAATAATTTCTGTCGGGGACTTTTACGGGAACTCACTGATGATGGCTACGAAGTTGTGGCTGTCAGTTCTCCGGGACCGGTAATGGGAGAGATTGCGGAACGCGAGGGGGTGAGGACCGTGGCTGTAACCATGCATCGCGAGATTTCTCCACTCAATGATCTCAAAAGTTTATGGGGTCTCATCAAGGTATTCCGCAAAGAGAAGCCGACAATGGTTCATTCGATGACACCGAAGGCCGGATTGCTGTCAATGATGGCAGCGTGGGTGTGCCGCGTCCCGGTGCGTCTCCATACCTTTACCGGCCTGGTATTTCCGACATCGACCGGTCTTAAGCAGAAGATTCTGATCTTCACCGACCGCCTTACTTGTGCTTGCGCGACACATATCGTTCCGGAGGGAGAGGGTGTGAAGAACGATCTAATCAATTACGGCATCACGAAGAAACCGCTGAAGGTGTTGGGGTACGGCAATGTGCGCGGAATCGACCTGAAGCGGTTCGATCCCGAGTTGCCGGAAGTAAAGGCGAAGGCAGAGAAGATCCGGAAAGAAGATGTGTTCACATTTATCTTTATCGGCCGTCTTGTCGGAGACAAGGGAATTAATGAACTGGTCGAGGCTTTCAAGCGGCTCAATGAGAAATACCCTTCAACGCGACTGATATTGGTAGGTCGTTTAGAAGCTAATTTAGATCCGCTTCTTCCGGTCACTTTAGAAGAGATTGATCGCAATAATGCAATACTTACGACTGGTGAGGTCAAGGATGTCCGTCCCTGGCTTTTGGCTTCCGATGCCCTTGTCTTCCCAAGTTATCGCGAGGGCTTTCCGAATGTAGTGATTGAGGCCGGAGCAATGGGCTTGCCATCAATCGTCACTGACATCAACGGCTCACGCGAGATCATCATCGAGGGCGAGAACGGCACAATCGTACCCTCAAAAAATGAGCTGGCTCTTGAAAGAGCCATGGAGAAATTTATTGATTCTACTGAATCAACAAAAGCCATGGCTGATAAAGCACGTAAGCTTGTTGCCGATCGCTTCGACCAGGCATTCGTGCGAAAGTGCCTCAAAGATTACTATAAAGACATTCTTAGCCAAAGTCACTGATGAAACCATATAGAGACTTTTTCAAGCGCGTTGTTGATGTCACGGCTTCAGGTAGCGCGTTGCTGGTTCTTGCCATCCCGTTATCCGTCGTATCAGTATGGCTTCATTTCGCCAATAAAGGTGCCGGCATATTTTTCTCCCAGGAGCGTCCCGGGAAAGGTGGAAAAATATTCAGGATATGGAAATTTAAGTCCATGACTGACGAGCGCGACAGTAGCGGAGAACTTTTGCCTAATGAGCAAAGGATAACAAAGGCGGGACGATTTATCCGCAACACCTCCATTGACGAACTTCCTCAATTATGGAATGTGCTCAAGGGAGATATGTCACTTATCGGCCCGCGTCCGTTGCCGGTTCGTTATTTGGAACTATACAACGACCATCAGGCGAGACGTCATGATGTAAGGCCTGGTATGTCCGGATGGGCTCAGGTCAATGGACGTAACAATATATCCTGGGGACAAAAGTTTGAATATGACGTCTTTTACGTCGATAATCTAAACTTTAAACTCGATCTAAAAATCCTGTATATGACAATTAAAAAGGTATTTGCCGGGGCCGATATCGACGCCGGAGATAATAAAGTAGGAGGTATTGGTTTCAATGGGCACAATTAAAAAAGCTATGGTTCTGGCCGGAGGTAACGACCAGATCGAGTTGATAAAAGGGTTACGAAATCGTTTCCCGGATATTGAGATTATTCTCATTGACATGAATCCCAACGTCCGTGCAAGGGAGTTTGCTGACCGGATGCTTGTCATCAGCACAATGGATTACGATAAGGTCCTGGAAGCGGCCCGAACGGAAAATATAGACTTGATACTGTCCGCGTGTGGAGACCAGCCCATGAGGACCATGGCCTATGTATCCGAGAAGCTCGGGCTACCGTGCTATCTGTCTTTTGAGCAGGCAGAGAGCCTGACAAACAAGGTCCTGATGAAGCACAAAATGCTTGATGGCGGAATCCCGACATCTCATTTCCGCCGCTTTCGCCCCGGCGACAAAGTGGATATAGGAAACCTGGCTTTCCCTCTGGTGATAAAACCTGTTGACAACAATGGTTCAAAGGGTATAATCAAGGTCCATTCCATTGAGGAGTTTGATACGGCGGTAAACGAGGCACGTTCATTCACGCTCTGCGGTGATCTTCTGGTCGAGGAGTTCAAGGAGGGGGAAGAGTTCTCGGTAGAGGCTTTTCTGAGAGGTGGCGATCCCATTATTGTCTTTGCATCAAAAAACAGGAAGATCAAGAACCGCAACACTTTCACGATCTGCCGGAACGAATATGTGCCCTCCTTGTCTCCGTCACTTGAGAAAAAGATAAAGGATATAGTCGTAAGGATAGGCAAAGTTTATGGTGTGGACAATGTGCCGCTGCTTATTCAGATGATCGTGGATGATAAGGAAAACGTCAGCGTCATTGAATTCAGCGCGAGAACCGGTGGAGGATCAAAACTATTCTTCATAAGGGAAATGTGCGGAGTCGATGTGATTGACAACCTGATAGATATTACTATAGGTAAAATTCCCGATGTGACTCCCAGTCCCATAAATGAAAGCGCCGTAATCAACTACGTCTATACGGAACCCGGTGTATTCTCAGCAATAGAGAACCTCAAGGAACTTAAAGAGAGCGGTCTGGTAAAGGCGACCTATCTGTATAAACCTTACGGCACGCGTATAATGTCCTCGAACTACAGTTCGGACAGACCCGTGGGATTCCTCATAACAGCTGGGAACACGAAGGATCTGGCGGACAAAATAGATGCAGTCAACCGAGAAATCCGCATTTTGGACGAAAATGGAAAGGATATCATGCGCCACGACATATTCGCTTACAAATGAATGAACGGAAAACCATAGCAGTGATAGGGGCCGGCAACGGAGGACAGACAATGGCGGCCCATCTATCGTTCATGGGCCATAAGGTGCGTCTCTATGACCGGAGTCCGCATAAGGCCGAGCAACTGAATTCCAGGAAATCCATCGTTCTGAAAGGGGCGCTCGAACTGGAGGGATCGATTGCTCAGGCCTCATCCGATCTTGAGCAGGTCATCGAGGGGGCGGAGATAATAATGGTCACCACCACAGCCACAGCTCACAGAACGATAGCCTCCCAGATAGCACCTTTTCTTAAGGACGGCCAAATTATAGTCCTGAATCCGGGACGTACATGCGGTGCTCTGGAATTCCGGAACACGTTGCACGACGCCGGAGTTGACAGACGTGTTTATGTAGCCGAGGCGCAGACACTTATATATGCATGTCGAGTTATTGAACTTGGCGTTGTAAATGTCATCGGAGTCAAAGACAAGGTTCTTCTGGCAGCCTATCCTGCATCCGACACACCTTATGTGATTGACAGACTGAAAAACATCTATCCCTGTTTCTACAGCGCCAGAAATGTACTGCAGACAAGTTTCGAAAATGTCGGGGCTATGTTTCATCCAACGGTAGTCTTGTTTAACGAAGCAGCCATAGAGAGAGGAAACGATTTCTATTTCTACAGGGACATGACTGACGGTCTGGCGAGAATGATTGAGGAGGCGGATCGGGAAAGGCTCGCAGTAGCTGAAGCCTATGGACTGAGTCCTATACCGGTTTTCGACTGGATATCGTATGCCTATAACGGTGTTGAGGGTGATACCCTGTGTGAGAGGCTACACAATAATCCGGCTTATTACGAAATTCTTGCTCCAAAGACTATAGAATGTCGTCAGATCACCGAGGACATACCGACAGGTATAATTCCGTTGGCGGAATTGGGACGCGCAGCCGGAGTGCCCACACCTCTTTTCGATTCACTAATCGTCATGTGCTCAACCCTTCTCAACCGAAATTTCTACGACGAGGGACGAACATTGAAGCGCCTTGGTCTGGATGGGTTGACGAAAGAGGAAATCATCAAGAAAATCAATTGAAGACATGGAAGTAACTGAGAAGACGGTATTCGGCTTTGTCAAGCCCGAGATAGATGTCCACATCCTTGGAATCTCCACGATAACCAATTTCCTCAGGGAATGTGGTTTCTCGGTAGAAATCGCTCCCGCGCCGATTCAGAAGGCTGTCGAGGATATTCAGAAGGCCAATAATGTAAGCCTTCTTTGCGACTGGATAAAGACTAATAACATCGAAGTGCTCTCATTCAGCTATCGTCTTGATCCCAGGGATGGCCGGGACAATTTCTGTCGTTTCTTCAACCAACTAAAGGACTACAGGTTGCTTAAAGAAGACGGAGGGCCGGTTGAAACGGTAGCTTTTGCCGGTCTGCCGGATACATGCCGGATGCTGGAAAGTATATATGGTGACAGGATCATATATTTTCCCGGAGACGAGACTCCGGTAGAGTCTCTTAAAAGATTTGGTGTTCCGGACAGACTGCTGCCGAAGTCTTTTACCGAAATACATGAGTATGACAGGTCGCTTGAGGATTTTGCGAAAAAATTTGTGGAATCAGAAAAATATCGCCTTGTCGGACCTCAGGATCACCTCGGATACAGGGAATGTGGAACCAAAAATGATTCGTTCCTTTCACGATTGGCATATTGCCGTTCGAAAGGTACACTGCCTCTTATAAGAGTTCACGCCGGCCCATATTCTCCGAATCGTGAGGAGGCTCTGAAGGAATACACTTCCTGGTGCCGACAGCTGGCCTCATCAGGATTGCTCGACATACTTTCCATCGGTTCTTCACAATTGACACAGCAGCACTTTGGAGAAGATTGGGAAGGTCTTCATAACGGAGGAGGCGTTCCGGTCAATTCAGAACGCGAGTATATTGAAATCGCACAGGCTGCGAATCCGATGCTTGTCCGGACGTATGCAGGAACTAAAAATGTTCCGTGGATGGCCGAGATGCATGAACGCACACTCAACATTTCCTGGCATGCTCTGTCATTCTGGTGGTTCTCCAGACTTGACGGCCGCGGTGACAATGACGTCCTCGACAATCTCCGGGAACACGTGGAAACAATCAGGTATATTGCATCAACCGGGAAACCGCTTGAACCTAATGTTCCCCATCACTTTTCGTTTAGAGGAGGCGATGATGTGACCTATATAGTATCCGCCTATCTTGCAGCGAAGACGGCGAAGAAGAACGGCATAAGACATCTGATCCTGCAAAACATGCTGAATACCCCCAAATATACATGGGGAGTGCAGGATATAGCCAAAGGGCGCGCCATGTTGAGGCTTGTCCGTTCACTTGAGGACACTTCTTTCAAGGTCTCCCTGCAGACACGGGCCGGTCTTGATTATTTCTCTCCCGATCTGGAGAAAGCAAAGGTACAGCTCGCTGCCATTACTGCCATGATGGATGATATTGAACCACAGAATCCGGAAAGTCCGGAGATTATCCATGTGGTGAGCTATTCGGAGGCCGTTCGGCTCGCAACTCCTCCAGTTATTGAAGAAAGCATACGCATCACTCTCGGAGCGCTTCGGGAATACCGTTATCAGAAATCTCTCGGACTCACCTATCCGACAATTGGTAATAAGGAGATTGATAACCGCTGTCTCCATCTTTATGAAGAGGCAAAGACGGTTATTGAATGCCTTGAAAATCGAATCCCCAATCTTTACTCACCCGAAGGATTATATCTGGCGTACTCCCAAGGATACTTACCTACACCCTATATTTACGATCCGGACCATCATTTCCCCAATGCGACAAAATGGCAGACTTCGGTCATTGACGGAGCTGTCAAGGTTGTAGATTCTACAGGTAAGCCCATCACAGCCAAGGAGCGCTGTAACAAAACGATATCTTAATCCAAAATCTGTATCAATCCACCGTCAGATTAAAGTCAGTATAGCCGATACAGTTTCGGTCGGAGACTATCTGCACGCCTACGGTGCCGGGGTCGACTTCATCAAGCTTATCGTCAACAACATCAACGGGATTGAGAATCCGGTTGAGATCGGCAACTATGACGACGACGTGCTGATGCTGATGTATGACGACGTCGTCATCTGCAAGGCCGACGATCTCGTCGACCGCAACTTCAAGACCATCTGATCCGTCACAATATACCAATCGAGCAGTTGGCATCTGACCTTAGGTCGGATGCCATCTGCTTTTGTTATGGGTAATAGGTTATGTATGGGTGTGTTGGAGCAGATCAAAATTGATCGTTATTTTCAGAGGCAAGTTGACGCAGTTCTTCCGGAGTGATGTTGAGGATGGAGGCTATCTGGGAGTCGGTAAGCTCGAGTTTCTTCATGTTTGCAATTGACTCTTTAAGCATCATGCGCCGTCCCTTCCTTATACCTTCTGACAGACCTTCGGCACGACCTTCGGCACGACCCTCTGCGCGGCCTTGTACACGACCCTCTGCGCGGCCTTCGGCGAGACCTTCCTCGCGGGCTTCCTTCTTGGCGTAGGCCATCTGATTATGGCGGTCGCGGGCGTATTTGAGTTCGCGTTCGTAAGTCAGCAGGTCATCGTTCGAGAGATTCGCTACCGAGGCGATTCTTCCGAGTTTCTGGAATATCGGGCTGTTGAAGGGCATCGTATCCATATTCTGTAAATTTTTAATGCAGTAAATCCATCTTTCCATATCGTCTTTGCATTCTTCCGCCCGCTCGCGCATCAACGGAAGCTTTATAAAGTATAGACGCACAGCGTCGTTCAGAAGTTCATGGGTCTTCGTGTTCATTAGCATGTGGAGCTCTACCATCTCGTCGTCTTTCCTTTCCGCTTTCCTGAATAGGAAGTTCATAAAGAAGATGCCGACCACAGGCACGAGATGAAAATCATAGTCGCTCCCCTTTTCTCCCTGACGGGCCACCGCATTCGAGACATAGTAGACGGCTCGCTCGTCGAAAAACTCCTGGCGAGTACGTTGCATCTCGATGATGAAGTGGCGCGATGACTTATGATTCTTCTCTGTTTCGTCACATTTTGCGTGACAATATATGTCATATATCAGCCCACGGCTTTCACGGGTCATACCCTTATATTCAGAATTGTCATAAACGACATCATCGACTATGATTTCTCCATTGAACAGGGCATTCAGAAAATCGATCAGGAACTGCCGGTTCGACTCCTCGCCAAATATGCGTTTGAAGCCGAAATCGGTCATCAGATCGATATACGTACCTATTTCAAATGGTCTGTCCACTTCCATATTGCGTTATTTTCCACAAAGATATATAATCTTTTCTTTATATACAAGTAAATCAGATGTAACTATCTGAATTGAAGTCATGGGGGGAGCGTGCTGAGTTGCCCTACATCCGCATATTGAAGTCAACATTGTTCGCCGGATTATAGTTACAGCCGGGGGGAGCGCCGGGGCTCGGGGGGATGGGGTTGCCATGGAGAGGATTGACGGTGGGAGAGGGTTGACGACGAGGGTGGTTAGAGGGTGCCTTGTTCGATTAGGGTGGCTACGCGGTCGATGATCGCGTCTTCTTCGTTTTTGTCGGGGTGGAAGCCTGATTTCATGTTCATGCCGAAGAATTTGCCGAAGGTCTGCCAGAAGCCGGCCCGGAAGGTGCCCAAAAAGGCTTTGACTATCGAAAAGGAGGATTGGTCCGTCTCGCGATTGATGAGCTTCAGCAGTATCTTGCCCTGATTCTTCGTCATCGTCTTGATCGTGGGCTTGTATTGGTTGAAGATGTCTTTCTCCAGCTGTTTGAGATGGCGCTCACGCGCCTTGGGATCGGGGATGGTCTGTATATATTCGTAGGTCTCGCAGAGAGTCGTGAAGGCAAGCTTCGCGAGCGGGAGGGTCTTGCGGACGTCGCGGACGGTGCGCCAGTAGAATTCCTCCTGCTTCTTGTTCTTGAACTTCATGGGAGGATATATGGTGACGTCGCGGATGATGGTCATCCGGCACGTGTCGCCATACTCGTCGACAAAGCGGTAGAAGCCCGTGTAGGCCTTCACCTTCAGCCGGGGCTCGTCAGGAGCCTGGCCGAAAGCGGTCATCGCGGTTGCCGCGAACAGCAACGCAAGTATTATGGCCTTCAGGATTCTCATTTCAATAGTGATTCAGATAACGATTGGCCCCTCGGAGGGTGATTCAGATAATGATTGACTCTGCTGAGAGTAATTCCGATATCGATTGACTCCACTGAGGCATCTCTGTGCAGTATACCTCAACAGTGCAGTATATCTCAACGTTAAAACGTTCAGACAAGGGCGAAAATTGCGTCACGGCCATATCGGGCCACCAAAACCAAGTATGGGGCCGCCGGGTCGGCATCGCGCAGGATCCGATGTGCGACGGCTGCGGTTCGACCCGGATTCAGCGTCGCCATCTCGCGGAGTTCGGGTAGCAGCGTCTCATAATCGAGAAAGGTCTTCAGAGCCGCGTCCAGCGCTTCGTTAAGCTCTTCCAAGCTTCCTGATGCTTCGGCTATCAGGGGCGCCACAGAGGGCTCCAGATGACGCCAGAATGGCGTGCGACCCAACTGTGCCTCAAGCGCTCCGAGATGTGTATGCTGCCATCGGCCATGTTGCGAGATCTCGAGCTCCCGGGCCGACAGGCGTCCCGACATGAATCGCTTGAGCGTCCCGGAGCCTCCGGCGACCGGAACGGTCAGCATAAGGTCCGGAGCGAGCTGCGCACGATTCGGAACGACGGCCGGCAGGGATTGCCCGCCGACCGCCGCACGATAGTATTCGAGTGAGGCAAGGTACGGAATCATTTCTTCCAGAGATCCTTGTCCGGATTGGCGTTCTTGAGGATACGCTCCGTTCTGATATTGCGGAACATCGGACGATCCTCGTCAAAGGATATGAGCACGAACATCGGTGAGCCCACGATATGATCTTCGGGCACGAGTCCCCAGTAGCGGGAGTCGAGCGAGCGGTCGCGGTTGTCGCCCATCATCCAGTAGTAGTCCATCTTGAACGTATAGTATTCCGTCGGCTCTCCGTTAATCAGAATCTTGCCGTCGACCACTTCGAGCGTATTCCCCTCGTAAGTGCGGATCACACGTTCATAGAGCGGCAGATTATTGAGGGTCAGATGAAGTGTCTTTCCACGCTGAGGAATCCAGAATTCACCCATGTCGGGACGTGTCCAGCCTGTGTCGGCTCCGAGAGGCCACACGCCGCCGAGGTCATAGAATCCGCTTTCGGTCTCGCGGATGATCGGTCCGCTGACCTCAGGCCAGCTCTTGACCGTGGCCAGTGCATCCTTGGTCAAGGGTACATTATAGAACATATGACCGTCGCCGTCGAGCGTGATCGGAGCGAAACCATGATCCTCACGTCGTACGCTGACGCTCTCCCATTTCTCGTCGGCTATACGGCCCGAGACGGGGATGATATAGTTGAACTGGACATTGGTCGGCTCTGCTATCGGCTGGCCGTCGATATATATGATGTCGTTTTTGATCTGCAGACGCTCGCCGGGAAGACCGATGGCGCGTTTGACATAGTTCTCGCGACGGTCAACAGGGCGCACAAGCAATTTGCCGAACTTCTCGGGATTCTGTTCGATGAAGGCTTTCGGGTCGTCAATTCCGTTCTTGCGCAGCTCGTGGCAGATGGTGTAGTAGTCAGGATTGGAGATCTTCTCCGGCACCGTGTCGCCCGTCGGGAAGTTGAAGACCACGATGTCGCCGCGCTCGATGGAGCGGAGTCCGGGAAGACGGTGATAAGCGAGCTGGGGATTGTCTATGTAGCTCTTGGTGTTGAGCATGGGGAGGGTGTGCTGCGCGAGAGGGAAATGGAGCGGCGTCTGGGGCACACGCGGACCGTAGAGGGTCTTGTTCACCCACAGATAGTCACCCACGAGCAGAGACTTCTCGAGCGACGACGAGGGAATCTTGTAGTTCTGGCCGATGAAGGCGAAGATGATGTAGACGAGCACAAGGGCATAGATGATCGCGTCAAGCCACGACAATAGTGTCCGCGTCGGCCCTTTCGTCTTTTTCCACCATGTCCAGGGGATATAGGAGGTGATGTAGACGTCGAGCAAAAGCAGCCATATCAGGGAGAGCCAGGGATTACCCATCCATATGACCCAAAGAAAGAAGAGGACCGAGACTATACAGAAGCGGACCCAGCGCGTCGCACGCGTTTCGCGTATCCGACGTCTGAAGTCGGCGAGAAATGATTTTTCAGTCTTGTTTTCGTTCATGATTTCAGGTGGAATTTTTTAGACAATAGGTCTCTGAGTTTTTAGACCAAAGTACCATAGAACCATAGAGCCTATCATACCATAGTTCCATAGGGGCCATTGGGCCATATCCTTTTGGGAATCAATAGAGCTGGAGTCGGTGGAGCTCGTCGGCCACTTCGAGGGCGCTCATGCGGCGCAGACGACCGAGTGTCCCCGCGAATTCAGTGACGCGCGGTGTCAGACGCGGATTGCTGAAGATACGGTGACAGTCTCGCATCGTGATGTTGAAGAGCTGTCCGACCTCGTCGGCTTCGAGCGAACAGCTTTCGGCTCCCTCCTCGGTCATAGTGTCGCGGACATATCCGAGCACCTCGGGAGGAACCTGCTGGGAGAGGCGCACATAGTAGCGCGACATCACATTGGCCATCACCATCATAGACGTCACCTTGAAGTTCTGGACCGAACGGTGCCACACGGCCTTGGGCGACACAGAGGGAGAATTGGAGAAGTAGAAGGCGTGGGAGAAGCTGACCATCGGTCCGTCGGCATCGAGGTTGAGCTCGGCTACCCAGTTGAGGGCATCCATAGCCGCAAGGGCTATACCCATCCCCGCCAGTCCATAGGCGCGGTCGTCTTCGTTTTCATATTGGAGCCGAGCGTTACGGGCAGGCTCCACGTTCTTTATATTCTTCTTTGTATTCTTGCTTGACATACTTTCAATAGAATTCGGGATCCGCCGGGAGGGCGGACCGCGTGTTCTTCATTAAAACAAAAACTGCAGGCCTCCGGTTGCGCCGAACCCTTCGGAAATGAATCCGGGGGCGAGCTGGGTCTTGCGGTCAAGGATATTGGTCAGTCTCACTCCGACCGAAAGGCGCGGTGTGAACTCGTATGAGATACCGGCCGAGAGGTCGCTCAGATTGCCCGGACGCATCGTGCCGGCGATTCCGTAGTCATCGAACATCGGACCCCGGAGAGTGAAGTTGCGCTTTGCGCGCAGTTCCCAGTCCACATCGATCCGAAGCGAGCGCCAGGGGCGCGAGGTCAGAGCGACGGCGACGGTCCACTCCGGGCGGTCATAGCCGTTGAACCATCCGGTCGATTCCGTCTGTGGTTGCCAGGTAGCCTCGACTCCGGCCTCAAGATAACGCCACGCCTTCCACTCGGCCGCAAGGCGCGCGGAGAAGCCGTGGAGACTGTAGTAGGCCGAAGCGTAGGGAACACCTACCGTCGCATTGTCGTTCGCTCTTACCGAACGGTCGGCGAGGATAGCCGTCCAGAGTCCGCCGGCATATATAGAGCGGGTCGATTTCCAGCGGCCCTCCAGTTCAGCCGAGAATCCGGCGCCCGGGGCCAGTATGACTCCCAGTCTTAGATCGGCCGGAGTGTAGGCCGGCAGCGAACCGGTCATCACCGGAGCTGCGTAGGGGTCAGCGTCGGCAAGCGCGGAGAGCGTCTGCTCCTCGACACCGCCCGTTGCGGTGAAACGGGCCCCTATGGTTCCGTTGCTCAGAGAGAAGGAGCAGTCAGGGGCGAAGTGAAGGAAGCCGAAGCGTTCGGCTCCGTCACCACCGACAGCCTCATAGGGCTCGTCGAGGAAAATATATTCGGCGAAAGGTCCGCGGTGGTTGAACGAGAAGTCAATCCGCGCACCGATACGCGCTTCCCAACGCAGCGCACCACCTCTCCCCTCTTCGAATGGCCGGGTGATGTTCCAGGCGGGTGTGAGGGTGATCAGGCCGTTTGTCGAGGGACGGACATCACCGGCGTATGTGTTGAGCGCGGCAGCCAGTCCGAGTCCCCAGTCGCTCGACGTCGAACCGAGGCCGACGTCACCGTCTATTCCACCGTCGAGGCGCACCGATGTCTCGCGCGTCGGTGTCAGTGTGGAGAATGGCACGGCGCGATAGGCGAACATACGCATCGCGGCGCCGGCGTTCCAGCGGAAGGAGGCGGAGCGGTCAGACTGCCAGCCGATCCTCAGCGACGCGTCGTTCACGGTCTGGGTCGGCGAGTGCGGATCCTCGGTCGGCTCCGGCTGAGGGAATGGGGCCGGTTCGGCTTTTAGCAGGTCATAGTTGAACCATCCGAGATGATACTGCAGCGAGGCACTGAGTGTGCCCCGATCGTCGAAACGGGAGGTCAGATCGGCACCGAGGGTACCTTCGAGGCGCCGACGACGAGACCAGGCGTTCTCCGGCTTATAGAGTGCGGTCGAAATTCCGTCGAAACGGATGTCGAGCCGCGTGTTGTCGCGGTTGAGGGCTCGCACGCCGGCCAGCAGACGGCCGTCGAGCCACGACCCGAGCGTTAGGTCGACATATCCGTGTTCCGGCCGCTGAAGGCCTGAGGCACGCCAGACTGTCGGAGGCATCGCCATCAACGAGGGAGCGAAGTCAACCGGTTCGCCGGTCAGCGCCGCCTCGGTAGGAGCGCTTCCGAATTTCATCTCCAGCGGGCTCAGCGGCGAACGCAGACGCTCGGTGCGGATCACTTCAGGGAGATAGCGGCCGTCGACCGCCACGTGTTCGTTCAGTCGTTCCTGCGCACCGGCGGCGGTGACAGTTCCCAGCATCATGGCCGGGAGTATGATATGGCTTATGGCCGCAACGGCCGTTTTACGGTTTCGCATCATTTTCTTTTACGGCTTTTGCGGTTGGTTGATGTTGTTGTCTGCGACCCCTCCCCTTTATATCGGTTCAGTCTATCGCTGATTCCGGACTTTATATCAGCCTCCGAGCCGGGATAATTGTCGCGCAGGGATATGACATACTCGCGGGCGAGCCAGTCCTTACCCTCAGAGTGATAAAGATCGGCCAACGTGAGGAAGCCGCGGGCGAGCCAGTATTGCTGTGGGGTTCCGGAGGCCGTGAAGTCCTCGAGAAGCTCGAGTGCTTCCTTGTTGCGTCCGGCCTTGAGCAGGCGTTCGGCGAGCTCGACATTGGCCTGGGCGCCGACAGGGCTGTCCGGGTTGGAGGCCAACCGGCGCAGGACTTCGAGGCCCTTCTTCTGCTGACGAGAGGAATCTGCCATCTCGACAGCTTCGAACAACTCGGAGTATTCGTTCAGATCCTCTTTGAGAAGACGGGCATCTTCCGCTTCGGCGGAGGCGGGGTAGTCGGTGAGAATACGGTCAGCCGCAGCGAGTGCCTCGCGGCTTCTGCCGGCATCGAACGAGGCATTGGCAATCCAGAGGAGGGCCGACGGGACGTGCTGTCCGCCGGGGTATCGGGCCACATAGGTCTCAAGGGCCGTGATGTCGGTCGGGTCGGCGACGTATGCGCGTTCGGCGGCACGGAAAGTGATCTCCTCCATCTCGGAGGCCTTTATCTTCGGGGCACCTTGGACAGAGGCGAGGAACGAGGCATAGGCATCGAGCTCACCGAGCGAGGCGTAATGGTCACGCAGGACTTTGTCGGCAGCTACTGCCTCGTCGCTCGAAGGCCAGCGCTCGATCACGTCGCGGTATTTCGCTACAGCCGCGACGCGGTCACCGAGGTCCTGTGTGAGATCGGCCGATTTCAAGGCTCCTCCGCGCGAGAAGGTCGAGCCGGGATACTGACGGAGAAGGTCGTCGAGGACAATCACCGCGTCGCGCTGCTTACCCTGCGCCTCAAGCGAAGAGGCGAGTTTCGACATCGCTTCGGGACGCGCCGGCGAGTCGGGAGAGTTCTCTATGAAGTCGCGGAGCATAGCCGTCTCGGCAGGCCGGTCACCCTGAAGACCGGCGAGCAAAGCGAGGCGCAACGTCGCGTAATCACCTTCGTCAGAGTCGAGGTCGCGAACCTCACGGTATGTCTCGGCTGCACCGGAAAGATTGCCCGAATAGTATTGGCAGTCGGCGAGGCGCAGACGGGCATCATTAGTCAGCTCGCGCGACGCCTTCCCCATTCTGAGGACTTCCGCGAAGTCGCGGGCGGCATCGGCATATCTCTCGCGCCTCATATTCGAGTATCCGCGCTGATAGAGCGCGGCGGCGCGACGTTCGCCGGTGATGTCCGATTTCGAAGCGAGAGCCTTGTCAAACGAGCGCACTGAGCCTGCATAGTCCCCGGCTCCGTAGAGGGCATCGCCGAGCCATAGCGAGGATTCGGCCGTCACCTTGCGGTCGGCGCCTATGGAAACGGCTTCGCGCAACGCCTCGACAGCCTCCTTGTGGCGTCCCGCCCTTTCAAGGCGCGTACCCTTGGCATACAGCAGTTTCTGAAGTTCAGCGGTCACGCCGGCGTCAGGGTGCTTGATGGCACGCAGGATCTGCAGAGCATTGTCATAGTCGCTCTGGGCGGCATAAGCCTGATAGAGTCCGCGGCGGACATTGTCGGCATAGCGCGACTCGGGCCACTCGTCGAGGAAATCCTCATACATTGCGGTCGTGCTCTGGAATGGGGAGCGGCCGCCGTGAGTGACAGCGGCTATGCAGTTGTAGGCGGCTCGTTCGGCGGTATCGCCGTCGTAGGCCATCCGAGAAGCCTTTCGGAAGTCAATGACGGCCTCGTCATATCGGCCACGGGTCATCGCGATCTCGCCGAGATGATACCAGGCTCCCTGGCCTGTCATATCCTGAAGATCGGTCAGCGATGTGAAATGTTTGGCAGCCAACTCCGTGTCACCGGCATCATATTCACAGACACCGAGAGCGTAGACGGCGTCCGAGGCGGGGGTATATCCGTTCCGCTCGGCGTGATCCACATAGCTGTCGAGAAGACCCCGGGCCGAGGCAGTGTCACCTTTCTTGAAGTAGCTGAGACCTACGACACGGTTGAGTTCGGGGACAAGCTGTTCGACGCGATTTTTTCGCATCAGGGAGCGACCGTGGTTGATCACCTCGTCATACCGTCCGTTGCGGTAGAGGATCTGCACCATATAATATTGCGGTGCCATCCCTTCGGCGTCGGCGCTTGTGTCGGCCAGTTCTTGGGCTACCTTCTCAAATCCGCGGTAGGCCTTGTCATAGTCGCGGTTGAGATAAGCGTAATAGGCTTTATAATAACGAGCGGGCAATTCATATCCGGGCGTGTCGGAAAGACGGTCGAGAAGGTCAGCAGTGGTTGGGTCGGCCAGACCGTTCATCAGCCGGGAGACAACCAGACGATATGTGAAGAGGTCGCGGTCACGCGTGCTGAGAGTTGCTTTGGCCGGATCGATTTCGGAATACCACCGGAGAGCTGCAGCGTAATCGCCGTCGAGGAAACAGCAGTCGCCGACCATCATCACGACCGTGGCGTATGCGGGCGAAGCGGGATGACAGCGCGCATAGTCTTCGAGGGCAGCGCGTGCACCTGGCGCACCGGTCATGAAAAGGGCCCGCGCTCTGTAGTATCCACACTCGGGGTTGTCGAAGAGACGTGCGTTCGCCGGAGTCCTTGTGTCAAGACGGTCGAAATAGTCGATGACGCCCTGCCAGTTGCCGGCCTCGGCCAGTTGTGTTAGGGCGCGCGGAGCGGCCGCATGACGACCGAATTCTTCATGACCCGGTCCGACGGGGACCTGAGCCATGCCGACCGACGTCCCGACCGCCAGCAGAAGCCCGGTAAAAAAAGGAAGCAGGGGACGTCGACGGCCGCCGACACGAAATCGGAATTGTAGCTCGCGTAGATTCATGTTCAATAACTTGTTCGCGCAAAAATACCAAAAAAAAGCACCACGGAGGCTACAGAATCCTTAAATAATTGTTAAAACGCACCAAAAAAGCGGGATTTGGTAAAAAAAATGAAGAAAATCATCAAATTTTCTCTTGATTGTTTGGTCATTTCAGAATTTCTGACTAATTTTGCACCGCAAATTGCACGCGAGACCATCAGATCTTGAGTCAATTCGTGTAAGGCGCCCCATTCGTCTATCGGTTAGGACGAGAGATTTTCATTCTCTAAAGAGCAGTTCGACTCTGCTATGGGGTACTAATAAAAACCAAAAAGAAAGCAAAGCAATCAACAGATGGCAAATCATAAATCATCTCTGAAAAGAATCCGTCAGTCCGAGAAGCGCAAACTCGAGAACCGCTACTGGGCAAAGACGGCTCGCAACGCGGTTCGTCGCGTTCGTCGCATGACCGACGCAACTGAAGCACAGGCAGCCTTCAACCAGGTTAGCGCCCTTCTTCAGCGTCTCGGCCGTAAGAACATCATCTCCAAGAACAAAGCCGCTAACCTCTGCAGCGGTCTTCAGCAGCACGTAAACAAGCTTGCGAAGTAATTTTTCGAGATTGATTCGCTAAAAAATACAATCGGAATGTGAGCCCGTCGCTCCACCGCAGGTTGCATCCCGATAAGTTGGTCCATTCGTCTATCGGTTAGGACGAGAGATTTTCATTCTCTAAAGAGGAGTTCGACTCTCCTATGGACTACTCCCCAAATCCATCCTATCCCAAAGAGACCGGTTTCCTTTATTGGAGCCGGTCTCTGCTTTTTCACCCTCCCATACGCTCATACGAAGTCGGTTAAGACCTCCGGATGCGTCAGTATCCCCAAAGTGATATCCGCAGAAAACGAACAGACCCCGCTGTCGATGACAGCGGGGTCTGTTTATTTCGTGGGGGCGCCGGATGGCGCCGGCCGGGTCAGCGCTTGCTGCGACGCTGCTGTTTCTTGCGAGGGGTGTTGCGCCCGTGTTCCTTACGTTTCTCGGCGAGGGGCTTGTTGGGGTTGCCGTCGTCGGAGATCAGCGCGAAGTCGAGTTGCTTGCGGTCAAGGTCGGCACGCGCAACCTGAACCTTCACCTTGTCGCCGAGCGTGTAGCGGTTGTGGTGCTTGCGCCCGATCAGACAGTAGTTCTTCTCGTCATATTCGTAGTAGTCGTCGGCGAGATCGCGAACCGGCACAAGACCTTCGCAGAGATTCTCGTCGAGCTCGACGTAGAATCCCCATTCGGTGACACCGGAAATCACACCTTCGTAGATCTCACCGAGACGATCCTGCATGAATTCGACCTGCTTGTAGCGGATCGACGCACGTTCGGCGTTGGCCGCAGTCTGCTCCATGTCCGACGAGTGGCGGCACTGGTCCTCAAGCTTGACCTTGTCAGCTGAACGGCCGCCCTCGGCATACTTGGCCAGAAGACGATGGACCATCATATCGGGATAGCGGCGGATAGGCGACGTAAAGTGGGTGTAGTAAGGCACAGCCAGGCCGTAGTGTCCGACGTTGTCGGTCGTGTAGATGGCCTTGGCCATCGAACGGATGGCGAGCATGGAGAGCATATTCTCCTCACCCTTGCCTTTCACATCCTTCAACAGGCGGTTAAGTCCGCGGTTGACCTCTCTGGAGGAGCCTTCGGGATTGATCTTGTAACCGAAACGGGCGGCGATACCGCTGAGGTTAGTCAGCTTCTCGGGATCCGGATTGTCGTGGACACGATAGACGAATGTCTTTGCCTTCTTGCCCTTCGGCACCTTGCCGATAGATTCAGCCACGGCGATATTGGCCAGAAGCATAAACTCCTCGATGAGTTTGTTCGAGTCTTTCGACTCCTTGAAGTAGACACTCACGGGCTTGCCATCCTTGTCGATCTCGAAACGGACCTCCGCACGGTCGAACTCAAGCGCACCCGCATCATAGCGGCGGCGACGAAGTTCTTTGGCGAGCTTGTCGAGCGTGAGGACCTCGCGTGCGAAGTCACCCTTGCCGGTCTCGATAATCTCCTGAGCCTCCTCATAAGTGAAGCGGCGGTCGGACTTGATGACGGTGCGTCCGATTCGGCGGTTGACAACATTGGCTTTGCTGTCCATCTCGAAGATGGCCGAGAAGGTCAGTTTCTCCTCATTGGGACGCAAGGAGCAGATGCCGTTCGAGAGGTGTTCGGGAAGCATCGGGATGGTGCGGTCCACAAGATATACGCTGGTCGCGCGCTGGCGCGCTTCCTTGTCAATGATCGAATTGGGCTGGACATAATGGGTCACGTCGGCGATATGCACGCCGACCTCCCAGTTGCCGTTGGCAAGCTGGCGGATCGAGAGGGCATCGTCGAAGTCTTTCGCGTCGCGGGGGTCGATGGTGAAAGTAGTCACGCTACGGAAGTCCTCACGCTTCGCGACCTCTTCGGGGGTGATTCCGGCATCGATCTTATTGGCTGCCGCCTCGACGTTCTCAGGATACTTGTAGGGGAGTCCGAACTCGGCCAGGATGGCATGCATCTCGGCGGTGTTCTCGCCCTTGACACCGAGGATGTCGACGATTTCTCCGCGGGGGTTCATCTCGTCATCTTTCCAGACGGTGATGCGGGCGATAGCCTTGTCGCCGGTCTTGCCTCCCTTTAGTTTCTGGCGCGGGATGATGATGTCGGCCGCGAGGAACTTGGAGTCGGTCACGAGAGCGGCATAGTTCTTCTCGACCTTCAGGGTACCGATGAATACCTGGTCTTTGGTCTCAACGATCTCGAGCACCTTCGCCTCGGGCTCCTGACCCTTGCGTGAAGCGGAGACCATCACACGGACCTTATCGCCGTTGAGGGCATGCATCGAGTTGCGCTCGGCCACGAGGATCTGCTCGTCATCGACGATGACGGCATTGCGGCCGTTGGAACGGCGCACGAAGTAGCCGACGGCTTCATTGCCGCGGTTGGAATGTGCCTTGTATTTTCCGGGAGCGACCTCGAGGATTTCATCGGCTGCTGCGAGATCCTCAAGCATATTGATGATGTCAAGACGATTGGAGGGATGCTTAGCATCGATGGCAAAGGCGATCTGCTTATAGTTAAAGGACTGGCGGTTCTCCTTGTGGAGAAACTCCATTATTTTGTCATACAGGTCTTTCTTCCGCAGACGTCGCGGAGCGGCCTGTTTGTCGTTATGCGTCATGGTGGTAATTGTTGAAATTTCGTTTTGATTTGTGTTTTTCGGGCCGAAGTCAATCCGATCACAAGAATTGGTCGGATTCAAACGGCTTCTCAGGGTTCCACCCGTCGGACCCTGATATGATACGGCAGGTCTTCGGCTGGCAGGTCCGTCATTTCACAGACCCGGTGTCATATAATTAACACAATTTTTTAACACTTCCCAGTGTCAATTTGTTTGCTGAGTAAGGCTTATTAGGGGCCGGTTGACGAACAGGTTCAACCGGCTTCCATAAATAAACGTACATTCGCGCCCAATATTGTCCGACTCACAAGTGTTATATAGAATATGGACTATCTTGAGATTGTNGGGACAGCCCTCGGGTTGCTCTACCTCTATCTGGAATTCAAGGCCAACGTCTGGCTTTGGATCGTCAGCATCGCGATGCCGGCGGTCTATCTCCACGTCTATTGGNACGCGGGCCTGTACGCCGATTTCGGAATNAGTGTCTACTATATACTCGCGTCCGTCTACGGTCTGGTCTGCTGGATCGTCGGGCNCAAGCACCGGACCGGCTCTAAGGAGNGCGANACGGAGGCACCGTTGACGATAGNCCATACACCCCGCCGGCTGCTTCTTCCTTTAGGAGCTATCTGTGCGGGGTTGTGGCTCGTGATAGGAATTATCCTGAGCCGTTTCACGGACAGCACCGTGCCCTGGGCCGATGCGTTCACGACAGCTTTGAGCATCACGGCTATGTGGATGCTGGCCCGGAAGTATCTTGAGCAATGGCTTGTCTGGCTTGTGGCCGANGTCGCCTGCGCTGTGCTCTACGCCTACAAGGAGCTGTGGTTCACAGCCGGNCTCTATCTCCTCTACGCCATCGTNGCCGGCTTCGGATACCTCCGATGGAAACGGATGATGATCNACTNCAATNTCAGACAAGAGGNCAAAAANCAATGATAAGAGGGNNAAATATATGGATAAGACGACTTTTACAGATTCCGCGCAANAGTTTGCGCCGGATGCGGTGATCATAGATGCGGGGAGTTTCCCGAAGAATCCGAGGGCTCTCCGATGGCTCGGTGAGTGTGACCGGGTNGTGTGCTGCGACGGGGCAGCCAANCGCTTNATCGCTTCGGGCCGAANCCCGTGGCGCATCGTGGGAGATTGCGATTCACTCTCTGCTGAGATCCGGGAGAAGTTCGGAGCTATCGTCCGCCGTTTTCCGGATCAGGANACCAATGACCAGACCAAAGCCGTGCGCTATCTCGCATCAAAGGGTTGCCGTCACATTGCGATTCTCGGTGCGACAGGGCTTCGCGAGGACCACACGTTCGGCAACATAAGCCTNCTCGTCGATTATCTGGCCGAAGGAATCGAGGCTCGTGCATATACGGACTACGGGGTCTTCATCCCGGCCCGAGATGACCGNGAGTTCGCCGCTCCTGTCGGGACGCAGGTTTCCATTTTNAGCTTCGNCGCCACCGGNCTGGAAGCCGAAGGACTGCGCTACCCTCTCCGCGACTTCGATCGCCTCTGGCAAGGCACACTCAACGAGACAACCGCGTCACGTTTCCGTATACGCGCCCGNGGCTCCTATCTCCTATTCATCAACTATCCGAACGAATAATGGACATAAAAGAAATGCAGAAGCGGGTCGANGACTGGATCCGCGAGATCGGGGGAGGTTACTTCCCNGAGTTGGCCAATATGGCGATCCTGACCGAAGAGGTCGGNGAGCTCGCCAGAGTGATCGTGCGCACCTACGGACCGCAGGTAGCCAAGAAAGGGGACCTCGACAAGGCCCTGTCCGAGGAGTTGGCCGANGTCCTGTGGGTCATCGTCTGTCTTGCCAACCAGACCGGCATCGATCTGACCACCGCCTTCGAGGCCACNCTCCGCAAGAAAACCGACCGCGACCGTCACCGCTTCGGCAAGTGACNCTCTTAGCGCCGTCCGTGACATTTCAGACGTGTCGACAGCCGATTATTTTGCGAACTCCCTAAAAATGTAGTATATTCGCGTTATGAAACAGACTGAGCAGGTGAAATATCCAATCGGTGTCCAGAGTTTCCGGGAAATTCGGGAAGGCGGATATGCGTATGTGGATAAAACCGGATACATATTCCGACTCATCAATGACAACAAATACTATTTTCTTTCCCGGCCACGCCGTTTCGGGAAAAGTCTGCTCCTGTCTACAATCGAGGCATATTATCTCGGTATGCGCGACCTCTTCAAAGGGCTCGCACTCGATTCGCTGACCGACGATTGGGAACCGCATCCGGTCTTCCATCTTGACCTAAATAACCGCGAGTATAAGGATGATCGCTCCCTTATTGATGAACTAAATGCCAATCTGGAGGAATGGGAAACAAGGTATGGCTATTCAAGGAGAGACCGCGCACCTGAGGAACGATTCGCATATCTTATCCGGCAAGCCTACGAACAGACCGGGAAAAAAGTGGTAATTCTGGTCGATGAATATGATAAGCCTCTGCTCAACACTATCGATAACCCCAAGCTGGCCGACATCTACCGCTCTCAGCTGAAAGCGTTCTACAGCAATCTGAAGACGATGGATCCCTATATTGAGCTCGGTTTGCTGACCGGTGTGGCCCGCTTCTCGAAAGTCTCAATTTTTTCAGACCTCAACAATCTTCGGGATATCTCTTTCAGCAATGAGTTCGCCGCTGTCTGCGGCATAACCTCCGAAGAGGTCGATCGATATTTCGGTGCAGGTATAGAACGCCTGGCCCGGGAAATGGAGCTGACTATCGAGGAAACGCGCGAGGAATTGCGCCGACGCTATGACGGCTACCACTTCGCCGCNAAATCACCGGACATATACAACCCCTTCAGCTTGGTCAATGTCTTCGCATCGGACTATATGGGAGACTATTGGTTCGATTCAGGCACCCCGACCTATCTTGTCAAACTGCTGAGACGCCAGGGACGCTCATTCAAAAATATCTCCCCCGTCATGGTTGAGCGTCGCTTTCTAGAGAGCGCCGGACTACTGAGTCCCGATCCGGTACCGGTCCTGTACCAAGCCGGCTATCTGACCATCAAGGAATATCACAAAGACCTCCAGACCTATCTGCTCGAATATCCGAACGAGGAAGTCAAACGCGGTTTTCTCGATTTCCTGCTCCATGCCTATATTCCGGAAATGACTTCGGGCTCCGGCTTTACCATACCCGATTTCGTCATGGATGTCCGCGAAGGCCGTCCCGAGGAATTCATGAAACGAATGGAAAGTCTGATCGCAGACGTACCTTATGGAGACAAAGGAACGTCCGAAGACCATTTTCAAAACGCCGTCTATCTTCTCTTTACCCTTCTCGGATATTTCGCCAAAATGGAAGATCGTACCTCAAACGGACGTATCGATCTGCAGGTAGAGACCCCCGAATATGTGTATATTTTCGAATTCAAGATCGACTCTACCGCCCGGAAAGCAATGGATCAAATTAGAGAAAAGCGTTACTGGCTACGTAACGCAGCAAGCGGCCGACAGATCTTCCTGATCGGCGCCAATTTCAGCACCCGCTCGCGGAGTCTCGACGATGTCCTGATTGAACGGCCATGACAGCCCTCCTCTCTACGCATTCAAAGGATGATTTCGGAGTCTTGGCTGCCGGTTGCGTCCAGGAACATTACATAATAAAGCGGGTGGCGGAGGGGACAAAGCGGAGCGGCGGGAGNGCTTTCGGAACACGAGCTTCGCTCGTGTCGCTCAACAAAGACTCGGTGGGGGCTTTGGGGNGCANNNGGGGACGNNNGCGGTCCNGGCGNCTGCNGCCTGNCGTNTGCGATATGGGTTTGGTAATCCGGTGGAAATTCGTTAAATTTGCGAATTAAAGCGGCTCGAGGTGTTGCGGGCGCTATAATTCAGGCCGATATGTCCCAACGTGTCATTTATCCGATCGGCGAACAGTCGTTCGCCAAGATCCGCGAGAAAGGTATGGTGTACGTCGATAAAACTATGTTTATCGACGAGATCCTTCACGGGGGTTACTATTTTCTCGGCCGCCCGCGCCGTTTCGGCAAGAGNCTNTTCCTCTCGACNCTCGAATGCTTCTATGAGGGACGNCGCGAGCTATTNAAAGGATTGGCGGCCGAAAANTTCGACTGGGACTGGGAACAGTGGCCGGTGCTGAAGATAGATCTCAATCTCGGACAGTTTGACAAGCCGGAGGGACTCGACATTATCCTCGACGATTATCTGAAGAAGTGGGAGGCGNTCTACGGAATCACCGACATCGCGCCCGAAGTACCCCTGCGTCTCCAGAATGTCATACGTCTGGCCTATGAAGCGACGGGGAAGCGCGTGGTGGTGCTCGTCGACGAATATGACCGCCCGNTGGTCGATTCGCTNAACGACCGCCCGCTATATGACCTTTTCTGCAAGAAACTGTCGGCGTTCTACGCCAACTTCAAGACCTCTGCCGACTATCTGGAGCTCGTNTTTCTCACCGGGGTCTCCAAATTCGGGAANGTCAGCATCTTCTCCGGTCTCAACAATATCAACGACCTCTCGTTCGACACTCAGTTCAGCGCNGTCTGCGGAATCACGGGCAGCGAGCTGACCGAATATTTCTCCCAGGGAATCTCGGATCTGGCCAATGCCTACGACCGGGACGCGGAGGAGATCCGGATGGAGCTGAAACGATATTATGACGGTTACCGCTTCACGGCAAAGGTGGAGGACATATACAATCCGTACTCGATCCTCAACGCCTTCCGCAAGCTCGACATCCGTCCCTATTGGGTCGAGTCGGGAGTACCGACGATTCTCCTCAAACAGCTGATCCGCCATAACGTGGAGCTCTCGTCGNTGACCGACTACCGATGCAGCGAGTCATCCCTCTCGGGTCTCATCCCCGATTCGGACATCCTCGCCCCCCTGTTCTTCCAGACAGGCTATCTGACGATCAAGGAGTATAACCGGGCCAACAACATGCTNCGCCTGGGAATCCCCAACATTGAGGTCGAGGAGGGACTGTATGAGTTTCTTCTCCCTTATTACCTCTCGATCAACCGTCAGAAGGAGAACACGAAAGCAGTGATATCGGACCTCGTCGGGTATCTGGAGGAAGGAGAGCCCGAGAAGTTCATGAAACGGCTGAGCTCGCTCTTCAGCGGAATCAGCTACAGGATGGAAGTTGACCGGGAACAGAATCTCCACAACGCCTTCCTCATGCTCGCCAAACTGATCGGACTCGACGTCGAGACGGAATACGCCACGTCGGAAGGACGCATCGATCTTCTCGTCAAGACCGACCGCTTCATCTATATCTTCGAATTCAAGCTCGACGCTACGGCCCGCGAGGCCCTGGACCAGATCAAGTCCAAGCAGTATGCCCTCCAGTTCAAAGGGGACCCGAGAAAAGTCTTCGAGATCGGCGTCAACTTCTCGTCAGACCGGCGAACTATCGGAGAATGGAAAATCTCCTCNCCGAGAAGAGGNGGACCNGGCCGACCGCGCAAGACAGACAAAAACAAAGAATGACCATCAATGGATAACTACGATATACACTCCGGAGCCGAAGGCATCAACGCCACGGAACGCGACGTCGACAAGGCGCTGCGACCACTCGCGTTTGACGACTTCAGCGGCCAGGCCAAGATTCTGGAGAACCTGCGTGTCTTCGTCCAGGCNGCGAAGATGAGGGGCGAACCCCTCGACCACACCCTTCTCCACGGCCCTCCGGGCCTCGGAAAGACGACTCTCTCGAACATCATCGCCAACGAGCTCGGCGTCGGATTCAAGGTGACGTCGGGTCCGGTGCTNGACAAGCCGGGCGATCTGGCGGGAATCCTCATGCAGCTCGAGACGGGCGACGTCCTCTTTATCGACGAGATTCACCGTCTCCACCCGATCGTCGAGGAGTATCTCTACTCGGCTATGGAAGACTACCGGATCGACATCCTGCTCGACAAGGGGCCGGGTGCGAAATCGGTACAGTTAGCGATCAACCCCTTCACCCTCGTCGGGGCTACGACCCGCTCGGGCCTTCTGACCTCTCCGCTCCGCGCCCGCTTCGGCATCAACTGCCATCTCGAATATTATGACCANGAGGTGCTGAAAAGAATCGTCAGACGTTCGGCGTCGCTTCTACGCGTCGGAATCGCCGACGACGCCGCTCTGGAAATCGCCCTGCGATCGCGCGGAACGCCGCGAATCGCCAATGCTNTGCTCCGGCGCGTGCGCGACTTCGCCATGGTCAANGGTAGCGGCGTGATTGATCTCGNCATCGCCCGCCATGCCCTCGAAGCACTCAACATTGACCGCTACGGTCTGGACGAGATCGACAACAAGATTCTGCTGACCGTGATCGACAAATTCAAGGGAGGGCCGGTCGGACTCTCGACCATCGCGACCGCTCTCGGCGAAGACGCAGAGACGATCGAAGAGGTCTACGAGCCGTATCTGATCATGGAGGGCTTCATCAAGCGCACGCCACGCGGACGCGAAGTGACCGAGCTGGCCTACCGCCATCTCGGACGTATGCCGGAGAGCCGCCAGAGCAGTCTCTTCGACGATCTTTAGAAACCATACATACCCATAACCGGGAGATTTTCGCCCGGCTGTACTGAAAAGATTTGAATAACCAACCTAATATCATGTTCAAGATTGTATCAAAACGCTTTCTGAGTCCGAACATCACGGAGATGAAGGTGGCTGCACCCCGAGTGGCCGAATCGGCCGAACCGGGCCAGTTCATCATAGTGCGGACCGACAAATATGGAGAGCGGATTCCCCTGACTATCTGCGACTATGACCGCGAAGCGGGTACTGTCACGATCGTCACCCAAGCCGTGGGATACTCTTCGGCCAAGATCAACGAGATGAATGAGGGCGACTCATTCGCCGATTTCGCCGGCCCCCTCGGCCGACCCTCGGACCTTCTGGAGCTTCCGGAAGAGGAACTCAAGAAAAAACGCATCCTGTTCATCGCCGGCGGTGTCGGAACCGCTCCGGTCTATCCCCAGGTAAAATGGCTCGCCGAACATGGCGTGACCGCCGACGTGATCATCGGCGCGAAAACCAAGGATCTCTTCACCTATGTCGACGAGATGAAGAACGTCGGCAACGTATATCTGGCTACCGACGACGGCTCCGAGGGATTCCACGGAATGGTCACCGGTCTTCTCGAAGATCTGATCGAGCGTCAGGGCAAGGAGTATGACCACTGTGTGATCATCGGCCCGATGATCATGATGAAGTTCGCCTCGCTGGCCACCAAGAAATATGGCATCCCGACTATGGTCAGCCTCAACGCGCTGATGGTCGACGGAACCGGAATGTGCGGCGCCTGCCGCGTGACGGTTGACGGCAAGACCCGCTTCACCTGTGTGGAGGGACCCGAATTTGACGGCCACAAAGTCGATTTCGACGAGGCTATGCGTCGCCAGGCGATGTATCGCGACAACTGCAAAACCGATCCCGCGGAACGGGAACACCATCATAAATGTGAATGCAATGGCTAACAAGATAGGTCGCGTTCCCGTTCGCGAGCAGGATCCGCAGGTCCGCGCGACCAATTTCGAAGAGGTTTGTTACGGGTATGACACCGAAGAGGCGCGTCTCGAAGCCTCGCGCTGTCTGAACTGTAAGCGTCCGCGCTGTGTCGAGGGATGTCCGGTCAATGTCAACATCCCCGGCTTCATAGCCCGTCTGGCCGAAGGAGACGAGGCCGGAGCGGCCGCCGTGATCGCACGCGACAGTTCCCTGCCGTCGGTCTGCGGACGTGTCTGCCCCCAGGAGTCCCAGTGTGAGGGCGCGTGCGTCCTCGGAATCAAGGGTGAGCCTGTCGCCATCGGCAAGCTCGAACGCTATGCCGGCGACTGGGCCATCGCCCACACTCCCGAAGAGGCTCCCGCGCCCCCAGAGCGCAACGGCCATCGCGTGGCCATCATCGGTTCCGGGCCGGCCGGTCTGGCCTGCGCCTCGGACCTCGCCAAGGCGGGATATGAGGTGAAGATCTTCGAGGCGCTCCATGAAGTCGGAGGTGTTCTCGTCTACGGTATCCCCGAATTTCGTCTTCCGAAAGAGGGAATCGTCGCCCGAGAGGTCGAGGCCGTGCGCCGTCTCGGCGTGGAGATCGAGACCGACGTGATCGTCGGCCACACGATGACCATCGACGACCTTCTCGATCGCGAGGGGTATGACGCGGTCTTCGTAGGCTCAGGCGCGGGACTTCCGCGCTTCATGGGCATCGAAGGCGAGAATCTCAACGGTGTTTTCTCGGCCAATGAATTCCTCACCCGTGCCAACCTCATGCACGCATACGACGAAGACTACGACACACCGATCTACACAGGCCGCAGGGTCGTAGTCGTCGGAGGCGGAAACGTAGCTATGGATGCTGTCCGCACCGCACGCCGCCTCGGAGCCGAGTCGGTGATCGTCTACCGCCGTTCGGAGGCCGAGCTTCCGGCACGTGTCGAAGAGGTCCACCACGCCAAGCAGGAGGGAATCGAGTTCCGGATGCTGACCAACCCCGTGCGAGTGATCGACAACGGCAAGGGATGGGTCGGAGGAATCGAGTGTGTTTCGATGGAACTCGGCGAGCCCGACGAGAGCGGACGCCGCTCTCCGGTAGCCGTCGAAGGCAGCGAGCACACGATCGACTGCGACGTAGTCATCATGGCACTCGGCACCAGTCCGAACCCGCTGATCAAAAGCACCACCAAGGGTCTTGAGACCAATCGTCGCGGCTGTATCGTCGCCGACGAGAACGGAACAACAAGCCGCCCGGGCGTTTTTGCCGGCGGAGACGCCGTCACCGGCGCCGCGACCGTGATCCTCGCGATGGGAGCAGGCCGCAAAGCGGCGGCAGCCATCGACTCCTACATCAAATCCAAATCATGATTTTTCCAGGCTCCGGATTTTTCGTCCGGGGCCTGAGTTTTTATTTAAACTTTATATATAATGAAATGTCTAATTTTTTAAATCTATCTTAAACTTAAACCTATGTCCTTTTATCCCAATTACAAGTCCAAACCTGACAATGCCATTACTCCTCCTCCATTTTGGTTGAAAGTCCGTAAAGACTATATTCTTGAAAATTTCCAGGAACTGATCGAGTATTTGCAAAAATATCCCTACAGACAGGGCAAACCGAACCCGGATTATGACGATACACTCGACTGTATGAGTGATCTCTCTCTCGATTTTGCAAACGATTTTTCCTCACAACCTTATCATAAACCCCCGAAATTCAGCGTTCCGGTCAATCAGGTGGTAGCCCTCTTGGGAGCAACAGCACTGGGCCGGATTAAGAAGAACGCCTCCGCCACCTCGTTTCTGATGCCCCTCGCGGCCATCCTCATCAATGCCTTCCCCGATCTTCCGCAGGGGACACAGGCCGGTCTGTGGCGCGTGATAACCCTCTGCGCCGCCGGACGTGAACCCCAGCAGGTCGGCTTCTCCTGGAGAGCAGTAGCGGGCGAGCTGAATCCGCGCATCCTCGCCGAACGTCTTGCGGAAACCACTTTCAAACCCGCCTCGCGTCCGGACGACCAATTCTTCATTGAGAACCGGGGCCTCATGGTCCTCTCCTCCGACGGAGGGGTGGCCGTCTCAGCCCTCAACCTCACCGACTATAAGACAAGGAAACCGAGAACGCAGTTTCTCGGCGGCGCGGGTCTGACACCGCGCGGTATGGCGGAGCTGAAAGTCAAGATCAGTGAGCTCGAGCGTCTTTCGGACTTCTCGACCGCCTACAAGACCGGAACCGGCCTCATGCGTTCGCTCAGCGAGTTCAAGCCGTCGGTCACCAGGCGTCTGAAGGAATATACTGAGGGGGATATCGTTCCCGCCGTTGTGGTTTCCAAGACCGGTATCAAGATGGTGGTCCGTTCGATCGACCCCAACTACAAACAGATTCAGGGCAACGTCTACATCAAGCTCGATCCCGACCACCGGCCTTCGCTCGACACGATTCGCGAATATATCCAGGTCGACGATATAGTCCAGGTGACATATTACAAGAACGACAAGTGTCTGTTCGAGATGTCGGACAATCTCGAGACCCACTATCGCGAACTCGGTTGCGAGCTCGCCAACCATAAACTCTCCGCTTTCTATGACCGGCAGTATCCCGGCGGAACGCAGTGGATCACCTCCAACGGACTGAGAATCGGTATAGCCAAGGAAAAGATAGAGGCCCTGAGCGACGAGGAACTCGACGCATTCGAGGACGCGATGGAGAAGGGTCTTCCGATCACCGTCAGGACCTATAACGACGCTCCCAAGAAAGATGGTCCGAACTTCTACGTCTACGCCGAGCCGGTACTCGACGCGACTGAGGAAATCGAGTCCTTCGGACGTCAGGAGGCCGACGAGGACTTCGCCGACGGCTTCCTTGCCTACTGCAACGACCAGTATGCCCACTTCCTGGATTCGACCGACCCCTGGAAGCCCCTCTCAGCTGAAGGGGCCGACATTATAGCCAAGACGATGGCGGCGCTGGCCGATGACGTCTCGCGCACGAGCCGCGAGCGCCTCGACAACCTTCTCTGCGCGGCGGTGGCCTGCCATATCGCCGGCCGCGACGCCGACTATGAGTTCCTTCACCACGAGATGCTCTACCTCTCGCGCCTCGTCGACTTCGCCCAGGGCCGCGAGATCCGGCCCCTCGCCGATCCGGATGAAATCGAAGATAAGGAGGCGGTTTCCCGACGCTCCAGAATGCTCGAACAGCTCCGCGGATACATCACTCCCGGAATCGAGGACAGCGGCGAGAACGAGCTCCGCACGTCGATCGACTCCGACGACACGGACCTCATCGGACGTGTGACCAAACTGATCGAAGCGTCAAACAATCTCGCCGGCATCATCCGCCCCAAGGAACTCGACAACATCAAGCGCACGATCGCCGTCACTCTCGGGGTCGACGACGAATACCGCTCGATACTCTCGGACCGCAAGTGGTATGGCGATGAGAGCGAACAGCTCGAATTCAAGCTCTCGGTGGTGTTCCCGCCGCTCAACCGCCGACGCAACAACCTCGTCGCGGACCCCGACGGCCAGAAGTGGGCAATCATCAAGGCGGTCTGCGCGTTCCTCAACTCGACCGAGGGGGGGTCGCTGCTGATCGGCGTCAACGACTTCGGCTTCGCCGAGGGGCTGACCTCCGACTTCCAGGAACTCTTCAGACTGCGCTATATCTCGTCGCCCGATATGGACCACTACAAACAGCACATCATGCGCTTCCTCGACAACGCCTTCCGCGAGCAGTCGGGGACGAAGAGCGGAAACGAAATCGTGACCGGCCGTGTGAAATATCTTCCCGAGGAGAGTCCGGAGGGCAAGCAGATCCTGCGTCTGACCGTCGAGCCCTATCCCCACGACGTGGTGGAGATTCAGGGCGAGCTCCCCGAGGGGATGGCCCAGAGCTATGTCCGCGGTTCGGGCCGCTCACAGCCTCTGACCGCGACCCTCGCGGCTGAATTGAAAGCCAAGAAACAGGAAAAAGCCTAAGATCTTAATCAAAATCGGCCGTTTATTTGCTAAAAAACGCAAAAAACGGCCGATTAAATTTGGAGATTCCGAAAAGAGTTAGTAACTTTGCAGTCGCAAAAGCCAATTTTGCGATCTCAAGGAGAGATGGGTGAGTGGCTGAAACCACCAGTTTGCTAAACTGACGTAGGAGATTATCCTACCACGAGTTCGAATCTCGTTCTCTCCGCTTCTCTGAAAAGTGGCTGTAACCTCAAAGTTACAGCCACTTTTGTTTTCTATCCGATTTTTTCTTATCTTTGCAGTCGAACGCTCCTCGATTTAACCCTTGCCAAAAATGAATATTTCCAAGATAGCGGTGTTCATCGCCGTGTGGGTGATCGCCGCCCTTATAGGCTATTATCAGGAGTGGGGACTGGTCATCGCCGGTATCCTCGCCCTCCCGCTCTGGCTTCTCTGGGCCTTTTCGAGCGGCAATTCCCGCAGCTCGCGCAGTTTCAGTGACTATGGTCGCGAGGGACGTCGCCGCCAGAATGTGAGATCCTGGGGATGCGTGACCGTGATCGTCGGTCTCGCTCTGCTCTGCTGGTTTCCCGCCGCTCCCTGGATTCTGAACTGGGTCGCCCTCGGCCTGGGCGTAATCGCCGTGCTGGCCGGATTCGCGATGGCCTGCAGAGGCTGGCGCAAGCTGATGGGTATCTTCGCCCTCGGTGTCGTAGTGATGTGCTACGGCTTCGTTCCCAGACCCCAGTACAGATACGTATCACACTACCGCGCCTATGACTATTCTCCATACGGCGTGAAGGTCATCGAGGCCTACAATCCCGACAAGAACGTGGAGCTTTACGGACTGGCAGACCGGTATGACGTGATCCTCCCGCCGGAATATGTCAATTTCTATCTTCTCGACCGCCATCAGCCCTATCTGGCCGTGGATAACGGCAAGGGACTCGGCGTCTATGATCTGGAACGCCACGAGATGGTGATTCCGGTCAACGCTGAGTGTGCGAAGATCTCTATCATGGGTGATAAACGCTACGAGATGGTCGACAGCGCGGGACGTCCCTTCGCCGAAATCGAACTGCCCCGGACCTACAGCCGCGACAACAAGGAACATTCGCTCAAGCTGAACCGGCTCGATCATGAAGCGCCCGCACCCGAAGAACTGATTACACCTGTGGCCAAGAAGGTTGTGCCGAAGACTACCACCCGCGTCTATGCGGAACGTCCGATCACACCCGCCGCCCAACAGGAAACCGCAGAACCCGAAGAGCCCGCAACGACCGCTGCTGAATGAAAGCCATCCCGACTCTGCTGAATGGTCTGATGTGGGGGGCGTCTCGTATCCCACTGCCCCTGCTTTACGGTGTGGCCGCCGTGCTGGCGTGGCTTGCCCACGATGTGGTGCGCTACCGACGCAAGATGGTCGACCGCAATCTCGCGTCGTGTCTTCCCGAACTCTCTGAAAAGGAGAGACGCCGCGCGGCGCGGCGCTTCTACCGTTTCCTGGGAGATTATTTCGTCGAGACCCTGCGGCTCCACTCGATGTCGGAACGCGAGATGAAGGAGCGCATGCGCTTCGAGAACATCGACGAGGTCATAGCCAATCTGCGGTCGGGCCGCGATGTGTCGCTCTATCTCGGACACTACGGCAACTGGGAGTGGGTATCGTCGCTTCCGCTCCACTTTCCCGAGGATGTGGTCTGCGGCCAGATCTATCATCCTCTGACGAACAAGACGTTCGACGAGTTGTTCCTCGGTCTGCGCGAACGCTTCGGAGCGCATTGCATACCGATGGCCCGCACACTCCGTCAGTTGGTCACATGGAAGCGTGACGGAAAAACTTCGATCGTAGGCTATATCGCCGACCAGCGGCCGACCAGCGGCCGCGACCGCCACTGGCTCCGTTTTCTTCATCACGAGACCGACGCCATCACCGGCGCCGAAGAAATCTCACGTCGCCTCAAGGCGGCGGTCTATTATGTGGACATGGTGCGCCTCGGCCGCGGGCGCTACTGCGGTCGGTTTATAAAGATATGTGAGGACGCGTCGGTGATGCCGCAGCCTCACAGCATCACCGACGAATATTATCATCTTCTCGAAGCCTCAATCCGTCGTGATCCGCCATACTGGCTATGGAGCCACAACCGCTTCAAGCACATCCGTAAGAACAGGTAGCCTCTGAGGGAACATCTCAAGGACTCCGTAACTTTTCTTGGATACAGATGTCCTTAGAAATCGATGAATGTAAAGGGCATCAGGGCCGATACGCTCGGAATTACATATGTTGAGTCGGCGCCGTAGAGTATCACCTCGATGGGTCCGTAGAGACGTTCATATTCGATCAGAGCCTGACGACATGCACCGCAGGGCGCAACCGGGGTTTTCTCGAAGCTCTCTTCGAAACCGAGGGTCTCGTCTTTCGAGAGATTGCGCGCCGCGATGGCTATCTTACGGAGCGGAACGCCGGGATGATTGGCCCCGGCATAGTAACAGGCCGAACGTTCGGCACAGGTGCCCGAGGGGAAGGCCACGTTCTCCTGGTTCGCACCGCAGACGATCTCGCCGTTATCGAGCAATATGGCGGCGCCTACCATAAACTTTGACCAGGGTGCATAGGACTTGCGCGTCATCTCCTTTGCTTTCTCAACAAGATGGCGCTCTTCGGGAGGGAGTTCGTCGAAGCTGTACTCCTTATAGGAGGTCTTTATCTCTTTTTCTTTCATGATATCCGATTTTAGGAGGTTCCGGGATTGGGGGAATATGATTGGGGGGGATATATAGATTAACAAATTCCGGGCGGAATCGGTGATGAGCGACGCGAAGAATCGTACAATATAGGGCCTCGTCCACACGTTTATAGCTCATAAGTAAGTGTTCAAATTTAACCGATAGTAAGTGAAGAAAAAACTTTTATACAATCTGCGGCTTCTTTTTGGCCGCTTCCGACTTGTCGCTCAGTCGAATATGTTTATATTCTCCTTCGCTCCGCGCCGGAATCGCCTCAAAAATAAGCTCGCATATTGTATAAATTAAATTTGAACACTTACTTATGAAACGTATTCTGACATCGTTGGCGGCTGTCGCGCTCGCTGTTTTCCAGGTGCCGGCCGACACATATACGGATTATATAGATAACTTCGCCGAGATGGCCGTAGCCCAGATGTCGAAACATGGGATTCCGGCTTCGATCACGCTCGCGCAGGGTCTGCTCGAAAGCGCCGCCGGCCGCTCGACTCTGGCCACGGAGGGCAACAACCATTTCGGAATCAAATGTCACCGCGACTGGACCGGCGACACGATGTTGCGCACCGACGACGCGGTCGACGAGTGTTTCCGCGTATATGACTCTGCTGAACATAGCTTCGAAGATCATTCTCTCTTCCTCAAGCGTAAGCGTTACGCCTCGCTGTTCGAGCTCGATCCGACCGACTACACGGGATGGGCTAAGGGGCTGAAGGCCTGCGGATACGCTACCAATCCGCATTATGCCGACATATTGGTGACCATCATCGAGAAGTATGGTCTCTACAATTACGACACGGGACATATACGCGACATCGAGGAGACGGCCGAGTTCATCCGCAACATGATAGCGTCGAGCCATGTGGTACGCCGTTCACGGGGACTTCACTATGTGATCGCGACGCCGGGCGACACCTACTCCTCGCTCGCCGCCGAGTTCGGGATAGACGTGAAAACGTTGCTCGCGAACAATGATATGGAGGCCGACTGCGAAGTGCGCCCGTGGGAAGAGGTTTATCTCGTCGCCAAACATGACGAGGGACCGGAGGACCTCCGGAGTGCGACCATAGGACGCGACGAGACGATGCACTCGCTCGCCCAGCGTTTCGGTATCAAGATGGAAGCCCTGCGCCGCTATAATCCGAAAGCCAAAGACAAACCGCGTCAGCGTCTCCGTCTGCATCCGTAACACGATCCGAGAGAGGGTGAAATTTCATGCGTTTCCTGCCCGAAGAGGGGTCGGAGAAAGCGCGTTTATATATCCTACAACTTTATTTAACACTTTTTTGTGTCGGCAACCCCCAAAAGTGTTTGACGGTTCAAAATAATGTGTTAAATTTGCGATTGGCTTTCATGTGCTCTTTCACGCGGAGCCATCCGGGAGTCCCGGATCCACCCTTTGACGCCTCTGTAGTTCAACGGATAGAATAGAAGTTTCCTAAACTTTAGATAGGGGTTCGATTCCCCTCGGAGGTACCAACGGCGCGGGTCTTCCCGCCGGGCGTCGTGCAGACGCCGACCACCTTAAACCTGAAAATGCGCGTCCGACGCGCGTAAACTGACCTACCATGAAAAACTCGCAGGCTTGAGCCGGAAGGGTATTTTTCCGAATCCTGCCACGCGGGCACAACACAATTTTTTAACTAACCTGTAACGAAATTCAGGATCGGGGAGCGATCTCCCGAAAACCGAAGGTTTTCCATCAGTCTCTCGCCCGACCCATATAACCTTTAAAACAGAAATGAAAATCAGACATTTCCTCCCTCTGGCGGCCCTCGCGCTGCCGCTGCTCGCTTCGGCGCGACCGGCCGCAACCGGACTGCGCACGCTTATGAATGCCGACGGCACTTCAATTGAAGCATACGTAAACGGTGACGAGGCTTTCTCGTGGGTTGTCAGCGCCGACGGAAAGACTCTGCTCGAATACAATGGGAACCGTTGGGCACCTGCCGTCAGAAACGGAATCACCCTCAAAGCCCAGGCCGAGAATATCCAGCTTCTCCGCGACGAGACTCCGGACTTCTATGTAGAGAACCCCGAGAATCCCAAGAAGCGCATGGCCTATCTTGACAACAGCGGCCGTACCACATACCCCTGTCTGGGCGAGACCCGCGGCCTCGTGGTGCTCATCGAATTCGCAGACACCAAGTTCACCGTTCCCAACCCGAAACAGGCGTTCGAGGCCATGTGTAACGAAGAGGGCTACTCGAAATATGGTGGCAAGGGTTCTGCCCGCGACTACTATATCGCAACTTCTAACGGCAAGTTCAAGCCAACGTTTGACGTGGTCGGCCCCGTGGCTGTTTCCGAAAACGCCGAGTACTATATCGGAGCCGGCAGCGGAATGCCCGGAGAAGGCAGCAACGCATTCTTCGGCTATGCTCTTGACGAAGCCCTGAAGAAACTCGATGGCGAAGTTGACTTCTCTCAGTATGACTATGACAACGACGGCAAGATCGACAACATCTTCTTCTTCTACGCCGGCTACGGCCAGGCCGACTCTCCCTATAAGAACACCATCTGGCCCCACCAGTCGGACTTCGCACGCTACTGTTACAGCTACACTCTGGGCCTGAGCCCGATCTATCTTGACGGCAAGCAGTTCGCGACCTACGCCTGCTCCAACGAGCTTCTGGGCGGCAAACTCCCTGAAGGAGAGTCGCACCCCTATCTTGACGGTGTGGGTGCGTTCATCCACGAGTATGCTCACGTGCTCGGTCTTCCCGACCTCTATGATCCCAGCTACGACAAGTCGACCCAGACTCCGGGATATTGGGACGTGATGGCCAACGGAACATATAACGACAATTCGACCCGTCCGCCGCTCTTCAACGGCTACGAGCAGTGGTGTTGCAAATGGCTCGAGTATACCGATATCGCTCCCGATTCGGAAGGCCACTATGACATTCCCTCTCTCTCCAAGGCGATCGCAGAAAACGAGGAACCTACGATCTACCGTTTCCGCATGAAACGTCCCGGTCTTGATACATACTTCGGCAACGAGTATTTCGTAATGGAGAACCGCACTCTCCACTCTTGGGACTCGGCTCTGCCCGGCGACGGCATCCTTATCTGGCACATCGACTATGACCGCACCAAATGGATGAACAACGAGGTCAACTATCAGGGCAGATCACGTCTGGTACCGGTTCTGACCAACGACGGCAGCACCGTATGGCCCGGTCTCTCCGACCAGGAAGGCAGCATCATCTATAAGGGTGGTCTCAACGAGCTTCCCGTCAACACGGTCGGCGCCTCTTTCGAAGCAGTCATCTCCGGAATCACCTATGATCAGGCTAACGCAACCGGCTCGTTCGACATAAACATCATCAAGCAGATCGAAGACGTGACCGTTCTCCATCAGCCCGAGATCGTCAGCGCCGCGTCGCGCGAGTTCCGCCTGAGCTGGGACAAGGTTGAAGGTGTCTCCAACTACTTCCTCACCGTCGAGCGCCTCCAGGGCACCCGCTACTATACCGTAGACGGCTACGACAACAAGGCGGTGGGCGACATCAACGAGGTGATCGTACGCAACATCTCCCCCTCGGCCTGGAGCCAGAACATGCGCGCATTCGTTCGTTGCGGCAACGAGATCCCCTCGGCCAAAACCTCGAACACCGTAAGCTTCAACCCGAACAATATGTCTTCCTCCGTAGCCGACATCGAGATGGCAGAAGTCGTACGTGGCGAGCAGGGTCGCATCGAAGCTCCGGCCGGCGCACGCGTCTTCAATGCAGCAGGCATAGAGACCGGAACCGAGAATCTTCCCGCCGGAATGTACATCGTTTCGCTCGACGGCAAATCGGTGAAAGTAGTCGTTAAATAAAGCTACATCCAACCCCTCGCGGCGCCTTCCGGCCCGCAGGTCACGATAAATCGATTCGCTCCCGAAGTGTCACGCTTCGGGAGCGAATTTTACCGTTTTTAGGCCTCGAAAAGCGAGAAATGGGCCATTTTTAGTGAAAATAACACTAAATATTTGCCTGTTAGCAAAGAACTCGTTATCTTTGTGGCGCTTTTTTAAAACACGTTTTAAAATTGGGAAAGTTCACTCACTTCGAAGTGCCTCTCGCCAGCCTCAGCGACGGCCACTATGAACAGGACTTCCACCTCGACACTCAGTTCTTCAAAAACATGGAGAATCCCGACGTGATCGACTCGGATGTCAATGTTCACCTTGATCTGATCAAGAAAAACGGAATGTACGACTGCACCTTCATCTGCAAGGGGCTTATCCACATTCCATGTGACCGCTGTCTGGACCCGCTGGACCACGAAGTAGACACGACATACCACATCACCGTGAGGTATGGAGAGACATACAGCGACGACTCGGACGACGTTCTGGTGATCCCCGAATCGGATCCCTTCCTCAACGTCGCCTATCTGCTCTATGACACCGTGCTTCTCACCATCCCCATGCGCCACGTCCACCCGATGGGCAAGTGCAACCGGGCGATGGCTTCGGTCCTGAGCAAACACTCCGGCCACGGCGGTGACGAGGAGGTCGAGGAAGCCCTCGACGAAGTTGACTCCGAAGCGATGTCCGACGAATAAGGTCGGCAAGCCGGACCGGTTTTGAGACGCCGAAGAGGATCATGAGGAACGGAATCGAATCCGACAACTTCATACCGCTTCAAACCTTTTGAAAAAATAACAAAATAAATAACAGCTGGAATCTTTCAAATTCCGTTCCCGCTCCGCCGAGGAGATAAAGGGGCGCTGAAGACCCGGCCTCGAAAACCGGGGTAACGAAAGGTTCAAAAATTCAATTGTTTAAACAATGGCACATCCTAAACGCAGACAATCACACACCCGTACGGCCAAACGCCGCACCCACGACAAAGCCCTCATCCCGACCCTCGCAATCTGCCCTAACTGCGGCGCCTGGCACATCTGGCACACCGTATGCGGCGAATGTGGATACTATCGCGGCAAACTCGTGATCGAAAAGGCTGAGGTTTAATTTACGGTCTCCGGCTCCACAGCGGGCCGGATCCATACCCTCAGATCAGACTTCCGCCCGGCCGCGGCCCGCATTCCAAAATATGCCGGTCTGCAAGTCCGGGCGGTTTAACATAGCTCTCTCTCCTTCCAATATAACCGTCTCTCCTCTTACAGTATCAAGTGATGAAGAACGCAATTATTACCGGTATCGCATCTTACGTCCCCGACGACATCCTCGATAACGAAATGCTCTCGAAGATGGTCGACACTACCGACGAGTGGATCACCACCCGCGTCGGCATCAAGGAACGCCGTATCCTTCACGAAGAGGGGAAAGGATCGTCATACCTCGGCATAAAAGCTGTCGAGCGCCTTCTCGAATCGACCGGTATCAAACCCGAGGAAGTCGATCTGCTGATCTGCGCCACCTCAAACCCTGACTACCGATTCCCTTCGACAGCTTCTGTAATCGCCCACGAGACCCATCTTTCGAACGCATACGCATACGACATCCAGGCTGCATGCGCCGGCTTCATCGTTACTCTCCAGGCTGCCAGAGCATACATAACCTCGGGCCTCTACAAGAAAATCATCGTGGTCTGCGCCGAGAAAATGTCATCGATGACCGACTATGAGGACCGCGCTACCTGCCCCCTCTTCGGAGACGCGGCAGCCGCTGTCATGGTCGAGCCCACGGATGACCCAGCCCTCGGCATAATTGATGCGGACATCCATGTGGACGGCTCGGGCCTCCAGAACCTTCTGATGAAGGCCGGCGGCTCGGTCAAACCCGCCTCACACGAGACTGTCGATGCCCGCGAGCACTATATCTACCAGGAGGGACGCGCGGTCTACAAGAACGCCGTTTCCGACATGCTCAGCTCCACCCTCACGGTGATGGAACGCAACAACCTCTCGGTCAACAACGTCGACTGGCTCGTTCCGCACCAGGCCAACCTGCGCATCATCGAAGCCGTAGCCGGCCGCGTGAAGATCCCCGAAGAGAAAGTTCTGGTCAACATCCAGCACTACGGCAACACCTCGGCCGCCTCGATCCCACTCTGTCTCGACGAATACAAAGGCAAGCTCAAGAAAGGCGACCGCATCGTGATGACCGCCTTCGGAGCCGGCTTCACCTGGGGCGCCCTCTACCTCGTCTGGGCCATCTGACCCTGACCCTCGCCCACCTCAAACCAACCCCATAAAAAAGGACGCAGATCTCTGCGTCCTTTTTTTATGGAGTGTGAGGTCAAGTCTACTTCGATTGAGAATTGGGACACGAGCTTCGCTCGCGTCGCTCAACAAAGTCCGGGAGGGGGCAGCGATTGGGTAGAGGAGTTAGGAGGTGGGAGATTGTAGGGTGGCGTTGCGGTGGAGGGCGGAGAGGCCGGTGCGTTTCAGGGGGGTGTTGCGGGTTAGGGTCGCGAAGTCTTCGGGGGTCAGAGCGGCGGCTTGGGCGGGGGTTAGGCTTAGTAGGGTCGGGCGGGGTTGGAATTCGGGGATGGTGGTCGTGGGGACTTGACGGTTCAATGGACAGACTCTCTGGCAGATTTCACAGCCGAAGAGCTTTCCTTTGGCTTTCGGGTTTGACATTATCTGCTTTTGTTCGTCGGTCCATTCACCTTTGTGTTCGATTGTAAGGTAGCTTACGCATTTCCTTGCGTCTACCCTTCCGTCGCCTGTGATGGCCCCGCCGGGACAGGCTCTTTTGCAGGCTCCGCAGTGGGTACAGGTATCGGGGGAGTCTTGGAGGTTGGAGACACGAGCTTCGCTCGTGTCGCTCGACAAAGACTTGGAGGGCTGCGGTTGGGGGGCCCGGGGGGTGATCAGGTCGTAGGGGGTCAGGATTTCGGCTAAGAAGAATTGGGTTCCGAGGCCGGGGATGGAGACGAGGCCGCTGTCGCAGGGGTGGGCGAGGCCTGAGCGGATGGCCCAGTAGCGTTCGCGGACAGGGGCGCTGTCGGTGCAGATGCGGGCAGTGGCGCTGAAGTCGTTTTCAAGCGTTCTCAGGGCCTCGCGTATGCGTTTGGGGATAACCTTATGGTAGTCATCTCCGAGGGCGTAGGAAGCGATGTGAGGGGCTTCGGAGAGGTTCTGGGTGTATGGGAAGGCACAACAGATTATCCAGCGGGTCCCTTCGTGCATCGCTTTCGGGTCGAATCGCAGGTCGGGCCAGTTGTGCATATAGGCCATGTCGGCGTTCATACCTTCGGCGAGCCAGCTTTCGAAGAGGGTGCGGTCAGTGTCGGAAACCACCTCTGCCCTAACGGCCGCTATTGCGGCGGCTCCGGCTTTTGCCAGGGCTTCGCTTAGGAGGGGGAAGCTTATGGTTTTTGGTGGTTCCATTCGGTTTTATGGGTTATTTGCGGCCGAAGTCGGCGGGGACTTCGCCCCATTCTTCGGTTTGCCATTTTAGTATTTTGACGGGCCAGGAGTGAGTGCGGAGCCAGATCAGGGCTCGGCCGAGGAGCTCGAAGAGGTAACGGTTGCGCTCGGTCTGTTGTATGGTGGTCTTGACGGTTTTGCGGCGCACCCATGAAAGGGCGGTCTTCGAGTCGGTGTAGAGTGTGTGCCAGTCTCCGGTCTTTTCCATCAGGGCGAGGGCGTGGACGATGGCGAGGAACTCCCCTATGTTGTTCGTGCCCTGCTCAAAGGGTCCGACCCGGAAGAGTTCCCGGCCCGACATGAGCTCGACACCCCGGTATTCCATTATTCCGGGGTTGCCCATACAGGATGCGTCTACCGCCCATCCTTTCAGGTCTATTTCGGGGAAGGAGAAATAGTCGGGCTGACCGGCTTTTGGCATATTGTGGCGGCTGGCCGCGCGCAACATGCCGCCGAGGTCGCGGCTCTCCCCTTTCCGGCTGTCGCCGCGGAAGGCTTCCGTGGCGGCCTGGGGGGAGTCATAGCCTTTGTAGCGTGCGCCTTCAAAGCCCTCGACCTGTTCGCGGGCATCGTCCCAGTTATCATACACTCCGGGGTGTCTTCCTTTCCAGACAACGTAATATTTGGCCATAGAGGGGATCTGATTTAAGGCTCAGGGAGCATTTGAGGTTTTTTCTTCGGAGAGAGGTGCGATTTTGCGCCTTGACTGTGCGTTTTTATCGTGTCGGTTCCTTGAATTGGGGTTCAGAGCGGTAGTCGTAGTCGGCGCGGAGACGGTCGAAGGCTTCCGGGTCGGCGCGAAGCGCGCGGTCGTCAACGAAGGGATCATAGGATTCGAGGATCGCCTCGTCGGTAACCGTTCGACCGGGACGCCAGGCCTCTTCGAGGCCGGACTTGTCAACCTCTACCCCGAATTTGTCCTCGATTGCCTCAAGGACCATTCTGGTCGCGCGTTCCTTGCCCTGGCGCGAGTAGCCGGCGATGTGGAACGTGCCGATCTCGGCGGCGTCGAGCAGTCGGCGGTCGAGTTTCGGCTCTCCCTCCCAGGTATCGACCACTCCCCTAACGCCTTTTGCTATCGCGTCGAGGAAAGCCTCCGTGTCGGTCACGGGGCCTCGCGCGGCGTTGACCAGTATCTGGCCAGGACGCATCAGTGACACGGCCGCGGAGTCGATCAGATGGTAGGTCGGATGAGGACCGGACTTCGTGAGCGGCGTGTGGAGCGTGACGGCATCAGCCCGCTTCAGTACCTCCTCAAGGGAGAGATAGNTCTCCCNTGNCGTCNGGTCTTCACNGGTCTGCGCCTCCGCTTTCGGAGGGTCANAGAGAAGNATNTCNAANCCGAGAGCGCGGCCCCAGTCGGCCACAATGGTACCTACGTTTCCGTGGCCCACTACCCCGACCGTATGAACGCCCGGCTTCATACCCAGGCGCAGGAGTGCGCTCCANACATATTGGGCCACNCCNGGNGCATTGCATCCGGGGGAATTCCGCACGGTGATTCCNTGGCTCTCGCACCACGGAATATCGATCTGGTCCATTCCTATCGTNGCAGTCGCGACAAGCTTCGCCGNCGAACCGCCGAGCAGNTTCTCGTCACANCGCGTGCGCGTACGGATCACAAGTGCGTCAGCATCCTTGACGATTTCAGNCGTGAAGCCGAACTGATCNACATAGCGGACGTCTCCGACCGCTTCGAGGCGCCCCTTGATNAAGGGGATNTTATCGTCGACTATGAAAAGAGGTTTTTGAGAATTCATTATTCGGATGACACCGGGTCTACGCCGGTGTATATAGAATTTTAGAGAAGCAACATCAGTATGAAGCCAATCGTATAGAGGCCGGCGAACGACCAGAGGAGTGTCCGGCGCCACGGGAGATTGTGGTAGGCAAAGAGGTTGCCTACCTGAACGGCGAAGGCCAGATAGAAGACCGGCAGATAGGCCGCCATATTGGCCGGATTGAAGATGATAAACAGCAATGTCGCGACNTTAAACATNGTTATCACATTNTTGCGGGCGCGGGTCTCCTTGTTTCCGGCGAACATCACCATACTGTTGGAGAAACTGAACAGCGCGGCCAGAAGGCCCGACAGACCGATATTGATCCAGAGCACTACCCTCTTGGGCACCGGCACGACCGAGTCGAAACCGAAATGGATCTCCGGGAGATGAAAGGCTGTCAGTTCNACCAGACCGAGACCTACGGCCACCCAATAAGGGGCNACTATCCCCAGCAGCATCGCCACNACCTCCTTGGCCCTCATTGCCTTCATCATCAGNGCACCGGCGAAGAAGACCGGCATCATCAGGACGAAGGCATACTGAAACATCGAGCCGACNGAAAGGAAGGTGAAGATNGCGAATATCTGNTGTGTGCAGTTTCTCTCATGGGCTGTTCCGAAAAGGATAGCCANACANAGGACGGTTACTGTCAGCAGGATCGAGCCCGTNGTCAGAGAATCGGTACATACCGGATTGGAGCCNACGAACATCAGGAAAGCGGCAAGGGTAAGCTGATCGATACCTTTCACGAGNGTAAACTCCTTGTTGAGGAAGATCCACGCGCCGGCACACAGAAGCAGCAGGAACGTGTTTACCGACCATCCGATCACGGGAGTAATGTTCCANAGATTCGGCGATGGNANACANATTCCCATCGGGCCCTCCGGACTCGGAAAGACCTCCCACAGACCTGAGACGGCCATCATCGCGGCGGCAATGACAGCCATCANCACTATGTGGGTTGTCGGGAGAGGCGGATTTCCTGAATAGAAACGGCTAAGGGCCATTATTCCTTTGTTTTTGGGGTTGATTTCNGGGACNTTCGGAGGAGCCGGGGTCAGTCGNNGCCGATGTCTTCGCGGTAGAAGGCTCCGGGTGANTGNAGNCTNGAGATGGCGTCGCGGACTTTTGCGGCGGCTTCCTGAACNGTNGGCGCNACNGCCGCTACGGTCGCGATCCGCGGNCCNCGGGTGACGAGNTTGCCGGTGCCATCCTTGCCGATTTCNCCGGGGAAGACGAGAGCGCCGGTTTCGAGCGCTGCACTCAGGCCACTCACGGGATTGCCAAGTTCCGGATCAGCCGGGTATCCCGGCGCCNCNAGAACCATTGACACNGCCGGGTCGGGACTNAGTTCTATTTCGAGNTCGTCGACACGGTTGTCTGCTATCGCTTTCATAACGTCGATGACATCCGACTGGATTCTGGGCAGGATCGCCTGCGTCTCCGGATCACCGAGACGAACGTTATACTCAAGCAGAAGTGGAATTCCACCTATCTCTATGATTCCCAGATATAAAAATCCACGATAGGGGAGTCCTTTGTCCTGAAGNCCGGCCAAAGTNGGACGGATGATTGTCTGTTCGACTTTCTCAAGAAACTCCTTGTCGGCGAAGGATGCCGGCGAAACCGAGCCCATTCCGCGGGTGTTCGGACCGCGATTGCCGACACCCACNCGCTTATAGTCGCGTGCCGAGGCCAGAATCTTGTAACTTTCANCGCTGACGGCCAGGAAGATGGAACACTCGCGCCCCGGGACAAACTCCTCAATGATCACGGTGTGGGAAGACTCNCCATAAAGGCCGTCGAGCATATCCCTAAGGAGGTCGCANGCATCGGCCAGGTTATCGACAATATGGACACCGCGTCCCTGGGCCATTCCGTTGGCNTTCAAGACATAGGGAGGATGGATCGAATTCAGGAAACTCAGACCCTCATCGAGAGTATCGGAGGTTACAGACATCCATCGGGGTGTCGGCACACCGTAGTCGCTCATGAACTCCTTGGCGAACTCCTTATCGGTCTCCAGACGCGCCGCCTCGCCGGAGGGGGCNACNACCCTCACCGGGAGATCTTCGAGCGCGTCGGCCAGACCCGAAGCGATAAGNTCCTCCGAACCGGGAACGACCATCGTCACACCGTGGCGCACGACNAAGTCATAGACCTGCTGAGGGTCCATCGGATCCACGCCAGTGGCCTGGATNGCTCCCGGATANGTTCCGGGAGCTGTGTATAGCGTTTCCAGACGGGGACTACGGAGCAAAGCCCACGCAAGCGCGCTTTCGCGGGCTCCGGTTCCGAGCAACAGTATTTTTTCCATATTTAAGGTTCCGGTTCAACATACAGNATCTCANNCTAACATGCCGAAGGCATGCCTACCTCAATCCTCATCCTGCGGGTCTTCCTTCTTGCGGCGGGAGCGNAGTTTATATTGGGANAATCGAACTTCGGAATCAGCCGAGAGNTTCGGGCCGTTGTTAGGCACAGTTCTTATCGAGTTATCCTCCTTGCGGANGTTGTCGCGNCGATCGTCNTTGCGGAANCNGTCNCGNCGGTCGTCNCGCTTGAAGCCNTCGCGCTTGAAGCCGTCACGACGATCGTCCTTNCGGAANCNNTCTCNGCGGTCGTCACGCTTGAAGCTGTCNCGCTTGAANCNGTCACGACGGTCGTCCTTACGGAANCCATCNCGGCGATCATC